>DAMBNU010000039.1:0-4239 GCA_032064305.1 Pseudomonas sp. | reverse complement strand
AGGTGATCCACCGTCGTTCCTGGCAGAATCGGGAGGCAGTGGAGCTGGCAACGCTGGAATGGGTGGACTGGTTCAACCATCGGTGGCTACTGGAACCCATCGGGAACATGCCACCGGCAGAGGCCGAAGCGAATTACACCAGCAACTGATCGAGTCAGTACAAGCGGCATGACTCACACCAAAGAGCCTCCGGAATACCCGGGGCGGTTCAGAGCCCCGCTTTTGTAGGAGCAGTTCTACCTCCGGCCTCCGCAAAAACCGACGCCACCCAATCGCAGGCAGAGCCTGCTCCTACGACGAGGCACACGCCCAGCCACTGCGCGGAGCCCCGCTTTTGTAGGAGCAGGTTCTACCTGCGACCCTACGCCACCACCGACGCAAATCGCAGGCAGAGCCTGCTCCTACATAGAAACGCGTGCGTGCGACCCGAACATGAACGGCGTCTGCCTGTCGCAAGTTTTCTGCCTGCGATCACCCTCTCGCGCCGATCGTCCCTAAACCTGCAGTAACCGCTCGCGCAGCTTGTGGATCTCATCGCGGGTCTGCGCGGCGGCCTCGAATTCCAGGTCCCGCGCATAGGCAAGCATCTTTTCTTCCAGCTGGCGAATCCGCTTGGTGATCTCGCTCGGCGACCGTAGCTCGTTCTCGTAACGCGCAGCCTCTTCCGCCGCCTTGGCTTCGCCGCGACGCTTCTTGCTCCGCGAGCCGGGCACCGTCGCGCCTTCGAGGATATCCTTCACATCCTTGAACACGCCCTGCGGGATGATGCCGTTGGCTTCGTTGAAGGCGATCTGCTTGTTGCGCCGGCGCTCCGTTTCGCCGATCGCCCGCTCCATGGAGCCGGTCATGTTGTCGGCGTAGAGAATCGCCCGGCCGTTGAGGTTGCGCGCGGCACGGCCAATGGTCTGGATCAGCGACCGCTCGGAACGCAGGAAACCTTCCTTGTCGGCATCGAGGATGGCCACCAGCGACACCTCGGGCATGTCCAGACCCTCGCGCAGCAGGTTGATGCCCACCAGAACGTCGAACACGCCCAGGCGCAGGTCGCGAATGATCTCCACCCGCTCGACGGTGTCGATGTCCGAATGCAGGTAGCGCACCCGCACGCCGTGATCGCCCAGGTAATCGGTCAGGTCCTCCGCCATGCGCTTGGTCAGCGTGGTGACCAGCACCCGCTCCTCCTTGGCCACGCATTTGGTGATTTCCGAGAGCAGATCGTCGACCTGGGTCAGCGCCGGGCGAACCTCGATCTGCGGATCGACCAGGCCGGTCGGTCGCACCACCTGCTCGATCACCCGCCCGGCGTGCTCGGCCTCGTAGGGCCCGGGCGTCGCCGAGACGAAGATGGTCTGCGGACTGACCGCTTCCCACTCGTCGAAGCGCATCGGCCGGTTGTCCAGCGCCGACGGCAGGCGGAAGCCGTATTCGACCAGGGTTTCCTTGCGCGAGCGGTCGCCTTTGTACATGGCGCCGACCTGCGGCACGCTCACGTGCGACTCGTCGATCACCAGCAGCGCATCGGCCGGCAGATAGTCATAAAGCGTCGGCGGCGCCTCGCCCGACGCTCGTCCGGACAGGTAGCGCGAGTAGTTCTCGATACCGTTGCAGTAACCCAGCTCCATGATCATTTCCAGATCGAAACGGGTACGTTGCTCGAGGCGCTGCGCCTCCACCAGCTTGTTGTTACTGCGCAGGTAATCGAGGCGGTCCTTCAACTCGACCTTGATGTTCTCAATGGCATCGAGCAGCGTCTCGCGCGGCGTCACGTAGTGGCTTTTGGGGTAGAAGGTGAAGCGCGGCAGCTTGCGGATCACCTCGCCGGTCAACGGATCAAAGGCGGACAGGCTTTCCACTTCGTCGTCGAACAGCTCGATACGCACCGCCTCCAGGTCCGATTCGGCAGGAAAGACGTCGATCACGTCGCCACGCACCCGAAAGGTCGCCCGCGCGAAGTCCATATCGTTGCGCGTGTACTGCAGGCCGGTCAGCCGGCGCAGCAGCTCGCGCTGATCGAGGCGATCGCCGCGGTCCACGTGCAGCACCATCTTCAGATATGACTGCGGATCACCCAGGCCGTAGATGCAGGAAACCGTGGTGACGATGATCGCGTCCGGTCGCTCCAGTAGCGCCTTGGTTGCCGACAGGCGCATCTGCTCGATGTGGTCGTTGATCGAGGCATCCTTTTCGATAAAGGTGTCCGACGACGGCACATAGGCTTCCGGCTGGTAGTAGTCGTAGTAGGAGACGAAATACTCGACCGCGTTGTTCGGGAAGAACGCCTTGAACTCGCCATAGAGCTGCGCCGCCAGAGTCTTGTTCGGCGCCAGCACCAGAGTCGGACGCTGCACATGAGCGATAACGTTGGCAATACTGAAGGTCTTGCCGGAGCCGGTCACGCCCAGCAGCGTCTGGTGCGACAGGCCTGCCTCGATGCCTTCGATCATCTGCCGGATGGCCTCCGGCTGGTCGCCGGCGGGCTTGAAGCGGGTGACCAATTCGAACTGCGACATATCGACCTCTCAGATAACGTGGACCCGGCGCTGGGGCCTGCCGGGTGCCGGCGGATTTCACCCGCAGGGAGCGGCGGCGCCGAAGGGCTCCACGGACTCGGCCCCTTTCAATGCGGCCGTCGCCGGCAATATCAAGTGCCGGGCATCCAACGCCGACGAAACCCGACGGAGCGGGCCGCCGGAGGGCGCAAAAGCCACAGAAAAACCGCCCTAGCATATCGCGACGCAGAGCCAGGCCGGCTATACTCTTGCCCCGTTTGCGCACCGCCCTCAGCGCGAAGCGAGGGTGCTGCATCAGTCACCTCCTCTCTTCGAGCCTCCCCATCATGAGTTTGTTCTCCGCTGTCGAAATGGCGCCGCGCGATCCGATCCTCGGCCTCAATGAAGCCTTTAATGCCGACACGCGGCAGAACAAGGTCAACCTGGGAGTGGGCGTCTACTACAACGAAGAAGGCCGTATTCCCCTGCTGCGCGCAGTCGCCGCCGCCGAGATGGCGCGCCTGGAACTCAACGCCCCGCGCGGCTACCTGCCAATCGACGGCATCGCCAGCTACGACATGGCCGTTCAGGGCCTGCTGTTCGGCGCCGATTCGGCGCTGGTCGCCGATGGTCGGGTGGTGACCACCCAAGCCCTGGGCGGCACCGGCGCGCTGAAGATCGGCGCGGATTTCCTCAAGCGCATGCTGCCCGACGCCGTTGTCGCGATCACCAACCCCAGTTGGGAAAACCACCGGGCGCTGTTCGAGTCCGCCGGCTTCCCGGTTCAGAACTACCGCTACTACGACGCCGCCAGCCACGGGATCGACCGCCCCGGCATGCTCGAAGACCTGAAAAACCTGCCACCGCGCTCCATCGTCGTGCTGCACGCCTGCTGCCACAACCCCACCGGCGTTGACCTGCTGCCGGAGGACTGGAAGCAGATCCTTGAGGTGCTGCGCGCCAACGACCATGTACCGTTCATCGACATCGCCTACCAGGGCTTCGGTGACAGCATCGAGGAAGATGCCGCCGCCGTGCGCCTGTTCGCCGAGTCGGGCATGAGTTTCTTCGTCTCCAGCTCCTTCTCCAAGTCCTTCTCGCTATATGGCGAGCGTGTCGGCGCCCTGTCGATGGTCACTCAGAACCGTGACGAGTCGGCACGCGTGCTCTCGCAGATCAAGCGCGTGATCCGCACCAACTATTCCAACCCGCCGACGCACGGCGCCACCGTGGTTTCCGCCGTACTCAACAGCCCGGAACTGCGCGCGATGTGGGAAACCGAGCTGGGCGAGATGCGTACACGCATCCAGGACATGCGCCTGAGCATGGTTCGCCAGTTGGCCGAAAAAGGCGCCAAGCAGGACTTCG
Source organism: Pseudomonas sp. (assembly GCA_032064305.1). Taxonomy (GTDB): domain Bacteria; phylum Pseudomonadota; class Gammaproteobacteria; order Pseudomonadales; family Pseudomonadaceae; genus Stutzerimonas. The sequence goes on along the minus strand of DAMBNU010000039.1, from coordinate 382 downwards.
GCTTCGTCGCCAAGCAGCGCGGCATGTTCTCCTACTCCGGCCTCACCGCCCCCCAGGTCGAGCGTCTTCGGGTCGAGTTCGGTGTATACGCCATCGGCACCGGCCGCATCTGCGCGGCCGCACTCAACCACAACAACCTGGACCACGTGACCGACGCGATCGTCCAGGTCCTTTAATCTTCGGGGGTTGACTTATCCTTTGTAAACAGTAGGATACGCACCGCTGTTCCGCGATAGCTCAGTCGGTAGAGCAAATGACTGTTAATCATTGGGTCCCTGGTTCGAGTCCAGGTCGCGGAGCCAACTTCAAAGCCTCAGGTGAAAACCTGGGGCTTTTTTGTATCCGCCGGACGCTCACCAGGGACCTTGTCCCAGGTGATTCG
>DAMBNU010000038.1:0-4535 GCA_032064305.1 Pseudomonas sp. | reverse complement strand
CCAGCCGGTTGATCCTGGCCTCTAGCTCCTGGATCTTCTGCTGCTCGGGTGTCAGTGTTGGCGCTGATGGAAAATTGACCCACCCTGCCGATTGAAATTTGACCCAGGGCGGATTGCTGATTTTGTTACCAGCAACTGTGGATAAGTCTACCAGCGCAGCTGCTGTTGCTCCCACTCCTTCGCTAGCCCAGTTCAGTTGTTTAAGACCTGCCACACGCAGCCATGTAGCAGGCCGTCGTCGCCATGAAATCAGAACGGCTCATCGTCCTCCGGTTCTTGGCCGCCCTTACGCTTTCGCTCCCGTGATTTGATCTTGGCCTGGGCCGCCAAGCTACTGTGTTGCAGGCGATAGGACTCGTTACCGGTTTCGACGATGTGGCAGTGGTGGGTCAGCCGATCCAGCAGGGCGGTGGTCATCTTGGCGTCGCCGAACACGCTCGACCATTCGGCGAAGCTCAGGTTGGTGGTGATCACCACGCTGGTGTGTTCGTACAGCTTGGACAGCAGGTGAAACAGCAACGCACCGCCAGCCTGGCTGAACGGCAGATAACCCAGTTCGTCGAGGATGACCAGATCCATGCGCAGCAGTGCCTGGGCGATCCGCCCGGCTTTGCCGTCGTGTTTTTCGCGCTCCAGCAGATTGACCAGATCGACCGTGGAGTAGAAGCGCACGCGCTTACCGTGCCGGGTGATGCCGGACACGGCCAGCGCGGTGGCTAGGTGGGTTTTACCGGTGCCTGGCCCACCGATCAGCACCACGTTCTGCGCGGTGTCGGTAAAGCTCAGATTGGCCAGCTCGCTGATCAAGCGAGCGTCGGCGCTGGAGGCGCTGAAGTCGAAGCCGGCCAGATCGCGGTGCATCGGCAGCTTGGCCATGTTCATCTGGTGGCTCACCGAGCGCATGGCGCGATCTGTGTGCTCTTGTTCCAGCAGGTGTTCGAGCAGCCACTTGGACGAGGCTGTGTTCGACTCACCCTGTGCAGTTAACTCCGCCCAGGCCGTGGCCATGCCGTGCAGGCGCAGCTCCTTGAGTTCCGCCATCAAATCACGCATGACCGACCTCCTCGGCCTGGCCACGCAGGCGGTCGTAGCGCGCCGTGTTGGCGACGGGGGCTTCCTTGAGCGACAAGTGGGTTTCGACGCTGGGTGGTGGTTCGGTCGCGGCCAGGCGCGCCACGACATTGAGGATGTGTTCGGCGCTCAGGCTGCCGCTTTCCAGTACCAGCTCAACAGCCACCAGCACCGCATCGAGCCCGGCGACCGGTACGGCAGCCAGAACTTGCGCCATGATCCGGTCACCGCCGGCATGACGCCCCAGACCGTGCTTAAGCTGACGCAGCGGCGCCGGCAGATCAGCAAAGGGCGCGCCGTTGCGCAGCGCACCGGGCTTGCGTTCGATCAGCGGGAGGTAGTGCTGCCAGTCATAGCTGACCTGGTCGCGATCCAGCAAGCGGACATGGCTGGCGATCAGCGCGTCGTCAGCCACCACCTCGATTCGCGTCGGATACAAACGGCTGCTGACCCACTTACCCGCGTACTCACATGGCACCGAGTAGCGGTTGCGCCCGACGCTGACCAGGCAGGTGCTGGAGACCCGCGCAGGCCGCTCGACGTAACCGTCGAATGGCGCTGGCACAGGCATCAGTTCAGCGCGCTCCAACTCCAGCACTTCGGCCACACTCAGCCCGCTGTATTGAGGGTGCGTCAGCTCGTTCCAAAGCGCGCGGCAGCGCTGGCCCAGCCAGGCATTGAGTTCCTCGAAGGAGTGAAACTGGCAGTCCTGGGCGTCTAGCCAGATACGCCTGCGGCTGTCTTGCACGTTCTTTTCAACGATGCCCTTTTCCCAACCAGCGGCGACGTTGCAGAAGTCCGGATCGAACAGGTAATGCGCGCACATCACCGCAAAGCGCGCATTCACCGCCCGGCCTTTGCCCTTATTGACCTTGTCGACGGCGGTCTTCATGTTGTCGTAGATGCCCCGGCGCGGCACGCCGCCCAAGGAGCCGAACGAGCGTGTATGGGCGTCAAATAACATCTCATGGCCCTGGCTCGGATACGCCACAAGCCAGAACGCACGGCTGGCACACAGCTTCAGATGTGCCACCTGCATACGCCGGTAAATGCCGCCGACCAGCAAGCCTTCCTCGCTCCAGTCAAACTGAAACGCCTCGCCAAGAGCAAAGGTCAGCGGCACAAAGGCCTGCGACGCCTTGCCCTGTCCCCCTCGCCAGGCACGGATAAACGCGGTGAGCTGGCTGTAGCCACCGTCATAACCTTCGGCTTTGATTTGCGCCAACAGCGCCTTGGCACTGCGCCGCTGTTGCTTGGGCCGCAGCGAATCGGCTTTTAGCGCCTGCTCCAGCGTGGCGTGAAAAGGGCTGAGTTTGTTGAAGATCGCGCGGCGTTGGTAGACCGGCGGCTTGGCCTCAGGTGCTCTGACCCACTTGCGAATCGTGTTGCGCGCCAACCCGGTGCGCTTGGCTATCTCATGCAGCGACAGCTTGTCGCGGAAATACATCCGGCGGATTTTGCCCATCATTTCCATACTGATCACCCTGTGTTCTCCTGCTCAAAAATTGAGCAGGAGCAGTTGAACACCTGGGTCAGTTTTCAGTCGGCAGAACAGCCTCTACTGGGTCAGTTTTCGGTCAGCGGCAACATATCAATGGCTTAGCGTTAACTAACAGCTAGCGTCATTCAGATATAACGACGGCTGCGTGATCGCGCGCTCGGCCGAGGCAAAGCAGCTCGGTATCAAAATGGGCGTGCCGTATTTTCAGATCCGGCGCGACCTGGAGCGTTGGGGCGTTGTGGTGTTTTCCAGCAATTACGCGCTGTACGGCGACATGAGCGAGCGCGTCATGACGGTCATCGAGAGCCTGGTGCCTGCGGTTGAGGTGTACTCAATCGACGAGTCGTTTGCCGACCTTACCGGTGTGCCAGACGTCGAAGTGCTCGGCAGGCGGATCCGCGCTGAGGTACTGCGCAGCACAGGTATCCCGGTCGGGGTGGGCATTGGGGGGACCAAGACGCTCGCCAAGCTAGCGAACCATTCAGCGAAGCGCTGGCAGAAACAGACGGGTGGGGTAGTGGACCTTCTCGACCCGGTGCGGCGCGACAAGGTACTGCGCGTGACTGAAGTCGGCGATGTATGGGGTGTCGGACGCCGGATGACCGAGCACCTGAACAGGATGGGCATACGTACTGCTTGGGATCTAGCCAGCGCGGATGCTTGGACCCTGCGCAAAAAATTCAGCGTTGTTATCGAGAAAACTTCTCGCGAACTGCGCGGGACGCCGTGCCTCAATCTGGAGGACGTCGCGTCACCCAAACAGGAGATCTGCTGCTCGCGGATGTTCGGCAAGCGCCTGCGCGAGCTGGAGCCAATCAAGGAGGCAGTGGCGGCATACGCCGCCCGGGCCAGCGAGAAGCTGAGGGCACAGCAGTCCATGTGCAAGCGCGTCCGAATCAGCATCCGTACCGGCATGTTCAATTCCGACGAGCCCAAGTTCGCAAAAGGCGTGGTGTGTGAGCTGCCGTATCCCACCGACGACACCCGATACATCACCCGGGCGGCGATCGCCGGTTTGGAGCACATCTATCGCGAGGGCTTTTCGTTCAGCAAGGCTGAGGTCCTGCTGATGGATCTGTGCCAGCGTGGCGAGTACACCGACGATCTATTCGCCCAAACCCAGCCCGCCGCGTCGGAGCGCGTTATGGGCGTGCTCGATGCAATCAACGCCAAGTGGGGCCGCAATACCCTCCGGCCCGGCCGCGTAACCACCGCGCCGGACTGGGGCATGCGACGGGAGATGATGAGCCAAAGTTTCACGACCAGGCTGGATCAGTTGTGGGTGGTGCGGTGCAACTAGGCGAGTGCATGCGAGGACCGATGAATTCCAGGTACTGGTTGTAGTGCGATCGCTTGCATCCGTTGACCGCTGAAAGCGTAAAGAAAAAGCCAGGCAGTGCCTGGCTCTTGTGTTGGTCGGATAGCTTACTGAAGCCAACCCTCTACCTTTTCGGCGCCGTGCTTTTCTTTCCAAGCTTTCAAAATCTTATGATTGCCACCCTTCGTCTCTACCACCTCTCCAGTTTCTGGGTTTTTGTAAACCTTAACTTGGCGCTGCCGACGAGGCGCTTGAGACGTCGGGGTGGCGCTGATGCTGGTGCGGCTGGGCTGCGGATCCAATATTGAAATAATTTCGCGCAGGCCTACGTCATATTGCCCCATCAAATTGCGGAGTTTTTCCTCGAACTCGATTTCGCGCTTGAGTTTGTCGTCATTCTTAAGAGCATCAAGCTGCTTGAGCTGGGCTGCGAGCTGGGCTTCTAGAGCTTTGAATTCGGCGAGTTTGGACATGGGTAACCTTCGGAGAACGAAACTGCTTTGTGTGTCTCAGTCTACCGCTTGGGCACGGAGGGAGAAAACTAAGGACCGACCGATTTCGTGAGTAATTCAGTCATCGAGAAGGCTGGTATGTAGTGGTCTACTGATCCCGGACACCGATTTAGGCGAAAATCCTCGCCATTAA
>DAMBNU010000037.1:0-5560 GCA_032064305.1 Pseudomonas sp. | reverse complement strand
AACCGTCGACCTCTTGCATGCCATGCAAGCGCTCTCCCAGCTGAGCTATAGCCCCATCTCGAGGACGGGGCGCATATTAGGTGCGGCCCTGCGGGGTGTCAACGATATTTTTACCTGAGCCTGAAGATTTTTCGGCATCAGAACAAATACTTACCGGTGACGAGCGGTACAGGACGACCCGGGCTTGGCGGCGCCAGCCGCGCGCCGCCTTACCGCCGGGTCATGCCATGGCCGCGAAAAGCTTTTCCCACTCCTTCACTTCTTTCTTCGACGCCCCGCCCAACAGCTCCAGCGCCTGACGCAGTCGGAAGCGCGTCAGGTCCGGGCCGATGATTTCCATGGCGTCGAGCACCGAGACCGAGCTGGCCTGGCCAGTGATCGAGGCGAACATCAACGGCATGACATCACGCAGTTTCAGCTCGAGATGCGCAGCGACCGCATTAATGCAGCCGGTGATGCGGTCCTTGTCCCACTGGCGCAGTGCTTCGAGCTTCCACAGGGTCAGCTGCAGCACCTGGCGAACCTGGGTGGCGTCGAGTTTCTTGTGCTCGAACAGTGCGGGATCGAGGGTTAACGCTCCGGAGAAGAAGAAACCGGCCAGGGGTGCGATCTGACTGAAGGTCTCCACGCGCTGCTGCACGTGCGGCGCGATTTGCATCATGTAGCCGGGGTTGAATGCCCACTTCTGCACGGCGGCGGCGAACTGCTCGACCGACAGCTCGCGTAGCCACTGGCCGTTGAGCCAGGATAGCTTTTCGATATCGAAGATCGGCCCGCCCAGCGATACGCGATTGATGTCGAAGTGCTCGATCATCTCGGCCAGGGTGAATTTCTCGCGCTCGTCCGGCATCGACCAGCCCATGCGGCCGAGGTAGTTGAGCATCGCTTCGGGCATGAAGCCCATACGCTCGTAAAAGGTCACCGAGGTCGGATTCTTGCGCTTGGATAGCTTGCTCTTGTCCGGATTGCGCAGCAGCGGCATGTAGCAGAGCTGAGGCTGCTCCCAGCCGAAGTACTCGTAGAGCTTGATCAGCTTCGGCGCCGACGGCAGCCACTCCTCACCGCGCAGGACGTGGGTGATGCCCATCAGGTGGTCGTCGACCACGTTCGCCAGGAAGTAAGTCGGCAGGCCATCGGCCTTCATCAGTACCTGCATGTCCATGCGGTCCCAGCCGATCTCCACTGTGCCGCGCAGCATGTCGTTGACCTGGCAGACGCCTTCGCTCGGTACTTTCATGCGGATCACATGGGACTCGCCCGCGGCGATGCGCTGCTGCGCCGCTTCGACGGGGATATGCATGCAATGGCCGTCGTAGCGTGGCGTTTCCTTGTTGGCCATCTGCTCAGCACGCACCTGATCAAGGCGCTCGGCGCTGCAAAAGCACGGGAACGCATGGCCTTTTTCGACCAATTCGTCGGAGTACTTCTGGTAGATATCGCCGCGCTCGCTTTGACGGTATGGACCGTGCGGGCCACCCACGTCCGGGCCCTCGTCCCATTCGATGCCCAGCCAGCGCAGCGCATCATAGATCTGCTGTTCCGACTCACGCGTCGAGCGCAGCTGATCGGTGTCCTCGATACGCAGGATGAACTGGCCGCCGTGCTGGCGCGCAAAGCAGAGGTTGAACAGCGCGATATAGGCAGTGCCGACGTGGGGGTCGCCAGTGGGAGACGGGGCAATACGGGTGCGGACGGTGGTCATGATGGTCTCGAATCAGGGCGCAGGGACACACGGCCACTGGCGCCAGCCGGAGAGTCGGCGGGGTCAGCGCGTGTAAAGGCGCGATGTTAGCAGGCGCGCCTCCACCGGCTCCACCAGCCGCCCTTCGGTGACCGGCAAAGCCTGCATCAGGAAGTCCAGGAACGCTTTGACCTTCATCGCCTGGAAGCGCCGTGAGGGATAGACCGCATACACCTCGCCCGTCGGTAACTCGACGTGCGGCAGGAGTTCGACCAGCAACCCGTCGCGCACTTCCTGATCGGTGATCATCGTCGGCAGTACCGCGATGCCGGCGCCCGCCAACGCAGCCTCGCGGGCAAAAGTGATGTTGTTACAGGTCATCACGCGACGGCAGCTGACGTTCTGCTCAAGGAGCGGCCAGTAACGCACCGGATCACGCGACAGGGTGATCGCACGGTGCCCGGCCAGGTCCGCCAGCTCGGCCGGCACGCCATGCAGCGCCAGATATGCCGGGCTGGCACAAAGTCGCCGACGCGTTTCGAACAACTTGCGAGCAATCAATGTGGAATCTTGCGGCTGACCCACCGAGATGACGATATCAACCCCTTCTTCTACCGGATCGACCGTGCGCGAAGCCAACTCGACCTCCGCATTGATGTCAGGGTACAGACGCATAAAATCTCCCAGCACCCGACCGAGGATCCACTGGCCGAACTCGATCGGCGCGCAAATTCGCAACAGGCCCGCCGGTGCCTGTTGCAACTGCATCACGGCCTGCTCGGCTTCGGCAAAATCGAGCATGATCTGCCGGCAACGCTCGTAATACGCCTGACCCACCTCGGTCATGCGCAGGCGCCGTGTCGTGCGGTAGATCAGCCGCACCCCGAGGCGCTCCTCGAGCTGGCCGATGCGTCGGCTGACAGTGGACTTCTGCATGCCCAAGCTGGCGGCCGCCTGGGTGAAGCTGTGGCATTCGACCACCCGGGTGAAGATCAAGGCATCATCCAGGCCCATGGATTGTTCCCTGCATGCAACAAAGTTTCGCGATTGTAACGGCTTATGACGAAACCGGAACACTGGTAGATTGGCCGGCTCAATTCCGGTCCCGAGCGACGACATGCCCGCCAAGCTGCAACGCCGACTGTTCATCTTCATCGCCCTGCTGATCCTGGTGGCAGGCGCCTTCTTCGCCCACTGGTACTTCGTCGGGCGACATTACGAACACACCGACAACGCCTACGTGCAGGGCGAGATCACACGCATCTCCAGCCAGCTCGCCGCCCGCATCGAGCAGGTGCATGTGCAGGACAACCAGCACGTCAAACCCGGCGACCTGCTGGTCAGCCTGGAAGCCGGCGATTTCCGCCTGGCATTGGAGCAGGCCCGCGCCAACCTTGCCATTCGCGAAGCCGAGCTGGCCCAGGCCCGCAGCCGGCTCGAGCAGCAGACCAGCCTGATCGCCGCCAGCCAGGCTTCGGTCAGCGCCGCCCAGGCGAACCTCGAGCGCAGCCAGAAGGACCTGTCGCGCGTCGAAGCCCTGCGCAAACCGGGCTTCGTCTCGGAAGAGCGCGTCACCACGCTGTCGGCCGACGCCCGGGTCGCGCGTTCGCAGCGGCAGAAGGCCGAGGCCGACCTCGCCGCCCAGCGCCAGCAGGTCGCCACCCTCGAGGCCGACGTCAAGCGGCTGCAGGCCCAGATGGACGGCGCACGCGCGGAAATCGAGCGCGCCGAGCTGAACCTCGGGCGCACCGAGATTCGCGCCCCGATCAGCGGCATCGTCGGCCAGCGCTCGGCGCGCAACGGCCAGTACGTCCCGGTCGGCGCCTACCTGATGTCGATCGTCCCGGACGAGGACATCTGGGTGCAGGCCAATTTCAAGGAAACCCAGATCGGCCGCATGCAGGTCGGCCAGCGCGCCGAGCTGACCTTCGACACCTTCCCCGACACGCCGATCGAGGGCCGGGTCGAAAGCCTCTCCCCGGCCTCTGGCGCGCAGTTCAGCCTGCTGCCGCCAGACAACGCCACCGGCAACTTCACCAAGGTGGTCCAGCGCATCCCGGTCAAGCTGACCTTTGCCAGCGACAACCCGCTCAAAGGGCGCATACGCCCGGGCATGTCGGTGGACGTGAAGATCGACCTCCGTGGCCGCTGATGCGCTGATCCGTCCGGTTGGCGAACCCAGCCGGCGTGACTGGATCGCCGTGATGAGCGCCATGCTCGGCGCCTTCATGGCGGTGCTGGATATCCAGATCACCAACTCCTCGCTGAAAGACATCCAGGGCGCCCTCTCGGCAACGCTCGAAGAAGGCTCCTGGATTTCCACCTCCTACCTCGTCGCGGAAATCATCATGATTCCGCTGACCGCCTGGCTGGTGCAGCTGCTCTCGGCGCGGCGCCTCGCTGTCTGGGTATCAGTCGGCTTTCTGTTCTCCTCCCTGCTCTGCTCCTTCGCCTGGAACCTGGAGAGCATGATCGTGTTCCGGGCCATGCAGGGCTTTACCGGCGGCGCACTGATCCCCCTGGCCTTCACGCTCACCCTGATCAAGCTGCCCGAGCACCACCGCGCCAAGGGCATGGCGCTGTTCGCCATCACCGCCACCTTCGCGCCTTCCATCGGCCCCACGCTGGGCGGCTGGCTCACGGAGAACTGGGGCTGGGAATACATCTTCTACATCAATATCCCGCCTGGCCTGCTGATGATCGCCGGCCTGCTGTACGGCCTGGAAAAGAAACCACCGCACTGGGAATTGCTGAAAAGCACCGATTACGCCGGCATCGTCACCCTGGCCATGGGGCTCGGCTGCCTGCAGGTGTTTCTCGAGGAGGGCCACCGCAAAGACTGGCTGGAGTCGGCGCTGATCGTCCAGCTGGGCTCGGTGGCGCTGATCAGCCTGATCCTGTTCGTCATCCTGCAACTATCGCGTCCGAACCCGCTGATCAATCTGGGGATTCTGCGCGAACGCAACTTCGGCCTGACCAGCATCGCCAGCCTGGGCATGGGCCTCGGCCTCTACGGATCGATCTACCTGCTGCCGTTGTACCTGGCGCAAATCCAGGACTACAACGCGCTGCAGATCGGCCAAGTGATCATGTGGATGGGGATTCCGCAGCTGTTCCTCATCCCGCTGGTGCCCAAGCTGATGAAGATCATCGCGCCCAAGCTGCTCTGCGCGGCAGGCTTCGCCCTGTTCGGCCTGTCCAGCTTTGCCTCCGGCGCGCTCAACCCGGATTTTGCCGGCGACCAGTTCCATCCGATCCAGATCATCCGCGCGCTGGGCCAGCCGATGATCATGGTGACCGTCTCGCTGATCGCCACGGCCTATATCCAGCCGAAGGATGCCGGCTCGGCGTCGAGCCTGTTCAACATCCTGCGCAACCTCGGCGGCGCGATTGGCATCGCCCTGCTGGCCACGCTGCTCGACGCCCGGGGCAAAGTCTATTTCGACTACCTGCGCGAGTCGGTCGTGCCGAGCAATCCGGCGGTAGCCGAGCGCCTGACCGCGCTGATCCAGCAACTGGGCAGCGAGCAGGCGGCATTAGGGAAGCTCAGCGAGATCGCGCACCAGCAGGCCATGATCATGGCCTATAACGATGCGTTCCATTTCGTTGGCATCGCGCTGGCAATCAGCATGGTCGCCGTACTGCTTACCCGACCGCTACCAAAGAACGTACAAGCCGGCGCCGGAGGGCATTGAGCGCAAGGTGCTGCCTGCCAATACCCCTGCGTCACATCAATCGCAGGCAGAGCCTGCTCCTACGGCGAGGCACACGCCCAGCCACTGCGCGGAGTGAACCGCCCCGGCTTTCCCGGAGGCTCCAACTTCTGAGAGGATGGAGCCATGAAGACAACGACGAAGTATTCCCCAGAAGTCCGTGAGC
>DAMBNU010000036.1:0-8841 GCA_032064305.1 Pseudomonas sp. | reverse complement strand
AGCCACTGCGGCGAAGAAACACTTGGCATCAGGCTCGTCCTGACCCAGCATTCGTGTCAGATAGGACCTTACTTTACCCGAGGCGATCCCGCACCGCATGGTCGATGCTCGCCTCGGCCGCACCCAGAGACTGCCGATGGACTATTTCATCATCACCGTTGTGACACTGGCCGGACTGGTCTTCCATGCATGGCTATATGTGCGCTTTCGACGCTGGGCCGATCGCGACCTGGCGCTGTCATTGGCGGGCAAGGATCCGCAGGAGCGGGAGTGGGTACTGCAGAAGCTGGCCACTGCGCGCAGCGCGCGCGTCAAGCGCAAGGACCTGCAGCCCTGGCTGGAAGGCGAACTGGCGCGCCACCGCGCGAACAAGGCCACCGAGGCGGTGTGAACCGATCCACCTCGACATTCGGGGGTCAGGGCGCCAGACGCTCCCGCTGCCAGTCGTTGGCGACGCGGCGGTAGTTCAGCCGGTCGTGCAGCCGGCTGGGACGACCCTGCCAGAACTCCATGCGCTCCGGCAGCAGGCGATAGCCACCCCAATGCGGCGGACAGTGCGGCGCCTGGTCGAGGAACCGCTGCTCTGTTTCGGCCAGCAATCGCTCCAGCTCGGCGCGATCGGCGATGACGTGGCTCTGCGGCGAGGCCCATGCGCCGAGCCGGCTGCCCAGCGGACGCACCTGGTAGTAGGCATCCGACTCCTCTGCCGTGACTTTCTCGACACGCCCCTCGATGCGCACCTGGCGCTCGAGGCTGGGCCAGAAGAACGTCATTGCGGCAAACGGGCGGCTCTCCAGCTGCTCGCCCTTGGCACTGTCGTAGTTGGTGAAAAAGGTAAAACCGCGCTCATCCAGCGCCTTGAGCAACAGGACCCGGCAATGCGGACGGTTGTCGGGATCGACCGTCGCCAGCGTCATGGCGTTCGGCTCGACCGGCGGTTGCTCGGTCCGGACAGCCTCGTCGAACCATTGGCGAAAGAGAGCAAACGGCTCGTGCGGCGCGTTGGTCTCGCTGAGTCCGTCACGGGTGTAGTCACGACGCATGTCGGCCAGAGTCTGGGTCATCTCGGTATTCCTGGAAACAGTCGAAACCGAAGCGTACCGGCTTATCGGCGAACCGCGCTTGATTCAGCGCAACGCCTATCCGCGCAGAACCGCTACCGCCAAGCCGCACGGCTCCCTATGGCTTGGCTTTCGCCACATCGGCAGCGGCGACCTGGGTGGCATCCGCCGGCGCCGCGCTGTACTGCGCCACCAGCGCCAGCAAGGTCGGCTGGGGCGCCAGGACCATCTCGACCCGACGGTTCAGGGCGCGCCCTTCGGCGTCCTCGTTGGAGGCGCGCGGGCGGTCCGCACCCAGGCCGCGAATGCGCAGGCGGTCGTGCTTCAGACCGCTCAGGCGGAAGATCGCGGCCACGGCACCGGCCCGCTGGCGGCTGATGTCGCGGTTGAGATCGGCCGGGCCGCTGCTGTCAGCATGACCGAGCACCACCACGGCCGTCTTCGCATCGCCTTCGACCAGCTTCGCCACGCGGCTGATCGGTCCAAGGGTGACCGGCAGCAGCATGCCGGGCCGGTCCGGATTGAAGGACGCATCAACCGGCGCGGTTACCACCAAGACGCCTTCGCGCCGCTCCAGCTCGAAGCGGCTGTCCTTCAACGCCTCGCGCAAGCGGGGCTCGTAATCGTCCAGCCAGGCGCTGTCCACCACCGCCTCCGGAACCACGGCGGCCGCTTCCGCCGGTTTGTCACCCTTGGAGCTGCAGCCAGCCAGCATCATGCAGAAGATCAGGGAGGCGTTTTTCACCAGGTTCATGAGCCAGTTTCCGTGGATAGGTGGACGTTGCGAATACAAGCCGCGCAAGAAGGCTGACAGCTTATGCAAGGATTTGTCTCAAATTGTGGACGCAGGTCATTGTTATGAAAAGCCCCTGTCGGGCGACCAGACGAGCGGTTCACCCCAGGCAGGCCGCCACGCTACGCGCCAGCGCCTGGGCCCTCGGGTCCATCAGGACATAGGGCCCCAGGGTGTTGGTGACATAGCCGAAGGCCAGGTCACGCTGCGGATCAGCAAACCCGATGCAGCCACCCGCGCCCGGGTGGCCAAACGCGGCCGGGCCCATGCCGAAGGTGGCATTCGCGAGCTCAGGCTGATCCAGCCAGCAACCCAGGGCGAATCGGGTGGGAGCCAGCAGGGTAAGGTCCTCGCCACGACAGTGTTCGCGGGTCATTTCGGTTAGCAGATCGGGCTCGAGCAACTCCCCCCTGAGCAGGCCGTCGTAGAACCCCGCCAGCGTACGAGCGTTGCCATGGCCATTGGCGGCCGGCTGGGCCATGCGCCGCCACTCGGGCTTGTTCGCACTGTTCATGATCGAAGGCGGGTTGGTGAACGCAAGCGCCGTCATCGACTGCGGATCGCCAGTCAGCGCTTTGAACACCCGCTGGGCAGCGGCATCACCGAAATTGTTCTTCTGTCGCGTCAGGTAGGCGACGCGATCAAAGTCGCGGTCTGCGAGGCCCAGATGGAAGTCCAGCTGCAGCGCTCGGGCGGTGCGCTCGACAATCGCGGCACCCGGCTCTCGCCCATCGGCGCGGCGAATGAGCTCGCCGACCAGCCAGCCGTAGGTGATGGCGGCATAACCGTGGGCCTCGCCGGGCGTCCACCACGGCTGCTCGGAGCAGAGTGCGGTAGTCATGACGTCCCAATCGTAGAGCGCTTCGGGCGGGAGCGGTTGACGAATCGCCGGCAGGCCGGCCTGGTGGCTGAGCAGTTGGCGCAGAGTAATCGCCTGCTTGCCGGCGGCGGCGAATTCCGGCCAGAGACGGGCGACCGGTTCGTCGAGCTGTAGCTTGCCTTCACCGACCAGCTGCAACGCCGCCACCGCAGTGAAGGTCTTGGTGCAGGAAAACAGGTTGACCAGCGTGTCACTGTGCCAGGCCTGCTCGCCGGCGTTGTCGGCCACGCCCGCCCAGAGGTCGATGACCGTCTCGCCACCGATCTTGACGCACACGGCAGCGCCACGCTGCTGGGTGTGCTCGAACAGGTCGCTGAAGGTTTCCTTCACCGCCTCGAAGCGTAGGTCGAAATATCCCTGGATCTGCACGTCCCGCCCTCACTTGACTGATTGACCCGGGCATTGTTTCAGCCGACTGGCGACAAGGAAACAGCCGCGAGCTGGATCGCGCCACCATCGACCGTCTGAATACCGCTGCATGGGAGCAGGCTCGCGCCGTTCACCGCATCAGCCGATCTCGCGCCTGAAGGGCGGCAGGGCATTGAGGATCGCCTTGCCGTAGCGCTGGGTCACGACACGACGGTCCAACAGCGTGATGGTGCCGCGATCCTCCTCGGTGCGTAGCAGGCGCCCGCAGGCCTGGACCAGGCGCAAGGAGGCATCCGGCACCGCAATTTCCATGAACGGATTGCCGCCGCGCGCCTCGATCCACTCGGCCAGTGCCGCCTCGACCGGATCGTCGGGTACCGCGAAGGGAATCTTGGCGATCACCACGTGCTCGCAGTACGCACCCGGCAGGTCGACACCTTCGGCAAAACTGGCAAGCCCGAACAGCACGCTCTGCTCACCGCCATCGACGCGAGCCTTGTGCTTGTTCAGCGTTTCCTGCTTGGACAGGTTGCCCTGGATCAGCACGCGACGGCGCCATTCGCGCTCCAGGCCATCGAACACGTCCTGCATCTGCTTGCGCGACGAAAACAGCACCAGGGTACCCCGTGACGCCTCCACCAGCGCTGGCAGGTCGCGCACGATGGCTGCGGTGTGCGCCGCGGCATCGCGCGGGTCGGCGCGCAGGTCGGGCACCCGCAGCACGCCGGCGTCGGCATGGTGAAACGGGCTGGGGACCACCGCGGTCACGGCGCAGCGGGGCAACCCCGCGCGCATGCGGTAGCGGTCGAAACTGTTGAGCGCCGTGAGCGTCGCCGAGGTGACAAGGGCGCCGTAGCAGACGTTCCAGAGGTTGCGGCGCAAGGTTTCTGCCGCCAGGATCGGGCTGGCATTGACCTCGATGTCGAATAGCGCCCCGCCTTCGGCCAGGGTCAGCCAGCGAGCCATCGGCGGGCTGTCCTCCGGATCGTCGAGGGTAAAAGCGGTCCACAGCTCCCAGTTGCCCTGTACCCGCGCCAGCAGGCTGCCGAACAAGGGATACCACTCCTCGGCCTGATGGCTGGCGATGCCGACGCCTGCCTCGCCATCCATCGCCTGCTTGAGCAGTTCGTTGATGCGGGTGAACAAGTCGTTGAGCTTGGCGAAGCCCTTTTTCAGCTCGACGCCCAGCTCCACGAGGTGGTCGGGCACGACGCCGCCGACAAATCGATGGCGTGGACGCTCGCGCCCTTCCATGTCCTCGCCGGCGCGAAAGTCAGCCAGTTGCTCGCAGGCGCTGAACATGAACTGCTGCTGGGTGCGCAGGTCCCTGGCGATCTCCGGCACTGCTTCGATCAGGCGACCGAGATCGCCTGGCAGCGGATGCTGGGCAAGCAGCTTGGTCAGGTTCTTTTCTACCTGCCCGAGCCAGTCGGCGGTCGAGCGCAGGCGGGTGAAATGGGCGAAATGCCCGATCGCCTTGTCAGGCAGGTGATGACCTTCGTCGAAGACATAGAGGGTATCGCGCGGGTCCGGCAATACCGCGCCGCCGCCCAGTGCCAGGTCGGCCAGGACCATGTCGTGGTTGGTCACGATGACGTCGACCTTGGTCATGCCCTCGCGCGCCTTGTAGAAGGCACATTGCTGGAAGTTCGGACAATGCCGGCCGGTGCACTGGCTATGGTCGGTGGTCAGCCGCGACCAATCGGGATCGGCGAGCTCTTCGGGCCAGCTGTCGCGGTCGCCGTCCCAGCGATTGCCGGCAAGCTTCTCGATCATGCTGGCGAAGAGTTTTTGGCTGCGCTCGTCCACGTCGAGGCGAAATCCCTCTTCTTCGAACAACTGGGCCGTCGCGCTGTGCGCCTGGCCTTCCTGCAGCAGCGCATCGAGTTTGGACAGGCACAGGTAACGCCCGCGCCCCTTGGCCAGGGCAAAGGAGAAACTCAGCCCGCTGTTGCGCATCAGGTCCGGCAGATCCTTGTGCACGATCTGCTCCTGCAGCGCGACGGTCGCAGTGGCGATCACCAGCCGCTTACCGGCCGTCTTGGCCGTCGGGATCGCCGCCAGGCTGTAGGCGACGGTCTTGCCGGTACCGGTGCCGGCCTCGACCGCGACGACCGCCGGCTCGCCCTCGCGCCGCCCCTCGTCGTCGGCCTTGATCGCCCCCAGGACCTTCGCCACTTCGGCAATCATCAGACGCTGGCCATAGCGCGGCTTGAGCCCCTTGGCGTCGAGGAACTGGGTATAGGCGCCCTGGATCTGGGACTTGAGTTCGGTACTGAGCATGGGCGCGTGGGCTGTATATATTTTCAGTGTTTCGAGAGGGTGGCTATGATAGCGCGCGTTTCTTCCCTCGCCACCGGAGATTTCCCAATGACCGCCTTCGCTCTGCCCTATGCCCTTCACGTCCTGGCCGCCGTGGTCTGGGTCGGCGGTATGTTCTTCGCCTGGATGGTACTGCGCCCCGCCGCGGTTTCAGCCTTGCAGCCGCCTGAACGACTTATGCTGTGGTCCGAGGTGTTTCGCCGTTTTTTCCAATGGGTATGGGTCACGCTGCTGATCTTGCCGATCAGCGGTCTGGGCATGTGGCATATGCGCTTTGGCGCCTTGGAAGCGGCACCTCGCTACGTCCACATAATGGCCGGCGTGTTCCTCGTCATGCTTGCCCTGTTCCTGCGAATCCAGCTGCTGCAACTGCCGGAACTCCGGCGCGCCATCGCCGACCAGCGCTGGGCCGAAGGTGGTGCGGCGCTCGGCCGTATCCGTCGACTGGTGGGAATCAACCTGCTCCTGGGACTGGGGGTCATCATGCTCGCCAGCGCGCGCCCGTCATTCTGACGCGCAGACAAGCACGATGCTTCTTTCATGAAAAAGCCGGGCACCAGGCCCGGCTTCACTTACCTGTCACAACGCCTTATGGACGTGCTTCGACCTCGGCCTCTACGCGACGGTTGATGGCGCGGCCCATCTCTGTCGAGTTATCAGCTACCGGTCGCGACTCACCATAACCAATGGCCTCAAGGCGATTGCCTTCAATGCCGTAACGGTTTATCAGCACATCGCGCACGGCTTCAGCACGACGCGCGGACAACCGCTGGTTATAGGCATCGGTGCCGATCGAGTCAGTATGCCCTTCGACCGTGGTCGACGTTTGCTGGTACTGCTTCATGAAGTCGGCGAGAACCTCGATATCATCATAGGCATCCTGTCGGACGGTAGCCTTGTCAAAGTCAAACTTCACGTCCAGTTCGACCCGTACGGCCTCCATCGCGGGCTCTGGCTCCGGCTCCGCCACCGGCGTTGGCTCGACCGTCTCGACCATGCCGACGGTTTCCTGCTCGGTGCCGTTGGCCCAGCAGTACGCAGCGGCCATGCCACCACCGATCAAGGCGCCATAACCGGCGTAGGTGCTGCTTTCGATCGCCCCCAGTGCAGCGCCGCTAACGCCGCCAACAGCCGCACAGGTGGGCCAATCCTGCTTCTGCACCCCTGCACAACCGGCCAGGACGGTGGACATCACTATCACGGGTACCGCTGTCCGTAAGCTACTCATTGGTGTGAACCTCCTAGTTTGAGATCGGCCAGAGCGCCATGCGGACGGCATAAGCGGCTCCAGTTGTAACGAGACTAGGACGGCATGCGCCGCCGCGCTAGTCTTAACGCTTCGCCAGGCCTTATAAATGCATTCCGCACGAAACGCCGCCTGGCTTTGAGGATCTCGGCTTGGTTGTATCCAGCTCGTCGCAATCGCCCCAACTGGCCCTGGCCGCCCTGCTGGACAAGCAGCTGCCTGAGCGCCTGCTGCATGTCGGCCGCAGTGCGATGCCCGCCGTTGATGCGTTCGTCCACAGCCACCCACAGTGCCAGGTCGCACATACGCCGGCCGCCTTGCCTGAAGAACTGGCCAAGCAGCGCTACGACCTGGCCCTCGTGGCCGACTGTCTCGAGCACCTGCCCAAGCGCGAGGGACTGCAACTGCTGGGCGGTATCCGCAACCTCAACGCAAGCCGCATGGCCGTACTGGTCGACCTTGCTGCCTGCGATTGGCAAGCGACGGATTTTTTTGCCCTGGCGCTGCAGCTCGCTGCGCGCTTCGAGCGTGAGCAACAGACCCTGACCCTCTTCACGTACGACCTGCTCGATTACAAGCAGGTTCCGGACTGGCTCAATGCGAAGTTCTGGGCGAACCCGCAAATGTTCGGCAAATACTGGTGGTAATCGATGACCAACGACGAATCCGGCCTCGGCGCCAACTGCCCCTGCGGCAGTGCTGATCCGTACGACGCCTGCTGCCGCCGCTATCTCGACGGCCTGCCTGCGCCGAACACGGAACGGCTGATGCGCTCGCGCTACAGCGCCTATGTTCTAGGCAAGATCGACTACCTAAAGGCCACGACACTGCCTGCCCAGCAAAACTCGCTGGATTTGCAGGCGATGAAGCAATGGAGCGCGTCGAGCACCTGGCTGGGACTGGAGGTCGAAACCACTCAGCTACTGGGTGGATGTCCCGAGCATGCACTGGTCAGCTTTACCGCCCACTGGCATGACCAGCACGGCGCACACGCCCAGCACGAACGATCGGCGTTTGTCCAGCATGATGGGGTCTGGTACTTCATCGACCCGACCGTACCGTTGAGCGCTGGTCGAAACGATCCCTGCCCGTGCGGCAGCGGTCAGAAGTTCAAGAAGTGCTGCACCAGCTATTTCTGACCGACAAGCAAAGGCCGGCAAGCGACGGGCGCCAGCCGGCCTCAGGGCACAGCGGTCCAGTTACTTTTCGACGAAGGCACGCTCGATCAGGTAATCACCCGGATCACCCATCCGCGGCGAGGCCTTGAGCCCGAAGCTGTCCAGCACCTCGCTCGTTTCGGCGAGCATGCTCGGGCTGCCGCAAATCATCGCGCGGTCATCGCTCGGGTTGATCGGCGGCAAGCCGATGTCGGCGAATAACTTGCCGTTGCGCATCAGGTCCGTCAACCGGCCCTGGTTGGCAAAGGGCTCGCGGGTCACGGTCGGGTAGTAGATCAGCTTTTCCTTCAGGACCTCGCCAAAGAACTCGTTCTGCGGCAGGTGTTCGGTGATGAATTCCTGGTAGGCCAGCTCATTGACATAGCGTACGCCGTGGACGAGTACGACCTTGTCGAAACGCTCGTAGGTTTCCGGATCCTGAATGACGCTCATGAACGGCGCGAGCCCGGTGCCGGTACTCAGCAGATATAGGTGCTTGCCGGGCAGGAGATCGCCAAGCACCAGGGTCCCGGTCGGCTTGCGGCTGACCATCAGCGAGTCGCCCTCTTGCAGATGCTGCAAGCGGGAGGTCAGAGGACCATCCGGCACCTTGATGCTGAAAAACTCGAGGTGTTCTTCATAGTTGGGGCTGGCGATGCTGTAAGCACGCATCAGCGGCCGACCGTTGACTTCCAGACCGATCATCACGAACTGCCCGTTCTCAAAGCGCAGCCCAGGGTTGCGGGTGGTCTTGAAACTGAACAACGTGTCGTTCCAGTGATGCACACTGAGGACTCGTTCTACGTTCAGGTTGCTCATCTAGGGTTCCCCTTCCTCGCGCACGGTGCGCTTCGATAATTGCAAGAGTTTATCGACATCCCTAATATTCGCTAAACAAATATTAACGATATAGCTTATCGGTTATATAGATATGCATTTCACCTTGCGCCAACTCCAGGTGTTTGTCGCCGTCGCCCACCAGGAAAGCGTCTCACGCGCAGCGCACAGCCTGG
>DAMBNU010000035.1:0-16720 GCA_032064305.1 Pseudomonas sp. | reverse complement strand
TTAATGGCGAGGATTTTCGCCTAAATCGGTGTCCGGGATCAGTAGACCACTACATCTCGAACTCAGATTATCTTGGCGGGAACAGCGGTGCCCATTTTCGTGAGGTCGATGGTCGGATCGGCACTAATCCTTCGTATGATGACTATAGCGAAGAAAGCTGACCCCATGTGCAGCTTCCCAGTAAGAGAAGTCACAGCATAATGCGCGATTTTATGGAGCTGATGAGACGTTTAAATGGACCCGGAGGGGGCCGCTTTTGGCCGAAAGCCGCCATTCTCGGATGCCGCGTTAAGCATCAGGTCATACGGAGCGCGCAGGTGGGGAGCTCGCGCGGCCAGTCGATGGATTACCCGGCAATGGCCGTCAGCTTGGCCAGCTGGTCGAGATCGGTCTGCATGCCGGAAGTCTCGCGGATGCGCCCAAGGATCTCGCGCTTGAGGGCGGTGAATTCGGGCGAGAGCTTCATGTCTTGGTTGCGCTGCGCTGGCAGCGGGACGTCATAGATAGAATCGATGCGCCCCGGGCGCGGCGCCATCAGCACCACGCGCCCGCCCAGGTAGATGGCTTCTTCAACATCGTGGGTGACGAACAGAATCGTGGTTTTCTCCAGCCTGTGAACATGCCGGATCAGGTCATGCATCACCTCACGGGTCTGCGCATCCAGCGCGCCGAAAGGCTCGTCCATCAGCAAGGTGGCGGGTTTGGGCATCAAGGCCCGGGCAATGGCCACGCGCTGCTGCATGCCGCCGGAGAGCTGGCTGGGAAAGGCCTCGGCGAAGTTGGTCAGACCCATCAAACTGAGCAACGCATCGGCTCGCCCGGCCGCCGTTTCCACATCGCCATCGCCGCGCACCGTGTCAGAAATCACTTTAAGTTGACGACAGAACTTCATGTTTTTCATCACTGTCAGCCAGGGGTAGAGGCTGTAGTGCTGGAACACCATGGCGCGGTCGACTCCCGGGCCGTCCACGGGCCTGCCATCGAGCAGGATTTCGCCACGACTGAGTGTTTCCAGCCCGGCGATGATGCGCAGCAGGGTGGACTTGCCGCAGCCCGATGCGCCGACAAAGGTGATGAATTCGTTTGGCTGGATATCCAGGCTGACAGCCTTCAGCGCCTCGACCTCGCGCTTCTCGCTGACGAAAGTCTTGCCCACCTGCTGAATGCGGATCTTGGCGTCGCTCATGCTTGTTTTCTCCATGGGAAGGCCCGGCGTGACAGCCAGCGGAAGCCCTGGTCGGTGAGCAGGCCGATGATGCCGATCAGCAGAATCCCGGCGAAGATCTTGTCGGTGTGCATGTAGCGCTGTGCCTTGAGGATGGCGTAGCCGAGGCCCGAATTGGCGGCGACTAGCTCGGCGACGACCAGGTAGGTCCAGGCCCAGCCGCAGGTGATGCGCAGGGTGTCGAGAATGGCTGGGCGCGCCGACGGCAGGATCACCAGCTTGACGATCTCGCCGCGGTTGGCGCCCATGGTCTGCGCCGCCTCGATCTGCGTCATCGGCACGCGCCGCACGTCTTCGGCCACCATCAAGACCATCTGGAAGAAGGTGCCGATAAAGATGATCAGCA
Source organism: Pseudomonas sp. (assembly GCA_032064305.1). GTDB lineage: Bacteria > Pseudomonadota > Gammaproteobacteria > Pseudomonadales > Pseudomonadaceae > Stutzerimonas. The sequence goes on along the minus strand of DAMBNU010000035.1, from coordinate 15,149 downwards.
CCTTCGAACCCTCGTCGATGCCGACCCAGAGCATTACCAGCGGAATGAAGGCTACCGCCGGCATGTAGCGGATAAAGTCGGTCAGGGGTTCGAGAAAAGCCTGCACCGGGCGATAGGTGCCGATGTACAGCCCCAGCGGCAGCGCGAGCAGAGCCGATGCGCCGAAGCCAGCCATCACCCGCCAGACGCTGATGCCGATGTCGGTGAGCAAGCCTTCGCTGGTCCACCAGCGGCCCAGGCGTTCGAGTACGGCGCCGGGGCTGGGCATGAACATCGGGTCCGCCAGCCCCAGCGCGGTATAGGCCCACCAGAGCACGAAGGGTGCAGTCAGGCCTGCGGCTGCCAGTGCCCAGGCCGTGGTTTTCGGCAGATTGCCTCGGATGCGCCACCAGCGCGCTCGGCGTGGCTTGGCGGGGGCCGTGTGCGACGTGCTGGCGGGCTGCCTGTCCGCCGCCGTGGGACGATCCAGAACAGTGTCCGCGGTAAGGGATAAATGCGCCGTCATGCGACTACCTCCTGAACGGTCGGTAAATGCGGATTCGCCACGCTGACCCAGCCCAGCGCTGGCGGAAACTGGCCGATGCGGGCCAAGTCCTCTTCGGGAATTCCGGCCGGTTGACGGAAATTCCAATAGCTCGGCAGCAGGCTGTCACCGACACGTCCGGGCAGGGTCGAGTGGCTGATCATCCAGGGCGTCGCACCGTTGCGTTGGCGGCCGAAGGAAATTTCGCAGGCCAGCAGTTCGAGCCGTTTTGCCGGCGCGGCGCGGGCGACCTGATCGCGCAGGCGACTGCCATCCGCGTCCAGGGCCACGGGCCGGTCGGCGGCGAAGATGAAGTAGTCTCCGGCGACCAGCAAACAGGCCTGTCGCTCCGGCTCATCGGCCGAGCGCAGCCACAGGCCCCAATTGGTTCCTTCCGATTCGGCAACGCGCTGCCACACCTCGTGATAGCGGCCGTCCAGGCCGTCTTCAAGCAACTGATCCGCACCTTCGAAACGCATACGGCCGATGTCCGGTGCAGCGCCTGGTGGCTGGTAATCGATCAGACGCTGCCATTGGCAGATGTCACCCTCCACCAGGGTCAGCCCGGCAAAGCCGCCTTGCTCGCACAGGTCGAGCTGTTGCGCCTGTGAACAGGTCGCCAGGGACGCGGAGGCGGTCGGGGGGTGAGGGATGCGTATGTCGGCGTGCAGTTGGGCGGTCTGCAGCCAGTAGACATCGCTGGTTTCATCGCGGCGCCCGTCGGTCGTGGTTAACAGACGGCGTCGCCACACGCCCAGGTAGGATTCGGGAACGCTGTTCATGCGTGGTACTCCGGGAAGCGTTTGAGGGTTCGCCAGAAGGCCATGTCGTGGTTCGGCCACAACTCAGCCTTGGCTTCGGCGGCCAATCCCTTGAGCTTGCGGATGCTGTCCAGCGCCATGTCTTCGCGGTCCTGCCAGCAAAGACCGGGCGCGATTTCATCGGTGAGGTTTTCTTCCAGATCCGCCGCGTCTCCCGTCAGGATGACGGGCTTGCCGTGAGGCAGTTCGATCAGCAGAGACATGTGCCCAGCGGTGTGGCCGGGCGTGTTGATTGCATGCACGCCGGGGACCAGCTGGTATTCCTCGCGCTGGAGACTCCAGCGGTTCTGGTCAACGAAGGGGCCAGTGAAATCGTCGGCGAAGTAGGCATCGTCGGCCTCGGCGAGAGCGGCCGCCAGCTCGGCCTCGTGCACATGCACGTCGCAGCCGCACAGCTCGCAAAGCCCGCCGGCGTGGTCGAAATGCAAGTGACTGAGAAACACCAGGTCGATGTCGGCCGGCGTCAGGCCGTGCCGGGCCAGGTGGGCCGGCAGACGCTGGTCGTCATGCATGTCCGGTGGCCCCATCGGAAACTCCAGCGGATCGAACCAGCGCGCTTTGAGTGCCGGGTTGTTGATCTTGGCGTAGTCGCAGCCGACATCGAAGAGGATGCGCCCCTGCCGGGTCTCGATCAGAAACGCCAGGATCGGCGCCTCGATCTGGACACCCTGGCCGCGATTGCGGGTCGAGATGGACTTGTCGTAGCGATGGGTCGCGGTGAGCAGAGGCCAGAGTTTGAGCACATCGGTCATGCAGGCATCTCCAGCAGAGCAATGAGCGCATCACTGGTGATGACTTCGCCGAACAGGCCGCCCTCGACGCCGATCATCGACAGCGCGGCCGCGTGCAGCGCGGGGTAGGCCGAGCCGCAGGCATCGGCGACGGTCAGGCAGGAGAAACCGAGGTCCACCGCGTGTCGCAGGGTCGAAGACACACAGACTTCGGTGGTCACGCCCGTCAGGATCAACTGGCGAATGCCGCGATTGCGCAGCAGCAATTCCAGGTCGGTGTGGGCGAAGGCGCTGTAGCCGGGTTTGTCGATCACCGGCTCACCCGGCTCGGGTTGCAGTTCATCGATCAGGTCATTGCCGTATTCGCCACGCACCATCAGGCGCCCCATGGGGCCGGGCGTGCCGATGGGTGCGCCGCTGGCTTCGGCGCGGCGTCGCTTGGTCTCGGGCAGGTCGCTGAGGTCAGCCCGATGGCCTTCGCGGGTGTGCGCGATGAACAGGCCGCAACGGCGTGCGGCGACCAGCAACTGGCGGATCGGCTCGATGGGCGCTCGCAGCCGCTCGATGTCCAGGCCGGCTTGATCGGCATAGCCGCCCGGTGCGCAGAAGTCGCGCTGCATGTCGATGACCAGCAGCGCGGTATGCGCCAGCGACGGATTCACAGGAAATTCTCCAGAGCAAACTCACCGCGCACAGCAGCAGCAATACCGCTCACGATGTCGTCGGCCATGCGCTGGCCTTTGGCTGCCGTCGAGCCCTTGGCTGAAGACAGCACGCCAGACGGCGGTACCCACTCGGTGCGGGGCGGATACATGTCGTAGGGTGGAAAGTCGGCGGGGGCTTCGTCCGGGATGCGCTCCAGCGCCACCAGGCTGGGGTAGTAATGCAGCATCAGCGAGGTTTCGATGACAGCGGCGTGCTCCAAGGCGAAGCCTGGAAAACCGTCTGGAAACACATCGGCCAGGGTGTCCTCACGGCAGAAGTCCCAGTGCTCCAGGCGCATGACATCGAGCCCCGCATCCGGTCCCAGATCACGTAGCGCCAGTTGAATGCCTTCGCCAACGAACCACTGGTTTTCGTAATGGCCAACCACCAGCACCAATCGCTTCACGCCGTGCCGATGGAATTCGCGCACGGCGTCGCGCACCAGGGCGCTGAGCGTGGCGCCATCAAGGCTGGTGGTGCCGCAGAAGTGCTGGCCGCCACCGCATTTGGGCTGTGATTTGTAGCCGTAGGACAGCGCCGGCGCGACCAGCCCGCCGACGCGTTGCGCCACATCGGCGCAGATCGCGCTGGCAAGCAGCGCATCGGTGCCCAGTGGCAGGTGCGGGCCGTGCTGTTCGGTGGCACCACAAGGCAGGAAGAGCACGGCGCGGTCGCGCACGCGCTGTTCATATTCGACCCAACTGAGTTGGTTCATGTGCACGCTGCTATTCGTAGCGAAAGTCATAGCGAAGGGCTCCGAATTACGGTCAGGGCCGGGCGTTCCGGCCAGCTGGCGGTCAGTGCGGCAAAGGCGACAAGGGCCGCGCCAAGCCATTCATGTGAATTGATGGCCTGCGCGCCGAGCCAGGCGGAGGAGAGCACCGCGGCCACCAACTCGAAGACGACCAGCACCGCGGCGCGCCCGGCCTCGATATGGCTGACGCCGTATTGCACCGCGGCCATGCTCAGCAGCCAGCCCAGCGACATCAAACCGATCTGCCAGCTCAGCGTGAAGCTCAGCGGCGGCGGGTACTCACCCAGCAACGGACAAAGCACGGCGGCGATCAGCGCGCTGCCAACGAAAGGCGCCAGCGTTTTGCTGGCCAGCGGCACCCGGTCGGCAGCGCGGGTAGCCAGGTTGTTCAAGCTGAAACCGAGGCCGGCCGCCAGCGCGAGCCAGTCATTGCCGCTCAGCGGTTGAATCAGCTCGCGGCTGATCCCGAGGGTCAAGGCGATGCCGAGCATGGCCAGGAGCAGTGCGCCGATTCGCAGCGGTGTCAGGCGTTCGCCTAGCAACAGCCAGCCACCGAGCACACCCCAGACCGGCGCGAGGTAGAACAACAGCATCACTCGCACCACTTCGCCGGTGGCCAACGCGGTGACCAGCGCGGCGGTGGCGCCACCGCCGCACACGGCAATAGCCAGCAGACCGTTGCGCTGCGCTGCCCAGGCATGGCGCTCACGCCACAGCACTGGCACGGCGATCAGGCTGAGCAAACCGTAGACAAGCAAGACCAGCGGCATCCCCACCAGGCCGACGCTGGCGAAGTGGTGCAGCGGCAGCCAGCCGAGGCCCCAGGCGACTGCGCCGGTGACCAATAGAGTCTGCGGGAGCAGGGTCATCATGCGCCCATCCAAGAGCCGCCATTCGGCCCTAGTACTTGTCCGGTGAAATAGCTGGCCTGGGGTGAGAGCAAGTAAACGATGGCCGCTGCGACTTCTTCCGGCGTACCCAGTCGCGCCATGGGGATGTCCAGTTCCTTGGCCATCCACTCGGCGCTCATGTTTTCTGCTGAGACCATTGCCGTGGCGATGGGGCCTGGCGCGACGGCATTTATCCGTATGCCGCTGGCGGCGAATTCGCGGGCCAGTGAGCGCGTCAGGCCGATCACGGCGGCCTTGGCGGTGCAATAGGCGGCGTAATCGCTGCGGCCGAGAAAACCGAGGTCCGAGGCCACATTGACGAGTGCCCCGCAGCCGCGCGGTTGCATATGGCGCAGCGCGTGCTGGCAGCAGCGGTAGACGCCATGCAGGTCGACGCCGAGCACCTGCGCCCAGTCTTGTTCTGTGGTGTCGAGAAAAGGTTTCTCCAGGATGATCCCGGCATTGTTGACCAGCAGATCCAGCGGCCCGTCGGCGAGGATCTGTTCGAACATCCTTGCAACGGCGGCTGCAGAACCAACATCAGCCTCGACATGGTGCACCTGGCCACCGCGCGATTCGATTTCTGCACACAATTGTTCCGCCGCCTCGTGCTGGCCGAGGTGATTGATCCAGACTCGCGCGCCGGCTCTTGCCAGGCCCACCGCGGTTGCACGACCAATGCCGGTCGCCGCGCCGGTGACCAGAGCCGCCTTGCCCTCCAGTGGCAGACGATCCATCAATGCATGACCTCACCGTGGCTGACCGACAGCGCCTGGCCGGTCAGCGCCGCGGCCAGCGGTGAGCCGAGAAACAGAAAGGTGCCGGCCAGGTCCGCGGGAGTCAGCAATTCCGGGATGGCCTGGGCCGCCAGCACGGCGACCAGTTCTTCAGCCTCGCTGCGGCCGTTTTCCGCCGCCATGATGCGCAGCGAGCGCATCGCGGCATCGGTGCCTATCCAGCCGGGGCAGACGGCATTGACGCGGATGCGCCGAGGCCCCAGTTCCCAGGCCAGGGAGCGGGTCAGGCCGATCACTGCATGCTTGCTTGCCGCATAGGCGGAAAAGCCCGGCACGCCTTTCAGGCCCCAGATCGAAGCCTGGTTGATTACGCTGGCACCGGCGCGCAGGCGAGGCAGCAGCGCGCGGGTCAGGCGCTGCATGGACGACACGTTGTTTTCCAGCAGATGCGCCCAGCAGGCGTCGGCCTCAGCGCTGGGTTCGGTAATGGGCGTCTGGTACTCGACACCGGCATTGTTGACCAGCACCTCGACCGAACGGCTGCGGCAAGCCAGATCATCAGCGAAATGCTGCACCGCGTGCCAGTCACCCAGCTCCAGTGTGGTGGCGTGCAGCGGGCCTTCCGGCTTCAGGCTTTCCACCAGTTCGGCGAGCGCGTCCGGGTCACGGTCGACCAGCTCCAGCGTGGCGCCGGCCTCGGCGTAGGTCTTTGCCAACTGCCGGCCTATCCCGCCAGCAGCGCCAGTGAGTACGACACAACGTCCGCGATAATCGAGTGCTTTATGCATTTCACACCGCCGTAAGGAAAGACACGCCAACTGCACCGTAGAAACCGTCGGCTTTCTGCGGGCCTTCACCGACCATGCCGTAGTCGTCATCCAGCACACGACGAAGGCGATAGCGGTGGAAGCTGCCGAGCAGATCGCGCATCGGGATCACCTGGTTGTAGGCGCTGCCATACAGCTCGGCATGAAGCGCGGGCAGGCGATACCAGGGCGCGACCGGTTTTTCGTGGTGGGCGTTGTGGTAGGGAAAGTTGAGCAGCAGCAGGTTGAGCGACGGCCAACGGGCGGACACCACGTTGCTGTAGGTATTGAGCTGTTCGTAGGCGCGGTCGCGTGGCTTGTCTTCGGGTACCTGGCCGTCTTCCAGCACGGCGAAAGCGTCATAGGTGTGCTGGTAGGCGTCGGCAAAGCGCAGCACGGTGACCATCAGCAACCAGGCCACGGCATACAGCGCCAGGGCTTTGAGCGATACCCAACCGAGCAGGGCAAAGAGCAGAGCCCGGATCAGCATGACGCGAGCGACTTTGCCGCGCCGGGCACGGTGCTTCTCGTTGGTGGTCACGAAGGGCAGCACAATCACGTAGAGGTGCATGATCAGCTCGACCGCTGGCACGTAGGCCCACTCCAGCGCGATCACCAGCTTCTGGAACCAGACAGGGCGTGCCTTGAGAAAGGCCTTGCTGTCGAAGGTGATCACGTCGGCACGGTCGACGTGGTGACGCATGTGTTTCTTACGCAGGTCCAGGAAGTCGGCATAGCAGCTGCCGGTCAGCCAGCTGCAGGCATTGCCCGCCCACTGGTTGTGCTTGGGCACGCTGAAAATGGTGCCGTGGGCAAACTCGTGGATCAGGTAGGCAGCGATGATCATCGCGTGAGCTAGCAACAGTGTGCCCAGGGCATTGAGCCAGGCATTGGCCGGGAACAGCAGTCCCAGGCCGGCGAGGTAGCCGAGCAGGGTGTAGGTCATGGCCAGGCTGTTCGGCACGCGGCCATCGGCATATCGGTAGAGCGGTTTGCGCGTTTGCATATCGGTCTCCTACCGGGCGAGCGGTGGCTCGCCCGGCATGCACTACTTGGCGAGCGTCTCGATGAACTGGGCGTCGTAGGTGTTGCTGAAGTCCGGCATGGCCGGGATCTGTCCGTTGTCGACCAGCAGCTTGGCGATGATCGCGCCGCTGCCGTGGAAGGAATGGGTGTCGTCACCGGGCGCAAAGCTCTTGCCCATTTCCGCGAGCGGGATGTTGTAGGCGCCGGACATCTGCACGGTGGCTTCTTCGGCAGTGACGCCCAGCACCTCGCCGATTATTTCTGCCGACTCCTCGGGGTGCGCCTGCATATAGGCGAGGCCGTCGAGGTAGCCCCGAATCATCGCCTTGATGGCTTCCGGCTTCTTGGCGATTACCGCCTCGTCGAACACCAGCACGTCGGTGATCAGGCCGGGCGCATCCTTGGAGGAATACACCACCTTGAACTTGTCGCCGCTGCCCATGGAGAGGATCTGCGACACGTTGGGTTCGTAGGTCACGCCGACCGGCAGGTTGCCGGAGGCCATCGCGCCCGGAATGCCTTCGGGCGTCATGTTGACCGGCTGGATATCCTTCTCGGTCATGCCGTTCTGCTGCAGTGCGTAGGCGAGCAGGAAGTCGGAGGGCGACAGCGGGTTGTAGCCGACTTTCTTGCCCTTGAAGTCTGCGACCGAACCGACCGAGGCATCGGCGACGATGGCATCGCCGCCGTTCGAGAAATCGATGGGCATCACCACCCGATGCTTGAGGCCTTTGGCGACCGAGGCCACCACTTGGTCGTAGGTGAGCATGCCGCCATCGAGTGCGCGGCTGAGCATGGCGGTGGGGATCAGGGCCGGGTCGTTGAAGAACTGCAACTCCACATCGAGGCCGTGGGGTTTGAACAAGTCTTTCTTGTCGGCCACGTAGAACGGCCCGTAACCGGCCCAGACCACGGTGCCGATCTTCAGCTTCTCCGCCGCCTGAACGGCCAACGGTGCGAATACGGTCGCGGCAGCCAGGGTGGCGCCGAGCAGGGTCTTGTGCAGCGAACGAAACAGCGGACCTGTCATGGTGAAACTCCTACACAGTGGAAGAACCGGCACGGGATGACATCGCGTCCTCCCGGGCTTTTATCCCGCCGTGTAGTCCCAATCCGTGGGACCGGAGAACTCTCGGACCAGCCGCTCATCTGCATGAGCCGGAACCCTAGTTCGCCTCTGTGTTGCTCCTGTGTGCCGAGCGTCATGAGCGTTGTGGCGACTCATCCCGTTCTAACTCGATTGAGCAGGTTGCGTGCCAGTTCTGTTGTGCACGCTGTTCGCTTTAAATATCAATAGGATGCAGAATTTATCTCGATAATTTATCGCGTCAGGGTCGCAGGCGATCTGCGCTCAAATGGTGAGGCGTGCGTCGCGATGGTGCTGCAGGTCTGTGCAGTTGCCTGGTATCTAAGGGCCTTCAACATAGCGCTGCTGCGACCGGCCTCACGGTGCGCAGCCTGGGTTGGCCAACCAGGACGGTTGATCGGCTATGATCGGTGAATCTTGGAAATGGATATCCACGAATGGAGAGGTTTCCGCTTTTTGGATTGTTACTGCTTGCCTTCCTTTCGATTGCTGCCGGCGCGGTAAAGATCATCGGCTGGTTTAGAGGCAGCGCGTTGGAACACCTGTCGGCGGACGACTGGCAGCGTGTGGTGGCCTGTAGTCGCAGTCTCGCGTCCCGATGTGCATATTCGGAGCCAGTCGAAGCACTTCTACAGGTGGAGTTTGTTTCGATCGGACAGGGCGCAGTGGCGGGGCTGGTCATCGCCGTGGCGCTTCTTGTCAGCCAACTTGCCAGGACCTCGACTCGATCATTCCTCCTGCTGCTCGTTCTGTTGTTGGCGTTTGCCTTCGCGGTTCAGTTCGCTCATCTGCGCTTCGCCGAGTTGGCAGACCATTTTGTCCGATCGAGCGTGGCCTCCGTTGCGCAAGACTGTCTGGAGGCCCGAACCAACACGTCCTGCTCTGATTACGCGGTGCGCATGCAGGGGATTCGATACGGTGCCTTGTTCATCTCGAAAGCGGGTTTCGCGATTCTCGCAGTGTTCGCTGTCTCGCTAAGCGCGGCACTCGCGTTGGGGTTGGGTGCGAAAAGGCCCCGCGGGGCGGTTTGAAAAATGGTGGTGGCGATGCTTGGCAGACTTTGCCTTCACAGCATCGCTCCCACCAGTCGGAGCGTCAGCTCGGCACCGGCACATCTTCAGACAGCAGCTGTTTGGCCTTCAGTGCCCGCCAGAACTCGGCCGGGATCTCAGCCTCGAACTGTTGCACATACTGTGCGGGACGCTTGGGGTTGCTGGTGCCCGGGATGGCTGACAGTACGGCGGGATGCGCGAGGCAGAACTGCAGCGCGGCGGCCCGCAGGTCGACGTCGAACTCTTTGCACACCGCTTCGAGCTGCTGGGTCTTCTGGCGAATTTCATCGGGCGCGTCGGCATAGTCGTAGTGCTCGCCGCCGGCCAGCACCCCGGAGTTGAAGGGTCCTCCTACCACGATCCCGACGCCACGCTCCACGCACTGCGGAAACAGCGTATCCAGTGCTTCGCGGTGGTCGATCAGGGAATAGCGGCCGGCCAGCAGGAACACGTCCGGGTCGGACTGTTGGAGCGCCATGCGGCACGGCTCGACCAGGTTCACACCCAGGCCCCAGCCGCGGATCATGCCTTCCTCGCGCATCTGCGTCAGGGCTTTAGCCGCGCCCTGCATGGCCTGCTGGAAGTACTCGGTCCACTGTGGGCCCCACTGGTCTTCCGACACGTCGTGGATGAATGCAACGTCGATACGGTCCACGCCCATACGCTCCAGGCTGGCTTCGATGGAGCGACGTGCCCCGTCGGCGGAATAGTCAACGACGCGCTTGTTGGGCAGTTCGTCGACAAACGGTGCGGCATTCTCCGGTTTGCTGGTCGGTTGCAGCAGGCGCCCAACCTTGGTGCTCAGCACGAACTCATCGCGTGGTTTTTTGCTGAGTAGGCGTCCGAAGCGCTGTTCAGCCAGACCGGCGCCATAGTGCGGAGAGGTGTCGTAGTAGCGGATGCCCGCATCCCAGGCGGCCTTCAGGGTAGCGTCCGCGGTGGCTTCGTCGAGCGGGGCGAACATGTTGCCCAGCGGCGCGCCGCCAAAACCGAGACGTGGAAGGGTGATGCGCATGGAACCTCCTCTGATACAAATCGAGCCGAATGTTCGGCGTGGCTTTGCATCGGAGGACGCCTGCACGGGGATGTTCCGGACGGCGCGGCAGGATTTGCGAGTGCCGAGCCAGAGCGTCGTCGGGGGACATAGGCGTAGGCCATGCCCGCGAACCGGCTAATTACCTGGCTGTTCGCGAGCAAGCTCGCTCCTACGAGAAGCCTAGGAGCGGCTTTTGACGTACGCGCGCCAGCCGCCGAACTCGCTGCTATCGACAGCGCCTGCGTGGCTTTGCATCGGAGGACGCCTGCACGGGGATGTTCCGGACGGCGCGGCAGGATTTGCGAGTGCCGAGCCAGAGCGTCGTCGGGGGACATAGGCGTAGGCCATGCCCGCGAACCGGCTAATTACCTGGCTGTTCGCGAGCAAGCTCGCTCCTACGAGAAGCCTAGGAGCGGCTTTTGACGTACGCGCGCCAGCCGCCGAACTCGCTGATATCGGCGGCACCTTCCAAACCGTACGGCTCACAGATGAAGCCGGTCTCCCAGCGGCCATCGGCCAATCGCACCTTGCCCAGGCCCAGCGGTGCGGGAATGCCAGTTAGAAAGGAGCCCAGCTCGCTGCTCGGGATTTCCCAGACCTCCACTTCGATGGCAATACCGCCTTCGGCAACACGCACCATGCCGGGGCGCAAAGGTGGGCCGCCTGCCAGCGCGTACAGCTTGTAGTTTGGCGTGCTGCGAGTGGCTTCGAGCAGGCGGCCGCCGCGCTGCTTGAGCTGCCAATTCAGCGGCAAGCCATCCAGATGCGCGCCGCAGACGACCACCCGAGCATAGTCGTGGCGCGCCGGGTTTTGCGGGGCGGGCGAGGTGATCGACTGGCCGCCGATCAATGCAATGTCATGTTGCCGCTGCAGCGCGTCGGCCAGGCTCAGCAGGTACTGATCGGTGAACACTCGGCCGAACAGGGTCACGCCCCAGGGCAAACCGTTCTGCATGACGCCCGCCGGCACCGCCACCGCGGCGTAGTCGAGCATGTTCATGAAGTTGGTGTAGTAGCCCAGGTCCGAGTTGCGCTTGACCGGCTCGGCATGCAGCTCGTCCAGCGTGACCGGGCGCGGGTAGGCCGGGGTCAGTACGCAATCCACCTCGGCCATGATCCGGTCGCAGATGGCCTTGAGTTGCTGCAGGCGATACTGCGCCTCGAACAGCTGCACGGCGGTGGTGCCGGGAGCCTTTTCCAGCACGGCCTTGATCACCGGCAATACGGCGTCCGGCTGTTGCTCGATCAGCTCGCCGGCGACGCTGTAGCGCTCGGCCACCCAGGGGCCTTCATAGAGCAGGCGGGCTGCTTCGAGGAAGGGCCCGAAGTCGATCTCTACCGGCTCGCCGCCAATGGCCTTCAGCTGCTCAATGGTGGTGGCGAACAGCGTCGGGCTCTCCGGGCAGCCCAGAAATTCAGGTGCCTTCGGTACACCGAAGCGGAACGCAGCGACCTTGCCGAAGGCCGAGCCGTCGTTCCATGAGGGGTTGGCGCGGCTGTATTCGTCGCGCGGATCGAGCTTGGCGGTCAGCGCCAGTAGCTGGCTGGCTTCGGCGGCAGTGGCGGTGAAAAAAGTCACGCAGTCCAGCGTGCGGCACGCGGGCACGACGCCTGCTGTTGAGATCAGACCCTTGCTGGCCTTAAGGCCGACCAGATTGTTCAGCGCCGCCGGCACCCGACCGGAGCCGGCGGTGTCGGTGCCCAGCGCAAAGCTACAGATGCCCAGCGCCACGGCCAATGATGAACCGGCGCTGGAGCCGCCCGAGGGGTAGTCCGGGTGCACGCTGTTGCGGCACTCGCCGTAGGGCGAACGGGTGCCGTTGAGGCCGGTGGCGAACTGGTCGAGGTTGGTCTTGCCCAGCGGAATCGCGCCAAGGGCAATCAGCTGCTCGACGATGGTGGCGCTGGTTTCGGGCGTGTAGGCAAAGGCGGGGCAGGCGGCGGTGGTGGGAATGCCGGCCAGGTCGATGTTGTCCTTCATGGCGAAGGGAATGCCATAGAGCGGTAGGTCGGCTGGGTTCTTGCCATCCAATCCGGCGAAGTAGGGTTCCAGTTCGTCAGGGGTCAGCAGGTGAATGAACAGATTGAACTCGGGGTTCAGCTGTATGGCCTTTTCATGCAGACCAAGGATCAGCTGGCGCGGAGTAGTCGTGCCTTCGCGGTAGGCGGTGCGCAAGGTGTCGAGGCGCAGGTCAAATGTCGTGGTCACGTTGTGTTCCTCGTAGGGTGGAAAACGGCAACGCCTTTTCCACCTGTGATGTTCGGGCCGGCCGGCTCGGCCGGTTGGTGGATCGGTGAAGCGTGATCCACCCTACGGTTGTCTTTGCGTGGCTCGTGCGGCCTTAAGCCTCAATCACCACAACGCGTTGGCCGGCCCGCACGGGCGAGCCGGGTTGCACGCGGACCTCCTTGATCACCCCGGATACCGGCGCGGTGAGCGGGATTTCCATCTTCATGCTCTCCAGGATGACCAGCACGTCACCGGCTTCGACGCGTTCGCCTTCGGCCACCGAGACTTGCCATAGGTTGCCGGCGATATGGCTTTCGATGCCGTGCTGGCCGTCACCCAGAGGGGCGTCTTCGCCAAGGTCGGCGGCCACTTCCTCGCTTTCGAAATGCGCTTGGCCGGACGCGATCCAGCGCTGGCGTTCGGCGTCGAAGGCGGCGCGTTGCTGCTGACGGAAGGCATCGATGCCGTCGGCTTCCCGGTCCAGAAACGCCTGGTAATCGGAAAGTCGAAGCTCGGTTTCTTCGATCTTCAGCGGGTAACGGCCCAACGGGAAATCGCGGCGGATCTTCAGGAGCTCCTCGGCAGAAACCGGATAGAAGCGGATCTGATCGAAGAAGCGCAGCAGCCAGGGCTGGCCGCCGAAGGCTTCGACTGCGCGGTAGCGGTTCCACATCTGCAGCGTGCGGCCGACGAACTGGTAGCCGCCCGGGCCCTCCATGCCGTAGACGCACATATAGGCGCCACCGATGCCCACCGAGTTTTCCGCGGTCCAGGTGCGTGCTGGGTTGTACTTGGTGGTGACCAGCCGATGCCGCGGATCGAGCGGGGTGGCGACCGGCGCGCCGAGGTAGACGTCGCCCAGGCCCATCACCAGATAGCTGGCTTCGAACACGGTGCGATGCACCTCGTCGAGGTTCGGCAGGTCATTGATGCGACGGATGAATTCCAAATTGCTTGGGCACCAGGGTGCGTCCTTGCGCACCGTGGTCATGTACTTGTCGATCGCCAGCTGACAGGCCGGGTCGTCCCAGGACAGTGGCAGATGCACGATGCGCGACGGGACTCGGAGATCTTGCGCCGAGCACACCGCGTCCCAGAGGCCCGCTACGGTGTCGAGCAGGCTCCGAAGCGGCAGGGTCTCTGGCTGGTAGTGGACCTGCAGCGAGCGGATGCCGGGGGTGAGGTCGATCACGCCGTCGAGGCTCTTCGCCTCCAGCGCCTGCATCAATGCGTGGCCACGAAAGCGCAGAACAAGATCCAGCTCAGGCGCGCCGATTTCCAGCAACAGGTGGGTGTCGCCGGAGAGGCGGGCGACCAGACGGGTGTCGTCCGCGCCGAGGTCGAGGATGATCGGGGAGGCGAGGAAAGAGGCGGCGGTCGACACTGTAGCCGTAGGAGCGAGCTTGCTCGCGAAGGGTTCCGCTCCGGCGTTGGCCGGTTCGCGAGCAAGCTCGCTCCTACGGTCAAGTTCGCTGCACTCGACGGTCAGCGCCTTCGCCAGCTCCCGCGCGGTCGCCACGTCCACCGGTATAAAGCGCACCTTGTCGCCGGCCTTGAGCTGGCCGAGCTGCCAGAGGTCGGCTTCGATGATGGTCACCGGGCAGACGAAGCCGCCGAGGCTCGGGCCATCCGGGCCGAGAATCACCGGCATGTCGCCGGTAAAGTCTACCGCGCCGATGGCGTAGGGGTTGTCGTGGATGTTGGAGGGATGCAGGCCGGCCTCGCCGCCGCTGTCACGCACCCATTCCGGCTTCGGGCCGATGAGGCGCACGCCGGTGCGGCTGGAATTGAAATGCACTTCCCAATCGGTGGTGAAGAATGTGTCGATATAGCCTTCGGTGAAGTACTCGGGTGCGCCATGCGGGCCGTAGATCACGCGGATATCGCGCACCGCTGGCAGGGCAGAGCACAGTTCCTGAGGCAGGCTTGCACCAACGCTATCGTCGGCCAGCGCGGGAATATGCAGCACGTCACCGGCCCGCAAGGCCCGGCCGGCATGGCCGCCGAACTGGCCGAGGGTGAAGGTGCTCTTGCTGCCGAGATAATCGGGGACTTGCAGCCCGCCGCGTACGCACAGGTAGCTGCGCGCACCGGCGCCAGCGATGGTACCGAGCGCAAGGGTGCTGCCAGCCTTGACCAGAATCGCGGTGCACATCGGTTGCTCGACGTCGTCGAGTGTCACTGGAATGTCAGCGCCGGTTACCGCAACCACGGCATCGGTATTGAAGCGCAGGATCGGCCCGCTCATGGTGATTTCCAGGCCAGCTGCCTCCGCCGGATTACCCAGCAGCGCATTGCCCAGGCGCAGCGCACGGCTGTCCATCGGGCCGGACGGCGGCACGCCGACGGCCCAGTAACCGAGCCGGCCGGGGTGGTCCTGTACGGTGGTCTGGGTGCCAGCGCTGAGCACCTCGAAAGTGGTCGCCTGGTAAGTCAGGCCGTCCAGGCAACGGGTCCAGGGATTGCCTTCGGCAAACGGGGCATACACGAGAATCTGGCGCAGGTAGTCGCGGTTGGTCTCGACGCCATAGAGCAGGGTGTCGGCCAAAGCCTGATCGAGCGCAGCGTGGGCCGCTTCACGAGTCGGCGCATAAGTGATGAGCTTGGCGATCATCGGGTCGAAGTAGGGCGGAATCTCGCAGCCAGCCTCGACCCAGGTGTCGATGCGCAGGCTCTTGCGATCTGACTCGGGGAAATTCACGGCGGTCAGCAGGCCCGGACTCGGTTGGAAGTCGCGGCCCGGGTCCTCGG
>DAMBNU010000034.1:0-23239 GCA_032064305.1 Pseudomonas sp. | reverse complement strand
ACTACTCGGTTGCCGGCGAAAGCGTCTACGACCACCCCTTCCTGTGGGGCTCCAAGCGCACCGGTCCGGACCTGGCCCGGGTCGGCAACCGCTACTCCGACGACTGGCATCGCGCGCACCTGTACAACCCACGCAACGTGGTGCCCGAGTCGAAGATGCCCGCCTATCCCTGGCTGGTCGAAAGCACCCTCGATGGCAAGGACACCGCCGGCAAGATGAAAGCGCTGCGCGCCGTCGGCGTGCCCTACACCGAAGACGACATCGCCAAGGCAGGCGAAGCAGTCAAGGGCAAAACCGAGATGGATGCGCTCGTCGCCTATCTGCAGGTGCTCGGCACCGCACTGCAGAACAAGCGCTGAGGCCGGCATCCGGCCATCGAGAACGACGCGCTGCAGAGGCAGGCGTCAGGGAATTAACATCGCGGGGCAGTTCGAGCGTTCGGGCTGCCCGGGAGTAACAGATGAACGCATTCTGGAGTGGTTACATCGCCCTGCTCACGCTGGGCACCATTGTCGCTCTGTTCTGGCTAATCTTCGCCACGCGCAAGGGCGAATCCGCCGGCACCACCGACAAGACCATGGGACATTCCTTCGACGGCATCGAGGAATATGACAACCCGCTTCCACGCTGGTGGTTCCTGCTGTTCATCGGCACCCTGGTATTCGGCATCCTCTACCTGGCGCTCTATCCGGGCCTGGGTAACTGGAAAGGCGTGCTGCCAGGCTACGAGGACGGCTGGACGCAGACCAAGCAATGGCAGCGCGAGGTGGAGCAGGCCGACGCCAAGTTCGGACCGATCTTCGCCAAGTATTCGGCGATGAGCGTGGCTCAGGCAGCGCAGGATCCGCACGCGCTGAAGATCGGCGGACGCCTGTTCGCCAACCATTGCGCGGTCTGCCATGGCTCCGACGCCAAGGGTGCCAATGGCTTTCCCAACCTGGCTGACCGTGAATGGCGCTGGGGCGGCGATGCCGACACCATCAAGACCACAATCCTGCACGGCCGCGTCGCGGCGATGCCGGCTTGGGGCCAGGTCATCGGTGAGGATGGCGTGAAGAATGTCGCTGCTTACGTGCGCAACGAACTGGCCGGCCTGCCGTTGCCGGAAGGAACCGAAGCAGACGTCGCCGCGGGTAGCAAGGTGTTCGCCCAGACCTGCGCGGTCTGCCACGGCGAAAAGGGCACCGGGACGGTGGCTATGGGTGCGCCGAACCTGACCAACCCGGCCGGCTGGATCTACGGCTCAAGCCTGCCGCAGCTGCAGCAGACCATCCGCCATGGCCGCAACGGCCAGATGCCGGCGCAGGAGCAATATCTGGGCAACGACAAGGTCCATCTGCTGGCCGCGTACGTCTACAGCCTCTCGCAGCAGCCCGAGCGCCTGGCGAAACAGTAAAAACCCCTACAGGGCGGTACCGCGTACCGCCCTGTTGCGAATCAAGTTCCGCATCAAAACCGCCCCATGCGACCCTCTGTCGCAGACCGTTCAGCTGCTTCCCGGTTTGCCCTTCTTGCTCGTGGCTTCTATATTCCCGCTCAGTCGCCGAACCCCCGCAGAACTACAAGGCGAAGCCCTCGACTGGACATGTCGGCATGACGTGTCAAACGACCCTGCAAAGCATATGGAAAACGCTTGGAATCAGGGTCCGAACGGCATGAGACGGCCCGGGCTCTGATTGCATTGCCCCCCTCCTTTCTCCATACTTGCCGCCGTTTTTGCCCCCTTGAAATGCCATTAGCGTGGAAGCCTTGCATGAGCACAGCAATAAGTGAGACTGCATATAACTATAAGGTGGTTCGCCAATTCGCCATCATGACGGTGGTGTGGGGAATTATCGGAATGGGCCTGGGTGTGTTTATCGCCGCACAGCTGGTATGGCCTCAACTCAACCTCGACCTGCCCTGGACCAGCTTCGGTCGCTTGCGCCCGCTGCATACCAACGCAGTGATCTTCGCCTTTGGCGGCTGCGCACTGATGGCCACGTCCTTCTATGTGGTACAGCGGACCTGTCAGGCCCGCCTGTTCTCCGATGCCCTGGCATCGTTCGTGTTCTGGGGATGGCAAGCCGTCATCGTGCTGGCCGTTATCACCTTGCCGCAGGGCTTCACCAGCTCCAAGGAATACGCCGAGCTGGAATGGCCGATCGACATCCTGATCGCCATCGTCTGGGTCAGCTACGCCGTGGTCTTCTTCGGCACCATCATGAAGCGCAAGGCCCGGCACATCTATGTCGGCAACTGGTTCTTCGGTGGCTTCATCCTGGTGACGGCGATGCTGCACATCGTCAACAACTTGGAGATTCCGGTCACGGCGTTCAAGTCCTACTCCATCTACTCCGGCGCGACCGACGCGATGGTGCAGTGGTGGTACGGCCACAACGCGGTGGGCTTCTTCCTGACCACCGGCTTCCTGGGCATGATGTACTACTTCGTCCCGAAGCAGGCTGGCCGCCCGGTCTATTCCTATCGCCTGTCGATCGTCCACTTCTGGGCGCTGATCACCCTGTACATCTGGGCCGGCCCGCACCACCTGCACTACACCGCCCTGCCGGAATGGGCGCAGAGCCTGGGCATGGTGATGTCGATCATCCTGCTGGCACCAAGCTGGGGCGGCATGATCAACGGTATGATGACCCTGTCGGGCGCCTGGCATAAGCTGCGCACCGACCCGATCCTGCGCTTCCTCGTGGTGTCGCTGGCGTTCTACGGCATGTCGACCTTCGAAGGTCCGATGATGGCGATCAAGACCGTCAACGCCCTGTCCCACTACACCGACTGGACCATCGGCCACGTACATGCCGGCGCCCTCGGCTGGGTGGCGATGATCACCATCGGCTCCATGTACCACCTGATCCCCAAGGTCTTCGCCCGCGAGCAGATGCACAGCATCGGCCTGATCAATGCGCACTTCTGGCTGGCCACCATCGGCACCGTGCTCTACATCGCCTCGATGTGGGTCAACGGCATCACCCAGGGCCTGATGTGGCGTGCGATCAACGAGGACGGCACCCTGACCTATTCCTTCGTCGAAGCGCTGGAAGCCAGCCACCCCGGTTACGTGGTGCGGATGATCGGCGGTGCGGTGTTCTTCGCCGGCATGCTGCTGATGGCCTACAACACCTGGCGCACCGTGCGTGCCGCCAAGCCGGCTGAATATGCAGCCGCTGCGCAGATCGCCTGAGGGAACGGATCATGAAGAAACACGAAATACTCGAAAAGAACGTCGGTCTGCTGACCCTGTTCATGGCGCTGGCGGTGAGCATCGGCGGCCTGACCCAGATCGTCCCGCTGTTCTTCCAGGACGTGGTCAACGAGCCGGTCGAAGGCATGAAGCCACGCACCGCCTTGGAACTCGAAGGGCGCGATATCTATATCCGTGAAGGCTGCGTTGGCTGCCACTCGCAGATGATCCGCCCGTTCCGCGCCGAGACCGAGCGCTATGGCCACTACTCGGTTGCCGGCGAAAGCGTCTACGACCACCCCTTCCTGTGGGGCTCCAAACGCACCGGTCCGGACCTGGCCCGGGTCGGCAACCGCTACTCCGACGACTGGCACCGCGCGCACCTGTACAACCCGCGCAACGTGGTGCCCGAGTCGAAGATGCCGGCTTACCCCTGGCTGGTCGAGAACAAGCTGGACGGCAAGCACACCGGTGACAAGATGGTCGCCCTGCGCAGCGTCGGTGTGCCTTACACCGAGGAAGACATTGCCGGTGCCAAGGATGCCGTCAAGGGCAAGACCGAGATGGACGCCCTTGTCGCCTTCCTGCAAAGCCTTGGCACAACTCTCACCAACAAACGGTAACGCACGATGGATATCGGGACTCTCCGCGGTCTGGGCACCGTTCTTGTTTTTGTCGCCTTTGTCGGCGTCGTGCTTTGGGCTTACAGCAGCAAGCGCAAGAAAAGCTTCGATGAAGCCGCGAACCTGCCCTTCGCAGACGAGCCCGAGACCAAGAAGCGTGAAGAAGAAGCTTCCAGGAGTAAGAAATAAATGACCACGTTTTGGAGTTGGTACATCACCCTGTTGAGCCTGGGGACCATTGCGGCACTGGTCTGGCTGCTGCTCGCGACTCGCAAGGGACAACGCCACGACAGCACCGAAGAAACCGTCGGCCACTCCTATGACGGGATCGAAGAGTATGACAATCCGCTGCCGCGCTGGTGGTTCATGCTGTTCGTTGCCACCGTGATCTTCGCCCTCGGCTACCTGGCGCTGTACCCGGGCCTGGGAAACTGGAAAGGCCTGCTGCCCGGCTACGAAGGCGGCTGGACCCAGGTCAAGGAATGGCAGCGCGAAGTGGACAAGGCCAACGAGCAATACGGCCCGCTGTACGCCAAGTTCGCTGCGATGCCGGTTGAAGAAGTGGCCCAGGACCCGCAGGCCCTGAAGATGGGCGGCCGGCTGTTCGCATCCAACTGCTCGGTCTGCCACGGTTCCGACGCAAAGGGCGCCTATGGCTTCCCCAACCTGACCGACAACGACTGGCTCTACGGTGGTGCACCTGAAACCATCAAGACCACCATCATGGGCGGCCGTCAGGCAGCCATGCCAGCCTGGCGCGACGTACTGGGCGAGGACGGCATCCGCAACGTGGCCGGCTACGTACGCAGCCTGTCGGGCCGCGATGTTCCGGAAGGGATCGACGCCGACATTGAGCAGGGTCAAAAGATCTTCGCGACCAACTGTGTAGCTTGCCATGGTCCAGAAGGCAAAGGCACCCAGGCGATGGGCGCGCCGAACCTGACCGATAACACCTGGCTGTATGGCTCGAGTTTCGGACAGATTCAGCAAACGCTTCGCTACGGTCGTAATGGTCGCATGCCGGCCCAGCAAGACCACCTTGGCAATGACAAAGTGCACCTGCTGGCCGCTTATGTGTACAGCCTCTCGCAGAAGTCGGAGAACTGATCCGACCGATTCAGGCGCGACCGACGGTCGCACCTGATCGCCAGTATCGAGGCGTACCATTCGCAGCAGGTAAGCAAAAGATCCCGGCCGGCATGCATCGGCCGGGACACTCACCCTCCGCCGTGGTACGCAATCGATGTCTCAGCAGATTCCCGTTCGTGATGTAACGCCCCCCTCCAAGGTCAACGCCTCGTCCGACCTCTACGCTTCGCGTGAAAAGATCTACACCCGCGCTTTTACCGGCCTGTTTCGCAACCTGAGGCTGGTTGGCGGAGCACTCCTCTTCGTCCTCTATTTCGGTACCGTGTGGCTGACCTGGAACGGCCGACAGGCGGTATGGTGGGACCTGCCCGAGCGCAAGTTCTACATCTTCGGTGCGACCTTCTGGCCGCAGGATTTCATTCTCCTCTCGGCAATGCTGATCATCTGCGCCTTCGGTCTGTTCTTCATCACGGTGTTCGCCGGGCGAGTGTGGTGCGGCTACACCTGCCCGCAGAGCGTGTTTACCTGGGTGTTCATGTGGGCGGAAAAGGTCACCGAGGGTGATCGCAACCAGCGCATGAAGCTCGACAAGGCGCCGATGAGCGGCAACAAGTTCTTGCGCAAGCTGGCCAAGCATTCGATCTGGCTCGGGGTTTCGCTGGCGATCGGCATTACGTTCGTCGGCTACTTCACCCCTATCCGCGATCTTGTGCCCGATCTGTTTACGCTCCAGATCGGCGGCTGGGCGGCGTTCTGGGTAGGTTTCTTCACCCTGGCGACCTATGGCAACGCCGGCTACCTGCGTGAACAGGTGTGCATCTACATGTGCCCCTACGCCCGCTTCCAGAGCGTGATGTTCGACAAGGACACGTTGATCGTGTCGTATGATCCACGCCGCGGCGAGCGCCGCGGACCGCGCAAGAAGGACGCCGATTACAAGGCCATGGGCCTAGGCGACTGCATCGACTGCACCATGTGCGTGCAGGTCTGTCCGACCGGCATCGATATCCGCGACGGACTGCAGATCGAGTGCATCGGCTGCGCCGCCTGCATCGACGCCTGCGACACCATCATGGACAAGATGAACTACCCCCGCGGTCTGATCAGCTACACCACCGAGCACAACCTGTCCGGCCAGAAGACTCACCTGGCCCGCCCCCGGCTGATCGGCTATGCCGTTGCACTGCTGGCGATGATGGGCGTCTTCACCTTCGCCGTCAGCGATCGCTCCTTGGTGAAGCTGGACGTGCTCAAGGACCGGGTGCTGTACCGCGAAAACGAGCAGGGCCGGATCGAGAACGTCTATACGCTCAAGGTCATGAACAAGGCGCAGAACGAGCAGACCTTCATCATCGAGGCCACCGGCCTAGACGGGCTGCAGTACCAGGGTCGCAACGAGATCCGCGCCGAGGCCGGAGAACTGGTGACGGTTCCGGTGGAGCTGTCCATCGAACCCGAGCGCCTGCCGTCGAGCACCAACGAGATCGTCTTCCACGTCAGGTCGGCGGACGATCCTTCCATCGAAGATGACTCGGACAGCCGCTTCATCGGCCCGAGCATCCGCTGAACAGGTAGTACATGAGCACTTCCGACCACGAAAACACCCGTTGGTACACCCAGTTCTGGGCCTGGTTCGTCATTGGCATCTTACTGCTGTCGGTGATCCTCGGCACCTCGATGCTGACCATCGCGATTCGCAACTCCGACAGCCTGGTCTCGGACAATTACTACGATGCCGGCAAGGGAATCAACCAGTCGCTCGACCGCGAGAAACTCGCCGAGCGCCTGCAGATGAAGGCCCGGATCACCCTCGACGACGAGCGCGGTCTCGCCGAAGTGCAGCTGAGTGGCAATAGCCGCCCTCATGAGCTGGTGCTCAATCTCATCTCGCCGACCCAACCGGAACGTGACCGTCGTATCGTTCTGCAACCCCAGGGCGACGGGTTCTACCAGGGCCATATGCAGGAGCCGGTGACTGGGCGCCGCTTCGTCGAGATCCTTGGACGCGAGGGTGACCAGGACTGGCGCCTGTTCGAGGAAAAGGAGATCGTCACCGGCCGGGCGCTCGCGCTGAGCTACTGACCGGCCAATGGCAATCCCTGTTCCCTGCTACCACTGCAGCCTTCCCGTTCCAGCGGGAAGCGCCTTCCATGCCCAGGTAATGAACCAGCAGCGGTCCTTCTGCTGCCCCGGCTGCCAGGCTGTCGCCGAGGCCATCGTCCAGGGTGGCCTCGAAAGCTACTACCAGCATCGCAGCGACGCCTCGATCAATCCCGACGCATTGCCCCAGGCCCTCAGCGACGAGCTCGCGCTGTACGACCGACCGGACGTCCAGGCGCCGTTCGTCGAGCACCAGGGTGAACAGGCCAGCACCTCGCTGATGATCGAGGGTATCAGCTGTGCAGCCTGTGGCTGGCTGATCGAGAAACACCTTCGCGGCCTCGACGGGGTCATCGAAGCCAGTCTCAACCTGTCCAATCACCGCCTGCGGATACGCTGGCAGGATGCGGCGATGCCGCTCAGCGAACTGCTCGCCGAGCTGCGTCGCATTGGTTACGCGGCCCATCCCTACCAGGCCGACCTCGCGGCCGAGCGCCTCGCTCATGAAAATCGCCGCAGCATGCGTCAGCTCGGCGTGGCCGGGCTGCTGTGGATGCAGGTGATGATGGCGACGATGGCGACCTGGCCGGAGTTCAACATCGATCTGTCGCCGGGCATGGCCAGCATCCTGCGCTGGACCGCCCTGCTGCTGACCACCCCCATCGTGTTCTATTGCTCGATCGATTTTTTCAAGGGCGCCCTGCGCGACCTGCGCACGAGGCACCTGACCATGGATGTCTCGGTGTCGCTGGCCATCGGCGGTGCTTACATCGCCGGGATCTGGTCGACCCTGACCGGCCAGGGAGAACTGTACTTCGACGCCGTCGGCATGTTCGCGCTGTTCCTGCTCGCGGGCAGGTTTCTCGAGCGCCGCGCTCGTGAGCGCACCGCCGCGGCCACCGCCCAACTGGTCAATCTGTTGCCGGCGTCGTGCCTGAAGCTGGGCAGCGACGGCCAGTCCAACCGCATCCTACTGAGCGAATTGGTAGTGGGCGATCAGGTGCTGGTGCATCCCGGCTCGCTCATTCCGGCTGACGGCCGCATCGTCGACGGTCAGTCGAGCGTCGACGAATCAGTCCTGACCGGCGAATACCTACCGCAGCCGCGGGCGCCGGGCGATGCCGTAACGGCCGGCACCCTCAACGTCGAAGGCGCGTTGGTCGTCGAAGTGCAGGCCCTCGGCGACAGCACCCGGCTCTCGGCGATTGTCAGCCTGCTGGAGCGTGCCCAGTCGGACAAGCCGCGGCTGGCGGAACTGGCCGATCGGGTGGCGCAATGGTTTCTGCTGGTCGTGCTGCTCGCCGCGGTGGTGGTCGGCATCGTCTGGTGGCAGATCGACCCGCAGCGCGCGTTCTGGATCGTCCTCGCCTTGCTGGTGGCCACCTGTCCGTGTGCCCTGTCGCTGGCCACCCCAACCGCCCTGACCACCGCAACGGGGACATTGCATCGGCTCGGTCTGTTGCTGACTCGCGGGCATGTCCTCGAGGGCCTCAACCACATCGACACCGTGATTTTCGACAAGACCGGTACGCTCACTGAGGGACGGCTGACCCTCGCCGAAGTCCGCCCATTGGCGGATATCGACGCCGACACCTGCCTTGAGCTGGCAGCGGCCCTGGAAAACCGCTCGGAACACCCCATAGCGAAGGCCTTTGGCCGCGCGCCGCAGCCGGCCGACCTCGTCGAAAGCGTGCCCGGACTCGGCCTGCAAGGCACCGTCGCCGGGCGCACCCTGCGTATCGGGCGGCCGGATTTCGTGGCGACCGGCTACGCAGGGCAGGCGCCGACCATTCCCGAGATCGATGGCCAATGGCTGCTGCTCGCTGACGCCCGTGGCCCACTGGCCTGGCTGGTGCTCAACGACCGAATGCGCGATGACGCACCCGCGCTGCTCGAGGCCTGCCGACGTCGCGGCTGGCACACGCTGCTGTTGTCCGGCGACAGCTCTCCCATGGTCGGGCAGATTGCGCAGCGCCTCGGTATCGGCGAAGCCCACGGCGGCTTGACCCCGGCCGACAAGCTCAGCCACCTGCAGCGCCTCCAGGAGGCCGGGCACCGCGTTCTGATGCTCGGCGACGGGGTCAACGATGCGCCGGTGCTGGCTGCGGCGGACATCAGCGTCGCCATGGGGACGGCCACGGACCTGGCCAAGACCAGCGCAGACGCGGTTCTGCTGAGCAACCGGCTCGACTCGCTCGTCCAGGCGTTCACCATAGCCCGCCGGAGCCGGCATATCATCATTGAGAACCTGGCCTGGGCCAGTCTGTACAACGGCCTGATCCTGCCGTTTGCCGCCCTCGGCTGGGTCACGCCCCTGTGGGCGGCACTGGGCATGTCTGTCAGCTCGCTGCTAGTGGTGCTCAATGCGCTGCGGCTGGTCCGCCAGCCGAGCCTGCCGCTCATTCGCCAGCAGGGTCATGCCGCCGCGGGCTGAGCCCGCCCCGATGCTGCTGCGCTAACCGTTTCAGGAGGCTCCAATGGCTGCACTGTACATTCTCATTCCCGTTGCAGTGGTGCTGGTCGCCCTAGCCATCTGGGTGTTCTTCTGGGCGGTCGACAGCGGCCAGTACGACGACCTGGACAGCCCCGCCCACAGCATCCTGTTCGACGAAGAAGATCCCAAGCATCGCGCCGGCGTCGAGCAGGCCGACCACCGCAGCGACACGGAGAAATCCGATCGTGGCTGAACTGATCCCCCTGCTGGTGTCCGCACTGGTGCTCGGCCTGCTTGGTGGCGGTCATTGTCTGGGCATGTGCGGCGGCCTGATGGGCGCGCTGACCATGGCGATCCCGGCCGAGCAACGCAGCCGTCGCCTGCGCCTGCTGATCGCCTACAACCTGGGACGTGTACTCAGCTACGCCTGTGCGGGCCTGCTGATCGGGTTGGCCGGCTGGGCCGTCGCCAACAGCCCGGCCGCCATGCTGTTACGTGTCGTTGCCGCGCTGCTGCTGATCAGCATGGGCCTGTACCTGGCCGGTATCTGGAGCGGACTGACGCGGGTCGAAGCCGTTGGACGCGGCCTCTGGCGGCACATCCAGCCCTACGCGAGCCGGCTGATGCCGGTCAAACACGTGCCCCAGGCATTATTGCTCGGCGCGCTCTGGGGATGGCTGCCGTGCGGATTGGTGTACAGCACCCTGCTGTGGGCCGCCAGCCAGGGAAATGCAGTCGACAGTGCCCTGCTGATGCTGGCATTCGGGATCGGCACCTGGCCCGTGTTGCTGGCCACTGGCCTGGCTGCAGAACGGGTCACGGCTCTCCTGCGCAAGCGCGGAGTTCGGGTGGCCGGTGGCGTCCTGGTGATGCTCTTTGGTGTGTGGACACTGCCTGGGCCTCACCAGCAGTGGCTAATGGGCCACGGGGGCGGCGATGCCGCCCCCGCTCAGCTCCCCGTCCACACCCATCACTGACGAGACGCGGGCGCTGCGACGCCCGCCCCCTCAGGGCTCCTTCGGCAACTGACGCTTGTGCGCGGACTGGTCGTAGGTGCGGACGATGATCTGCGCCGCGGCGTCAGGCACCGGACGCCCTTGCAGGAACGCATCGATGTGCTCGTAACTGACGCCGTGGGCAGCCTCGTCCGGCTTGCCGGGCGCCAGCTCCTCGAGATCGGCGGTGGGAACCTTTTTGATCAACTGATCCGGTGCTCCCAGGGCCGCAGCGATATCACGAACCTGCTGCTTCACCAGTCCCGCCAGCGGCGTGAGGTCGCAGGCGCCATCACCAAATTTCGTAAAGAAGCCCATGACGGCTTCGGCAGCATGATCGGTGCCGATCACCAGGCCCTGCCGGGCATTGGCGATGGTGTATTGCGCCACCATGCGCATCCGAGCCTTGGTATTGCCGAGCACGAAATCACGCTTCTCCGGGGTCAGCACGTCAAGCGCCTCGGTAGCACGCGACAGGCCCTGTACGGCGGCGCCGATGTTCACGGTGTGGCACTCATCCGGCTTGATGGTATCGACCGCCAGCTGCGCCTCGTCTTCGTCGTGCTGGACCTGGTAAGGCAGGCGCACGGCGATGAAACGGTAATCGTCTCCTTCGCCGGCAGCGCGCATGCCTTCGACGGCACGCTGCGCCAACAGGCCTGCCGTCGTCGAATCGACCCCCCCGCTGATGCCGAGCACCAGCGTCTTCAGACCTGATTCACGCAGGCAGCACTGGATGAAGGCCACCCGGCGTTCTATCTCGGCCTGAACGGTGGCAGTCCCGTCGAACGGCGGGATGACGTTGAGTGCGGCAGCGATCTCTTGCTGGCGGCTATGCATGACTGTCTCCTGTGCACGGTGAATGTCTGGCTCTGCTTGCTAGTTTGACCATCGGACCGCAAGACAGCGAATAAATTATGCGCAGCTTGCCGCCGGTCTCCAAGCCGTGCCCGAGGCCCAGGCTCGCTTGATACAAGTCAAGTCTAGGTAACCACCGCGGCCCTAGAATCCCGTCACCGCAGTCAACCCGAGACCGTACGATGCTCGACGCCATTCGCTGGGATGCCGACCTGATCCAGCGCTACGATCAGGAAGGGCCGCGCTACATCTCCTACCCGACACCCCACCAGTTCAACGGCTCCCTCGGCTCGTTCGACCTGCTGCACGCCCTGCGCCGCAGCCGCCAGGCGTCTCGCCCGCTGTCGCTGTACGTGCACCTGCCGTTCTGCGCGAACATTTGCTACCACTGCCATCGCAACAAGGTCATCTCCCGCGACCGCGCCCGTGCCACCCAGTATCTTCAACGGCTGGCCAGGGAGATCGAAACCATCGCCCGCTACCTCGGACCCGAGCAGGTCGTCGAGCAGCTTCACTTCGGCGGCGGCACCCCTACCTATCTGCAGCACGACGAACTGCGCGAGCTAATGACCCACCTGCGGCGCCATTTCAACCTGCAGGATGACGACCATGGCGACTTCGCGGTGGAGATCGATCCGCGCGAAGCCGACTGGCCAACGATGGGGCTGCTGCGCGAGCTCGGCTTCAACCGCATCAGCATCGGTGTACAGGAACTGGACCCGGCGGTGCAGCGGGCAATCAACCGCACTCAGACCCTGGCACAGACGCAGACCATCATCGAGGCCGCACGCACCCTGCAGTTCCGCTCGATCCAGGTGGGGCTCGTCTACGGCCTGCCACGGCAGACGCTCGAAGGTTTCGCCGGGACCGTCAGTTCGGTGCTTGCGCTGCAACCGGACCGTGTATCGCTGACGAGCTACGCGCACCTTCCCGAGCGGCATATGGCGCAGCGACGAATCTATTCGGACGAGCTCCCGTCACGCGACGACCGGTTGGCGATGCTGCAGCACAGCGTGGAACAAATGACCCGCGCCGGCTACCGCTTCATCGGCATGGACCATTTCGCCCTGCCCGACGACGAGCTTGCAATAGCGCAGGAAGACGGCACGCTGGAGCGCAACTTTCAGGGCTACACCACCCACGGCCATTGCGATGTCATCGGCCTGGGCGTGTCGGCGATCAGCCAAATCGGCGATCTGTACTGCCAGAACAACAGCGATATCACCCTTTACCAGCAAACGCTGGACCAGGGGCAACTGGCGACGGCTCGCGGGCTGCGCTGCAGCGAGGACGACCGGATCAGGCGACAGGTGATCGCGGCATTGTTGTGCGACTTTGAACTGCGGTTTGCCCCCATCGAGCGGGATTACGGCATCGACTTCCACGACTACTTCGCCCAGGCCTGGCCCAACCTCGAGCAGATGGCCACCGACGGCCTGATCCAGCTGCGCCCGGACGCAATTTCCATCCTGCCGGCCGGGCGACTGCTGGCCCACGCCGTCTGCATGCAGTTCGATCATTATCTGCCGCCCCGTCCCGCCCATCAGTTTTCCCGTGCGATCTAGGTCAGCACCGCGCGCCAGAGACGAGTGCGACCCTTGTGCCAATTGGCCTAACACTGCTGGCTGAGTTAATCTTGCGCGTCTCGTAAGGTTTTTCAGGATCCACCAATGTCCGAGTCGATCAAGGTCCGCAAACAGCCGCAAGCTCACTGCAAGGATTGCAGCCTGTCCGGCCTGTGTCTGCCGCTTTCGCTGAACATGCAGGACATGGACGCACTGGACGGCATCGTCAAGCGCGGGCGTCCTCTGAAGAAAGGCGAGATGCTGTTCCGCCAGGGCGATGCGTTCAGCTCGGTGTTCGCCATTCGCTCCGGCGCCCTGCGCACCTTCAGCGTGACCGATGCCGGCGAGGAGCAGATCACAGGCTTCCACTTGCCCAGCGAACTGGTCGGTCTGTCGGGCATGGATACCGAGAGTTACCCCGTCACGGCCCAGGCGCTCGAGACGACCTCAGTGTGCGAAATCCCTTTCGACCGTCTTGATGAGCTGAGCGTGCTGCTGCCGCAACTTCGCCGGCAACTGATGCGTATCATGAGCCGCGAGATCCGTGACGATCAGCAGATGATGCTGCTGCTGTCGAAGAAGACCGCCGACGAGCGCATCGCGACGTTCCTGATCAACCTGTCGGCGCGCTTCAGCGCGCGCGGCTTCTCGGCCAACCAGTTCCGTCTGCCCATGTCCCGCAACGAAATCGGCAGCTACCTGGGGCTGGCGGTCGAAACCGTTTCGCGTGTATTCACCCGGTGCCAGGCCAGCGGGCTGCTGGAAGCCGAAGGCAAGGAAGTGCGCATTCTCGATTCGATCCGCCTGTGCGCCCTCGCCGGCGGCAACATGGACGCCTAGCGGAGCGCACCGATGATTTTCGACGAATACGCCATCAAGACCCTGATTCGGCCGGTGCCCGACTTCCCCAAGCCCGGCGTGATTTTTCGCGACATCACTCCCCTGCTGCAATCGCCCCGGGCGCTGCGCATGGTGGCCGACAGCCTGATTCAGCGCTACGTGGAGAGCAATTTTTCCCACGTCGGCGCCCTGGATGCCCGCGGCTTCATCATTGGCTCGATCATCGCCTACGAGCTGAATCGCCCGCTGATCCTGTTCCGCAAGCAAGGCAAGCTGCCGGCGGATGTACTGACGGCCTCGTACCGCACCGAATACGGCGAAGCGCACCTGGAAGTCCATGCCGACAGCCTCTGTGAAGGTGACTCTGTCCTGCTGCTGGACGACCTGATCGCTACCGGCGGCACGCTGGTCGCCGCCGCACAGCTGGTGCGTCGCATGGGTGCGCATATCCACGAAGCGGCGGCCATCATCGATCTGCCGGAGCTCGGCGGCTCGCGCAAGCTGCAGGACATGGGCATTCCGACTTTTACCCTGACCGCCTTCGAACTGAACGAACGCTAGGATGCGCCGCCTGGCAAAGAGCACAATACGCCATGCCGCCTGGCTGTGCCTGCTGGCTGTCACCGTTGCACAGGCTGCGGATCGCAACAGCCTGTTCGACGACGCCAACCTTCTGCTCTTGCCCCGCGCAAGGCCGCTACCGACGTTCCAGCTGGTCGATGAGCAAGGTCAGCGCGTCACCGCCGATACATTGAAAGGCCGCTGGCACCTGCTGTTCTTCGGCTATACAAACTGCCCCGACGTCTGCCCGACCACCCTGAGCGACATGCGTCGGCTGCTCGCGCAGTTGCCCGTGCATACGCGTCAGCAGCTGCAAGTGGTACTGATCAGTGCCGACCCGGCGCGAGACACGCCCACGGTCCTGCGCACCTATCTGGCCTACTACCGCGCCGGATTCAAAGGCTTCACCGGCAACCTCACGCAGCTGCAACGGCTGTCCGATGCGCTTGGGCTACCGTTCGTTCCCGCACAGCAGGCGGAGGACGGCTACGCAGTCAGCCACAGCGGCAACCTGGCGTTGGTCGGCCCGGATGCGGCCCTGCGCGGTCACCTTCGTGCGCCTCTGCGGCTGGAAGGCCTGGCCAAGGCGTTGCCGGCGCTGATCGACGAAGCCCACTGATC
The DNA here is from genome assembly GCA_032064305.1 of Pseudomonas sp. Lineage (GTDB taxonomy): Bacteria > Pseudomonadota > Gammaproteobacteria > Pseudomonadales > Pseudomonadaceae > Stutzerimonas. Next base: position 8,372 of record DAMBNU010000034.1, on the reverse strand, counting down.
CGCTGCACCAGCCCGTTGGGCTCAGTGGCAGTCGAGCGTATCGGCAAGCACGTAGGCCTGAAAGGCGACCTCATCAATCCAGTGCTGTGTGATGGCGTCCATTTGCTCCCGGCCCGCCGCGCTGGTCATCACCGAGTTGATCCGGTCACCGAGCGCCGCATCCGTTGCATCGATGCGCAACGTAACCGCTGCCCGATCGAGTGCCGGCAGCTGACGATTGTAACGGCGCCACTCCGGCAAGGCGGCAATCTGGTCGAGCAACAGGCGTTCACCGACCACCGCGGCGCACTCGCCTAGTTTCAGACCGACGAGCGCCTGGGCTGCACTGGGGTATTCACGCGCGACACCGCCAAAGCGCGTCCTGACAGTGTCCGTGTAAGGGTGGCCGGCAACGATGCAGAATGGCCTGCCGCGCAGTGCGTCCCATTTGTCGGGCCCGCCGTCCGTGGCGACCAGGGCCGCGACATCACTGGAGAAATAGGCGCTGCCTGTCTCAAGCTGACCGATACGCAGGGCCGCCGTTCCTGGCAGGCCGGTGAGCCGCACCCGCTCGCCCATCAGCGTTGCCACTCCCTCCAGCACCGCCGCATCGAAGCCCGCATCGGGGCGCGCCTCGGCCCGCGCTTCGAGTGGGCGGTATTCGCCCACCCACGCCGCGGCAAGCCGCTCGGCCGCAAGACCCGGCGTGGCCGCCAGCATTAGCGAAAGACCGAGCACGCTCCGCTTCATGCCCTCACCTAGACGTACTGATAGCGCAGCATGCGTTGCTTGAATTTTTCCAGAACGACCTGATCGATGAGCGTGGCGAGGATGGCGATGACCAGGATGTTCATCATTACCCCGGCCATATCCGCGATCTCCCCGGAATAGGCCAGCGAGCGACCGAGACCCTGACCGAAACCGATCAGCATCTCGGCGGAAATCAGTGCGCGCCAGGCATTGCCGAACGCCAGCTGCGCCCCGGTGATCAGTTCCGGCATCACTGCTGGCAGGTAGACACGCCGCAGCAGCTGCCAGCGCGTGGCGCCCATTACCCTCGCCGCGGCGACGTGCACCGGCTGAACACTTTCGGTGGCGTTCATCACCGAGAGCGCCATCGGAAAGAAGGCCGCCAGCGCCACGACCACAATGATCGGCAGATTACCGAACCCCATCACGATCAGAAACAGCGGCACCCAGGCGATCGAAGGGATCGACTGCAGGATGACGATGGCGGAGCGGAGAATCTCGCGAAAGAAGAACAGCACGCCGCCCAACAGGCCAAACCCGATGCCAAACAGCATAGCGAAGCTGTAGCCGCTGCCCAGGCGACTCATGCTTCCATACAGGCCCTCGCGGAACACCGGCTCTTGCACCGTCTCCAGCAGGCGCCCGAATACCGCAGGAATCCCTGGCATGAGGAACGCCGGCAGGCTCCACGCGGCGATCTGCCAGATGAGCAGGATGAACAGAATCGCGAGCAGTACGGCGAGGTACTTCTTGGGGCCGGTCAGGCGTCTTCCCTGGCTCATCAGTGCCCTACCTCCGTCTTGATGCCCAGCAACCGCAGGATTTCGCGCCGCTCGGCAGCGAACTCGGAAAGGTCGTGGCTTTTTTCACAATGGGTAAAGTTGAAGGTCCTGAGCACCCGTGCCGGACGCGCGCTGAATACCAGCACATGGTCGGCCAGGTACAAGGCTTCATCCACATCATGCGTTACCAGCAACACGGTGGGCTGGTGCTCGTCGATCAGCTCCCGCAGGACGTCCTGCAGCGCCATTCGCGTCAGCGCATCGAGCGCCCCGAACGGCTCGTCGAGCAGCAGCACTTCCGGCTTAGCGATAAAGGCCCGCGCCAGCGCCGTACGTTGGCGCATGCCACCGGAAACCTGGTGGGGGTAGTAATGCTCGAAGCCGTCCAGACTGACCCGCGCCAGCCAGGCCTTTGCCTGGGCAAAGGCCTCTTCCTTGGTAACACCCTGCAATTCGAGCGCCATGGCCACGTTGGCCTGCAGCGAGAGCCAGGGATACAGAGCATGCTCCTGGAACACCAGCGTACGGCGCGGGCTGGGGCCGGGAATGCGCTTACCATCGGCCAGCACCCGCCCGGCAGTCGGCCGTTCGAGCCCTGCCACCAGATGCAGCAGGGTCGACTTGCCACACCCGGACGGCCCGACCAACGCAACCAGCTCGCCTTGTGCAAACTCGCCACTGAAGCCCTTAATGACCTCCAGTTGCCCGAATTGCTTGTCTACTTCTTCGAACCTGAGCTGCATAGCGCTACGGAAACCTCAGAAAACATGTAATACCAGAAGCGTAATGACACTGCCCGGCGCGAAGGGCCGGGCAGTTCCGAAACGAGGGGCCGCCGGTTACAGCTCGCGAGCCTGCTGCCAGGACAGGTCCAGGATAGAGCCGGTGTCGAACGGCTTGCCGTCGCGTGTCTTCAGCGATCCGAGATCCTGCAGGATATCGGCAAGCTCCTGGATGCGTGCCTGGTCATCGCTGCCGAGCTTCGCACTGAAGGTCTGTGTGGCAATGGCTTCTTCGATCACCGTTTCACGTGGCAGCTCACCACGCTTGAGCGTCTTGAGCGTCGGCTCGGCAATGAAGTAGTCGGCAATCAGCTTGGCCGCTTCGGCAGGCTGGTTTTCCAGCATGTCGATCGCATCGCGCTGAGCGTCCAGGGATTTCCACACCGCCTCCTTGCGGCTGTCGAGCGTCTTGCCGGAAGTGATGACCACCATGCACGGGAACGGCCAGACTTCCCCGATCTCGTAGATCTGCTTCACCGGCGCGACGAGCTGGGCGATACGGTCATAGGGCTCGAAGAGAAATGCTGCATCGGTGCGCCCGGATACCAGGGACTGCACGGCGACGGCCGGACTGGTGCCCATGATGTTCACCTCGCTTGGCGACACACCGGCGTCCTTCAGCGTCACTCCACGCAGTACCGCATCGGCTGTGCTGCCTTCCTTCTGCGACGCCAGGATCTTGCCCTTCAGATCGGCGACGGTGTCGATGCCCGAACCCTCGCGCGCCACGATGGAGTGATAGCCCTGCTGCGCCCCACCTACCACCTTGAGGTCGGCGCCCTTGGAGGCCCAGGCAACGGCATTGGTGAACCCGAGCACGCCCGTATCAAGCTGTCCGCCGATGATCGCCTTGATCAGGTCGGTGCCGGAGCTGAACTCGACCAGTTCAACGTCCAGGCCATGTTTCTTGTAGAAGTCGCCTTCGTAGGCAACCATCGCCTGGGCATCGTCCATCACACGGATGTAGCCCACTTTGAACGCTTCCTGAGCGTGAGCCGCAGCGCTCAGCAGCAGCAATGCCGGAACCAGCCAGACTTTCTTCATCATCGACCTCGTGCTCGCCAGTTGCGCGCCATATAACCAGACGGCAGCGCAATCTAACTCTTAGTTATTAACCATGCCTGGCTTAGAACTTTACACAAGTCATATCCGATCGAACACCATCTAGCAGCAATAACCTGATAGCAGCGAGTTATAAGTGTCAGCCGCGGCAGAGTGGGAAAGACATGCTCAGCCGCACTGCGAAGGGTTAGCGGATCAGAGGATCATGGTCTTGCGGCCGGCCAAGGCATGGGCGAGCGTGCCGCCATCGACGAGATCGAGTTCGCCGCCCAGCGGCACCCCGTGCGCGATGCGGCTGAGGGTCAACCCCTTGGGAATCAGCAGCTGCGCGATGTAATGCGCCGTTGCCTCGCCCTCGACAGTTGGATTGGTCGCCAGGATCGCCTCACTGAACTGCCCATCGGCCACCCGTGCCAGCAGTTCCGGAATGCCGATGGCGTCCGGCCCCAGCCCGTCGAGCGGAGACAGATGCCCCTTGAGCACAAAGTACCGGCCGCGGTAGCCGGTCTGCTCCACGGCGAACACGTCCACCGGGCTCTGCACGATGCAGAGCAACGAGTCGTCACGCCGCGGATCGGCGCATTGCGGGCAGATCTCGTCCTCGCTCAGCGTCCGGCACAGCTTGCAATAGCCGACCTCCCCCATCGCACGCGTTAGCGCCTGCGCCAGGCGCAAGCCACCACTACGGTCGCGTTCGAGCATCTGCAGCGCCATGCGCTGGGCGGTTTTCTGACCGACCCCGGGCAGGATTCGCAGCGAATCGATGAGTTGTCGAATAAGCGGGCTGAAGCTCATGGATATCTCGAGAAACTGGGAGATGTAGCGACGGAGGCCGACCCTAGCCTCGGCCCGGATCGCTCCGGCCAGCCCGATTCGGACCGGCGCGTTGCGATTTGGCGGGGTTAGAACGGCATCTTGAAACCCGGCGGCAATTGCATGCCATCGGTCATGCCGGCCATCTTTTCCTTGCTGTTCTGCTCGATCTTGCGCACGGCGTCGTTGACTGCAGCGGCGATCAGATCTTCCAGGATCTCCTTGTCTTCCTGCATGAGGCTGTCATCCAGGCTGACGCGCTTGACGTCGTGTCGGCCGTTCATCACCACGCTGACCAGGCCCGCACCAGACTGGCCGGTGACCTCGGCATTGGCCAGTTCCTCCTGCATCTTCTGCATCTTTTCCTGCATTTGCTGAGCCTGCTTCATCAGGCCGGCCATGCCACCTTTCATCATGGGATCTACCTCGGATCAGGGTTCGGAGTGTTCTAGCGGCTCGATGGTACCGTCACGGATCACCGCTGCGAACTGTTGCATGAGCTGTTGCACCACCGGATCGGCCTGGATCGACTGCTCGGCAGCCTGCTGGCGCTCGCCGCGACGTCGCGCCGCCGCCTGCGCCGGGGTTTCCTGCTGGGGCGTCTGCAACTGGATGTCCAGCTGCAGGGTGCGACCTTGGAACTGGCTCAGCGCATCGTTCAAGCGGCGCTGCTGGGTCGCGTTGAACAGGGCACTCTGCGCCGGATCGAGGTGCATGAGCCAGCGATCGCCTTCGACCGAGACCAGCGTGCAGTTGGCCGCGATGCTCCCCGTCAGCCCACCCAGGCCAAGCTTGAGAAAGATTGCCTGCCACTCTGCCGCCAGGCCGGTCGCCGGCTCGACGGCCGGGGCCGGCTCTGGTGCGGCATCCGCAGACGGAAGGTCATCCAGGCCATCCAGGTAGGCTTCGGCCTGGTTTTCGACCTCGAAGTAATCCTCGTCGGTAAGCGGCGGCTCGTCGTCGTCGGGTTCGGCGACCTGGATGACCGACGCCACATGCTCGGGCACCACTGGCGGGATCACGCGCTGCGCGGCGGCCTCGCTTTCCACCGCCACGGGCGAAGTGGCCGGTGGCTCGTTCCATGGCACATCGACGTGAACGGCATGCGCCGCAGGCGAATCGGACGTCGGCGCCGGCGTCGCCGCGCGGGATTCCACTGGTTCCAGGCTGGTCGGCGCAGCAGCGCGCGGCACGACGTCGCCGCCCGCCTCTGCTACGGCGGAGCCCTGAGCAATCGATGTGGAGGGCGCGGCGGCGGGCATCGACACGGGACCGGCGCCGGCCACTGGGGTTGTCTCGGAGTCAGTCGTGGCCGGACTGATCCCCAGGGGCTTTAGTGATGTTCGCGGTGCCTGTTCGCTGTCGGCTGGGCGGAACGCCAGCATGCGCAGCAGCACCATTTCGAAGCCGCTACGCGGGTCAGGCGCCAACGGCAGGTCGCGGCGGCCAATCAGGCCCATCTGGTAGTAGAACTGCACGTCTTCGGCGGGCAGCGCCTGGGCCAGTGCCAGCACGCGGTCGCGGTCGCCCTGCCCGTTGTCCACGGCGTCCGGCAGCGCCTGGGCCACGGCGACGCGGTGCAGGACGTTGAGCATTTCGGCCAGTACGCCGGCCCAGTCCGGGCCCTGCTCGGCCAGCTGCCGAACCGCCTCGAGCAGGCCACGCGCATCGCCTTCGAGCAGCGCCTGCAGCACGCCGTACACCTGGCCATGGTCGAGGGTGCCAAGCATGCTGCGCACGTCGGCAGCCAGGACCTTGCCTTCACCGAAGGCAATGGCCTGGTCGGTCAGGCTCATGGCGTCGCGCATGGAGCCATCGGCGGCGCGTCCGAGCAGCCAGAGCGCATCGGGCTCAAACGGCACCTGCTCGACACCGAGTACGTGGGTCAGATGCTCGACGACCCGCTCGGGCGGCATGTTTTTCAGGGAAAATTGCAGGCAGCGCGACAGGATGGTGACCGGCAGCTTCTGCGGGTCCGTGGTGGCCAGCAGGAATTTGACGTGAGGCGGTGGCTCCTCGAGCGTCTTGAGCAGCGCATTGAACGAATGCGACGAGAGCATGTGCACTTCGTCGATCAGGTAGACCTTGTAGCGGCCTCGGCTGGGCGCGTATTGCACATTGTCCAGCAGCTCGCGTGTGTCTTCGACCTTGGTGCGACTAGCTGCATCGACCTCGATCAGATCGACGAAACGGCCCTCGTCGATTTCCCGGCAGACCGAGCACTCGCCGCAGGGCGTCGAGCTGATGCCAGTCTCGCAATTGAGGCACTTGGCAATGATTCGCGCGATGGTCGTCTTGCCAACGCCGCGCGTACCGGTGAACAGGTAGGCGTGGTGCAGACGCTGGCTATCCAGTGCATTGATCAAGGCCTTGAGCACATGCGTCTGGCCGACCATTTCGCGGAACGAGCGCGGACGCCATTTGCGGGCTAGTACCTGATAACTCATAACACCATCGCGGGATAAAGCGGAGGACGCGTAATGCTAGCGGAGCAGGCCGGAAATTGCATCCGACCTCTTCCGAGTGCCCGGACCGCATCGCCGCGACGCATCAACCCGCGAGCGTAGCGCCCAGCGCACTGACTACCTGGATGAGCTCGGGCGTGGCGCCGCGCAACTCGACTCGCAGACCATTGATCTCGCGACGCGCCGGATAGTGCTTGCGCAGCCGATCGAAGCCTGCGCGGCGCCGCGCCTCGTCGCCCAGCAGGCTGCGACGAAAGTCGGCATCGTCGCGACGCGGGTCGTAGACTGCGCGGCACAGGATCGACAGGAGCTGCTGGGGAGTGATCGTCGCTTCGAACGACAGGCCGCGCAGCGGCGCAACCGGCATCAGGTCTGCCAGATCGACGGACGGTTCCAGCCCCCAGCGGGCGCAGAACGCACGGTAGATCTGTGCGGTACCGCGCAGCTTTCCATCCAGGCTGTAGCCGGCGATATGCGGTGTCGCAATGCGGCATCGCTCGGCCAGCGCGACATCGACCTGCGGCTCGCCTTCCCAGACATCGAGCACCGCGTGCAGGTCGGGCCGACGAAGCAGCTGCCCGAGCAGCGCCGTATTGTCGACCACAGCGCCACGTGCTGCGTTGATCAACCAGCTTCCGGGGCGCAACCGCGACAGCCGCGCGTCATCAAGCAGATGAAAGGTGGCGTATTCGCCTTCCAACGTCAGTGGCGTGTGCAAGCTGATCACGTCGCATTCGCCAAGGAGCTCGTCGAGGGAGACGAACGCACCGGCCTCGCGGGCCTGGCGTAGCGGGTCGCAGACGCGCACGTCCAAGCCAAGCCCACGCAATACTTCCACTAGTCGACCGCCGACCTCTCCGGCCCCCACGACGCCATAACGCCGCTGCTCCAGCGAAGCGCCCTCATGCTCGGCCAGGGCGAGCAGTGCGCCGACTACATAATCCACCACACCGCGCGCGTTGCAGCCCGGGGCGCTCGCCCAGCCGATGCCCGCTGCGTCGAGATGGTCCAGGTCGAGGTGATCCGTGCCGATGGTACAGGTGCCTACGAATCTGACCGCCGAGCCCTCTAGCAGGGCGCGGTCGACCCGCGTCACCGAGCGAACCAGCAGCACGTCAGCCTGTTCCAGTGCGGCGCGGTTGATCGCCCGGCCCGGCATGCGGCGGATCGTGCCATGCCCGGCCAAGAATTCGTCGACTAGCGGGATGTTTTCGTCGGCAAGGATGTGCATCGGCTCGGCTCCTGGTTGTCGCGCCCATTCTAGACCGGCTGACGCGGCCGTGCCGCCTTCCCGACCGCCACGGCGACAGCTAGACTAGCGCGCCTCTGTATACAATCGGATGCCTGCAATGCCCACTGAGTCCAAGCTCAGACGGGTTCGCGTTGAACTGCGCACCCTCTTCGCCCTTGCCCTGCCGATGATGGTCGCGCAACTGGCCAACACCGCCATGGGTTTCGTCGATACCCTGATGGCCGGCCGGGTCAGCCCCGAGGACCTCGCCGCCGTGGCCCTCGGCAACTCGATCTGGGTGCCGGTGTTTCTACTGGTCACCGGGGTCATCCTTGCCACCACGCCCAACGTCGCTCAGCACTTCGGCCGCGATCAGCATGAGCAGATTGGCCCCTTGGTACGCCAGGCGCTGTGGATGGGGCTGGGGGTCGGTTCGCTGTTCGCGGTACTGATGTGGAATGCCGAACCGGTCCTCTGGCTGATGCAGGTCGAGCCGGCGTTGATCGAG
>DAMBNU010000033.1:0-25779 GCA_032064305.1 Pseudomonas sp. | reverse complement strand
GCTGGGCCGCTGGTCATCAGCTTGCCCTTGTCGTTCCACACCAGCTCTTCCATGGTCAGCCAGCCCATGCCCTGAACGAAGCCGCCTTCTACCTGGCCGATGTCGATGGCCGGGTTCAGCGAGGCGCCGACGTCATGCAGGATGTCGCTGCGCAGCATCTTGTACTCGCCGGTCAGGGTGTCGACGATCACTTCCGAGCACGCCGCGCCATAGGCGAAGTAGTAGAACGGCCGACCGCGCGCCTGGCTGCGGTCGTAGTAGATCTTCGGCGTGCGGTAGAAGCCGGTGGACGACAGCGAAACCTGGCCGAAATACGCCTGCTGGATCAGCTCGTCGAAGGACACGTACTGATCGCGAACGCGTACCTGGCCATTCTTGAACTCGACGTCTTCCTCGGTGACCTGGTAATGCCTTGCGGCAAACTCGATCAGGCGCTGCTTGATGGTCTGCGCCGCGTTCTGTGCCGCCTTGCCGTTGAGGTCTGCACCGCTGGAGGCAGCCGTCGGCGAGGTGTTTGGCACCTTGTCGGTATTGGTGGCGGTGATCTGGATGCGATCGATATCCACCTGGAACACCTCGGCCACGACCTGTGCGACCTTGACGTTGAGGCCCTGGCCCATCTCGGTGCCGCCGTGGTTCAGGTGGATGCTGCCGTCGGTGTAGACATGCACCAGCGCGCCGGCCTGGTTGAGGAAGCTGGCGGTGAAGCTGATGCCGAATTTCACCGGGGTCAGGGACAGGCCTTTCTTCAGGATCGGGCTCTTGGCGTTGAACGCGCGAATCTCTTCGCGGCGCTTCGCATACTCACTGCTGGCCTCGAGCTCGGCGGTCATTTCCTCGAGCATGTTGTGCTCGACCGTCTGGTAGTACGGCGTCACGTTGCGCTCGGTCTTGCCATAGTAGTTGCGCTTGCGTACGTCCAGCGGGTCCTTGCCCAGCTCGCGCGCCACCGCGTCCATGATCTCTTCGATGGCGACCATGCCTTGCGGGCCGCCGAAGCCGCGGTAGGCGGTGTTCGATGCGAGGTTGGTCTTGCAGCGATGGCCGTTGATGGTGGCATCACCCAGGTAGTAGGCGTTGTCGGAGTGGAACATGGCGCGGTCGACGATCGAGCCGGAGAGGTCCGGCGAGTAGCCGCAGTTGCCGGCCAGGTCGATCTCGATGCCGTGCAGCAGGCCGTCATCATCGAAGCCGACGTCGTACTCGACATAGAAGGGATGGCGCTTGCCGGTCATGGTCATGTCTTCCATGCGCGGCAGACGCATCTTGGTTGGGCGCCCGGTGAGGTGTGCAATTACGGCGCACATGCACGCGGGGCCGGCGGCCTGGGTTTCCTTGCCGCCGAAACCGCCGCCCATGCGGCGCATGTCGATGACGATCTTGTTCATCGAGACGCCGAGCACCTCGGAGACCAGCTTCTGCACCTCGGTGGGGTTCTGCGTCGAGGTGTAGACGATCATGCCGCCATCCTCGGTGGGCATCACCGAGGACACCTGGGTTTCCAGGTAGAAATGTTCCTGGCCGCCGATGTGCAGCGAACCCTGCAGCCTGCGCGGCGCGCCGGACAGGGCGGTTGCCGAGTCGCCGCGCTTGTGGGTGTGGCTGTCGAGTACGAAGTGCTTCTTGCGCAAGGCATCGACCACGTCGATCACCGGCTCCAGATCCTCGTATTCGATGATCGCGGCCATGGCCGCTTTGCGCGCGGTTTCCAGGCTGTCGGCGGCGACGGCAATCACCGGCTGGCCGACATATTCGACCTTGCCGTCGGCCAGCAGCGGATCACCGGGCATGACCGCGCCGATGTCGAGCTGACCCGGTACGTCCTGCGCAGTGATGGCGATCGCAACGCCGGGTACGGCGTAGCAAGGCGCGGTGTCGATGCGCACGATTCGGGCATGGGCACGGTCGCTCATGCGGGCATAGACGTGCAGCTGATTGGGGAATTCCAGACGGTCGTCGACGTACACGGCCTCGCCAGTGACATGCTTGGGCGCGCTGTCGTGCTTGACGCTGCGGCCGACGCCGGTGACCAGGTCCTGTTTGAACAGGGCGGCGATTTCTTCCTGGGTTTTAGTTGGCTTATGCATATGCGGTCACCCTTGTCTCGGCTTCCGGGCTTTGTTGCTCAAGGAAGCATTTGCGCAGCAGGTTCTGTGCGACCAGCAGGCGGTATTCGCGGCTGGCACGGAAGTCGGTCAGTGGCGTGAAGTCCTTCTCCAGTGCCTCGCACGCACGCTCGATTGTCTCAGCGTTGAACGGCGCGCCGATCAGTGCCCGTTCGCAGGACACCGCGCGTTTCGGAATCGCGGCCATGCCGCCGAAGGCCACACGGGCATCGTCGATCAGACCGTCTTCGAGCTTCAGGTCGAAGGCTGCACAGACGGCGGAGATGTCATCGTCCAGGCGCTTGGACACCTTGTAGGCGCGGAACACCCGGTTCGGCTGGGCGCGCGGCACGATGATCTTCTCGATGAATTCACCTTGCTCGCGAGCGGTGACCTTGTAGTCGATGAAGTAATCCTGCAACAGCAGGGTGCGGCTGTTGTTGCCTTTGCGCAGCACGACTTGCGCACCCAGCGCGATCAGCAAGGGTGGCGAATCGCCGATGGGCGAGGCGTTACCGATGTTGCCGCCCAGGGTGCCCTGGTTGCGGATCTGCAAGGAGGCGAAGCGGTGCAGCAGCTCACCGAAATCCGGGTATTCCTTCGCCAGCACTTCATAGCAATCGGTCAGCGGTGTGGCGGCGCCGATCTCGATACTGGACTCGGTCACCTCGACTTTCTTCATTTCGGCGATGTGGCCGACGTAGATCATCACCGGCAGTTCGCGGTGGAACTGGGTGACTTCCAGGGCGAGGTCGGTGCCGCCAGCGAGCAGGCGGGCGTCCGGGTTGGCGCTGTAGATCTCGGCCAGGTCACCCACGGTCAACGGTGACAGGCAGCGCTTGTCGCCGCTGTTCAGCTCGGCGGTTTCGCGGGGTTCGATGGCTTTCAGCTGGGCGATGGTATCGGCTTCGCGCGCATCGAACTGGTCCGGCTGCTTGCCACAGCAGGCCTGCTCGGCGGCTTCCAGAATCGGGCGGTAGCCGGTGCAGCGGCAGAGGTTGCCAGCCAGGGCTTCGTGGGTGTCGGCCTTGTCGTATCCATCCGCTGATTTCTGCAGGGCGAACAGGCTCATGACGAAGCCCGGCGTGCAGAAGCCGCACTGCGAGCCATGGCAGTCGACCATGGCTTGCTGGACGCTGTGCAACTGGCCCTGGTGCTTGAGGTCTTCGACGGTGATCAGCTGCTTGCCGTGCAAGGCGGAGACGAAGGTCAGGCAGGAATTGAGCGTGCGGTAGCGCAGGCGGTCACCGTCCAGCTCACCGACCACAACGGTGCAGGCACCGCAGTCTCCGGAAGCGCAACCTTCTTTGGTGCCGGATTTGCCGCGGTATTCGCGCAGATACTCCAGCACGGTGGTATTGGGATCGAGTGTCTGCTCACGGCGCAGTTCTCGATTGAGTAGGAACTGGATCAAGGCGGGCCTCCGGGGCTTATTGTTCTGGGCTCTGGCGGTGGAAATTAGCGGCATCTGACTTTTCGGTCAACTAATTCCTGACTCAAAAGTCAGCACTGCCGACGAGCGAGCTTTACGCAGCAATGTGTATGCCGCTTTGGCTATGGATGCATGCATGGAGTGTGGCTCAGCCAGGATGGCTTTGCTGCTCGTCTCGACAGGAGCGGCGCCGGAATGGCGTGACGGCTTGATGGGTCGGGAACGCAGGAAAGGGGCGCTCGTGCCCTGACCACGGGCAACACAGCACGAAGCGCCCTAGAGAAAGGCTTCGCTAGCCTGCGATCAGCTCGCGTGCTGCCTGGCTGTGGTTGGCGATCAAACCGGCTACGTCGAGCCCTTCGACCTGGCCGTCGACGACCCGCCACTGGCCGCCCACCATCACCCGGTCGGCCCGGTCAGCGCCGCACAGCAGGAGCGCCGAGATCGGGTCGTGGCTGCCGGAGAAGCGCAGCTCGTCGAGCTTGAACAGGGCCAGGTCGGCCTGCTTGCCCACCGCCAATTCACCCACGTCGTGACGACCCAGCAGCCGTGCCGAACCGCGTGTGGCCCAGCCCAGCACCCGCTCCGGCCTGATCTGCTCGGCGCCGTAGCGCAGGCGTTGGATATACAGGGCCTGGCGGGCTTCCAGGATCATGTTGGACGCATCGTTGGAGGCCGAACCATCCACGCCGAGCCCAATGGGCGCTCCCGCCGCTTCCAGGGCGACGGTCGGGCAAATTCCCGACGCCAGGCGCATGTTCGAGCTCGGACAATGGCAGATCCCGGTACCCGCAGCGCCGAGACGAGCTATCTCGTCCTCGTTGAAGTGAATGCCGTGCGCCAGCCAGGTGCGATCGGATAGCCAGCCGACGCTATCCAGGTAATCCACCGTGCGCAGGCCGAAGCGCTGCAGGCAGAATTCTTCTTCGTCCAGGGTTTCGGCCAGGTGCGTGTGCAGGCGTACGTCATGCTGTTCGGCCAGCGCGGCGCTGGCGCGCATGATCTCCGGGGTGACCGAGAACGGCGAGCAGGGCGCCAGGCCGATCTGAATCTGCGCACCGGCGCCGCGCTCGTGATAGCGGCCGATCAACCGTTCGCTGTCCGCAAGGATTGCTTCGGCCGTCTGCACGGTGTGTTGCGGCGGCAGCCCGCCGTCGGCTTCACCCAGGCTCATGGAACCACGGGTCAGCATGGCGCGCATGCCCAGTTCGCGGACGACGTCGATCTGTACGTCGATGGCGTTTTCCAGACCGTCCGGGAACAGGTAGTGATGGTCTGCCGCGGTGGTGCAGCCGGACAGCAGCAATTCGGCCAGCGCGACCTTGCTGGCCAGCGCCAGGCGCTCCGGCGTCAGGCGTGCCCAGACCGGGTACAGCGTCTTCAGCCAGGGAAACAGCGGCTGATTGACCACTGGGCCCCAGGCGCGCGTGAGCGTTTGATAGAAGTGGTGGTGCGTGTTGATCAGCCCTGGCAACACAGCGTGTTCATGGGCATCGAACGTGCTGTCGACAGGTCTCGAGGGTGATTGCCCGGCGTCGAGCATTTCGACGATGACACCCTGGTCGATTACCAGCCCGCCGGGGGCTTTCTGAGCGTTGGCGGTGTAGAGGGCAAGGGGGTTCTTGATCCAAATACGGCTGGCAGTCATGGCCGGCTTCTCCTGAGTTGAGTTCAGAAATGAGCCAGCTCAGTTATGCCCTGTCTGCTGATCCAGGGGTCTGGTCGGGACACTCAGACGAGTGTCGGAAAGACGCGACGCGGAGCACGATAAAGGCTCTGACCCTGCTTGTCACCCCTTCAGCGCGCATGAAAAAGCCGGGCAAGTGCCCGGCTTTTTCGATCCCGCGGATCACCCGCCCAGGTAGGCGTCGCGAACCTTGGGGTTGACCAGCAACTCTTCACCGCTACCCTGCATGACGATGTGGCCGTTTTCCAGTACGTAAGCCCGGTCGGCCAGCTTGAGCGCCTGGTTGGCATTCTGCTCGACCAGGAAGATGGTCACGCCATCCTCGCGCAGCTGTTCGATGATATCGAAGATCTGCTGGATGATGATCGGCGCCAGGCCCAGCGACGGCTCGTCGAGCAACAGCAGCTTGGGTTTGCTCATCAGCGCACGGGCGATGGCGAGCATCTGCTGCTCGCCGCCGGACATGGTGCCGCCGCGCTGCTGGAAGCGTTCCTTCAAGCGCGGGAACAGCAACAGGACCTTGTCCAGCTGCTCCTGGAAGTCCGCCTTGTCCGTGAAGAATCCACCCATGGCCAGGTTTTCCTCGACGGTCAGGCGGGCAAAGATGCGACGGCCCTCGGGCACCACCGCAATGTCCTTGCGCATGATGTCGCAGGTCTGCCTGCCGACCAGCTCCTCGCCCTCGAAGCGAATGCTGCCTTCGGAGGCCATCGGTGTGCCGCAAAGCGTCATCAGCAGGGTCGATTTACCGGCGCCGTTGGCACCGATCAGGGTAACGATCTCACCCTTGCGGACTTCGACGTTTACGTTGTGCAGTGCCTGGATCTTGCCGTAGAAGGTCGAGACGTTTTCGAAATACAGCATGGTTACGCCTCTCCCAGATAGGCTTTGATCACGTCCGGATTGTCGCGGATCTGCTCCGGCGTGCCGTCCGCCAGCGGACAGCCCTGGTTGATCACCACGATATGGTCGGAAATGCTCATCACTAGCTTCATGTCATGTTCGATGAGCAGCACCGTGACGCCATGCTTGTCACGCAGCATGCCGATCAGGGCCTTGAGGTCTTCGGTCTCCTTCGGGTTCAGCCCTGCCGCCGGCTCGTCGAGCATGAGGATGCGCGGGCGCGTCATCATGCAGCGGGCGATTTCCAGGCGACGCTGCTGGCCGTAGGCGAGGGTGCCCGCCGGGCGATTGGCGATATCGGTCAGGTTGACCTGCTCAAGCCAGTGCGCAGCGAAATCCATCGCTTCATGCTCGCTCTTGCGAAACGCCTTGGTCTTCAGCAGGCCGGACAGGAAGTTGGTGTTCAGATGTCGATGCTGGGCCACCAGCAGGTTCTCCACGGCCGTCATGTCCTTGAACAGGCGGACGTTCTGGAACGTGCGCACCACGCCCTTGCGGGCGATCTTATGCCCGGGCAGGCCCTGGATTGCTTCGCCGTCGAGCAGGATCTTGCCGTCGGTGGGCTGGTAAAAGCCGGTCAGGCAGTTGAACACCGTGGTCTTGCCGGCCCCGTTGGGGCCGATCATCGAGACCACTTGTTTGTCATGAACGGTCAGGCCCACCCCGTTGACGGCCAGGAGGCCGCCGAAGCGCATGGTCAGGCCGCTTACTTCGAGAATCGGGCGGCTCATCGCTTCAGCTCCAGGTGGGGGCGTTGCATGGGCAGCAGGCCCTGCGGACGCCAGATCATCATCAGCACCATGAGGGCGCCGAACATCAGCATGCGGTACTCGCTGAACTCACGCATCAGTTCGGGAAGCAGGATCATCACGATGGCGGCGAGAATTACCCCCAGCTGTGAGCCCATGCCGCCCAACACCACGATGGCAAGGATGATGGCCGACTCGATGAAGGTGAACGACTCCGGTGACACCAGCCCCTGGCGCGCCGCGAAAAAGCTGCCGGCAAACCCGGCGAAGGTCGCGCCGAGGGTAAACGCCGAGAGCTTGATCACGGTGGGGTTCATGCCCAGCGCACGGCAGGCGATTTCATCCTCGCGCAGGGCTTCCCAGGCGCGTCCGATAGGCATGCGCAGCAAGCGGTTGATCACGAACAAAGTTAGCAGTACCAGCAACACAGCGATCAGGTAGAGGAAGATCACCTTGTTGATGGAGCTGTAGTCGATCCCGAAGAACTCGTGGAACGTTTGCATGCCCTCGTCGGCGCGGCGGTCAAACGACAGGCCGAACAGCGTCGGCTTGTCGATCCCGCTGATGCCGTTGGGACCGCCGGTGAGGTCGGTCATGTTGCGCAGCAGCAAGCGGATGATCTCACCGAAGCCCAGCGTCACGATCGCCAGATAGTCGCCGCGAAGACGCAGCACCGGGAAGCCCAGCAGAAACCCGAATAGCGCGGCCATCGCGCCGGCAATCGGCAGCGCTGTCCAGAAACCGAAGCCGTAATAGTGAGAGAGCAGCGCGTAGGTGTAGGCACCCACGGCGTAGAAGCCCACATAGCCCAGATCCAGCAACCCGGCGAGACCGACGACGATGTTAAGGCCTAGCCCGAGCATCACGTAGATTAGAATCAGCGTGGCGATATCCACCGCGCCGCGGGAGCCGAAGAATGGCCAGATCAGCGCCAGAAGGATCAGGCCGATGATGATGGCGCGCTGGGTCGACGGCAGGGTCAGAAAATTGCCCGCACCGGCCGGTATGCTCGGCAGGCTGGGGGACGCCGCCCAGCCGGCTGCGGCGTGGTGACGGAACAGCTGCCAGAAAAACATGGCCACGGCGCAGGCCGCGATGATCCAGAAGGTCCTGGCGTCACTGCCATGAACTTCGAGGCGAATGCCGACTGTGGTGAGCTTCAGGCCAAAAACCGGTACCGCCACGGCGAATACCAGCAACGCGCTGAAGAAGGCGGTGCGCAGATTGCGAGTCATACCTTTTCAACCTCCGGACGGCCGAGAATACCGGTCGGACGGAACAGCAGCACCAGCACCAACAGGCTGAAGGCCACTACATCCTTGTATTGATCACCGAAGATGTCGGCGCCGAAGGCTTCGGCCACGCCCAGTACCAGCCCACCGAGCATGGCGCCCGGAATGCTGCCAATACCGCCCAGTACCGCAGCGGTGAACGCCTTGATCCCGGCCAGGAAGCCGATGTGCGGATTGATGACACCGTATTGCATGCTGATCAGCACGGCCGCGACAGCTGCCAACGCTGCGCCGATGACGAAGGTCAGGGCGATGATGCTGTTGGTGTTGATCCCCAACAGGTTGGCCATCTTCAGATCTTCAGCGCAGGCGCGGCAGGCACGGCCCAGGCGCGAGCGCGAGATGAACACCGTCAGGCCCAGCATGGCGAGGAAGGTGACCACGAAGACGAGCACCTGCATGTAGGAGATGACTACGCCGTTCATGGCGCTCTCGCCAAGGATGAAGTTGCCCGGCATCAGGTTGGGGATCGCCTTGTCCTTGGAGTCCTGGGACAGCAGCACGACGTTCTGCAAAAAGATCGACATGCCGATCGCGGAGATCAACGGAATCAGCCGGTTGCTGCCGCGTAGTGGTCGGTAGGCGACCCGCTCGATGCTGTATCCGTAGGCGCTGGTGACGATCATGGCGGCCAGGAACGCGCCGACCATGAGAATCGGCAATGAATCGAGCCCCATCATGGTAAGGCCGACAATGGCGATGAAGGTGACATAGGAACCGATCATGTACACCTCGCCATGGGCGAAGTTGATCATGCCGATAATGCCGTACACCATGGTGTAGCCGATGGCTATCAGGGCGTAGGTGCTGCCAACGGTGAGTCCGTTGATCAGCTGTTGGAAGTAGTGGTAAAGCTCAGGCATTACATTCTCCTGAACACCCGCAGCCGTGCTCGCTGCCAATGCGGACCTGCTTCGAAAACGCTGCAGGGAGAATGCAGCGCCGTGGGCTCGGTGCGGATCACGCACTTACCTGTCGAGGCGGGCCAGTTCTACAGGCCACTCGCTTGGTTGAAAGTGTTGCTGGGCGTCCCGTGCTTGTGGCCGGGTTGGCTCCGATCAGCTAAAACAAAGCCCACGGCGGATGCCGTGGGCTTCGGGTCGGTTGGTTAAAGGGTCACTTGGCTTCGGTCTTGGTGCCGTCCTGGTGCCATTCGTAGACGACGAAGTTGAAGTCCTTCAGATCGCCCTTCTCGTCGAACGACAGGGTGCCGGTCGGGGTGTCGAAGCTGTTGCTGCGCAGCGCCTCGGCGACCTTTGCGGTGTCGGTGCTGCCGGCCTTCTCGATGCCTTCGGCGATGACCTGTACCGCGGCGTAGGCCGGGAACACGAACGGGCCGCTCGGGTCCTGGTTCTTCGCCTTGAACGCCTCAACCAGTTGCTGGTTGCGCGGGTCTTGGTCGAAGGACTTCGGCAGGGTGACCAGCAGGCCTTCGGAGGCCGGGCCGGCAATCGCCGAGATTTCCTTGTTGCCGACGCCTTCAGGACCCATGAAACGCACATTCAGTCCCTTTTCCTTGGCCTGGCGCAGCAGCAGGCCCAGTTCCGGGTGGTAGCCGCCGTAATAGACGAAGTCCACGCCCTCCTGCTTGAGCTTGGAAATCATCGAGGAGAAGTCCTTGTCGCCGGCATTGATGCCCTCGAACAGGCCAACCTTGACGCCTTTCTTCTCCAGGGTCTCCTTCACGGCCGTAGCGATGCCTTCGCCGTACTGCTGCTTGTCATGGATGACCGCGACGTTCTTCGGCTTGACGTGGTCGGCGATGAAGTTGCCGGCGGTCGGCCCCTGCAGGCTGTCAAGGCCGATGGTGCGGAAGATCAGCTCATAGCCGCGCGAGGTGATGTCCGGGCTGGTGGAAGCCGCGGTGATCATCAGGATGCCTTCGTCTTCATAGATGTCGGAAGCCGGCTGGGTCGAACTGGAGCACAGGTGGCCGACCACAAACTTGACTTCGTCGTTGACGATCTTGTTCGCCACTGCGACGGCCTGCTTCGGGTCGCAGGCGTCGTCGTAGACGATGCCTTCGAGCTGCTGCCCGTCGACGCCGCCTTTCTTGTTGATCTGCTCGATGGCCATCTTGGCCCCAATGAACTGCATGTCCCCGTACTGCGCAACCGCCCCCGTGACCGGACCGGCAAGGCCGATCTTGATAGTGTCGGCGGCGAGGGTGTAGCTCGCCGCTCCCGTCAACGCGATCGCCACGAAAAGTCTGGAAAGACGCTGCTTGGTCTTCATATGCGCTCCACTTGCATCGTTATTGTTTGAATCCTGCTGGCTGCAGTGTCGTTACGGGGCAAACGTCCCCAAACGGTACGGCAACTGTACCGGCACAGTGTAGAAGCGTCAGCACCTGTTTGCACAGTCAGGAATTCATCCGGTTGATGAGATTTACCCGAACGCTATCATTGCGCCCTTTAGGGTCAACGGGTGGCACTCATGAGCGAAGATTCAAGCACTCTCTATGCCAAACTGCTGGGCGAAACCGCGTCGATCACCTGGCAAGAGCTGCAGCCGTTCTTCGCTCGTGGGGCCTTGCTGCGCGTGGCCAGTGACTTCGACCTGATCGACGCCGCGCAAGCGGTGGCCCGGGACGACCGGGATTGCGTGGCTGCCTGGCTGGCCAGTGGCCGGTTGGCGAAGCTTGAGGCTGAGCAAGCGCGTGACTGGCTGGAGCGCGATCCGTCACTGTGGGCCGTCGTCGTGGCGCCTTGGGTGCTGGTGCAGGAGCGCGGTACGGCCCCGTCGTTGCACTGATCCGTCCCGCACCTTTTAGGTGCAACGCGAAAACTCCTTCTTTCATTGCGCCAGAGCAAACTCCCCGGGCGTAGAGTGGTTGCGCTTGCCAGCAGGCTTGGCAATGATCGGTGACAGGCACGGCAGCGGGGAACCGACGTGGCAGATTTGCTCGAAGGACAGGTCAGTACGGTACGTGGCGCGGTCGTCGACGTACTGTTCGGCGCGGGCTTGCCGGCCATCGGCGATGCGCTCGAGGTGTTGCGCGAAGACGACGAGCCGCTATTGATTGAGGTCCAGGCACATCTGTCCGAAACCGCCGTGCGGTGCATCGCGCTGGCCGCGACTGCAGGCCTGCAGCGCGGTGGCCGGGTACGCTCGCGCGGCGGGCCGTTGCAGGTTCCGGTGGGCGAGGCGGTGCTGGGTCGCTTGCTCGATGTCAGCGGTCGGCTCGGCGACAAGGGGCCGGCGCTGCCTGCCGATATTCCGCTCCGGCCGATTCTGCGCTCGCCGCCTCCGCTTGCCGCGCAGAGCGTCGGACGCGAGCTGTTTGCCACTGGTATCAAGGTCATCGATCTGCTCACGCCGCTGGTCCAGGGCGGCAAGGCCGCGATGTTCGGCGGCGCCGGCGTCGGCAAGACGGTGCTGGTGATGGAGCTGATCCATGCGATGGCCGAGCGCTACCAGGGGCTTTCGGTGTTCGCTGGCGTCGGTGAGCGTTCACGCGAGGGCCACGAACTGCTGCAGGACATGCGCGATTCCGGTGTGCTCGACAAGACAGTGCTGGTCTACGGCCAGATGAGCGAACCGCCCGGTGCGCGCTGGCGCGTGCCGCTGACGGCCCTGACCATCGCCGAATACTTTCGTGACGAGCGCCGGCAGAACGTGCTCTTGCTGATGGACAACGTGTTTCGCTTCGTCCAGGCCGGCGCCGAGGTGTCCGGGTTGCTCGGCCGGCTGCCCTCGCGGGTGGGCTACCAGCCGACCCTGGCCGACGAGGTGGCAGCGCTGCAGGAGCGCATCGTGTCGGTCTCCGGTGTCGCGGTCACCGCCATTGAGGCGGTGTATGTGCCGGCGGACGACTTCACCGACCCTGCCGTCACCGCGCTGGCGGCGCACATGGACAGCATGGTGGTGCTGTCGCGCGCGATGGCGGCTGAGGGCATGTACCCGGCCGTCGATCCGATCGCCTCTTCCTCGATCATGCTCGATCCGCTGGTGGTGGGGCAGGCGCACGTCGACACCGCCATCGAGGTGCGTCGCAGCATCGAACACTATCGCAGTTTGCAGGATGTGATTTCACTGCTTGGCGTTGAGGAGCTGGGCGCTGAGGACCGCCGCATCGTCAATCGTGCGCGACGGCTGCAACGCTTCCTGACGCAGCCGTTCGCGGTTACCGAAGCCTTCACCGGCATGCCGGGTTGCTCGGTCACGGTGGACGACACGCTGGCAGGCTGTCGGGCGATCCTCGCCGGTGAGTGCGATGACTGGCAGGAGAGTTCGCTGTACATGGTCGGCACGCTGGAGCAGGCTCGCGACAAAGAACAGCAGCTGCGCAAGGAGCCGGCCGCATGAGCCGCTGCCTGCGTTTGCAGATAAGCACCCCGCGTGAAGTGCTGGTCGAACTGGATGACGTGGTCGCATTCCGCGGCGAGGATGCCAGTGGCAGCTTCGGCCTGCTGGGCGGCCATGAGGACCTGCTGACCGTGTTGCAGCCCACCGTCCTGCGTTGGCGGCGCGTCAGCGGCGAGCAGGGCTATTGCGCGGTGCAGGGTGGGGTGCTGAGTCTGAGCGGCCAGCAACTGCGTATCGCCTGCCGTGACGGGCACGTCGGTGCCCGCCTCGAAGAACTCGAAGCCGGCGTGCAGCAGGCGCAGCAGGCTCAGGTAGACAGCGAACGCCAGGCGCGGGTCGAGCACCTGCGCCTGCATACCCAAGCGGTCCGCCAGTTGGTGCGTTACCTGCGCCCGGAAGCGGGCACCAACGCTCCGCTCGATCGCACTGGAGGCCTGTGATGAACGATCCTCACGAGACGTTGCGCGAGGCCGCGCGGCGTGCGGCCAGCCGTGCGGAGCAGGCCGAGCGCGACCCCGAACCCTCGCTGGCGCGGCGCCTGGCGCAGATCGGCGTGCTTGGCTGGGCGATCGTCGTGCCGCTGCTGCTGGGACTCTTCGTAGGGCGCTGGCTCGACCGTCTGCTGGGGACGGGCGTGACATTCGCCGCAGCGCTGCTCTGCCTGGGAGCGGCGCTCGGCCTGTGGTCGGCCTGGCGCTGGATGCATCACCAATGAACAACGCCACCCTGCTAACCCTGCTCTGGCCCCTCGGCTGCGGGCTGTTGGCCGGTGTGCTGGCTGGCGCGCTGCATTTTCATCTGCTGGCGCGAAATGTCCGCCTGTTCACTGCCGGCCGGGTCGGGCCAGCGCTGCTGCTGCAGTTGGCTCGGCTGGCTGCGACGGCGACGGTGTTGGTGGCTTTGGCGCGTCTTGGCTTTGGCGCCGTGCTGGCCGGGCTGGTGGGTGTGCTGCTGGCTCGCCACTGCGCCGTTCGCCGAGCCGGGAGCGTGGCTTCATGACCGGATCGCCGCTCGATAGCCATATTCTTTTCCAGCTGGGGCCGGTCCCGATCAGCACCGCCGTGGCGGTCACCTGGGGCCTGTTACTGGCGTTGGGCGCGGTCAGCGCCTGGTTAACGCGCCGGCTGGCGCTGCGCCCAACCGCACTGCAAAGCCTGCTGGAGTTGCTGATCGAAACCCTCGATGGCCAGATCCGCGACACGATGCAAACGGGCCCGGAACGCTACCGCACGCTGGTCGGCACCCTGTTCGTGTTCATTCTGGCTGCGAACTGGTCATCGCTGATTCCGGGCGTAGAACCACCCACGGCGGTGCTGGAAACCGATACCGCGCTGGCGCTGATCGTGCTGCTGGCAAGTACCGGCTACGGCATCGCGTCCAGGGGTTGGGCGGGCTACCTGCGCACCTTCGCCGAGCCGAGCTGGGTGATGATCCCGCTGAATATTGTCGAGCAGCTCACCCGGACGTTTTCGCTGATCGTGCGGCTGTTCGGAAACATCATGAGCGGTGTGTTCGTGATCGGCATCGCGCTGTCGCTGGCCGGCCTGCTGGTGCCGATACCGTTCATGGCGCTGGACCTGCTCACCGGCGCCATCCAGGCCTACATCTTCAGTGTATTGGCCATGGTTTTCATTGGCGCGGCGGTAGCGCCCTAGCGGCGTCCCTATTGCGTTTCAACCGGAGGTGAACAGTGAACAACATGATCGAAATCGTCAGCATCATCGCAGCGGCACTGGCCGTTTCGTTCGGTGCGATCGGGCCGGCACTGGCCGAGGGGCGCGCCGTGGCCGCAGCGATGGACGCCATTGCACGCCAGCCTGAAGCCGCCGGCACGCTGTCGCGGACCTTGTTCGTCGGGCTGGCGATGATCGAGACGATGGCGATCTATTGCCTGGTCATAGCCGTGCTGGTGCTGTTTGCCAATCCGTTCATTCAGTGAGCGTGGTCACCCGATGAAGCTCGACTGGTGGACCTTGGGGCTGCAGCTGATCAACGTGGTCGTGCTGATGTGGCTGCTGTCGCGTTACCTATTCAAGCCGGTGGCGGGGATCATCGCCGAGCGGCAGCGAGTGGCCGGCGAGCTGCTGGACCAGGCCGCAGCGGCCAAGGCCGAAGCCCAGGCGCTGGGCGACAGCGCGCAAGCGGCCCGCGATGAGCTGGCGCAAACGCGCGCGACAGCGCTCGAAGCGGTGCAGCAGGAGGCGGCGGCGTTGCGCAATCAACTGCTCGAAGCGGCGCGGGTAGCCGCCGCGGAACAGCGCGAGCAGGCGCTGCAGGCCTTGCAGGACCAGCAGCAGGCGGCCCGGCGGCGTACGGATGCGGACGCTGCCCGGCTGGCGCTCGACATCGCGCACAAGCTGCTCGCCCGGCTGCCGGCCGGTGCCCAGGTGGGCGGCTTCGTCGAGGGCCTGGTGGCGGGGTTGGCGCTGCTGCCGGACGGCGTGCGGACCCGGTTGGGACAGGCGCCCCAGGACTTCGAGCTTCGGGCCGCGCGTCCTCTGCTCGACAGCGAGCTGGCCGAGATTCGTCAGGCGCTCGCATCCGCCCTGGGCCAGCCGGTCAGCCTGGACGTGGTGGTCGATCCCGAGCTGGTCGCGGGGCTGGAACTGAGTGGCGGCGCAGCGGTGGTGCGCAACAGTTTCCGCGCTGATCTGGAGCGTTTGCAACACGAGCTGCTGGATGTCGAACATGCCTGATCAGGAAGCGAATGTCAGCGACTGGCTGGCTCGAAGCCGGGCGGCACTTGAGCGCACACCGGTCGGTGCCGAAGCCGGGGAGATCGGCCGTGTGGAACAGGTCGGCGATGGTATCGCCCAGGTCTCCGGACTGCCTGGGGCGCGCCTCAACGAGCTGCTGCGGTTCGGTGAGACCAGTTTCGGCTTTGTGCTGACGCTCGATGCCGAGCGTATCGGTGCCGTCCTGCTCGATGATGCCAATTCCATCTCGGCTGGCACCGTGGTCCGAGGCACGGGCGAGGTGCTGCAGGTGCCGGTCGGCCCGGAGCTGCTCGGGCGCGTCGTCGACTCCCTGGGCCGGCCGCTCGATGGCGGCGCGCCGGTCGAGGCCAGGCAATGGCTGCCTATCGAGCGCGCCGCGCCGGCGATCATCGATCGCGACCACGTCCGTGAACCGGTGGAGACCGGTGTGCTGATCGTCGATGCGCTGTTCGCCATCGGTCGTGGCCAGCGCGAGCTGATCATCGGTGACCGCGCCACCGGCAAGACCTCGCTGGCCATCGACGCCATCGTCAACCAGAAGCACTCCGAACTGATCTGCGTGTACGTGGCGATCGGCCAGCGCGCCAGCGCAGTGCAGCAGGTGATCGAGGCGGTGCGCGAGCACGGCGCGGCGCAGCGCTGTGTGTTCGTGGTCGCGTCGGCCTCCGCCGCGCCGGGCATGCAATGGGCTGCGCCCTTCGCCGGCTTCAGCATCGCCGAGTATTTCCGCGACCGCGGCCAGCACGCACTGATCGTGCTCGACGACCTGAGCAAGCATGCCGCGACCCATCGCGAACTGGCGCTGCTGACCCACGAGGCGCCTGGCCGCGAGGCCTATCCGGGCGACATTTTCTACCTGCATGCGCGGTTGCTCGAGCGCGCTGCCAAATTGTCCCCGGAGCTGGGCGGCGGCTCGCTGACTGCGTTGCCCATCGCCCAGACGGAGGCCGGTAGCCTCTCGGCGTACATCCCGACCAACCTGATCTCCATCACCGACGGCCAGATCGTCCTGGACAGCCACCTCGCTGCCGCCAACCAGCAACCGGCCGTGGACGTCGGGTTGTCAGTGAGTCGGGTCGGTGGCAAGGCGCAGGCGCGCGTGCTGCGCGACGTGGCGGGACGGGTGCGTCTGGATTATGCGCAGTTCCTGGAATTGGAGCTGTTTACCCGCTTCGGCAGTCTCAGTGACAGCCGGGTCAAGGCGCAGCTTCAACGCGGTGAACGCACCCGTGCGGTGTTTGCCCAGCCTCGGTTCGCTGCCTTGCGCCGGATCGATCAGGTGGCGCTATTGGCGGCCCTGTCCGAAGGCGTCTTCGACGCCTATCCGGCCGCGTTGCTCAAAACCTTGCGCGCGCGCCTGCCGGCCTGGCTGGATGCGCGCGCCGCCGCGCTGGCACAGGAGGTCGAACGCAGCGGGCAATTGAGCGACGCGCAGCGCACGGCCTTAGTGGCAGAAGTGGCGGCCTTGTGTGCCGAGCTGGGGAGCGGATCAGTGTGAGCAGCCGTCTGGGTGAGCTGTCACGACATCTGGAAACGACCCGCGAATTGGCAGGCGTAATCGGTGCGATGCGAGGAATCGCTGCGGCTCGCTCGCGCGACGCGCAACGCCGCCTGGAGGGTGTGCGGGCTTACGCGGCCACCCTGGGGCAGGCGATCGGCGAAGGCCTCGGCCTCCTCGATGAAATCGACCGCCCGACCCTGCCAGGCAACGGGCTGCACGCCCATCTGCTGCTGGTGTTCTGCGCCGAGCAGGGCTTTGTCGGGACCTTCAACGAGCGGCTGATGGCGGTAGCAGCCGAGCAGTTGCAGCAGCGACCGGGCGAGCTGCTGGTGGTGGGTGAACGCGGCCAGGTGAGTGCCGTCGAGCGTGGCCTGCACCCGGTCTGGTCGCAGCCGATGGCCGTGCATCCGGATGAAACCCAGGCCTTGGCCGGACGCATCGCCGAGGCGCTCTACGCGCGCCTTGATCCGGTGCGGGCCATGCGGGTCTCGCTGGTGCACGGCGTGCCCGGGCAGTCGGGCACGCAGGCGATCGTCACTCGCTCGTTGTTGCCATTCGATTATTCCCGCTTTCCAGTGGCGCGCGGGCAGCGTGCACCGCGGGTGAATCTCGACCCAGGCCGGCTCGTCCTGCAGTTGGCCGAAGAGTACGTTTATGCCGAGTTGTGCGAGGCGCTGATGCTGTCCTGCGCCGCCGAAAACGAGGCGCGGATGCACGCCATGATCGCCGCGCAGGACAACATCGGGCGCCGCCGAGACGCGCTGCAGGCTCAGTTCCGACGCGTGCGCCAGGATGAAATCACCGACGAGATTATCGAACTCTCGTCATCGCGGCTCTGACAGCCGCCCGTCAGGGACGTACCCAGCGCAGCCGGGCCCAGCCACTCAGGGCATCGACCGCCAGCACCATCAGCAGCATCGCCAGGATCACCGTCGCCGCCTGCGCTTCCTGGAACAGGCTGAGGCTCATGTAGAGCATCTGGCCAAGGCCGCCGGCACCGACAAAGCCGAGCACGCTGGCCATGCGGATGTTGTTCTCCCACCGATACAGGCTGTAGGCGAGCAGCTGGGGCCAGAGAACCGGCAGGGTTCCATAGCAGAACGCGGCGACGCGGCCGGTGCCTGACAGACGCAGTGCTTCGGTGGGGGCGGTCGGGGCGTTCTCCAGCGCTTCGGCGAACAGCCGGCCAAGGACGCCAGCGGTGTGCAGCGCCAGAGCCAGCGTTCCTGCATTCGGCCCCAGGCCGGCAGCGAGTACCATCAGTGCCGCCCAGACCAGTTCCGGAATCGCCCGCAGCGCATTGAGTAGCAGCCGTGCCAGGGCTTTGGCCGGCCAGCCGCAGCGGCCTGCGGCCGGCAGGGCCAGCAGCAGGCCGAGCAGCGCCGCGAGCAGCGTGCCGATCGCGGACATGGCCAGGGTTTGCAAGGCGCCGCGACCGACCGCCTGCAGGTGCGCCAGCGACAGGTCCGGTTCGAGGAACCCGGCGGCGTAGGCGGCCATCTGTTGCACCCCGTCGCGGCTGAACACCGCGGCGGTGTCCAGTTGCAGGAAGGCAAAGGAGCCGACCACGGCAGCGACAAGCAGCAGGGGCAGGGCGCCGCGTGCCAGCGTCGTCACACGAACCTCCGGCGCAGGCCCTGGCTGAGCAGATCGGCCAGCAGCACCAGGGCAAGAAAGGTCAGCAACATGCTGGCCACTTCGCCGCCGGCGAACATGCGAATCGACAGATCCATCTGCTGGCCGAGCCCACCCGCGCCGACAAAGCCCATCACCACCGAGGCGCGCACCGCACATTCCCAGCGATAGACGGTGTAGGACAGCATTTCCCCGCTCGCCTGGGGCAGCACGCCATAGGCGAAGCTCTGCAGGCGTGAGGCGCCTGTGCCCAGCAGTGCACGAGCCGGCAGCGGGTCCACCGATTCGAAAATTTCCGCATAGACCTTGCCGAGCATGCCGGCGTAGGTGATGGCGATCGCCAGCACGCCGGCCGTGGGTCCCAGGCCGACCGCGCGCACGAACAGCAGCGCCCAGACAATCTCCGGCACGCTGCGCAGCACAATCAGCAACCCGCGGACCGGCCAGCGCGCCGCCGCGGCCCAGCGCGCGGGTCGGCCGCCGCGGCTGAGCGCCGAGAGCGACAGGGCCCGGGTCGCGAGCAGGGCGCAGGGCAGCGCCACGAGTAGGGCCAGCGCCATGCCGGCTGTGGCGATCGCCAGGGTTTCCAGGGTGGCGCGGCCCAGCAGGCGCAGAAACGCGCCGTCCTGCGCCGGGGGCCAGAAGCCGGCGAGAAAGGCGCCCATGCTGTCGGCGTTGCTGCCGTCGAACAGTACGTTGAGGTCGAGTTCGCTCAGCGCCAGCCCTGGCCAGAGCGCGGCGAGCGCCAGCAGTGTCAGCCACAGCCGCGGACCAGCGGCCGGATCGCGCCCGGTAAGGGTGGGGTTCAGCATCGCGGTACGTGCACCGGATGGCGCAGCGCGGCGCCCTGGCGCTCGGTCTCGAGCTGCTCGTTGGCGTAGAGCTGATCCAGCTCGGCGGTGGTGACTTGGCTCGACGGCTTGTCAAAGAAGATCCGACCGTCGCGGACCGCCACCACCCGCGGAAAGTGCCCGAGCGCCAGATCCACCGCGTGCAGGCTGGCGACCAGCGTGCTCTGGCAGCGCGCCGCTTCTCGGGTGAGCACCTGAAGGGAATGGGCGGCAAGCACCGGGTCCATGGCCGACACCGGCTCGTCGGCGAGCATGATCGCGGGACGCTGGTATAGCGCGCGGGCGATCCCGACCCGTTGCAGCTGGCCGCCGGAAAGCTGGTCGCAACGCTGGTAGAGCTTGTCGGCCAGGTCCAGCTTTTCCAGCGCCTCGGCTGCGCCGTCCCGGTCGAGCGGGTAGACCAGGCTGAGCAGGCTACGGGCCAGCGACCACTGCCCGAGGCGCCCGGCCAGCACTGCGGTGATCACTCGCTGGCGGGCCGGCAGCGGCGGCGCCTGGTGGATCAGTGCGATGCGGCTGCGCAAGCGTTGGCGCGCCCCGGTTGGCAGCGCCCAGGGCTGCTGGCCGAGCACCGCTACCTGGCCCTCGCTGGGTTGCAGATGGGTGGCCAGCAGGCGCAGCAGTGTGGTCTTGCCAGCGCCGGAGGGGCCGATCAGCGCGACCCGCTCGCCGGCCGCGATACGCAGGTCGATGCCACGCAGTGCGACCTGGCCGCCGGCGTGGCAAACACCAGCCCCGCGCAGCTTGAGCACCGATTCAGCCACGGGCGAAGCGTCAGACAGGACTGCCGGCGAGACGATCGACGGGCGCATCTCAGGCGCGGCCGCAGATGCTGGCGTCCCCAGGGCGGAACGCCGGGCGAAGTGCGATCTGGGTCATTTCAGCAAGCCGGCTGCCTGCGCGGCCTCCTCGATGCCCTGGTAATTCTCCGGACGGGTCTCGATGAAGCGCGTTGCGGCCTGCAGATCGAGGATCTTCTTGTGCTCCGGGTTCTGCGGGTCCAGCTGGAGGAAGGCGGTTTTGATCTTCTCCACCAGTGCCGGGTCGAGGTTGCCGCGCACGGTCCAGTTGTAGTCGTAGTAGGGCGGGGTGGTCGCGATGACCCGAACCTTGTCTGTGTCGACCTTGCCGGCGTCGACCAGCTTGGCCCAGACCGAAGCGTTGAGCACGCCGCCGTCGGCCTTGCCCGCCTGGACCCAGGCGACTGTGGCGTCATGCGCGCCGGAATAGGCCACGCGCTTGAAGAACTGCTCCGGGTCGATGCCATCCTTGATCATGAAATAGCGCGGCATCAGGCTGCCCGAGGTGGACGACACCGAGCCGAAGGCAAAGGTCTTGCCCTTGAGGTCCTGGACCGATTTCACCTCGGGATCGGCGGTGATGAATTTGCTGGTGAATTTTTCGTCCTGCTCGCGCTGCACCAGGGGAATGGCGTCGCCGGTCTTCAGGCGCGCCTGGACAAAGGTGAACCCCCCCAGCCAGGCGAGGTCGAGGCGGTCCGCGGCGAGGGCTTCGACGACCGCAGCGTAGTCCGACACCGGCGTGAATTTCACCGGCATGCCGAGTTGTTGCTCGAGGTATTGGCCCAGCGGCTCGAACTTGCGGATCAATTCGGTGGGGGCTTCGTCGGGTATCGCCGAGACGCGCAAGGTCTCGGTGGCCTGGGCAGAGGCAAAACAGCAGGACAGGGCAAGGCCGGCAACGGCTGCCAGGGAACGTTTGAGCATGGTGGTTCTCCGGTTCAAAAGCGGAAAAAAGCGCGCGGATTATAGAGGCAGCGGGGCGCGGCGGGGCAAGCGCGGCCATGCCGGCGCGTTCTCGGCGCCTCGCCAGCGTGCCGGACGCCGCGCCGAGTGGCGCTTTGCGCGGTGAGGCTGCCAAAATCTTTTTTTGTGACCGCCCTCGCAGCTGCACTAGAATCGCCGACCTCACGGATGATGGCGAATTGGCATGAGTGAAGGACAGGACAAGCGCAGTCTGCATGCGCTGCGTGCGCATATCGACGACCTGCTGGCCGATGGTGCCGCGCTGGTCGGCCGCGATCCGCTGACGCTGGTTTGCACCAACGGACAGACGCTACGCGTCAAGCACGGCATGCTGGTCGGCTACAGCGGATTGCTGGATCTGGTGGAACCGGTGAGTGATCACGAGTGGCCCGACGCGCTGAAGCAGATGGTCATCGATCTGTGCATCCAGCAGCTGGACGAGGCGATCCGCTGCTTGACCGAGCGTGACTGCTCGGTGGACCTGGCCGCTTCGGCGAATGACGACCGGGGCTGACGGCTCCATTCTCTGGCAAGTTTCGCTGCGCCGACGATGCGTGCCGACGCCTCTTGGCCTCAGCGCGTGGCGTAGGGCTAGAATCGCGCCTCTGTCCGCTCGAGGAGTTGCGCCATGTCCACGTTGCCATCCATTGCCTTTGCCGGCGTCGGCCTGATGGGCCTGCGCATGTGCCGTCGGCTGCTCGCTGCGGGTTATCCGCTGACCGTCTGGAACCGGTCGCCCGACAAGTGCCTGCCGCTGCTCGACGCCGGTGCGCGCCGGGTGGAGACGCCTGCCGAACTCTGTGGCGCGGCGGACATCGTGCTGCTCTGCCTGGCCGATACCGCGGTGGTGCGCGAGGTGGTGTTCGGCCCCGCCGGCATCGCCGAGGGCGCGGGGCGCGGGCAATTGCTGGTCGACCATTCCAGCCTCGAGCCGGCTGCTACGCGCACCATGGCCGCCGACCTCGCCGCGCGCAGCGGCATGCGCTGGGTCGACGCGCCGGTATCCGGCGGCACGGCCGGTGCTGAAGCCGGCACGCTGGCGATCATGGCCGGCGGCGCGGCCGAGGACATCGATCGGGTGCGCCCGGTGCTGGCCCACCTGGGCCAGCGGCTGACGCACATGGGCGACGTCGGCGCCGGCCAGGTGACCAAGGCATGCAACCAGATGATCGTGGCCTGCAATGCGCTGGTGATCGCCGAGGTCGTCGCCCTGGCCGAGCGATGCGGCGTTGATGCCAGCCTGCTGGCTCCGGCGCTGGCCGGCGGGTTCGCCGATTCGAAACCGCTGCAGATCCTCGCCCCGCAGATGGCCAGCAGCGAATTCGAGCCGGTCAAATGGCACGTGCGGACCCTGCTCAAGGACCTCGACACGGCGGTGCAGTTGTCCCGCGAAGCGGGGGGCGCCACGCCCATGAGCGGGCTTGCCGCGCAGCTGATGCGCCTGCATGGCAGCCAGGGCTACCTGGCGCAGGACCCGGCGACCCTGGTGGCGCTGTTCCGGGAGCAGGGCCAATGAAGATCGCTGCCAACCTGTCCATGCTGTTCACCGAGCGGCCTCTGGCCGAGCGCGTCATGGCGGCGCGGGTCGCCGGGTTCGACGGCGTGGAGATCCAGTTCCCCTACGAATTGCCCGCGATCCGGCTGAAGGAGCTGCTCGAGCGCGCCGGCCTGCCGCTGGTGCTGATCAACCTGCCGGCCGGCGACTTCATGGCGGGCGGTCCCGGGCTCGCCGCGGTGCCGGCCCGGCAGGCCGAGTTCGATGCAGCCCTGCAAGAGGCCCTGAGCTACGCCGCGATGACCCGGCCGCAGTGCGTCAATGTGCTGCCCGGCCGACTGGCCGACGGTCTCGATCGCAAACAGGCGCTGCAGACCCTGGCGGCGAATCTGCGCCGGAGCGCCGAGGCCTTCGCCTTGCTCGGCATCCGCGTCGTCTGCGAGGCGATCAATCCGCTGGACATGCCGGGCTTCCTGATCAACACACCGGAGGACCTGCGACGGCTACTGGAACGGGTCGACCACCCCAATTGCCAGGCCCAGCTGGACCTGTACCACATGGCGCGGCAGGAGCTCGATATCGCTGCCGGGATCAGGCTGCTGGGTGCGCGCATCGGCCATGTGCAGTTCGCCGACTGCCCTGGACGCGGCGCGCCCGGCAGCGGAACGCTGGACTTCGCCGTACTGCTCGAGGCGTTGCGGTCGGTGGGCTACCGCGGCTGGCTGGCGGCCGAATACCGTCCCGATGGCAACGACACGGTGGCCGGTCTCGGCTGGCTCGAGGTCTGGCGCCGCGGTTGAGGCTCATTGTCCGGCATAAGCGGGGCTGATGGTGACAGACAGGCGAGGGCGAGAACTCTAGAGTCACTTTCGACGGTCGGCCGGCCTGCGGTCGACGCATAACAATAAATCGAGAGCGACGTCATGCAGCCATCCACCCAAGCCGCGAACGCCTGGCGCGTCCTGTTTCTGCTGTTTCTGGCCAACTTGTTCAACTTCTTCGACCGCACCATCCCCGCGATCATTGCCGAGCCGATCCGGCTGGAATGGCAGCTCAACGATTTCCAGCTGGGGCTGATCGGCACGGCGTTCACCATCATCTACGCCATCGCCGGCGTGCCGCTCGGCCGCATGGCCGACCTCGGCTCGCGGCGCAAGATCATGGGTTGGGGCCTGACCCTGTGGAGCGGCCTCACCGCCGTCAACGGCTTCGCCTGGAACTTCTGGAGCTTCCTGATGGTGCGCATGGGCGTCGGCATCGGCGAGGCCAGTTACGCGCCGGCAGCCAACTCGCTGATCGGCGACCTGTTCCCGGCCGGCAAGCGTTCGCGGGCGATGGGCATCTTCATGCTCGGCCTGCCGTTGGGGCTGTTGCTGGCGTTCTTCACCATCGGCTCGATGGTCCAGTACTTCGGCAGCTGGCGTGCGCCGTTTTTCATCGCCGCGGTTCCCGGGCTGGTGCTGGCCCTGCTGATCTTCTTCATTCGTGAACCCCAGCGGGGCGCCGCCGAGACCGTCAAGGTGTCGCAGGACCCGGTGCAGCAGCCGGTGCGCAAGGTGCTGGCGATCCGCACGTTCTGGTGGCTGGTACTGGCGGGGCTGGCGTTCCAGTTCGCGACCTATGCCTGCAACGCCTTCATGGTCCCGCTGCTGATGCGCTACCACGGCCTGCCGCTGGTGCAGGCGTCGGTCGCGACCGGTGTCATCGTTGGCCTGACGGGGCTCGTCGGTCTGACATTCGGCGGCTGGGTCGCCGACAAGATCCATCAACGCTTCGCCCGCGGCCGCCTGGTTTTTGCTGCGGTGAGCATGGCGATCTCGACCCTGGCCACCGGCTATGCGCTGTTGGCGGGGCGGATCGACGTCGGCGTATTCG
This sequence comes from Pseudomonas sp., assembly GCA_032064305.1. Lineage (GTDB taxonomy): Bacteria > Pseudomonadota > Gammaproteobacteria > Pseudomonadales > Pseudomonadaceae > Stutzerimonas. The sequence continues at coordinate 1,463 of DAMBNU010000033.1, read as the reverse complement.
TCGCCGTGTTCAGCATCGGCTGGCTGTTTTCCTACAACTTTTACACCTGCGTCTATACGGCAATTCAGGATGTCGTCGAACCGCGCTTGCGGGCCACGGCAATGGCGCTGTTCTTCGCCGGCTTGTATCTGCTCGGGGGTGGCATGGGCACTGTAGTGGTCGGGCTGCTCTCGGACCGATTCGCCGAGTCGGCGATGCTGGCTGCCGGCGCCAGCCAGATGAGCGAAGCGTTTCGCGCCGAGGGGCTGCATGGCGCGATGTACCTGATTCCCGCATCGCTGCTGCTGACCATGGTCTTCCTGTTCCAGGCCTCTCGCACCTTCTGCCACGATGCGCAGCGCATGAACGACGGCATGAGCCAGTCGGCCAGCGACGCCGAGGCTGCCCTGGCCTAAACCGGCGCGACCGTCGGCCGAGGAGCGGCCGGCGGTCCCCCGACGATTGACCTGCAAACGCGCGCCGGCTCGCATACACTGCGCGGCCGTTTTTGGCAGTCCGGACCGCTCATGCACACTCCGCCTCCCGCCCGCGCCTGCGGCATCGACTTCGGCACCTCCAATTCCACTGTCGGTTGGTGGCGACCTGACGCAGACCCTTTGCTCGCCCTGGAAGGTGACCAGCCGACCTTGCCTTCGGTGGTGTTCTTCAACGTGGAAGAGCGCCGCCCGGTGTACGGCCGCCTGGCCCTGGCCGAGTACCTGGAAGGCTACGAAGGCCGCCTGATGCGCTCGCTCAAGAGTTTGCTCGGCTCCAAGCTGCTGAAGAGCGAAACCACGGTGCTGGGTAGCGCCATGCCGTTCAAGGACATCCTCGGGCTGTTCCTGGGCACGCTCAAACAGCGCGCCGAGGAGCAGGCCGGCCGCTCCTTTGACGAAGTGGTGCTGGGCCGCCCGGTCTTTTTCGTCGACGACGATCCGCAGGCGGACAAGGAAGCAGCCGACACCCTGGCAGCGGCTGCCCGCAAGATCGGCTTCAAGGAAGTGTCATTCCAGTACGAACCCATCGCCGCAGCCTTTGACTATGAGTCGCGCATCGAGCGCGAGGAGCGCGTGCTGATCGTCGACATCGGCGGCGGTACGTCGGACTTCTCGCTGGTCCGGCTGGCCCCGGAACGCCGGCAGGTCGATGACCGTCAGAGCGACATTCTCGCCACCTCCGGCGTGCACATCGGGGGCACCGACTTCGACAAGCAGCTCAGCCTGCACGGCGTGATGCCACTGTTCGGCTACGGCAGCCGGATGAAGAGCGACGCGCCGATGCCCACCAGCACGCACCTCAACCTGGCCACCTGGCACACCATCAATGCGGTCTACGCGCCGGCCTCGCTGCGCGCGCTGCAGAGCATGCGCTACGACATCGTCGACCCCACCGGCATCGACCGGCTGTTCAGCCTGATCGAACAGCGTGCCGGGCATTGGCTGGCGATGCAGGTGGAGCAGGGCAAGATCGAGCTGACCGAGCAG
>DAMBNU010000032.1:0-27511 GCA_032064305.1 Pseudomonas sp. | reverse complement strand
GATCGAGCCCAGCATGGCCTACCTGCGCGCGGTCGCCTGCGGTTTCCCGGCCGTGGCGCTCTACCAGGTGCTGCGCTGCTATAGCGACGGCCTAGGGCATACCCGGCCCAGCATGGTGGTCGGCGTGCTGGCGCTGATGCTCAACATTCCGCTCAACTATATCTTCATCTACGGCAAGCTGGGCGTGCCGGCCATGGGCGGCGTGGGCTGTGGCTGGGCGACCGCCCTGGTCATGGGTTTCATGCTGCTGGCGATGCTGTTCTGGGTCCGGCGCGCAGTCTATTACCAGCCAAGCGGCCTGTTTGTTCGCCTGGACTGGCCGCACTGGCCGGTGCTGCGGCACCTGCTATCGGTCGGCGTACCGATCGGTGTCGCCGTGTTTGCCGAGGCCAGCATCTTTTCGGTGATCGCGCTGCTCATCGGTGCGCTCGGGGCGACCGTGGTGGCCGGCCACCAGATCGCACTCAATTTCACCTCGCTGATCTTCATGATTCCGCTGTCGCTGGGTATGGCCATCACCATTCGCATCGGCCAGGCGCTGGGGCGTGGGACGCCAAGGGATGCACGCTTCGTCGCGGGGGTGGGAATCGTCTCCAGCCTCTTCTATGCCTGTTTCTCGGCGGGACTCATGCTGCTTTTCGGCGAACAGATCGCGCGCATCTACACCACCGATCCCGCCGTGATTGCAGTGGCCGCCGGCCTGTTCTTCTACGCCGCCCTGTTCCAGTTCTCCGATGTGGTTCAGGTCACCGCGGCAGGCGCGCTACGCGGCTACCAGGACACGCGCATGACCATGGTCTTCACGCTGTTCGCCTACTGGGGCATCGGCCTGCCGGTCGGCTACCTGCTCGGCCTGACCGATCGCCTGGGTGAACCGAGCGGGCCCGCCGGGCTCTGGCAAGGACTGATCGCCGGGCTCAGTTGCGCCGCCATCCTGCTCAGCATTCGCCTTGCACGCAGTGCGCGCCGCGCCATACGCCGGCAAGCGGCACGCGCCTGACCGCGCCAGTCAGACTTCCATCCCGAGCAGGACCGCACTGAACACCAGGAACAGGGCGAACAGGCCGCGCAACAGGCGCTCCGGCAACGCATGCGCCAGCCGCACGCCCAGACTGATGCTGAGCAGGCCGCCCACCGCGAGGGGCAACCCCAGCGCCCAGTCGACTTGACCGTGGCTGGCGTAGGTCACCAGGGTGACCGCGGTGCTTGGCGCAGCCAGCGAAAGCGAGAGCCCTTGCGCCACCACCTGCGATGCACCGAACACGCTGGTCAGAACCGGCGTGGCGAGGACGGCGCCACCAACGCCGAACAGGCCGCCCAAGGCGCCGGCCCCCGCCCCCAGCGCACTCAGCCACGGCCAGGGATAGCGGAGCCGCGTGCCGCCTGGCGGAGTTCGCAGAAGGCTGCGCAGCAGGCTGTAGGCGGCCAGCGCCAGGAGAAAGCCGATAAAGGCGACCCGCATGCGTGCGGCATCCAGCGAAACCGCGACCGCCGCGCCGCCAATCGCGAAACAGAAGCTGGTTGTCCCCAGCGCGACGGCATGGCGCCACTCGATGCGATTGCGCTGATGGTAACGCCAGATCGCGAGCAGCACGTTGGGCACCACCATTACCAGAGCGGTCCCCTGCGCGACCTGCTGATCCAGGCCGAACAGCACGCCGATGACCGGGATGGCGATCAGCCCCCCACCAATGCCGAACAACCCGCCAAGCGCACCAAGGGCGAGGCCCAGCAGGACGTTCAGGCCCGTCGCGTAAAGATCCATGAAGCCATTCCGGCAAAAAGAAAGCATGCTAGCGAGTCTTCTCTCGCAGCGAAACGCAAAGCCGCGCAAAATGGCTGTGCCCAACACGCACAACCAAGTGGTGAAACCCATGCAATCGGATCTGCTCACCGAACAGTTCGGGCTCTTTCTCGACGTGCTGGAAAGCGGCAGTTTTTCGGCCGCTGCCCGCCTGCACGGCCTGACGCCATCAGCCATCGCGCGGCGCATCGGCGCCCTGGAGGACTCGCTTGGCTGCCGCCTGTTCAGCCGCAGCACCCATGCAGTCAGGCCGACCTCCGCCGGCCGCGCCTTTGCCGAGCGGGCGCGCCGCATCGTGCGCGAGATGCAACTGGCACGCGCGGAACTTGCCGCAAGCCAGAACAGCCCGCACGGCCACATTCGCATCGACGCCCCGGCGCCCTTCGGTCGCCGCCACCTGGCCCCGGCACTGGCGGAATTCCTCCAGGCCTACCCCGGCGTGGACATCGAACTGAGGCTGATCGACAGTTTCATCGACCTGCAGGGCGAGCACCTGGGCAAGGTCGACCTAAGCCTGCGTATCGGTCCGCTCGCCGACACCCGGCTGGTGGCAACACCCCTCGCGCCGCTGACACGCATCGCCTGCGCCAGCCCCGCCTATCTGCAGCGGCGCGGCATGCCGCTGACGCCCTTGCAACTGCACGAACACGACGGCCTCGACTGGGACACCCTCTCCCCGCCTCACGCCTGGCGCTTCATTCTCGAGGGCAAGCAACAGGTGCTGCGCCCCGGCCGACTGCGCATGGTGGCGAATAATGCCGAAGCGCTGCTGTGCGGCGCACTCGCCGGCCTGGGCATCGCCCATCTGCCGACCTGGCTGATCAGCGAGCACCTCCTGCGTGGCGAGTTGCATCCGCTGTTTTGCGAAAAGGGCTGGCCGGAACCGGAGCCCAGCGGAATCTATACGCTGCGTCTGACCCGCGAGACGGACTCGCGCAGCCGGTTACTGCTGGAATTCCTGAAAAACCGCTTCGGCCCGATTCCACCATGGGATCAGGCACTGCGAAGCGGTTTTGGACTGGGTTAAGCGTCAGACGGCACAGCCGGAGAGTTCCTGGGTCACGCCCCAGCCATCGAGCACGCCCCCCAGTGGCTCGACAAGGTTCTCCAGGTCCTGTTCGAAATCGCCGATTCCGTCGAAGGTGGCGTACATCACCTTACTGACCTGAAGGTCCCAGGCGCCATCGTCTCGGGGAGCGATCTGGGTGTTGACGCATTCGCCGCGAAAGGTGCTGGCCGCCGCGCAGGCTCGCTCGCGGTCGGGAAACACGGCGTAGAACTCGATGGGATGGACACGGGCGAAATCGAAGCCGCCCTCTTTCATCCGCAGAAGCACATTGCTGCTTACGTCTTCATGGAAGGTGGTACTCATAAAACAACCTCCTCGCACTCATGGATGACGATTTCAGGAATGGGGACGCCTTTTGCTCGAACCTCGTCGTTCTAGACCGGCCAGACGGCCGGGTGGAAAGGGATGTGGCAGTCACTGCGATGATCGCGACCGGTCATGGCGGCTCGACGACGCCCCGCCGGGACGCCCTTCGAACATACGGCCATTGGGGATGCACTGCAATGGACAACCGAACAGGACGATCGATCGACAGGCCAGGCTGCCGCGCCGGGGACCGGGCGACGGCCCATCGCTCTGCACTCAGTCGTTGCTGGGCTTGTTGATCGCCTGCAGGACGTACTGCGGCAGCGCAAACGCGCCCAAGTGCACATGCGGGTTGTAGTAACGGGTGACGATGCCGCTGCCGGCAAACCGCTGACATAGGGTTTCCAGCGACACTTTGCGGCTGCTCGCGTCGCATGCGCCCCAGGCGAAGGTCATGGCGCCGCCGATGTACGTCGGCACGGCGGCCTGGTAAAAATGCCAGTCCGGGAACAGCCCAGTCATGCGTCTGGCTGTGGTCTGCACCTCGGCGAGCTGCATGAATGGCGTGCCGTTCTGCGTCACCAGGATGCCGCCATCGTTGAGGCAGCGACGGCAGGCCTGGTAGAAGTTCTCCGAAAACAGCACCTCGCCCGGCCCGATCGGATCGGTCGAGTCGGAAATGATCACATCGAACTTTTCCTCGGTGGTCGAGACGAAGCGCATGCCGTCGTCGATCACCAGGTTCAGCCGCGGATCCTCGAAAGCCCCCTTCGAATGCTCCGGCAGGAATTCCTTGCACATCTCCACGACGGTGCCATCGATCTCGACCATCGTGATGTTTTCGACATCACGGTGCTTGGCCACCTCGCGCAGCATGCCACCGTCGCCGCCGCCGATGATCAACACCCGCCGCGCCAGGCCATGGGCGAGGATCGGCACATGGGTCAGCATCTCGTGATAGATGAATTCGTCCGCCTCGGTGGTCTGGATCACGCCATCGAGCGCCATGACCCGGCCCATGCGGGCATTCTCGAAGATCACCAGATGCTGATGCTCGGTGCGCACCTCATGCAGCATGCGGTCGATCGCGAATCGCTGGCCGTATCCCTCGTAGAGAGTTTCCTGATAGTCGCTCATGGGGTGTCTCCCTGATGGATCGCGTAAGGGCAGCAGCCGCGCCTGCCGCCCAGTTGGCAAAGAGGCGCATTCTACTTTGGTCTCATGACAGGGGGAACCACGGGGATTTGAAAGCCAACCTGGTGAAGACAAGCCCATCGACGGTGGCTATGGTTCAGCCATGGCATCGTCCCTGTCGCTTCCCTATGTCGCCCCCTGGCACTGGGCGCAATTCCACCAGTATTTCGCCCTGCGCCTGCTTCCCGGGGTGGAATCGCTGACGCCCGATCGCTACAGCCGCAGCGTTCAGCTGGCACAACGAACCGGCTGGATAAGCGTGACGCCGGCCCTTGATGCCGACTGCCTGGAGCTGAGCATCAGCGATTCGCTGGCCGACCAGGCGCAGGCGCTGGCCCGGCGGGTGACGCAAATGTTCGACCTGGCGACCGACCCGGCGGTACTGGCCGCTCATTTCGCCGGCGACACAGAACTGGGGCCGCGTGTCGCGCTGGAGCCCGGGCTGCGCCTGCCGAGTGCGTTCGATCCGTTCGAGCTGGCCGTGCGCGCCATCATCGGCCAGCAGGTGTCGGTCAAGGCCGCCGTGACCATCACCCGGCGCCTGATCGAACGGCTGGGCGAAGCGCTACCGGACGCCGCCCCAGACGGCCTGTGCCGGCTGTTTCCAACGCCGCAAGCGGTTGCGCAGGGAAATCTGGAAAAGATCGGCATGCCGACCCGGCGGGTCGCCACGCTGCAACGGCTGGCCGTTGCGGTGGCCGACGGCGCACTGGCCTTGCACACCGATCAGGGCGCGGACGATCTGGTCGCGCGGCTCTGCGAACTCCCCGGAATCGGGCCGTGGACTGCGCAATACATCGCCCTGCGGGGCTTCGGCGAGGCTGACGCCTTTCCCGCCGCCGACCTCGGACTGATGAAGGCGCCGCTGTGGGGCCCCGGTGGCCTCAGCACGAAAGCGCTGCTCGGACGCGCCGAGGCCTGGCGGCCCTGGCGCGCCTATGCCGCAATACACATCTGGCAGGATTACGCACGCGCCCAGGCGCCGATCAGTCGGGGTCCGGCGGCGCAATGCGCGCCAGCATCTGGACCGGATCAGTGATCGGCACGCGCAGGATGAGCCCCTCACCCGAGCGCGGGAAAACCCCCGTCAGCGCCGTGATATTGACCTGATGGGTGACCAGGATCACGGGGCCGTCAGCGGACGGAGCCTCGAGAAAGCGACGTAACGCGGCGGTCTGAAGGTTGCGGTCGCCAGCACCTGCATAGAACGAGTCGAGCAGTGGCAGCGGTTCAACCTGACCAAGGTTCAACCGCCGCGCGGTCTCCAGCGCGCGGCACCAGCGACTGCTCAGCAACCGCGCGCTGGTGATGCCCTGCCGTCGGAGCAGTTCGCCCCATCGTTGCGCCTCGGCGCGACCCTGCTCGCTGAGATTGCGCTGGGTCGAACAGTCTTCCAGTACAAAGTTCGCTGGATCACCGGTCCCCGGTGCGGACGCATGGCGCAGCAGGAGCACCGCCTGGCCGCTGCGCAAGGCCGTCCACGCCTCGCTCTGTGCCACGGCTGCCTGCGCGCCAGTCAACCAGGGCGCAGCGACCAGGACAAGCGCCCACGCCAGCACTACAGCCGTGCCTTCGCCCGTGAGCCAGCCGCGACGAACCACATGACCAGGCCGACCACCGGCAGCAGCACGATGACCAGACTCCAGATGATCTTGCGGCCAGTCTCGATCCGGCTGCGCCAGACCTGCACCACGGCCAGGATGTCCAGCAGCAGGACCAGCAGCGCGACCAGGCCGCTCAAGGTCTCGAGCACGACGAGCGCCCCAGGTCAGGCGACGCCGGGGCGATTGCCACGTGGCCCCATGATGCCCCAGATGATCAGGCCGAGAACCGGCAGGATGACGATGAGCAAGACCCACAGGGCTTTCTTGCCGGTCGTGCTGTCGCTGCGCAATACGCTCACGATGGCCCAGATATCCAGTGCGAGGATCAGCAGGCCAAAAATACCGCCGAAGGCATCGGTCATGACAGGCTCCAGGTTTGCTAAGGGTTCTCCATTAGGATGCCGGCCGACGCCGAGGGTTCAGTACCGGCGCCTCAGGCTGCGGCGGGGTCGATCGCGCCGAATTCGCTGACAGTGCGATGGCCGCCGAGCGACTGGCCGTCCCGGCCCAGCCCGCACGTCTTCATGCCGGCCACCCGCGCGGCGTCCAGCTCCTCGGCCACATCGGACAGGAACAGCACCCGCTGCGCGGGGAGCCCGATGGATTCGGCAATCCGCATATAAGATGCCGCCTCGCGTTTGTGCCCCACGCCGGTGTCGAAATAGCCGGAGAACAGCGGTGTCAGGTCGCCCACCTCGGCGCAGCCGAAGATCAGCTTCTGCGCCTGCACCGAGCCGGACGAATAGACATAGAGCGCATAGCCCTGTTCGTGCCAGCGTTGCAACGCCGCCACCGCGTCCGGGTAAACGTGCCCCTTGAGCTGGCCGGCACGGTAGCCCTCCGCCCAGACCATGCCCTGCAAGGCCTTCAATGGCGTGGCCTTGCGGTCGGCCGCCATCCACTCGAGCAGGATGTCGAGCAATCGCTCCATGTCCGCCCCCGGCTCGTCACTCTCGGCACGTACCGCGTCCAGCTGCGCCTGGACGGCCGGATCATCGACGTGCGCCCTTACGTAGGCCGGAAGGTGAGCCCTGGCATAGGGGAACAGCACGTCAAAAACGAAACTCACCGAGCTGGTGGTGCCCTCGATATCGGTCAGGATGGCCTTAATCGGCATCAGAAATCCTCCAGACGCGGGAAACGGCCGGCGATCGATTCACCGGTGAACTGGGCGACCCAGCCTTCGGGGTTGTTGAACAGGCGTATCGCGACGAAATGCGGGTGCTCGCCCATGTCGAACCAGTGACGCGTACCGGCAGGCACCGAGATCAGGTCGTTTTTCTCGCAGAGCACTGCGTAGACCTTGTCCTCGATGTGCAGGGTGAACAGCCCGCGGCCTGCCACGAAAAAGCGCACCTCATCCTCGGCGTGGCGGTGTTCGTCGAGAAACTTGGCGCGCAGCTCGGCCTTCTGCGGGTGATCGCTGGTGAGGCTGATCACGTCGACGGTCACATAGCCGCGCTCCTGCATCAGGCGGTCGATCTGTGGGCGGTAGGCCGCGATCACCGCCTCGGGGCTCGCGCCGGCCGGGATCGGGGCATCGGCCTCCCAGCGTTCGAGCCGCACGCCGACGTCGGCCAGGGTGGCCGCGATATCCTCCACGTGGGTGAGAACCTTGAGCGGCTGCTCGGGGGCGGTGTCCTGATAAACGCTGAGGATGCTCATGTCGATGGTCTCCCGCCGGGTCGCTGACACCGGCTCGTCTTGGGTGGTTCGGTTGCTGCGGTGCGCAGGCACCGGTCAGTGACGCTGCAGCGTGCGCATCTTCAGCTCGCATTCAAAGAGGAACTCGAAGGCCTCGATCTGCCGCAGCGCGTCGCTCATGCGCGCGCCCCAGGTGTAGAGGCCATGCCCCCGGATCAGGTAGCCGACGCAGTCGGGGTGCTGTTCGAGCCAGGGCTGGACGTGCGAGGCGAGCCGCTCGATGTCCTGGTCGTTGTCGAAAATCGGCACCAGCACCTGCGATTCGTGCGTGACGATGCCGCTGAACGCCTTTTGCAGCTCATAGTCGGCGAACACCAGCGAATCACTGAGGCAGACCCGCGACAGTACCGTGGCGTTGACCGAATGGGTATGCAGCACCGCGCCTATTTCCGGCTTCCAGCGATACAGCTGGGTGTGCAGCAGGGTTTCGGCAGAGGGCTTCTTGTCTGGCTCGAGGCACTGCCCGCTCATGTCGACCGCGAGCAGTTCGTCCGGCGTGAGCTGCCCCTTGTGCTTGCCGGAAACGGTGAGCAGCAGCTCTGAGCTGGTCAGACGTGCGGAGTAATTGCTGCTGGTCGCCGGCGACCAGCCGCGGTCGTACAGAAAGCGGCCAGCATCGATGATGGCCTGCGCCAGGTGTTCACGGGTGGCGGTCATGCCTGTTTCTCCTGCAAGGGGATGGCCATGATAACGGCTGCAGCCAGGGCCGCGACGCTGGCGATGGCAAAGGTCGCCAGCGGCCCGAGGCTCGCCCAGCTGTAGCCCGAATACAGCGCGCCGAGCGCTCCGCCTACACCAGCAAGCGTGGCGTAGAGGGCCTGCCCCTGGCCCTGCTGGCGATGGCCGAAGCTGCGCTGGACGAAATGGATAGCCGCCGCATGGAAGCTGCCGAAGGTCGCCGCGTGCAGCAGTTGCGCCAACAGCAGCACACCCAGGTGATCGGCCAGCGCGCCGAGCAGCAACCAGCGCAGCGCTGCCAACAGAAAGCTCACCGTCAGCACCTGACGCAGCGAAAACCGCGCCAGCAGCCCCTTCATCACGAGAAACAGCAGGATCTCGGCGACCACCCCCAGCGCCCAGAGCAGGCCGATCGTGCCGCGGCCATAGCCAAGCGCCTCGAGGTGGATGGTGAAGAAGGTGTAGTAGGGCCCGTGGCTGACCTGCATCAGCCCGACGCAGACAAAGAAGGCCAACACCCCGGGACGGCACAACTGCCGGAGGAAACCGCCCTGCCCGTCCAGCCCCGGTCGTTCCGCCGGCACGGCATTGGGCACCCAGGCACTGCTGATCACGATGCCCGTCATGACGACCATCACCGCGGCCGGGTAGATCGCCAACCCCTGGCGTTCGAACAGCACACCCAGGCCGACCACCGCGGCGATAAAGCCAATGCTGCCCCACAGGCGAACCTGGCTGTAGCGAGCGGCCTGCTCGCGCAGATGCGCCAGGGTGATGACTTCGAACTGAGGCAGTACGGCGTGCCAGAAGAAGGCGTGCAAGGCCATCACCAGGGCGAGCCAGGCGTAGCGCTGGCTGATGAAGATCAGGCTGAACGAGAGTAGCGTGCACAGCGCACCGATGCGAACGATCGCCAGGCGCCGGCCGGAGACGTCGCCGAGCCAGCCCCACAGGCTCGGCGCCAGGCAGCGCATCAGCATGGGGATTGCCACCAGCTCGCCGATCCGCTCGGCGGAAAAACCAAGGTGGGCGAAATACAGCCCGAGGAATGGCGCGGTCGAGCCGAGCAGCGCGAAATAGCAGAAATAGAAGCCGGACAGGCGCCAGTAGGGAATGGAAGCGGCCATAAGTGAGACGCCAGGGGCTGGAAGCGAAGCGACTTGCTGCCGGCCCCGAGCGCTTTGCTCGGTTTCCAGCGTCAGACTCCCAGCTACAGGCTCAGAGCTGCCCCAACACCGGCGTACCGACCAGCACATCGGCATTCTGGCCGCGGTGGCGCAGCAGATGGTCGAGCAGCACGATGGCCATCATCGCCTCGGCGATCGGGGTCGCGCGAATGCCCACGCAGGGGTCGTGCCGGCCCTTGGTGATGACGTCCACCGGCTGGCCGTCGACATCGATGGAGCGCCCTGGCGTGGTGATGCTGGATGTCGGTTTGAGGGCCAGGTGCGCGACGATCGGCTGGCCCGACGAAATGCCGCCGAGGACGCCGCCGGCATTGTTCGACAGGAAACCCTCCGGGGTCATCTCGTCCCGATGCTCGGTGCCGCGCTGGGCGACGCTGGCGAAGCCGGCGCCGATTTCAACGCCCTTCACCGCATTGATGCTCATCAGCGCATGCGCCAGCTCGGCGTCGAGGCGGTCGAACACGGGTTCGCCCAGGCCCGGCGGCACGCCTTCGGCGACCACGGTGATCTTGGCGCCCACCGAATCCTGATCGCGGCGCAGCTGGTCCATGTAGGCTTCGAGCTCCGGCACCTTGTCCGGATCGGGGCTGAAGAAGACATTCTGATCGACGCTGTCCCAGGTCACGAAGGGGATCTCGATCGGCCCCAGCTGGCTCATGTAGCCGCGCACCTGGATCCCCAGCGTCGCCAGGTACTTCTTGGCGATGGCACCGGCCGCGACGCGCATGGCGGTCTCGCGCGCCGAGCTGCGGCCGCCGCCTCGGTAGTCGCGCAGGCCGTACTTGTGGTGATAGCTGTAGTCCGCATGAGCCGGACGGAACTGGTCTTTTATCGCCGAGTAGTCCTTGGACTTCTGATCGGTGTTGCGGATCAGCAGGCCAATCGGGCAACCAGTGGTGCGCCCCTCGAAGACACCGGACAGGATCTCCACCTCGTCCGGTTCCTGGCGCTGGGTGGTGTGCCGGCTGGTACCGGGTTTACGCCGGTCGAGATCACGCTGCAGGTCGGCAGCAGACAGCTCCAGCCCCGGCGGGCAGCCATCGACGATGGCGACCAGCGCTGGGCCATGGCTCTCACCAGCGGTTGTGACGGTGAACAGCTTGCCATACGTGTTGCCGGACATGCAGGACGCTCCGCGACGGACAAAAATCAGGGCCGGGCAGTATACCCGAGCCGCCGCGGGTTTCACTGCCCCTAGGCACGCGGCATACTTCGCTCGCCGGAACCCGGGCGCTCGCGGCGCGTCCTAACCGCTTCCCCCGTGAACGAACCCTCCCATGCGTGTCCTTCTGCTGATCCTTATTGCCATGCTCGCGCCCCCTGCCTATGCGTTGACGCTGCTGAACGAGTCCTGGCAACTACAGGTGCCCGGCGGAACCTTGCACGGGAGCCTGTTGCTGCCCAAATCCGATGCCCCGCTCCCGGTCGCCCTGCTCATTGCGGGGTCCGGCCCGACCGACCGCAATGGCAACAATCCGCAGGGCCACAATGACAGCCTCAAGCGCCTCGCACAGGCGCTGGCGAAGCAGGGCGTGGCCAGCCTGCGCTACGACAAGCGAGGGGTGGGCGCGAGCCGCGCGGTGGCGCCCAAGGAAGAGCAACTGCGTCTGGACGACTACGTGAGCGATGCCGTTGCCTGGGCGGCTCGCCTCAAGGCCGACCCGCGCTTCGGCGCGCTGGTGCTGATCGGCCACAGCGAAGGCGCGTTGATCGCCAGCCTGGCCGAGTCGCAGGCACAGCCGGACGCCTTGATCAGCCTGGCCGGCAGCGGGCGGCGCATCGACGCGCTGTTGCGCGAGCAGCTGCAGGGCCGCCTGCCGCCTTCCTTGCTGGCCTCGGCGTCCTATCTCATCGACGAGCTGGTCGCCGGGCGCCGCCACGCTGCGGTGCCCGACGCGCTGCAGGTGCTGTTTCGACCGAGCGTCCAGCCCTACCTGATTTCGCTGTTCGCGCAGGACCCGGCCACCGCCTTCGCCCGCACCACCGCGCCGGCGCTGATCCTGCAGGGCACCCATGACATCCAGGTCTCACCGACCGATGCGCGCGCCCTGCAACAGGCACGGCCCGACGCCTCGCTAGCGCTCATCGAGGGAATGAACCATGTGCTGCGTATCGTGCCGATGGATGGCCCATCGCAAGCCGCGTCCTACAACCGCGCCGAACTGCCGATCGTCCAGGCCCTGGCGCCACGGATAGCGCAATTTCTCGCCCAACACGGCCTCTTGCCGCCCTCCAGTTAACGCCGGCCCGGCCGATATGCCTCCTGCCTGCCGCAATGACGCCACCGCGCAGGCCCAGGATGCCAACATGACCGAACCTTCCACTTCACCGAACGCCACCGAGGCCGCCACGGCGCCCGCCGAACCGCTCCTGCATCCCTGGGCCGAGCTCGCGCCCGAGCGCTTCCGGCTGCTGCGCCTGGCGCCGCTGCCCACCGACCGCGACAGCGGCGCGCGGCCGCTCAGGTTCGTCGAGCTCGCGCAGCTGGAGCGCCACAGCCCGCAACAGAGTCTGCTGCGCCTGCAGATTCGACTTCCCGGCCAGCTGGTTTCGAAAAAGCTCAACGTCCTGGAACTTTGGGCCGACCACCGCGCCAAGGAACTGCGATTCGGCCCCGACAGCGGCCTGCACCTGGAGCCAGCGAACCGCGGCCTCGGGCGCTTCCTGCTGGCACAGGGCATTCTTTGGGCGCAGAAGCGTTGGGCGCACTACCTGGTTGAGGGCGGTGCCCTGCCGGCCAAAGACGTGACGAGCGAAGAGATGCGGCTGCGGCGCGACCACTGCTTGCTGAGTCAAGGCTTCGATGTGCTCTACCCCGAGCCCCAGCAGCTCAAGGCGACCTATTCGGTGCCCCGGGTCAGCGCGCTACGCCCCGACTGGAATGACGAAAAGGTGCAGATCATCGAACTGCAGAACGCCGCCGCGATGCTGGAGCAGGCCGACCGTCAGCTTCTCGAACAGGAAACCGCCATGCGCGACATGCAGGAGCGCGTGAGCCGGCTGCGCCGCGAGGACGGCACCCTCAGGTTCACCATCGCCTGCCTGATCGTGTTCTCACTGTTCCAGGCGGGCCTGCTGATCTGGATCGCGACGCGCTGAACGTCTAGCGGCCGGCACCCGTGTCGAGACGCGCGCGGAACAGCGCCTGGTGCTCGCGGCACTGACGCGCACTCAGCAGAAATACGCCATGCCCCCCTTCGGAGAACTCCAGCCAGGTGAAATCGACCTCGGGATAGAGCGCTTCCACATGCACCTGGCTGTTGCCGACCTCGACCACCAGCGTGCCCTGTTCGGTCAGGTGATCGGCCGCCTCGGCGAGCAGCCGGCGCACCAGGTCCAGGCCATCGTTGCCACAGGCCAGCCCCAGTGCCGGCTCGTGATGGAACTCGGCAGGCATGTCAGCGAAATCTTCGGCATCCACATAGGGCGGGTTGGAGACGATCAGGTCGAACCGCTGCTTCGGCAAGCCGTCGAACCCATCGCTTTGCACCGTGTAGACGCGCTCGTCGAGGCCGTGCTGCTCGATATTGCGATTGGCCACTTCCAGCGCCTCGAACGACAGGTCGGCCAGTACCACCTCGGCCTCGAGGAACTCATAGGCGCAGGCGATGCCGATGCAGCCGGAGCCAGTGCAGAGGTCAAGGATCCGAGCCGGCTCGGCGGCCAGCCAGGGTTCGAAACGGCGCTCGATAAGCTGGCCGATCGGCGATCGCGGAATCAGCACCCGCTCATCGACCACGAATGGCAGCCCGCAAAACCACGCCTGCCCGAGCAAGTAAGCAGTCGGCACGTGCTGCTGGATCCTACGCAGCAACAGCTCGTGCAACCGCTCGCATTCGTCGTCCTCCAGGCGGCAATCCAGGTAACCGTCGGCCAGTTCCCAGGGCAGGTGCAAAGCGCCGAGCACCAGTTGCCGCGCCTCGTCCCAGGCGTTGTCCGTACCGTGGCCGAAGAACAGTTGCTCTTCGTGGAAGCGACTGACGGCCCAGCGGATATAGTCGCGCAGGGTCCGCAGGCGGGAAGGCGAAGCGGTCACGAGGCATCTCCTGTCGAAAAGGGCGGCAAGTTTAGCCGATGGCGCCGCGGCTGACTCGACGCAATGCGCCGCGCGCTGCTGGCCTATTGCCCAATTCTGCTCATCCGGATGACCGATTCATTACTTTCGGCGGTTCACATCTCGCGCGTCTGGCGCCACAATCAGGCCCCTCTCAGAACTAGGAGTCAGTCATGTCCAAGCCACAGACCATGCTTCAGCTCAGTGGCCGCAGTTATGCACCGGCGACTCTGGCTAACGCGACCCTGGTGGTCATCGACGTTCAGGAAGAATATCGGACTGGGACACTGGCATTGCCCGGCCTCGAGCCGGCACTCGGCGAAATCCGCCAGTTGCTGGACGTCGCCCGTGCGGCGGGCGCGCCCGTCGTGCACGTGCACCATCTGGGCATTCCGGGAGGGTTGTTCGATCCGCAGGGCTTCCGCGGACAGATCATGCCCGAAGCCGCCCCGCTGCCAGGCGAAACCGTGATCGGCAAGACGCTACCGAACGCCTTCGCCGGTACGCAGCTGCACGAACTGCTGCAGCAGCACGGTCGCCTCGACCTCATCGTCTGCGGCTTCATGACCCATTCCAGCGTCAGCACGACGGTTCGTGCGGCCAAGGATTACGGCTATCGGTGCACACTGGTGGACAAGGCGTGCGCGACGCGCGATCTGCCGCTGGGGGACGGCGTGATTGCCGCCGCCGAGGTGCACCGCATGGAAATGACCATACTGGCGGACAACTTCGCCGTCTGCGTGGCCGACGCAGGAGCCCTGGCCTAGTGCAATCTGCCGCCTTACCCGGCCATGAAGCCACCTGACCGCCGCCGCGGTCGCCGCCAGTTCTGACGAGGTAAGTGCAATGAAACGATCCAACGGCTTCGACGCCCGGCGCCTGCGTCCGCAATCATCGCGCAGCCTGGGCGCACGCCTCGCGGCCGCCGTGGGCGTGCTGCTGGCCATTGCCGGGGTCGCCCTGGCCGGCCTTGGCGCGGTCTCGCTGCTCGACAGCCGTGACGCTCTTGCCGGTTACAGCCTGGAGCACGAAGCGGCCATCACGGCGCTGTCGCTCGGCCTTGCGCTGCTGCTGCTCGGGATGCTAATGCGCCGCCTGGCGCGCCGGCAATCGCGCGAACCCGGCGCGCTGAGCCTGTCGCCACGATTGAAGAAGCGCCGCTGAGCCCGCGTCAGCGTCGTATCGCCGCGCGTTCGGGTAAAATCTTCGCGCACATGCGGAGGGCACATGCAAGAAGACGATTTTGCGCTGTTCAAGTCAGCGGTTCGCGGCGTCAAGCCGATCGAACACGACCGGGCCGACACCGGCACACCCCGTAGCAACCGAGCCCAGATCGCCACGCGGCGCGCCAACGCCGTAATCGCCGACGGCCAGACCCGGATCGACGGGCTATCCGACCTGTTCGTGATCGACGTCGCCGCCGAAGACGCGCTCTATTGGGCGCGCGATGGCGTCCAGGACAGCCAGATGCGCAAGCTCAAAGCGGGCCAGATTCCGTTCGAAGGCAGCCTGGATCTGCACGGGCTGACTGTCGAAAAGGCCCGCGAGCTGCTCTGGGACTTCCTCGCCGAAGCCTGCCGGTTCGAGATTCGCTGCGTGCGCGTGACCCACGGCAAGGCAGCACGCAAGGACGGTAAACGGCCGATGATCAAGAGTCATGTCAACACCTGGTTGCGCCAGCATCCGCAGGTGCTCGGCTTCAGCTCCTGCCTGCCGCGGCACGGCGGCACCGGCGCGGTCTACGTCATCCTCAAGCGAACCATGCTCGACGGTCGTGACGAGTAGCCACCGCAACCGCGCACAGGCACGCCTGCCCCGTGCTGCTTGCAGCCCGGCGGCCGAGCCCCTACCCTTCGCACTCGCGCTTTTCCGCAAGCCTGTCAGGTAGTCACATGTCCCTGGAAACACATTACACCGCGATCCTTGGCCAGCTGGGTGAGGACGTCAACCGCGAGGGCCTGCTCGACACGCCCAAGCGCGCCGCCAAAGCCATGCAGTACCTGTGCAAGGGCTACCAACAGACGCTTGAGGAAGTCACCAACGGCGCGTTGTTCAGCTCCGACAACAGCGAAATGGTGCTGGTCAAGAACATCGAGCTGTACTCCCTGTGCGAGCATCACCTGCTGCCCTTCATCGGCAAGGCGCACGTCGCCTACCTGCCCAACGGCAAGGTGCTCGGCCTGTCGAAGGTCGCCCGCATCGTCGATATGTATGCGCGCCGCCTGCAGATCCAGGAAAACCTGACCCGCGAGATCGCCGAGGCGGTCCAGACCGTAACCGGCGCCTGGGGCGTGGCTGTGGTCATCGAAGCCCAGCACATGTGCATGATGATGCGGGGCGTGGAAAAGCAGAACTCCTCGATGGTCACCTCGGTCATGCTCGGCCAGTTCCGCGAGAACGCCGCGACGCGCAGCGAATTCCTCGGCCTGGTGCGGTAGCCGCTGCGGCCAAGCCCGATCGCGCGGGAAAACCGGGTTCGCCAGCCGGCTCGCAATTCGGCTGGCGGTAACCCGAGCGTGGGGAGGTGTCAGTCGAACATGCCGACATGCCGGGGATGGCTGGCGACCCGCAGCAGCCATGCCGTGATCGCAGGGTAGTTGTCCAGGTGAAAGCCGCCCTCTTCCGCCACGTGGGTATAGGCGTATAGCGCCACATCCGCGATTGAATACCCATCGCCCACCAGGTAGGGCGTGCGCAGCAACTGCTGCTCCATGACATCCAGCGCGTGATAACCGTCGAGCTGCTTGGCGGCGTACTCCTCGAGCCGATCGTCCGGCAAGCCGAGGTACACCTTAATGAAGCGCGCGACCGCAAGGAACGGCTCGTGGCTGTACTGCTCGAAGAACTGCCATTGCAACACCTGGGTTCGCAGCCGCGGATCGGTGGGGAGAAACGCCGAGCCTTC
This sequence comes from Pseudomonas sp., assembly GCA_032064305.1. GTDB lineage: Bacteria > Pseudomonadota > Gammaproteobacteria > Pseudomonadales > Pseudomonadaceae > Stutzerimonas. The sequence goes on along the minus strand of DAMBNU010000032.1, from coordinate 11,006 downwards.
AGCGAGGAAATTGAGGATCGCGTTGGACTCCCACAGGCAGGTGCCGTCGTCGAGTTCGAGCACCGGAATCTTGCCGTTGGGGTTCTTTTTCAGGAACGACGGCTCGCGACTCTCGCCACGCAATATGTCCACCGGCACCCATTCGTAATCCCGGCCCAGCAGATTCAGCATCAGCTTGACCTTGTAGCAGTTACCGGACCGGTAATCACCGTACACCTTGACTGTCATCGCTATCTCCTGCGCGCAATACGCCCGGACTGGATCAGGCCGCCTCGGTCAGACTGGCCTGGCGAACCACCTGGGCCAGCCGACGAACGCCTTCGTCGAGGCGCTCCGGCGCCACATGGCTGAAATTGAGTCGCAGGTAGCCGGGATTCAGTTCAGGGTCGATGAAGAACGGCTCGCCCGGCATGAATGCGACATCCTGCTCCAGCGCAGGCTTGAGCAACGTCCGCGTATCCAAGGGCTGCTTGAGCTGCAGCCAGAAGAACAGCCCACCCGGCGGCAATTGCCAGTCGGCAAGATCGCCGAAGTGCTCCTCCAGCGCAGCCTGCATCGCGTCGCGGCGCTGGCGGTAGAAGTGACGGAGCTCGCCGAGATGGGCGCGATACGCATCGGTTCCCAGCCATTGCAGCGCCTGCCACTGCCCGATGCGGTTGGTGTGCAGGTCTGCCGACTGCTTGAGGCGCAACAGGTAGGGAAACAGATCCGGCGTGGCGATCAGATAACCCACCCGCAGCCCGGGCAGAAGGGTCTTGGACACCGTGCCGGTGTAGATCCAGCTGGCCTTGCGCATCCGCGCCACCACCGGACTGGCGCTGCCCTCGTCGAAGACCAGCTCGCGGTACGGCTCATCTTCGATCAGGGTTACGCCGAATTCATCGAGCAAGGCCGCAACGGCATCCCGCTTGGCTTCGCTGTAGCGTACAGCCGAGGGGTTCTGAAACGTCGGAATCAAGTACGCGAAGGCCGGCTTGTGCTGCTCGAGACGCTGGCGCAGCGCGCTCAGCGAAGGGCCGTCCGCTTCCTGAGGCACCGCCAGGCAGCTCGCCCCGAACAGCTGGAACGTCTGTAGCGCAGCAAGGTAGGTCGGCGCTTCCAGCAATACCTCGGTGCCGCGGTCGATGAACAGCTTGGCAGCCAGGTCGAGTGTCTGCTGCGACCCGCTGACGATGAGCACCTGGCTGGCAGTGCAGTCGATACCCAGCGCCCTCGCTTCGGCCGCGATGGCTTCACGCAGCGCCGGCTCGCCTTCGCTCATGCCGTATTGCCCCATGCTCGCCGGCATATCCACCCACTGCACGTTCGGCAGCATCGGTTCGGCGGGCAACCCACCGGCGAACGACATCACCTCCGGCCGCTGGGCAGCGGCGAGTATTTCACGGATAAGCGAGCTTTTCAGGCGGTCGACGCGTTCGGAGAAGGCCATGTGGGTACCGGATGCAAGGAGACGAAAAATGGGTCAAACTCTTTGACCAAAATTACGCCCTCGCTCGCGAATACGTCAATATGACTGACCTAAAAAAAAGCACCGTGCAGCGCCAGATCATGGAGACCTTTTTCCACGGCTACCAGGCCTTCACCGCAAAGCCGGACGAAATGCTGGCCCGCCGCGGCCTGTCACGCGTGCATCACCGCATCCTGTTCTTCATCGCCAGCTATCCCGACCTGAACGTCAGGGAGCTGCTGAACTACCTTGGTGTCAGCAAGCAGGCGCTAAACACGCCGATGCGGCAGCTGATCGAGATGCGTCTGGTGGAAAGCAGGACCGCCGAGGATGACAAGCGCAAGCGCATGCTGCGCTTCACCCCCGAAGGCGCGAAGCTGGAGCAGGCGCTACGCCGCGAACAGGTACGCCTGCTCGAACGGGCGTTCAGGCATGCCGGCGACGATGCAGTGGCCGGCTGGCTGGCCGTGAATCAGACGCTTGCCGAAAGCACCATCCAGCCAACAGCCGAACGGAACAAGCCGGCGAGCGACTGAGACTCCATCCCCGCCCGCCCGGCTCTACCCAATGATATTGCTGCCGACCTGGGCGCCAGTGGGCGACAGGCCTGGCTCGTACGCGTCCATCCTGCGCGTCGCTCCAGCCGAGTAGCCGACCTACCCCGCCGCAGGCGGCGATTTGGCAACAATCGAGGCGTGTGGCACCCCACCATGAAATGCCGGCGTACACACGCTCCACGAGGGCCGCGCGCCGAAGACCAACCGAGCCGCTCAAGCCACTCAGGACAAAACGCGCACAAACAAAAAAGGGCGACCGAAGTCGCCCTTTTTTATGGATTGCAGAACTTAGTTCTGGTTTTCCATTTGCGCGCGGATCAGATCACCGATGGTGGTCGGACCAGCAGCCGGTTCTACGTCCTGCTTGGTACGCAGTTCCTTCATCGCGTCCTTCTCGTCTTCAACGTCTTTCGACTTGATAGAGAGATTGATGACGCGGCTCTTACGGTCGATGCTGATGATCTTGGCTTCGACTTCTTCGCCTTCTTTCAGCACGTTGCGCGCGTCTTCAACGCGGTCACGACTGATTTCGGAGGCCTTCAGTGTAGCTTCGATGTCGTTGCCCAGATCGATGATCGCACCTTTGGCGTCAACTTCTTTCACGGTACCGCGAACGATGCTGCCCTTGTCATTGACGGCGGCGTAGTTGGAGAACGGATCGTCTTCCAGCTGCTTGATGCCCAGGGAGATGCGCTCACGCTCCGGATCGACCGACAGGATAACGGTGTCCAGCTCGTCGCCCTTCTTGAAGCGACGCACGGCTTCTTCGCCAGCTTCGTTCCAGGAAATGTCCGACAGGTGAACCAGACCGTCGATGCCGCCGTCCAGACCAATGAAGATACCGAAATCGGTGATCGACTTGATGGTGCCGGAGATGCGGTCGCCCTTGTTGAACTGGCCAGAGAAGTCTTCCCATGGGTTGGACTTGCACTGCTTGATGCCCAGGGAGATACGACGACGCTCTTCGTCGATGTCCAGCACCATGACTTCCACTTCATCGCCGACCTGAACGACCTTCGACGGGTGAATGTTCTTGTTGGTCCAGTCCATTTCGGAAACGTGCACCAGGCCTTCGACGCCCTCTTCCAGCTCGGCGAAGCAGCCGTAGTCGGTGAGGTTGGTAACGCGAGCCATGACGCGGGTGTTCTCTGGGTAACGGGCCTTGATGGCAACCCACGGGTCTTCGCCCAGCTGCTTCAGACCCAGCGATACGCGGTTGCGCTCGCGGTCGAACTTCAGCACCTTGACGTCGATCTCGTCGCCAACGTTGACGATTTCCGACGGATGCTTGATACGCTTCCAGGCCATGTCGGTGATGTGCAGCAGGCCGTCCACGCCGCCCAGGTCCACGAAGGCGCCGTAGTCGGTGAGGTTTTTGACGATACCCTTGACCTGCTGGCCTTCCTGCAGCGATTCCAGCAGCGCTTCGCGCTCGGCGCTGTTCTCGGCTTCCAGGACGCTACGACGGGAAACGACAACGTTGTTGCGCTTCTGGTCCAGCTTGATGACCTTGAACTCGAGTTCCTTGCCTTCCAAGTGAGTGGTGTCACGCACTGGACGAACATCAACCAGGGAACCTGGCAGGAACGCACGGATGCCGTTAACGTCGACAGTGAAGCCGCCCTTAACCTTACCGTTGATAACGCCCTTGACCACTTCCTCAGCTGCGAAAGCCGCTTCCAGAACAATCCAGCACTCTGCACGCTTGGCTTTTTCGCGGGACAGCTTGGTTTCACCGAAGCCATCTTCAACCGCGTCCAGCGCAACGTGAACTTCGTCACCCACGCTGATGGTCAGCTCGCCCTGCTCGTTGTAGAACTGCTCGACCGGGATGACGCCCTCGGACTTCAGACCGGCATGAACAGTGACCCAGTCACCGTCGATGTCGACCACGATGCCGGTGATGATCGCACCCGGCTGCATGTCGAGGGTTTTTAGGCTTTCTTCAAAAAGTTCTGCAAAGCTTTCGCTCATGTTTATTCCTGCTGTTTTCGGGCGAGGATCCGCCCAATCTCCACATCCCAGATAGAAGTGGGTTCATTCATATAAAAAAAGGCTTGCGGGACTAGGTCTGGTCTCCCACATGCCTCCTTGTTAACGGCGCTCGAACCCGAGAACCGTCGAGCCGCCTCCCGGCGGTCGCACATCAGGCGAAATCGCGCTTGGCCACTTCGCTCAGAATCTGCTCCAGCACCTGCTCGATGGAGAGTTCCGTGGAATCCAGCTGCACCGCATCGTCTGCCGGTTTCAAGGGAGCCACTTCGCGTCCGGTGTCACGCTCGTCGCGCGCCCGTATCTCATCGAGAAGACTCGCGAGATTAACATCATCACCCTTGCTCTTCAACTGCAGGTAACGGCGGCGGGCCCGTTCTTCCGCGCTGGCGGTGAGAAATATCTTCAGCGGCGCGTCAGGAAACACCACGGTGCCCATGTCGCGCCCGTCCGCCACTAGCCCGGGCGCCTCGCAAAAGGCCTTCTGCCGCTGCAGCAGAGCCTCGCGAACGGCCGGCAAGGCCGCTACCTGGGATGCGCCCGCGCCAACCTGTTCGTTGCGGATGGCCTGGGTGACATCCTCGCCCTCGAGGACGATCTGCATGCCTTCCGCCCCCTGGGATGCGCCGAATTGCACATCGAGATGGGCGGCCAGCAGCTTCAGCGCTTCTTCGTTGGTCAGATCCACGCCGTGGTTGCGCGCGGCAAAGGCGAGCAGGCGGTACAGCGCGCCTGAGTCGAGGAAATTCCATCCCAGCTTTGCCGCCAGCAGCGCCGCCACGGTGCCCTTGCCGGAGCCGCTCGGGCCGTCGATGGTGATGACCGGGATCTGCCTGATCATGAGTTGCCCTCCACGCCCACGCGCATGCCGGCCCGCTCGGCCAGTGTCAGGAAGTTCGGGAACGAGGTGGCCACGTTGACGCAATCGTGGATGCGGATCGGTGCCGTGGCCCGCAGCGCGGCGACACTGAAGGACATCGCGATCCGGTGATCGCCGTGCGCCCAGACCTCGCCACCGCCCAGTGCAGCGCCCCCTTCGATGACGATGCCATCGGCCGTCGGCGTCGCATCGACACCAAGCGCCTGCAGTCCGTCAGCCATGACCTGGATGCGATCGGACTCCTTGACCCGCAGCTCCTCGGCACCGCGCAGCGTGGTCCGACCTACGGCGCAGCTCGCGGCGACGAACAGCACCGGGAATTCGTCGATCGCCAGCGGCACCAGGTGCTCAGGGATATCGATGCCATGTAGTTGGGCGGCACGAACGCGGATGTCGGCGACTGGCTCGCCACCCACTTCGCGCTGGTTGCTCAGCTCGATGCTGGCCCCCATCAGCCTGAGGATGTCGATGACACCGGTGCGGGTCGGGTTCACCCCGACGTGCTCGAGCATGATATCCGAGCCGGGCGCGATGCTGGCGGCGACCATGAAAAATGCCGATGACGAAATGTCGGCCGGAACTTCGATCTGGGTGGCGCGCAAACCGTGGCCGGACTCGACCGTCGCGGTGTTGCCGTCAACGTGAACCGGATAGCCGAAGCCCTGCAACATCCGCTCAGTGTGATCGCGGGTCGGCGCCGGCTCGGCGACCGAGGTCTTTTCAGCTGCATACAACCCGGCCAGCAGTAGGCAGGACTTCACTTGCGCACTGGCCATTGGCATGTCGTAGTGCATGCCGGACAGCTTCTGACCGCCGCGAATCGTCAGCGGTGGGCGCCCCTCGGCAGCCGTCTCGATTACTGCGCCCATCTCGCGCAGTGGCTTGGCGACGCGGTTCATTGGGCGCTTGGACAGCGAGGCGTCGCCGGTCAGCGTCGTGTCGAACGGCTGTGCCGCCAGCAAGCCGGCGAGCAAGCGCATCGAGGTCCCGGAGTTACCCAGGTAGATCGGACCTGGCGGCGGCTTCAATCCGTGCAGGCCGACGCCATGCACCGTGACACGCCCCTGGTTTGGACCCTCGATCACGACGCCCATGTCACGGAACGCCTGGATAGTTGCCAGCGCGTCCTCGCCTTCGAGGAAGCCGTCCACTTCGGTCGTGCCCTCGGCCAGCGAGCCGAGCATGATCGAGCGATGGGAGATGGACTTGTCGCCAGGTACGCGCAAATGCCCGCTGAGGCTGCCACCGGGTTCGGCGAGGAAGATCAGGTCTTTGGAATGCATAACGTCCACATAGGCTCTGCGAGCCAGTATTTTGCTGAAATGTTCGCGGGCCGCCCGGGCGCGTGTAAACACGCCCAGCAGGGTGTGCCCGTCTCCTTCATCGACCGCGGCGCGCAATGCGTCGAGGTCGGCACGAAAATCGTCCAGTGTCTGCAGCACCGCGCCGCGGTTGGCGAGGAAGATGTCGTGCCACATCACCGGATCGCTGCCTGCGATGCGGGTGAAATCGCGAAAGCCGCCCGCCGCGTAACGGAATATCTCCAGGTTCTCGTTGCGCTTTGCCAGCGAATCGACCAATCCGAATGCCAGCAGGTGCGGGAGGTGACTGGTCGCGGCAAGCACCTCGTCGTGATGCTGGACATCCATGTGTTCGACATCGGCGCCCAGGGTCTGCCAGAGATCACCCACCAGCGCCAGGGCGGCCGGATCGGTATCGGCCAGGGGCGTAAGGATCACCTTATGCCGCCGGAAAAGCGTGCTTTTGGCAGCGGTGACGCCGCTCTGTTCGGAGCCGGCTATCGGATGTCCCGGCACGAACCGCGCCGGCATCTTACCGAACACCTCGCGCGCACGGCGCACCACGTTGCCCTTGGCACTGCCCACATCGGTCAGCACCGCCTCGCCCAGATCGATCCCGGCCAGTTCGGCGAGCAGCCGTTCCATCGCCAGGATCGGAACCGCCAACTGGATGACATCGGCACCCTGACATGCCTGGGCGAGGCTGTCGGCACAGCGATCCACGATACCCAGTTCGACCGCGAGCTCGCGCGACCGAGCGTCGAGGTCAAAACCGATTACCTCGCCGCAGCACCCGCTCTCACGCAGCCCCTTAGCGAACGACGCCCCGATCAGTCCCAGGCCGACCACGACCAAGCGCGCGACCCGCGGCGCCGCCGGGCGTCGCATTTTGTGGGTTCCGCTCAATGCCTGAGCACCTTGCGCAGCACGTCAAGAAAACGGGCATTCTCGGCTTCGGTACCAATGGATACCCGCAGGAAGCTGGGCATGCCATACCCGGCGAGCGGCCGCACGATAACGCCGTCGCGCAGAAGCGACTGGTTGATCGGCGCGGCGTCGCGGTCAAAGTCGACCGCGATGAAGTTGCCCCGTGAGGGAATCCAGTCAAGCCCCAGCGCGCTGAAACCGGCCTCCAGTTGCGCCATGCCGGCCACATTGCAGGCACTGCTCTGGGCCAGATAATCCTCGTCATCCAGCGCCGCACAGGCGGCGGCCAGGGCCAGGCTGTTGACGTTGAATGGCTGACGGACGCGGTTCAGCACGTCGGCGATCGTCGCGGAGCAGATCGCATAACCGACGCGCAACGCGGCGAGCCCGTAGGCCTTGGAAAAGGTGCGCGACACCAGCAGGTTGGGATGCGCCGCCAGGTACTTCAGCCCGTCCGGCAGTTCGTCGCCCTGGGCATATTCGATGTAGGCCTCGTCCAGCACGACCAGGACCCGTTCGGGCACGGCAGCGAGAAAACGCTCGAGCGCGTCGGCGGCGAACCAGGTCCCGGTGGGGTTGTTGGGGTTGGCGATGAATACCACACGTGTCTGCGCGTCGATGGCGTCGAGCATGGCATCCAGATCATGGCCCCACCCACGGGCCGGCACCGCCTTTGCCTGGGCGCCGACAGCCTGAGTGGCGATCGGATAAACGGCAAACGCATGCGCGCTGAACACGGCGTTCAGCCCTGGCGCCAGATAGGCCCGGGCGACCAGCTCAAGGATGTCGTTGGAGCCGTTGCCCAGCGTCACCTGCTCGACGTCGACGGCATATCGTCCGGCCAGCTTGTTCTTGAGCACGAAGCCGTTGCCATCCGGGTAGCGGGTCAGCTCGTCGAGCTGTTCCTTGATCGCCTCGATGACCTTTGGACTGGGGCCAAGCGGATTCTCGTTGCTGGCCAGCTTGACGATGGTCGCCGGATCGAGATCGAGTTCGCGCGCCAGCTCATCCACAGGCTTGCCCGGCACATAGGGCGACAGTTTTTGCACGCCTGGCTGAGCCAGGGCGAGGAAATCACAGGACATATTCAGCTCCGCTGAGCAGAAAGCCCGGAGCTCGAAGCCTGAAGCATGCGGCGTTGCTCTCGACTTCCAGCTTCGGCTTTCAGCTGCTTCTTAAAGTACCGCCTTGGGATAAGAGCCAAGCACCTTCAGGGCCACCGCTTCGCGGCCGATCTTCTCCAGTACGTCCTTGATCAGCGGATCCTGGTGATGACCGATGCAGTCGATAAAGAACACATAGGTCCATTTGCCGCTGCGCGAGGGACGGGTTTCGATCCGCGTGAGGTCGATGCCATTGGAGTGGAACGGCATCAGCAACTCGTGCAGCGCGCCCGGCTTGTTGCGCATGGATACGATGATCGAGGTCTTGTCATCGCCTGTCGGGGGCACGTCCTGGCTACCGATGATGAGAAAGCGCGTGGAGTTGTCCGGCCGGTCTTCGATCTTCTCGGCGATCTTGGTCAGGCCATACAGCTGGGCAGCCATGTCGCCGGCAATGGCCGCCGAGTTCCACTCGCTCTTGACGCGCTTGGCGGCGTCGGCGTTGCTGGAGACGGCCACGCGTTCGACATTCGGGTAGTGCGCATCGAGCCACTTGCGGCACTGAGCCAGCGACTGCGCATGGGAATAGATGCGCGTAATGCGATCGGTCTTGGTCGTCTCGCCCACCAGCAGGTGATGGTGGATTCGCAACTCGACCTCGCCACAGATGACGATATCATGCTCGAGAAAGCTGTCGAGGGTATGGTTGACCGCGCCCTCGGTGGAATTTTCCACTGGCACCACGCCGAAATTGACCGCACCGGCGACCACTTCGCGAAACACCTCGTCAATCGCCGCCATCGGCTGGCTGACAACGGCCTGGCCGAAATGCTTGAGCGCCGCAGCCTGGGAGAAGGTGCCTTCCGGACCGAGATAAGCGACCCTCAACGGCTGTTCCAGCGCTAGGCAGGACGACATGATTTCGCGGAACAAGCGCGCCATCTCCTCGTTGTCCAGCGGCCCCTTGTTCAGCTCCATGATGTGCTTGAGCACCCAGGCCTCGCGCTCGGGACGGTAGAACACCGCCTCTTCGCCCTCGGCCAGCGACGCGGTCTTGACCCGCGCCACGTCCTGGGCACAACGTGCACGCTCGCTTATCAGCTCGAGGATCTTTTCGTCGAGACTGTCGATACGCAGCCGCAGCGCCTTCAGCCGATCGGCATCGCTCATCAGCCGTGCTCCTTCTCGAACTCGCGCATGTAGGCGGCCAGGGCTTCGACCGCATCCAGGCCCACGGCGTTATAGATGGAGGCACGCATGCCCCCTACCGAGCGATGGCCCTTGAGATTGAGGAGCCCGCGCGCGTCGGCACCGGCAAGGAACACCTTGTCCAGTTGTTCGTCGGCGAGCCGGAACGGCACGTTCATCCAGGAGCGGGCATTTCCCGCGATCGGGTTGGAATAGAAGTCGCTTGCATCGATCACGCCGTACAACAGGTCTTTCTTGGCCCGGTTGATGCGTTCCATGGCCTCGACACCGCCCTGCTCCTTCAGCCATTCGAAGACGAGCCCGGAGAGGTACCAGGAGAAGGTCGCGGGGGTGTTGTACATCGAGCCGTTGTCGGCGGCGATCTTGTAGTTGAGCATGGTCGGGCAACTCGAACGCGCGCGGCCGAGCAGGTCTTCGCGGACGATCACCACCACCAGACCGGACGGGCCGATGTTCTTCTGAGCACCGGCGTAGATCAGGCCGAAGCGCGACACGTCCAGCGGGCGAGAAAGGATGTCGGACGACATATCGACCACAAGCGGCGTGTCGCCCAGCTCGGGAATCCAGTCGAACTGCAGGCCGCCGATGGTTTCGTTGCTGGCGTAGTGCAGGTAGGCCGCATCGGCGCGCAGGCTCCACTCGTTCTGCCCGGGGATTGCGAAGTAGTCGTAAGCCTTGGCGCTGGCGGCGACGTTGATCTGACCGAAACGGCTGGCCTCGTCAATGCTCTTGCGCGACCAGATACCAGTGTCGATGTAGTCGGCCACACCATCTTCGGGCAACAGGTTGAGCGGTATCTCGGCGAACTGCTGGCTCGCCCCGCCCTGCAGGAACAGCACCTTGTAGTTGGACGGGATGCTCAGTAGCTCGCGCAGGTCGCGTTCGGCCTTTTCGGCGATCGCCATGTAGTCGTCGCTGCGATGGCTCATTTCCATCACCGACAGGCCACGCCCCTGCCAATCGAGAAGTTCGGCCTGGGCACGCTGCAGGACAGCTTCGGGAAGCGCGGCTGGGCCGGCGCAGAAATTAAACGCGCGTTTGCTCATCTCTGTTCTCTCAAAAACGGTCGATACCTTGCCTGCTCCCCCACCGCAGCGACAACAATGAAACGGCGGCGAGGCCTGAGACCTGCGCCGCCGCTCGATCAGTTGTCGTCGTCGGTGGGCACCACGTCCGGAGACACGTCGCCACCACCCCCGAGCAACTCATCCTCGCTCGGCTCGGTGCTGATAACCGGCATCTCCTTCTCCAGCGCGTCCTCGTCGATCACCGCCTCGATGTCGTCGAGCACGTCTTCTTCGGACGGCTCCTGGACCCGCTCGAGCCCGACCAGGTGTTCGTTCTTGCCCAGCTTAATCAAGGTGACGCCCTGGGTATTGCGCCCCAACGACGAAACCTCGTCGACACGCGTGCGCACCAGGGTGCCCTGATCGGAAATCAACATGATCTCCTCGCCCGGCTGCACCTGCACAGCGCCGACCAGCCGGCCGTTGCGGTCGTTGGTCACCATGGCGATGACACCCTGGCCGCCACGACCGCGGCGGGGAAACTCTTCCAGCACGGTGCGCTTGCCATAGCCGTTGAGGCTGG
>DAMBNU010000031.1:24239-33799 GCA_032064305.1 Pseudomonas sp. | reverse complement strand
TCCAGGCCGTTGAGCAGGCAATGCTTGCGAAACGCGTCGACCTCGAAGCTGTACTGCACGCCATCGGGGCGGGTCACGGTCTGCGCCGCCAGGTCAACGGTGAGCTGGTAGCCTTCGGCGGTCTCGGCCTGTTCGAACAGCGCATCGACCTCTTCTTCCTTCAGCACGATCGGCAGCAGGCCGTTCTTGAAGCTGTTGTTGTAGAAGATGTCAGCAAAGCTTGGCGCGATGATGGTCCGGAAGCCGTACTCTTCGAGCGCCCAGGGCGCGTGCTCACGCGACGACCCGCAACCGAAATTCTCGCGTGCCAACAGCACGCTCGCACCTTGGTAGCGAGGAAAGTTGAGTACGAACTCCTGGTTCACCGGCCGGCTTGCGCAATCCTGGTTGGGCTGGCCCACGTCCAGGTAGCGCCACTCATCGAACAGGTTGGGGCCGAACCCGGTGCGCTTGATCGACTTCAAGAACTGCTTGGGGATGATCTGGTCGGTGTCGACGTTGGCCCGATCGAGCGGCGCGACGAGACCGGTGTGCTGGGTAAATGGCTTCATGTCGGTTTCCTCAGGCCTGGATCAATTCACGTACATCGACGAAACGACCGGTCACCGCGGCCGCCGCGGCCATGGCCGGGCTGACCAGGTGCGTCCGACCGCCGGCGCCCTGCCGGCCTTCGAAGTTGCGGTTCGAGGTCGAGGCGCAATGCTCGCCGCTGCCGAGCTTGTCCGGGTTCATTGCCAGGCACATCGAGCAACCCGGCTCGCGCCACTCAAAACCGGCCTCGAGGAAAATCTTGTCCAGCCCTTCCGCCTCGGCCTGCTGTTTGACCAGCCCCGAACCCGGCACGACCATCGCCTGTTTCACTGTTGCAGCGACCTTGCGCCCTTTCGCCACTTCAGCCGCTGCTCGTAGATCTTCGATGCGCGAGTTGGTGCAGGAGCCAATGAACACGCGATCGAGTCGAATCTCGGTGATCGGCTGATTGGCGCTCAAGCCCATGTACTTGAGCGCACGGGTGATGGAGTCGCGCTTGACCGGATCGGCTTCGGCGGCCGGGTCCGGCACGTTCTGATCGACGGCCAGCACCATTTCCGGCGAAGTGCCCCAGCTGACCTGCGGTTTGATATCCGCGGCATTCAACTCGATGACGGTGTCGAACACCGCATCGTCATCGGACACCAGGTCCTTCCAGGCGGCGACGGCGCGCTCCCAGTCGGCGCCCTTGGGGGCATACGGCCGCCCTTCGGCATACGCGATGGTCTTCTCATCGACCGCCACCATCCCCACGCGCGCACCAGCCTCGATGGACATGTTGCAGATGGTCATGCGCCCTTCCATGGACAGGTCACGAATGGCGCTGCCGGCGAATTCCAGCGCATGGCCATTGCCGCCGGCCGTACCGATCTTGCCGATCACGGCGAGGACGATGTCCTTGGCGGTCACGCCGAAGGGCAGCTTGCCCTCCACGCGCACCTGCATGTTCTTCATCTTCTTTGCTACCAGGCACTGGGTAGCGAGCACGTGCTCGACTTCCGAGGTGCCGATGCCATGCGCCAGCGCGCCGAAAGCGCCGTGGGTCGAGGTGTGCGAGTCGCCGCAGACCACCGTCATGCCGGGCAGGGTCGCGCCCTGCTCCGGGCCGATCACGTGCACGATGCCCTGGCGGATATCGTTCATCTTGAACTCGAGGATGCCGAAGTCATCGCAGTTCTCGTCGAGGGTCTGCACCTGGATGCGCGAAACCTCGTCGGCGATGGCTTCCAGCCCACCCTGGCGCTCGCCCTTGGTGGTCGGTACGTTGTGGTCCGGCGTAGCGATGTTGGCATCGATGCGCCATGGCTTGCGACCGGCCAGTCGCAGCCCCTCGAAGGCCTGCGGCGAGGTCACTTCGTGAAGAATGTGGCGATCGATATAGATCAGCGACGAGCCGTCGTCGCGCCGCTTGACCTCATGCATTTCCCAGAGCTTGTCGTAGAGCGTTCTGCCAGCCATCGGACTTTCCTCATCAGTGCGTACGGGCAATAGCCCTTTTGCTTATGGGGCCATCCTAGGGGGCTGGATCCGATTACTCAAATTCATATTTTTCATCCTTTGCATTCCATGTTGGAATAGCGAAAACCCACCCGAGCGCATACCCATGGACCTGGCCAACCTCAACGCCTTTATCGCGATCGCCGAGACGGGCAGTTTTTCGCTCGCCGCTGAACGCCTGCACCTGACGCAGCCAGCAGTGAGCAAACGCCTGGCCTCGCTGGAGTCGCAGCTCAACGTGCGCCTGTTCGATCGCCTTGGCCGAGAGATCGGTCTGACCGAAGCGGGCCGCGCACTGCTGCCGCGCGCCTACCAGATCCTCAATGTGATGGATGACACGCGTCGCGCCCTGGCTAACCTCAACGGCGACGTCAGCGGCCGCCTGTCGCTGGCGACCAGCCATCACATCGGCCTGCACCGTCTGCCGCCGCTACTCCGCTCGTTCACCCAGGCCCACCCGGCGGTCAACCTGGACATTCGCTTCCTCGATTCGGAGATCGCCTACGACGAGGTGCTGCATGGCCGCGCCGAGCTCGCCGTGATCACCCTGGCGCCGCAGACCGCCGCGCCGATTCGCGCCGTCACCGTCTGGGACGATGCCCTGGACTTCGTCGTCGCGCCGGAGCACCCGCTGGCGCGCAAGCGCGAGATCACCCTGGCCGACATCGCCCATTACCCGGCCGTGTTTCCGGGCGGCAATACTTTTACCCACCACGTCGCCCAGCGCCTGTTCGAGCGCGAAGGACTACAACCGAACATCGCCATGAGCACCAACTACATGGAGACGATCAAGATGATGGTCTCCATCGGCATCGCCTGGAGCGTGCTACCGCGTACCATGCTCGACGAGCAGGTGGTACGGCTCGCCGTGCCCGGGGTCCAGCTGTCGCGCCAGCTCGGCTACATCACCCACACGGACCGGACCCTCTCCAACGCGGCGCGGGCTTTCATGGCGCTGCTCGACGCCGACTAACCGCACTTGCACTTTGCCATTAGCTGCGGATAAGTTCGGCCGATAACCACAAGATCACGGCGCAGCCTCAGCATCGCCTGTCATCGACCGACCCGCCCTACGCTGATCCTATCGATCGAGGCCGTTCATGTTGCCCCTTGAGCCTGCATCCGACGCGACGGAACCCCACACAGCAAGCCCCTGGCAAGACACCCATCGCCTGCTTTCGGTGCTCGGTGACGCAGGCCTCGGCCTCTGGTCCTGGAACCCACGCAGCGCCACCCTGCTCTGGTCACAGTGCGCAGCCCGCCTGTTGGGCCTGCACAACGGGGTCGCCGAATTGACGCTGGACGACTACCTCGGACGGGTCGCAAGCGATGATCGAGCCCTGGTCGCTGACCAGCTAGATGCGGTACCGGCAGGCCCAGGCGCCCGCCTCTGCTTGCGCCATCGCGTCCGCTGGCCGGACGCCAGCCTGCACTGGCTGGAACTCGAGGGCCAGTGGCAGGACAGCGACGGACTACCAGTGCTGGTCGGCGTCGTGCGCGACATCACCACCCAGCACACCCAGGCGCAAGCACTGGAGGACAGCCAGGAGCGGCTCGAACTGGCGCTCGCCTCGGCCGGCCTGGGCAACTGGGAGTGGCACATCCAGAGCGATCGCCTGTACGCCTCGGCACGCGCCTCGGAACTGCAAGGACTGGTCGAGGGCCCGTTCGATGGCTCCTTCCGTGAGTTCTTCCGCAGTGTCGCGGCGCGCGACCGCCAGATCATGCGCGCGGCGTACGCCGATCTCCTGGCCGGGCGGCGCAAGACCTACCAAGCCACCTACCAGGCGATCCACGCCAACGGCCGGGTGCGCCACCTGGAGAGCACCGCCAAACTGTATCGCGACGAGCACGGCCAGCCGCTGCGCATGGCGGGCATCATCATCGATGCCACCGAGCGGGTCCTGCGCGAACAATCGCTGGCCGCCTCGGAAGCCAAGTTTTCCGCCCTGTTCCAGGGCAGTCCCGACCCGATCGCTCTGTCGCGCATCCGCGATGGCGTATTCATCGACATCAACCCGAGCTTCAGTGCGGTGTTCGGCTGGCAGCACGCCGACATCGTCGGCCGCTCGGCCCCGGACATCGGCATCTGGAATGACGAGAATCAGCGGCGCGCCCTTTATCAGCAATTGAGCCGCGACCAGCATCTGGAAAACGCCGAAGCGCAGTTCCGCACCCAGGCCGGCGATACCGTCACCTGCGTGGTATCCAGCCGCTTCATCCGCATCGAACGGCGGCTGTGCATCGTCACTACCTTCCGCGACATCACCAAACGGCAGCAGGCCGAGGCGGCGCTCAAGGCCAGCGAAGCCAAGTTCGCCAAGGCGTTCCACTCCAGCCCCGATGCCATCATCATCAGCGAGCGCCGTACCGGGCGTTTCATCGAAGTCAACGAGGGCTTTCGCCGGCTGTCCGGCTACCGGCCCGAAGAAGCCATCGGCCGCACTTCCACCGAGCTGGGCATCTGGCCCGGCTCGCAGCGCCAGGAGATCCTGCGCCGCCTGGAGCGCGACGGCCGCGTCGCCAACTGGGAGATGGTTGGCCAGGACCGCCACGGACGCCCAAAGCATATCGAGGTCTCGGTCGAACCGATCCAGCTCAACGACACCGACTGCCTGCTGCTGTCGGCACGCGACATCAGCCAGCTCAAGGCCGCCCATGCGCAGATCCAGCACCTGGCCTACCACGACCCGCTGACCAACCTGCCCAACCGCGCCCTGCTGATGGACCGGCTGAACCAGCAGGCCGCGCTGCACAAGCGGCACAACCTGCGCGGCGCGCTGCTGTTTCTCGACCTCGACCACTTCAAGCACATCAACGACTCGCTCGGTCATCCGGTCGGCGATGCGGTGCTGAAAATGATCACCGCACGGCTCGAAGCCAGTACCCGCCAGGAAGACACCGTGGCACGCCTGGGCGGCGACGAGTTCGTCGTGTTGCTCACCGGCCTGACAGGCAAGCGCTCGGCGGTGACGCGCCATGTGCGGGAAGTCGCCGAAAAGCTGCGTATGCTGCTGGCCGAACCCATGGTGTTCGAAGGCAACCGGTTACAGGTGACGCCGAGCATTGGCATCGCACTGATGCCCGACCACGGCGACAGCCCGGCCGATTTGCTCAAGCGCGCCGATATCGCGCTCTACCGCGCCAAGGATGCCGGGCGCAACGCCATCCAGCTGTTCCGCACCACCATGCAGCAGGCCGCCAGCGCCCGCCTGCAGCTGGAAAGCGAACTGCGCCAGGCCCTGCAGCGGCAGGAATTCGAACTGCACCTGCAACCGCAGGTCGACGCACGCTCCGGCCGGGTGATCGGTGCCGAAGTGCTGTTGCGCTGGCACCACCCCGAGCACGGCCTGCGGTCGCCGGCTCAGTTCATCGACGTGCTGGAGGAAACCGGATTGATCGTCGAGGTCGGCAACTGGGTCATCAAGGAAGCCTGCCGCGTCGGCGCCGTGCTGGTGGCTCGCGGCCTGGCCGAAGCCGACGCGTTCAGCCTCTGCATCAACATCAGCCCGCGCCAGTTCCGCCAGAGCGAGTTCGTCGAACGCATCCTCGAGGCGCTGAAGGCGGCCGGCATTGCTCACCAGATGATCAAGCTGGAGATCACCGAGGGCATCGTCATCCAGAACCTGGACGACACCATCGCCAAGATGCGCCGCCTGTGCAAACAGGGCGTGAGTTTTGCCATGGATGACTTCGGCACCGGCTATTCGTCGCTCACCTACCTCAAGCGATTGCCGGTCAACCTGCTGAAAATCGACCAGTCCTTCGTCCGCGACGCGCTGGACGACCCCAACGACGCCGAGATCATCCGCGCGATCGTCGCGATGGCCCGCAGCCTGGGGCTGGAAGTGATCGCCGAAGGCGTCGAGCAGCAAGCCCAGCTCGAGCTGCTCGAACAGCAGGGCTGCCACCTGTACCAGGGCTACCTGTTCAGCCAGCCGCTGCCGCTATCGGGCTTCTGCGACCTGCTGGAGGCCCGTCGGCCGCTACCCTGAACCCCAACATCCGCCCCGAAAACGAGAAGCCCCGCCGGACGGCGGGGCTCGTGGTTACGCGGCAGCGGTGGCGAGCTGAGCCGCTCAGGCCTCTTCCAGCGCCAGGCGTTCGCCGTTGATCGGGATACGCTTGGGCTTGGCCTCTTCCGGCACTACGCGCTCGAGCTCGATGCTGAGCAGGCCGTTGTTGAGCGCGGCGCCCTTGACCTCGATGTGGTCGGCCAGGCGGAAGGACAACTTAAAGGCCCGCTGGGCGATGCCCTGGTGCAGGTAGGTGACGTTGTCGCCGGCGCTCTCGCGCTTGCCGCCACTGATGGTCAGCACGCCACGCTCAACCTGCAGGTCCAGGTCGGATTCCTGAAAACCGGCAGCTGCTACGATGATGCGGTACTGATCATCGCCGTGCTTTTCCACGTTGTAGGGTGGGAAGGAGCCGTTCGCGTCATTGCGCAGGGCGGATTCGAACAGATCGTTGAAACGATCAAAACCAACGGATTGGCGGAACAGGGGGGCCATCGAAAAAGTGGTCATGGTGCAATCTCCTGACAGTCAGCGAGTGGTTACGACAGGACCCGACTTCGGCATCCTGTCGAGGCTCTAGATAGGCGCTGCCCGCCCATTTTCAAGACCGTTTGTCGGAGTCTTTGTCATGCCAAAAGTCATGCTGATCACCGGTTCAAGCCGCGGCATCGGCGCCGCCACCGCCAGGCTGGCGGCTCGCGAGGGCTACGCCCTGTGCCTGAACTACCGCCACCGCGCCGATGCCGCGCTGCACTTGCTGGAAGAGCTCCGCGACACCGGCGCGCATGCCATCGCGGTGGCCGCCGACGTGGCGGACGAGCGCCAGGTCCAGGCCATGTTCGCCGCGATCGACACCGAATTTGGCCGCCTCGATGTGCTGGTCAACAATGCCGGCATGCTCGAGCAGCAGATGCGCCTGGAAGACATGGAGGCGGCCCGCTGGCGGCGCGTGTTCGAGATCAACGTCACCGGCAGCTTCCTCTGCGCCCGCGAGGCCATCCGCCGGCTGTCGACCCGCCACGGCGGACGCGGCGGCGCCATCGTCAACGTCTCGTCGATCGCCGCCAAGCTCGGCGCACCGGGCGAATACATCGACTACGCCGCGGCCAAGGGCGCCATCGACAGCATGACCCTTGGCCTCGCCAAGGAAGTCGCGGCTGACGGCATTCGGGTCAACGCGGTACGTCCGGGCGTGATCCGCACCGAGATCCATGCCAGTGGTGGCGAGCCCGGGCGCGTCGACCGCGTGGCCGCCAGCGTGCCGCTGGGACGGGGCGGCGAAGCCGAAGAAGTCGCCGAAGCTATCCTCTGGCTGGCCGGCGACAAGGCCAGCTACACCACCGGCGCCCTGCTGGATGTCAGCGGCGGGCGCTAAGCGATGTACTGCACGGGTGCAGCCCGATCCGCATGCCAGGCGGTGCCCAGCAGTCGGTCGATCCGCTGGCAATCGTTCTCCCGGCGCAGCTGGGCGAACAGGGCAACCGCCTCGGGATAATGGCGGGTCAGCAGCGACAGCCACTGCTTGAGGCGCCCCGGTGCGTAGCGGGGCGACATCTTGCGCCGCGCCTGCAGCCAGAACTTGGCCAGCAGCGGTTGCAGCTCGTCCCAGCGCATCGGTTCGACCTCGGTGCCGTGATGCGCCGCCCGGATCTGCCGCGCCAGGTCCGGCCGGCAAACCAGCCCGCGGCCAAGCATGATGTCTTCCACCCCACTCACCTCGCGGCAGCGCCGCCAGTCGTCCACCGACCAGATGTCGCCGTTGGCGAACACCGGTACGGCGACGACCTCGTCGACCCGCGCGACCCACTCCCAGTGCGCCGGCGGCTTGTAGCCCTCGACCTTGGTGCGTGCGTGCACGACCAGTTGCTGGGCGCCGCCGTCAACCAGTGCCCGGGCGCAGTCGAGCGCGCCGTCCTTGCTGTCGAAGCCCAGGCGCATCTTGGCGGTGACCGGGATCGCGTCCGGCACCGCTTGGCGTACCGCCTGCATGATCGAATGGAGCAGTTCCGGCTCTTTCAGCAGCACGGCGCCACCACGGGACTTGTTCACCGTCTTGGCCGGGCAGCCGAAATTCAGGTCGATCGCCGGCGCGCCGAGGCTGCAGGCCAGGGCGGCGTTGTCAGCCAGGCAAGCCGGATCAGAACCCAGCAGCTGCACGCGCAGCGGCGTGCCGGCCCGGGTTACGGCACCACCGGCGAGCTCCGGTGCCAGCTTGTGGAAGGCGGACGGCGGCAGCAGGCGGTCTGACACACGAACGAATTCGGTCACGCACCAGTCGACGCCGCCAACCGCGGTCAGGATGTCGCGAAGAATGTCGTCGACCAGCCCCTCCATGGGCGCCAAGGCGATTTGCATCTGGACAGGTTCCCCGCCGCAAAAGCCGCGCATTCTACGGCGATCGCGGTGGGTAGCAAATGACCGCCCCGCTGCTCCAGGGGCTACTGGTCGCGCCCTTCCTCGTCATTGTCGATCGAGTCGGTGCCAGTGGTCGCGCCCATCCCGCCGGTGGTCCCGCGGGCACCTGCGCCCATGGTGCCGATCCCGGTGCCCTCGGCCGTGTCGGACGGGTCGCTGCGATCATCATCACCGGCATCATCGATCTGCGATGAAGGCTGCTCCATGGCGCCCGTCCCATTGGTGGACGGTGCGCTCAGGTCAGCATCTTCACCGACGGCGGCCAACGCTGCCCCTGACAGCAGGGCCAGTCCAACACCGGTCAACATCAGTCTGTTCAGCATCTGTGATTCCTCCAGTCAGTCATCAGGCTCGTCGTCATCACCGAGCGTGCGATGCCGGCGATGCTCCATGTCCGGGTCGATATCGCCATGGCTCGATTCGTCGTATTTCGATGCGCGCGGCGCCTGGTGCGGCACTTCGGGCGCCTCGCCCTGCCTGTGCTGCTCGGGCAGGCGTTCGATTCCCTCGCCCATGCCCATCGAGCCATTGCCCAGGCTGCGGTCCACCGCACCCGAGTTTTGCGCCAGCCGATAGCCATCGTCACCCGGCGCTGCATCAGCCAGCCCAGCAAGCATGAGCATCGGCGCCACTATCGCGATCCATGAAATTCGCATCGTCTTCTCCCGTTCCGGTGGACCCTTCCGTTAGGCAGCGGCGGGGCAACAGGGTGCGACCCGGCGCGCGCCCCACCCGACGGAAGGCAAGCGGAACCCTTGTTTCACTTGTGGGGTCCGATCTTTAAGAGAGCACGTCATTAGCGTTAGAAAGGAATCCAGCAATGATCACACCCGCACTTGAAATCCTCCTGTTCGTGGTTGGCTGGAGCGGCGCAGCCGCCGCCATGCTCTGGGGCATGTTGAGGATCGCCCGTTACCATCACCGCCCTGCGCCGCTTCCACGGCCGCAGCGCCAGGACGCCTCGCCCCGGCCGCTTAGAGCCTCCTTGTCCGCCTGAGCGCCGTTTGCGCGAAAGAACCAGCGCGACGCAATTAACCCGTGACAGCGCCGTCAAAAGCTGTAGAATTCCGGCCCACAGACGCGGGATGGAGCAGTCTGGTA
>DAMBNU010000031.1:0-24139 GCA_032064305.1 Pseudomonas sp. | reverse complement strand
GCTCGTCGGGCTCATAACCCGAAGGTCGTCGGTTCAAATCCGGCTCCCGCAACCACATACGAAAGGCCACTCGAACGAGTGGCCTTTTTGTTTGCGCGCGTATCGGCCAGCCACGCGCCTACGGCGCTGGCGAAACGGCTAAATATCTGAAAATAGACCGTTTTTTGTCGCTGCCGGTTGACAGACCACCCGTGAGCTGTAGAATGCCGCCTCACAGACGCGGGATGGAGCAGTCTGGTAGCTCGTCGGGCTCATAACCCGAAGGTCGTCGGTTCAAATCCGGCTCCCGCAACCAAACAGAAAAGGCCACTTTAACGAGTGGCCTTTTTTTTGCCTCGCGAAACACCACGTCCTCGCAATGCGATTGTGCATACCGTCGGCACACTGGCCGCTATTTATTACCTTGCTTATTACATGCCGCAATTAACCGTTGTTGGCTCATGCTTTCGTCGCGTGACTATTTATGCGCTAGACCGAACGGCTTAGTTCAAACGATGGAGCACTTTTTCTTTCCTTCTCAACGGTCTTTTTGGCCTTGCCAATAAATTCCCTTTAGCATCAAGACATTGGCATCAGCCTTCGGAGAATTGCCCGAAAAGTTTTCGTTTTCATCTTGACGGCAATCATGTTCTGAATGATAACTACGCCGCAGAACGACGAGACAGGATGTTACTGATCGCCAGCCGCACACAGGGTGCCGGCCGATTGATCCGAACGCGCAAGGACGGCGTCCTCTCTTGCAGCTTCCCAGCTGTAACGCCTGCAATGAAGGTTTTTTTGACGCTTATCTCGTAGCCTGGCCGAGTGCGGTAGCCATGCCTGGGACCAGGCTACGCGGGAGCCGCCCGTGCGTACGCCCGAAAACCGACCTCACTCCCCCGTGCAGTCGATGGCGGTAGCGTTGTTCAACTTCATATAAATAACCCCTGTACCCAGACGTGCCGGAATACTTATGGCTGCAAGTAATACGCTCGCGCCTTTATAACAACAATCAACAACTTATTTAATTATCGAACTGCCTCAGCCGTTGGATTTAAACGGCAAGTCCTATCTGGATAACCAATCAACTTTCGGAGCGCCCCGTGAATACCCAGTTCCGCCTTCCAGTCAGCGCCGCGCATGCTTTGATTGCCGATGAAATGGATAGAAAGGGAAGTGCCTGCGTGGCGAACTTTCTATCGGCTGAACAACTCGATTCGTTGCGCGAAATGGTCCGCAACGACGCGGCAAAACACAGCGGGCGCTATTTCGCACACCACGGCGGAGCCGAGATCGAGGCTTCGCTGCTGGGGCTGCTGGGTGCCTCGCCGGCGTTTCGCGAGTTGCTGGCCGAGGTCTACCGAATCGGCGCCGGCGAGCCGGCCTACAGTGAGCAACTGCTGACGGTATTGCGCTGCGTTCAGGGTCAGTCAGGCCGACGCGAGTCCAACTGCTTTCACTACGATGCCAGCCTGGTCACCGCCCTGTTGCCGATCGACATCCCGCAAGAGGGCAAAGACCGGGGCGACCTGATCCTGTTCCCAAATCTGCGGCGCATACGCGCGAACGTGGCAATCAATGTGCTGGAGAAGGCATTGCTGCAGAACCGCGTGGCGCGCCGCCTGGTCACCGCCGCCATTGGCCGGGGATGGCTGAAGCCCGAGAAGCTCAAGCTGGTACCAGGCAACCTCTACCTGTTCTGGGGCTACCGGACCCTGCACGCCAACGAAGCCTGCGACCCGGCCACCCGGCGCGCGACGGCGATCTTTCATTTCGGCGATCCGCACGCCGGCAGTTTCGCGACACGCATGATCCTCAAGATGAACCAGCGCCGTGCCCGCCGTGCCACGGCCATGGGCAACCAGCCGACCGCCTGATCCGCCACCTGGCCGCCTCCCGCTGCGGCTCGACAGACCCTCGATAAGGACGTCGTGATGATCAACGTCACCCAATCGTACCTGGGCAACAAGGCCCGGTTCCTGCGCTACGTGGACAGCATCTACGCCTCCGGCTGGCTCACCAACCACGGCCCGCTGGTCACCGAACTCGAAGAGCGCCTGCGCGACTACCTTGGCGTGCGCAACATCATCCTCACCAACAACGGCACCCTGGCGCTGCAGATCGCCTACCGCGCGCTGAACCTGACCGGCAGCGCCATCACCACGCCGTTCAGCTTTGTCGCGACCACCAGTTCGCTGCAGTGGGAAGGCATCCGGCCGATCTTCGCGGACATCGACAAGGCGACCTGGAACCTCGACCCGAAGGCGATCGAGGCGCGCATCGACAGCGACACCCAGGCCATCGTCGCCACCCATGTGTTCGGCAACCCGTGCGAGGTCGAAGAGATCGCCCGCATCGCCGCACGGCATCGGCTGAAGGTCGTCTACGACGGCGCCCACGCGTTCAGCGTGCGCTACCGGGACCGCTCGGTCTTCAACTGGGGCGACATCAGCACGCTCAGCTTCCACGCGACCAAGCTGTTCCACACCATCGAGGGGGGCGCGATCGTCACCGATGACGACGACCTGGCCGCGCGCATCCGACTGCTGTGCAACTTCGGCATCGTCGACACCGATCTCATCGACGGCATCGGCATCAATGCCAAGCTCAACGAATTCGCCGCCGCGATGGGCCTGTGCATCCTCGACGACATGCCCCTGATTCTCGAGCAACGGGCGGAAATCGCCCGGCGCTACGAGCAGGGGCTCGGCGACCACCTGGACCTGCAGCAACCGCAGCTGCATGCACAGCGCAACCACAGCTATTTCCCGGTCGCGCTGGCCGGCGAGGACCAGCTGCTGCGCTGTCGCAGCGCGCTCAACGCCAAGGGCATCAACCCGCGCCGCTACTTCTACCCCTCGCTCGACACCCTGGCCTACCTGCAGCCGCAGACGCCGCAACTGCACTCACGCGCGCTGAGCCGGCGGGTGCTGTGCCTGCCGATCTACCCGGGGCTGCCGCGGCACGTGCAGACGCGGGTCATCCAGACCGTGCTGAGCGAGGTGGCCGGTTGCAGCACCGAAGCGGCCGGACGGCTGTGGCCGCCCACACCCTGGTCGAAACCCCGTTCAGCCTGATCCACCGCGCCCGCACGCGCCCCTAACGACTTACCGGCGGCCCGATTCATGTCCGATCGACAGCGTTCGATGCTCCGCAACACCGGCCTCAGCTACGCCGGGCAGGCCTATGCGCTGCTCATCGGGATCCTGATCCTGCCGTTCTACCTCGGCCATCTGGGCGCCGAGGCCTACGGCCTGATTGGGTTCTTCGCCGTGATGCAGGCCTGGATGCAATTGCTCGATGCTGGCCTGTCGCCCTCGCTGGTACGCCAGATCGCCCATCTGCGCGGCCGGGCAGTCGATGCAACGACGCGCTACGAGGCCGGCCGGCTGATGCGCTCGTTCGAGCTGATTTTCGCGCCGGTGGCGGTGCTGGTCACCCTGGGCATCTATCTGGGAAGCGGCTGGATCGCGCAACGCTGGCTGCAGGCGGAGTCTCTGAGCGTCACCACCTTGATGCAGTGCATCAGCCTGATGGGGTTGATGACGGCCCTGAAGCTCTACGCGACGCTCTACAAAAGTGGTCTCCAGGGGCTGGAGCTGCACGCCTGGCTGAACGGGGCAAACGTGCTGGTGGCGACACTGCGCTACTTCGGCGGGTTGTTCCTGCTGGCCTTCGTCAGCCAGGCGCCGGTGGACTTCTTCCTGTTCCAGGCGGTGGTCGGCCTGATCGAGACGTCGATATTCGCCGCCAAGGCTTATGGGCGAATGCCCACGCCGCGTCTGCTCACGGGCTTCGACTGGACCCTGGTGCAGCCGGTGCTGCCCTTCGCAGCGGGCATTTCGCTGACCTCGGTGCTGTGGATCCTGCTGACCCAGCTGGACAAGGTGCTGCTCTCCAGCGTGCTGCCGCTCACCGAGTACGGCTACTTCTCGCTGGTCGCGCTGATCACCACCGGGATCATGACGCTGATCAACCCGCTGGTGCAGACGCTGCTGCCGCGCCTGACCATGCTCGTCGCCGAAGACCGGCTCGGCGAGATGCAGGCGCTGTACCTCAATGCAACACGGTTCGTCTGCAGTCTGCTGTTTCCCCTGGCCGGGGTGGTCGCCTTTCATGCCTACGAGCTGATCTTCGCCTGGACCGGCGACCGCGAGGCGGCGCAATGGAGCCGCACGATCCTGCCGTGGTACGTGCTGGGCAGCGCCCTTATGGCGGTGACGGGCTTTCAGTTCTACCTGCAGTACGCCTATGGCCAGTTGCGCCGGCATGTCTGGTTCAGCCTGGTCAGCGCGGCGGTGAGCATTCCGCTGGTGAGCTACGCCGCCCTCGCGCACGGCGCCTACGGCGCGGGCCTGGTCTGGTTTGGCCTGCGTCTGGTGACCCTGCTGATCTGGCCGGCGATGGTTCACCGGCACTTCGCACCCGCCCTGCAGCGCCCATGGCTCCAGGACATGCTGCGCATCACCGCCATGACCGGCCTGGGCCTGCTGGTCGGCGAGCCGCTATTCGCCGCGATCGCCGACGACAACCGCTTCGACATCCTCCTGGGCCTCGCAATCAGCGGCCTGATCTGCCTGACCCTGGTGGCCTTTACCTCCCGCCCCGTTGTGATGCGGCTTTACCTTCTCATGACCCGATCGAGTGTTTGAATGGATATCCAAGCCAAAACCGAACAGGAACTCATGGCCGGCTGGCGAGAACGGCGAGCGCCATTGCTGAGCATCGTCTGCCTGGCCTACAACCACGCCGACTTCATCCGCGACACGCTGGACGGCTTTATCGGCCAGCAGACGGACTTCCCGTTCGAGGTGATCGTCCACGACGATGCCTCGACGGACGGCACCGCGGCGATCATCGCCGAGTACGCGGCGCGCTACCCGAATGTGATCCGGCCGATCTACCAGCGGGAAAACCAGTATCAGAAAGGCGTGCCGTTCAGCACCGCGCTTTTTGCGCAGGCCGGAGGCAAGTACATCGCCTATTGCGAAGGCGACGACTACTGGACGGACCCGCGCAAGCTGCAGCTCCAGGTCGACTTTCTCGAGGCGCACCGCGACTACGTGATGACCTACCACGACGCCTTCATGTTCAACAGCCAGGGCGTGGTGCGCAGTCCGCACCTGCAGGGCCGGCTGCGCCGCGATGCCAGTGCCCGCGACCTGAAGCGGGCCCGCTCGGTGTCGACGCTGACCGTCTGCTTTCGCAACCTGATCCATGAGCTGCCCCCTGAGCTGCATGGCGTCGAAGTGCTCGATATCTGCTGGTGGTCCCTGCTCGGTGCCCACGGCAAGGGCAAGTTCATGGCCGAAATCGAGCCGGCGGCCTACCGCGTACACGAGGGCGGCATCTTCTCCATGCGCAGCAGCAAGCAGCGCATCCAGATGACCATGCATGCGTACTACTGCCTGGCGCGCTATTACCAGCGGATCGGCGACGCCTCGCTCTACGAATATTTCTTGACCCAGGTCTTCGCCCAGGCGCTGGCCTCGATCTCGCCAATGAGCAAGCTGGCGGCACTGGGTCAAGTGTTTCAGAACATCAGCGTCAACCTGTTTCGCCGCCTGACGCCAGGCGCATGACCGCGCCTCGCCGCGCTGATAGCGATCGCTCAAGGAAGGAACCGCAATGACCGTTATGGCCCGCTCGTCTCTGGATTACGACGTCGACAACCGCATCGACCTGGCACGCATCCTGCGCGTGGCATTCGATCACAAACGCCTGATCGGCCTTATCACCACGTTCTTCGCGCTGCTGGGCGTGGCTTACGCCATTGTCGCCACCCCGGTCTACGAGGCGACGGCGATGATCCAGATCGAGCCGAAGAAGGCCGGTATCACCGGCGTGCCCGAGTCCGTGCCGCGGCCCAATTCGGTCTCGCAGGCGGTCACCGAGATCGAGCTGATCAAGTCGCGCTCGGTGTTGGGACGCACGGTCAACGACCTCAAGCTCTACATCGACGCCCGGCCCCGCTACGTGCCGCTGCTTGGCAGCTACCTGGCGCGCCAGCATGACCCGGTCAAGGACGGTGCCCTCGCCGAGCCCCTGCTGGGCCTGTCCCGTTACGCCTGGGGCGGCGAGAAGCTGGACGTCTTCCAGTTCGACGTGCCGGAGGCCTATCTCGGCGAGCGCCTCACGCTGCGCGCCGGGCCGGCCAACGCATTCAGCCTGTACGACGATGACGAGAAACTGCTGCTCAGTGGCCGCACTGGCGAAACCGTGCAACGTGACGGCTTCACCCTGCAGATCGCCGAATTGATCGCCCGCCCCGGCACCGAATTCAGGGTGGTGCGCAACCGCCCGCAGACCACGGCGCTGGACTACCAGAAGCGCCTGAAGGTGGGCGAAGCGGGCAAGGATTCGGGCATCGTTTACCTCAGCCTGGAAGATCCGGACCCGGAGAAAGCCAACCGGGTGCTCGACCAGATCAGCCGCCTGTACGTGCGCCAGAACATCGAGCGCAGCTCCGCCGAGGCCGCGCAGCGACTGGAGTTCCTGCGTTCGCAGGTGCCGCTGGTGCGCAAGGAGCTGGAAAAGGCCGAAGCCGCGCTCAACGACTACCAGACCAGCGCCCAGTCGGTGGACATCAGCATCGAGACCAAGGGCGTGCTCGACCAGATCGTGGCGCTGGAAGCGCAGATCTCCGAGTACAACCTCAAGCGCACCGAATACAACCAGCTCTACACGCCCGAGCACCCGACTTACCAGACGCTGCTGACCAAGATCAATCAGTTGCAGAAGCAGAAGGAGGGTCTGATGGCCAAGGTCAACACCCTGCCGATGACCCAGCAGGAGCTGCTGCGCCTGAACCGCGACATGCAGGTGACCACCCGCACCTATACCCTGCTGCTGGACAAGGCCCAGGAACAGGACATCCTGCGGGCCGGGACCATCGGCAACGTGCGGGTGATCGACAGCGCCTACGCCGTGGTGGAAAAACCGGCCAAGCCGATCAAGCCGCTGGTGGTGCTGGTCGCCGTGTTTGCCGGGCTGCTGGCGTCAGCGCTGGTGATCCTGTTGCGCCAGGTGTTCTACCGCGGCATCGAAAGCCCCGAAACCATCGAGCACCTGGGCGTACCGGTGTATGCCGCGCTGCCCTTCTCCGCCAAGCAGGACGCGCTATACCGGCTACGCAAGCTACGCGACGGCCGCAGCAAACTGCTCGGCAGCACCGACCCGGCGGACCTGGCCATCGAGTCCCTGCGCAGCCTGCGTACCAGCCTCAAGTTCGCCATGCTCGAAGCGCGCAACCAGGTGCTGGTGATCACCAGCCCGACGCCCTCGGTGGGCAAGTCCTTTGTTTCCAGCAACCTGGCCTCGGTGATCGCCCAGTCCGGCCAGCGCGTGCTGCTGATAGACGCCGACATGCGCCGCGGCTACCTCGCCGGGGTGTTCGGCCTGACGCCGCGCAACGGGTTGTCCGACGCGTTGGCCAGCGGGCTGCACCTGGCGGCGGTGGTGGCCAAGACCGACCAGGCCAACCTACACGTCATCGTCAGCGGCCATTCGGCGCCCAACCCGTCCGAGCTGCTGATGCATGACAACTTCGCCCGTCTGTTGAAGGAGGCCGAGCGCGAGTACGACTTCATCGTCATCGACACGCCGCCGGTCCTGGCGGTGACCGATGCGGTGCTGGTCGCGCAGCAGGCCGGTACCTGCCTGCTGGTGGCGCGCTACGGGCTGAGCACCGCCAGCCAGATCGAGGCGTCCAAGCGGCGCCTGGCGCAGAACGGGGTGCTGCTCAAGGGCGCGATTCTCAACGGCATCCGGCGCAAGGCCTCGAGCTCCGCCTACGACACCGGTGCCTACGGCTACTACAGCTACTCACAGAAGGCCTGATCGCAGGCACGCCGCGGCCACGCCCGCGCGCATGCCACCGACCGCCACGCGAGGGACCCGCCATGCTCAGAACTGCCGCAATGATGCAGCCTTACCTGTTTCCCTACCTGGGCTATTTCCAGCTGATCGCCCACAGCGACGCGTTCGTGCTGGGCGACGACCTGCAGTACGTCAAGGCCTCGTGGATCAACCGCAACCGCATCCTGGTCAACGGACAGCCGAAGCTGGTGACCTTTTCCCTGCGCCATGACGATCCCTACCTGTCGATCAACCAGCGCTGGCTCAGCGACGACTTCGAGGCGCACGCCGGACGGCTGCTCAAGACGCTGGCATTCAGCTACGCCCGGGCGCCGCACAAGACCGAAACCCTGGCCTTGCTGACCCGCATCCTCGCCAGCCCGGAACGCAACCTGGCGCGCTTCGCCGAACAATCCATCCGCGCCCTGTGCGCGCATCTGGAGATCGAGACGCCGATCCACCTGGGTTCCGACATGGGCCTGCCGGCGCGCATGGACAAGCAGGAACGCGTGGTGCGCATCGCCCACCGGCTCGGTGTCGAGCAGTACATCAACCCTATCGGCGGTACGGCGCTGTACTGCCCGTCCTACTTTCGCGCGCAGGGGCTGGTGCTGCGCTTCCTGCGCATGGACGAGCTGAGCTACCCGCAGTTCGGCCAGCCGTTCGTGCCCTCGCTGTCGATCATCGACGTGCTGATGTTCAACGGCCGCAGCGGAACCCAGGCGCTGCTGGATCGCTTTTCGCTGCTCGAAGGGCAGCCGCAGCCGGCCGCGCTGCAACGGGCGTGACGCCCTCGCACCACACACGGATTTCGTAGACGCTCTGGAAGGCAATAGATATGGATGCGCCCGTCAACAACCCACGCTGGTACCTGCTGCAAACCAAACCACGCCAGGAATGCCGCGCCGAAGAGCATCTGCGACGGCAGCACTTCGAATGCTATCGCCCGCACAAACCGCCTGTGCCGGGCCAGGGCAAGGCGCAGGAAGCGTTGTTCCCCGGTTACCTGTTCATCCGCCTCGACGCGCAGCAGGACAACTGGTACCCGATCCGCTCGACCCGCGGCGTGGCCCGCGTAGTCGCCTTTGGCGGCGAGCCGGTGCCGGTCAGGGACTCGCTGATCGAGCAGCTGCGCCAGCGCCTGGCTGCCGAATCGCGCCAGCACGAGCCGCTGCCGTTCAAGCCCGGCGACCGGGTCCAGCTCAACGCTGGCAGCTTTCAGGACCTCGAGGCGATTTTCGTCAGCCGCGACGGCGAAACCCGCGCCGTGATCCTGCTCAATCTGCTGCAGCGCGAACACAAGGTGCGGGTCCCGGCGCGCTACCTGAGCGGAGCGCCCTGCCACCCCGCCGTACCGGCCTGCCGGGCAGACCGATACGGGAGCGACCGATGAAGATTCTGATCGTCCATAGCCTGTACGCGCCGCATATCGGCGGCGGCGCGGAGATCGTGGTGCGCCAGCTGGCTGAAGGCCTGCAGGCCAGGGGCTGCAACGTGGTGGTGCTGGCCACCGGGCCGGAGGCCGGCCTGAACCCGGAACATGTCGACAACGTGCTGGTGTACCGCGCCGGTCTGGAGAACTTCTACTGGCACTTCACCCAGGCCAAGCCCAACCGCTTGCTGCGCCTCGGCTGGCACTACCGGGACCGCTACAACCGCGGCATGCGCAAGCCCTTGCGGGAGGTGATCGCCCACGAGGAGCCGGACCTGGTGCTGTGCAACAACCTGGTCGGCTGGTCGATCTCGGCCTGGGACGAAATTCGCGCTGCGGGCCTGCCCATCGTCCAGGTGCTGCACGACCTCTATTTGCTCTGCCCGAAGGACACCATGTTCGCCAAGGGCCGCAGCTGCGCGCGCCAGTGCGGGCTGTGCGCTGCCTTCCGGCGCCAGCATGCCCAGGCCTCGGACCAGGTCAGCGCGGTCATCGGCGTCAGCCATTTCGTCCTGCAACGGATCGCGGCCGAGGGCTTCTTCGGCCAGGCCAGCCAGCATGTGGTGCATAACTGCATCGAGGGCGGCGCGAGCCCGGCAACGCCACCACGCCCCGCTCACGGCGGGCCACTGCGCTTCGGCTACATCGGCACGCTGTCGGAGAACAAGGGCCTGAGCTGGCTGGTTGAGCAGTTCCAGGCATTGTCCATCGACGCCACGCTGCACATCGCCGGGCGCGGCAAACTGGATTACGAAGCGACGCTCTGCGAGCTGGCCGATCCGGCCAGGGTCAGGTTCCTTGGCTACCAGCCTTCCGAACGCTTCATGCGCGAGATCGACGTGCTGGTGGTCCCGTCGATCTGGGCCGAGCCCTTCGGCCTGGTCGCCGTCGAAGGATGCGCCCGCCACCTGCCGATCATCGCCACGGACCGCGGTGGCCTGCCGGAGATCATCCAGGACAACGTCAACGGCCTGCTGTGCTCGCCCGACGACCCCGACTCGCTCGGCCGCGCCCTGCTCAGGCTCTACCTGGATGGCGACCTGCGCCAGCGCCTGGCGGCAGGGGCACGCGACAGCGTCGCCGCCTTTCTCGATACGCAACGGATGCTCGATCAGTACCACGCGATCCTGCACAACACGCTACATGGCCGGAGTGCCCTCGATGAACCCCAACTCGCTGACCCTCGCGCACCCCAGGTCGAGCCCGCTGGCGATTGACAAGCCCACCCTGCTGGCACTGATCGCCGCTTCACTGCTGGTCAGCGAGACCTTTGCCGGCGCCCTGCGCTACTACCTCGACGTCGCGGGCATGGGCGCCCTGCTGTACCTGCCGAAGCTCGCCTGCCTGGCCGCAGTAGCGCTGGAACTGCCGCGCGCCCGCAGCCAGGCCGGGGTCTGGCTGGTGCTCTTCGCGGTGGTGGTCTGGAGCGTGCTCGCCCTGCTGCACGGCGCGGCGCCCGGCAACGTCGGGTTCAGCGTGTTCATCTACGTACCGCTGCTGTTCGGGCTGTTCTGCGGCCCCTACCTGGAACAGCGCACGACGCTGCTGGGCTGGGTGATCGGCTTCTGCCTGGTGGCCTCGCTGATCGGCATCGCGCTGGACATGTACACCTCGGTGCCCTGGAAGGGCTACAGCTACATGATGGGGGACGTCGAACTGACTGCGAACAAGTCTTGGGCCTTTGGCAGCACCGACCGGCTGGCCGGGTTCGCCCGGATGTCGACCAACCTGGCGGTGATGATCGCGCTGTACAGCCTTTATCTGGCCGCCTTCCTGCGGTCCAGACTGCTGCGCCTGGCGTTGTATCCGATCGCCTTCGCGGCGATCTACCTGACCACCAACAAATCTACCGCGGCGGCCTACCTGCTGACCCTGGTGATGCTGTTCCTGGCCGGCTACCGCGTCCCCAGCGCAACGGCGTTCCTGCTCGTCGTACTCACCGGCATGGCGCTGCCGATCGCCAGCCTGCTGCTCAATATCCCGCAGAGCGAAGCCTACAGCGCCAGCCTGCTGGCCTCGTTCAACGACCGTCTGATCAACAGCTGGCCGAACTTCATCGACGTGCTGGTCAACCAGGGCTGGGGTTGGACCGGTGCGGGGTTCGGCGCGGTAGGCAGCAGCGCAGCGGCCTTCCCCCTGGCCTGGCTGGAACTGCTGAGCATCGCCGACAACACCGCGCTGTACCTGTGGGGCATGCTCGGCGTGTTCGGCGTGGCGCTCTACCTGCTGCTCTTTCCGTTGTTACTGCGCCTTCACGACCGCGGGCCGCGCATCCGCGACGCCCTGCTGGGCATCGTGTTCTGCACGTGCCTGATCGGCTGGGCCACCGACGTGCTGGAAGTGACCACCGCCACGCTGTTCCTTGGCATGGCCATCGCCCATGTACAGGCCCCTCGAGCGGTGCCCCGAACGCGGTACGAGCGGGCCGCGGCAGCACCGGAGGACGGGCGCATGCCCAGCGCCCCCGCGCCCGGCGTGAGGCGTGCGCAGCCATGAACTTCAGGTATCGGATCGGCCGCCTGGCAGCGGCACTCGCCGTGTACGGCGTCGCCCTCAGCGCAGCGGCCCTGGAGGCCGACGACCCCTTCATCGTGGGCGTCTGCTCCCACGAACTGCACCTGCCGGGCAGCCGCGACAGGGGGTTCGCGCTGCTGCGCCAGGCGGGCATCGAATCGGTACGCACGGACGCGCACTGGGCGTTCGTCGAGCGCCACCGCGACAAGCTGGCCGTGGAGCCGCACTGGAACGACTACCTGCGCAAAACCCAGGCCCAGGGCATCGACAGCCTGCTGATCCTCGGCTACGGCAACATCCACCACGGCGACGGCGAAAAACCGCGCAGCGAACCGGTTCGCGCCGCCTACAACCGTTATGTGGCGTTCGTGGCGCAGCAGTTGCGCGGCCGCGTCCGGCATTACGAGATATGGAACGAATGGGACCTGGAAAATCCCGAAGATCCCGCCTCTACCCAGGACTACGCGCGGCTGGTGGCCGATGCGGCCGGCATCATTCGCCAGCAAGACCCTGACGCCAAGGTGCTGGCCGGGGCGGTGACCAGCCAGGGCATCAAGTCGGGCTTCGCCGAGCGGCTGATCGAAGCCGGAGTGATGCAATCGGTCGACGGCCTCTCGCTGCACCCCTACGTGCATTGCAACAGCCGGGGCCAGGCCACACCGGAGGCCTGGATCGAATGGCTGGGTGGGGTCGCGCTGGACCTCGCGCGCGCCGCCAACCAGCCGGTACCGATCTACCTGACGGAAATGGCCTGGCCGGCGCACAGCGGTGCCTGCGGCATCGACGAAACCCTGCAGGCGGCCTACCTGGCGCGCAGTTACTTCCTCGCCCGGACGCTGCCCAGCGTGCGCGGCTATTGGTGGTACGACCTGCGCAACGATGGTACCGACCCGCGGGAGCGCGAGCACAACTTCGGCCTGCTGCGCCAGGACTACAGCCCCAAGCAGGCCTATGCCGTGCTGCAGGCGATCAGCCCGATTATCAAGCGCTATCGCTTTGTCGGGCGCGTCGGCGACGCGGACGGGGACACCGTGCAGCTGCGCTTCGCCAACGCCGGGGAACAACTGCTGGTGGCCTGGAGCACCGGCAAGCCGCAGTCGGTCCGCGTGTTCTCGACCGCCCAGACCGGCGGCGGCCCGGTGGAACTGCTCGACACCGCGCAGCCGGACCGCGGGCGAATCGCCAGCGCCATCGCATGGCAATGCACGGCCGCAGACGACCGTTGCTCGGCGCGGGTCGAGCTTGGCCAGTTTCCAAAGATCATCAGCCTGGGAGCGGCCGACCCGGCTGCGCTCATCACCGAGCCAGCCAGCCCGGCACCCGATTCACAACAACCTTAAAAGGACAGAGGTAATCCCCGATGATCGTGATCAATGCACGCTTCCTGACCCAGGAAATGCGCGGCGTCCAGCGTTTCGCCGAACAGCTCAGCCTGCAGCTCAAGACCCTGCGCGACGACCTGGTGTTCGTCGCTCCCGAGAACATCTGCCTGCACGAAAGCGCCGAGCGCCTGCAGGTGCGCCGTATTGGGCGCCATCGCGGCCACCTGTGGGAGCAGCTGGACCTGCCGCTGTGGCTGGCCCGCCACGGCAGCCCGCCGCTGGTCTCGCTGTGCAACACGGCACCGCTGGCCTACGGCAATCAGATCGCCACCCACCACGACATCACTTACGTCCGGCATCCGGAGAGCTATTCGAGGAGCTTCAGGGCCATGTACCGCAACCTCACCCCGCTGCTGCTCGGCCGCGTCAAGGCGCTGATCACCGGCAGCGAATTTTCGCGTATGGAGCTCGCCTCTCACTACGGCTACCCGGCGGGCAAGATCTGTATCGTGCCGAGCGCCGTGGATGAGCGCTTCCAGCCGTTCTGTGTCGACGCCGAGCCGCGCGGCACCACGCCCTACCTGCTGGCCGTCTCGTCGCCCAGCACGCACAAGAACTTCGCCCGCATGATCGCGGCATTCCTGCAGATCGAAGGCCACGACGACGTTGAGCTGCGCATCATCGGTGACTCCAACAGAGTCTTTGCCGGCAGCATCCACGACGTCGCCGGCAGCCGGCGCATCCGCAACCTCGGCCGGTTGCCGGACGACGAGCTGGTCAAGGCCTACCAGGGTGCGACCGCCTTCGTGTTTCCGTCGATCTACGAGGGGTTCGGGATTCCGCCGCTCGAGGCGCAGGCCTGTGGATGCCCGGTGATCGCCGCGCGGGCAGCCTCCATACCGGAGGTCCTGGGCGAAAGCGCGCTGTATTTCGATCCCCTGAAGGTCACCGACATCACCCGCGCCATGGAGCAGGTCCTGAGCGATACCGCCCTGCGCCTGGACTTGCGCCGGCGCGGCAAGGCCAACGTCGCCCGCTACTGCTGGAACGCCTCGGCGCGGCAGCTCTCGCGGCTGATCGACAGTGTCTTCATTGGCGAGCGCGACGCGGGCAACCGCAGCGTGACAGCGCTGCCACTGGGCCAACCGAAGCACTAGCCGCACCGCAGCAGTACCCGGTCACGCGCGAATCGCCAAGGCGACCTGCGCGCCATCCGGTCGCCCGCTTCCCTGCTGCCCGCTTTGCGGCAGCCGAACGCAACTCCCTTATCGAGAAAGGCCATCCTATGAAAATCGCCATTGTGCACGACTGGCTGGTGACCTACGCCGGGGCCGAACGGGTTCTGGCCGGGCTGCTGGACGTCTGGCCGGAAGCCGACCTGTTCGCCGTCATCGACTTCCTTTCCGACGAAGACCGCGCCCACCTTGGTGGCAAGCGCGCTACCACCACCTTCATCCAGCAGCTGCCCAAGGCCAGGACGCACTACCAGAAGTACCTGCCGCTGATGCCGCTGGCCATCGAGCAGCTGGACATGTCCGCCTACGACCTGGTGATCTCCAGCAGCCATGCCGTGGCCAAGGGCGTACTGACCGGGCCCAACCAGCTGCACATCAGCTATGTGCACTCGCCGATTCG
Source organism: Pseudomonas sp. (assembly GCA_032064305.1). Lineage (GTDB taxonomy): Bacteria > Pseudomonadota > Gammaproteobacteria > Pseudomonadales > Pseudomonadaceae > Stutzerimonas. The sequence goes on along the minus strand of DAMBNU010000031.1, from coordinate 9,400 downwards.
ATACGCCTGGGACCTGCAGCACCAGTACCTGCACGAGGCCAGCCTGGACCACGGCTTCAAGGCCAAGCTGGCGCGCATGCTGCTGCACTACATGCGCATGTGGGACCAGCGCACCGCCAGTGGCGTGGACGACTTCGTGGCCAACTCGCACTTCATCGGCCGGCGTATCAACAAGAGCTACCGACGCGAGTCAACGGTCATCTACCCGCCGGTGGACACCCGCCAGTTCACCCTGCACGCGACCAAGGAGGATTACTACCTGACCGCCTCGCGCATGGTGCCCTACAAGCGCATCCCGATGATCGTCGAGGCGTTTTCACGCATGCCTGACAAGAAGCTCATCGTGATCGGCGCCGGGCCGGAAATGTACAAGGCACGCGAGCTCGCCTCGCCCAACGTGACCCTGATGGGCTACCAGAGCTTTGCCGTGCTGCTGCACCACATGCAGCGCGCCAAGGCGTTCGTGTTCGCCGCCGAGGAAGACTTCGGCATCGCGCCCATCGAGGCCCAGGCCTGCGGCACGCCGGTCATCGCCTACGGCCGCGGTGGCGTGCTGGAAACGGTGCGCGGGCTCGGCCAGCCGGAACCGACCGGGGTGTTCTATGGCGAGCAGACCCCGGCGGCGCTGGTCGAGGCGGTCGGACTCTTCGAATCCCAGGCACATCGCATCCTGCCTGAGAGCTGCCGCACAAGCGCAGAGCGATTTTCAACCGAACGATTCAGGCGCGAGATCAAGGCGTTCGTGGAAACTAGGGCTCTGGAGGTGTCGTTGCTTCACGGACAGAACACACCTCCGGAGCGACCGGCCATTACAGCGGTCAGCGTCGCGCCGGTCTACCCCACGGCAGTGCCCATGAAGCACGCCTAGCCGACCCTCACCCACCTGCGAGGTTTCAAGGATGAACACAGCAACCGTATCGCACCGCATTCCGACCCTGACGGCATTAAGCATCGCCTTGCTGATCAGCGGGACGACCCACGCCAGCCACCGATCCGACTCATCCCAGACGCTGCACTCACAGGATGTGGAAAACGCGACGTCGAACCGTGCCGATTGCGGCACCGGCATCAGCGGATCGATCGCCTACACGCCCAATAGCCGTCCGGCTGTGCCGGCGTGCGCCGACGATGGCCGGGCAGGCGCCGCCATGCCGGCACCGATTCGCCTGGCCAAGCCGCTGCTCGGCAACCCCTATCGCCGTGCGGGCGAAGGCATCCGCTACACCTTCTAACACTGCGACCTCTCGGAGGCACCATGGACAGTGCAGATCAATCACGGCAAACGCTGGTGTATGCCGACGGCTATTCCTACACGGAGATTTTCGAGGTACCCGACCTTGCGGGCATGGCCGGCGCGACCCGGCTGATCAGCGTATTCCACGCCTTCCTCAACCCCGACGCCGACGCCGATCTCGCGCGTAGCCAGCCCCAGACCACCGTCCGGGCAGGCGACCCGCAAAGCGTCGCCTGAACGTCACCATCGCCCCTTTCGTTTCACCCAGACTGCCCTTCCCCACGCCACGCCAGCACCATCAGGTCGCTGACGTGGCGGCGTGCCTGCTCGCTCGAGCGGGCTGCATTGACCCGAGTCCGAACATGACACAGACAACCACAGTGGTGACCGTCACCTACGGCGACCGGCTGCCCTATCTGCAGCAACTGGTCGAGCGTGCGCTGAGTTTCGAGCAGATCCGCGACGTCGTGGTGGTGAGCAACGCCTCGAGCGCACCGCTCGATTCGCTGACGGCGCGCTTTCCCGGCCGGGTCCGGCTGATCGAGCTGCCCAGCAACACTGGTTCGGCCAATGGCTATGCCGTGGCATTGAACGCCGCGCTCGCCAGCGGCGCCGAGTACATCTGGATGATGGACGACGACAACGCGCCCACGGAGGCAGCCGTGACGATCCTGCACCGCGAAGTGGCACGCCTCGGCGACAGGCTCGGCGCTGCACAGGTCGCCGTGCTCGGCTACCGGGCCACACAACAGGCGGACGTGGCCCAGGGCGTGCCGTCCCGGTTCCTCTGCCAGCCGCGCTCGAGCTATTTCGGCTTCCACCTGGGGCAGTTGCCCTACAAGCTCTGGCGTCGCACCCACTGGGGCAAACGCCCCGGGACGCGCGCGGACCGGGTAAGCCTGCCCTTCGCACCTTACGGTGGCATGCTGGCCCACCGCAGCCTGTACCAGCGAATTGGCCTGCCCCGCCGGGAGCTGGTGCTGTATGTCGACGACACTGAATACACCCGGCGTATCACCGCCGGCGGTGGCCAGCTGTGGCTGTTCACCGAGGCGGTGATCGACGAACTGGAGCATTCCTGGAACATCAAGGCGCGTACCGGCAGCATCTACGAGACCTTCCTGCTCGGGGATTCGGATTTTCGCGCCTACTACACCGCGCGCAACCAGGCCTGGTTCGACACTCACGTGTGGGCCGCATCGCCCGCCCTGCACCGGCTCAATCGCGCGGTCTTTCTCGGCCTGCTGCGCCTCTTCGCCCGCCTGCGCCACAGCCAGGCTCGCCTGGCGCTGATCGAGCAGGCCATCCATGACGGCGAACGCGGCGCCCTGGGCATGAGCGAGCAATTTCCACTTCGTTGACGCCGGCCAACCACGGAGGGACGTGCAGGCTTTCTATCTTTGAAAGGGGGGCGGGACATGGACATCGCATCGGTTAGACGCGACGGCAACAACTTCGATTTCCTGCGCTTCTTCGCCGCCTCGGCGGTGGTGCTCGGACACTGCTACTGGCTGTCGGGCCGCGGAGCGGTCGAACCGGTACGGCTGTTTACCGGCTCGATGGACGCCGCTGACATCGCGGTGAACCTGTTCTTCGTGATGAGCGGCTTTCTAATCGCCGCCTCGTGGCTCAACAGCCACAGCCTGCTGGACTTCGTCGCCAAGCGGGCCCTGCGGATCTTTCCGGCACTGGCCGTCTCGACACTGGTCACGGTGCTGGTCATCGGACCGCTGGCGACCGGGCTGCCACTCAGCGACTACCTGCTGAACACCCAGACCGTGCGCTACCTGTCGAACATGGCGCTGGTCACCCAGTTCCACTTGCCGGCGGTGTTCAGTCACAACCCCTTTCCCGGCACCGTCAACGGCTCGGTCTGGACGCTGCCCTATGAGGTGATGATGTACGCGACGCTGTTGTTGCTCGGCCTGCTCAGGCTGTTCGGCCGGATCGCAACCCTCGCGGTGCCGCTGGGGCTGATGCTGGTGCACTTCCTGGTCGCGCCCTCGTTCGGCCTGGAGAGCGACATCCTGCGCAAGGCAACACGCCTGGGCATGTTCTTCTTTCTTGGTTCGGCGCTGTACCTGTACCGCCAGCGGCTGCCATGGAACGGCAAGATTGCGCTGCTACTGCTGGCGCTATCGCTGCTCAGCGCCCAGACGCCCTGGTGGTTATTCGTCCATGTGCTGACCCTGCCGTACATCACCATCTACCTGGCGCACCTGCCGTGGCCGCGCCTGTCGCGCTTCGGGCGCTACGGCGATTTTTCCTACGGCCTGTACATCTTCAGCTTTCCGTTCCAGCAATTGCTGGTGCACTGGCTGGGTCCGCAGTTATCTCTACCCGCGTTCATGGTGCTGAGCCTGACGGGCAGTGTCGTCATCGCGGTGTTGTCCTGGCATCTGATCGAATCGCCCGCGCTGCGGCTCAAGCGCTATCTGCCTGCGCGTCCGCCGCTGGTGGCCAGCGCGCTGTAGAGGCCGAAACACCGCCGCAGCGGCGGCGTGGCTAAGCGCCGTCAGCGCCTTCGATGAGCTGGCGGATGGTGCTGACCAGCAAGGATAGGCCACTGCCCTTGGGCAGAAACGCATCCACCAGTTCGCCCACCGGGAGGTCCGACGGCAGGGCAGCGCTGGTCATCAGAATGGGGATGGTGTCGTACTCCGGATTGCGCCGAATGGTACGGACCATCTCGTAGCCGTTGAGCTCGGGCATCATGTAGTCGGTGATGATCAATGCGGGGCGTTCCTCGGCGAGCCGAGCCAGGCCCTGGGCGCCGTTCGCTGCGTCGACTACCCGGTAACCCTCGTCTTCGAGGATCATCCCCATCAGTTTGCTCAGGCCGAGCTCATCCTCCACCAGCAACACCAGCGGCTTGCGTTCCGCGTGCGGGTCACGCATCCCGTCCCCCTGCCGATGGCAAACGGTGGGGTTGCCCCGTCACCACCCCCTCGGTATCGCTCATGCGCTCGCCGAGCCGGAACCCGCCAGCGCCAAGGGAAAACTCGTAGACATACGGATCGAAGCCGCTCTCGCGCATCTTGAGAATTGCCAGGGTGCGGTAAAGCCGCGACTCGAGTTCGGCGTAGCGCAACAGGACAATGTTCTCGGCGATCGAGGACACGGCGGTGAAACGCAGGCCTTCGTCCCCACCGACGATTTCCGCCAGCTCGGCCGTGAACACCGTGGTGACACCCTCGCAGCGCAGGATGGCGGTCAGCGTGCTGAGGAAGCGACCGAGCCGTTGGTCGTCGACCGCCGCCTGCTTGAACGCGTCCACGCCGTCGATGAACAGCCGCTTCACACCGCGGCGACGGACCTCGGCGAGGATCTCTTCGGCGAGCTGGTCCTGCAGCAATTCGGTCGGCGAATGGTGGAGGACCTCGACCGCCCCGCTGTCGATCAACGCCCCCAGCTCCAGCCCCAGCGCACCGGCGCGACGCCGCAGACGATGGGCATCTTCATAGAAGCCGAAGATCAGGCCGGGTTCGGCGTCGCTGCTGCTGCAGATGAAGCTCAGCCCCAACGTGGTCTTGCCGACGCCGGTGGGTCCGACTAGCAGCGTGGTCGAGGAGTACGGAATGCCGCCTTCGATGATTTGGTCCAGCCCCGGGACGCCAGTGCTCAGGCGGGTATCGCGCATCACCGCGGACTCGATCTCGCCGGTGACTGCCTCGAGCCGCGGGAACACCCGGAAGCCCTCGCTGGAGATCGAACTCAGGTGACGGCCGGAGATGAAGTCGCTGCCGCGGAACTTGCGCACCTGCAGGTAGCGGTAGGTGCGGAAGTGATCCTCGTCGCTGCCCAGCTGAATCCAGCCGTCGACCATGGTGAACTCGGGGCTGCCCGAGTCGCGCTTGCTGTTGGTCAGCAACAGGATGGTGCAGCCGACCACGTCGGCATAGATCGACAGGTCATTGATGAACTCGCGGAAGGCACGTTCCGACGCGGCGTTCTCCTCCAGCGCGAACAGCCCGTCGATGACGATCAGAGAAGCCTGCTGGCGTTTGCCGTTGCGCGTCAGGTAGCGAAGGATGCCTTCCAGCCCGTCGCTGCGCAGGATGTCGAACGCACTTTCGTAGACGACCGAACTCCCGGCGTACTGGTTGTCCATGAACCCCATGTTCTGCAGGTGTCGCAGCAACCGATGGTGGGTTTCGGCCAGCAGGGTCACGTAGAGCGAGCGTTCGCCGCGCGCCGCCCAGCCGTAGCAGATCTGGTTGGCGAGAATGGTTTTGCCCTCCCCCGGCCCGCCCTGGACGATATACACCGCGCGTGGCAACAGGCCGCCCTTGAGCACCGCGTCCAGCCCGGGCACGCCGGTCGGTACATGATCTGGCGCCGTTGCCACGCAAGTTGAAGTCTCGGTCACAGCAGTCTTCCGTCCGAATCAATTCGGGGATGGTAACAGGGGGAGCGGCCCTTTCGAGCAATCGCGTACCCATTGGTCACTTTCTGTACAGGTACGTTCAGAGCGCGCCCGGTTCTTTTCGCCGGGCCTGTTGACGCGCGCACCCGTAAATCGGACTGACGGCTGGAGCAGCACGACCAAAGGCCCTACCATGCGTGACGAACTCACGACCGCCATCCCTAGCGCCCCATGCCCCTGACTTCCCTGTTTCGCATCGACCTGCGGCGGCTCATCGTGCTGCTGGCGATCCTCAGTGGGCTGGTCACGCTGAGCATCAGCTTCTATGCCAGCTATCAGGTGCAACGCCAGTCGCTGATGGACAACACGCTCGAGGCCAACCGGGCCTACGCGGTCAAGCTGGCCACGAGCACAGAGACCTTCTTCGCCTCGGCGCAGCAACAGCTGGCATATAGTGCCGCGCGCCTGGCCGACCGCTTCGACCACCCGGAGGTGCTACAGGCCGAAGCCGACCGCCTGCGCCTGCAAACCAACAGCTTCAACAATACCCTGATCACCGATGCTCACCACATCGTGCGCGCGACGTCGCCAGCTGCAATCAGCTTGATCGGACATCCGCTGGATTCGCCTGGCGCCCGTGAGGCCCTGCGCGAGCGCAAGCCGCTGATCAGTAGCCCCTACATCTCGGCCATCGGCACGCTGGTGGTGTCGATCTCACAGCCCATCGTCAGCCGAGACGGCAGTTACCTTGGCTACATCGGCGGGATCATCAACCTCAAGGCGCCAAACATCCTCAACAGTATGCTCGGCGAGCACTACTACCATGATGGCTCCTATCTCTATGCCGTCGACCAGAGCCGGCGCCTGCTCTATCACCCCGACCCGGCGCGACTCGGCGAGGTGGTAGGCGGCAATGCCGTGATCGACGAGGTGTTGGCCGGTGAGTCGGGAAGCCAGCGGGTCATCAACAGCCGCGGCCAGGACATGCTCGCCGGCTTCGCCCCGGTGCCCACCGCCGGCTGGGGCATCGTGGCCCAGCGCCCGACCGCCGCTACCCTGCACCCGCTCGACAACCTGATGCTCGCGGTGCTGCGCCAGACGGCACCGATGGCGCTACTGACCTTCTTTGGCGTCTGGCTACTGTCCGGCCTGATCTCGAAGCCGCTGTGGCAGCTGGCCCGCACCGCGAGCGAAATGGACGCACCGGACAGTCCGGAGCGCATCCAGCGCATCCGTTCCTGGTACTTCGAATCCGACCAGCTCAAGCGCGCCATGCAACTGGGCGTCAACCTGATGCACCAGCGCATCGGCAAGCTCAACCTCGACGTACAGACCGACCCGCTCACCGGCCTGCTCAACCGCCGCGGCCTCACCCAGGCCCTGGAGCGCCTCAACGCCGAGGGCCGTGCCTTCGCCGTGGTGGCCTTGGACATCGACCACTTCAAGCGGATCAACGACGGCTTCGGCCATGACGTGGGCGACCAGGTCATCCGCCACGTCGCCGAGCTGATGACCACCTGCTCGCGCGGCGCCGACACCCTGTGCCGCAGCGGCGGCGAGGAATTCCTGATGCTGCTGCCCGATGCCGGGCTCGACGCTGCCTGGCGCGTGGCCGAGCGGTTGCGTCAGTGCGTCGAGCAGGAGCCGATCGTCGCCGTCGGCCACGTGACCATCTCGCTGGGCATCGCCGCGTGGCCGGGTCATTCGGAACGAATCGAGGAGGTGCTCAAGCTGGCCGACGCCGCGCTCTACCAGGCCAAGCAGCGCGGTCGCAACCGCTCGGAGATCGCGCCGCTCGGCCCGGACGCAGATGCGAACGGCCACAGCGGCTGAACAGCCTGCCGCCCGGCGCCTGCCCTCAGCGGGGCGCCGAAAACCGGGCAAATAGCTGTATACTCGCGCGCCTTTTTCATGCGCGGTTTTCGAGGTTCAAAAGTCGATGAGCAAAACGCCAACAGTCGGGTTCGTCAGCCTGGGTTGCCCCAAGGCCACGGTCGACTCCGAACGCATCCTCACCCAGCTGCGCATGGAGGGTTACCAGATCGTGCCGTCCTACGAGGACGCCGATGTGGTGGTGGTCAACACCTGCGGCTTCATCGACAGCGCCAAGGCCGAATCGCTGGACGCCATTGGCGAGGCGATCGCCGAGAACGGCAAGGTGATCGTCACCGGCTGCATGGGCGTGGACGAAAACAACATCCGCGGCGTGCATCCCAGCGTGCTGGCCGTCACCGGGCCGCAGCAGTACGAGCAGGTGGTTAATGCGGTACACGAGGTGGTGCCGCCGAACATCGAGCACGACCCCTTCGTCGACCTGGTGCCGCCGCAAGGCATCAAGCTGACCCCGCGCCACTACGCCTATCTGAAGATTTCCGAAGGCTGCAACCATACCTGCAGCTTCTGCATCATCCCGTCCATGCGCGGCAAGCTGGTCAGCCGCCCGGTGGGCGACGTACTCAGCGAAGCAGAGCGGCTGGTCAAGGCCGGTGTGAAGGAGATCCTGGTGATCAGCCAGGACACCAGCGCCTATGGCGTCGACCTCAAGTACAAGCTCGACTTCTGGAACGGCCAGCCGGTCAAGACGCGCATGCTCGAACTCTGCGAGGAACTGGGCAGGATGGGCGTCTGGGTGCGCCTGCACTACGTCTACCCCTACCCGAACGTCGATGACGTGATCCCGCTGATGGCGGCCGGCAAGATCCTGCCGTACCTGGACATCCCTTTCCAGCACGCCAGCCCGAAGGTGCTCAAGGCGATGAAGCGTCCGGCCTTCGAAGACAAGACGCTGGCGCGCGTCAAGAAGTGGCGCGAGATCTGCCCCGAGCTGACCATCCGCTCCACCTTCATCGTCGGCTTCCCCGGCGAGACCGAAGAAGACTTCCAGTACCTGCTCGACTGGCTCACCGAAGCCCAGCTCGACCGCGTCGGTTGCTTCCAGTATTCGCCGGTCGACGGCGCCCCGGCAGAAGCCATGGATCTCGAGCCGGTGCCGGACGCGGTCAAGCAGGACCGCTGGGACCGTTTCATGGCGCACCAGCAGGCCATCAGCGCCGCGCGGCTGCAGCTGAAAGTCGGCAAGGAACTGGATGTGCTGATCGACGAGGTGGACGAAGACGGCGCCATCGGCCGCTCCGCAGCCGACGCCCCGGAGATCGACGGCATGGTCTATATCGACAGCGAGCGCCCGTTGCAGCCGGGCGAGAAGGTCCGCGTACGGGTCACCAATGCCGACGAGTACGACCTCTGGGCCGAAGTGATCTGACCTGCCGGCACAACCCGAGCCCCGTCCCCGCGGGGCTTTTTTGTGCGCGGCCACCTTCCGGTCGCTCACGCGAACACACAGAAGAACCACTGCATACAACAGGAGCTTTCATGAAACCCATGCTGACAATCGCTGCAGTCGCGGGCAGCCTGCTGCTGACAGGCCAGGCAATGGCCGCGCCGGTACTCTGGCAGGACAACAGCCTGACCTACCTCTACGGCAGGAATTTCGCCGTAGACGGCGCAGGCGGCAAGGAAGGCGACATCCAGCAAACGGTGACCTTCGAACACGTCAGCGGCTGGACCTGGGGCGACATGTTCCTGTTCGTCGACAGCAAGTGGTACAACGGCATCTCCGGCGGGGACGGCCATACCTACTACGGTGAGTTCAGCCCGCGCCTATCACTGGGCAAGCTGACCGGAGCCGACCTCTCGTTCGGCCCGATCAAGGACGTGCTGCTCTCAGCCACCTACGAACGCGGCGAAGGTCGCAACCGCAACTACCTGTTGGGCCCGGCCGTGGACCTGGCAGTGCCGGG
>DAMBNU010000030.1:0-34829 GCA_032064305.1 Pseudomonas sp. | reverse complement strand
TGGGCGTGGCGGTGATCATCCTGACCAACCTGATCCTGCTACCGGTGGCGATTTCCTACCTTGGCATCAGCCAGCGCGCCGTCAAGCAGGCGCGTGAAGAGGCGGCGCGCAACCACCCGTTCTGGCGCGCACTGTCCAACTTCGCTAGCCCGACCGTGGCCTCGGTGTCGGTGGTCATCGCTTTGCTCGCAGTCCTCGGCGGCCTCTGGTACGGCCAGAACCTGAAGATCGGCGACCTCGACCAGGGGGCGCCGGAGCTGCACCCCGATTCGCGCTACAACCTGGACAACGACTTTGTCATCCGCAACTACTCGACCAGCTCCGACGTGCTGGTGGTGATGGTCAAGACCGCGCCCGAAGGTTGCGCGCACTACGACACGCTGGCCGCCATGGATGAGCTGATGTGGAAGATGGAAAACACCGAAGGCGTGCAGTCGGCGGTGTCCATGGTCACCGTCGCGCGGCAGAGCATCAAGGGCATGAACGAGGGCAGCCTGAAGTGGGAAACGCTGTCGCGTAACCAGTTCGTGCTCAACAGCTCCATCGCCCGTGCCGAAGGCATGTACAACGGCGACTGCTCGCTGGCCCCGGTGCTGGTGTTCCTCAACGACCACAAGGCTGAAACCCTGGACCACGTCGTCTCGGCGGCGCGTGAGTTCGCTGAGGAGAACAACCGCGAAGGCCTGGAATTCGTCCTCGCGGCGGGCAACGCCGGCATCGAAGCGGCGACCAATGAAGTCATCGCCGCTTCGGAAACCACGATGCTGATCGCGGTCTACTTGGCAGTCAGCTTCATGTGCCTGCTGACCTTCCGCTCCATTGCGGCGACCCTGTGCGTGATCCTGCCGCTGGTGCTGACGTCGATCCTCGGCAACGCGCTGATGGCCTTCATGGGCATTGGCGTGAAGGTCGCGACCTTGCCGGTGATCGCCCTCGGCGTGGGCATCGGCGTGGACTACGGCATCTATATCTACAGCCGGCTGGAGACTTATCTGCGCCAGGGCATGACGCTGCAGGACGCCTACTACGAGACCCTCAAGTCCACCGGCAAGGCCGTCGTGTTCACCGGCATCTGCCTGGCGATCGGCGTCTTCACCTGGGTGTTCTCGGCGATCAAGTTCCAGGCCGACATGGGCCTGATGCTGACCTTCATGTTCCTCTGGAACATGGTCGGTGCGATCTGGCTGTTGCCGGCACTGGCGCGGTTCCTGATCAAACCGGAGAAGCTGCGCCAGCAGGCGTGAGGGAGTGAAGAGGTAAAAAAACCGCGGCCCTGCCGCGGTTTTTTTTGTGCCGGATTGGGCGAGCAGGGCGTGGGTCAGTCAGTCAGACTGCCGCGGGGCGGGGGTGACGTCGCGGGTGGCGCCACCGTCCCGGCCGGTTTGCCGGGACGGGCGCCGCGGCTCAGAGCGCGGCCACCGCCGCCTGCTGCACCAGCTCCAGCAGGGGCTGCGGATAGACGCCCAGGAAGAACGCCAGCAGGGCAATCGCCAGCAACATGATGCCGCCGGCACGCTGGCCCCAGTTGGTGGGCGCATCGTGGCGACGGATGCCGGATTCGACCAGATACAGCGTCACCACCACGCGCAGGTAATAGAACAGCCCCACGGCGCTGCCGACGATCAGCGTGCCCAGCAGCCACCAGAGCTGCGACTCCACGCCAGAGGCGATCACGTAGAACTTGCCGACGAAGCCGGCGGTCAGCGGAATCCCGGCCAGCGATAGCATCATCACGGTGAGCACCGCCGTGAGGTAGGGGCGCCGCCAGAACAGGCCGCGGTACTCGTAGAGCGCATCGGCATCTCGGCCCTTGTAGGGGCTCGACATCAGCGTGACCACGCCGAACGCGCCGAGGGTGGTTAGCAGGTAGGTCACTAAGTAAACGCCGATGGCTTCTACCGCCAGGCCGTCGCTGGCCGTCAGGGCCACCAGCAGGTAGCCGAAGTGGGCGATGGACGAATAACCGAGCAGGCGCTTGAGATTGGTCTGGTTCAGCGCCGACAGGTTGCCGATCAGGATCGAAGCGATGGCGATCAGGCTAAGCGCGTCGGTCAGCCAGCCGCCGCTGGCCGCCGGAGACATCTCGATCATGCGCAGCAGGACGGCGAATACCGCCACCTTGCTGACGGTGGCGAGAAACGCGGCGACCGGTGCCGGGGCGCCCTCGTAGACGTCGGGCGTCCACAGGTGGAAGGGCGCGAGCGACAGCTTGAAGCCCAACCCGACCAGCAACAGGCCGATTCCGGCCTGCACCAGGACGGATGATCCCTCGGCAGCCAGGCTGAGGCCGATCCCGGCGAAACTCAGGCTGCCCGACTCGGCGTATAGCAGGGCCATGCCGAACAGAACGAAGGCGCTCCCGGCACCGGAGAGCACCATGTACTTGAGGCCGGCCTCAAGCGAACGCTGGTTGAAAAAGGCATAGGCCACCAGCCCGTAGACCGGGACCGAGAGCAGCTCCAGGCCGATGAACAGCCCGGCCAGGTGCTGCGCGCTGACCAGCACCAAGCCGCCGGCCGCCGACAGTGACATCAGCAGCAACAGCTCTTCACGGTTGCCCGGAAAGCCGTGGGCGTCATCCTGTTCGCCGAGATAGGCATGCGCCAGCGTCACGCAGGCCAGGGTCGCGACGAGCACCAGCGCGCTGTAGAAATAAGCGAAGGCGTCCAGGCGCAGCATGGGTGTGACACTCAGCGGTGCCACCTGCAGCGCTGGGACGATGGAGAGCAGCGCCAGGGTAAGGCCGGCCGAGGTGACCACGAAGGTCAGCCCATAGTGACGGCGCCAGGCGATGGTCAGCATCACCGCCACCGCAGTGGCTCCGGTGAGCAACAGGGGCAGCAGGGCGATGAGCGAGTTCGAGGTGAATTGCATGATCAGAACTACCGGGCCGAAACGGTGGGGGAGAGGGTGACGGCGAGCCATTGCTGCACGCCGCTGACGGTCGCCTGCGAGGTATCGAACACCTGCTGCGGGAAGACGCCGAGCAAGACCAGCAGCAGCGCCAGCAACAGCACCATGGACACCTCGCGCCCGTCCAGCCCCTGCAGCATCCCTTCAGCATTGGTCGGGCCGAAGTAAGCCCGGTGGATCATTGCCAGCGAGTAAACGGACGACAGCACCAGGCCGAAGGTGGCGATCACCACAACCCAGGGCGAGCTGGCGAAGCTACCGAAGAGCACCACGAATTCACCGATGAAGTTGCCAGTACCGGGCAGACCCAGTGACGCCGCGGCGAAGAACAGGCTCAGTGGCGGCAGCCACGGCAGGCGTGACCACAATCCCCCCATCTCGCGCATGTCACGGGTATGCAGGCGCTCATAGAGCTGACCGCTGAGGATGAACAGCGCCGCGGCCGACAGGCCATGGGCGATCATCAGCACCACTGCGCCCTGCAACGCGAGCGAGTTGCCGGAATAGATGCCTATCAGCACGAAGCCCATGTGCGACACGCTGGAGTAGGCGATCAGGCGCTTGATGTCGGTCTGGGCGAACGAAAGCAGGGCGCCGTAGAAGATACCGAGCAGGCCCAGGCCCATGGCGACCGGGGCGAAGTCCATCGAGGCGTGTGGGAACAGCGGCAGTGCGAAGCGGATCATGCCGTAGGCGGCGGTCTTCAGCAGGATACCCGCCAGGTCGACGGAGCCCGCGGTCGGCGCCTGGGCGTGGGCGTCGGGCAGCCAGGAATGGAACGGCACGATGGGAAACTTGACCGCAAAGGCAACGAAGAAGCCCAGCATCAGCAGGAACTCCACGCCAGGCGGCAACTGCGCCTTGAGCAGCAGCTCGTAGTCGAAGGTCAGCACGCCGCTGGTGTGGTAGTTGACCAGCACCAGGGCGAGGATCGCCACCAGCATGATCAGGCCGCTGGCCTGGGTGTAGATGAAGAACTTGGTGGCGGCATTGATCCGCGACCGCTTGCCTTCACCGCTATGGCCCCAGAGCGCGATGAGGAAATACATCGGCACCAGCATCATTTCCCAGAAGAAGAAGAACAGGAACAGGTCGAGCGCCAGGAATACGCCGACCACACCGCCGAGGATCCACATCAGGTTGAGGTGGAAAAAGCCTACATGGCGCTGGATCTCCTTCCAGGAGCAGAGCACCGAGAGCACCCCCAGCAGGCCCGTGAGCACGATCATCAACAGCGACAGGCCATCGAGCGCCAGGTGCAGGTTGATGCCGAATCGCTCGATCCAGACGTGCTTGAACTGCACCGCCCAGTTCGCTTCGCTTCCCGGTGCGGGGGCGAGCTGGAAGTCGCCGGTGGCCCACAGCCAGAGGCCGATGCCCAGCAGCAGCGCCATGGTCAGCAGAGCGATCCAGCGCGGCATGCTTTTATCGAAACGCTCGACGAACCAGCACAGCAGGCCGCCGATGAAGGGAATCAGGATGAGCCAGGGCAGAATCACGATTTCGAGTCCTTGCGCAAATTCAGAGCAGAACGATGCCGAGCAACAGCACGGCTCCGCCAACGATGGACAGGGCGTACCAGCGCAGCTGGCCGGTTTCGCTGCGGCTCAGCAACGTATGGCTGCCACGTGCCACGCGTGGAATCAGGCCGAACGTTGCATCGACCGGATCGCGGCCAAGCAGCCGGCAGAGCCACAGGTAGGGCAGCACGAAGAGCTTGTCGTAGAGCCAGTCGAAGCCCCACGCGGCATACCACCAGCGGCTCAGCAGGCGACCCGGTGCGCTGCCGGCGATGGCGCCTGCCAGGCTGCGCTTGCCGAGGAATAGCATGGCGGCCAGCAGGATGCCGGCCAATGCGATCGCCCCGGACGCAAGCTCCAGGCTGTGCTTGGCCTCGCCGCCGGCGTGGCCGACGCTTTCCGGCAGCACGCCGGCCAACGGCGGCACGATAAGCGCGCCGATAAAGGTCGAGAGCACGATTAGCGCTACCAGCGGCAGGCCGTGGGCGATGCCGCGGCCGGCATGGACGTCGGTGTGCGCCGGGCCATGGAAGGCGATGAAAATCAGCCGGAAGGTGTACAGCGAAGTCATGAAGGCGCCCGCCAGGCCGGCATACAGCAAACTGTCATGGCCGCTGGCGAAGGCTTCCCAGAGGATCTCGTCCTTGGAGTAGAAACCCGCAGTGATCAGCGGCAAGGCGGCAAGTGCGGAGCCACCGACGAGGAAGCTGGCGTAGGCCAACGGGAGTTTTTTCCACAGCCCACCCATGCGGAAGATGTTCTGCTCATGGTGGCAGGCGTTGATCACCGAGCCGGACGCGAGGAACAGCAGGGCCTTGAAGAAGGCATGAGTCATCAGGTGGAAGATCGCCGCATCCCAGGCGCCGACGCCCAAGGCGAGGAACATGTAGCCGATCTGGCTCATGGTCGAGTAGGCGAGGATGCGCTTGATATCGGTCTGCACCAGCGCCGCGCAGCCGGCCAGCAGCAGTGTCACGCCGCCAATGATGCCGACCAGCTCATGGACGTCCGGCGCCAGCAGGAACAGCCCGTGGGTCCGCGCGATGAGGTAGACGCCGGCGGTGACCATGGTCGCGGCGTGGATCAGCGCCGAGACCGGCGTCGGGCCGGCCATGGCATCGGCTAGCCAGGTCTGCAGCGGCAGCTGCGCCGACTTGCCGACCGCCCCGCCAAGCAGCGCCAGCGTCGCCAGGGTGATCCAGAGGTCGCCACGGGCGAACTTCTGCGGCGCCAGCACCAGCAGCTGCTGGATATCCAGTGTGCCGAGCTGCATGAACAGGATGAACAGACCGAACGCCATCAGGACGTCGCCGACGCGGGTCACGATGAAGGCCTTGAGCGCGGCGTTGCCGTTCTTGCGCTCCTTGAAATAGAAGCCGATCAGCAGGTAGGAGCACAGCCCGACGCCTTCCCAGCCGAAGTACAGCAGCAGCAGGTTGTCGCCGAGCACCAGCAGCAACATGCTGAAGATGAACAGGTTGGTGTAGGCGAAAAAGCGCGAGTAGCCCTCTTCGCCACGCATGTACCAGCTGGCGAACAGGTGGATGAGAAAGCCCACCCCGGTGACCACGCCGAGCATCGTCAGCGACAGGCCATCCAGGTGCAGACCAAAGGCGACGCGAAACCCCTCGACGTCCAGCCATTGCCACAGGTGCTGGGTAAAGACGCCACCGGCGGGCGGTGCGGTGTTGAACTGCCAGATACACAGGGCCGCAATCAGCGCGGACAGGCCGACCGAGCCAACACCGATTATCGCGGCGAGCGTTTCGGACATCCGTCCACGAGTAAAGGCCAGCAGGAAGTAGCCAAGCAGCGGGAAAACGAAGGTCAGGAATAGTAGGTTCATCCGCGCATCTCGCTTGCAGCGTCGACATCGAGGGTGTTGAAGCGGCGGTACAGCTGCAGCAGGATCGCCAGGCCGATGGCCGCCTCCGCTGCCGCCAGGGTGATGACCAGGATGAACATCACCTGCCCATCTGCCTGCTGCCAGCGGCTGCCGGCCACGACGAAGGCCAGGCCGGTGGCGTTCATCATCACCTCCAGGCTCATCAGCATGAACAGGATGTTGCGTCGCACCATCAGGCCGACCAGGCCGAGACAGAACAGCACGGCGGCAACGGCCAGCCCGTGCTCCATGGGGATCGACTGCATGGGATTACTCCTTTGCCTCGTGGCGGCCCAGGTGGAAGGCAGCGACCAATGCCGCCAGCAGCAGCATGGACGCCAACTCGACGAGCAGCAGGTAGGGCCCGAACAGGGCGATGCCGACCGGTTTCGGGCCGACGGCGAGCAATCCGGCGGGTGACTCGGTGCGGGCGGAAAAGAGGGCCCAGAGCAGCTGTCCCAGCAGCAGCAGAGCCAATGCCGACGGCCCGATCCAGACGCGCGGCGCCATCCAGATGCGCTCCTGCCTGACCGTGTCGGGGCCGAGGTTAAGCATCATCACCACGAACACGAACAACACCATGATGGCGCCGGCGTAGACGATCACTTCAAGCGCGCCGGCAAAGGGTGCACCAAGGCTGAAGAAGCACATCGATACCGCCAGCAGCGAGGTGATCAGGTAGAGCAGGGCATGCACCGGGTTGCTGCCGGTCACCACCCGCAGCGTGGCGACGACCGCCACGCCGGCGGAAAAGTAGAAGGCGAATTCCATCAGGAGCTCCTGGAGCGCGGGAAGGCTGAAGGCTGAAAGCTGAACGGAAGGCTGGATAGGCGTGTCCGCCTCTCGTGCCACCTGCGCGGGACATCGAAAGCCGTCATGGCAGCAGCCCCTTGACGTTGATCGGCTCAGCTTCGTGCTGCGCAGCGCCCTTGGGCTTGCCGGCGATGGCCAGGCCGGAGACGCGGTAGAAGTTGTAATCGGGGTATTTGCCGGGGCCAGAGATCAGCAGGTCTTCCTTTTCGTACACCAGGTCCTGGCGCTTGTACTCGCCCATCTCGAAATCCGGCGTGAGCTGGATGGCATTGGTCGGGCAGGCCTCCTCGCACAGGCCGCAGAAGATGCAGCGCGAGAAGTTGATGCGGAAGAACTCCGGGTACCAGCGGCCTTCTTCGGTTTCGGCCTTCTGCAGCGAGATGCAGCCTACCGGGCAGGCGACCGCGCACAGGTTGCAGGCCACGCAGCGCTCCTCGCCATCGGGGTCGCGGGTCAGCACGATGCGCCCGCGATAGCGCGGCGGCAGGTAGACCTGCTCTTCCGGGTACTGCAGGGTGTCGCGCTTGCGAAAGCCATGGCTGAACACCATCACCAGGCTGCGTAACTGGGTGTAGGTGCCGTGGAGCACCGCGCCAATGTACTTGAACATGAATTCTCTCCTTACTGGGCCGCGGCCAGCACGAATGCGCCGGTCACCAGCAGGTTGATCAGGGTCAGCGGCAGGCAGAACTTCCAGCCGAACGCCATCACCTGGTCATAGCGCGGGCGCGGCAGCGAGGCGCGCAGCAGCACGAACAGCATGATGAAGAACCCGGTTTTGATGGCGAACCAGAAAAACGACAGCCAGGGCAGGGCGTCGAGGAACGGACCGTGCCAGCCGCCGAAGAACAGCGTGGTCAGCAGCGCGGAAATGGTCACGATGCCGATGTATTCGCCGACGAAAAACATGCCCCACTTCATGCCGGCGTACTCGACGTGGTAACCGTCGGCGAGCTCCTGCTCGGCTTCCGGCTGGTCGAACGGATGGCGGTGAGTGACCGCGACGCCGGCGATGAAGAAGGTGCAGAAGCCGAAGAACTGCGGAACGATGAACCACAGGTGCTGGTGCTGATACTCGACGATCTCGCGCATGTTGAACGAGCCGGCCTGCGCGACGATGCCCATCAGCGACAGGCCCAGGAACACCTCGTAGGACACCGTTTGTGCCGAGGCCCTCAGTGCACCGAGCAGGGCGAACTTGTTGTTGCTCGCCCAGCCGGCGAAGAGCACCGCGTAGACGGTGAGGCCGGCCATGGCGAGGAAGAACAGCAGCCCGATGTTCAGGTCCGCCACGCCCCAGGTTGGCGTTATCGGCACGATGGCGAAGGCGATCAGCAGCGAACTCATCGCCACCACCGGGGCGAGGGTGAAGATCAGCCGGTCGGAGAACGGCGGGTTCCAGTCCTCCTTGAAGAACATCTTCAGCATGTCCGCGGCGAGCTGGAACATGCCGAGCGGCCCGACCCGGTTGGGGCCGTAGCGGTCCTGCCACCAGCCGAGCAGGCGCCGTTCGACGAAGCTGAGCAGTGCCCCAGACACCACCACTGCGAGCATGATCACCAGCGCCTTGACGACGGCGATGAGCACATCGATCACCTCGGGAGTCAGCCAGCTCATCGGACCGCCTCCAGTTCGGTTGCCAGGTCCTTGCCATGCAGCAGCGGGACGCCCGCCAGCCCTACCGGCAGGCCGATCAGGCCGGGACACAGCGATGCGTCGATGCGCACCGGCAATTGCCAGCGACCATTGGCAATGCGGAACCCCAGCGAGTCGCCGTCCGACACGCCGAGGCGGCTGGCTTCGACGTCGGACAGGGCCACGTAGGGGGACGGCATGCGTGCCTGGATCGGGGCGGCCAGTGCCGAGGTCTCGTCGCTGCCGAACAACTGGTGCAGGGGCGCTGCCTGCCAAGTGCCGGGCGCCGGGGCAAAGGCGCCGGGGGCCGATGCCCAGGCCAGGTCCTGACGCGCACCGTCCAACAGGCGCACACCCGGATCGCCGGCGCGCAGATGACCGCCGACCTCGTCCTGGAACTTGTTCCAGGCCTGCGGCGAGTTCCAGCCCGGAGACCAGGCGAACGGGATCTGCTGGCGGTTTTCGGCACTGCCGGAATAGCCCTCCATGGAAAAGGCGAACGGCGAATCCGGATCCTGCGGCTGCCGTGGCTCATGCACGCTGATATTGGCGCGCATGGCCGTGCGACCGCTGTAGCGCAGCGGTTCGCGGGCCAGCTTCAGCCCCTTGATGCGGAACGAGGCGAGAGGGGCGGCCTGGACGATCCCGTGCAACACCGGATGGTCCGCGGCGCAGGCCGCCGTGACCTGGTCCAGCGTGGTCCAGTCCACCGGTTTGCCCTGGAGTGTGCAGTGCAGCGCATGCAGCCAGCGCCAGCCCTCGCGCACCAGCACCTTGCTGTCGTAATAGCTGGGCTCGAAGACCTGAAAGAAGCGTTGCGCGCGGCCCTCGAGGCTGACCAGGGTGCCGTCGGCCTCGGCGAAACTCGCTGCCGAGAGCAGCAGGTGCGCCTTGGCCGCCGTTGCGGTGCGCTGGTGGTCGGCGACGATCACCGCCGTCGCAGCGGTCAGCGCCTGGTCCACCTTCGCCGGGTCGGCGCGGCGATAGAGGTCGTTCTCCAGCACCAGCACGGCATCGGCCCGGCCCTCTATGAGCGCGTCCAGCGCAGCATCGACCGAGTCGCCGCCAAGCAGGGCTACGCCGAGGCTGTTGGCTTCCGGCACCACCAGGCTGAGGGAGCCGTTCTTGCCGCGGTTCTTCAGGGCCTGGGCGATGTTGCCGGCCGCCTCGATCAAGGACCGCTCGCCCAGCGAAGCGCCGCCGATCAGCAGCGGCCGGTTGGCGGCGAGCAGGGCATCGGCGATACGTTGCGCCAGTTCGGTTGCGTCGCGCTCCAGGCCCTGCACCGCGGGCGCCGCGGGGTCGATGGCGTGGGCCACGGCGAAGCCCAGACGGGCTAGGTCGGCCGGTGCGGCCTGGACGCTCTGTGCGGCAATGTCATCGAGTCGCGTCTCGCTGACGCTGGCGATGAACACCGGATGCAAGGCGTGTTGGCCGACGTTCTGCACGGCGGCCGCGTGCCAGTCCTGGATTTTCATCGAGGCGGCGATCTCAGTGGCCTTGCCCTTGGCTGCCTGGCGCACGGCCAGGGCCATGCGCGCCGCGGTCTGGGTCAGGTCCTCGCCAAGGATGAACACCGCATCGTGGCTTTCGATATCGCGTAGCGTGGGTGTAGGCAGCGGGCCTCGTTCGATCAGTTCGCGGATCAGCTGGACATGCGCGAGTTCGGACGCAGCAATACCGCTGTAGAAGTGCTCGGCGCCGACCAGCTCCCGCAGGGCGTGATTGCTTTCAAGGCTAGCGCGCGGCGAGCCGATGCCGATCACGCGCTTGCCGTCGAGCAGCGCCGCGGCGGCATCGAGTGCGGCATCGACGCCCAGGGTCTGGTCGCCCTGTTGCGGCTGGCGCGGGCGGTCCTTGCGGTTGACGTAGCCGTAGCCGAAGCGGCCGCGATCGCAGAGGAAATAGTGGTTCACCTCACCGTTGAAGCGGTTCTCGATACGCCGCAGCTCGCCGTAACGCTCGCCGGGGCTGATGTTGCAGCCAGCGGCGCAGCCCTGGCAGATGCTTGGCGCGAACTGCATGTCCCACTTGCGGTTGTAGCGCTCGGAGTGGGTCTTGTCGGTGAACACGCCGGTGGGGCAGACCTCGGTGAGGTTGCCGGCGAACTCGCTTTCCAGCACACCGTCCTCGACGCGCCCGAAGTACAGGTTGTCGTGGGCGCCGAAGACGCCCAGATCGGTGCCGCCGGCATAGTCCTTGTAGTAGCGGGTGCAGCGGTAGCAGGCGATACAGCGGTTCATCTCGTGGGCGATGAACGGGCCGAGTTCCTGGTTCTGGTGGGTGCGCTTGGAAAAGCGGTAACGGCGCTGGTTGTGGCCGGTCATCACCGTCATGTCCTGCAGGTGGCAGTGACCGCCTTCCTCGCAGACCGGGCAGTCGTGCGGATGGTTGATCATCAGCCACTCGACGACGCTGGCGCGAAATGCCTTCGCCTCCGCATCCTCGATGGAAATCCAGCTGTTGTCCGTCGCGGGTGTCATGCAGGACATCACCAGCCGCCCGCGGGTGTCGTCCGCGCCGCTGTACTGCTTGACCGCGCACTGGCGACACGCGCCGACACTGCCGAGCGCCGGGTGCCAGCAGAAGTACGGGATGTCGAGGCCGAGCGAGAGGCAGGCCTGCAACAGGTTGTCCGCTCCGTCGACTTCGTAGTCGTTGCCGTCTACATGGATAGTGGCCATTTCAAGGTCTTCTCATCCGCTTGCGCGGGTCTGGCTAATAGGAAATCTTTTCTAGGGCTGGAGGCTCAAGGCTTGAGGCTGGACGAGATCCGAGTCGCTTGTTCGTCCAGCCTCTAGCCCCCAGCGCCTTTAATTCGTCAGTGCCGGCTGTGGGGGTGTGACTATGGTCTGGGCTACGCCCGCCTCGAACTCCGAGCGGAAGTACTTGATCGCCGCGCCCAGGGGCTCCACCGCGCCGGGTGCATGGGCGCAGAAGGTCTTGCCGGGGCCGAGGAAGTCCACCAGCCGCAACAGGATGTCGAGGTCCTGGGACGTACCCTGGCCGCGCTCGAGCGCACGCAGGGTCTTCACGCTCCAGGGCAGGCCGTCGCGGCAGGGGGTGCACCAGCCGCAGGATTCGCGGGCGAAGAACTCTTCCATGTTGCGCAGCAGCGAGACCATGCTCACGGTGTGGTCCACCGCCAGCGCCAGGCCGGTGCCCATACGCGTACCGAATTTGGCAACTCCGCCGGCGTACATCTGCGCCTCGAGGTGTTCGGGTAGCAGAAAGCCGGTGCCAGCGCCGCCGGGCTGCCAGCACTTGAGGCGGTAGCCATCTTTCATGCCGCCGGCGTAGTCCTCGAACAGTTCGCGGGCGGTGATGCCGAACGGCAACTCCCAGATGCCGGGATTCTTTACCTTGCCTGAAAAGCCCATCAGCTTGCTGCCCATGTCATCACTGCCGGGGCGGGCGAGGGATTTGTACCAGTCCACGCCGTGACCGATGACCGCCGGCACGTTGCACAGGGTTTCGACGTTGTTGACGCAGGTCGGCTTGCCCCAGACGCCGACGGCGGCGGGGAAGGGTGGCTTGGCGCGAGGATTGGCGCGGCGGCCTTCCAGCGAATTGATCAGCGCGGTTTCCTCACCACAGATGTAGCGGCCGGCGCCGGTGTGCACGAACAGCTCGAAGTCGAAGCCGCTGCCGAGGATGTTCTTGCCGAGCAGGCCGGCGGCCTTGGCTTCCTCAACGGCACGATTGAGGTTGCGTGCTGCATCGACGTATTCGCCGCGCAGGAAGATGTAACCGCGATAGGCCTTGAGCGCGCGCGCGCTGATGATCATGCCTTCGATCAGCAGGTGCGGCAGCTGCTCCATGAGCAGCCGGTCCTTCCAGGTGTTGGGCTCCATCTCGTCCGCATTGCACAGCAGGTAGCGGATGTTCAGCGATTCGTCGGCGGGCATCAGGCCCCACTTCACGCCGGTGGGAAAGCCCGCGCCGCCGCGGCCCTTTAGGCCGGAATCCTTCACGGTCTGCACGATGTCGGCGCTGGCCATGTCGCTCAGCGCCTTGCCCAGCGCGGCGTAGCCGTTCTTCTGCCGGTACTCGTCGAGCCACACCGGCGCGCCGTCGTCGCGCAACCTCCAGGTCAGCGGATGGGTTTCCTCAGGGCGTGCGATCCGGTTGGCCGGTCCGATGGAAGGGAGGGACTGGGTTGCGCTGCGCGGATTCATGGATAGGCCTCCAGCAGTGCGGCGACACCGTCGGGCTGGACGTCGCCAAAGGTGTCGTCGTCGATCATCAGCGCGGGGGCCTTGTCGCAGTTGCCCAGGCAGCACACCGGGATCAGCGTGAAGCGATCGTCGGCGGTGGTCTGGCCGGGAACGATGCCCAGTTGCCGTTCGATCGCGCCGAGGATCGACTCGTGACCACCGATGTAGCAGGTCATGCTGTCGCAGACGCGAATGATGTGACGACCCACCGGCACGCGAAAGATCTGGCTATAGAAGGTGGCGACGCCCTCGATATCGCTGGCGGGGATGCCGAGTAGCTCGCCGATGGCATCGCAGGCGCCGTCAGGCACCCAGCCGCGGGCCTTCTGGACGATCTTCAGCGCCTCGATGGAGGCTGCGCGAGGGTCTTCGTAATGATGCATCTCGTGCTCGATGGCCGAGCGCTCGGCTTCGCTCAAGGCGAAACGATCAGTCTTGATTACTGTGCTCATATCAGCGGTCCACGTCGGCCATAACGAAATCGATGCTGCCCAGATACGCGATCAGGTCCGGGATCATGCTGCCGTTGATCACCGACGGGATCTGCTGCAGATGCGGGAAGCTGGGCGTGCGGATGCGCGTCCGGTAGCTCATGGTTCCGCCATCGCTGGTCAGGTAGTAACTGTTGATGCCCTTGGTCGCCTCGATCATCTGCAGGCTTTCGTTGGCGGGCATCACCGGCCCCCAGGACACCTGCAGGAAATGGGTGATCAGGGTCTCGATGTGCTCCAGCGTGCGCTCTTTGGGCGGCGGCGTGGTCAGCGGGTGATCGGCCTTGTAGGGGCCTGCCGGCATGTGCTTGAGGCACTGCTCGATGATCTTCAGGCTTTCGCGCATCTCGCCCATCTTCACCATGCAGCGGTCGTAGGCGTCGCCGTTGGCGGCCAGCGGCACCTCGAAGTCGAAGTGTTGGTAGCCGGAGTAGGGGCGTGCCTTGCGCAGGTCGTAGTCGAGACCGGTGGCGCGCAGGCCGGCACCGGTGACGCCCCATTCCAGCGCCTGTTTGGTGTTGTAGGCCGCGACGCCCTTGGTACGACCGATCAGGATGCTGTTCTTCAGCGCGGCTTTTTCATATTCCTTCAGGCGCTTGGGCATCCAGTCGAGGAATTCTCGAACCAGCTTGTCCCAGCCGCGCGGTAGGTCATGGGCGACGCCGCCGATGCGATACCAGGCCGGATGCATACGGAAACCGGTGATGGCTTCGATCACCTTGTAGGCGCGCTGGCGGTCGGTGAAGGTGAAGAACACCGGCGTCATTGCGCCGACGTCCTGGATATAGGTACCCAGGTAGAGCAGGTGGTTCTGGATGCGGAAAAACTCGGCCATCATCACGCGAATAAAATCGACGCGGTCCGGCACCTTGATGCCGGCGAGTTTCTCCACCGCGAGCACGTAGGGCAGGTTGTTCATCACGCCGCCGAGGTAGTCGACGCGATCGGTGTAAGGGATGTAGCTGTGCCAGCTCTGGCGTTCGCCCATCTTCTCGGCACCGCGATGGTGATAGCCGATCTCCGGTACGCAATCGAGGATCTCTTCGCCGTCGAGCTGGAGGATGATCCGAAACGCTCCGTGTGCCGAAGGGTGGTTGGGGCCGAGGTTGAGGAACATGTAGTCCTCGTGCTCGCTGCCACGCTTCATGCCCCAGTCTTCCGGTTTGAAGCGCAGGGCTTCCTGCTCGAGCTCCTGCTTGGCGGCGTTGAGCATATAGGGGTCGAATTCGGTGGCCCGCGCGGGGTAGTCCTTGCGCAGCGGGTGGCCTTCCCAGTTCGGTGGCATCAGCATGCGCTTGAGCAACGGATGCCCCTCGAAGTCGATGCCGAACATGTCCCAGATTTCGCGCTCGTACCAGTTGGCATTGGGCCAGATGGTCGAGGCGGTGGGCAGTCGGAGGTCGCTTTCACTGAGCGCCACCTTGATCATCACGTCGCTGTTCCGCTCAAGCGACATCAGCTGGTAGAACACGCTGAAATCGGCAGCCGGCAGGCCGCGGCGATGGGTACGCAGGCGCTCGTCGGTGGCGCTCAGGTCGTAGAGCATCACGTAGGGCTTGCTGACCTGGCGCAGGAATCCCAGCACCTCGATCAGCTTTTCTCGCGGCACCCAGAGCACTGGCATGCCGGTCAGGCTGGGCTGCACGGTGAAGGTCTCGGCGCCGAAGCGCGCGTTCAGTTCGACGACGATATCCCCGTCGTCAGCCTTGTAGGGCGGAATGTACAGCGCATTGCCTGCAGTCATGATCTCGGTCGCTTTCGGTCAACGGTTGGGTGTGGAGAGGCTTTCCAGGCGGAAAGCCGGGCTCACACGTCGTCGGGGCTGCGCAGGTTAGTGACCTGGATACGCTGTTCGCGCCGCTGTTCCTTCTGCGAGGGCATCTCGGCGCGATAGACGCCTTGATCGCCGACGACCCAGGAAAGCGGACGACGCTCCTTGCCGATGGACTCCTGCAACAGTTGCAAACCGTGCAGGAACGCCTCGGGGCGGGGCGGGCAGCCGGGTATGTACACGTCCACGGGGAGGAACTTGTCGACCCCCTGAACGACCGAGTAAATGTCGTACATACCACCGGAGTTGGCGCACGAACCCATGGAAATGACCCATTTGGGTTCGAGCATTTGTTCGTAGAGGCGCTGGATGACGGGTGCCATCTTGATGAAGCAGGTGCCGGCAATGACCATGAAGTCGGCCTGGCGTGGAGAGGCGCGAATGACTTCGGCACCGAAGCGGGCGATGTCATGAGGCGCGGTGAAGGCCGTGGTCATCTCCACATAGCAGCAGGACAAGCCGAAATTGTACGGCCAGAGGGAATTCTTGCGCCCCCAGTTGACCGCGTCACTCAGCACGTCTTCCAGCTTGCCCATGTAGATGTTGCGATGAACCTGGTCTTCTAATGGATCGGCAACAGTCTCCTGCTGGCCGATCGGATAACGGTCATTGACCGCATCCGGATCGATCCGGGTAAGTTTGTATTGCATGCGAAGAGCCTCATTGTTTTAGCTTCGCCTGTCGCTCGCGACGGCTGGATGGCGCCCAATCGAGCGCACCCACCCGCCAAAGGTAGACAAGACCCGCCAACAGAATTGCTATGAATACGGTAGCTTCAATGAGGCCCGCCCAGCCGCTTTCGCGCACCGAGACCGCCCAGGCAAAGAGATAGAGTGCTTCGACGTCGAAGATCACGAAGAGCATCGCGACCAGATAGAATTTTGCGGATAACCGCAGCCGGGCGTTGCCGGTAGGAAGAATGCCGGATTCGAAGGGTTCGTTCTTGGCGCGGCCCCAGGCCTTGCTGCCGAGCAGGCTGGACACGCCAAGCATGAACGCGCACAGCGCGACGACACCGAGAAGAAAGACCGCGAAGCCCCAGTTGTGGGACAGGGAAACATCAGGCATGCCGGACTCCTTGGCGGAACGGCGTGATTGTGCAGCTGCGGCTAAGCGTCGCAAGCTCTAGATGGGCGCACATTCTATGCCCACAAAAGGGGCAAGTACATGATGTCAGTGAAACTTGTTGAAATATTTTCCTGCCAGGCAACGCGGCCGCAGCCACAGCCACAGCCGCTGCCGACCGACGGGCACTGCCGCTCTGCAACGGGGTGGCGTCTAGCCGGTTAGAACCCCTGCTGCGGCGGCAGTGAGCGCCATGCGGGGGGAAGCCACCTCGCCGATGACCAGAATGGCCGGGCTGCTAAGGCCGAAGACGGCGGCATCCGTGCACAGCGCGTCGAGGCGCGAGCGGCATTCGCGTTGCGCCGGCAAGGATGCGTTTTCGATCATCGCCACCGGCGTACCGGCTGGCATGCCTCCCGCGAGCAACCCTGTCTGAACCTGCTGCAGGTTGCTCACACCCATGTAGACGACCAGGGTAGTGCCGGACTTCGCCAGCGCATGCCACTCGGGGCTGCTGCCGTCGAGCGTGTGCGCGGTGACCAGCGTCACGCCTCGTGCCACGCCGCGCTGGGTCAGCGAGATACCGCACTGTGTGGCACCAGCCAGGCCGGCGGTGATGCCATTCACCAGTTCGACCTCTATCCCGCGCTGGGCCAGCCATTCGGCTTCTTCGCCACCGCGGCCGAAAATGCATGGATCGCCACCTTTCAGGCGCACCACGCATTTGCCCTGGCGTGCATAGCGCAGCATCAACCGATGGATGAAGGCTTGTGGTGTCGACCGGCAGCCGCCGCGTTTGCCCACTGGGATCACCCGTGCGTTGGGGCAGTGTTCGAGAATGGCGGGATTGACCAGATCATCGATCAGTACGACCTGTGCCTCACCCATGGCGCGTACGGCCTTGAGTGTCAGCAGCTCCGGATCACCGGGCCCCGCGCCAACCAGCCAGACTTTTGCGCTCATGTTTCCACCTCATCTGTTGCTTTATTCACGTCGACGACGCGCCATGCATCGCCAGCTGTTGATGTTCAAGCCACTGCTGGTTGTTTCACCAATAGCCGCTTGATTTCCGGTACGCAGGAGCCGCAACTGGTGCCGCAACCCAGCTCCCGCTTCAATCCATTCAAATTCAGGCCCCGCTCGATGCCTGAACAGATCGCGTCCTGGCTGACGTTCATACAGTTGCACAGCGTCTTGGCGGGACGCACGTCGCCGCCTGGCGGTGTGCTCAATGGCGCGAGCAACCAGCGGCGCAGTGCGTGGTCGGCCTTGCCGTCGTGCCAGAGTTGCTTGAGCCAGTCGCGCGCGGCGGTTTCGCCGGACAGACTGAGGGCGACAATGCGGCCATCCTCGATACGCACCCGCTTGCCGACGCTGCGTCGCGGGTCGTCATAGACCAGCACAGGGCCTTCATCCAGGCCGAGCAGTTGCTCAAGTTGCGCCAGTTGCGTGCGGCTAGGCGGCTCGTTGCATGCCGCGCGGATCACCAGCGCCGGCCGCTCGCGGCCGGTCAGGCTGAAGCTGGCGTAGGCGAAGCCTTCGAACAGCGGGCGCAGCGCTTCGAAGCGTTTCTGCACGGAGCCTTCGACGAGGGCAAAGAACTGCCACGGCAGCTCAATCTTTTCCACCTCGACCCCGGCGTGCTTTAGTTCCGGTTGCCTGGAAATCGGGTCGAAGGCCGGTAGCGTGAGGCTGTTGACGCCCAGACCCTTGAGGAAGCGGTCACCCCAATGCATCGGCAGAAAAGCCTGCCCCGGGCGCAGGCTGTCGTCCTTGTGCACCGGCAACAGCAGTTCGCCTCTGCGGCTGCGCACCTGAACCAGTTGGCCATCGAGCAGGCGACGACGGCGCATGTCATCGCCGTTCATGCTGAGCAGCGCTTCTTCGACATGGCCGAACAGCCGAGCGGCAGTACCGGTGCGGCTCATGCCGTGCCAGTGATCACGCAGGCGGCCGGTGTTCAGTGTCAGTGGGAACCGCGCCTCGCGTTTCTCCTTCGGCGCCTGATATTGCTCGGCGAGGAAACGTGCGCGGCTGTTGTCGGTCGGGAACACGCCGTCTTCGTAGAGTCGCGGCGTGCCTTGCCGAGCACCGGCGGGGAAGGGCCATTGCTGCGGGCCGAGGCGGTCGATCACGTTGTGGCTGAGGCCGGACAGGTCAAGGTCGCGGCCCAGTGTGAGCAGCTTGTATTCCTCGAACAGCGCCGCTGGGTTGTTGAAGTCGAACAGGCTGGCCTGGCCGGGACGCATAAGGCTTTCCAGCCGCCGAGCAAAATCGCAGGTGATCGACCAGTCGGCACGCGCCTCACCCGGTGCAGTGATGGCCGAGCGCACATGGCTGACGCGGCGTTCGGAATTGGTCACCGTGCCTTCCTTTTCGCCCCAACTGGCGGCGGGCAATAGCAGGTCGGCGTAGCGGCAGGTTTCAGTGGTGAAGAAGGCTTCCTGCACCACCACGAACGGGCAAGCCGCCAGGGCTTCGTGAACCTTCTGCTGGTCCGGCATCGATTGCGCGGGGTTGGTGCAGGCGATCCACAGGGCTTTGATCTTGCCGCTGCGCACCGCCTCGAACAGCTCGATGGCCGAGAGACCAGCGGTTTCCGGCAGTGCCGGGACGCCCCAATAGTCGGCGACCTCGGCGCGATGCTCAGCATTGCCTGCCTCGCGATGGCCGGGTAACAGGTTGGACAGGCTGCCCGTCTCGCGACCCCCCATGGCATTGGGCTGACCGGTCAGCGAAAAGGGGCCTGCGCCAGGCTTGCCGATCTGTCCGGTAGCCAGGTGCAGGTTGATCAGCGCGCTGTTCTTGGCGCTGCCGGCCGTGGACTGGTTGACGCCCATGCACCAGAGCGAAAGGAAGCTCGGCGCGCTGCCGATCGTGCGTGCGCATTCCTGCAGCTCGGCCACGCTGATGCCGCAGAGGTCCGCGGCCAGGGCCGGGCTGTAATCGCGCACGAGACGCTTCAGGTCCTCGAAACCGTCGGTGTGGGCTTCGATGAAATCGCGGTCGATCCATCCCTCCCACAGCAGTATGTGCAGGATTCCGTGGAACAGCGCGACATCCGTGCCCGGAAGAATCGCCAGATGCTGGTCGGCCAGCTCGGCGGTGTCGGTACGCCGCGGATCGACCACGATGATCTGCATCTCGGGTCGTTTAGCCTTGGCTTCTTCGAGGCGGCGAAACAGCACCGGATGCGCATAGGCCATGTTGCTGCCGACGATCAGCACGCAGTCGCTTTGCTCAATGTCTTCGTAACTGCAGGGTGGCGCGTCGGCACCGAGGCTGCGCTTGTAGCCAACCACCGCCGAAGACATGCACAAGCGCGAATTCGAGTCGATGTTGTTAGTGCCCACCAGCGCGCGGGCCAGCTTGTTGAACGCGTAGTAATCCTCGGTCAGCAACTGCCCGGAGATATAGAAGGCAACGCTGTCCGGTCCGTGCTCGGCGATGGTCTCGGCGAATACGTTGGCGGCATGATCGAGCGCGCTGTCCCAGCCGGTACGTGTACGGGCCAGGGCTTTGCCCAAGCGCAGCTCGGGGTAGAGCGCCCGGGCATCGAGGTCGCCGGTCAGGTGCAGGGTCGAACCCTTGCTGCACAGCTTGCCGAAGTTTGCTGGATGGCTGGGGTCGCCGGTGACATCAAGGATGCGCTCGCCGTCGTGATCGATCAGCACGCCGCAGCCCACGCCGCAATAGCAGCAGGTCGAAGCGGTTGTCCGGCGCATGGCGTCGTCTTCTGGCAATTCGTTCATGGATGGACTCGCTGGCTATAGGGGCTGCATTTGTAGAGTGGGCTTTAGCCCACCGTTAACGCGGTGGGCAGGGTGACGCTTTGCTTCACCCTGCGTTTCTCTAGCGTTGCCGTGCGGTAATGGCCTCAGGTTTGAGGTCTTGGTTTGCTAGAGCGAGAGGTCCGCTCGCTCTCATTGGTGGGCTGAAGCCCACCCTACGGTTGTGACTTCGTCTCCGTTCAGCGGGTAGGTTGGGCCGTGCGACGCTCCGTTCTAGACGGGTAGGGTGGGCCGGGCGGCGTTCTGTTTTAGCCCACCTATATAGCCCTACGGTTGTCGGCACGCTCAGGCGCACTCCGTTGCGCTGTTCAGCGCCAGCAGCACGCGGCCGTTCTCGACGCGGGCTTCATGACGATGGGCACAGCCGACGTCGGGCGCGACGGCTTCGCCGCTGTCGAGGTTGATCTGCCAGTTGTGCAGCGGGCAGGCGACCTGCTTACCGAACACGATGCCCTGGGACAGTGGGCCGCCCTTGTGCGGGCAGCGGTCGTCCAGCGCGAACACCTGGTCGTCGGCGGTGCGGAACACCGCAATGTCGCCTTTCGGTCCGGCGACAATGCGTGCGCCGAGTGGGTTGATCTCGTCCAGGGAGCAGATATCGAACCATTTCATGGAGTGTTTCCTCGCGATGGGGTGATCGGCTGGAGCTGACGGCGGCCGCTCATGCCGGCTCGATCTGGGTCAACTGGATGGTTTCGTACTCTTTCTTCAACGATTGCTCGGCGATGGCCTTCTTCCAGCCGTCGCCCTCGAAACTCAGCGAGAACATCAAACGCTGGGCCAATGCCTTGCGCCGGGCTTCGTCCTCGAGAACGACCTTTTTGATGTATTCCAGGCCTACACGCTGCATGTAGTGCACGGTGCGCTCGAGGTAGAAGGCTTCTTCGCGGTAGAGCTGAAGAAAGGCGAAGCTGTACTCGGCGACTTCGTCTGCGGTCTTGACCTTGACGAAGAATTCACCGGCCTCGGTCTTGATCCCGCCATTGCCGCCGACGTAGAGCTCCCAGCCCGAGTCCACGCCGATGATGCCGACGTCCTTAATGCCCGATTCGGCGCAGTTGCGTGGACAGGCGGAGACGGCCAGCTTGACCTTGTGCGGCGAGTACATACCGAACAGCGCCTTCTCCAGATCGATGCCCAGCGCGGTCGAGTTCTGGGTGCCGAAACGGCAGAATTCCTTGCCGACGCAGGTCTTCACGGTGCGAATGGATTTGCCGTAGGCGTGGCCGTCCGGCATGCCCAGGTCTTGCCAGACTTTCGGCAGATCATCTTTCTTGATGCCCAGCAGGTCGATACGCTGGCCACCGGTGACCTTGACCATCGGCACCTGGTACTTGTCGGCAACATCCGCAATGCGGCGCAGCTCGGCAGCATTGGTCACGCCGCCGAACATGCGGGGCACGACCGAGTAGGTGCCGTCTTTCTGGATGTTGGCGTGGGCGCGTTCGTTGATGAAGCGCGACTGCGGGTCGTCCTTGGCTTCACCCGGCCAGGACGAGAAGAGGTAGTAGTTCAAGGCTGGGCGGCAGGTGGCGCAGCCGTTGGGCGTGCGCCAGTTCAGGTAGCTCATCACATCCGGAATGCTGATCAGGTGCTGCTCGACAATCGCTTTGCGCACCTGTCCATGCGGGAGATCACTGCACCCGCAGATGGCTTTCTCGCTCTTGGGCTTTACGTCCGCCGCGCCGCCAACGGTGTTCATCAGGATCTGTTCGACCAGCCCGGCGCAGGAGCCGCAGGAGCTGGCCGCCTTGGTGTGCTTCTTCACGTCGTCGACGGAGAACAGCCCGTGTTCCTGAATCGCCTTGACGATGTCGCCCTTGCACACACCGTTGCAGCCGCAGACTTCCATGCCGTCGGGCATGGCCATGGCCTTGTTCTGACCCTGATGACCGGTGTCACCGATGGCGCCTTCACCGAACATCAGGTGATCGCGAATTTCGCTGACGTTATGGCCTTCGCGCACCTGACGGAAATACCAGCCACCGTCGGCCGTATCGCCGTACAGGCAAGCGCCGACGAGAATGTTGTCCTTGATCACCAGCTTCTTGTACACCCCGCCGATGGGGTCGGAGAGGGTGATGGTCTCGGTGCCTTCACCGCCGAGAAAATCGCCAGCGGAGAACAGATCGATGCCGGTGACCTTGAGCTTGGTCGAGGTCACCGAGCCGAGATAGCGCGAGAAACCGAGCATCGCCAGGTGGTTGGCACAGACCTTGGCCTGCTCGAACAGCGGCGCCACCAGGCCGTAGGCGGTGCCCCGATGGTTGGCACATTCGCCGACGGCATACACGCGCGGGTCATAGGTTTGCAGGGTGTCATTGACCAGGATGCCGCGGTCACAGGGGATGCCGGCTCTTTCGGCCAGCGCGCTGTTGGGTCGGATACCGGCGGCCATCGCCACCAGATCGGCGTCGATGACCTCATCATCGGCAAAGCGCACGGCCTTGACCCGACCGGCTTCGTTGCCGATCAGCTCGGCGGTCTGCTTTTTCATCTTGAAGCTCAAGCCGCGGCTTTCCAGGGCGTTCTGCAAGAGGGTGCCGGCCGTCTTATCGAGCTGGCGCTCCATTGGCCACTCACCGATGTGCACAACCGTGACGTCCATGCCGCGCAGCTTCAGACCGTTGGCTGCTTCCAGCCCAAGCAGTCCGCCACCGATTACCACGGCGTGCTTGTGGGTCTTGGCAGCGTCCATCATCGCCTGGGTGTCAGCGATGTCGCGATAACCGATCACGCCTTCCAGATTATTGCCGGGAACCGGCAGGATGAAGGGATTCGACCCTGTGGCGATCAGCAGTCGGTCGTATTCCGCCTCGCTGCCATCCTCGGCGATCACACGGCGCTTGACCCTGTCGATCTCGACCACTTTGCGGTTCAGCATCAAGCGGATGTTGTTGTCGGCGTACCACTTGAGATCGTTGAGCACGATCTCCTCGAAGGTCTGCTCTCCGGCCAGCACAGGGGAGAGCAGGATGCGGTTGTAGTTGGGATGCGGCTCGGCGCCGAACACGGTGATGTCGTAAAGCTCGGGGGCAAGCTTGAGCAGCTCTTCCAGGGTGCGTACCCCGGCCATGCCGTTGCCGATCATCACCAGCTTGAGTTTCTTCATGCCGTTCTCCCGCAGACTGGCCAGTCGATAGCTGCTTGGCCGTGCCGTTGTAAAAATCCAAAACGAAAAAAGGCGTCCCACTGATCTCCCAGTGAGGACGCCTTTGTCCTTTTTTCCGTATTCGGAGCCCGACCCTCCACGTTGAAGGTCCGGCTTGATGTAAGCCTGACAATGCAGAGGCTGTGCCAACCTGATCACGGTTCAGCGGCTGGCCGCGGTCAGCGCGTAGCGCGCATGCCGCACTGCGTAACGTCTTCGGCGCGCAGCCCAGCACTGGCGGGCACCTGGCACGGAGCGAATCGGTACAGGGGCACGTAATGCTGCGCTGTCTTATCGTTTCGCCAAGCCTGCGCAACCGGGCCAAAGCGACTTGCAGCTGCACCCCTATATAGCAAGCTGCGCAGTACTGGTGCGACGGTGGACTGCTGCGAGTCTTTTTGGTGGGCTGAAGCCCACCCTACGCATTGAGGGCGTGTGTCGTGACGGCATTCGGTGGTTGAGACCCGTAGGGTGGGCTACAGCCCACCATCACGAAGGGGGCCGCGGGCATGGCGAAATTGACCGTTGACAGCCGCCGGCCCGCTTTTTTATTGTTTCGCCCATGCGCCGATTTAGTCAGCTACTTGCGGGGCGCCTGGAGCCGAAGCTTCGAAATACCGCTAAAGCGCTGGTT
The DNA here is from genome assembly GCA_032064305.1 of Pseudomonas sp. Lineage (GTDB taxonomy): Bacteria > Pseudomonadota > Gammaproteobacteria > Pseudomonadales > Pseudomonadaceae > Stutzerimonas. The sequence goes on along the minus strand of DAMBNU010000030.1, from coordinate 10,883 downwards.
CGGTGTCGCCTCCCACCGCTGCCCAGCGGAATTCTTGAGGCGGGACTTCTTCCAATGAATGCACTGCAACGCGCTCCTCTGCGCTTGGCCCCGATCACTAGCGGGCTGGTTCGTAGCAATCCGAAAATCCTCCTTGGCGGTAGCCATCAGCCCTCGCTTCTGCGCTATCTGGACGGCTGGCCGAAGCGCTGGGGCAGGCCGCGCGCCTTTGTCGTTCAGTTCACCGGGGCTGACGAGTCGCTGGCGCACTTCGCTTCCAACAGTTTTGACCTGGCGGTCGTCCAGGCGCCGAGCGCAGAGCGTCTGGAGGAGTGTGTGCGGCAGCTGACGCGCGTTTCTCGGCAAGGTTTGATCGTCCGACGCGTCAGCATTTGACGGCGAGTTGATCGCTAAGCGCCTTTCGCCCACCAGACGAGCATGACCAGGTTCAACAGCAGTGAGCACAAGGCCAGGCTGCGCCAGACCTTCAACGGTTCACGCTCCAGCAGCGGCAGTTTGGGTGCAGCGCCTGCCGGGCGCTCGCCCTGTTCCAGGGTCAACAGCCATTCTTCCGCCGTTTCGAAGCGCTGTGAGGGATCAGCCGCGACGGCGCGTTTGAGCATGTCGTCCAGCCACTGGGGCAGGTCGGGGCGATAGCGACTGGCCGGCACCGGGTTGCCGAAACGCGGCCGCTGGAAGGCTTCGATTTCGCCGTAGGGGTAGTGGCCTGTGAGCAGATAAAAAAGCGTGACGCCGGCTGCGTAGAGGTCCTGTTCCCGGCTTGGCACTGCGCCAGCAAAGGCTTCCGGGGCGATGTAGCACGGCGTACCCGGCAGGTTGTGCGGTTGATCCTGGGACAGGCCCGGGCAGTATGCGAGGCCGAAATCCAGCAGGCGTAGCTCACCGGCATCATCGCTGTGCAGGTTTTCCGGCTTGATGTCGCGGTGCAGGATGTTGCGCCGATGCAACATGCCCAGCGCGCGAATCAGGCGTGGCGTCAGCTGCAACCAGTCGACCATCGCCATCGGGCCCTGCTGGGTGAACAGCTGGGCGAGGGTCTGGCCGCTGTACTCGCGCTGCACGTAATACAGGTGCTGGCGCTGCGGCAGGCCGTGGGTTTCCGGAAAGTGCCGGCCAGCGACGCGGCGTAAAAACCATTCTTCCTGCAGCAGTGCCGGCCCGGCTTGAGGCTCGTCATGCCGACCTGGCGGCAAGGTCTTCAACAGCCAGGGCTGACCCTGCAGATCGCTGACCCGGTAAACCAGCGATTGCCGCGACTCGGCCAATAACGCCGTGACTGTCCAGCCTTCGAACACCTGCCCCGGGCGCAGCTTTGGCGGCAGCGGCCAGCTCGCCAGTTGCGCGAGTGAGTCTGCCAGCGCCGTTTCCGGCAGTTCGTCGACCCGTAGCAGCAGCGCGCTGGCGTTGTCCTGGCTGCCGGTCTGGTGGGCGAGATGGACCAGCGCGTGGGCCGCGCGCGCGAGATCCGGCTCGGCGCGCAGGATGTTCTGCATATCGCCCTCGGTGATGCTGGCCCAGACGCCGTCGCTCAGCAGCACAAAACTTTCGCCAAGCCTTAGTTCACCGTCGAGATAATCCACCACCAGGTGCTGGTCCAGTCCCATCGCGCGCTTGAGCACGTGCTGCATGCCGGGTTGTTCCCAGACATGGTCTTCGCTCAGCCGCTGCAGCTCGCCATCCAACCAACGGTAGGCGCGACAATCGCCAACATGGGCGAGGGTGAAGCGGCGCCCGCGCAGTACCAGCGCGGTCAGTGTGGTCAGCAAAGGCAGCCCGCCACCATTGGCCTGTAGCCAGCGATTGTGCGCGACCAACAGTCGATCCAGAGACTGCGCGACGGTCCAGGTTTCCGGCGTGACGTAGTAGTCGGTCGCCAATGCCTGCAGGGTCGCCCGAGCGGCGAGGCCGCCGTCAGCGCAGTGGCTGACGCCATCGGCGATGGCGAACAGCGCCCCCTTGCTGGCAGCGAGGCCCGGGGTCGGCGTCACGATCCGCAGGGCGTCCTGGTTCTCTTCGCGGGGGCCGGTGGCGGTGGCTTCACCAAACGACAGCTGCAAGGGCATGGGCGAAACTCCAATGGCGCGCCTGCAAAAACGAACGACGAAGGCAGGCCCTGAGGCCTGCCTTCCAAGTGTTGCCTGGATGAACTCAGACGCGGGCGGCGGTCATCGCGGCAGAACCCCAGGTGGTTCTCCAGCGGCGCTTCACACCATAGAGGCCAAACCACGCCAGCGCACCCAGGCTGGCGAACAGCCAGAGACCCATCTGATAGTCACCCGTGGCCTGCTTGACGGCGCCGAGCCCTGCGGTGAGCAGGAAACCACCAATGCCGCCAGCCATGCCGACCAGACCGGTCATCACGCCGATTTCCTTGTGGAAGCGTTGTGGCACAAGTTGGAACACCGCACCGTTGCCCGCTCCCAGGCTGAGCATGGCGACCACGAACAAGGCCAATGCAGCCGTCGAACTCGGTAGATTGAAGCCGACAACGAACAGGCAAACGGCAGCAACGGTGTACATCACCAGCAACGAGCGGATGCCGCCGATTCGGTCGGCCAGTGCCCCCCCGAGCGGGCGCAGCATGCTGCCGGCAAAGACGCAGGCGGCGGTGTAATAGCCGGCCTTGACCGGGTCGAAGGCGTACTGATCATGGAAATAGCCCGGCAGGGTACTGGCCAGACCGAGGAAGCCGCCGAAGGTGACGCTGTAGAAGAACATGAACCACCAGCTGTCTCGGTCGCCGAGGGCTTTCATGTAGTCGGCAAAGGACTTTGGCGCCGGACGATTCGGTGCATTCTTCGCCTGCGTGGCGAAGATGATCAGCACCAGGACCAGTGGAATCAGCGCCAGACCGAACACATTGCTCCAGCCAAACATCGTCGCCAGCATGGGAGCGAACAGTGCCGCGAACACCGTACCGGAGTTGCCCGCACCGGCAATGCCCATGGCCTTGCCCTGATGCTGCGGCGGGTACCATTGCGAAGCCAGTGGCAGCGCGACGGCGAAGGAGGCCCCCGCCATGCCAAGGAAAAGGCCGAGCAGCAGGGCTTGTTCATAGCTGTGAATGCCGTGGAGCCAGGCCACGAACAGCGCAGCGATCACCACGACCTGACCGAACAGCCCGGCGGTCTTGGGGGAGGTGCGGTCGGCCAGCATGCCCAGCACCAGGCGCAGCACGGCACCGGAAAGGATGGGCGTGGCGACCATGAAGGCACGCTGCTGGGTGGTGAGGCCGAGGTCGGCCGCAATCTGCACGCCAAGCGGGCCAAGCACGTACCAGACCATGAAACTCAGGTCGAAATAGAGAAAGGCGGATAACAGGGTCGGCGTGTGGCCGGCTTTCCAGAAACTGGTATTCATCGGGTGGGCTCCAGGCATTCGTCTTGTGCAAAAGAGGCCGCCCCAACTTCGAGGCGAAAACAAAAAGGCGCCGCATCACGCCTGCCGGAGCAGGAATGGTGCGACGCCTTTGTCTTAGGGTGGAGACCGCCGTTGGCCTACCGTATCGATAGCGAAGCATCTAACGTGCCAGTCAGCCTCCAGCCCCGTTCCATGCGGCTCGTGCCGCTGGCCTTGCCCGGCCGGTCGACTTTGGTTGCACAGCCGTTGTGCGGTGGGCGCCATTTCAGGGCAATGTCTTGCCGATTGTCTTTGTCCTGACGTCGGCTGTTAGGCTTTACCTGCCAAGCTTCGAGGAGTGATCGATGCCCGTTATTGCGAGCCTGACCCTGAACCCGGCAATGGATCTGTCCGTCAGCACTGCGCGGGTAACCAGCACCGAAAAGCTACGCTGCTCACTGCCGCGCCACGACCCGGGTGGCGGCGGAATCAACGTCGCGCGGGTGGTCGACACGCTGGGTGGCGAGGCGGTGGCCGTCTATCCCGCGGGCGGTCCGTTCGGCGATCTGCTGACGCGAGCGCTGGATGAGCTTGGCTTGGCGCACCGACCCGTTCCGATCGCTGGCGACACCCGTGAAAGTTTTACCGTGGACGAGTTTGAGACCGGGCTGCAGTACCGTTTTGTACTGCCTGGCCCCTCCTTGTCCTCCGAGGAGTTGGCCCGTTGTCTAGATGCATTGACCTCGCTGGACCCGGTGCCGGCTTATCTGGTGCTGAGTGGGAGCTTTCCGCCAGGTGTGGCACTGACGTTCTACGATGATCTGCTCAGCCTGACGCACCGCATCGGTGCCAGGCTGGTCGTCGACCTGTCCGGCGAGCCCCTGGCCTACGCTGCACGTCAGGGCGGGGCATACCTGCTGAAACCGAGCCTCAACGAGCTTTCTGCTCTGGTCGGTCGCCCGATCACCAGCGAACTGGACCAGGAGCAAGCGCTGCGCGGCCTGATGGCGAGGGGCAGTGCGCAGATCATCGTGCTGTCGCTGGGCGCGGATGGGGCGCTGGTGGCCTATGGCGAGCAGTTGCAGCGGCTGCGCTCGCCACAGGTCCCAGTCGTCAGTGCGGTGGGCGCCGGCGACAGTATGCTCGGTGCCATCGTGCTGGCGCTGGCCGAAGGGCGCAGCTTGGACGAGGCCGTGCGCTACGGTATCGCCGCCGGAGCCGCCACCGTGATGCGCCCCGGTACCGAGCTCTGCCACCGCGAGGATGTGCAGCGACTGCTGCAGCTCGGTGATGGTAGCGGTTGATCTAGCCGATCCGGTTCACCCGCGGGAATTTGGCGGCAAATGCCTCAGGCATAGCGACAACGCGGCTCTGCACGTAGTCGTAGAAGACGAAGCCGGACTTGGCCATGGCGATCAGCGAGCCGTCCGCCGGCCGGGTGATACGAAAGGTGATGTCGCCGCCGTACTTGTTGAAATCCATGACGCCGACTTCGAACAGTAGGGCGTCCCGTGCATGGGCTTCGGCTTTGTAGGTGGTGGCCAGGTCGGTGACGATGATGCCGCCGCCATCCTTGCTGGTCTCGGCGATGCCATAGGCGAACAGGAAGCGTGCACGGGCCTCGGAAATCATCGAGATCATCGAGTCGTTGGCAAGATGGTTGCCGGCGTTGATATCGGTGATGCGAACGGTCAGCTGGGTGCTGAAGCAGAACTGGTCTTCGGGAAACTGCAGGGTCAGGCGGGCCATGGCGCTCTCGTTGCGGATGCGGATGCGGGCGCCGGATTGTACGCGTCCGCGCCCCGGCGCCAAGCCCGATGCCCGTTGCGGATGTCAGGCGATGCTGTGGCGAATGCCCTGCAGGCGTTCGTCGATGACCGGCGTGATCAGCGCATAGCATTCGGCAGGCGCCAGGCTCACGCGCGCCGCATTGATCAAATGGTGCTCGAGGTGCGCGATGAGCTTGCCGAGGCTGCTGCCACCCAGCGGGTCGGCGAGGCGCTGGCAGAGGTAGCGCATCTGCACCTGCATCTCCAGCGGGCACTGTTCGAACTGGGCGGCACGTACCGCCAGGCCCCGCAACCGGCCCAGATCTTCCAGCGCCCGGCAGGCCTCGCTGATGCCTGACACCCGTGGGTTGCCCTGGAACGCCAGGCGCAACTCCAGCACCTGGATGCTTTCCAGCACCTGCTCGATCAGCACGCAGTGGGGTTCGAACTCGGCCGGGTGCTGGCGAATCCCCTGCCACTGCATGCGCAAGGCCGGACAGTTCTCCGCGCCTTGCCATTGCTGCCAGAGCCGGTCCAGACGGCCGGCAACCTCCAGGCGCTGGGCGTTGGCCGCACTGTCGCGCTGGCCTCCCAGGCCGCGGTGCTTTTGCACGAACTGCAGCACATCCAGCGCGCAGCGCAGGGCCTGCACATCGGTGGTGCTGATGCGCTGGCGGTGCCGCTCGGCCGCGACGCGGCACAGCTGGTTGCCGAGCAGCACGAGGCCGGCGGCGAGGATCAGGGCGATCGATACTTCCATGGTCAGGCTTCCGTGCGGCTGAGACGGGTCAGGTAGAGGGTCAGGCTGTGCAAGGCTTCGGCCTGGGTGCGCTGATGGCCGACGCCGGTTTCGACGTGCTCGAGTTGTTCGCGCAGCAACTGGTTGCCGTGCCGCTGTTGGTCGAGCGCCGCCTCGAGCTTGTCCAATTCCGTCAGGCTGTGCTGGCTGCGCAGGGCCAGGCCGTCCAGCGCATCGGCCAAGGCGCTGCTCTGCGCGCCGCTTCGTTCCAGCAACTGCCGGTGCTCGAGTACCTCGGTTTCGACACGCTGAACCGCACCTGCGATGGCCGACACCACGGCGGCGATGTCCTGCGCAGCGCGGTCGCTGGTCAGGGCGAGCTGACGCACCTCGTCGGCGACCACGGCAAATCCGCGCCCCTGCTCGCCGGCCCGTGCCGCCTCGATCGAAGCATTGAGCGCCAGCAGCTGGGTCTGCCTGGCAACGTTCTGGATGCTCTGTGCCGCCTTGCCCACGGCGGCCGTATCCTGCGTGAGCTGGCCCACGGCATCGGCGGTGCGCTGCATGCTCTGGCGCACCGCCGCCATGCTGTGGCTGACCGCCAGCGCCCGGTCCCGCCCGGCCTGGCTCTGCCGATGGGTGTCGGCGAAGGCGTGCATCGCCTGCTGGCCCAGCGTATCGACCTGTTCGAGGGTGTCGCCCAGCACCTCGCTGGCGCGGTGCATGGCGTCGACCCGCTGGCTCTGGTCGAAGCTGCTGTGTTCGGCTGCGCCGGCCATGCGTTCGAGGGCATCGCTGGCGAAATGAACCTCGCTGCGCAGGCGTTCGCTGCGGCGCGATTGCGCGGCAGCGGCGGCGACCAGACTTTCCTGCAGGGGCAGGTGCCCGAGCTGGGCGCCCAGCGCGGCCAGCAGGTATTCGCGGTGCCGCCTATCCATGCGCTGCTTGCGCTGCAACGACAGCTGCAGGCCCGCGGCGCAACAGGCCAGCAGCAGGGCAACGAGCTGCTGCTGCCAGAGCGCCGCGACGCACGCGGCAGCCCATGCAGCAAGTAGCAGCCAGTCCAAATGGGGGGTTGCCGTGGCGACTGGCGGGGCTTTCCGGGTGCCGGACGCCGGGCTGGCATCAATCAATGCGCTATCCATGGAAGAGTCCAATTCTGTGGCTGAAGGTGGCGCGAATTCGAAGGCTTCGCGAGCGAGCTCGCGGCTACGCAAACCGCGCGGCCGGGTGATGCGACGCCCAGCGGGCCGGGACGCAAAACCTGCGTTGCGGGGGTGGTCAGGCCGCCGGGCGTTGCTGGCGCTGGTAGAGGAAGTGCAGCACGCGGGCGCGGTAGTCGTGGTAACGCGCGTCATGCGCCAGAGCCATGCGGTCGCGCGGGCGTTGCAGCTCGACGCGCAGGATCTCGCCAACCGTGGCGGCCGGGCCATTGGTCATCATCACGATGCGGTCGGAGAGCAGCACGGCCTCGTCGACGTCGTGGGTGATCATGATCACCGTGTTGCCGAGGTCGGCATGGATCTCCATCAGCGAATCCTGTAGATGCGCGCGGGTCAGCGCGTCGAGCGCGCCGAAGGGCTCGTCCATCAGCAACACCTTGGGCTGCATAGCCAGTGCGCGGGCAATGCCGATGCGCTGCTTCATGCCGCCGGAAATCTCGCTCGGCCGCTTGTCGCGGGCGTGGGTCATGTGCACCAGATCGAGGTTGTGCTCGATCCAGGCACGCATCTCCCGTTTGCTCTTCTGGCCTTTGAAAACTTCCCGCACCGCCAGCTCGACGTTCTCGTAGCAGGTCAGCCACGGCAGCAGGCTGTGGTTCTGGAACACCACGGCGCGTTCCGGGCCTGGCTCGTTGACCTCACGGCCGTCGAGGATCACGCCGCCGGTGGTGGCCTGATACAGCCCGGCGACGATGTTCAGCACCGTCGATTTGCCGCAGCCGGAGTGGCCGATCAGCGAAACGAATTCGCCTTTGGCGATACGCAGGTTGACGTTCTGCAGCGCGCAGTAGAGCCCCTTGTCCGTGGGAAAGCTGATACCGACGCCGGTGAGTTCGAGATGGGCATTGTTCATGTGAATTCCTCAGCGCAGGTCTGCGTTCTTGTCCCAGCTCACGCGGCGCTGGAGCATCAGCATGATGCGATCCAGGGCGAAGCCGATCAGGCCGATGACGATCACCGCCACCATGATCCGGCCGAGCGAGTTGGAGCTGCCGTTCTGGAACTCGTCCCAGATGAATTTGCCGAGGCCGGGGTTCTGCGCCAGCATCTCGGCAGCAATCAGCACCATCCAGCCGGTTGCGAGCGACAGGCGCAGGCCAGTGAAGATCATCGGAATCGCAGCGGGCAGCACGATGCGGTGCACATGACTGAGCGGCGACAGACGCAGCACGCGGCTGACGTTTTGCATGTCCTTGTCAAGGTTGGCCACGCCCACGATGGTGTTGATCACCGTCGGCCACAGGCAGCACAGCGCGACGGTCAGCGCCGAGGTGACGAAGGATTTCGCCATCAGCGGGTCGTCACTGACGTAGACGGCGCTGACCACCATGGTCACCAGCGGCAGCCAGGCCAGCGGCGACACCGGCTTGAAGATCTGGATCAGCGGGTTGATGGCGCTGTACACCGGCTTGCTCAGCCCGCAGACGATGCCCAGCGGAACCGCGATCAGCGAGGCGATGGCAAAACCGGTCATCACGGTGTAGAGGCTGGTCAGGATCTGCTCGAAGAAGGTCGGTTTGCCGGTGTACGGGCGGATCTTCACCTCGGCGTCTGGATCCTTGGCGAGTTTTTCGACGTTGCGCTTTTCCTGTCGCTCATAAAAGGCAGCGGCCTTTTCGCGATCGCGCAGGTGCGCATCGATCAGGCCGCCGAATTGTTCGGCGACCTGCACCGGGCCGGGGAACTGGCCAAGGCTGGTGTGGATGTTGCCGGCCACCAGCTGCCAGAACAGCAGGAAGGCAAGCACGCCGACCATCGGCATGACGATGCCGGGCAGCCAGCGCCTGAGACGCAGGCGGCGGCCCTGCCGCAGGGTGTCGGCGATGGGTTTGGCGATAGCGGGGTTGCTCATCGTCCGTTCCTCTCTTGAAGGGGAGCCCGTGAACTCCCGGATGGTCGGTCAGAGGGTTGAGTGGCCTTTCAGGCCGATCTGGAACTGGTCGATGTAGGCGTTCGGCTGGCGCCCGTCGTAGGTGATGCCGTCGATGAACTCGGCGGTCGGCGCACGGAAGCCTTGTTCGTCGGCCGCGGGGAAGTCCTCGGGTTTTGCCTTGCCTTCGGCGATCAACGCCTCGGCGGCCTGGCGGTAGAGCTCGGGGCGATACACCTGCTTGGCCGTGTCGATGTACCAGCTGTCCGGTTTGGCTTCGCCGATCTGGCCCCAGCGTCGCATCTGCGTGAGGTACCAGATGGCGTCGGAGTAGTAGGGGTAGGTCGCGTTGTGGCGGAAGAACACGTTGAAGTCGGGTACCGCGCGGACGTCGCCCTTCTCATACTCGAAGGTGCCGGTCATGGAGTTGGCGATGACCTTCGCGTCGGCGCCGACATATTCGGGCCGCGAGAGGATTTCCACCGCTTCCCGGCGGTTGGCGTTGTTGTCGGCATCCAGCCACATGGCGGCGCGGATCAGCGCCTTGACCACGCGCTTGTGGGTTTCCGGGTTGGCTTCGGCCCAGGCCTTGGACACGCCGAAGACCTTCTCGGGGTTGTTCTTCCAGATTTCGTAGTCGGTGATCACCGGCACGCCGATGCCCTTGAACACCGCCTGCTGGTTCCAGGGTTCGCCGACGCAGTAGCCGCTGATGGTGCCAGCCTCCATGGTCGCGGGCATCTGCGGTGGCGGGGTGACCGAGAGCAGCGCCTGGGCGTCGATCTGGCCGCTGATGTCGCCCTTGGCCGGAGCGTAGTAGCCGGGGTGGATGCCGCCGGCGGCGAGCCAGTAGCGCAGCTCGTAATTGTGCGTGGACACCGGAAAGACCATGCCCAGGTTGAACGGCTTGCCTTCGGCGCGGTACTTATCGATCACCGGCTTGAGGGCGTCGGCCTTGATTGGGTGCAGCGGCTTGCCGTTCTCCATGGGCACGTGCTGCTTCATTTCGTCCCAGACGGCGTTGGAAAGGGTGATGGCGTTGCCGTTCAGGTCCATTGAAAAGGCGGTGATGATGTCGGCTTTGGTGCCGAAGCCAATGGTCGCGCCCAAAGGCTGGCCGGCGAGCATGTGGGCGCCGTCCAGCTGGCCGTCGATCACCCGGTCGAGCAGCACCTTCCAGTTGGCCTGGGCTTCGAGCGTGACGTAGAGCCCTTCGTCTTCGAAGAAGCCTTTCTCGTAAGCAATCGCCAGCGGCGCCATGTCGGTAAGTTTGATGAAACCGAACTTGAGCTCTTCCTTTTCCGGTTCGGCGCTCCAGGCAGCCGCGGGCAGCAGGTGCAGCAGGGCCGAGCAGCCGAAGCCGGCCAGCAGGGTTTTCAGCAGGGTACGGCGGGTCTTGCGCATGATTGATCCCTCGATCGCGAAACGAAAAAAGGCGTCACGGACGCACCCTCTGCTTGAGCAGAGCGAGCACCGTTGACGCCTTTGTCAATTCGTCCCGATCACCGCCGTTGGCGATCCGAAGACGTGGTATTGGGATGTTTGCAAGGGGCTTGCCAGGTTCTGCTCCGGCGCGGTACGCGTTGAAAAGTAACGGTAAAACAGTGAGTTGCGATCGTTGAGCGGCGAGGTGAAGTCGGTTGGCGGTGCGACGAGTAACTGGGTGCGGGGTGCGAAGTTCGCGCAGCACGTGGCAGTCGGGCGCGCTTTTGGGTCATGGCGAAGTGCTTGCGGCTGGGTCAGCCAACGTATCGGACCACGCCATACCGTTCAGTAGCCCGGACGTTGAGTGCAGTGGGGGGCTTTGTCGAGGCAGCCTTTGGCCCTTCAGCTGCGCAGTCTTGAGGCATCTACCGTCGCGGCCACGGTCGCAGGCAGAGCCTGCTCCTACAGGGGCTGCGAATGCTTGAGGGGACTGCAGCGTAGCGGTGCTGCGTGATGGG
>DAMBNU010000029.1:31405-36388 GCA_032064305.1 Pseudomonas sp. | reverse complement strand
TGAATTGGGATGTGATGTTGAACGAGGCACTCTGGATCAACATCTCCATAATCGCCGGCGTCACCCTCGTCAGCTACCTGGTCATGCAGGCCGTCCTGCGGATCATCACCAACCGGCTGAGAAAGCTGGCCAAGGGCTCGAATACCGGCTTCGTCGCGATTGCGGCGGAAATGCTCAGCCACACCAGCCATCTGCTGCTTATCGCCTTGTCGCTGCTTATCGCCCTGAAAGTAGTGGAGTTGCCGCTGCGCTGGGAGTCGGCCATGGCGCATGGGTGGTTCATCGCGCTGGCATTCCAGATCGCGCTCTGGCTGGACCTCGGGGTGCGCCTGTGGATGGACAGCCTCACCCACGACGGCAAGCCGCGCAACCCAGTGACCACCACCATTATCGGGATCATGGTGCGCATCGTGGTCTGGACCATGATGCTGCTGTCTGTGCTGGCCAACCTCGGCGTCGACATCACCGCCATGGTGGCCAGCCTCGGTGTAGGTGGTATCGCCATCGCGCTGGCAGTGCAGACCCTGCTCAGCGACGTGTTTGCCTCACTGTCGATCGGCCTGGACAAGCCCTTCGAGGTGGGCGATTTCGTGGTCTTCGGCGACGTGGCCGGCAACATCGAGCACATCGGCCTGAAGACCACGCGCATCCGCGCGCTCAGCGGTGAGCAGATCGTCTGCTCGAACACCGACCTGCTGCGGCAGACGCTGCACAACTACAAGCGCATGAACACGCGGCGCATCGTGTTCCGCTTCGGTATCACCTACAACACCCCTTCAGACAAGGTCCTCGAGGTGTCGGCACTGGTAAAGCGCATCATCGACGGCGTGGAAAACGCCAACTTCGACCGCGCGCACTTCCTCGCCTTCGACGACAGCCAGCTGACGTTCGAGGTCGTCTACATCATGCAGGTCTCGGACTACAACGCCTACATGGACGCCCAGCAGGCCATCAACCTGAAGCTGCTCGACGGCATTCGCGAGATGGGCGTGCAGTTCGCCTTCCCGACCCGCAGCGTGGAGTTCATCGGCGGCAGCTTCCCGCAGCTGAGCGTCGCTGGCGTCCCGCAGGACAAGTCCGCCGCCAACCAGGAACCGCGCGAGGCCCAGCCGCAGCGATAAGCGCAGCGCCGTGCCGGAAGCCCTCCGGCGCGGCAAGCAACACCGCGGTCAGCGCGGCCGCATCTGCTTGTGGGTTTCGATCAGTTGCGGCACCACGCCTGGGTCCGCCAGGGTCGAAATATCGCCCAGCGCATCGTATTCATCGGTGGCGATCTTGCGCAGGATGCGCCGCATGATCTTGCCCGAGCGGGTCTTGGGCAGCCCCGGCGCCCACTGGATCACGTCCGGCACCGCAATCGGCCCAATCTCCTTGCGTACCCACTGTTGCAACTCCTGACGCAGCTGGTCGGACGGCTCCTCGCCCGACACCAGCGTCACGTAGACGTAGATCCCCTGCCCCTTGAGCGGATGCGGCACGCCCACCACCGCCGCCTCGGCCACCTTGCGGTGGGCAACCATGGCGCTTTCGATTTCTGCAGTGCCCATGCGATGCCCGGACACGTTGAGCACGTCATCGACTCGCCCGGTGATCCAGTAATAGCCGTCCTCATCGCGCCGCGCACCGTCGCCGGTGAAGTACATGCCGCGGAAGGTCTTGAAGTAGGTGTCGACGAAACGGTCATGGTCGCGGTAGATGCTGCGCATCTGGCCCGGCCAGGAATCGAGAATCACCAGGTTGCCCTCGGTCGCGCCCTCGAGCAGGTTGCCCAGGTTGTCCACAAGGCCCGGCACCACGCCGAAGAACGGCCGCGTTGCCGAGCCCGGCTTCAGGGCCGTGGCGCCCGGCAACGGCGTGATGAGGATGCCGCCGGTCTCGGTCTGCCACCAGGTATCCACGATCGGGCAGCGCGACTGGCCGACCGTCTCGTAGTACCAGTGCCAGGCCTCGGGATTGATCGGCTCGCCCACGGTGCCCAGCAGGCGCAGGCTGGAGCCGTCGACGCCCTCCATCGCCGCGCTACCCTCGGCCATCATGGCGCGGATTGCGGTGGGCGCGGTGTAGAGGATATTGACCTGGTGCTTGTCGACAATCTTGCCGATCCGGGTGACGTCCGGGTAGTTCGGTACGCCTTCGTACATCAGCGTGGTCGCGCCATTGGCCAGCGGACCGTAGAGCAGATAGCTGTGGCCGGTGATCCAGCCCACGTCGGCGGTGCACCAGTAGATTTCGCCCGGGCGGTAGTCGAACACTCGTTCATGGGTCAGGGCGGCGTACAGCAGGTAACCACCAGAGGTGTGCATTACGCCCTTGGGCTTGCCGGTCGAACCAGAGGTATAAAGGATGAACAGCGGCTCTTCGGCGCCCATCTCCTTGGGCGCGCAGACGTCGCCGGCCACGCGCATCAGGTCCTCGTACCAGATATCGCGGTGCGGGTGCCAGCGGATATCGCCGCCGGTGCGCCGCACCACGATGATCTTCTGCACGCAGTTGGTCTGCGGGTTGGTCAGCGCCTCGTCCACATTGGCTTTTAGCGGGATTCGCTTGCCACCGCGCAGCCCCTCGTCGGCGGTGATCACCACTTTGGAATTGCCGTCGACGATGCGCCCGGCGAGCGCCTCCGGTGAGAACCCGCCAAACACCACCGAATGGATAGCACCGATGCGCGCGCAGGCCAGCATGGCCACCGCCACCTCGGGAATCATCGGCATGTAGATGGTCACCACGTCGCCGCGGTGCACGTCCTGGCCACGCAAAGCGTTGGCGAACTTGCTCACCTCGTGGTGCAGCTCGCGGTAGGTGATTGCCCGATGTTCCGAGGGGTCATCGCCCTCCCAAAGGATAGCGACTTCGTCGCCACGGGCATCCAGGTGCCGATCCAGGCAATTGGCCGACACGTTCAGCGTGCCGTCGGCGAACCACTTGATGTCGACATGGTGATCGTCGAAGGAGGTCTGCTTGACCCGAGTGAAGGGCTTGATCCAGTCGATCCGCTCAGCCTGCTCGCGCCAGAATCCGTCGGGGTTGACCACCGACTGCTGATACAGGGCTTTGTAGCTGGCTTCATCCGTCAGCGAACGGGCCGCCACTTCCGGATTCACGGGATACAGGGACGCAGCGCTCATGGCAGTACCTCACTCGTCGGTCTCGTTATCTGTTCAATAACCCCTGTCCTACAGGCGAACCCTACGAATCACACCACGCGCCTGGCAGACATCCTTTTGAGCAATGCGGGGCTACAGCGTTCCGCCGGTCTACGCGTCCGGCCTCTGGTCAGCATAGACGCTGGATCGGTTACGTACTTCTGCAACCGCGGCGGTCACAACGTTATCGGGCGTGACGCCCGCCGTTTAAGGTCACCTGCCGATGTCCGCTCCATCGAACGCCATTTTTCGCCAGGCCAAACGCATGACCGCGAGCATCGCGCTCTATCCGGTGCTGATCAGCGCGTGCTATGCGGCACTCGCCGCTGCCGTGCTGGGGTTCGAATCGACCCACCTGGCGTCCACCCTACGCGCACACCTGCCCGCCGGCCTGTCCGACCCGGACACCGGGCGCGAAATACTCGGCACCCTGATCACCAGCATCGTGTCGCTGACCGTGTTCAGCTTCTCGATGGTAATGGTGGTGCTCAACGGTGCCGCCGCGCGGCTTACGCCACGGGTGCTGCCTGGCCTGATCGGTGACAGCCGCAACCGCATCATCCTCGGCATTTACCTGGGCAGTATCCTTTACTACCTACTGCTGATCGGCATCATCCGCACCGACGAGCCCGCCAGCACGCCGGCGTTCGGCCTGTTGCTCGCTCTGCTGACGGGCCTTGTCAACCTGGCCGTGTTCGTGGTCTTCATCCGCGCCGTGTCGCAGTCGATTCAGGTCGACTGGGTGCTCAACCAGTTATATGGCAGCGCCTATTCCAATCTGGAGCAGCGCAAGGAGCGACTGGCCAGTGGCGCCACCCCGCCTGACGACCTTGACTGGTGGTGCCTGCCGGCAGCACGTCCCGGCTACCTGCGCGAGGTCAACGAGAAGCGGCTGGGTGAACTGCTGCGCAAGCGCGATCTCACTGCCGTGATCCAGGTCGAGCCGGGCTTTTTCCTGGTCGAAGGCCACCCCCTGATTCGCTTCAGCGCACCCTTGAGCGAGCAGGACCGGACGGCGGCCATCGACTGCTTCGACTTCCATAACCAGGAGTTCGCGGGGGCCAACGTGTCCTACGGCATGCGGCAGATAGCGGAGATTGCGGTGAAGGCCATCAGCCCGGCGATCAACGATCCCGGCACCGCGATGCGCGATCAACCTAATCGGCGTGCTGTTACAGCGCCTGGGCGGCATGCCGTCGTTCGACGTCGGCTGCTTCGATCAAGGGCAGCCGCGGCTGTTTTATCCTCAGCCGGGCATGCCGCGGCTGCTGGAAAGGGTGGTCGCGCCGATTCGGGTCTATGCCAGCCAGGATCCGCTGGTGATCATCACGCTGCTGCAGTGCATGAAGAATGCTCTGCATGACAGCCCCAGCCACGAACAGATCGAAGCCATCCACGACGAGACGCGCGCCCTGCGCGACCAGGCCAATACCGAGCTGCGCAACTGGCGCGATCGCCAGGCAGTCAACGACGCCATCGGACGGCTGTTGAAGCTAGAAGGACGCAAGCGCCCTTGCGTTCGGCTACTGCCAGTCGGCCACAGCGACCAAGCACCGAGCTGATCCTGAAGACAGCAGTGCGGGTGACGCTTTGACTTTTCAGTGGTAGCCCAGACCTCGGGGCGAGGCTTTTGGCCCGTCCCGTGGGAAGCCCGACCCGGGGCGAAGCTATTGCCTTTTGAGCGGGCAGAACCTCCACATTCGCCGCGGGGCGCGCCTCCTACAAAAAAGCAGTGCGGGTGACGCTTTGGCTCTTCGGTGGGAGGCCCGACCCGGGGCGAAGCTTTTGCCTTTTGAGCGGGCAGAACCTCCACATTCGCCGCGGGGCGCGCCTCCTACAA
>DAMBNU010000029.1:0-31305 GCA_032064305.1 Pseudomonas sp. | reverse complement strand
CGCGGGGCGCGCCTCCTACAAAAAAGCAGCACGGGTGGCGCTTTGGCTCTTCGGTCGGAGGCCCGACCCGGGGCGAAGCTTTTGGCTTTAGACCGGGCAGAACTCCGCTTTCGCCGCGGGGCGCGCCTCCTACAAAAAAGCAGCACGGGTGGCGCTTTGGCTCTTCGGTGGGAGGCCCGACCCGGGGCGAAGCTTTTGCCTTCTGAGCGGGCAGGACCTCCGCTTTCGCCGCGGGGCGCGCCTCCCACCAAAAGCCAGGAGGCGCGTAGCGCTGGAGTCTATTGCGCCCGGTTCGCCGCCTCCGCAGCCTTGATCAGATCAGGCCCGATATCGGCTTCAAACTTCTTCCAGGCCGGGCGGACCGCGTCGCGCCAGGCGTTGCGTTGCTCGTCGGTGAGCACCAGGATTTCGCTCTTGCCGGTCTCGATGATGTTCTGCTTGGCCTTCTCGTTCATTGCTTCGGCCTGCCTGTTCACCTCGACGGTCACTTCCTCGATGATCTGTTCGAGCTCGGTGCGCACCGGCGCCGGCAAGCCGTTCCAGAACTGGGTGTTGGTGATCAGCAGGTAGTTGCCAATGCCATGGTTGGACTCGGTCATGTACTTCTGCACTTCGTAGTACTTCTGGCTGTAGATGTTCGACCAGGGGTTGTCCTGGGCATTGACCACGCCGGTCTGCAGGCCCTGATAGATCTCGGCGAAGGCCATCTTGCGCGGAACCGCGCGCAACGCGGAGTACTGTGCTGCCTGCAGGTCCGAAGGCTGCACGCGGAACTTCAGGCCGCGCGCATCGCCAGGCTCGCGCAGCGGTTTGTTCGCCGTGAACTGGCGCATGCCGTTGAGCCAGTAGGCCAGCCCGGTGATGCCCTTGTCTTCCATCGACTTGAGCATGGCCTTCCCTTTGTCCGACTGCTGGAAGCGTTGCGCGGCGGCGACGTCATCGAAAAGGAACATCAAGTCGAACAGCTGCAGCTGCTTGGTGTACTGCTCCAGCTTCGACGGTGCGGGCGCTAACATTTGCACCTCGTTGAGCAGCAAGGCTTCCATCTCCTTGCCATCGCCATACAGCGATGAGTTGGGATAGACCTCGACCTTGACCTGATCCGGTAGCCGCTCCTCCACCAGCTTCTTAAACAGCAGCGCGCCCTGCCCCTTCGGCGTGCTGTCGGCGGTGATATGGGAGAACTTGATCAGGATCGGATCGGCGGCCTGCACGGCGAACGCGCCGAACAGGGCCGACGCAGCGAGCAGATGAGTGATACCGCGGGTGAGTCGTGCCATGGGAAAGCTCCGTCTTGTAGTTGTGTGAGCCGGATAGCTGGCACGACTCTACCCCGCGTCCCTTTGCCGGCGACATTCACATTTGGCCAAGCACGGCTTCGTTGCTGGCGAAGGCAACCGCAGGCTGATGCGGCTTTGCGCCGCTTTTCAGCCGCTGCCTTCGCGAGCGGTGAGGTGCTCGAGCATTTGCCGTGCCGTGACCGATAGGCTGTCCAGGTTGCGCACGCCGAGCTTCAGCTCGCGCCGGGCCCAGTCATCGGTCAGCGGGACGACCGCCACATCCAGCGCTGGCAGGTAGTTGCGCACCACCTGCTCGGGCAACACGCCGATGCCCATGCCCGTATGGATCATCCGGCAGATGGCCTCGAAGCTGCGCACCTGGATGCGCAATCGCAACGGCGTGCCCACCTGTTGGGCGGCCTGCTGCAACAACGCATGCAGCGAGGCGTCCTGCTGCAGTCCGATAAAGTCGAAGCCGGCCGCATCCCGCAGCGCAATGTGCTCACGCGTGGCCAGCGGGTGCTCGCGTGGCGTGACCAGGACCAGGTTGTCTTCGCGGTAGCCAAACACCTGCAGATCCTCGGCCGGCATGTGCCCGGCGAAGATGCCGATGTCGGTCAAGCCTTCACGCAAGGCACGCAGGGTATCGCTGCTGACGCGCTCTTCCAGGTCGATCTTCACCTCCGGATGCTGGCGGGCAAAGGCGCTCAGGTCTTCGGGCAGGAACTCGATCACCGCCGAGGTATTGGCATGGATACGCACATGGCCCTTGACGCCCTGGCTGAACTCGCTGAGATCGGCATCCATTTGCTGCAATCCGTCGAGCAGGTTGCGCGCGTGATGCAGCAGGGCATGACCGGCGGGCGTCAGCTCCACGCCTTTGGGCTGGCGGTAGAGCAGACTCACACCGAGCTGGCCCTCGAGATCACTGATGCGCTTGCTCACCGCCGCCAGTGCCAGGTGCTCGCGCTCGGCGGCGCGGGTAAGGCTGCGCTCGTCGGCTACGGCAACGAACAGGCGCAGGGTAACGAAATCGACACGCCGCATGGCTGGCTCTCGCGTTCGCAGGTTACGAAGCGGCCACCATAAACCGCCAGAAGCGGAAAGACATCAGCTGATAGCCTTCGTACTTCACGAAACCAGCCTTGGCTATTCGGTAATTGTTCGCGAGGCGGCGCTCGGTCATCCTGCGCACATGATTCGACCCGGTACAGGTGTTGCGATGAACGAACAGAATGGAAACGGCTTGCCGCTACAAGGCCTCAAGGTGGTCGAGATGGGCCAGCTCATCGCAGGCCCCTTCGCCAGCAAGATGCTCGGCGAATTCGGCGCCGAGGTGGTCAAGATCGAGCCACCGGGCGTCGGCGACCCGCTACGCAAATGGCGCAAGCTCAAGGACGGCACGTCGCTGTGGTGGCACGTGCAATCGCGCAACAAGCAATCCATCACGCTCGACCTGAAAGCCGCCGAGGGCCAGCAGATCGTCCGCCAGCTGGTCGCCGAAGCCGATGTGCTGGTGGAGAACTTTCGCCCCGGCACCCTCGAAGGCTGGGGCCTGGGCTGGGACGAACTGTCCAAGCTCAACCCGCGCCTGATCATGCTGCGCATCTCCGGCTACGGCCAGACCGGCCCTTATCGCGACCTCCCCGGCTTCGGCGTGATCGGCGAGGCGATGGGCGGCTTGCGTCACCTCTCCGGCTATCCGGGCCAGCCACCGGTGCGCGTGGGCGTGAGCATTGGTGATTCGCTGTCATCGCTGTATGGGGTGATCGGCGTGCTGCTCGCGCTGCAGGAACGCAACCGCAGCGGCAAGGGCCAGGAAATAGACGTCGCGCTGTACGAGTCGGTGTTCGCCATGATGGAAAGCCTAGTGCCCGAATACGACGCCTTCGGCTATGTCCGCGAGCCGGCCGGCAGCGCCCTGCCCGGCATCACGCCGTCCAATTCCTACCTGTGCAACGACGGCGCCTACGTGCTGATCGCCGGCAATGGCGACAGCATCTACAAGCGCCTGATGACCCTGATGGGCCGCCAGGACCTGGCCGATGATCCGCGCTTTGCGCATAACGACGGCCGCGCCCAGCACGCCGAACTGATCGACGCCGCCATCGGCGAATGGACGATTCAGCACAGCCGCGACGAAGTCATCGAAGCACTGAAAGCGGTCCGCGTCCCGGCGGGCTATCCCTACACCGCCGCCGATATCGTCAAGGACCCGCATTACCTGGCACGACAGATGATCGAACAGGTGCAGACCTTCGCCGGCCCGCTCAAGGTGCCGGGCGTGCTACCCAAACTCAGCCGCACGCCCGGTCGTATCGGCACCGGCGGGCCGCAACTGGGCGAGCACACCGACGACGTGCTGGCCGGCCTCGGCCTGACCGACGAGCAGCGCCGGGGGCTGCGCGAAAGAGGAGTCATCTGAGGGTTCTCGTTGCTGGGGGGCTTCTGGTCGCTGGCGACTTCTGTAGGAGGCCCGACCTCGGGGCGAAGCTTTTGCTCTTGAGCGGCGGAAAGCTCGCCTTCGCCGCGAGCTCGCGCCTCCCGCAAAAGCAATGCGACGAGTGCTTTGGCTCCTCTATGGAGCCCAAACCTTGCAGCATCACCCAGAGCAAGGCTTTTGACCTCCTGTGGGAGGCCCGCCCCGGGGCGAAGCTTTTGCTCTTGAGCAAGCAGAAAGCTCGCCTTCGCCGCGGGGTCGCGCCTGCGACAAAAGCAATGCGACGAGTGCTTTGGCTCCTCTATGGAGCCCAAACCTTGCAGCATCACCCAGAGCAAGGCTTTTGACCTCCTGTGGGAGGCCCGCCCCGGGGCGAAGCTTTTGCTCTTGAGCAAGCAGAAAGCTCGCCTTCGCCGCGGGGGCGCGCCTCCCACGAAACAAAAGCGGCACAGATGTCGCCCGCTGCAGCAGATCCACTCCCGATCAAGGCTCTTGACCTTCTGTGGGAGGCCCACCCCGGGGCGAAGCTTTTGCTTTTAAGCAGGCAGAACACTGTTTTTACCAGCGCCAAACGTTCCACCACTACCAACGCCCTGAACCACAACGCCGCGTCTGGCACCCAACGGAGACACCCATGACCAAACGCCTCTACATCCAGGATGTCGCCACCCGTGACGGTTTCCAGATCGAGCCCAACTTCATCCCCACCGAAGACAAGATCGCGCTGATCGATCGCCTCTCCGCAACCGGCCTGGCCAAGATCGAGGTCACGTCCTTCACCTCGCCCAAGGCCATCCCCAACCTGCGCGATGCCGAAGAGGTGATGCGCGGCATCCGCCGTGCACCCGGTGTCGAATACACCGTGCTGGTACCCAACGTCAGGGGCTGCGAGCGCGCCCTCGCCTGCGAGGTAGACGAGATCAATTTGGTGATGTCCGCCAGCGACACGCACGGCATGGCCAACCTGCGGATGACGCCGGAGCAGTCACTGGCGCAGTTCCGCGACATCATCGAGGTGACCCGCGGCAGCGACGTGTTCATCAACGCCTCACTATCGACCACCTTCGGCTGCCCGTTCGAAGGCGAGGTCCCCGAGCCTCGAGTCCACGAACTCATCCAACGCCTGCTGGACATCGGTGTGCAGGGCGTCACCCTTTGCGACACCACCGGCATGGCCGACCCGGCACAGGTCGAGCGCCTCTGCCGCCATGCAACGATCCAATGGCCCGACGCCGTATTCACCGCGCACTTTCACAACACCCGCGGCATGGGCCTGGCCAACGCGCTGGCTGCCTTGAATGTCGGCATCGACCGCTTCGACGCCTCGCTCGGCGGCCTGGGCGGCTGCCCCTACGCCCCCGGCGCCAGCGGCAACATTTGTACCGAAGACCTGGTGCACATATTCCAGCGCATGGGCCTGGACACTGGTGTCGATCTGGACCGCCTACTGCAATGCGCCGCCAGCCTGCCGGAGCTGGTCGGCCATGATGTCCCCGGCGCTGTGCTCAAGGCCGGTAAAGCCGACCGCCGCTATCCGAAACCGAAGTGGATGGAGGAGCCAGGCAAATAAGCCTTTTTTTGTAGGAGCCGCACCCTCGCGGCGAATGCGGGCTTGCTACCGACCCAAGGCCAAAAGCTTCGCCCGGGGTCGGCCTCCCACAGAACAAAAAGCCCAAAAGCAAACCAAAGCGCCCACCGCTCGCAGTGACCTGTTTTTTTGTGGGAGGCGCGCCCTCGCGGCGAATGCGAGGTTCCTACCCAGCCAAGAGCCAAACGCGTCGCCCCGGGGTCGGGCTCCCACAGAATCAAAAGCTCAAAAGCAAACTAAAGCGCCCACCTCCCGCAGTGACCTGCTTTTTTGTGGGAGGCGCGCCCTCGCGGCGAATGCGGGCGACAGCCCGCCAACCGAAACTACTACTCAGTCGGCCCAACCCGCCGCTGCTGGTAGATCAAGTCGACGATCTCACCCTCAGGCACATACCCGCTCACCACTTCACGCAGCAGCACCCGAACCTGCGGATAATCATCCAGTTCGACAGCCTTAAGCAGTTTGACCAACAAATCCCGCAGCACATCCCAGGTGAAGTACTCCTCGTCGGCGCGCATGATCATCGGATGCTCGGTGGGGCTGACGTTGTCGCCGATCAGCAGTTCTTCATACAGCTTCTCGCCCGGCCGCAAGCCGGTGAATTCGATGGCGATATCGCCATGCGGACACTTCTCCGACCGCACGCTCAGACCAGACAGGTGAATCAGCTTCTCGGCCAATTCAGCAATCTTTACCGGTTTGCCCATGTCCAGCACGAAGACATCGCCGCCCTGCCCCATGGAACCCGCCTGGATGACAAGCTGCGCCGCCTCGGGGATGGTCATGAAGTAACGCGTGATCTTCGGGTGGGTCACCGTCACCGGGCCGCCACTGCGAATCTGCTGGTAGAACCGCGGAATCACCGACCCCGACGAGCCCAGCACATTGCCGAAACGCACCATGGTAAATCGGGTCTTGTTGACGTGATGCACCGCCCCGTCTGCATTGAACAGCACCGGCGCCGTCTCGCGGCTCAGCGCCTGCAAGATCATCTCGGCCACGCGTTTGGTACTGCCCATCACATTGGTGGGCCGTACCGCCTTATCGGTGGAGATCAACACGAAGTTCGCGACGCCGGCCTGCACAGCCGCCTGGGCCGTATTCACCGTACCCAACACGTTGTTCAACACGCCTTCGGCGACGTTGTGCTCCACCATCGGCACATGCTTATAGGCCGCCGCGTGGTAAATCGTCTCCACCTGCCAGGTGCGCATCACATCCAGCAGGCGCTCAGGATTGCGAATGGACCCCAAGATCGGCACCAGCTTGATCGGCAGCGAAGCGCGCGCGATGGTCCGCTCCAACTCCATGTGAATGCTGTAGAGGTTGAACTCGCTGTGCTCGAACAGCAGCAGCGCCCTGGGCTTGTTGGAAATGATCTGCCGGCACAGCTCCGCACCAATCGAGCCGCCAGCGCCAGTCACCATTACTACCTTGCGCCGGATGCACTGCTCGAACAGCGCCTGCTGCGGCGGCACCGCATCGCGCCCAAGCAGGTCGGCAATGTCCACTTCCTGGATATCGTCGACCTTCACCCGTCCACTCGCCAGATCCATGAACCCCGGCACGCTGCGCACATGCAGCGGATACGGCTCCAGTGTCTCCAATACCTCGCGACGGCGCGCTCTCGAGGCCGAAGGAATCGCCAGCAGGATCTCGTTGCACCCCGTCTCGTCGATCATCTGCTGGATGTGCTTGGGCGAATACACCCGCAGCCCGGCAATGCTCCGGTTGTAGAGGTTCGGGTCATCATCGATGAAGGCCACCGGACGCATCCCGCGCCCCAGTCGCAACGCCGCCACCAGCTGGTTACCGGCAGCACCGGCCCCGTAGACCGCCACCTTCGGCAAGCTGACATCACTGCCCTTGAACCTGGTCAGCGAATCCGGGGAAAACCAGTCGCCCATAAAATACTGGCGCATCACCAGGCGCAACCCACCGATCAAGACCAGGCTCAGCCACCAGTAGTTGAACACCATCGAGCGCGGAATCAGCTTGGGCGCATCGGTGCGCCAGTACACCGCCAGGGAAAGCAGCAACGCAGAGAGCGTCACGGCCTTTGCGATCGCCATCAGCGCGTCATTACCGAAATAGCGCATTACCGCACGGTACATGCCGAAGCGGATGAAGAAGGGAATGGCGATTAGCGGCGCGATGCCGAATAACCATGCATGACCACCGAGCGGCTCGATATTGCGGGCATCGCCCAGCCGGACGACGAATGCTAACCAGAGGGCAGCCCAAACCAGTACCACATCGGTGGATACCTGAATTAGGCGCTTGTAACGACGTGGCAACTGAACCAAACGGCTACGCAACTTTTCGGCAAGTCTTAACACGACAACACCTTCAATCCTGAGAACTTTGTACCCCGCGGAGTAAGCCCCTCCGGGTAAAAAACCTGATCCACAGCAATCACAATTTCTCGGTAGGAGCTGCTCCAGCAGCGATGGCGAACAACGTTCGCCAACAACTCCAAGATCGAGTGCAACACCACCCCACATAATCTAAACAGCAACCGCCCCATCAGCCTGCAATACCGTCCCAGGCGCACACACCACCCCGTCGCCCACCACAATCCGGTACCCCGCGCTACACCCCGCCTGCAACCAAGCCCGAGCGCCAACCTTCACGCCACCGGCCAATTGAACGCCCACCCCGAGATGAGCGAAATCACCAAGGCTGGCATCGTGATCGACTGTGGCATTGGCATTGACGATAGCGCCCTCGCCAACCGTCGCATCGACGCCCACCATCGCCAGCGCCATGATTGCCGTGCCCGCACCAATGCTGGCGGCAGCACTCACGCAAGCCCTGGGGTGCACCACCGTTACCAAGGGCAGCCCGGCGGCACGAATGGCCTCGACCCACCGTGCTCGCACGGCATTATTGCCAACCGCAGCAATAGCACCCGCCAGTGTAACCTTCAACGCCGCCAACCCTGCCACATTAGCCACAACCGGCCAGCCAAAGATTTCTCGCAACGCGGGCCAACGGTCATCGGCAAAAGCGATCCGCTGCCATTCGCCACTCAGCAGCGCCGCCTCTGCAACCGCCTTGCCGTGGCCGCCCGCGCCGATGATAAGTAATGTCCTCTCGCTCACGCCCGCACCTCCAGCTCGCCGGCATGGTATTTCACCGCCAGCCCCAGCAACGGCACATACGCGATCAACAGCCCCAGCAAACCGTCTACCCCGCCAAGCCCCACCCAAAGCGCAATGGGCAACAGCCAGAGCAGATTGATACTCCCCACGATAAGCGTCACTGGCAAATGCCGACCGACCCGGCGCGACGCATACTGATAAGCGTGGCTACGGTGTGCTTCATACACCTTGTCGCCGCGCAGCAGGCGGCGTAGCAAGGTAAAAGTGGCATCGACGATGAACACTCCGAGCAGAATCAACCAGCTCCACAATAACTGGGGCGCCACCCAGGCCGCCTGCAGAGACAGCACGCCCAAGGTGATACCCAGGAATCCACTGCCAGCATCGCCCATAAAAATCCGCGCCGGCGGAAAATTCCAGAACAGAAAGCCCACCACCGCAGCCGCCAGCAACATCGGCATGACCCAGGCCGTAGGTTGGGCTGAGCCCGCGAAGCCCAACAACACATACAACAAGGCCCCGCCCACACACACACAAATCGCCTCGACACTGGCGATGCCGTCTATGCCATCCATGAAGTTATACAGATTCAGCAGCCACACCAGATACACCGCCGCCAGCGCATGGCCGAACCAGCCCAAATCAACGGTGAAACCGAACATAGCTACAGGCGACAAACCACCAAGCCAGAACAGCGCCCAGATAGCCGCCGAAAAATGCCCAAGCAAACGCCAGCGCGCGGCGATATGCCCGTGATCATCGAGAAAGCCCAGTACGGCGATCCCCGCCCCGGCACCCAACAACGCCCAAGCCAACGGCCAAGCGATCAAGCTCATGCCGGCCATCAACGGCAAGGCCAGCAGAAAGCTCACCACTATCGCCACCCCGCCACCACGCGGCGTCGGCACCGAGTGCGAACTGCGGGCGTTGGGAATGTCCATCAGGCTGCGGGCCAAGGCATAACGGCGCAACGCGCCGGTCATGAAAAGCGAAACGCCGACAACCGTTGGCAACAACCACCAGATGCTCATTTCGCGTGCCGTTCCAGAAAATGCTTGGCCGTCTTGCGCAACGCTTCATCAACGCTGACCGGCGGTGTCCAGTCGAGTAGTTCACGTGTCTTGCCGATATCGACCTGCAGCGAGCCGCACAGCCGCTGGGCAAGCGCCTGCTTACCCACCATCGCCGCCCCGATTTCGAGCAGCCGACTCGGCACCGGCAACAAGCGTGCCGGCTTCCCCAAGGCGGAACCCATGCGGCGCAACAACTCGCTGGTCGAGAGATCCTCGCCATCGCTGACTAGAAAGGTCTGGTTGGCGGCGGCGGGATGGTCGATGCAGATCACGACTAGATCGACCAGATTGTCTAGCGCAACCAGGCTACGGCGGTTATGGATCGCCCCAAAAGGCAAAGGCACACCCTTGTGCAGCCAGCGCATCATGCTCAGGAAATTGGCTTTTACCCCCGGCCCGTAGACCAACACCGGACGGATAATCACCACCTCCATCCCGGTTTCGGCGGCAAGTGCACGCAACCCCTGCTCGGCTTCCATCTTGGAAATGCCATACGGGTCTGCCGGCGCCGGCTGAGCATCGGCGAGGTAAGGCGCACCTACAGGCGTCCCCTCACCATTGACCTTGATCGAGCTGATAAAGATAAAGCGGCGTACACCCGCTGCCGCCGCCTGCCGGGCGAGGTTCAAAGTACCCTCGACATTGACCTTGCGGAACTCGGTAAGTGGGTCAGATGAGGTATCGTTCATGACATGAACGCGAGCGGCGCTGTGAATGACAACTTCAACCCCATCCAGCAACTTTCGCCAATCGGTATCCGCTTCAAGCCCGCCTACCACCTGACTAGTAACGCGCTCTGGTAAGCCCGATACCGGCCTACGCACCGCTGCAATCAACTCCAGGTCGACAAGCGCTGACATCCTTTCCAGCAATCCCTGGCCGACAAAGCCGGTGGCGCCGGTCAACAAAACACGCATTTACTCACCTCGTGGATGCTCAGGCCTTCGACCAGACTGTGCGGTTGATGTAGTCGGTGTAGCTGAGCACGACTCTGACGACCTGCTTCGATACCGGTCCAGCCTGATAATCCCGCACCACGGGGATCACCCGCCGGTCACGCTCATGCTGGCTGGTCACCACGCGTACCGCATCCAGCACGCGTTCTTTTTTCAGACCGCTCATGATCAGCGTGCCCTCATCCATGCCCTCAGGCCGCTCATGGGCATTGCGGATCGTGATCGCTGGCAAATTCAGCAGCGAAGCCTCTTCGGTGATGGTTCCGCTATCGGATAGCACGCAAAACGCCGACATCTGCAGCTTGATGTAATCCAGCAAGCCGAATGGTTTGGCAAAGCGAATCAGCGGATGCTCCAGCGACTCGCCCAGCGCTTCGAGGCGCTTTCGCGTGCGCGGGTGGGTGGAAACGATGATTGGATACTCGTACTTGTCGGCGAGCGCCCGCAGGGTTGCCAACAAATCGCGGAGGTTTTCCGGTGTATCGACGTTCTCTTCCCGGTGGGCACTGACGATAAAGAACCTGTCTTCATGCAAACCTTCTCGCTGCAGCACATCGGAAGCCTGGATACGCGGCATGTAGTAATCCAGTACTTCCTCCATGTGCGAACCGGTCTTGATGATGGTTTCCGGGCGAATGCCCTCGGCAATCAGGTAGCGGCGCGCATGCTCGGTCAGCACCATATTGATATCGCTCAAATGGTCGAGCACCTTGCGGTTCAGCTCCTCTGGCACACGCTGGTCGAAACAACGATTACCTGCCTCCATATGAAATACGGGAATCTTGCGGCGCTTGGCCGCAATAATCGCCAAACAGGTGTTGGTATCGCCATACAACAAGAGTGCATCGGGCTTCTCCAGCTCGAACACCTCGTCAGCCTTGGCAATCACCTCTGCAATGGTCTTGGCTGCCGTATCACCAGCAGCGCCGAGGAAATGATCGGGCTTGCGGATCTCCAGATCATCGAAAAACACCTGATTCAGCTCGAAGTCATAGTTCTGCCCCGAATGCACAAGAATATGCTGGACCTGCTTATCCAGCTCCGCGATCACGCGGCTCATCTTGATCAGTTCCGGGCGGGTGCCGACTAGCGTCATGACCTTAAGCATTGAGCTGCTCCTGAATGTAATCCAGCTTCAACAAAACATCCTTGATGCCTTGAATACTCAGGCGCTCGGTGTTGTGCGAGGTATAGTCATCCAGCTCGGAAATATGCTGTTCGCCCTCGACAAAGAACTTCTTGTAGTTCAGGTCACGGTTGTCTGCCGGAATGCGGTAATACCGATCCATGTCTTCGGCTTTAGCCATTTCCTCACGAGAAATCAGCGACTCATACAGCTTCTCGCCATGTCGAGTGCCAATAACCTTGACTGCATTATCACAGTCAAATAATTCTTTAAGTGCTTGCGCAAGATCCGCCACCGTCGAAGCCGGAGCCTTTTGCACAAATATGTCGCCCTGTTCAGCATGCTCGAAGGCATGCAATACCAAGTCGACCGAGTCTTCCAAAGACATAAGGAAACGGGTCATATTCGGATCGGTGACAGTCAACGACTCGCTATTCTTGAGCTGGCCGATAAACAGTGGAATCACCGAACCGCGTGAGGCCATGACGTTACCGTAGCGGGTCGCACAAATAACCGGACCGGTCTCCGGAATCATCCGCGACTTGGCGACCATGATTTTTTCCGCCATCGCCTTGGAAATGCCCATGGCATTGATCGGGTACACGGCCTTATCGGTACTAAGCACCACCACACGCTTGACCCCAGTGGCAATCGCAGCATTCAGCACGTTATCCGTACCCATGACATTGGTTTTCACCGCTTCCATGGGATAGAACTCGCAGGAAGGAACCTGCTTCAGGGCTGCCGCGTGGAAGATATAGTCGACCCCCACCATGGCCTGTGAAATGCTGTTGTAATCACGCACGTCGCCGATATAGAACTTGACCTTATCGTTGGCCAAGGCGATACGCATATCTTCCTGCTTCTTCTCGTCCCGGCTAAACACCCGAATTTCCTTAACGTTGGTATCGAGAAAACGCTTCAATACCGTGTTGCCGAAGGAACCAGTGCCACCGGTAATCATCAAAACTTTATCATCAAACATAAGCAGTTACCAAAATCGAAATTAATAGAATGAATCAACGAAGGGCACACATCTGCCTAACGAGTTCAGGCCATGTCGGTGGTACATAACCAGTTGCTTGGCGAAAACGTGATGAATCCAGCGAACGGTCGATGCAGATCTGCGCATCTGGAATAATCTCGATCTTCTTTTCGTACACTTCGGCTACAAGCCTGAGTAGAGCAAGCTTATCGATAGGTGCTACCGAAACGTGATAAAGCCCATTCAACCCAGGCGTGGGGATCACATAATCCTTGATTACCCGCGCCAGCTCGACAGTGGGCAACCCGGAGAAGATAGCTTTTGTGTAACCCTTGACCGAACCGTTTTGTGCAAGGAACCAGTCGATCAAAGAGAAGTTGCTACCGAGCTCGTGACCAATGATGGAGGTACGCAGAGTAATGGCATGCGGCAAGTCATGCAGCTCACCAATAAATTTGGACTTCCCGTATAGATCTTCCGCATCGGAAATATCCTCTTCGGTATACAGCCCCTTGTGCCCGGAAAAGACGCAATCCGTACTGATATGAATCAGTCTTGCCCCCGCCAATGCGCACAACTTAGCCAGGCGATGCGGCAGCATGGCGTTGATCGGTAAGGCCGACAGCGGGTCTTTGGCATCGGCGAGCTGCTTGATCAGCCCCACGCAGTTGATCACCACGTTCGGTCGAACGCGCTCCAGCATTGCCACCAGCCCATCTTGATCGAGCACATCGACATTGCTAAGCAAGTGCGAATGTGTGTCTGCGGGAAAGTAACGCAGCCCGCCTGCACTACGCAGCGTGCCCCACACTTGATAGCGCTGATCGGTGGAAAGTTGTCGGAAAACCGTGCTTCCCAACATCCCGGTTACGCCCAATACCAAAACTTTCATTTTGACTGTTTTCTCCCTGCGTTGATTCTGCTCTCTAAAATTTCCACAAGTCGACGGCTCTGTCGATTCATCTCGAAATGCTCGAGATAATAAGCACGGCCAGCCTGCCCCAACCTGTCGCGCTCAGCAGGAGGCATGTAGTAAAGCTGCTCGATACACTGAGCCAGCCCCTGTGCATCTTCCGCCGGACAACTCATGCCTGCCCCTGCCTCCTCAACTACTCTTGCCCCCTCTCCATCCAACGCCGCAATAATAGGGCGACCAGCAGCCAGGTACGCCTGAACCTTGCTAGGAATCGTATAAGCAAAAATCTCGTCTCGCTTGAGCGTTACCAGCAGGCCAGCTGCACGGCTGAAAAATTGCGGCATTTCTTCGGCAGGGAAACGCCCTGCAAGGATCAAATTATCCAAATGGTTTTGAACTTTCTGCTCCTCTAACCAACCGAGCATGCTACCGCTGCCCACCAGCACCAGTTTACACTCAGGCAAATGCTTTAAATTTTCCGCAGCCTGCACCAAGGTCTCGACAGACTGCGCCGTGCCAAGGTTGCCGGCGAAAACCAGGCAGAAATTACGTTCAAGCTGTGCCAACAACTCGGCAGGAACCTGAGTGCAGGTTACTGGTTGCAGAGACGAGTCTTGATAAGAATTTGGGTAATAAACGATTTTGTCGCTCCGAGCATAACGTGCAACCGGAGTAATGAATGCCTTTGACTGCACGAGTAACGTATCTGCGCACGCGTAAATCCCACGCACCAACCAACCGATTATTCGCAGCGCCAAGCGATTACGAATAAACCCCGTAGCACTGAGACTTTCAGGCCAAAGGTCCTGAACCCATACAGCCAGATGGCTCTTGAGTTTCCACTTCAAATATATCGCGGGGATGACAGACGTAATCGGAGATGGCGCAAACACAAAGATTACGTCAAAGCTCTCACCTTTTACTGCACTAGGGTAAAACTTCAGACCATTTACAATGTAAGACAAATAGTTCAACAACAGATTTTTTGCGCCCGATGAACCACGAGGTCTAAGCGGCGCGCGGCAAACTCTGACCGAAGATTCGTAGTTTTCTTCCTGGTATCCAGAAGCACTATAAGCATCGAAAATAACTCCATCCGGATAATTCGGTTTACCGGTAAGAACTTTTACGACGTGCCCCTGAGCAGATAAATTACTGACCAGATCATTGATAATAAAAGATTCCGGCCAAAAATATTGCGAAACCACGAGAACTTTCATTATCAAACACCTTCTTCAGGACGCTCGGCCAAAGCCAGCAACTCGAACCAAGTTTTTCTTGAGGTGCTTTCCCAGTCAAATTTGTTACTCTGCGCAATTGCCGCAACGGACAACCTTTTCAAAAGATCGGAACTTGATAACGCCTCAGACAGTACATTTCCTATATCTTGCGAATCAAACGGCGAGAAATAAAGTGCTGCATCCGCTCCAAATTCCGGCATAGGCATTACATTGGAGCAAATCATCGGTCTACCGGACGCGAGCGCCTCAAGAAGAATATTAGGGCAGTTCTCGCAGGACGAGGCAAAGATATTCAGATAGGCGTGATGATACAGAGAAGGAAGGCTTTGATAGGGAATAGCGCCCAATAGCAGGACCTGCCCTTCCAGGCCTAGAGTTGAAATCAGGGATTTGACGCGCTCGGCCTCCGGCAGATTTGTTTCACCCACAAGAATCAGCGAAAATCTTTCACGAAGTTCTTGGGGAAGTTTGCCGTAAGCACTAACTACTTCATAATGATGTTTGTAAACATCAAATCTCGACACATATAAAATGTACTCACTCGCGGGAAAAAAATTAGGGCGAACAGTGCTGCTGCCGTGAGTTCTAAACACCGAACTAATTCCATGAGGAATGGTAACGGCGTTTTTAACATTAGTTAGCGACTCGATTACACTTCGCGCGTAATTAGAGATAAATATCGTCAAATCGGCTTCCGACATGCTCTTGAGCATAATACGATTTAACAACCAATTCCTTAGACGCTGCAACCCAAACGGAATACTTTTTCGCACGCGCAAATCAAATGGAATCATGTTCCGAAACATTGTCACAACCTTGCAGCCAGCAGGCACACGAGTGCCTACTACTCCACCGGGACAAAACAGAACGTCGGCCTTTTCCGCCTTCAAGATACTAGGCAACACCCACTTCTCCCAAAAGGCTCTCACAATTGGATTTTCTGTGGGCCAGGCAGGTTCGATTCGACGGATCCTTGGGTGATCCGGTAGTTTGAGTGACGTAGGGGCGAACACGAGAATCTCAAGATCCTCGTTGACGGGTACGAACTCAAAAATATTGATCAGATATGTCTGACCACCGCCAAGACGGGCAGAGAGAGCATTGAAAACTATCTTCATAGAACACCTTTTGCTCAATATAAATTAGCGACTATTTTTATCAAGCCAAGATTGGAACATTAGAATATTCCACAAATGAAGACTACGATCATATGTTCCGTTTTGATGCTGGAGCCATGCCGAGCGAATTTTCTGACAATCGAAATAGCCCTCTCTCCTGATTCGCTCCTCTGCCAACAGATCCTCTGCCCACTCTCTCAGCGGTCCACGTAACCATTGCGCAAGTGGGATAGAGAAGCCCGCCTTCGGTCTATCAAAGAACGAGGTGGGTACGTACCGTTTAAGCAGTTCGCGAAGCGGCCATTTTCCGACGCCATTTTTTATCAACTGGTCTGAAGACAAGGAAAACGCCAGTTCCGCGACTCGATGATCGAGTAATGGCGCTCGGGTTTCCAGGCTTGCGCTCATCGCACCACGGTCCACTTTTACCAACAAATCATCAGGCAAATACTGAGAGACGTCCCACCGACGCATTTCCTCAATGTAATCGTCCGCCGACTCCCAAGAGACAACGTCCTGATTATGATGGTCAATGCCCAGCACCACATTGTCTGTAGGCTGCCACTGCGACATCAAACCTGTGTACATCTGCGCCAGAGTCTCGGAGGCCAGCAGCTCGGACATTCTGTAGATACGCCGACCATTTACTTTGGCTCGTACGGTGCCCGGCAAAATAGAACAGAGGTTGTCCCATCCTTTGGGCGAAAGAGACCGAAGTGAATAAGCCATTATTTGGCGTGCAGGCAATGGAAGTTTTTCTATACGCGCCCACAAGCCGGCGGTAATTTGATAGCGCGGATATCCGGCGAAGAGCTCGTCGCCGCCATCCCCGGACAGTGCAACCGACACATGTTGCTTTGTCATCCGGGAGACCAAGATTGTAGGGAGCTGAGATGAGTCGGCAAAAGGCTCATCGTATATTTCCGGCAAGTTCGGAATTATCAAAACGGCGTCATCGGCGCCTAGATAAAATTCGGTGTGGTTCGTCCCCAAGTGCTTGGCGATAGCTTTGGCATAAGGCGCCTCATCGAATTCAGGTTCATTGAAACCAATCGTGTAAGTGTTGATACTTGAAGTACTTTGCGACTGCATCAACGAAACGATCAAGCTTGAATCGACACCTCCTGACAAAAATGCTCCCAGCGAAACATCGGAAATCATTTGCGACTTTACAGCAGCAGAAAGTCTTTCACCGACAACGTCTACAACTTCTTTATTGGTAGCCTGCGACATCTCTTCCCTCAACGCACTAGCTTGCGGTAACGACCAGTACGAAACAGGTGCCTGCACGCAAGAAAAAGAGTCAATACTCAAATAATGAGCAGGCTTTAATTTTTTAATGCCTTCATAGATAGATTCAGGGGCCGGAACATACCCATACCTTACAAATTTCGCCAGTGCACGACGATCGATTCGCAGATCGCCACCAAATGCCGCCTTGATTGCCTTCAACTCGGAGGAGAAAACAAAGCGGTTGCCGACAATACCGTAATAGAGAGGTTTTTCCCCCATTCGGTCGCGGGCCAATGTAATCGTTTGGGTAACCTTGTCCCAAACAGCGAACGCAAACATGCCTACTAAATTTTCGAGAGTCATTTGCACACCCCACGCTTCGACCGCAGCCAACAGCACTTCCGTGTCAGAGTGCCCACGCCAAACACGTGCCGAACCTGCCTCAATCAGTTTTTGACGCAGCTCAATAAAATTATATATTTCGCCATTGAAAACAATAACGAACCGCTCGTTATCGGACACCATTGGCTGGCTGCCATGTATCGACAGTTCCAGAATAGAAAGCCGCCGGTGGCCTAGCGAAACTCCACTATCGGCATCTGACCAAACTGCTCCGTCGTCGGGCCCGCGATGTATCAGCGCATCCACCATCTTGCCAACGGCAACGGCGCTTTGCTGATCCAACTTCCACCCGACAACTCCCGCAATTCCGCACATACCTATTCTCTCAATCCAATGAAAATTTTTAAACCAACTTCAAAACGCGAACGAGCTTCATCGCGAAGAATAACCCTAATGACATCACATAAAAGACCAATGAATTCAGCAAGTATATTTCGCCATACCAAATCCAGTGCATAACCGACGCCGCACAAAGCATATATAGAAAAAGTCGCAAGAAGTCGTCATCGCGACAGCGCGAGTCGATCAACCGCAAAAAACAGACACTGATAAAACCGTTGAGAAAAACACCGAACAACCCAAAATTCTCGAAAGCAACACCAGCCACATGGATCCCGCCGAGCCCGGCAATGTAGTACCAAAGCGCGGGATTATCCACCATGATGGGCTTTTCCAAACCGAAAGCCGTATATATAGGGGATGGCGCTAGCGAAAGAAACATATCGAGGTAAGTCTGACCATATCGCAGCTGTCCCCCATCCCAGAAGCTGGTCAATTGCTGAACAAGCGGTAAAATGATTGCATTCCAGGAATTGAACAAAAAGTACTGAGCTATATTATCCGACGTTAAATCAACGTCCATGCGACTCATTGAAGCAACTACACCGATTACTAGAAGTAGCACCATAAACACAGCAACAAGCAGCAACGTTTTAAACTTAATCAGTTCGTTGTAACGGAACATCAAACCAAGCATATAAGCCACAACCAACACAACAAAATCCCGGTCCCCTGTCATCACATTGGCGACGCAATAAGACATCACCAACATCGCAGACATCGTAAGCATCAACCGAGACGGGTAGGCAAATGACAAAGCAGTTATCGCGACAATGGAGAAAACTACCACTGACTCGATACCCGCGAACATTTCAAGCATCGCATCCGCATTAACGAATCTGAAGGCAATAAAAAAGACGGACAACGCAAGAAAGATCACGCCCGCCAGCTTGAAGTCCATCGCAGAAAAAAAAGCAGTCCGACGTGGGTACAAATTTCTGGCAGGCAACAAAAGCGACAGCAAGTAGGCAAGTAGCCCGCCCACGACGCCTAGAAACCAGACAAGCGAAAGCCTAAACACCAGCAACTCATCCAGGTAAAAAACATAGTCCCCGATAGGCCAAAGCGTAATGGTGTCGCCCCACAGACAGCTCACAAGTCCAAGAAAGGGCACCGAGTAACATACGGCGTACAGCGCAACCAGATATTTTTTGGATAACAGGCACAGAAGGCATTGCGCGATCAAAATCAGTAAGCACGTCGAAACCAGTAATATAACCATAAGCCTTAGCCAACCAAAACAAAGGAACAGAACCGCAAACTAGATCCAACACCGGCCCCAATATCACTTTCAGCCATGCGCTTTGCATGAACATGGTTCACATCGAAATATGTCATCACCCCAACTTACGCCAACTTAGGGCCGCAAGCACAGCAACTTGGGCAGCCAGGGCCAACACGAAAGACCTGAAAAGATCAATCGCCAACATATCGTCTTTCAGACCCGCAAACACTGTCGACGACAGATAAACAATTGCATAAGCGCAACTACCCAGAAAAACAATCCTGGTCATGCTTTTGCTGTGCAATATTTGAGTGGCAACGGTAGTCACAAGACCAATACCGCCCGCCAGTACCGCATAAGTCAGAAGATCATTTTTACTGCAAAAACCACTACCCAGGAAGCATAACCAGTAGCTCTGCGACAAGATCATGAACAAGGGCAAGCAAACAGAAACTGACACCCCGAGCATCAGGTATAACTTGCTGGCACTATTGCCGCGACCCGCCAGCCTGACAATGGCATAGGAAGTAAGCGAACTCGGAAGCACTGTCACAAGAATATAAAAAAGGAAAAAAAGATTAAAATAACCGACTTCAGAAACATTCAAACTTGAGCCGGCAAAAATCATCAAACAAACGATATGAACAGGCGCCCCCAGAAGCATACTTCCAGCGATGGCCGGAGCCCCTACCCCAGAAAACAGCGCCCTCATTTTGCGAAAAGAGAATGACTCACGCCCTCCCCCTTCCTCATTATTGAATTTGCTTGTCTTTATCATCCAAAAGCCGAAAGCGGGCGCGATCAATGTACATAGTGCCAATGTTAGAACCACACCCTCTATTCGTCCTTCAACCTTCGCAATAGCGACTACCAGCAACAACCCAAGCAGCCCATGAGCGGCCAACGCAGCAGCCCATCTTCCTGAGGTATTAAGGGAGAACATCAGTCCGGTAATGGTCAAATTACAAACACAAGCGAAACCCAGAAAAAACACCCCGGCCATCAAGTAACCGGTATTCACCTCATAAGAAGAATCAGGCGCAGGAAAGACTGAAAACACGATAACACAGAGGGCCCCAACAACGATGCCGCCCCATGCCATGAGACTCAAAGAAGTCCTGTAATTTACATTCTCGGTATTCAAGACCGCGTAGCGACTCAGAGCCACGCTCAAGCATTCCCCCACCACTGTCGCGATGCCTGTTACGATCGCGTAGTGGTAAGAGAATATGCCATACAACTCGACCCCTAGAACTCTAGCCAAACTAAATAGGAGCACAAACATACAAAGTTTGTTTGCCAAAACAGTGATTGCGCAGATCTCTTTGACCACAAGAATTAACTTCTTGCAAAGAACGAAACGTACCAATCCGATGCTTTCAACATACCTTCACCAACATTGAAAAGAGGCGCATAACCCAGCAAATCCTTTGCCTTGTCAATATTAGCCTGCGAATGCCTTACGTCGCCCGCCCGGAAATCCCGATATACCATTTCCGATGTAGACTTAACATCGAGGCAGGACAAGGCATACTTGATACATGCAAAGACCTGATTCAATGTTGTTCTGTCACCGACGGCGATGTTATAAACATTGTTTTTTGCCTCAGGGCTGGCACACGCAGCCAATATATTGGCCTGGACTGCATTCTCTACAAAACAAAAATCTCGACTCGTTTCACCATCACCATTAACGAAAACTTCCTCGTTATTGATCATGGCAGCGGTCCACTTGGGGATGACAGCGGCATAGGCGCCGTCTGGATCCTGGCGTTTACCGAATACGTTGAAGTAGCGCAAGCCGATGGTGTTGAAACCGTAGGTTTTGGCGAAGACGTCAGCGTAGAGCTCATTGACATACTTGGTCACGGCATACGGCGATAGAGGTTTGCCGATTACATCTTCGACCTTGGGCAGGCCAGGGTGGTCGCCGTAAGTGGAGCTTGAAGCGGCATAGGTGAAGCTTTTCACCTCTGCATCGCGGGCGGCGACCAGCATGTTGAGAAAGCCGCTGATATTGGTGTCGTTGGTGGTTATCGGGTCGGCAATAGAGCGCGGGACAGAGCCCAGTGCGGCCTGGTGGAGGACATAATCAACACCTTCACAGGCTTTTTGACAGGCTTGCAGGTTGCGAATATCGCCTTCGATAAACTGGAAGCGCTGCCATTGCTCGACGGTGACGAGGGTTTGAACTTCGTCGAGGTTACGCTGGTGACCAGTGGCAAAGTTGTCCAACCCAGTTACACGCTGGTCAAGCTTAAGCAGGGTCTCCAACAGGTTAGAGCCGATAAAGCCGGCAACGCCGGTGATGAGCCAGGTTCTCGGGGTGGCGGGTAGTTCTTGCAACAAAGACTCGTAGGGCGTCATGGGCTCAATTCTGTTTGTGTGAGGCGGGCCAGCGTGCTCGCTGCTTTCGTCAAGAAAATGGATCACCGCCCTAGTTCGGGCTTTTAAACATGTCGTTGCAGGTCACGCTTACCACGGCTTTACAGGCGGAGGTCGGACTCTGCAGCGCTCAGCAGGTACTTGAGGTCATACAGCACGTGTTCGGCCTTACCGTGCTTACGAATGTGTTCTGCACCCAGGGCGCGGAACTCGTTGTGGGCTACAGCGAGGATGATGCCGTCGTAAGCATTGACCGCTGGTTCGGCAATGGGGGTAATAGCGTACTCGTGCTGCGCTTCTTCGGCGCTGACCCAGGGGTCGTAGACATCGACCTCGATGTTGTATTCCGCCAGCTCGCTGACGATATCCACCACCCGAGTATTGCGCAGGTCCGGACAGTTTTCCTTGAAGGTCAGGCCCATCACCAGCACGCGGGCGCCGTCCACATGGATGCGCTGCTTGAGCATGGCCTTGACCAGTTGCGAGACCACGTAAGCACCCATACCATCGTTGAGACGGCGGCCGGCAAGGATAATCTCCGGGTGGTAACCGATGCTCTGCGCTTTATGGGTCAGATAATAAGGGTCGACTCCTATGCAATGACCACCAACCAACCCCGGCCGGAAAGGCAGGAAATTCCATTTGGTCCCAGCTGCCTGCAACACCGCTTCGGTATCGATCCCCATCCGGTTGAAGATGATTGCCAGTTCGTTGATCAGAGCGATATTGAGGTCGCGCTGGGTGTTCTCGATGACTTTTGCTGCCTCGGCAACCTTAATACAGCTGGCCTTGTGAGTACCGGCGGTAATGATTTCCCTGTACAGGGCATCTACCAGATCGGCCACAGCCGGGGTCGAGCCCGAGGTGACCTTCTTGATCGTTGTGACACGATGTTCCTTGTCACCCGGATTGATGCGCTCAGGGCTATAGCCTGCAAAAAAGTCCACGTTGAACTTCAAGCCAGAAACTTTTTCCAGCACGGGTACGCAATCTTCCTCGGTGGCGCCTGGGTAAACGGTGGATTCGTATATGACGATATCGCCATTTTTCAAAACCGAACCGATGCTTTCGGAAGCCTTGACCAAAGGGGTGAGATCCGGCTGTTTGTGTTCGTCGATGGGCGTAGGGACGGTAACGATGAATACGTTGCAGTTTTTCAGGTCGTCGAGGCTGGCACTGTAGACAAGCTGAGCGGCCTCTTTCAGCTCCTCGTCGCTTACCTCCAGTGTCGCATCATGGCCAGCTCTCAATGCATCGATGCGCTCTTGATTAATATCAAACCCCACGACCGGGCGGCGCTTGCCGAACTCCGCAGCAAGCGGTAGGCCGACATAGCCGAGCCCAATAACAGCGAGTTTTATGTCTTTCAAACTGAGCATGTGAAACATCATCCATCTAACGAAATTTTCAACAAAACCCGGCAGCGCTGAGTCTTAGTGTTTGTTCTGCCGACCATGCGGACCGGAAGATTTAATCGTTCGTACCGCTTACGCAACTGAACAGCCAATGCTCGCTTCGCCCCCTCCTCCCCACGCACCACCCGTATCTCAGTCGGCCGCTGCTGCATTCCAGTCACAACCTCCACCAATCCCTTCCGATCCGCATGCGCCGAATAGCCAGCAGTGCTGGTAGTGCTGGCACGGATATCGATGCGTCCACCGTCCAGATCCACGTAGCCGCCTTTCGGGCCGTAGGTTTGTATTTCATGCCCTGGGGTGCCTTTGGCCTGGTAGCCGGCAAACAGGACGTTGTGGCTTTCATCGCCCAGCATGGCCATCGGCCCGTTCGCTGCAAGGGCTCGCGCTGAACAGCATCGGCAGTGCTCGCGACTTTTCATGGTTTTTACAAGGGAATGGTGTAGTTGCGAAGGTTGATTTTCTCGTCTTCGCTTAGCGCCGCACCCGATGCATTGAGCAACTGGTAAGCGATCAGTTGCCGGCTGACAAGGTGGCTTTGAGAAAGCGCCTCCACTGTTGCTTGTACATTGGATGCGTGCCGCAGCACTTGCGTGGCATGTGCCTGAGGCAGCAGGAGTTCAGCGGCAAA
Source organism: Pseudomonas sp. (assembly GCA_032064305.1). Lineage (GTDB taxonomy): Bacteria > Pseudomonadota > Gammaproteobacteria > Pseudomonadales > Pseudomonadaceae > Stutzerimonas. Next base: position 7,848 of record DAMBNU010000029.1, on the reverse strand, counting down.
GGCGTTAGCGCGCTTTTCTCCTTCGCTGTCCACTTCTCCGCCCAGCACTTCGGCTACCGGTAATGCGCGAGTGCGGTCGATCAGCAGATGGCAGATCTCATGGGCCAAGGTGCTGCGGCGGCCATGCTTGGTGGCCGCTCTGGCCTGTTCGTTCTGGTTGAGCAGGATAAGCGGGTCGATGCAACCCCAGCAGGCGATCGCATCGATTTTTGCGCTGTCCAGCCGGAGTTCATCGATTGTCACACCCTCTGAGCTAAGCAGCGTCTCGGGGTCAAACACGTCATCGTTTTGCAGGTGCAGCTGTTCGCGCAACCAGCGCGCCAGTTGATAGCCCTGTTCAAAGAGTGGGCTGCTTGTCAGTTGCTGCAGTTCGGCGCTTGCGCCAGCGATAAGCGTGGCAAAGGGTTGCTTGCCGGTGGCCGGCGCCTGTTGCAGGCGCTGCATGACGTGTGCAATCTGCTCGATGGAAAGATCATGGCGAACCATTCTGGCTGCTGCCAGATAGACGGGTTCCTGTTGGATATCCGCATCGTTAAACGCCGCGTCGAGCGGGATCATCTTTTCCAGTGCGCCGAGGCGCTCGGCATCCAGCCCGGTGCTGTAGGCGAGATAATCGCTACGCAGTTGCCGCCCACGCTGTTGCCATTGGCCGATTGCCGCTTGTACATGGGGTTGCCGGCTATCTGCGAACAATCCGGCCAGGGTATCGCCGATTTTTTCCAGCTGCTGACGCAGCGTTGAAAAGTCCACCCGGCAGGCCTGCTCATCCTCGTCGACCAGCCAGAGGGTATTGCCACTGCGCAACCAGAGCAGCATCGGAACATTTGCACCGCTCAGGGCCGTGGAAAGGTTGTGTCGGTCGAGATACTGATGAACCTGGCTTTCTTCGGCGTGGATCAATGATTCAGGCATGTCCTCCCAGCGCGCTTCTGCCGTTTGCAATAACTTGCCGGGATGCGGAATGGCACCCAGCGGCAAGGGGCAGCCCTGTTCGAGCATGAGCGCTGACCAGTTCCTGCCGAGGTAATGGAGCAAGTCGATCCAGGTCCAGTCGAGGCTGCCGCGACCGCCGCTTTCGTCTTCGCCATACCAGTACGGCTCGCCATCAAGGTGCAGGGACGCCCTCGCCCAGCCATGCTCCCGGCTGCCTTGCGAGGGAGCTGAATCCACGATGAGCTCTAGTTCAGCGGCCATATTCTTTCATCCAGTGCTGGTAACCAGCCAAACAGTGTTGCTGTTCGGCACGGCGCTCCAGTTCCTGCTTAATCTGACGGGGCAGCGGTTTGCGCCCTGGGCGATAACGCCAAGGGTAGCCGTGCCAGCATTCGCCGGAGTATACCGCCTCATACACAACCCCCTCATGCAGGTTGTAGATACGTTCGGGATGCTCCTGCCCAACCGGATAACCAATGCCGTCATTGAGTAGCCGCTCTGCCAGCTCCTTACTCAACGTCGAGGGACATTTGCCAATCAGGGCACTGCCCTGACTGACGAACTCGGCCTTGGGTTCGTTCCAGCAATGCTTGAAGCGATGTTCGCCTGGATCGTAACGCCTGTGCCGGCACGGGAGCTCATCGGGCATGGCCGGCATCCTGTTCAGTCGTCTCCCCAGCCCCACCGGTGGTAATTTTCACAAGCGGCCTGCTCTGCTGCTCGTAACTGGTATACAACTGGGCGGTTAGAGCCCGCTTCGCCCCCTCCTCCCCATGCACCACCCGGATCTCCGTCGGCCACTGCTGCATGCCCGTCACGAACGCCACTAACCCCTTCTGATCTGCATGAGCCGAGTAGCCGCCGATGCTCGTGATACCCGCACGGATGTCAAAGCGATCATCGTCCAGGTACACATAGCCACCCTCCGGTCCGTAGGTTTGGATGTCATGCCCGGGCGTGCCTTTGGCCTGGTAGCCGACAAACAAAACGTTGTGCCTTTTATTGCCCAGCATGGCTTTGAGGTAATTGACGATGCGACCTCCGCTGCACATGCCGCCGCCGGCAATGACGATGGCTGGGCGTGCAGTCTGGGCGAGGTGGTTGACGACGCTTTGGTGGTCGCTGTGGCTGTCGATGGTGACCAGTTGTTCGAAGGCCAACGGGCGGCGCCCGGATTGGATGCGTTCGCGGGCCTCTTGGTTCCAATACGGCTTGAGGTTTCGATAGGCCTCGGTGAAGCGGCTCGCGAGCGGCGAATCGAGGATGATTGGGAGTTCGGGCCAGTTGGGTTCCGTGTGAGGATTGGCCTTAGCGCTGGGCTCTGTACCCCTCACCCCAGCCCTCTCCCCGGAGGGGAGAGGGGACAAGTCTGCGGCCGTTTTTTGCTTGCTCTGAATGATGTCTTCGAGCTCGTAGAGCAGTTCCTGGGTGCGGCCGATGCTGAACGCGGGGATCAGCACGGTGCCCTGGTCTTCCAGGGCCTGTTCGATAACGGCTTCGAGTCGCTGACGGCGAGTGCTGCGGTCTTCGTGGAGGCGGTCGCCGTAGGTGCTTTCGAGCACCAGGATGTCGGCGCGCTCTGGGGATTCGGGCGGCATCAGGAAGGGGGCATGCGGTGCGCCGAGGTCGCCGGAAAAGACGACGCGCTTGCCCTCCCCTGTTTGCGGGTAGTTGAGGTCGATTTCGACATAGGCCGAGCCGAGTATGTGCCCGGCGCGCTGTAGCCGTGTGCGGGCCAGCAGACCGTCGCTATCGTTCAGGGTGAACCAATGCTGGTACGGCAAAGCGATGATCCGTTGCTCGACGAGGCGGATATATTTTTCGATCTGCGCGTGGTCACGGCTGAAGCTGAGCTTGAACGCATCCTCAAGCACGATCGGCAGCAGCTTCGCCGAGGGTTCGCTGCAGAGAATGGGACCCTCGAAGCCCGCTGCGAGCAAGTAGGGAATCCGCCCAACGTGATCAATGTGCACGTGGGTAACGATCAGCGCTTTGATGGTGTCCAGCGAAAATTCGATGGCCAGCCGATCCGCGCCCGGTTCGCCAGGGATCGATGCGTCGTTGCCCTGGAACAGCCCGCAGTCGATCAGCAGGCTGGTGGTCGCATTCATACGCAATTGGTGACAGGAGCCGGTTACACCGTCCTTGGCGCCGTGATGTTCTATTTGTGGAAAGCTCATGGTTAGTCCTTTAACGTGCGGCTCTTCTTGGTTAGCTGATCCGTATTATTCCCATCAGCGGTGGATAAGCGTTATGCCTTGCGGCGGACCACTACTCGGACCAGCGCGATAAATACGCCAAGCATCCCGCCCAGTACGACTCCAAGCGCGATGATTAGCGGCTTTTTGGGTTTGATCGGTGTTTCAGGTACCTCGGCGGCACTATCCAGCGTAAATACCGACACGCTAGCCGGCTCGAGGTCCACCGTTTTCAGGAAGGCAAGTTGCTCCTGCAAGCCTCGCAACTCGGGTATAAACGGGTCATCAGATTGACGAGACTCCAGTACTTTCATTTCCGCCTGGATTGCTTTCGCGCCACGCATATACGTGAGGCTGCCGTCGACAAACGCAGACAGCTCATCGCTCGATGCGGTGCGCCCTGCCGTCACCTGGGGACTACTTACACCTACCTCCGTTGCGACGACCAGCGCCTCTCTCAGGATGGCGATGCGGTCTTCGCGCCGTTGCTGGGCGGTGCTGCGCAACGAGGCGATACGCCGCTCAATCGAGTGGATACGGGTGTTTAGCTCGCTCGCAACGTTTTCTCGCATGTCTCGCTCGGACGCTCTAGCCGCCCGGCTAATAAATTCGTTCGTCCAAGCCGCCGCAAGGTCAGGTGTGCTTTGACGAACCGTGACCTCAAATAGCTCAGGACGCTGTTTATCAGGCGAGGTAATAGTAACCAGCTCGTTGAACCTGCCCCAAAGCGTGTCACGAGGACCTTCACGTTCTGCTTCCGGAAGAGACGGGAGGTAAATATCGTTGAATATGGCTCTTCGGAGAGAAAGAGATCGAAGGTTACGGGTAAAGACCGCATATACGTCGTTTACAGTAAACGGCTTCAGCGTAGCTTGGGGGGAGCGATCGGAGCCTTCGTTATCGCCCGACGTATAGAGCGCCGACTCTGTTCTGCCCGCGTTGTAGGCCGCAATATCTGAAAGCATCGGCGGCAGCACGGTCGCCTCCGCTTCGTAGACCGGCGTAGAAAGCAGCGCATACATCAAGGCAGCTGCCGCACCTACTAGCGTTGCCCCAATGATGATGAGTTTCTGTGACCATAGCGCCTTGGCTAATTCGACCAAGTCGATTTCCTCATCGCGCACATGGCCAGCGTAGCTTCCTATTTCCTGCATGAATCCCCTCCAAGGGAAGCGCTCGATAAAAACGGCGCATACTGCCACGGAGGTAAATAAATGCCAAATCCGACAGCGACTTATTGCAAATAGACTGACCTACGGCACGCGTTCAGCGTTTCTTTAAACGAGCCATTCGGCGCAAGCAAGAATTATTCGTCCTCGTTGACCCGGTCTCGCAGCTCCTTGCCCGGCTTGAAATGCGGGACGAACTTGCCATCGAGCGGGACGGATTGGCCGGTCTTGGGGTTACGACCGACGCGGGGGGCGCGGTAATGGAGGGAAAAACTGCCGAAGCCGCGAATTTCGATGCGGTCACCGGTGGCTAGAGCCTGCGCCATCTGCTCGAGCATGGTTTTGATTGCCAGCTCCACATCCTTGGACGAAAGCAGCCCTTGCTGGGTGACGATACGCTCGATCAACTCCGACTTGGTCATGGTTTTCCCTTCGTTTTCAAGCGGCTAGATCATTTCGGTTGCGTTCGTTTGTAGCATGTTGTTCAGAGTTTGAACAGCCTGAACGTTTGGGTCAGGTTTTGCGAAGCCGACGGAAGTGCATGGCGTTTGGATATCGTGACGCAGGTCTAATCGCGCGCAGGATTTGCTGGTTGTGGCAGGCCTTCAGCCTGCTTCGCCGCGGGGCGCGCTTCCCACAAAAGCGGAGCGGTGTGGTGCGGGGATTTGTGGTTTGGCTTTGGATTTGTGGGAGGCCCGACGCGGGGCGAAGCTCTTGAGGGCAGGCAGGCCTTCAGCCTGCATTCGCCGCGGGGCGCGCCTCCCACAAAAAGCAGAGCGGTGTGGTGCGGGGATTTGTGGTTTGGCTTTGGATTGTGGGAGGCCCGACTCGGGGCGTAGCTCTTGAGGACAGGCAGGCCTTCAGCCTGCATTCGCCGCGGGCCGCGCCTCCCACAAAAGCGGAGCGGTGTGGTGAGGGGATTTGTGGTTTGGCTTTGGATCTGTGGGAGGCCCGACGCGGGGCGAAGCTCTTGAGGGCAGGCAGGCCTTCGGCCTGCATTCGCCGCGGGGCGCGCTTCCCACAAAAGCGGAGCGGTGTGGTGCGGGGATTTGTGGTTTGGCTTTGGATTTGTGGGAGGCCCGACGCGGGGCGAAGCTCTTGAGGACAGGCAGGCCTTCAGCCTGCATTCGCCGCGGGGCGCGCCTCCCACAAAAGCGGAGCGGTGTGGTGCGGGGATTTGTGGTTTGGCTTTGGATCTGTGGGAGGCCCGACGCGGGGCGAAGCTTGTTGACGCTATGCTGCGGGCTAATTGAAGAAGAGGAAATGATGAGCATGGACGCTTACTTTTCATCGAGCCGACTGCGTGCGGGTCGGTGGTCGGCTGATGAGCAGATCTACCTGGTCACTACGGTGACAAAAGACCGTCAGCCAGTCTTCCTGGATTTTGAAGCCGCCCGAGCGCTGGTTCGGGTCATGCAGACCGATGCCGCGCGGGACTCGCACGTCACCTTGGCCTTCGTGGTGATGCCGGACCATCTGCATTGGCTGCTGCAGCTGCGGCAGACGTCGCTCTCGCAACTGGTGGGGCGGGTGAAGTCGATCTCAGCGAAGCAGATCGGTCGCCGCGTTTGGCAGGACGGTTTTCATGACCGAGCGCTGCGCAAAGAGGAGGATCTCCGGGCCATGGCGAGGTATGTGGTGGCAAATCCGCTGCGCGCCGGGTTGGTTGAACGGATTGGGGACTATCCGCACTGGGATGCGGTTTGGTTGTGACGTTGCTGTTGCGGCGTTGGCTTGTTCGCCGCGGGGCGCGCCTCCCACAAGAGCAGATTCGTTCGCGTTCGCCGCGAAGCGCCTCCCACGCAAACGGATCGGTGGTTTGGCTCTGGATTTTGTGGAAGGCCCGACCCCGGCGATGCTTTTGAGGCTGGCAGGCCTTCGGCCTGCATTCGCCGCGGGGCGCGCCTCCCACAAAAGCGGAGCGGTGTGGTGCGGGGATTTGTGGTTTGGCTCTGGATTTCGTGGAAGGCCCGACCCGGGGCGATGCTTTTGAGGCTGGCAGGCCTTTGGTCTGCATTCGCCGCGGGGCGCGCCTCCTACAACAGCAGATTCGTTCGTTTTCGCTGCGAGCCGCTGCCTACGAAAACGGAGCGGTGGTTTGGATCTGGATTTGTGGGAGGCCCGACCCGGGGCGATGCTTTTAAGGCGGACAGGACTTCGACCTGCTTTCGCAGCGGGGCGCGCCTCCCTTTAGAAGCAGGCGGTGCGGGAATGAGAGGCTGAAGCTGAAACGAAAAAGGGTGGGCTATCAAGCCCACCCTTTCAGGTCACTGCAGGACGATCAGTCCTCGCGATAGCGGCGCAGCTTGAGTTGCTTGCCGCCGACACGGGTGTCCTTGAGTTTGCCCAGCAAACGCTCCAGGCCCTCCTCCGGCAGTTCGACGAGGCTGAAGCTGTCGCGCACCTGGATGCGACCGATGTCTTCGCGGGCCAGACCGCCTTCGTTGAGGATGGCGCCAAGCAGGTTGCGCGCGGCGATGCCGTCGCGGGCACCCAATGCGGTACGGCAGCGGGCGCGGCCTTCGGCCAGCGGCACCGGGGCGCGACGCTCGCGGTCACCGCTGCGCTCTGGGCGGTCGGAACGCTCGCGCGGGCTGCTCGTCGGGACCAGCGGTTGCTCTTTTTCAACCTCAGCCAGGGTCAGCGCCTGACCGTTGGTGGCCTTGCGCAGCAGGGCCGCGGCCAGGGCACGCGGGCTGCAGCCGATATCGGCAACCAGCTTGTCAAGCAATTCGCCGTGGCTGGTTTCGGCATCGGCCACCAGGGGCGCAAGGCTATTGGTGAGCTTTTTAATGCGCGCGTCCAGTACTTGCTGAGCGTTCGGCAGGCGGGCTTCGGCAACCTTCTGGTTGGTGACGCGCTCGATGACTTGCAGCATGCGACGCTCACGCGGGGTGACCAGCAGCAAGGCACGACCTTCACGACCGGCACGGCCGGTACGGCCGATACGGTGTACGTAAGATTCCGGGTCGTAAGGCATGTCCACGTTGAACACGTGGGTGATACGCGATACGTCGAGGCCGCGGGCAGCGACGTCGGTGGCGACGACGATGTCCAGGCGGCCGTCCTTCAACGACTCGATGACGCGCTCGCGCTGGTTCTGGGCGATGTCACCGTTCAACGCGGCGGCCTTGTAGCCCTTGGCTTCCAGCGCGGCGGCCAAATCAAGAGTCGCCTGCTTGGTACGCACGAAGGCGATCAGGGCATCGAAGTCTTCGACTTCCAGCAGGCGCAGGACGGCCGGGATCTTCTGGTCGGCGTGGACCATCAGGTGCGCCTGCTCGATACGCGCAACGGTCTGGGTCTTGGTCGCGACCTTGATGTGTTGCGGTTCACGCAGGTGCTTTTCGGCGATGGCGCGAATGGAGTGCGGCAAGGTCGCGGAGAACAGCACGGTCTGACGGCTTTCCGGCATGGCTTCGAAGATCACTTCGAGGTCGTCCATGAAGCCCAGCTTGAGCATTTCGTCAGCTTCGTCGAGCACCAGGTACTGGATGGTCGACAGCAGCGTGCCGTTACGGCTCAGGTGGTCGACCAGACGACCTGGG
>DAMBNU010000028.1:0-36974 GCA_032064305.1 Pseudomonas sp. | reverse complement strand
CGGGCATTGGCTGGCGATGCAGGTGGAGCAGGGCAAGATCGAGCTGACCGAGCAGCAGCGTTACCCCATCGACTTTGCGAGGATCGAGCAAGGGTTGCAGGCCGAGCTCTCCCGCGAGGGGTTCGAGACCGCCATCGACCCGTTGCTCGAACGAATCCGCGCCAATGTCAGTCAATTGCTGGCCAGCGCCGGGCTCGGCCACGGGGACATCGACACGGTGTTCTTCACCGGCGGCTCGAGTGCCATTCCGGCGCTGCGCCAGAGCGTCGCGGCCCTGCTGCCGCGGGCGCGCCACGTCGAGGGCAACCGCTTCGGCAGCATCGGCAGCGGCCTGGCCATCGAGGCGCGCAAGCGCTACGGTTGATTGCCCGCCATGCCGCCCGGCGGCGGGCCTGATCGGGAGCTGTCATGGGTTACAAACTGCGTCCGCAAGACCCTGCCGCCGAAGTCCGCAAGGTTGCCCGGCAGGGCATCGACAAGGCCATCGAGGCGCTGAGCGTCCCGTCGGCCGAACGTGCCGAGGGCGTGCACCAGGCGCGCAAGCGCTTCAAGGAGCTGCGCGCCTTGCTGCGCCTGGTGCGCAAGCCGCTTGGCACTGATTTCCAGCGCGACAACCTGCGCCTGCGCGACCTCGGTCGCGCCTTGGCCGAATCACGCGACGCCACCGCCATGCTGGAAAGCTGGGACGCGCTGGCCGCACGCTTTCCCGAGGCGTTCGCCGAGCCGGCCTTGCGCCAGGTGCGCCGCCGCCTGCGGGCACGTGCGAGCGCGGCCGAGGACGGTGCCGCGGACCTGAACGCGCGCATCGCCCAGGTGATTGCCGCGCTTCACACTGCGCGCGGCCAGGCCGAGCACTGGTCGCTGGACCGCGACGGTTTCGCGCTGCTCGCCAGCGGGGTGCGGCGCACCTATGCCGACGGCTGCGCCGAACTGGCCAGGGCGCGGGTCGACCTGAGCGACGAGCAACTGCACCAGTGGCGCAAGCGGGTCAAGGATCACTGGTACCAGACCCGGCTGCTGGCGCCGAGTTGGCCAAAGCTGATGCAGCTGCGCAGCGACGCGCTCAAGCGCCTGGCCGACCTGCTCGGCGACGACCACGACCTGGCGATGATGCAGCAGTTGCTGCAGGCGCAGCCGGCCCTGTTCGGCGAGCCTGAAGTGCGCGAGCGGCTCGATGCGCTCATCGCCGAACGTCGCAGCGAACTGCAGAGCGCGGCGCTCGGGCTCGGTGAGACGCTCTATCGGGAGGCCCCGGAGCAGCTGGTGGCGCGCTGGGCGCGCTACTGGAAGACTGCCGGCGGTTGATGGACGGGGCGGCAGGCGGCTCGGCGGGCCGGCGGGCGAGGCGAAAGCGAGACCTTAGGCTAGGTGAAAACTGCTGCGCTCGGTTATGCCGCGTTGTTAACGGGCTCGGATGCAGGCGCAGTCCCGCTTCCTTGCCGGTTTCGCGGTCAGGCCTGGTCCTGGCCTGACCGCCAGGCGCCACGTTTTTTCACTCCATCTGCTTCCGGTGTGGGTTCCCGCCCACGGCGCCCGGTCGCGGCCGGGCAGCGAGGACGGGCGGCGCTCAGAGCTTCTTGGCCGAGACGATCTTCACCGGCGTCAGCGGCACGTTCTGCATCATGCTGCGGTTGGCGGTCGGCACCTGGGCGATCTGGTCGACCACGTCCATGCCGCGTACCACCTTGCCAAACACGGCATAGCCGAAATCGCGGCTGCCATGGTCGAGGAAGGCGTTGTCCCGGTGGTTGATGAAGAACTGGCTGGTGGCCGAATCGACATTCTGCGTGCGCGCCATGGCGAGGGTGCCGCGCACGTTGTGCAGGCCGTTGTCGGCTTCGTTCTTGATCGGCTCGCGGGTCTTCTTCTGGTTCAGGCCTTCGTTGAAGCCGCCGCCCTGGATCATGAAGCCGGGGATCACGCGGTGGAACACGGTGCCGTCGTAGAAGCCGCTATCGACGTATTCGAGGAAGTTCTTCACGCTGATCGGGGCCTTCTCGGCCTCCAGCTCGATTTCGATTTCGCCCATGCTGGTGTTGAGTAGCACGTGCGGTTTGTCCGCGGCGAACAGGTTGCCGGCCAGCAGCAGCGAGCAGGCGGCGAGTACGAGTCGTTTCATGGGTGGGTTCCTGGTAGTTCCTGATGGTGAAATAGCGCCCCTGGCCAGGCCGGCAGCCCGGCGACCGCGTGGCACCCGGCTCAGCCTGCAGGCGTCATCGCCTGGCCGGGCGCCGGGCTGGACGATTGTGCCTGCGCATCGTACGTCCTGATCAGGTCGATGAGAATCCGTGTGGCCGGGCCGAGCGGGCGATCGGGATGGGTGTAGAGATAGAACTGCGGCCGGCGGATGCTGCCCTGGACCAGCGGCAGCGGCTTGAGCGAGCCCTCGGCCAGTTCCCGGGCGATCATGTGGCGTGGTAGCCAGGCGAAGCCCAGCCCGCTGCTGACGAAGCCGACCGAGGTGGCCAGGCTGCCGACCGTCCAACGCTGCTCGGCGCCGAGCCAGCCGCTGTCGCGCGGCTGCCGTTGACCCGAGTCGCGCACCACGACCTGCATCTGGCTCTGCAGGTCCTGGACGCTGAGCTTGCGCTGCAGCTGGTGCAGGGCATGGTCTGGGTGGGCGACCGCGATGAATTCGACGGAGCTAAGCTCCTGGCCGAGGTAGCCGGTGATGTCCAGGCCACTGATGGCCAGGTCGGCGGTGCCGTCCTTGAGCACGTCCTCGACACCCGACAGCACCTCCTCGCGCAGGCGCACGCGGCAGCCGCGGCTCTGCGGCATGAAGGCGGTCAGTGCGCGGATCAGTTTGGCGTTGGGGTAGGCGGCGTCGACGACCAGCCGCACCTCGGCTTCCCAACCCTGCTCCATGTGGTGGGCCAGTTCTTCCAGCTGTCCGGCCTGGTGCACCAGCTGCCGCGAGCGACGCAGCAGTACCTCGCCAGCCTCGGTCAGTACGGCCTTGCGTCCGTCGATACGCAGCAGTGGCACACCGAGCTGTTCCTGCATGCGCGCAACCGTGTAGCTGACCGAGGATTGCGAGCGATGCAGCATCTCGGCAGCCTGGGCGAAGCCGCCATGGTCAATCACCGCTTGCAGGGTGCGCCATTGATCGAGGGTGACGCGAGGTGCCTTCATTCCATTGCTTTCCTGTTGCATCGGTCTGGTACGCTGACGCACGCCTTGACGAGGAGTCCGCCTGATCATGAAAAGAGTCTGCTTCGCTGCGCTCGCCATCTTCCCACTGAGCGCCTTGGCCGTCAGCTATCCCGTGGAGCTCGAACAGACGCTCAACGGGACCGAGGTTCAGGCAAGCACCGAGACCATTGACCGGGACATGGCCGGGTTGGTGCTACAAAACCTGGGAGATCAATCGGTCGAGTGTAGCGCCGTGTTCCGCAACGGGCCGGAATTGCCGCGCACCCGCCGCGTGACCTTGGCTGCCGGCGAGCGCAAGCCGATGACGGCCAAGTTCAAGCGCGACGTCATTCGGCTGCGTATCCAGCTCACCTGCGAGCCACAATAACGCCACGGCACGACGAACGGGGCCCGGCCGGCCCCCGGCTTGCGCGTCCCGACAGCCGTTCCAGCCGCATAAAGGCACGTCGGCGGCGGTCGGACGGGTTAATCTATGCGCCGTTTTTTCGATCACACCGAGGTGTCACCCTTGTTCGACCAATTCGCCCTCCACGAACGCCTGCTCAAGGCGGTCGCCGAACTCAAATTCGTCGAGCCGACCCCGGTGCAGGTGGCGGCCATTCCCCCCGCGCTGGAAGGGCGTGACCTGCGGGTCACGGCGCAGACCGGCAGCGGCAAGACCGCCGCCTTCGTGCTGCCGATGCTCAACCGGTTGATCGGCGACGCGGTGGTGCGTACCGATGTGCGCGCGCTGATCCTGCTACCGACTCGTGAACTGGCCCAGCAGACGCTCAAGGAAGTCGAGCGCTTCTCCCAGTTCACCTTCATCAAGTCGGCGATGATCACCGGCGGCGAGGACTTCAAGGTCCAGGCGGCCATCCTGCGTAAGGTGCCTGACATCCTCATCGGCACACCGGGCCGAATGATCGAACACCTCAATGCCGGTACCTTGATCCTCAAGGACGTCGAGCTGCTGATCCTCGACGAAGCCGACCGCATGCTCGACATGGGCTTTGCCGAGGATGTGCAGCGCCTGGTCGGTGAATGCGCCAAGCGCCAGCAGACCCTGCTGTTCTCCGCCACCAGCGGCGGCGCGGCGCTGCGCGAGATGACCGCCGCGGTGCTGCGTGACCCGCTGCACCTGCAGCTCAACCGCGTCAGCGAGCTCAACGAGGGCACGCGTCAGCAGATCATCACGGCCGAAAACACCGAGCACAAAGAAAAACTGGTGCACTGGCTGCTGGCCAACGAGACCTACAAGAAGGCGGTGATTTTCACCAACACCCGCGTGCAGGCCGACCGTCTGTATGGCCGCTTGGTAGCCGAGGGCGTGAAGGCCTTCGTTCTGCACGGCGACAAGGATCAGAAAGACCGCAAGCTGGCTATCGACCGGGTCAAGGAAGGCGGGGTCAAGGTGCTGGTGGCTACCGATGTGGCCGCGCGCGGATTGGACATCGAAGGCCTGGATCTGGTGATCAACTTCGATATGCCCCGATCCGGCGACGAGTATGTGCACCGCATCGGCCGCACCGGACGCGCAGGCGCTGAAGGGCTGGCGATCTCCCTGATCTGCCACAACGACTGGAACCTGATGTCGAGCATCGAGCGCTACCTCAAGCAGCGCTTCGAGCGGCGCGTCGTCAAGGGGCTCAAGGGCAGCTATATGGGCCCGAAGAACCTCAAGGCCTCGGGCAAGGCAGCGGGCACCAAAAAGAAGAAAGAAGACAAGAAAAAAGCGGCGGAAAAGAAGGGCAAAGCCGCCGCCAAGCCCGTTGCCAAACGTCCCAGAAACGCCAAGCGTGAAACCCCGGCCGAACCCGTGGTCAGCCAGGATGGCCTGGCGCCGCTGCGCCGCAAGAAGCCGGTCGCGCCGTGATCGGTTGCGCCGGGGTGGACCTGCCACCTCGGCGCATCAGCCTTAGCGCTTCTTCGCCGGGGCGATATCCGCGTCCTTCTCGGCCTGCTCCACGTGCTGAATGCGCTTGTCGTAGGCCTCGCATTCGTTACCCAGTTGCTCGGCGGTCTGCTTGACCGCCATCTCGCGTAGCTCTTCGTTAATTTCTTGTGCCCGCTTGGGGTCGTTCTCGGTCAGCGCTGCGACGCGATCGGCCAGTTGCTTGGCCTTGGCTGTGACCTGGTCAGCGGTGCAGGTGTCGGCGAATGCCTGCTGGCTGGCCAGCAAGGCGAGGGTCAGGGGTAGCATCAGGCGTTTCATGGCACGCTCCTTTTTTCTGAATAACCTCTCTGGTTGATAACGTCCAAGCCGCTTTAGTTCAGCGGTTTTCCGGTGGGTGGGGATCGAACCATGCCGCTTGTGGGAGAGTCGGATTAGCAAGAACCGCCGTTTCGTGGCGGTGCAACGGGAGATCGGACATGAGCTATGACTGGGACCTGATGCTGCGGCTGCTCCGTGAAGCGCAGAAACCTGGCAACGAGGCCTTCACCCCGCGCCAGTACGCCGACGAGCACGCGCTGGCGATGGAGGAAGCCGGCCGGCCGTTGCCCAACATGGATTCGCTGAAAGCTGACGCACAGAACTATGAAAGCCTGCTGTTCGAAGGGGGCTTCATCGTGGCGCGTCCGGAAGAACAGGGCGGTAATGGCGAGAACTTCGTCCTGACCGAGCGCGGCACGCGGCTGCTGCACCTGCTCGAGCACCAGGACCCGGGCGCGCGTCAACGGCTCGAGGAGCATGGCGAGGCCGCGCTGACGCCGGAAGTCTTCGATGGCATGCCGGCTGCCTGACCATGCTGGTGCACCGGGTCGCCTGGCGCCGGATAGGCGTCAGCCGGCCGGTTGGCCGAGCCGGCGCTGCATTTTCCTGGCGGTCGAACTAAACGCTGAGCCCTAGGAATTCATCGTCAACGGGCGCGTTGCAGGCTGTCGCTGGTCAGTTCCAGCGCCTTGCGCATGTCCAGGCGGGCTGAGCGGCCGATGTCAGGATTGTCCAGCTGATAGCGGCGCTCCGAGGGCAGGATTGGCGCGGTCAGGTCGTCGGCATCAGCGGCTTCGAAGTCACTGTTCCGGCCGATGGTCAATGCACTGCGCCGCAACAGTTCCCGCAGTTGCGCCGGCTCCAGGCCCGGGTTGACCGACAGCATTGCCGCGATCACGCCGGTCACCATGGGCGTGGCATAGGACGTACCGCAATGCACCTCTCCACGCCGACCCGGCTCGAGCGTCGCCGCGCGAGTGCAGGCCGACGCGGTGATGTCGACCCGCTGATCGATATTCGAAGACGGCCGCTTGGTCACGTAGGCTGGGTGATCGACCGGTACGTCTCTGTCGAAGTTGCGTTGGTGAGCGCCGACCACCAGGAGCTGCTCGGTGATGAAGGAAGATGGCAGGCGATAGTCGTCCTGGCCCGAATAGGCCGAGCCGTTGCCGGCGGAATTGACCACCACGACGTCAGGATGCTCGCGGCGCAGCCAGAGGAAAAACTCTTCGAGCAGCTCTTCGTAACCGCTCATGGCGACGCCGGAGCGCACCAGTGAATCGATCTCTTCACCGGCCACGTCGAGCGTTCCGACGCGGTGAATTCCCCAGCTCCAGTTCAAGACCCGAGCGCCGTCCTCGACCAGGTTGACCGAGGCGGCAACGTTAGCGGTGATGCCGGCGTCGCTGTTGCGCTCGACGATCACTTCGAAGCCGCCGCTAGCCGGTTCAAGGGCGCTGAGAAAGCCCGTGTCAGCCGCATCGGCGCTGCGGGCCGCGAGAATCCCGGTCACGCTGGTGCCGTGGTCGTCAGGCGCATCAGCGTCGCGGGCATAGACGCAGGTCCGTGGGGCCGACGCATTGCAATCGCCCAGGTAAGGGAGAAACTCGGGCGAGTCGAAGTCCACGTCCCGTTCGACGACACCGATGCGCACCGGTTGCGGCAAAATCGGAGGACGGCGCCGCGGGAGCCGATGCAGGTAGAAGTCCACGGCGTCGAGAAACCGATTGGCTACCCATTCGCTGTTGCGAGGCCGCGGCTGTCGGTCGCCTTCAACCGGTTCTTCCGCGCCGGATTCCTCGACCACGACTGCGTCCACGCTGGCTTCGCTGCCCAGCCGCAGCACCAGCGCGTCGCGCTCGGTCAGGTTCGTGACCGGCAATTGGAGCTGGTAGGTATTGAGCGGGGCGATGGCGCCGACCACATCGGCACCGTAGCGTTTGGCCAGGCGTTGCGCTTCCTGTAAGCCGTCGTGGTCTTCTTCGATGATGAGGCTCACCAGGTCGACGTAGGTCGTCAGGCCATCCATGTTCTTGGCAACCTGATCCGGGCCAGCGGCGCGTACGTGGCTGCCCTTGAGCGTGAGCCAGACCGGATTGCTGCGACGATCGCCCTGCTCCAGCCAGAGAGGGCCGCTCTGGTGGTGGTCACGGTTCAGCGTCAGGCGCAGCCGGCCGTCGGCCGCGCGGATGGCCTCGACCGGCTTGCCAGCAAGCTTTGCGGTGACTTGCCCGCTGGCCAGCCCCGCGCCGCGCAGGCAGAAGGTCACCTGTGGGGCGGCCAGCAGATCGCCGCAGCGCTGCAACTGTTTCAGGCGCAACGGCTCTGCTTCGGCCGCGAAAGTATCGGGGCCAAGCGCGAGGGACAGTACGGTCAGGTACGGAGCAAGGGCTCTCACGGACGCCGTTGCAGGTAGTGCACGCTGAACAGCTCCTGGGCGTCGGTCCACTGGCCGCTGCAGTCGAAGCCGGCACTGTTGGCGAGGTCGGCGAAGGATTGCAGGCTGTATTTGTAGGAATTCTCGGTGTGCAGGCTTTCGCCGGCGTCGAAATGGAAGCGCTGGCCTTCGATGGTCACGTCCTGCGCCTCGCGGCTGACCAGGTGCATCTCGATCCGCGAATCGTGCTCGTTGAAAAAGGCGCGGTGGGTGAAGCGTGACGGGTCGATATCGCTGTCCAGTTCCTGGCGGATCCGCTGCAGCACGTTGAGGTTGAAGGCCGCGGTGACGTGGGCGCGGTCGTTGTAGGCTGCCTCCAGCACGCGGCGGTCCTTGACCAGATCGACGCCCACCAGCATGCCGCCGCCCGGCGGCAGGATCTCGTGCAGGTGACCAAGCAACTTGCGCGCTTCCAGGGGGGTGAAGTTGCCGATGCTTGAGCCGGGGAAGAACACCAGCGGGTGGTGCAGGGCGAAGTCATCCGGCAGGCGCAGCTCGTCGGAGAAGTCCGCGCAGGCGGCGTGCACCTCCAACCAGGGGTAGTCGGCGGCGAGCCGCCGGGTGCTGGTCAGCAGGAAGTCCTCGGAAATGTCGATGCCCAGATAGCTGGCCGGCCGCAGGCCTTCGAGCAGCAGCCGCACCTTGCGGCTGGCGCCGCTGCCGAGTTCGATCAGGTCGGTCTGCGGACCGGCGATCTCGAGAATGTCGTTAGCCGCGTCGGCGAGGATCTTTTCCTCTGTGCGGGTTACGTAGTACTCCGGCTGCAGGCAGATTTGCTCGAACAGCTCCGAACCGCGCCGGTCGTAGAAGAACTTCGGCGAGATGCGCTTGGGCGAGGCGGCGAAGCCCGCCAGGGCCTCGTCGCGCAGGGAGCTGTCGTGGGTGGGTTGGGTCTGGTCGTGTACATGAACGGCGAGTGCCATGGCTCAAAGCTCCCTGGCCAGGCGCAGCCCGGCGAATTGCCAGCGCATCGCCGGCTGAAAGAAATTGCGGTAGGTGGCGCGGATGTGGGCCTCGGGGGTGGCGCAACAACCGCCGCGCAACACCATCTGGCCGGACATGAACTTGCCGTTGTATTCGCCGAGGCTGCCGTCCAGCGGCTTGAAGCCGGGGTAGGGCCGGTAGGCGCTGGCGGTCCACTCCCAGACGTCGCCGAACAGCTGCTTGGGTCCCTCGGCCGAAGCGGATGCCGGCACCGGCCGCAGGTGATCGCTCTCGAGGAAATTGCCGCGTGGCGGCTGGTCGCTGGCGGCCACTTCCCATTCGGCCTCGCTGGGCAGCCGCGCGCCAGCCCAGCGGGCGTAGGCATCGGCTTCGTAGAAGCTGACATGGCAGACCGGTGCATCGAGGTCCAGCGGTTGCAGGCCGGCCAGGGTCATGTCGTACCAGGCGCCGTCGTCGCGGTGCCAGTACAGCGGGGCATTCCAGCCGTGCTGGCGGATGTGCGCCCAGCCGTCGGACAGCCACAGGTCGCTGCGCGCGTAGCCTCCGTCGGCAATGAATGACAGGTACTCGCGGTTGCTCACCAGGCGGTCGGCCAACTGGAACGCTTCGACGAACTGACGGTGCCGGGGCGTTTCGCAATCGAAGGCGAAGCCGTTGCCAGCATGGCCGATATGACGGACGCCGGCCGGGTAGTCGTGCCAGTGCAGGCGCTCGGCCGGCTGGCCGGTTACCGGCTTGAGGTCGTCGCGGTAGACCGGGTGCAGCGGGTTCTGCGCCAGGATGTGCTTGATGTCCATCAGCAGCAGTTCCTGATGCTGCTGTTCGTGCTGCAGGCCGAGTTCGACCCGGCGCATGATCTCGGCGGCATGCCGCTGCGGCGGATTGACCAGCAGCTCGCCCATGGCCCGGTCCACATGCTGGCGGAAACGGTAGACGTCCTCGACCCCCGGACGCGAGATCACGCCACGCTGCGCGCGGGGAAAGGGCGTGCCATGGGTTTCGTAATAGGAATTGAAGAGGTGGTCGTAGGCTGCGTCCAGCGGCCTGTAGCCAGCCAGGAAAGGCTTGAGCAGAAAGGCCTCGAAAAACCAGCTGACGTGCGCCAGGTGCCATTTGGGCGGGCTGACGTCGGCCATGCTCTGGATGACGTAATCCTCAATCTGCAAGGGCGCGCAGATTGCCTCGCTGGTGGCCCGTACCTGTCGAAAGCGCTGCAGCAGATAATCCAATTCAGCCAGGGCCGGTTGTTCCGACCGCTGTTCTGCCAGGTTGCCCATCGGCGTTCCCCCTTGTTGCTACGCGATTACATGACGCGCCCGCCAGGCCGCCTCTTATAGCGACCCGAAGCGCGGCGCAAAAGTTTCGGCCGTAGCGGGCCGGCAGACGACGGCCCCCGTGTCGGCCGCGCCATGCCTCGTCCGCTGCAGGCGAACCGGCATCACGCCGACTCCAGCGGCGGCGTGGGCCGGATCAGGATTTCGTTGACGTCGGTGCGCGGCGGTTGCGACAGCGCGTAAACCACCGCGCGCGCCACGTCCTCGGGATGCAGCGCGTATGCGGGCGGCTCGTCGAACAGCGGCGTGTCGACCATGCCCGGTTCGATCAGCGTGACGCGCACCCCGCTGCCGCGCAGCTCCTCGCGCACGCTCAGGCCCATGCCGGTCACCGCCCATTTGCTGGCGCTGTACATGGAGCCCGGAATCACGAAGCGGCCGGCGGCCGAGCCGGTCAGCAGCAGGTGGCCGCGGCTGGCCTTGAGTGCCGCAAGGCTGCAGCGCAGCGTCAGGCCGACGCCGTAGACGTTGGTCAGCAGCATCTCGCGCCAGACCTCGGGATCGGCGCCGCTGAAGCCGCCTTCGCCGCCCGGCATGCCGGCATTGGCATACACCGCGTCGAGCTGGCCGAAATGATCCAGCACCCGCTGCACCATGGCCTGTTGTTCGGCGTACTCCGTGACGTCGCAGCGGATCGCCATTGCCCGCTCCGGGCCGCCCAACTCAGTCACCAAGCGGGTCAGCTTGTCTTCGGAGCGCGCGGCCAGGGCGACCCGGTAGCCGGCCTCGGCAGCCAGCCGCGCGGTGGCGGCTCCAATGCCCGAAGAGGCGCCCGTGATCAGCAGGACGGGATTGCTCATGGTCATGCTCCTGCCGTGGGCCGTCAGTAGTTCGGCGGGGTTTCCGGAATGCCGGTGCCGTCGGTGATGGCTGGCATGGTCCAGGGCTCGAGGCGCTGCTCCTTGTCTTCGACGTCCAGCCGCGCCTGCTCGATGACGCCGCCCAGCCGCTGCGAGCTGGCATATTCCTCACGCGACACGCTCGGCACGCGCAAGAGCTCGGCGCCGCTGCCCGACATCACGGTGAAGCCGAAGCTGTCTTCGTCCGGGTTGGCGCTGGTCACGCAGCCACACGGCAGGAAGGCTTCGGAGACGAGCTGCATCGCTTCGTCCAGGTTCAGGGCTTGGTTACTCATGGCGTTCTCCATCGGCGGTCTGTCTGAAGTGGACCGCCGTCCGGCGATGCCGTTTCCTCTCAGGCGACAGGCTGTGGGCGAGCGCCCTTGTGGACCGGCGCAAGCGACAGCATAGTCAGGCCATGAGCGATGCATCCGCCTCCGACGCGCTGGCCGCGTTTCATCCCGCAGTGGCCGGCTGGTTCGGCCGTCACTTTCCGGCCCCGACCCCCGCCCAGGCGCGCGCCTGGCCGCTGATCCGCACGGGCCGTTCGACCCTGGTGGCGGCGCCCACCGGCTCGGGCAAAACCCTGACCGCCTTTCTCGCCGCGCTCGACCAACTGGTGCATCAGGGGTTGGCCGAGGGCGGCCTGGCGGACAGCACCGCGGTGCTCTACGTCTCGCCGCTCAAGGCGTTGTCCAATGACATTCACCTCAACCTCGAACTGCCACTGGCGGGCATTTCCGCCGAGCTTCAGCGCCTCGGGTTGCCGCCGTTGGCGATCCGCACCGCGGTGCGCACCGGCGATACCCCGCAAGCCGAGCGCGCGGCGATGCGCAAGCGCGTGCCGCACATCTTGGTGACCACTCCCGAATCCCTCTATGTGCTGCTGGGCTCCGAGTCGGGCCGGCAGATGCTCGCCGGGGTGCGCAGCGTGATCGTCGACGAGATCCATGCCATCGCCGGCAACAAGCGCGGCAGCCACCTGGCGCTGTCCCTGGAACGGCTGGAAGCGCTCTGCGGGCAACCTCTGGTGCGGATCGGCCTGTCTGCGACGCAGAAGCCCATCGAGGCCGTGGCCGATTTCCTGGTCGGTGCCGGCCGTCATTGCGAACTCGTCGATGTGGGCCATGGCCGGGCGCGCGATCTGGCGCTGGAAGTGCCGCCGGTCCCGCTGGAAGCGGTGATGAGCAACGCTGTCTGGGAGCTGGTGTACGACCGGCTGGCCGTGCTGGCCGGGGAGCACCGAACCACGCTGATCTTCGTCAATACGCGGCGCATGGCCGAACGCGCGGCGCGGCACTTGAGCGAGCGGCTGGGCAACGCGGTGGTGGCTGCGCACCACGGCAGCCTGGCCCGCGAGCAGCGGCTGGATGCCGAACAGCGACTCAAACGCGGCGAGCTGCGGGTGCTGGTGGCCACTGCTTCGCTGGAGCTGGGCATCGACATCGGCGAGGTCGAGCTGGTGTGCCAGCTGGGCTCACCGCGGTCCATCTCCGCTTTCCTGCAGCGCGTCGGCCGTGCCGGGCACCAGGTCGATGGCGTGTCCAAGGGGCGCCTGTTTCCCAGCTCGCGCGATGATTTGGTCGAATGCGCCGCCTTGCTCGACGCCGTGCGCCGTGGCGAGCTCGATACTCTGGTGATCCCCAAGGCCCCGCTGGATGTGTTGGCGCAGCAGATCGTGGCGGAGGTGTCATGCCGCGAGTGGCAGGAGGATGCGCTGCTGGCGCTGATCTGCCGGGCGATGCCTTACGCCGGGTTGAGCGAAGCGGATTATCAGGCCGTGCTGGCGATGCTCGCCGAGGGCTACACCACCCGCCACGGTGCACGTGGCGCCTACCTGCACCGCGATCTGGTCAACCGCAGCCTGCGCGGACGACGCGGCGGCCGTCTGACTGCGCTGACCTCCGGCGGCACCATCGCTGACAACGCTGATTATTCGGTGCTGCTCGAGCCACAGGGCTTCAATATCGGCACGGTCAACGAGGACTTTGCCGTCGAGAGCCTGGCCGGCGATGTCTTCCAGCTGGGCAACACGTCGTACCGCATCCTCAAGGTCGAGGCCGGCCGTGTGCGGGTCGAGGACGCCCAGGGTCAACCACCGAATATCCCGTTCTGGCTGGGCGAGGCGCCGGGGCGCAGCGATGAGCTGTCCGCAGCGGTGGCCAGGTTGCGAGGGGAGATCGACGTTCGTTTGACCACCGCCGCCCCTCACCCCAGCCCTCTCCCCGGAGGGGAGAGGGGGCAGTCCGAGTGGGTTGGAGGTGATGCGTCCAGCTCCGGTATGAAGGGTGCTGCGGGCGGTCCGGCTGGCGCTACGACACGTCCAGTGGCCGCAGGCTTGTCTCCCTTACCTGAAGGGGTGATCGAGGCGCATCGTGCCACCGCCGCCCCTCACCCCAGCCCTCTCCCCGGAGGGGAGATGGGGCAGTCCGAGTGGGTTGGAGGTGATGCGTCCAGCTCCGGCATGGAGGGCGCTGCGAGCGGTCCGGCTGGCGCTACGACGCGTCCGGTGGCCGCAGGCTTGTCTCCCTCGCCCCAGGGGGGAGAGGGCCGGGGTGAGGGGGGAGCGGCGCGCACGGTCGATCTGATGCCGGCCATCGACTGGCTCACCGACACCCTCGGCCTGCCGGAAGCCGCCGCTCGCCAGATCGTCGAATACCTCGCTCGCGCCCGTTCCGCGCTGGGCGCGCTGCCAACGCAGCAGCGGTTGATCATGGAGCGCTTCTTCGACGAATCCGGTGGCACCCAGCTGGTCATCCATTCGCCGTTCGGCAGCCGGATCAACCGTGCCTGGGGCCTGGCGCTGCGCAAGCGGTTCTGCCGCACCTTCAATTTCGAGCTCCAGGCGGCGGCGACCGAGGACGCGATCATCTTCTCGTTGTCCACCAGCCACAGTTTTGCGCTTGAGGAGGTGTGGCGCTACCTGCACCCCAACAGCGCCGAGGCGGTGCTGATCCAGGCGCTGCTCGATGCGCCCTTGTTCGGCGTGCGCTGGCGCTGGAACGCGACCACCGCCCTGGCGCTGCCGCGCATGGCCGGCGGGCGCAAGGTCGCGCCGCAGCTGCAGCGAATGAAGAGTGAAGATCTGCTCGCCACGGTGTTCCCGGATCAGGTCGCCTGCCTGGAGAACATCGTCGGCGAGCGGGAGGTGCCGGATCACCCGCTCGTCGCACAAACGCTGAACGACTGCCTGCACGAGGCCATGGACAGCGAGGGTTGGCTGGCGCTGCTGCGGCGTATCGAGGCGGGGGATATCGAGCTACTGGCGCGTGATCTGCCGGCGCCGTCGCCGCTAGCCATGGAAGTGTTGGGCGCGCGGCCTTATGCCTTTCTCGACGATGCGCCGCTGGAAGAGCGCCGAACCCAGGCCGTACTGAACCGCCGCTGGACCGACCCTGAATCAGCCGACGACCTCGGCTCGCTGGACGCTGCGGCAATCGAGGCGGTGGGCGAGGAAGCCTGGCCGCAGGCACGCAACCCGGATGAGTTGCACGAAGCGCTGACGGGATTGGGCTGCATCGCTGAAGCCGAAGTCCAGGCCGATCCCCAGTGGCTGGCCTGGCTGAGCGAACTGGCCCGTGGCGGGCGCGCGACGCGGATGCAGGTCGCACAAGACCGTGCACTCTGGTTGCCCATCGAGCGTCTCGCGCTGTTGCAGTCCATCTACCCCGGCGCTCGGTGTGAGCCAGCTCTCGAACCCTTGCCCGGCTTCGATCGGCAATCGAGCGAGGACGACGCGCTGGTCGAGCTGATCCGCGCGCGCCTGACCGGCTTCGGCCCCCTGCTGGCGCCGCTGATTGCCCGTCCGCTGGCCTTGCCGGCGTCGGCGGTCGCGCTGGCGCTCACGCGTTTGGAGTCGGAGGGCTATGTGCTGCGCGGTCGCTTCACACCTGGCGCAACAGACGATGAGTGGTGCGAGCGACATTTGCTGGCGCGCATCCACCGTTACACCGTCAAGCGCCTGCGCCGCGAAATCGAACCGGTGGAGCGCGCTGATTTCATGCGTTTCCTGTTCGACTGGCAGCACCTGTCCGAGGCGACGCGCATGCAGGGCCGCGAGGCGCTCGGCACTGTGGTCGAGCAGCTTGAAGGCTTCCAGGCCGCAGCAGGTGCCTGGGAGAGCGACCTGCTGCCGGCGCGCCTGAAGGATTACGGCGGCACCTGGCTGGACGAGCTGTGCCGCTCTGGGCGCATCGTCTGGACGCGCCTGGCCGGGCGGATCAAAGCCAGCAGCGGGCCGGTGCGCGGCACGCCTATCGTGTTGCTGCCGCGCCGGCAACTGGCGGCCTGGTATGCATTGGCCAGCGAGGCGCCGCAGCCGGAGTTGTCATCCCGCGCGCAGCGGGTGTTCGAGACGTTGCGGGGGCAGGGCGCCTTGTTCTTCGATGAGCTGCAGCAGGATGCCCGCCTGTTACGCAGCGAGTTGGAAGACGCTCTGGGCGAGTTGGTCGCGGTCGGGCTGGTCAATGCCGACAGTTTCGCCGGTCTGCGGGCATTGCTGGCGCCCGCGGCGAAGCGTTCACGCAGCACCCGACAGAGCCGCGGCGGCGCATTTATCGGTGGGATGGCGGATGCCGGTCGCTGGGCGCTGGTGCGCAAAGGCACGCCGGCGTCGGTCGAGACCTCGGTGCGCCGGCCCGCGCTCGACCCCGAAGCGCTGGAACACATCGCGATGACCTTGCTGCGTCGCTACGGCGTGGTGTTCTGGCGCCTGCTGGACCGCGAGGCGGATTGGTTGCCGCCCTGGCGCGAACTCCTGCGCGTCTACCATCGGCTCGAAGCGCGGGGCGACATCCGCGGCGGGCGTTTCGTGGCGGGTGTACCGGGTGAGCAATTCGCCTTGCCTGAAGCAGTTGGCCTGCTGCGTGAGGTACGCAAGCGTCCCCTGGCCGGCGAGATGATTGCCGTCTCGGCGGTCGACCCGTTGAATCAGGTCGGCACGCTGCTACCCGGCGAACGAGTGCCGGCGACAGCAGGCAATCGAATCCTCTATCGCGACGGAGCGCCACTGGCGTTGTTGGTTGCTGGAAAACCGGAGCTGCTGGCGGCGCTGGACGAAGATGACCAGCGAAAGGCCAGGCGATAGCGGATGGCGGTAAAGATGGTGGGAAGCAAGCAGCGCAGCCCAGGGGCTGCATTCGTCGCGGGTCGCGACTCCCACAGGGTTAGCGTTGGCCGAAGGCGTTCCGTAGGAAGCGATGAGCTAAAGGCGCAGCCCTTTGGGCTGCATTCGCCGCGGGGCGCGCCTCCAACAGGGATCGGTTGGGCCGATGGGCTTTTGTGGGGGGCCCGACCTCGGGGCGAAGCGGGGTGGAGCAGAGCAGTGCTTCAAGCAAGAGCTGAAGTCCAAGCGTCAAGCTTCAAACCCAAAGCTAAAACTCAATCCGTGCCCGAGCCTGTTGCCCTCCAGTCTCCAGTCTCCAGTCTCCAGTCTCCAGCCTTCTTTACCCCGCCACCAACACCCGAATCGCTTCCAGCCGCAGACCGGCCTTCTCCAGCATTGCCAGGCCTTCTTCACGCTGCTTGCGCACGGCTTCGATCTCGCTGTCGCGCACGCTCGGGTTGACCGCCTGCAGCGCGGTCAGGCGCGCCAGCTCTTCGTCGAGGCTCGCCTTTAACTTGCGCTGCGCTTCTGCGACGCGCTCGGTGTGGCGTGGAGCGACCCTGGCTTCGGCATCGGCGATCTGCTTGGCCAGCACGTCGCGTTGGGCCTGGACGAACTTGTTGGCGCTGGCACGCGGGACGCTTTCCAACTGATCGGTGAGCGTTTCGAAGGCCACCTTAGGAGCCAGGTCATTACCGTTCGAGTCCAGCAGGCAGCGCAGCGCCAAGGGTGGCAGGAAGCGGTTGAGCTGCAGCGCACGCGGCGCAACCACTTCGCTGACATAGAGCAGTTCGAGCAGAACCGTGCCGGGCTTGAGTGCCTTGTTCTTGATCAGCGCCACCGCGGTGTTGCCCATGGAACCGGATAGCACCAGGTCCATGCCGCCTTGAACCATCGGGTGTTCCCAGGTGAGGAATTGCATGTCTTCACGAGCAAGGGCCTGCTCGCGATCATAGGTGACGGTCACGGCTTCGTCGTCACCGAGCGGGAAGCTGGCGTCGAGCATCTTCTCGCTGGGACGCAGAATCAGCGCGTTCTCGGAGTGGTCTTCGCTGTCGATGCCAAAGGCGTCGAACAGCTCTTCCATGTAGATCGGCAGGGCGAACTGGTCGTCCTGCTCCTCGATGGCTTCGACCAGCGCCTTGCCCTGTTCACCGCCGCCGGAGTTGAGCTCCAGCAGACGGTCGCGGCCGGCGTGCAGGTCGGCTTCCAGCCGCTCGCGCTCGGCGCGGGCCTCCTCGATGAGCTGCTGGAACGCGTCATCGTCGCCTTCCTCCAGCTGGTTCAGCAGGCGCGGGCCGAACTGATGCTGCAGGGCGTTGCCGGTCGGGCAGGTGTTGAGGAAGGCATTGAGCGCCTCGTGGTACCACTTGAACAGCCGTTCCTGCGGGCTGGTTTCCAGGTAAGGCACGTGCAGCTGGATGACATGGGCCTGGCCGATCCGGTCGAGACGACCGATGCGCTGCTCCAGCAAGTCTGGGTGGGCCGGCAGATCGAACAGCACCAGGTGATGCGCGAACTGGAAGTTGCGGCCTTCGCTGCCGATCTCGGAGCAGATCAGCACTTGCGCGCCGAACTCCTCGTCGGCGAAGTAGGCGGCGGCGCGGTCGCGCTCGAGGATGCTCATGCCTTCATGGAATACGGTCGCGGGGATGCCGGAGCGCACGCGCAACGCGTCCTCCAGATCCAGCGCCGTCTCGGCGTGAGCGCAGATGACCAGCACCTTGAATTTCTTCAGCATCTTCAGCGTGTCGATCAGCCACTCGACACGCGGATCGAAACTCCACCAGCGGTTCTGCGGGTCCGGCTCTTCCTGCTGGCTCTGGAAGCTGACTTCCGGATACAACTCGGCATGTTCGCCCAACGGCAATTCCAGGTACTCGGCGGGGCAGGGCAGCGGATACGGATGCAGCTGGCGCTCAGGGAAACCGCGCACGGCGGCGCGGGTATTGCGGAAGAGGAGGCGGCCCGTACCGTGACGGTCAAGCAGCTCGCGAATCAGGCGGCTGCTGGCTTCGATGTCACCATCAGTGGCCGCAGCGAGCAGGGCTTCGCCTTCGGCGCCGAGGAAGTCATGGATGGTCTGGTGTGCTTCCTGCGACAGGCGCCCCTCGTCGAGCAATTCCTGCACCGCGCGGGCCACCGGCTGATAGCTGGCGCTCTCGGCGCGGAAGGCTTCGAGATCGTGGAAACGGTTCGGGTCCAGCAGGCGCAGGCGGGCGAAATGGCTTTCCTGGCCGAGCTGCTCCGGCGTTGCGGTCAACAGCAGCACGCCGGGTGTGACTTCGGCCAGTTGCTCGACCAGCTTGTATTCGGCGCTGGCGTTTTCCGGGTGCCAGACCAGGTGATGCGCTTCGTCCACCACCAGCAGGTCCCAGCCGGCAGCGAAGGCAGCGTCCTGAGCGCGCTCGTCGTCCTTCAGCCAGTCCAGCGAGACCAGCGCCAGCTGAGTGTCTTCGAAGGGGTTGCTGGCATCGCTTTCGATGAAACGCTCGTCATCGAACAGGGCCACCTGCAGGTTGAAGCGCCGGCGCATTTCCACCAGCCACTGGTGCTGAAGATTTTCCGGCACCAGGATCAACACGCGCTTGGCGCGGCCAGAGAGCAGCTGACGATGGATCACCAGGCCAGCTTCGATGGTCTTGCCGAGGCCCACCTCGTCCGCCAGCAAAACGCGCGGGGCGATGCGGTCGGCGACTTCACGGGCGATGTGCAGCTGGTGCGCGATGGGTTGCGCACGCACGCCGCCCAGGCCCCACAGAGATGAGGTCAGCTGTTTGCTCTGGTTTTCCAGGGTGTGGTAACGCAGCTTGAACCAGTTCAGCGGGTCGATCTGGCCGGCGAACAGGCGGTCGCTGGCGAGGCGGAACTGGATGAAATTCGACAGCTGGGTTTCCGGCAGGGTGCGGGCTTCGCTCTGGGCGGTCAGCCCGTGATAGACCAGCAGGCCGTCGACATCGTCGACTTCGCGCACGGTCATCTTCCAGCCTTCGAAGTGAGTGATTTCATCACCCGGGACGAAACGCACGCGCGTCAGCGGAGCGCTGCGTGCGGCGTACTGGCGAGTTTCACCCGTCGCGGGGTAGAGCACGGTGAGCATGCGGCCGTCCTGCATGAGGATGGTTCCCAGACCGAGTTCCGCTTCGCTGTCGCTGATCCAGCGTTGCCCCGGTAGATACTGCTGCGCCATGCCCTGCCTCCCGCTGTAAAAAAGCCCGCTATGTTAACGGAACACTGCCGTCAGAGCGACGACAGATGCGGCGCGATAGAGACGGCTACCGCTGCCGTCGCGCGGCTGTCATTCGGGACGACCCTGGCAGTGTAGCGTTGCTGGTAAAGTTCTCGGCAGAGCCGCCGATCAACCGACATGACCGCGTAGCCGCCGCCGGACCAAGGCCGTGCCGGCGACTGGCTGCGAAAGTGCCCTCGCTGGGCGCGGCACCCGCCACGGGAGAACTCAGATGCTGCCAATCATTCCGCCCGGTACCGTCCCGGTCACGGCGCAACAGGACGCGGTCAAGCCCAGGCCCGAGATCGCACCGGTGGCGCCGGTCCAGCCGAGCGCCAACGAAAGCTCGGTGGCCCTTGATCGCCGTCACCCTCAGGAAGCCGAGCAGATGCTGCGCGACGAGCAGCGCCGGCGCCAGCGGCGGGGCTACACCGCGCAGGAGCTGGCCGAGGGCGAAACCGCCGACGAGGATCAGGACGCCCTTGAAGAACTCCCGCGCCAGGGCCTCTGGGTGGATGTCGAAGTCTGATGTTTTCCCGTTGCGCCCCGGTCACGATCGACCTGCCGCAGGCGGACCTGACCTACTGGCCTCAGTGGGTCGACGCCGCGCTCGCCGACCGGTGGCTGGTTGGCCTGACCGGCGAAACCCCCTGGACGCAGCCGCATATCAGGCTCTATGGGCGTGAAGTCGCCGTGCCGAGGCAGGTGGCCTGGTACGGCGATCCGGGCACGCGGTATCGCTATTCCGGCCTGCTGCATGAGCCTCTGCCTTGGACGCCTCTGCTTGGCACGATCCGCGAGCGGGTTGAGGCGCAGGTGGGCGCCTCCTTAAATGGTGTGCTGCTCAATCGCTACCGGGACGGTCAGGACGCCATGGGCTGGCACAGCGACGACGAACCGGAGCTGGGGCCCGAGCCGTTGGTGGTCTCGCTGAATCTGGGGGCGACCCGGCGTTTCGACTTCCGCCGCAAGGGAAGCAGCCGGATCGAGCATTCGCTGGCGCTCGAGCATGGCGCATTGCTGGTCATGCGCGGCCCGACGCAGCATCATTGGCAGCACCAGATCGCGCGGACGCGCCGGGTAACCGAGCCGCGTCTGAACCTGACCTTTCGCCAACTGATCGCGAGCCCGCCCCCATGAGCAATGACGTCAAGCTGATCGACTTCAGCGCCGAACGTGAAAAGCGCATTCACGACATCAAGGAAAAGCGCCTGGCCGAGATGCGCCAGGCCTTCGAGGAAGCCCTTCCCCTGGGCAATCCGAAAAAGAAGCCTAAGACCAAGCCGAAAAAGCGCTGACGTCCTGCCCATCGCCACGCCTCCTTCTGCCTTCTTGCGGCTCGACGGGTCGCAACCGCCCGACACCCCTCGCCGCACCCCGGTTTTCTTGATCTGGATCAGCTAAGGCGACGCCCGGTTTTACTGGCCTTGCGACCATTGACATCGATCAATTTTTAAACCGCGTAGCCGGGTAACGTACAGCCATCAGACAGCACAACGGCTTGGAGGCAGAAAAATCATGTTCGTCGATAATGTGGTGCTCGCAGGGGTGGTCACGGTCGGCCTGATGGTCGCCTTCCTCGGCGGTTTCGGATTTTTCATCTGGCGGGATTCGCACAAGAAGCGCTGATCCCACCGGCATACAGAGCACGCAAGGCATTTGGGCGACTTAGTCGCCCTTTTTTTTTGCGCTTGAAAAAGGTCGCCGCCCGACGCTGGCCGTTGTCGGCTGTCGTCTCACGGGCGGGGGCACGGGTGGCCGGGCCGGCGGCGCCCGCCGCCAGGCATGGGATCAACCGATGCTGACCACCGGCGGGGGCTTGATTTCGACGGTCTGTGCCTTGCGCGGGGCAAGGATCTCGGCTTCTCCATCGACCACCATTTCGTCGCGCTGGTTGAACACCTGCGTTGCGATGCGCACGCGAAATTTCGGCAATTTCTCGAGAATCTCCAGGCGCACGGTAAGCGTGTCCCCCAGCTTGACCGGCAGGGCGAAGCGCATGGTCTGGCCGAGGTAGATGGTGCCCGGTCCCGGCAGCTCGCAGGCGACAGCGGCGCTGATCAGGGCGCCGCTGAACATGCCGTGGGCGATGCGCTCGCGGAACATGGTCGTCGCGGCGAACTCGGCATCCAGGTGCACCGGGTTGTGATCGCCGGACATGGCGGCGAACAGCTGGATGTCGCGCTCCTCTACCGTCCTGCTGTAGGTGGCCTTTTGGCCGACTTCCAGCTCGGAGTAGGGCGTGTTGCTAAGGGTGCTCATGCATGGACCTCTGGTTGCGGAATCGAACGAAGGCGCCGGCGCCCCAGCGCGGCGTGAGCCCGGCGCTGCGGCGCACACAGGGGGCGTCGGTGGGCTGCATTCTAGAGGGCGATGGGGCGCTTGTCCCCGACGGGTTCCGGGTTCGTCGCCATGGAGCGGAGATTCACGTCGCTGATTGATGCCGTCGCGCTGTTGCGTGGCGATGCGGAGCTGTTAAGTTCGCCACAGCCCGCCGCGAGTGGGCCAGACACTCTCAGGTAAAGAGGCCAATAACAATGCAACCTGACTTCTGGAACGACAAGCGTCCCGCCGGTGTGCCCAACGACGTGGACATGGGCGGCTTCCACTCGGTGGTGGAGGTGTTCGAGCGCTCCTGCAAGACCCACGCGAACCGGCCCGCGTTCAGCAACATGGGGGTGACCCTGAGCTACGCCGACCTCGATCGCCATTCCGGTGCCTTCGCGGCCTGGCTGCAGAACCATACCGATCTGCAACCGGGCGATCGTATCGCGGTGCAGATGCCCAACCTGCTGCAGTACCCGATCGCCGTGTTTGGCGCGCTGCGTGCGGGGCTGACCGTGGTCAACACCAACCCGCTGTACACCGCCCGCGAGATGCGCCACCAGTTCAAGGATTCCGGCGCGCGGGCGCTGGTCTACCTCAATACCTTCGGCAACCTGGTGCAGGAGGTACTGCCCGAGACTCACATCGAGGTGCTGATCGAGGCGCAGATCGGCGACATGCTGCCCCCGCTCAAGGGACTGCTGGTCAATGCGGCCGTGCGCCACGTGAAAAAAATGGTTCCGGCGTACCGGCTGCCGCAGGCGGTGTCGTTCAAGCAGGTGGTGCGCGACGGTGGGCGCTACAGCCTCAAGCCCGCGTCCCTCAGTCTTGATGACGTCGCGGTGCTGCAGTACACCGGCGGCACCACCGGCGTGGCCAAAGGCGCCATGCTGACCCATGGCAACCTGGTGGCCAACATGCAGCAGGTGCGCGCCAACATGCTGCAGCGCGACGAGCAGGGGCAGCCGATCATTCGCGAGGGCCAGGAAATCATCATCGCGCCTCTGCCGCTGTATCACATCTACGCATTCACCGTGAATTGCATGTGCATGATGGTGACCGGTAACCACAACGTGCTGATCACCAATCCACGCGACATCGACGGCTTCGTCAAGGAACTGCAGAAGTGGCAGTTCACCGGCTTCCTTGGCCTGAACACCCTGTTCGTCGCGCTGATGGCGCACCCGGATTTCAAGAAGATCGATTTCTCGGCGCTCAAGGGCACCAATTCCGGCGGCACCGCGCTGGTTTCGGCGGTGGCCGAGCGATGGAAGGGCATGACCGGGGTGACCGTCACCGAGGGCTACGGGCTGACCGAAACCTCGCCAGTGGTCTGCGCCAACCCGCATGGCGATAAATCACGCCTCGGCACGGTCGGCCTGCCGGTGCCCGGCACCACGCTCAAGGTCGTCGACGACGAGGGTCGCGAGCTGCCGTTGGGCGAGCGCGGCGAGCTGTGCGTCAAGGGGCCTCAGGTCATGAAAGGTTACTGGCACCGGCCGGAGGCGACCGCTGAGGTGCTCGATAACGAGGGCTGGCTCAAGACCGGCGATATCGCGGTGATCGATCAGGACGGCTTCGTGCGCATCGTCGACCGCAAGAAGGACATGATCATCGTCTCCGGCTTCAACGTGTACCCGAACGAAATCGAGGACGTGGTCATGGCCCACCCGAAGGTCGCCGCCTGCGCCGCTATCGGCGTGCCGGACGAAAAGTCCGGGGAAGCGGTGAAGCTGTTCGTGGTGCGCAGCGATCCCAGCTTGTCCACCGAGGCGCTCCAGGCCTATTGCCGCGACAACTTCACCGGCTACAAGGTGCCGCGCCACTACGTTTTCCGCGATGCGCTGCCCATGACGCCGGTGGGCAAGATCCTTCGTCGGGAGCTGCGCGACCAGGCCTAACCTGCACGCCAAGCCTTCTGTCAGGACGGACGCAAAGTGACTTATGCGGGAGGATCAGTCACTTTGTGTCTGTCGTGCGCTCTGCGGCCACTGTTCGGCCAGTTGCAAAACTGCTAACCTCGCCCCGCCTTTTGATCGAAATATCCGTACAAAAGTTAACAAATCACAACAAAACAGCTGCTATATGCAGTAAAGCTGTCGCTTAGGAGTGGGGTTTCATGACCGATAACTTCTGGAAGGATAAATATCCTGTCGGGGTCGAAAGCGAGATCAATCCCGATGAGTTCCGCAATATCCAGGCGGTGCTGAAACAGTCGTGCGAGCGTTTCGCGGACAAGCCGGCCTTCAGCAACCTCGGTAGAACCCTGACCTACGGCGAGCTCTATACGCTGTCCGGTGAGTTCGCCGCCTACCTCCAGCAACACACCGACCTGCAGCCGGGCGACCGCATCGCCGTGCAATTGCCGAACCTGCTGCAGTACCCAGTCGTGGTGTTCGGTGCCATGCGCGCCGGCCTGATCGTGGTCAATACCAACCCGCTGTACACCGCGCGGGAAATGGAACACCAGTTCAACGATTCGGGCGCCAAGGCGCTGGTCTGCCTGGCCAACATGGCCCACCTCGCCGAAGAGGTACTGCCCCGGACCGGCATTCGCCACGTCGTGATCACCGAAGTCGGCGACATGCTGCCGACGCTCAAGCGCCTGGTTGTAAACGCGGTGATCCGTCACGTGAAGAAGATGGTCCCGGGCTACAACCTGCCCAAGGCCGTCCGCTTCACCGAGGCCATGGCGCAGGGCCGCGGCAAAGCCGCCCGCGAGGTAGATCCGGCAGGCGAGGACATCGCCGTTCTGCAGTACACCGGCGGCACCACCGGCGTCGCCAAGGGCGCCATGCTGACCCACCGCAACCTGGTCGCCAACATGCTGCAGTGCCGAGCGCTCATGGGCTCGGAGCTGGGCAACGGTTGCGAAACAATGGTCGCGCCGCTGCCGCTGTATCACATCTATGCATTCACCTTTCATTGCATGACGATGATGCTGATCGGCGCGCACAACGTGCTGATCACCAACCCGCGCGACCTGCCGGCCTTCGTCAAGGACCTGTCCAAGCACCGCTTCACCGGCTTCGTCGGCCTCAATACGCTGTTCGTGGCGCTG
This sequence comes from Pseudomonas sp., assembly GCA_032064305.1. Lineage (GTDB taxonomy): Bacteria > Pseudomonadota > Gammaproteobacteria > Pseudomonadales > Pseudomonadaceae > Stutzerimonas. The sequence continues at coordinate 12,350 of DAMBNU010000028.1, read as the reverse complement.
TGCAACAACGAGGCGTTCCGTAAGCTGGACTTCTCGGCACTCAAGGCGACCTTCTCCGGGGGCATGGCGCTGCAGCTCGCCGCTGCCGAGCGTTGGCAGCAAGTCACAGGCTGCTCGATCTGCGAAGGCTTCGGCATGACCGAAACCAGCCCGGTGGTATCCGTCAACCCGTTCGGTGCGATCCAGATCGGCACCATTGGCATTCCGATGCCCTCGACCCTGTGTCGGATCATCGACGACGAGGGCCGGGAGCAGCCGATCGGCGCGACCGGTGAGCTCTGCGTGAAGGGCCCACAGGTCATGAAGGGCTACTGGCAGCGGCAGGAAGCCACCGCCGAGGTGCTCGACGAGCAGGGGTGGCTGAAGACCGGCGACATCGGAATCATCCAGGACGATGGCTACATGCGCATCGTCGACCGCAAGAAGGACATGATTCTGGTGTCCGGCTTCAACGTCTATCCGAACGAACTGGAGGACGTCCTGGCCACTCTGCCGGGCGTGCTGCAGTGCGCTGCGATCGGCATTCCCGATGAGAAGTCCGGCGAGGCGATCAAGCTGTTCGTGGTGGTCAAGCCGGGCGAAAGCCTGACCAAGGAACAGGTCATGCAGCACATGCACGACAACGTGACCGGCTACAAGCGGCCCAAGACCGTCGAGTTCCGCGACAGCCTGCCCACCACCAACGTCGGCAAGATCCTGCGCCGCGAACTGCGCAGCGAGGAATTGCGCAAGCTCGGAGCGAAATAAGTCGTACGCAGTCCCTTCTTTGTCCGGTGAGTTCGTACGTCCCACGGAGCGGTCATTGTCGTGACCGCTCCGTGGGGCGGCGCTGCCAAGCGTCTCTCTACCGGAACTGTTCGTTGTTTCGATTCGTCTGCATCCTCACCTCACGCACCGCCCGCATGACGCCAAATGCGGCAATAGCGGCGGCTTGCGCAAGCATATTCAGGACCCCATACTCGGCGCACAATCAAAACAAGAGTAGCGCTCGTGGTTCTGCACCCGGGCGCGATTGCGTTGCCCTCTCCCGTTGGGAAAGGCGCAAGGGGAGAGGGGCATGCTTTCTTCCGAAAAGCCTGCCAAGGCGAGGCGTCGGGCGGTCAGATTCGCGCGTCTGGTAGTTGTTGCCTGTACGGTCCTGATCGCGACCGCCACCTGTACCGGTTATGTCATTGGCCAGCGGCTGGCGATTGGCGCGCTCAATGACGCTGCGGCCCATCGACTCGAGATATTCATCGCGTCGTTTTTCAGCCCGGTGGATCGCTTCGAATACCTGCCCGAGTTGATGGCCGAGCATCCTGCCGTGCTCGAGGCGCTCAGAAACCCCAACGATCCGCGCAGTCAGTCCGCCCTCAATCGAATCCTGCACGATTCCGGCACGAAGGCCGGGGCCGCGGCCGTGTATGTGATGAATCGCGACGGCGTAACCATTGCCGCTAGCAACTGGGAGACGCCGGACAGTTTTCTGGGAAAGGACTTCTCCTATCGACCCTATTTTCAGCAGGCCCGCCAGGGCAAAACCGGGCGCTTCTATGGCGTCGGTTCTGTCACCGGCATTCCAGGTTACTTTCTTGGCTCAGCCGTGCGCGACGCAGGCGACGTCATTGGCGTAGTCGCGGTCAAGGTTGATCTCGACAGACTGGACCAGAGCTGGCTTGCTGATTCTGGCCAGATCGCCGTGACCGACGACAGCGGCATCATCTTTTTAAGCACGAACAGGGACTGGAAATATCGGGCCACGCGGACGCTGTCCGCTGGCGTCTTGCACCGTCTGCGAGAGACGCGACAGTACGCGACGATGTTGAAGGCACCGATCAGCTTTAGCCCCGATCCGCTTTGGTTCGACGGGCGGGTTGTGCGTGCTGACGGAATCGAAACCGGCGATACACAACGCTACTTCATGCTCAACCATTCGCTGCCTCAGGCCGATTGGACCATTACCAGCTATTCGTCGATGGAGCGGGCTGAGCAGACCGCGCTAGTGGCTGCATTCATTGCCGCAGGCGGTATGGCGTTTGTTTTGCTGCTCGCGATGTACGTTCGGCTTGTAAAGCGGCGCTCCAAAGAGAAGGAGGCAGCCCGGCAGGCAGCTGAGCTAGCCCACATGGAGCTGGAGGCAAAGCACCGTGAACTGGAGGCGTTGAGCCAGCATTTGCAGACAATGGCCATTTCCGATCCGCTGACCGGATGCAACAACCGGCGTTACTTCACGGAAATCGCCGAGAAGATGGTCAGCGCCGCCCAGCGACACGATCGACGGATTTCCGTATTGATGCTGGATATCGATTTTTTCAAGCGAATCAACGATACCTTTGGCCACCCAGTCGGTGACGAAACGCTCAAGGCAGTGGCCGCCGCTTGCCGTTCTGTATTGCGGCAGCCGGATTTTCTGGTGCGTTTCGGTGGTGAAGAGTTCGTGGCGATCTTGCCGGACACCGATGCAGCCGAAGCGATGGTCGCAGCCGAGCGAGCGAGAAGCGAAGTGCAGGCGCTGCAGCTGAAAAGTGGCCAGCGAACGCTTACCCTCACCATCAGCATTGGGGTTGCCGAGTACCAAAGGGGCGAAACCTCGCTGGACCAGGCGTTGGCGCGTGCTGACACCGCCCTGTATCAGGCCAAGCGTGGCGGGCGAAACCGCTGCGTAATTCATGATGCCCAAATGGACAGCGCCGAGCTGGCGGCGCCTGGGCTGGCACATTGATCCATCCTCTTATCGACTCGGCCCGGCTGCGAAGCCCTGTTCGGCGAGTCAGCAAGGCGTCGCGCAACGGGCCCTTCTCAGCCTGATCTTATGACCGTTGGCGTCGCCAAACGCTGGACGGCGATAAGAGGGCGCCCCACCGATTCATCGCCGGTGGCAGCGGCGCTGACCACCGGCGACGCAAAGCCCCCGTCACCACCTATCAAACGGCTCTGATACGCCTTTTACAGCGCGGCGACATGCGACGTTCGGGTTGTTTCCCAGGAGGCGGCAAGCTGACAGAATGCCGGTATTAATCCGCACGGATATTGGGGGTTTAGCATGCTGTCGAATCTGCGTTTGCGTGGAAAGCTGCTGTTGCTGGGCATGGTGCCGACACTGCTGCTGGCGGTGCTGCTCAGCGGAATCGCGGTATATGAGTTGCGCGACCTGGCGCGTCGCCAGGAAGTGCAGACGCGCGAAAGTCTCACGCGCGACCGTCGCGCCGAGCTCAAGCACTACGTCGACGTTGCGCGCAACGCCATCGGCCGGCTGCACGAGCGCTCCGCCGACGGTGACCTAGTCGCGCGCGCCGAGGCCGTGCAACTGCTCGAGACCCTGTCCTATGGCACCGACGGTTATTTCTGGGGCTACGACGACCAGGCGGTACGGGTTCTGCAGGGCAACACCCGTGACAAGATCGGTCAGAGCTTCGCCAACTACCAGGACCCCAATGGCGTCTATGCGATCCGGGACCTGGTCAAGGCGGCGCAGGACGGCTCGCATTACGTCAACTACAGCTTCGAGATGCCGGGCAGCAAGGCCATCGTGCCGAAGATCGGCTATGCCGAGTACCTGCCGAAATGGAAGTTGGCGTTCGGCACCTCGCTGAACCTCGACGGTGTCGAGCGTGATGTTCAGGCCGCGCGCGGCGTGTTCCAGCAGCGCATCGATCGCCTGACCGCCATCATGCTGGGCTCCGCTGCGGCGTTGCTGGTCCTTGTCGCCGGCCTGGCCCTGTTCATGAGCAACACGATCCTGCTCCCCTTGTTGCGGGTCAAGCACAACCTCGACGACATGGCCGCCGGCGACGGCGACCTGACCCACCGGCTACCGGTCGACAGCCGTGACGAGCTGGGCGAGCTGGGCGGCTCGTTCAACCGCTTTGTCGAGAAAATCCACTCGCTGGTGCAGCAGGTGGCCGGTACCACCACGCAACTCACCGGTCTGGTCGGCGCGGTGGCGAGCCAGGCGCAGCGCTCCGAGCAGGCGATGGCCGACCAGCGCCACGAGACCGATCAGGTTGCCACGGCGATCAACGAGATGTCTGCCGCCGCCCACGAGGTCGCGATGAGCGCGCAGCGTGCCGCCGAGGCCGCGCAACAGACCGACCAGCAGGGGCTGGCTGCGAAGCAGGTGGTCGACCGCAGCATCGCGCAAATCCACGAGCTGGTCGGCGAGCTGCGCGACAGCGGCAGCTCGCTCGAGGGGCTGCAGCAGGACGTGCAGGGCATCGTCGGCGTGCTGGACGTGATCCGCGCGATTGCCGAGCAGACCAACCTGCTGGCGCTGAATGCGGCCATCGAGGCCGCGCGGGCCGGCGAAGCGGGGCGCGGCTTCGCCGTGGTCGCCGACGAGGTCCGGGCGCTGGCCAGCCGTACCCAGCAAAGCACCGGTGAAATCCAGGCGATGATCGACCGATTGCAGAGCGCCACCTCGCACACCGTCAGCACCATGCGCCGCGCCGGCGAGAAGGGCGAGGCGACGCGTGCACAGGCCAACCAGGCCGGGGAATCGCTTGATGCCATCGCCGCGCTGATCGGCACCATCAACTCGATGAACGCGCAGATCGCCAGCGCCGCCGAAGAGCAGACGGCGGTCGCCGAGGAAATCAACCGCAGTGTCCACCACATCGCCGATGCGGTGGACGGCGTAGCCCGGGACGCTACCGAGGGCGCCCAGACGGCACGCGAGCTCGACGGCCTGGGCGGTCGGTTGCAGGGTTTGGTGGGGCAGTTCAGGGTCTAGCGTCTTGGCACGCGCGGCCGGCAACGTCGGAGCGCGTCGCCGGCCGTGGCGGTGCGATCGGCAGAATCGCTCCGGCGCCTCCGCTGCGCAGACACAAGGCGTAGCTCAAACCACACCGGGCGAACGCACCCTGCCTCGGCCGTCGCCTTTGCTTACGAGGTGCCGGCCAATCTGCGACAATCGCGGGCTTTACGCACCACATACGGCTGTCCATGACCGACGCAACGCCCTCGTTTGACCGACTCCTGAACAACCTCGACCAGGCGATGTTCGCCGACCGTCATCGGCTGCGCCGTCAGTTGCACGACCTGCGCAAGCAGGCGGCCGGCGCGCCCCTCGATGACGAGCGCCTGGCGCAATGGGTTGCGCGCTTCCAGGCCTCGGCGGCCAAGGTCGAGGCGCGGCGCCAGAGCGTGCCCGTCATGCGCTACGACGACAGCCTTCCGATTGCCGCCAAGCGTGACGAGATCAAGGCTGCGCTGGAAAAGCACCAGGTGCTGGTCATTGCCGGTGAAACCGGCTCGGGCAAGACCACCCAGCTGCCGAAGATCTGTCTGGAAATCGGCCGCGGCGTGCACGGGCTGATCGGTCATACCCAACCGCGCCGGTTGGCTGCGCGCAGTGTCGCCACACGGGTCGCGGAGGAAATCGGTACGCCGTTGGGTGAGCTGGTGGGTTATCAGGTGCGCTTCGAGGACCAGAGCAAAGACAGCTCCCTGATCAAGCTGATGACCGACGGGATTCTGCTGGCCGAAACTCAGCACGACCGTTTCCTCGAGCGTTACGACACCATCATCGTCGACGAGGCACATGAACGCAGCCTCAATATCGACTTCCTGCTCGGCTACCTTAAAACGCTGCTGCCGCGCCGGCTGGACCTCAAGGTCATCATCACCTCGGCTACCATCGACCTGGAGCGCTTCTCCGAGCATTTCAACGGTGCGCCTATCGTAGAAGTTTCGGGTCGCACTTTTCCCGTCGATACTTGGTATCGCCCGCTGGCTGCTGAAACCGATGAGGACGGCAATCGGGTCGAGGATGACCTTACCGTCGACCAAGGCATTCTCGCCGCGCTGGACGAAATCGATGCGCATGAAAAGAGCATCGGAAAACGCCCCGGTGACGTGTTGGTATTCCTGCCCGGCGAGCGCGAAATCCGTGATGCCGCCGAGGTGTTGCGCAAGGCCAATCTGCGTTTTACCGAGGTGTTGCCGTTGTATGCGCGGCTGACGCCCGCCGAGCAGCAGAAGATTTTCCGGCCCGCTGCCGGCCGCAAGATAGTGCTGGCGACCAACGTCGCGGAAACCTCATTGACCGTTCCCGGGATCCGCTACGTGATTGATTCGGGTACGGCGCGCATCAGCCGTTACAGCTACCGCGCCAAGGTGCAGCGGCTGCCGATCGAGGCGGTATCCCAGGCCAGCGCCAACCAGCGCAAGGGGCGATGCGGGCGGGTGGAGCCGGGGATTTGCATCAGGCTCTACAGCGAGGAGGATTTCCTCAGCCGGCCAGAGTTCACCGATCCGGAGATCCTTCGCACCAACCTTGCCGCCGTCATTTTGCAGATGCTGCACCTGCGCCTCGGTCAGATCGAGGACTTCCCCTTTATCGAGCCGCCGGACGGCAAGGCCATCAGCGATGGCTTCAACCTGTTGCAGGAGCTGTCGGCGGTCAATCGCGAAAACCAGCTAACCCCTTTGGGCCGGCAGCTGGCGCGCCTGCCCATCGACCCGCGACTTGGGCGCATGCTGCTGGAAGCGGCGAAGATGGGCAGCATCGCCGAGGTGCTGATCGTCGCCAGCGCGCTGTCGGTGCAGGACGTGCGCGAGCGCCCGGCTGACCGTCAGCAACAGGCCGACCAGGCCCACGCACAGTGGAAGGATCCGGACTCGGACTTCGCCGCGCTGATCAACCTCTGGCGCGGTTTCGAGGAGCAGCGTCAGGCACTGGGCTCGAATGCCTTGCGCACCTGGTGTCGCAAGAACTTCCTCAACTATTTGCGGCTTCGCGAGTGGCGGGATGCGCATCGTCAGCTGACGCTGATCGTGCGGGAGCTGAAGCTCAACGAAAACGCGCAGAACCGTGGCAGCCAGCCTGCTGCCGAGCATGCAAATGCCACCCCACGTAGGGTGGAAGACGGCGAAGCCTCTTCCACCGACAGGCCCGCTCTGACGAAGGACAAAAAGGTCAACGTCAAACTGGCCCAGCAAGCCGAAGCCAGCGAGGCCGCGCAGAAAGCCAAAAGCTACGCGGCGGTGCACAAGGCGATCCTGTCCGGGCTGCTCAGCCAGGTCGGGCACAAGACCGAGGAGGGCGATTTTCTCGGTGCCCGTCAGCGACGTTTCTGGGTACATCCGGGAAGCGTCATCGGCCGCAAGAAGCCCAATTGGATCATGGCGGCCGAGCTGGTCGAGACCACCAAGCTGTTCGCGCGCATGGTTGCCAAGATCGAGCCGGACTGGATCGAGCCGCTGGCCAAGCACCTGACCAAGACCAACCACTTCGAGCCGCACTGGGAGAAGAAGCGCGGGCAGGTGGTCGCGTTCGAGCAGGTCACCCTCTACGGCATGATCGTCGTGGCGCGTCGGCCGGTGCACTTTGGTCCCATCGATCCGGCCGCTGCACGTGAACTGTTCATCCGAGAAGGATTGGTGCGCGGCGAGATGCACAGCCGCGCCAAGGCGCTTACCGCCAATCGCGAGCTGCTGGAGCTGTTTGACGAGCTGGAAGCCAAGGCCCGTCGCCGCGACATCATTGCCGACGAGGACACGCTGTTCGCCTATTACGACGCGCGTGTGCCGCAGGACATCTACCAGACCGCGAGCTTCGAGAACTGGTACAAGCGTGAAAGTCAGAAGAACCCGCAGCTCTTGGTCATGCGCGATGAGGATGTCCTGGCGCGTGACGCCAGCGAAGTCACCGCGGCGCAGTACCCGGACCATCTGCGTATTGGCGAACTGCAGCTGCCGCTGGAGTACCACTTCGAACCCAACCACCCGCGCGATGGCGTGACGCTGCGTGTCCCTGCGCCGCTGCTGCCGCAACTGCGCTCCGAACGACTCGACTGGCTGGTGCCAGGGCTGATCGAGGCGAAGGCCGTGGCGCTGGTGCGCAACCTGCCCAAGGTGATCCGCAAGAACTTCGTGCCGGTGCCGGATTTTGTGAAGGCCGCGCTCTCGAAAATCACCTTCGCCGACGGCGTGCTGCCGGATGCGCTGGGCCGCGAGCTGCTGCGCATGACCGGTGCCCGCGTCTCGGACGAGGCCTGGGCGGAAGCCGCCGTGGGGCTCGAAAGCCATCTGAAGATGAACATCGAGGTGGTCGACGCCCGTGGGAAATTCCTCGGTGAGGGCCGTGATCTCGCCGAACTGACGGCACGGTTCAATGAAGCCAGCCAGGCCGCGCTGGCGCCGCCGCAGCAGAAAGCCGAACAAAAGCCGGTCGAGGCCAAGGGCTTCGCTCAGGTGGCCGAGAAGGCTCAGGCTAAGATGGCCGGGTTGTCGATGACGGTCTATCCCGCACTGGTCGAGGAGGGCGGGGTGGTCAAAGAAGGTCGTTTCCCGACCCAGGCCGAGGCCGACTATCAGCATCGCCGCGCCTTGCAGCGCTTGTTGCTGCAGCAACTGGCCGAGCCGGCGAAATACCTGCGCAACAAGTTGCCGGGCCTCACCGAGCTGGCGCTGCTCTATCGCGACATGGGCAAGATCGATGCGCTGGTCGAGGACATACTATTGGCCAGCCTCGATAGCTGCATCCTCGACGGCGAAGCCCAGCTGCCACGCGATGGCGCTGCGCTGGCGTCACTGGCCGAGCGCAAACGCGGCGACTGGGCGACGCACGCCGAACGATTGGCGCGCCTGACGTTGGACATTCTCAAGCTCTGGCACGGGCTGCAGAAGCGCTTCAAAGGCAAGATCGACCTGGCCCAGGCGGTGGCGCTGAATGACATCAAGGCGCAGCTGGCCAATCTGGTTCATTCCGGCTTCGTTCGCGAAACACCGGGCGAATGGCTGAAGGAGTACCCGCGCTATCTGAAGGCGGTCGAACAGCGCTTCGAGAAGATCGGCGCGCAGCTGCAGCGCGACCGCGTGTGGTCCGGCGAGTTGGCCGGCTACTGGGAGCAGTACCAGGCGCGGTTGAAAAAGCACCAGCAGGAAGGCAAACGCGACCCCGAGCTCACGGCTTACCGCTGGATGCTGGAGGAATACCGCGTATCGCTCTGGGCGCAGCAGCTGGGGACAAGGATGGCGGTGTCGGACAAGCGGTTGAACAAGCAGTGGAGTCAGGTGGAGGCCTGACAGGCATGCCAGTTCCTGCGTCTGACGACTTACAGGCACTTCGCTGCCGCGCGACGAGGAAATGCACCGTAGGGTGGGCTTCAGCCCACCGGCGGCGGGGCTCCGGGGTTTTGGTGGGCTAAAGCCCACCCTACGAACTAGTGGGCGGCTCGCTCAGCAGCGGTCTTGCGCAAAACATCCGGCGCTGACGACCACTGATTGAGCCGACTCGGTGCTACGCCAGGTGCCGTCTGAACCATGCGATTGTGCGATCCCACGCCAGCTTGGCGGCGTCCTCGTCATAACGAGGCGTCGAGTCGTTGTGAAAACCATGGTTGGCGCCAGGATAGATGTACGCCTCGTAGGTCTTGCCGGCGGCTTTGAGCGCCTGCTCGTAGGCGGGCCAGCCTTCGTTGATTCGTGCGTCCAATTCACCGTAGTGCAACAGCAGCGGCGCCTGGATCTTCGGCACGTCCTCGGCGTCCGGCTGGCGGCCGTAGAACGGCACGGCGGCGCCAAGCTCCGGATACGCCACGGCCGCTGCATTGGCGACGCCGCCTCCGTAGCAGAAGCCGGTAACACCGACCTTGCTTGTCGTCTCCTCGTGAGCTGTCAACCATTCGATGGCTGCGAAGAAGTCGTTCATTAGCTTTTCGGGGTCGATCGTCTGCTGCAGCTCGCGGCCCTTGTCGTCATTGCCCGGATAGCCCCCCACGGAACTCAGGCCATCCGGCGCCAGCGCGATGAATCCGGCTTTCGCCACACGCCGCGCCACGTCTTCGATATAAGGATTCAGCCCGCGGTTTTCGTGGGCCACGACGACACCTGGCACCTTGCCGGACACATTTGTCGGGCGTACCAGGTAAGCCCTGACATCGCCATGGCCGTTGGGCGAAGGGTAGGTGACATATTCCGGCGTGATATCCGGGTCTGTGAACTCAACCTGCTGGGCCAGGGCGTAGTTGGGCATGAGGGCATCGAGCACGGCGACGGCTGTCAGCCCACAGAACGTGACGGCCGTGGCGTGTTCGAGGAACTCTCGCCGGCTTAGCTTTCCATGAGCGTAGAAATCGTACAGTTCGAGCAGTTCGGGTGAAAAATCTTTGGCTGTCAGACGTTGCATCGGGCGTTCCTCCGGGAAGCGTGGCGGCAAGCTCAAGCAGAGGTAGGCCTCCTGCGGGGTGGCGGAGCCGATCTGCCTCGTTTCGCAGTCTAGACAGCCCGGTGACCCCGCGTGCCGGTCGTCAGAGAATTCCGATGCAGAGCTTGTGCAGATCGCTCTTTGTCACGACGGCGACCCGCGAATCACGGGCTTGCAGCTCGCTTGGAGCGTCCAGCGTGTGTATTTCAAAATGAAACGGAGGGCCTTCGCGGTTATGGCTATCGGACCATCGCCGCTAAAGCTAGCCCAAAGCGTCCTTGACGAAGCTCAACCGATCCTGCCCGAAGAACATCTCTTCATCCACAAAAAAGGTTGGCGCACCGAATACGCCACGTTGCACGGCTTCTTCGGTGTTCACCTTGAGCGCGTTCTTGATTCGGTCATCAGTGATCAGGGCGCGGAACTGCTCGGCATCGAGCCCGGCTTCCGTCAGGACTGCCGCCAATACCGCCTCGTCGCCGAGGTTGCGCTGATCGACCCAGAGTGCGTTGAACAAGGCTTCCAGATAGCGCGGAAGATCCTCGGGTCGCTGCAGCTGGTAGCCGATCGCACCGCGCATCAGCGCCAGCGTGTTGATCGGAAAGTAGGGATTGAAGGCGAACGCTACGCCGTAGCGTCGGGCATGGCGCAGCAGATCGGCGGCCATGTAGCGACCTTTGGCGGGCACGGTTGCTGGCGACGAGTTGCCCGTGGCGTGGAATACGCCACCGAGAAGCATCGGTCGACAGCGTAGTTGCGCGCCGGTGTCTGCGCACAGTGCAGGAAGCTGGCTCCAGGCGAGGTAGCTCGCCGGGCTGCCGACGTCGAAGAAAAACTCGAGGGTCTTGGTCATCAATGTCGCTCCGGTTTTGGGTTTACCAGCGCTCGGTCCACGGGCGCAGGTCGAGTTCGAAGGTCCAGGCGTCGCGCGGCTGTGTGTGCAGGTGCCAGTAGTTGTCGGCGATGTGCTCCGGGTTGAGGATGCCGTCCTGGTCTTTGAGGGCGTAGCGCTCGGGAAAGCTGTCGCGGATGAATGCCGTGTCGATCGCCCCGTCGACCACGACGTGCGCGACATGAATATTCATCGGCCCCAGTTCGCGCGCCATGCTTTGCGCCAGTGCGCGAATGCCATGCTTGGCCCCAGCGAAGGCGGCGAACCCCGCTGATCCGCGCAGACCTGCCGTGGCGCCGGTAAACAGGATGGTGCCGCGTCCGCGTGCGACCATACGCCTGGCCACTGCCTGGCTGGTCAGGAAGCCCGAAAAGCAGGCCATTTCCCAGATCTTGAAGTATTTGCGTGCCGTCTCCTCGAGGATGCTGCACGGCACGTTGGCGCCGATGTTGAAAACCATCACCTCGATCGAGCCGATGTCACGTTCGATGGTTTCGATGAGGTCGGCTACTTCATCTTCCTTACGGGCATCGGAGGCGAAGCCATGGGCGCGACCGCCCTCGGCGACGATGCTGTCGACCAGTGGCTGAAGTTTGTCGGCGCTGCGACGAGTGGCGCAGGCAACATAGCCTTCACGGGCAAACCGCCGGGCTATGGCGCCACCGGTGGAGTCCCCGGCGCCGATTATCAGGGCGACACGATTGTCGTTATTCATGGGTTCGCTCTCTTGCTAAACGATCGTTAGGTAAACGAACGTTATGTTAACCTCCGCGCATCGTCAAGGATCACCAGAGGGCGCATGCATGCGTTATTCCTCCAGCCACAAAGAGCAAACCCGTCAGCGCCTGATTGAAAGCAGTGGCGCGATTGCCAAGCGCGGCGGCTTTGCCACTACAGGTGTCGATGGTCTGATGAAAGCCATCGGCCTGACTGGCGGCGCGTTCTACAGCCATTTCCCGTCGAAGGGCGACCTGTTCACCGAAGTAGTTCGACGTGAATTATCACAAAGCCCAATCGTTGCCCGAAATGGGGTGTTCGATCGGACCTGCCTCGAACGCTGCCTCGACGCCTACCTGAGCATGGCTCACCTGCACAACCCGGACGCGGGCTGCGCAATCCCGGCGCTGGGTGCCGAAATCGCCCGAGCAGAGACGCCGGTGCGGGAAGAGGCCGAGCATTGGTTGTGCGCCTTGCAACAAGCCTGGGCGCAGACGCTTGAAGATGGTGATCTGGCCTGGGCGTTGATCGCGCAGTGCGTTGGCGCTCTGGTCGTGGCTCGGATGCTGGTCAAGGAAGAGACCCAGCGTGAGGTGCTCGATGCGAGCAGAAGCA
>DAMBNU010000027.1:0-42982 GCA_032064305.1 Pseudomonas sp. | reverse complement strand
GTCGACCTGCAGGCGCAGACCGTGACCCGCGAAGATGGCAAGGTGTACAGCTTCGAGGTCGACGCGTTTCGCAAGCATTGCCTGCTCAACGGCCTGGACGACATCGGCCTGACCCTGCAGGACGCGGATGCGATCAAGGCCTTCGAAAGCGAACATCAGCAGCGTCAGCCCTGGCTGTTCGGCGCCATCAAGTAAGAATAGAGGGCAGGGTGGATGGCGCTTGATCCATCCACCGTGCTGGGTTTTGGTGGATGAAACAGCGTCATCCACCCTACGGATAGATTGAGGAATGCAATGAGCAAACAGATTCTGGTTCTGCCCGGTGACGGTATCGGCCCGGAGATCATGGCCGAAGCGGTCAAGGTCCTGCAGCTAGCCAATGACAAGTTCCAGCTGGACTTCGAGCTGAGCTACGACGAGCTGGGTGGCGCAGCGGTCGACAAATATGGCGTGCCGCTGGCGGACGAAACCCTGGAACGTGCTCGCAACGCAGATGCCATCCTGCTTGGCGCCGTGGGCGGACCGAAGTGGGACAAGATCGATCCGGCCATTCGCCCTGAGCGTGGACTGCTGAAGATTCGCTCCGAGTTGGGGCTGTTCGGCAACCTGCGCCCGGCGCTGCTGTACCCGCAGTTGGCCGAAGCCTCCAGCCTGAAGCCTGAAATCGTTGCCGGGCTGGACATTCTTATCGTCCGTGAACTGACCGGTGGTATCTATTTCGGTCAGCCGCGCGAGAGCAAGGTGCTGGAGAACGGCGAGCGCATGGCCTTCGATACCCTGCCTTACAGCGAGAGCGAGATCCGCCGGATCGCCAGGGTCGGTTTCGATATGGCCCGCGTTCGTGGCAAGAAGCTCTGCTCGGTGGACAAGGCCAACGTCCTGGCGTCCAGCCAGCTGTGGCGCGCCGTGGTGGAAGAGGTTGCGAAGGACTACCCGGATGTCGAACTCAGCCATATGTACGTCGACAACGCGGCGATGCAGCTGGTGCGTGCACCGAAGCAATTCGACGTGATCGTGACCGACAACATGTTCGGCGACATCCTGTCGGACGAAGCTTCCATGCTGACAGGCTCCATCGGCATGCTGCCGTCTGCTTCACTGGATTCGAACAACAAGGGCATGTACGAGCCCTGCCATGGCTCGGCACCGGATATCGCAGGTCAGGGCATCGCCAACCCGTTGGCAACCATTCTTTCGGTTTCGATGATGCTGCGCTACAGCTTCAACCAGGTAGCGGCCGCAAACGCGATCGAACAGGCCGTCAGCAATGTGCTCGACGAGGGGCTGCGTACAGGCGACATCTGGTCCGACGGCTGCAAGAAGGTCAATACTCAGGCGATGGGTGACGCGGTAGTCGCGGCGCTCGCGAAGTTGTAATCTCTCGGGTCCCATTGCACCGGCCGTTGACGGAGCTTGCGGGCGACGGCTAGGCGGAAGACGCCGAGTGATGGCGAGGCGTTGCGGTGCCACGGTACTGCACGCCCTCGCTTTCGAACCCGAAAGCGTATCTTGTTATCGACGGCCTGCCGGGCGGGCCACATTTATAGGTATTGTTGTGATGAAACGTGTAGGACTGATCGGTTGGCGCGGCATGGTAGGTTCCGTGCTCATGCAGCGGATGCTGGAGGAGCGGGACTTCGACCTGATCGAGCCCGTGTTCTTTACCACTTCGAACGTGGGCGGCCAGGGCCCTGCCATCGGCAAGGACACCGCACCGTTGAAGGATGCCTATAGCATCGAGGAGCTGAAATCCCTCGATGTGATCCTCACCTGCCAGGGTGGCGACTACACCAACGAAGTCTTCCCGAAGCTGCGCGAAGCGGGCTGGAAGGGTTACTGGATCGATGCGGCCTCGACGCTGCGCATGGCCGACGACGCGGTCATCGTGCTCGATCCAGTGAACCGCAAGGTCATCGACCACCAGCTTGATGCGGGCACCCTCAACTACATCGGCGGCAACTGCACCGTCAGCCTGATGCTGATGGGGCTCGGTGGGCTGTTCGAGAACGGCCTGGTCGAATGGATGAGCGCCATGACCTACCAGGCCGCCTCCGGCGCCGGTGCGCAGAACATGCGCGAGCTCATCAACCAGATGGGCAGCATCCACGCGTCGGTTGCCGACGAGCTCGCCGATCCGGCCAGCGCGATCCTGGAGATCGATCGCAAGGTCGCCGAGTGCCAGCGTTCCGAGGGCTTCCCGGTGGACAACTTCGGCGTGCCGCTGGCCGGCAGCCTGATCCCGTACATCGACAAGGAACTGCCGAACGGGCAGAGCCGCGAAGAATGGAAGGCGCAGGCGGAGACCAATAAGATCTTGGGTCGCTTCAAGAGCCCCATCCCGGTCGACGGCATCTGCGTTCGGGTCGGTGCCATGCGTTGCCACAGCCAGGCCTTGACCATCAAGCTGAACAAGGATGTACCGATCTCCGACATCGAGGGCATGATCAGCCAGCACAATCCTTGGGTGAAACTGGTCTCCAACCACCGGGATGCAAGCATGCAGGAGCTGAGTCCGACGTCGGTAACCGGAACCCTGAACGTGCCTGTGGGCCGCCTGCGCAAGCTGAACATGGGGTCCCACTACCTGGGCGCCTTTACCGTCGGCGACCAGCTGCTCTGGGGCGCGGCCGAGCCGCTGCGCCGGATGCTGCGTATTCTGCTGGGACGCTGATCAATTGGTTTCCCTGAAACGCCGCGGCCCTGCCGCGGCGTTTTTTTATGCGCACGCGACCGCTCAGGTCCGGTAACAAAAACGGTTCGTCCGGTCGAATCGTGGCGGCCGCCCTGTCGCGCATTGTTCAACGCCGGATGTGCGTTTCGATGGCGCCCGGTTCCGGCAGGCTGTTCGTCGAGTCAATTTGTGGATTGTGTCTGATAACGTGCTAAAAGGCCCGGCGCCCCGCGTCGCCTGGTCGGGTGGGTTGTTGATAAAACACTATCTGTAAAAGATACTTGCTGAACATTCGAAGAACTATTCTAGCCAACGACGCTGTTTAGCTTATCGCTGATGGGGGACCGCCAGCTGGCGGGCGCAGCAGTGATTAAAAGACCCTCTCGAAGGTCCGAGAAAAGTCAAAACAAGGATTTCTACATGGTTCGGGTTCGCAATCTGGTGCTGGCAATCGCGGCTGCTACCGCGCTGACTTCCGAAATGGCTTATGCGCTGGGTTTGGGAGAGGTCAAGCTGAAGTCCGCATTGAATCAGCCGCTGGTCGCTGAAATCGAACTGCTGGATGCAAAGAACCTGGCGCCTGGGGAGGTGGTTCCGGTATTGGCATCGGCTGAAGATTTCAACCGTGCGGGTGTCGATCGCCAGTATTTCCTGACCGACCTGACCTTCACCCCCGTGCTGCGTCCGGATGGCAAGAGTGTCATTCGCGTCTCCTCGACCAAGCCGGTTCGCGAGCCCTACCTCAACTTCCTGATCGAAGTGCTCTGGCCCAGTGGCCGCCTGCTGCGTGAATATACGCTGCTGCTCGATCCGCCCCAGTATTCGCCTGAGATCGCCGCGTCAGCGGCCCCGCAATTGCCTGTGGCGGCACCCATTTCGCGCCCAGCTGCCGCGCCACGCGCAGCCGATCGGCCAGCGTCGGCGCCGGCCGCGAGGACCGCCACGGGCCCGCAAGGCGAGCAATACAAGGTCACTCCGAACGACACGTTGTGGGAGATTGCCGAGCGCGCGCGCCAGGGCGGTACGGTGCACCAGGCGATGCTGGCGATACAGGACCTGAACCCCGACGCGTTCATCGGCGGCAACATCAACCGGATGAAGAATGGCCAGGTACTGCGCCTCCCGACCGCCGAACAGGTGGCCAGCCGCAGCCAGGCCGAAGCGATCCAGCAGGTCGCGCAGCAGAACGCCAGCTGGCGACAAGCGGCGGGCGCCGCTCCGGGTGGCATTCGTCAGCTCGATGCCACGCAGCGTGGCTCGGCAGGGGCCTCGCCCGCACGCAGTGAGCAGGGCGACAACCTGCGCCTGGTCGCCCCGGAGGCCGGTTCGGCCAAAGCCGGAAGCGAGGCTGGAAATGGCAACGATGCGGCCGCGTTGCGTGACAAGCTTGCGGTCTCCGAGGAAAACCTCGACTCCAGTCGACGCGAGAACCTTGACCTCAAGGATCGGCTCAACGACCTGCAGGGCCAGCTGGACAAACTGCAGCGGCTGATGCAGATGAAGGACGACCAGCTGGCCGAACTCCAGGCCCAGTTGGCCACTGACGGGGCTCCGGCAGGCGAATCGTCGGCACCAGCGGGCGAGACGAGCGCGGTGGCCAACGCAGAGCCTGCGGCTGCGGCTCCTGTAGCGGCGTCGGCCGAGGGGGATACAGATCCGGCCGAGGCGCAGGTCGCACCCGAAGCCGCGCCTGCCGCAGAACCGGCGCGCGCCGCCAAGCCCGAGCAGAAACCGGCCGCACCGGCGGCTGCGCCTGTCCAGCCTGAAGCGGAAAGCCCCAGCTACCTCGACGACCTGATGGCCAATCCGGTGCTGTTGGGCGTGCTCGGAGGCAGCGCCCTGTTGCTGCTGCTAGTTGGCCTGATGGCGTTGTCGCGGCGCAATGCGATGAAAGAGGCGGAGTTGCAGGAAAGCCTGCTCGCGGAGAACTCGTCGGATACCTTCTTCGTCGCCGCGCATGATCGCGATGACGAACATGCAGCCGCCGCCCTGGCTGAAGACGAGCGTGAGGCGGAGCCGACCGATTCGCTCGCCGCTGCTGGCAGCGATCCGCTGGCCGAAGCGGACATCTATATCGCTTACGGTCGGTTCAATCAGGCCGCCGACCTCTTGCATAACGCATTGAACGACGAGCCGCAGCGCAGTGACCTGCGGCTAAAGCTGATGGAAGTCTATGCCGAGCTGGGCGACCGCGAAGGGTTTGCCCGCCAGGAAGCGGAACTTCGCGATATTGGCGGCTCGTCCGCGGCCATCGAGCAGATGCGTGCGCGCTATCCGGCGATGGCGGTTGGCGCCGGGCTCGGGCTGGCGGTGGCTGGCGCGGCTTCGAGCAGCGACCTGGACAGCTTCAGTGTGGACGATCTTGAGCTGGATGCCCCGTCGACTACCCCGGAACCCCTGGCAGACGATGCGTTCGATCTGAGCCTGGACGACCTCGAGCTGGACAGCGAGCTGAACGGCCCCGAGCTGAATAATTCTGAGCGGAACAATGAAGTGGTCGATGCGTCGGAGCCGGCTGCCGAGCAGCCGGCTTCGGAGCTGGATGATTTCAACTTCGACGAGCTGGAGCTTGAGACGGCTGCAGCCGAATCGTCGATCGATGACTTCTCCTTCGACCTGGATGAACCAACCAAGGCGGGTGATCCCTCGTTCGAAGATGAGCTTGCTCGCTTCTCGCTCGACCTCGACGAGCAGTCCGCAGCTTCCAGCAGTGTTGCTGACGAAGGCTCAGGGCGTGTGCTGTCTGCACCGCTCGAGACGGATGCGGCCGACGATTTCGACTTCGGCCTGGCCGACGCCCCGCAGCCTGCGCACATGCCGGACGAGTTCGACCTGTCCCTGGATGACGAAGCGGTAGCACCTGAAGCGGCACCGGAAGTGCTTGCCTCGGAGCTCGAGCAGGTCGAGGCCGAGCTGGATGATCTGTCCCGGAATCTGTCCGAGCCGCTTGACGAGCCGATTCAGGCCCCGGCTGCGGCGATTGATCCGGTCGACCCTGCCCCGGAAACGATGGACGAGGACTTCGACTTCTTCGCCGACACGGATGAAACCACCACCAAGCTGGATCTGGCGCGCGCCTACATCGACATGGGCGACGCCGAGGGCGCCCGCGATATCCTGGACGAAGTCATGAGCGAAGGCAGCGATACCCAGCAGCAGGAGGCGCGCGAGATGCTCGCGAAGCTCGCCTGACGATGTCTGATGCAGTACAGCAAGCGGCAGCCTCCATGGCTGCCGTTGGCGTTTACAGAATCGCACTGGGCGTTGAGTACAAGGGCTCGCGCTATCGTGGCTTCCAGCGGCAGCGCGACGGCGTGCCTTCGA
Source organism: Pseudomonas sp. (assembly GCA_032064305.1). GTDB lineage: Bacteria > Pseudomonadota > Gammaproteobacteria > Pseudomonadales > Pseudomonadaceae > Stutzerimonas. Next base: position 36,987 of record DAMBNU010000027.1, on the reverse strand, counting down.
TCCAGTTGGCACTGGAAACCGCACTGAGCAAGGTGGCCGGCGGCCACCCGGTCACCCTGAGCTGCGCAGGACGCACCGATGCGCTTGTCCATGCCTGCGCGCAGGTGGTGCATTTCGATACGCCAGTGTCGCGCTCCATGCATGCATGGGTCATGGGTGCGAACATGAACTTGCCCGGCGATATCAGCGTGACCTGGGCGAAGCAGATGCCGGACACGTTCGATGCGCGCTTCAGTGCCATGGCGCGGCGCTACCGCTACGTGATCTACAACGATCAGATCCGTCCCGCGCACCTTGCCGAAGAGGTCACCTGGAATCACCGCCCGCTGGACATCGAGCGTATGCGCGAGGCGGCCAAGGCCTTTGTCGGCACCCATGATTTCAGCGCTTTCCGGGCGCGTCAGTGCCAGGCCAAGTCGCCGATCAAGACGATCCATCACCTCCACTTGCTCGAGCACGGACGACTGATCGTGATCGACGTGCGGGCCAATGCCTTTCTTCACCATATGGTGCGCAACTTCGCCGGCGTGCTGATGACCATCGGGGCGGGAGAGCGTCCGGTGGAGTGGGCGCGGGAAGTGCTCGAATCACGCGTCAGGCGGACCGGGGGCGTCACCGCGCACCCGTACGGGCTGTACCTGGTCCAGGTCGATTACCCTGAGCACTTCGAACTGCCTGATCGCTTCCTGGGGCCGCATTTTCTCTCCGGCCTGCCCGACGTGCGCCAGTCGCCGCGTTGATGGCGTTGCACGACCGGCCGCCGACACGTCGCTGGCGGTGGGTTGCAGCCGGCGGCGCTTTTGCTACCATCCGGGATTCGCTGCCGCAGGTGCCCGCCGTTGCCAATCGTTCGTAGCAAGATCTGTGGAATCACACGTATCGAAGATGCCCTGGCAGCCGCCGAAGCCGGTGCCGACGCGATTGGGCTGGTATTCTATCCCGCCAGTCCTCGTGCGGTTGGTGTCCAGCAGGCGCGGGCGATCATCGCGGCATTGCCCCCATTCGTCACGACCGTTGGCCTGTTCGTCAACGCGTCGCGCTGCGAGATCAACGAGACACTCGATGCGGTGCCGCTCGATGTATTGCAATTCCATGGTGACGAGTCGCCCGAGTCCTGCGACGGTTTTCATCGGCCCTGGTACAAGGCGTTGCGCGTGCGGTCGGCCGAGGACGTTCGTCGTGAGGCTGCACGTTACAGCGGGGCCAATGCCATTCTGCTGGATGCCTATGTCGCCGGCGTGCCGGGCGGTACGGGCGAGGTGTTCGACTGGTCGCTGATACCCTCCGATCTGGCCTTGCCGTTGATCCTTGCAGGGGGGTTGACGCCGGCGAACGTCCAACAGGCGATTGCGCAGGTGCGTCCCTATGCGGTCGATGTGAGTGGCGGTGTCGAGTCGAGCAAAGGCATCAAGGATGCAGCCAAGGTTTGCGAATTCGTGCGGCTGACAAGAGGCGCGATGTGACGAGTCGGCAGGCATTACCGTCCAGTTACCATTCGCTGGCGCGGCCTTTAGCCATCCAGGTCTCGCTGTCCGGGGCAGGCGGCCAGTTTATAGCGACAGCGCCCTTGTTTGAGGGCGAACGCCCAGGCGACATCGACCGCGCCGAGTGTCGGTCGGTCGCAACGATCAATTTGCCGGTGCGTGCAGCCGTTACGCGCGGGACTGACAAGCTGTGGAGAATAAAAGCATGAGCAACTGGCTGGTAGACAAGCTGATCCCTTCGATCATGCGCTCGGAAACGCAGAAGAGCTCGGTGCCCGAAGGGCTTTGGCACAAATGCCCGTCTTGCGAGGCGGTGCTTTACCGCCCTGAGCTGGAGAAGACCCTCGACGTCTGCCCCAAGTGCCAGCATCACATGCGCATCGACGCGCGCGCGCGACTGGACATTTTCCTCGACAAGGAAGGCCGCGAGGAGATCGCCGCCGAGCTCGAGCCGGTGGATCGCCTGAAATTCCGCGACTCGAAGAAATACAAGGATCGGCTCTCGGCTGCGCAGAAGCAGACCGGTGAAAAGGATGCGCTGATCGCCATGCGCGGCACGCTGATGAACGTGCCGGTCGTGGCCTGTGCCTTCGAGTTTTCCTTTATGGGCGGTTCGATGGGCGCCATCGTTGGCGAGCGGTTCGTTCGCGCCGCCAACGTGGCGCTGGAACAGCGCAGCCCGCTGGTGTGCTTTGCCGCTTCCGGCGGGGCACGGATGCAGGAGGCACTGATCTCGCTGATGCAGATGGCCAAGACGTCCGCGGTGCTGGCGCGCATGCGCGAAGAAGGCCTCCCATTCATCTCCGTCCTGACCGATCCGGTGTACGGCGGCGTTTCCGCCAGCCTGGCCATGCTTGGTGATGTAATCGTCGCAGAGCCGAAGGCGCTGATCGGCTTCGCCGGCCCCCGCGTCATCGAGCAGACGGTACGTGAAAAGCTGCCGGAAGGCTTCCAGCGCAGCGAGTTCCTGCTCGACCATGGCGCCATCGACCTCATCATCCATCGGGCCGAGCTGCGCGCGCGCCTGGCGCGACTGCTGGCACAACTGCAACATCGCCGCACCCCGTCCGAGCAGGCATTGGTTACGGCTGACGCATGACCCCCAGGAGCCTGCAGGACTGGCTCGCGTTTCTCGAGCAATTGCATCCGGTCACCATCGACATGGGGCTCGAGCGCAGCCGAGCCGTGGCGACACGGCTCGGCGTGACTCGCCCGGCCGCCCAAGTGGTGACCGTCACGGGCACCAATGGCAAGGGCTCGACTTGCGCGTTCATCGCGCAGTTGTTGGCCGAGCAGGGCAGGTCGGTCGGCGTCTACAGCTCGCCGCACCTGGTGCGCTACAACGAACGGGTCCGCTTGTACGGCGTGGAGGCGAGCGACGCGGCACTCTGCCAGGCGTTCGAGGCCGTCGAGCAGGCGCGCGGTGACATTTCCCTGACCTATTTCGAGTTCGGCACGCTGGCGGCGTTGTGGCTGTTTCAGCGTGAGCGACTGGATATCGCGGTGCTGGAAGTGGGGCTGGGCGGTCGCCTGGATGCGGTGAATCTCGTCGATGCAGACGTCGCGGTAGTGACAAACATCGGACTGGATCATGCCGAGTACCTCGGCACGACTCGCGAGAGCGTCGCGTTCGAGAAGGCCGGTATCTTTCGCCCGGGACGGCCTGCCGTATGCGGTGACCGCGAGCCCCCTGACACGCTGCGCCAACACGCGCAGGCAATCGGTGCGCAGCTCTGGGTGGCGGGTGCAGATTTCGACCACAAGCCGCTCGGTGCGGATTGGCACTGGCAGGGCCGGGACCGTGCCGGTCATATGCTTGAGCTTGCAGACCTGCCGATACCGCGCCTGCCGCTGGAAAATGCGGCGCTGGCGTTGCAGGCCTACGCCTTGCTGGACGCGCCCTGGACGCCCGACCGCCTGGCAGCGGCGCTGGAAAAGGCCCGAATGGTCGGGCGCCTGGATCGCCGCGTATGTCGCTGGAAAGGGCGCGAAGTGCCGGTTGTGCTGGATGTCGGGCACAACCCGCACGCGGCGGCCTTCTTGGCGCGCCAGCTCGGTTCGGAGCCCAGACGCGGGCGACGGCTGGCCGTGTTCGGCCTGCTGGCGGACAAGGACTTGCCCGGGGTGCTGGATGCGTTGCTGCCGAGCTTCGACCACTGGGCCGTTGCGCCCCTGCCGACGCCACGTTCGCGATCGGCAACCGAGATCGGTGCGGCATTGAAAGAACGCGGCGCGCGCGTCAGTATCCACGAGGGAATCGCGCGGGCGCTGGAGTGTCAGCTCGCCGAGGCGACCGACGGTGACGAGATCGTACTGTTCGGGTCTTTTTATTGCGTGGCGCAGGCGCTGGCATGGCTTGAGCGGAACGCGGCATAGCGGGGGATCGACCGGTGGTGGACAGAGGATTGATGCAACGCATCGTTGGCGCGCTGGTACTCGTTGCGTTGGCGGTCATATTCGTGCCGATGCTTTTCAACCGCGAGGATCCGGCCAGCTCGCTGGAGGTCGATGCGCCGCGCATGCCTGAAGCGCCCCCAATGCCGGCGACCGAGACGCAGCCGGTCGAGGTGCCCGGGGCGCCACCGGTCGACGATGACTACGAGATCGTCGAACAGGTCCCGACAGATGCGCCGACACCGCCGGCGCCTATCACCCCGGCCCTGGCCCCGGCTCCGCAACCGCAAGCTCCTGAGCCAGCCCCGCAGCCGGCCGAGCCCGCACCGCCACCGGCCTCGGCCCCCTCGGCCGAATCGCACCTGGACAGCGCAGACCTGCCGGTCAGCTGGTCGGTGCAGCTGGCCAGCCTGTCGAGTCGTGACAACGCCGACAAACTGCAGAAGACCTTGCGCTCACAGGGCTACAACGCCTACATCCGTACCGCCGACGGCATGAACCGCGTTTTCGTCGGGCCGCTTGTGCAGCGCGACGAGGCCGATCGCCTTCGCGACCAGTTGGAGCGCCAGCAGAAACTCAACGGCTTCGTCGTGCGCTTCAAGCCTGAAAGCCGCTGAGCGGGACCGTTCGGGCCTCGGTCGCTCACGCCCGAGGGCGGACAGCGGGCAGGCGAGTGCGGTGGTTACGAGCGCGCTGGCGCTCTGCTAAAATGCGCGGCCTTTCCAATTTGCAGGAACCCCTGTGACGTTCACCTGGGTCGATTGGGCGTTCTGCGCCGTTGTGCTCATCTCCAGCCTGATCAGCTTGAAACGCGGTTTCGTCAAGGAAGCGCTTTCACTGCTCACCTGGATCGTCGCCGGGGTCGTCGCCTGGATGTTCGGTGGCGCGTTGTCACATTATCTGGCCGATTACATCAGTACCCCTTCGTTTCAGGTCATCGCGGCATGCGCCATCCTTTTCGTGGTGACGTTGATGGTCGGTGCGCTGATCAATTTTCTGATCGGGGAGTTGGTGCGCGTGACCGGGTTGTCCGGTACCGATCGTTTCCTGGGTATGGTGTTCGGCGCGGCGCGAGGCGGCTTGCTTATCGTGGTGCTGGTCGGGCTATTGAGTCTGGCGCCGGTACAGCAGGACCCCTGGTGGCGTGAGTCGGCACTGCTGCCGCATTTTCTATTGGTGGCCGACTGGTCGAAGAACCTGATCCTCGGGTTCGGTAGTCAGTGGGTTGCCGGCTCGCTCGGCCCTGCCGGCTGAGGCGGGCGCTCTGTAGCGGATGTACCAGGACGCCGCGTCCGCGGCGTCCGGATCAGCCTGTAATAACTGAGAGGTTCCTTGCATGTGTGGCATTGTCGGCATTGTCGGTAAGTCGAACGTCAATCAGGCGTTGTACGACGCGCTTACCGTTTTGCAACACCGCGGACAGGACGCCGCCGGAATCGTGACCAGCGATTGTGGCAAGCTGTTCTTGCGCAAGGACAACGGGCTGGTCCGTGACGTCTTCCAGCAGCGCCATATGCAACGCCTGGTTGGCAACATGGGCATCGGCCATGTGCGCTACCCGACGGCGGGCAGTTCCAGTTCGGCCGAAGCGCAGCCGTTCTACGTGAACTCGCCGTATGGCATCACGCTCGCTCACAATGGCAACCTGACCAACGTCGACCAGCTGACCAAGGAAATCTACGAGTCGGACCTGCGCCACGTGAATACCAATTCCGATTCGGAGGTGCTGCTCAACGTCTTCGCCCATGAGTTGGCGGTGCGGGGCAAGCTGCAGCCGACCGAGGAAGACGTCTTTGCCGCGGTGGCCAAGGTGCATGAGCGCTGCGTCGGCGGCTACGCCGTAGTGGCGATGGTGACCGGCTATGGCATCGTCGGTTTCCGCGACCCCCACGCGATCCGCCCCATCGTCTTCGGCCAGCGGCATACCGACCAGGGCGTGGAGTACATGATCGCCTCGGAAAGCGTCGCCTTGGACGTGCTCGGCTTCTCGCTGATTCGCGACCTCGCGCCAGGAGAGGCGGTGTACATCACCGCCGATGGCAAACTGCACACCCGTCAGTGCGCGCCAAATCCGCAATACGCGCCGTGCATTTTCGAGCACGTCTATCTGGCGCGCTCCGACTCCCTGATGGATGGCGTGTCGGTGTACAAGGCGCGCCTGCGTATGGGAGAAAAACTGGCCGACAAGATACTGCGCGAGCGACCGGACCACGACATCGATGTGGTCATCCCGATCCCCGACACCAGCCGCACGGCGGCTTTGGAGCTGGCCAACCGTTTGGGGGTCAAGTTCCGCGAAGGCTTCGTGAAGAATCGCTACATCGGCAGGACGTTCATCATGCCCGGCCAGGCGGCACGCAAGAAGTCCGTGCGTCAGAAGCTCAACGCCATCGACCTCGAGTTCCGCGGCAAGAACGTGATGCTGGTGGACGACTCCATCGTGCGCGGCACTACCTGCAAGCAGATCATCCAGATGGCGCGCGAAGCCGGGGCGAAGAACGTCTACTTCTGCTCCGCCGCGCCAGCCGTACGTTACCCCAACGTGTACGGGATCGACATGCCGAGCGCGCATGAGCTGATCGCCCATAACCGCACCACCGAGGAGGTGGCCGAGCTGATCGGTGCCGACTGGCTGGTTTACCAGGATCTGTCCGACCTGATCGACGCGGTCGGTGGCGGCAAGGTGAAGATCGACCAGTTCGATTGCGCGGTGTTCGACGGTCACTACGTCACCGGTGATATCGACGATGTCTACCTACACAAGATCGAGCAGGCGCGCAACGACCAGAGCAAGAACAAGAGCCTGGCCGGCAGCGCCATCATCGACCTGTACAACAACTGATCAGGATCCGGCGGCTCGACCCGCCGGCCTTAGAGGGTGAGCGACCATGACAACCGACTGGAACGCCGGACGCCTGGACAGTGACCTGACTGGTGCCGGCATGGATACGCTGGCCGTCCGGGCGGGCCAGCACCGCACGCCGGAAGCCGAGCATGGCGACCCCATGTTCCTGACCTCCAGTTATGTCTTCCGAAGTGCTGCCGATGCCGCTGCGACCTTTGCGGGCGAGGCCCCGGGCAACGTCTATTCGCGCTATACGAACCCCACGGTGCGCGCATTCGAGGAGCGGATTGCGGCGATGGAGGGGGCCGAGCAAGCCGTGGCTACCGCGTCAGGCATGGCAGCGATTCTCGCGATGGTGATGAGCCTGTGCTCAGCAGGTGACCACGTGCTGGTGTCGCGCAGCGTCTTCGGCGCGACGGTCTCGCTGTTCGAGAAATACCTCAAGCGATTCGGACTGGAAGTCGACTACGTGCCGCTCACCGTGGTCGAGGCCTGGGCGCCGGCATTCAAGCCCAACACCCGGCTGGTGTTCGTAGAGTCGCCATCCAATCCTTTGGCCGAACTGGTTGATATCCAGGCGCTGGCGCAACTGTGCCACGCCAATGGCGCGCTGCTGGCTGTGGACAACTGTTTCTGTACACCGGTGCTGCAGCGGCCGCTGGCGCTGGGCGCCGACATCGTCATCCATTCGGCGACGAAATACATCGACGGGCAGGGCCGTTGTCTCGGTGGGGTGGTGGCGGGGCGCGCCGACCAGATGAAGGAACTGGTGGGCTTCCTGCGCACGGCGGGCCCGACGCTCAGCCCGTTCAATGCCTGGGTATTCCTCAAGGGGCTGGAAACCCTGCGGCTTCGGATGCAGGCGCACTGCGCCAGTGCACAGGCCCTCGCCGAATGGTTGGAGCAGCAGCCCGGCGTCACGCGCGTGTACTACGCTGGCCTGGCCAGCCATCCGCAGCACGAACTGGCGAAGTGTCAGCAGTCGGGCTACGGAGCGGTCGTCAGTTTCGAAGTCGCCGGTGGCAAAGAAGAGGCGTGGCGTTTCATCGATGCGACGCGCCTGATTTCCATCACTGCCAATCTCGGTGACAGCAAGACCACCATCACACACCCGGGCACGACCACGCACGGTCGGCTTTCACCCGACGACCGCGCCAAGGCAGGCATCGCCGACAGCCTCATCCGCATCGCGGTGGGGCTTGAGGAGGTGGACGACCTGAAGGCCGATCTCGCCAGGGGTCTGGCCGCGCTCTAATCGGCAGCCCGGCCGCGCGGCCGGGTTCACGTGCCGGCTATTCCTGCTGTCCTGCTGGCTGGCCAAGTACGCCGTTTGGAAGAAACATCTCGGTGCCCTTCGGCTAGCGTCGGCTCATGCGGTCCGCTATCAAGACGCCTTCATCCACCGATCCAGCGCGGCTGCCGCGCTGGCTATTCAGTCGTTTGCAGGCTCGAAATTCACCACGAAACCGTCGAGGCGCTGTTCGATAGCGAGTTCGTCCCGGATACGACTGGCTTCCTGGCGGTTGTCGATCGGTCCGACGAATACCCGATGAGTCCGTCCCGTGATGCGCAGGTAGGCGCTGAAGCCCTGTTCGCGCAATTTCTCCGCGAGGGAGCGGGCACTGTCCCCATTCTGCAAACTCGCCAGCTGAACCGCCCAGCCCGAGCGGGCGGGCGGTTGGGCGCGAGACGAGCGCTGCGGCATGAATCCCTGCGGCGGCGTGGCTGCCGGCGGCAACGGACGCGAATTGCGCGACGATGCATCGTTGGAGCGCAGGTCGATCGCCGGGGCCGGCTCTCCCTGTCCGTCGAACAGCCGCTCGGGGGTGGCGGGCAGGATGCTCGGGCTGTCCGAGCCGGTTTCGATGACGCGGATGTCGCTGTACTTCTTGCCGGAAAGCGCCGCCAGCCCGGCCCGGTCGCGGATCACGGTTGGCCGCAGGAAGACCATCAGGTTGCGTTTCACGTGACTTTCCTGCGTGGAACGGAACAGGGCGCCCAGCAACGGAATGTCGCCCAGCAGCGGGACCTTGGAATCGGTACGGGTGACGTCGTCCTGAATCAGACCACCAAGAACAATGACCTGGCCGTCCTCGGCAAGAATGGTGCTCTTGATCGAGCGTTTGTTGGTGACCAGGTCCACGGCCTGGGCGGAGAGGCTGGCTGAGGGCGCGATGGAGGAAATTTCCTGCTCGATCTCCAGGCGCAAGGTCGCGCCTTCGTTGATGTGCGGGACGACCTTGAGGGTGACACCGATGTCCTGCCTCTCGATGGTGGTGAAGGGGTTGTTCGCCCCCGAGGCGTCGGTGGTGTAGGTGCCGGTCTGGAACGGCACGTTCTGGCCGACCAGAATCTCCGCCTCCTGGTTGTCCAGGGTCAGCAGGCTGGGTGTCGACAGCAGGTTGCTCTTGCTGTTGGCCGATAGGGCGGTGATCAGCGCGCCGAAACTGCGCGTGCCTACGCCGATGATCGCGCCGTCCGGCAGGTTGCTGGGAATCTCGTTGTCACTGATGGCGTTCAGCACGCTGCCGATGGACAGTCCGGTGTTGCCAAAACTGACTCCGCCAGCGCCGCCGGTGCCGCCTCTTGCGTCGACGGCCCACTGCACGCCGAGGGCATCGCTGATGTCGCCGGAAACCTCGACGATGGCCGCTTCGACCATCACCTGCGCACGCGGCACGTCGAGTTGCCGGACGATCGATTCCAGGGTGCCGATGACTTCCGGTTCGGCCAGCATCACCAGTGCGTTGAGGCTTTCATCGGCGCGAATCAGGATGTCCTGCTGGCGGCCGCCCTGGGTCTCGCCCTCGGCCGGCGCGGCAAGTCGCTCGGAGATGTCGCCGAGGGTTTCGGCGAGGGACTTGGCATCGTTGTGGCGCAGGCGGATGACTCGCGTATTGGCGGACCGCGTGCTTGGCGTGTCGAGTGTCTTGGCCAGGCTGGCCAGCTTCTGCCGGGCCTGTTCCGGGCCGGTGAAGATCAGGCGATTGGTGCGCGAGTCGGCGATGATCTGGGCGCCCGCGGTGTCCTTGGCTTCGCCCCGCGCCAGCGTGTTGCGCAACACCTCGGCGATGTCCACGGCCCAGCCGTACTGCAGGTTCACCACCGAGTAGTCGTCGTTCTGCGCTCGGTCGAGCTGGCGCACCAGATCCTCGATGCGGGCGATGTTGGCGCTGCGATCGCTGATGATCAACGCGTTGGCGGAAGGCACGGCGGCGAGGTGACCGTATTGCGGCACCAGCGGGCGAATCAGCGGGATCAGCTCGGTGGCCGAGGTGTGCTGGACCTGGATGACCCGGGTCTCGAGCAGATCGCCGCCGGTCGGGCCGCCGCCGGCCTCGGACTTGGCCTCCGCATTCGGCACGATGCGCGCCACGTCGCCCTGGGTGAGCACGCTGTAGCCATGGGTCGCCATGACCGAGAGAAACAGCTGGTACACCTCCGACAGCGACAGCGTGGTCGAGGACACCACGCTGACCTGGCCCTTGACGCGCGGGTCGACGATAAAGGTCTGCCCGGTCAGCTGGCTGATCTGGTCGACGAAGGCGCGGATGTCGGCGTCCTTCAGGTTGATTGTCCAGCCATCCTGCTGGCTGTCGCTGGGCTCGATGCCCGGGTCGGCCGCCAGCAGCGGAAGCGGGGCGGCGAGCATGCCTGCGGCGAGCAGGACAATGAGCGGGCGGGAGCAATAGGGCAGCATCGGTCAGTTGTCTTCCGTGGGCGGTTCATCGGATGGCGGGGTGTCGGGCGGGCTGTCGCTGCCCTCCACTTGTTGGCGCAGTGCTTCCATCTGTTGCTGGAGCATCTCGGCTTGCGGATCGGGCTGCACCTGCTGGGCCGGATCGCCGTAGTCGGTCAGGTTGTCTGGCACGACCGCCGCCGACCGAGTCGTCGGGAAATGCAGGCTCTCGACCCGCCCACCGCGCAGGATTTCCACGCTGTCTGGCATGACACTGTGCAGGCGCACGCCCTGCTCCAGTTCCTGATCGACGCGATAGAGCTGCGGTGGGTTGCCGTCCAGCTGGATGATCGCGGTCGACCGCGCCGGGTCCGCATTGACGAAGCTGCCAAGCAAGGTTAGATCAGAATTCGACGCGTCGGGCGTATACGCTTGCCCGGCAGGCGTGCCGAAGAGCGTTTCCATGCGGCTCAGGTCCGGCGCCGCGCCGGCGGGCTTGCCGGCGTCGACGGCACTGGTCACCGGCTCGCGGGTCAGTGCCCGCCAGGCATTGATCTGGCCCGCCAGGTAAAGGGCGAACAGCACCACGATGGCAGCGCTGAGGATCAGCGGCGCGTGCTGGCGAAGCCGTTGCAGGGCGGCGGGGGCGGCCAAACGGGGCACTCCATACAGATGAACGATGCGCAGAGGCGCTGGATCGTCAGCCAGCCGAGGGACTGAGGATTCGGGCCATGCTGTCAGTCTAGGTCGTGACCATGACAAGCAGTGCCTCAGTATGCCAGTGCAACTGACTGTTTTTCAGGCAAAAGGTGCCCAACGGCAGCCTGGCCCAGCAGGTGATTGCAAAGGGCCGCCAATTTTTTGAAAAAATCGCGGTGCGCCTGTTGACTTGGGTAGGGCGCCTGCGTAAATTGCGCGCCTCGCAAGACGACAAGCCAACCCGGCAACGGGATGGTCCTGTTTAGACAGGTCTTGCGATTCGGACGAAAGTCCGGCCGACGCGCAGCGGTAGTTCAGTCGGTTAGAATACCGGCCTGTCACGCCGGGGGTCGCGGGTTCGAGTCCCGTCCGCTGCGCCATTATTCGCCTGGTTCTTCTGTGAGCCGGGCCCCCGAAAAAAGCGGCCGTTGGCCGCTTTTTTCGTTTCTGCCTTCCAGGCCCGGCAGGCTCTGCCGCCATCGTGCCTTCACCCGTTGCCGCCGGCAATCTGCCCTCTCGGTCCCACGGGGTTACTACATAGCGGTCCGCACCTGCAGCCAGACCCCCGTGTTCTTGTACAAGTCCAGGTCATTCCATAACAACGATGCCGCGGCGAGGCCATTGCTTGCCTGTCTCGCCATGTTTTGGCGCCCTCGCCGGTAAAAAAGTTGTACAAGTGATGTTATGGTGACATTATTCGTACAGGTTTTGGCGGCCCCTCGGGAGCCGCCGATGGAATGGTGTATTTGGCAGCCGTGCAGCACGGCGCGGAGAAAAACGATGAGCAAGCAGATGTCGGTGTCCAGGCGCCTTGGGCTGGGGTTCTCGGTCATTCTCGCCCTGATGGTGGTCGTGGCGATGGTTAGTGCACTGAAAGTCGATGTCATCGACCGTTCCATGCGTCACATCGGATCCCAGTCGGGCCTCAAGCAGCGCTATGCGATCAACTTTCGCGGTAGCGTTCATGACCGGGCCATCGCGGTTCGCGACGCCGTGAGTGCCGCCGATGAAGAGCTCGCCCGCACCCGGATCGCGGATATCGAACGCCTGGCCAAGCAGTACGCCGAGTCCGCGGTGCCCATGAAAGCGATGCTGGCGCAGCCGTCGGCCGATCCGGTCGAGCTGCAGCTGATGGCCCAGATCGACGCGATCGAGGCCAAGACCAACGCACTGACGCGGCAGGTGATCGATCTGCGCTTTGCCGAGGGCTCGGCGAGTGGCTATGCATTCCTGCTGGAGAATGTGGCAGGCAATTACAGCGAGTGGCTTCGTCTGATCAACGCTTTCATTGATCACGAGGAGGCTTCGATCAACGCGGAGGTCACAGTGGTCCGTGATACAGCCAGCGGGTTCCTGACGTTGATCATCGCCGTGACCGGCGCGGCAGTACTGTTGGGCGCAGCCATCGCAGTGCTGATCGTCCGCAAGCTGCGCTCTACCCTTGGCGCCGAGCCGGATGAGGTGGCGCGTGTCATCGGCAACCTGGCCGAGGGGGATCTTGGCCAGGCCATCGTGACCCGCTACCCGGACAGCGTCATGGGCGCGACGGCGAAGATGGCCAGTCGACTGAGCACGATTATCGCCGAGGTGCGAAGCGCGGCGGACGGTGTCGGCGTCGCCTCCGGCGAGCTGCTTGGCTCCTCCGCCAATAGCAATGCGCAGATCCAGCACCAGTCGGCCGAGGCCGAGCAGGTGGCCACCGCGATCAACCAGATGGCCGCGACGGTGAGCGAGGTGGCCGGTTTCGCGGCCCGCGCGGCAACCGCCGCGAAGAGTGCGGACGAACAGGTGGAGACCGGTACGCGCATCGTCGGCGAAACGGCGCTGTCCATTCACAACCTGGCAAAGGTGCTGGAAAGTGCCAGCGATACCGTCAGCCAGGTATCGCAGCAGAGCGGCGACATCGAAAAGATTCTTCAGGTGATCACCGCCATCGCCGAGCAGACCAACCTGCTGGCCCTGAATGCGGCCATCGAGGCTGCCCGCGCCGGTGAGCATGGGCGCGGCTTCGCGGTGGTGGCCGACGAGGTGCGCTCGCTGGCCAATCGCACCCAGCAATCATCCAGCGAAATTAGCGACATGATTACTTCGCTGCAGGCGGGCGCGGGCAAGGCCGTGGAGGTGATGCAGTCGAGCAAGCAGTTGGCGCAGCAGACCGTCGAGCAGACGCTCCAGGCCGAAAACGCCTTGGCCAAGATTCGCCAGGAGGTCGGTTCGATCAACGAGATGAACGCGCAGATCGCCACGGCATCTGAAGAACAAAGTGCCGTCGCCGAAGAGGTCAACCAGAGCGTGACACGGATCCACGACTCGACAGTGACGAGCTCTGCAGCGGCCAACCAGGTGGCGTCGTCGAGCCGGGACCTGGCCTCGCTGGCGCAAGAACTCAGCCGTCGGGTGGGCTACTTCCGCGGATGACCGCAGCGCGACGCACGGGCCACCGGGCGCTGCCAGTGGTCGTACTCGCGAGGCAGGCGCAGGCCACTGCCTGCGTCGATCTGTAGCGGTTGGTTGACGCACCCTTGGACGATCTCGCTGTCATTAACTCCGGGCTGTCAAAACAGCGGCGGCAGGCGGCTAACAGACGAGGGGTTGTACATGTTCGGTTTGGAAGCTCTCGAGCTTGCGCGGATCCAGTTCGCTTTCACCATTTCCTTTCACATCATCTTTCCGGCGATCACCATCGGTCTGGCGAGCTTTCTCGCCGTTCTCGAAGGGCTGTGGCTCAAGACCCGGCGCCAGGTCTATCGCGACTTGTATCACTTCTGGCTGAAGGTGTTTGCAGTGAACTTCGGCATGGGGGTGGTCTCCGGCATCGTCATGGCCTACCAGTTCGGCACCAACTGGAGCGCCTATTCCGAATTCGCTGGCGGCGTGACCGGGCCGCTGCTGGCCTACGAGGTGCTCACGGCATTCTTTCTCGAGGCAGGATTTCTCGGGGTAATGCTGTTCGGCTGGAACCGCGTCGGGCCGGGTCTGCATTTCTTCTCGACCCTGATGGTGGCGGTGGGCACGCTGATCTCGACGTTCTGGATCCTGGCGTCCAACAGCTGGATGCACACCCCGCAGGGCCATGAAATCATCGACGGGATCGTGGTGCCGGTGGACTGGTTCGCCATCGTCTTCAACCCGTCGTTCCCGTACCGCCTGACCCACATGGCCATCGCCGCGTTTCTCGCCACGGCATTCATGGTCGGCGCCTCGGCGGCCTGGCACCTGCTGCGCGGCAACGACAATCCGGCGATCCGCAAGATGTTCTCCATGGCGATGTGGATGGCACTGATCGTCGCGCCGATCCAGGCTGTGGTGGGTGACTTCCACGGGCTCAATACGCTGGAGCACCAGCCAGCCAAGATCGCGGCCATGGAAGGTCACTGGGACAACGCCTCGGGCGAGCCCACACCGTTGCTGCTGTTCGGCTGGCCGGATATGGAGGAGGAGCAGACGCGCTACAAGCTCGAGATTCCCTACCTGGGTAGCCTGATCCTCAAGCACAGTCTGACCGAGCAGATCCCGGCGTTGAAAGATTTCCCGCCTGAAGACCGGCCCAACTCCACCATCGTGTTCTGGACCTTCCGCATCATGGTCGCGCTGGGCCTGTTGATGATGCTCACCGGCTTCTGGAGCCTCTGGTTGCGCCGTGGTGGTCGCTTGTTCCATACCCGGCCATTCTTACGACTGGCGCTCTGCATGGGGCCTTCCGGCGTGCTGGCGATTCTCGCCGGCTGGGTGACCACCGAGGTGGGGCGCCAGCCGTGGGTGGTGTACGGGGTGATGCGCACGGCCGACGCGGTATCCGACCACGGCGCCGACCAGCTCGGCCTGACGCTGGCTATGTTCGTGCTGATCTACTTCGCGGTATTTGGCGTTGGCCTGCTGTATGTGCTGCGGCTGATCGCCAAGGGTCCAATCGTCAACGAAGGCGACGAGAAGGGCGCGGGCGGTCCGGGCGAGAAGCGCACGCCGATGCGGCCGCTGTCGGCTGCCGACGAGGCGATTCCGCATGACCACGGCGATCAACTGGGCGAGAGGAATTGAATATGGGCGTCGATCTTTCGCTGATCTGGGCGATCATCATCATCTTCGGCATCATGATGTACGTCGTGATGGACGGGTTCGACCTGGGTATCGGGATACTCTTTCCGTTCCTCAAGGACAGCGCCGAGCGCGACGTCGCGATGAACACCGTGGCGCCCATCTGGGACGGCAACGAGACCTGGCTGGTATTGGGCGGCGCCGGGTTGTTCGCTGCGTTCCCACTGGCCTATTCGGTGGTGCTCTCGGCACTCTACCTGCCGATCATCTTCATGCTGATGGGTTTGATCTTCCGCGGCGTCGCCTTCGAGTTCCGCTTCAAGGTCCATGCCTCACGCCAGCATGTCTGGGACAAGGCTTTCATTGGCGGTTCGCTGGTCGCCACCTTTTTCCAGGGTGTCGCCTTGGGCGCCTTCATCCACGGGTTTCCGGTGGAAGGGCGCGCCTATGCTGGTGGTCCGCTGGACTGGCTCAGCCCGTTTTCGGTGTTCTGTGGCCTGGCCCTGATCGTCGCCTATGCATTGCTCGGCTGCACCTGGCTGATCATGAAGACCGCGGGCGAACTGCAGCAGCGCATGCATGACATCGGCACGCCGCTGGTGTGGGCGGTGCTGGCGGTGACCGGCATCGTCAGCCTGTGGACGCCGCTCACCCACCCGGACATCGCCGACCGCTGGTTCAGCATGCCGAACCTGCTGCTGTTCCTGCCGGTGCCGGTCCTGGTACTGGTCTGCACGCTGGGCCTGCTCCGGTCGATCGCCCGCTACGCGCACTACACGCCGTTTCTCTACACCCTGGCATTGATCTTCCTCGGCTACAGTGGCCTGGGAATCAGCCTCTGGCCGAACATCATCCCGCCCTCGGTGAGCATTTGGGAGGCGGCTGCCCCGCCGCAGAGCCAGGGCTTCACCCTGGTCGGCGCCCTGCTGATCATTCCGCTGATCCTCATGTACACCGCCTGGAGCTACTACGTGTTCCGCGGCAAGGTGAGCGTGGACGATGGCTATCACTGAACGGCTCGCGCTGGAGCGTCCCATGCACGGTAGGCACGAAAAGGGGGCGGGATCGCCCTTGTGGAAACGCATGACCTGGCTGGTCGTGATCTGGGCTGGCAGCGTGCTGGCGCTGGGATTCGTCGCCTGGCTACTGCGTCAGGCGATGAACGCGGCCGGTCTGACCACGCCCTGACCGGTGCTGCGGCGATTTATCGCGTTGTCGACCGGGCCGGAGCGGGCTATTGATGGCGTCAGGTGCCGCTGCTGCCTTCACGCAGTGGTCATCTTCACGCACTAGGGTGGCTGGCATGGACCTTGTAACGCCATGCGGGCCACTCCCGAAAGAGGACATGACGATGGACGACTATCAGGACGAGCTGCTAGAGCGGCACGCATCCGAACAGGACGGGCCGGAGCCGGCGGACGACGCGTTCGAGCTCTGAACCTCCACGGCGCGCCGCTGCGCGCGCCGGTATTCCCCCGGCGTCTGCCCGCTCCAGCGCTTGAATGCGCGCTGGAAGGCCTCCGCCGATGAAAACCCCAGCAACCAGGCGATCTCCCCGAACGCTGACTCGGTATCGCGGATGTAGGCCATGGCCAGGTCGCGGCGGGTTTCGTTGAGAATCGCGCGGTAGCTGGTGCCTTCCTCTTCCAGCTTGCGCCGCAGGGTCCAGGGCGGTAGCTGGAGCCGGTTGGCCAGCTGCTGCAGATCCGGCTCCTGCCCCTTGAGCAGGGGCCCCAGCAGTTGCGTCACACGTTCGCGCAAGCTGCGCGTTCGGGTCCGGCGCTCCAGTTCCGCTTCGCAGAGCTCGAGCAGTTCGCGCCAGGTCCCCGGGCAGTGCTCGGGATTGCGCGATGCCAGGGTCGCCTGGTCCAGCCGCAGCTGATTATGAGCGGCGGCGAATTCCACCGGACGGCTGAAGAACGCATCATGGCGGTCGGCATACCCCGGGCGCTCGAATTCGATCTGCACGGTGACCGGCACCAGCGGCCGGCCGGCGATCGCGCCCAGTTGGGTCAGCCAACTGGCCAGCACCGTGTCCACCACGAACCAATTGAACGCGTTGTACGGGCTGATGGAATAGAACCGGAGCCAGGCGCCGGTGCTGTCCTCGTGAAACCCGGACGCGCCCCGGTAGTTGGACGCGTACAGCGGTTCGAAGCGGATCAGCGCACGCGCGGCCTCGCGCACCGTGGGTGCCTGCGCGCAGGTCACCCCGACCAGCCCAAGGTGCCCCGCCTTGCGCAACTGCCCCATTTCCAGGCCCAGTGCCGGATCGCCGGCGAGTTGGATGGCGGCATGCCCGAGGCGCATGTAGCGCGGAATGGACAGTCGGGCGCCTGGCTCCGACAGCCGTGCATGATCGAGGCCGAAGGCATCGAGCAGCGGTTGCGGGTCGAGCTGCCTGGCCTGCAGCGCGCTGACCAGGCTGTGCACGAAGCCGACCGACAAATCGCCGAGGCGCACGCGCTGGCCGCTCATGGTCGCTCCGGCAGCCAGCGGTTGGTCAATTGCACGGGGCTGTCGGGCAGCGCGCGTACCGGTCGATGCGGCGAACCGACCAGGCCCCAGGGCAAACCGAAGGTACGGACCCGGATTTCCGGCAGGTCGATGGCGGGGGACGAAGCGTTAGTGCAGAGGTCCGCGAGCTCATCGCGTGCACCAAGTACGGCGACGAATTCGGCGTCGGCCGACGGCGGACGCGCATCGGCGTCGCAACCGATCAGCACCGCCAGCCGGCCCGCGGGCGTCGGCAGGACTGGAGCAGGCGCCGGCCCGGACTTGCTGTAGCGCCGCTCGTAGCGACTTAGATGAAGTTTGTACTGCAACGGACCGATGATCGCTCCGTCGCGTCCGAATGTGAGGCTGACCTGTCGTAGCGGGCCATCACCGATGCGCAAGCGTCCTTCTTCGAGGCGCGGCTCGGGCAGCACGATGGACCCGGCGACCAGGGTGACCCGGTAGCGCCGCGCCAGCTCGCCGAAGATCTGCTGGTAGCTGTCGGCCATCTGCGCGGCCTTGATGCGCAGCACGGCTTCGGTGCGGTTGTCGTCGCTGCGGTTGTTCAACAGTGCGCGCAGGAAGCGCCATGGATAGCTCAGCGCCATCCATTGCATGGCATCGCGCAGCGTCCGTGCCTGCTGCACCTCTGGCTTTTCGCCGAGCGCGAACAGGCCGGTACCCACATGCTCGGGTAGCACCACCACCGTACGCGGATTCAGCAGGCCCTGGTCACGCGCCTGGTCGAGGTAGGTGACGAACTTGCGCTGCAGGCGCTCGCGGCTCTGGTAGTCGGCCGGCGTCAGGCGCGTCTGCACGCCCAGCAGGTTGCCCGCCGTGCCCGGCGTGCCCAGGCTTTCGATGGGGCGGGTGCGCAGGTCGGACAGCAGCGGGCCGCCGTCGCGTTCCTGCGTCCAGTCCAGGTAGAGGATAAGCGCGGCGAGCGCGATGACGGCGAGGCCGAGCAGTTTGCTGTGGGTACGCATCGGTGGGCTGATCGATTCGAGGTGCGACGAGCCTAGGCCGCCCTTCGCCGCTTGCCAAGGGCTCGATGCGCAATTGGGTCATGTAGTTGTCATTTCCGATCATTGAGCCGCCTTCAAAGCCTGTTTATCGTCCCCGCAACGACCACGGCCGGACGAGCCGGGGCGATTGAACCGTTATGCAACCCGGCGTGAGACGTCGGGGCGACCCGATCGAGGACCGAAGATGACCGCCTTTTCCCACCTGCTGGCCCCGCTGGACCTAGGATTCACCACGTTGCGCAACCGCACCCTGATGGGCTCGATGCACACCGGCCTTGAGGAAATGCCTAATGGCTTCGAGCGGATGGCGGCTTTTTTCGCCGAGCGCGCGCGGGGCGGCGTCGGGCTGATCGTCACTGGCGGTGTAGGGCCGAACGAAGAAGGCTCCGTGCGGGCCGGCGCTGCCAAGCTCTCGACCGTCGCGGAGGCTGAGGAGCACAAGGTGGTCACCCAGGCCGTCCACGAGGCGGGCGGCAAGATCTGCATGCAGATCCTGCACGCCGGGCGTTACGCATACAGCCCACAGCTGGTCGCGCCCAGCGCCATCCAGGCGCCGATCAATCCCTTCACGCCGCGCGAACTGGACGAGGAGGGGATCGAGAAGCAGATCAGCGACTTCGTCAATTGCGCCAGTCTGGCCCGCGAGGCCGGCTACGATGGCGTCGAGGTGATGGGTTCCGAAGGCTATTTCATCAACCAGTTTCTGGTGGCGCACACCAACCACCGCACCGACCGTTGGGGTGGCAGCTACGAGAACCGCATGCGCCTGCCGGTGGAGATCGTGCGTCGCGTACGCGAGGCGGTGGGGCGCGACTTCATCATCATCTATCGTCTGTCGATGCTCGACCTGATCGAGGGCGGTAGCACCTGGGACGAGGTGGTCGTACTGGCCAAGGCGATCGAGCAGGCGGGCGCCACCCTGATCAACACTGGTATCGGCTGGCACGAGGCACGCATTCCCACCATCGCCACCAAGGTGCCGCGTGCAGCCTTCACCAAAGTCACCGCCAAGCTGCGTGGCGAGGTCGGAATTCCGCTGGTCACCACCAACCGTATCAACACGCCGGAAATCGCCGAACAGGTGCTCGCCGAGGGCGACGCCGACATGGTCTCGATGGCGCGGCCGTTTCTCGCCGATCCGGACTTCGTCAACAAGGCGGCGGCGGATCGCAGCGACACCATCAACACCTGCATCGGCTGCAACCAGGCCTGCCTGGACCACACCTTCAGCGGCAAGCTGACCACCTGTCTGGTCAATCCGCGCGCCTGCTACGAGACCGAGCTCAACTACATCCCGACTGCCGCGGTGAAACGCATCGCCGTGGTCGGTGCCGGCCCGGCCGGGCTCTCGGCGGCCACGGTTGCCGCAGAGCGCGGCCATCAGGTCACGCTGTTCGACTCGGCCAGCGAGATCGGCGGGCAGTTCAACGTTGCCAAGCGCGTCCCGGGCAAGGAAGAGTTCTATGAAACGCTGCGGTATTTCGATCGCAAGCTCAAGAGCACCGGCGTCGAGGTTCGACTGGACACCCGAGCGACTGCACAAGACCTGCTCTCTGGCGGCTATGACGAGATTATTCTCGCCACGGGCGTCGCGCCGCGCACGCCAGACATTCCCGGCATCGGGCATCCGAAGGTGATCGGCTATCTCGATGCGATCCTGCAACGCAAGCCGGTCGGGGGGCGCGTCGCGGTGATCGGCGCCGGCGGCATCGGCTTCGATGTGTCGGAATTCATCACCCATCAGGGCGAGTCCACCAGCTTGGACCGTGAGGCGTTCTGGAAGGAGTGGGGCATTGACCTGGGACTCGAAGCCCGTGGTGGCATCGCCGGCGTCGAACCTGTACCCCATGCGCCCGCGCGCCAGGTTTATCTGTTGCAGCGCAAGAAATCCAAGGTTGGCAACGGCTTGGGCAAGACTACCGGTTGGATCCACCGCACCGGCCTGAAGAACAAGCAGGTACAGATGATCAGCGCAGTGGAATACCTGAAGGTCGATGACCAGGGCCTGCACGTGCGTGTCGCCGACGGCGAGCCGCAGCTGTTGCCGGTGGACACGGTGATCGTCTGCGCCGGGCAGGATCCGTTGCGCGAATTGCAGGCGGAGCTCGAGGCCGGCGGTGCCCGGGTGCACCTGATCGGCGGAGCTGATGTAGCGGCCGAACTCGACGCCAAGCGCGCCATCAACCAAGGCTCCCGCCTCGCAGCCGAGCTCTGAGTCTTCATCATGCCCCGCTTCTGCGGGGCTTCTTTTTTGTGTCCCGGAGGTGCCCTGAATGACCGCATCCCTCGCATTGCCCGCGCCGGTTGCAGCTTCGCTGCGGCGTTGGCACGAAATGATCGCCACCCGCGACCTCAGCGCCTTGCCCGATCTGCTGGATGACGGCGCGGTATTCCGCTCGCCCATGGCGTTCACGCCGTACGAGGGATCGGCCGCGGTGAACCTGATCCTGAACACCGTGGTGACCGTATTCGAAGACTTCCGCTATCACCGCCAACTGGCCTCGGATGATGGCTTGAGCCTGGTGCTGGAGTTCAGTGCGCGAGTTGGCGAACGGCAGCTCAAGGGCATCGACCTGATCCGCTTCGATGCGACCGGCCGGATCATCGAGTTCGAAGTCATGGTACGGCCTATGAGCGGCCTGCAGGCGCTGGGCGAGGTGATTGGGCAACGTCTGGGGCCGCAGCTAGCCGCGCTCAAGGCGTGCTGACAGGTGCCGGAAGTCGCCACGCTGGGTGGCTGTGCGAGGGCGCGACTCGCTGCCAACCCAGTCACATCGTCGCTCGCGGTTTTTCCCCTAAACTTGCGCCAACCTTGAACCACGGCGCCTACCGCCGTGGACCATCCGCTGGCTGACCAGGCCGTTGAGGGCGCGAGCATGCAGATCAAACCGCAGACGGTCGAGGCCGTGCTGTTCTTCAACGATGGCGGCATCTGCAAGGAAATGCTCTACCCGGAGTTCGAGGCCATGCTCGACGGCGTCGTCAGCATGCCAGCCTTCGCCGACCAGCAGATGCGAGTCGCCTACGTGCTGATCAACGGGCGTCTCCAGGTTCGCGCGGCCGTGTTCTTCTATCTCGATTTCAACGAGGACGGCTCGGCCGACAGCGGTTGGAATATCCCGTTGCGCAATCTGGCCGAGCGCACCGGACGTGGCCCCGACCTGGGCGCCGGTCCCATTCGGCTGGCCTGCCGCAGCCAGTGCCCGGTCTCCTGGTACCAAATGCATTTGTGGGACCCAGAACTGGCGCCGGGCAGAAATCACTTCGTGATGCTGCGTGACCGCATCAAGCGCAACCAGCTGGGCTTGCTGGTCGAGGAGGATGCGCCGCAGGCGGTACCCACTGAGCGCCTGCAGATGGTCGCCGAGGAAACCTGGTACGCCAGCGATCCCGCGCGGCAGGCGAGCAGCCGCCGTGATGAAAAGCTCGAGCAGGAGCAGCGGCTCAAGGCGGCCCAACTGATCAAGCAACAGCGCTTGCGCATCGCCAGTCTCGAGCAGCAGCGCGACGCCGACATCGCTCGATTGCGCCAGCTGGCTGCCGAACAACAGGCTGGTTTGCAAGCCGAGCTCGAACGCCTGCAGCGCGAGCTACTGGTCAAGGAGCAGCAGACCCTCGAGCTCGAGCGCCGGCTCGGCGAGCAGACCGAAGGTTTCCAGAAGTCCCGGGAAGAGATGAGTCGGCAGCTGCGCGCGCTCGAACAGAGCAGTCGGGCCGAGGCGCAGGTCATTCGCGCCGGGTTCGAGGAGGAACTGCAGCGCCAGGTGGCCGCCGCGGTCAGCGAATACCGGGAACAGGTGGCCATCCGGGATGTTGAATTGGCCTACCGCAACGAGCTGGACAGTCAGTTGCAGGGTGAAATCGATGCGCTCCAGGCGCAGCGCGACAGCCTGCTCGAGCACAGCGGCGAGCGCGTGTTGGCAAGGCTTGCGACGATGGGAGTGGCGTTTATGGCCTACCATCCCGGCGCCGGCCACCTGACCATTCCGCTGTCCGACATCGCCCGTTACCAAGACAATCCGCTGGCCTACGCGGCGGCCAAGTGCGCGGTGTCCGAAGCGCAATACGGCCAGTGGGTGCAGCACTACCAGCAACCGACCTGCGTCGCCACCCTGAGCTCTGGCGAGCGCTGCAACATGCCGCTGGACAAGGTGGACGCGCCAGCCCATTTCATCGTCGGTGAATCCAATTGCTGCGCCAGGCATCGGTCGCAGGACCGGCTGCGCACCGGGAGCTGAGCGGTTGCCGGATCGCGTCCTGATGCAGCCCGCGCATGTCCCGCTGCAGCCAGTCGAGCTGCCATGGCTGGCGCAGGCTGCGGTGCGCCTGGCGGTCCTGCGCCTGGACCTCATCGATCCCGAGGTCTCCGGCAACAAGTGGTTCAAGCTTGCTCTGCCGCTACGCGCCGCCCGCTCCAGCGGCGCGCGCGGGCTGATCAGCCTCGGCGGGCCCCATTCCAACCATCTGCACGCCCTGGCTGCCGCCGCGCGGCGCGCCGGGCTGCCCAGTGTCGGCCTGCTGCGCGGCGAGCCGCAGTCGACGCCGACGGTTGAGGATCTGCAGGCGTTCGGCATGCGGTTGCACTGGCTGGGCTATGGTGGCTACCGCGAACGCCACCGCGCTGACTTCTTCGACCCTTGGCGTGCGCGTTATCCCGGCTTTCTCTGCCTGCCCGAAGGCGGCGGGGGGCTGGCCGGCGCCCAGGGTTGCGCACCGCTGGTGGCGCAGGTTCGCGAACAACTCGCCGCCCTTGGCTGGGAAGACCATGACGGCTGGTGGCTCGCCGCGGGAACCGGCACTACGCTGGCGGGCCTGGTAATGGGCGAGGCCGTTGGTCTGCGGCATCCGGTACATGGCGCGCTGGCCGGACCCTGGCTGCGCGGAGTTGCGCAGACGGTCGACGGTCTGCTCGACGCCGCCGCTCTGCCACGGGAGGGATATCGGCTGATCGATGCCAGCCGCGGCGGTTTCGGCCGTTTCGATCGGGAGCTGGCGCGCTTTCTGGTCGAAACCGAGCGATTCGGTGGGATTCCGCTGGAGCCGGTCTATACCGCCAAGGCAATGATGGCATTGCGCCTTTACGTGGAGGCCGGGTATTTTGCCGCCGGTACGCGGCTCATCTTCGTCCATACCGGCGGTCTGCAGGGCCGTCGGGCCGCCCAGGCGCAGCTGGACGAGCTGCTGCGCTGACCCACGATCTGCCGGACCTCTGGATGAACAAGCCGCTGCTCCCCGACTCGCTACGCCACCTGATACCGCTCAACGTGCTATCGCCCCGCCAGCTGCAGTCGTTTCGCGCACAACTGCAGCCGCGGACCCTCAAGGCGGCTGAATGGCTGTTCGATGACGAACCGTGCGCAGGGTCCAGGTTTTTCCTGCTGGATGGACAGCTGGCCCTGTACGCCGCGGATGGCAGCCAGCGCATCCTGGTCGGCGGCTCGGCGCAGAGCGCCCATGCCTTTGGTGTCGGCAGTGGGGTGCAGCGGGCCCAGGCGCTCGACGAGGCGAGAGTCCTGGTCATCGACAGCCGTGAGCTGGATCGCTTGGTCAACTGGCAACAGAACCATGCCGACCTGCTCCTCGAACTCGCATCGGAGGATGGTCTGCCCGACTGGCTCGAGGCCCTGCTAGACAATCCGCTGTTCGGCAGGGTGCCAGCGCAGAACGTCCGCGCCATGCTGGCCAGACTCGGCGAGGTCCATCTGCCGGCGGGCGAGGTGCTGCTGCGCGAGGGCGACGCCGGTGACTGCTGCTATTTTCTCCAGTCCGGGCGTGCGGAAGTCATGACCGGTGCCGGCAGCGAGCGCCAGGTTGTAGCCGAACTGGAGATCGGCGCCTGCTTCGGCGAGGAGGCATTGCTGACCGAGGGGCCTCGCAATGCGACGGTCACGCTGCTCGAGGACGCTTGTGTGCTGCGTCTGGAGCGACAGGACTTCATCGAGCTGTTGCAGGTGCCGGTGGTTGCCGAAGTCGACCTCGAGCAGGCCGGCGTCCTGATCGCGCAAGGTGCCCAATGGCTGGACGTGCGTCTGCAACAGGAATACGAGCAGGGCCATGCAGCTCGGGCGCTGAACATGCCGTTGCACCTGCTGCGTCTGAAGACCCGGCTGCTGGACAGGAAACGCGTCTACCTGTGCTACTGCGACAGTGGCAAACGCAGCGCCAGCGCGGTCTTCCTGCTCACCCAGATGGGCTTCACCGCCTACCCGTTGCGCGCAGGGATCGCCGGGCTGTCGGCCGCTGCCTACGCCGCGCTGATGGTTGAGCAGGGTAGCGGCTATCTGGCACGTTCCGGCGGGCGCACCGAACGAAGCGGCTGAGCCTGAAGTGGCACAGGCCCAGCGCCCTACTTGCCAGTCGACCGCGCGCGCGCCCGGCCGACCAGCCCGAGCACTTCCCCACCGCAGGTTCGCCAGCAAGCTGGCTCCTACAAGGCTGCGGAATTACCGAGCGCCCGCGCAAACCCGCCCCTTCCTATAGCAGCGAGCTTGCTCGCGAATGGTGTCGTCAGCCTACCCCGATACTGGCGCCGGGCAATCAGCGGCCCTCCAGAAGGCTGCCGGCCAGGGCGCCCAGCACGACCACCAGCCAGGGCGGCAGCCTGCCGAGATGCAGTGCGAGCAGGGCGATCAGGATGAAAATCACATCACCTGCGCTCGCCACGCTGTGAGTCCACAGCGGGTCGTAGAGAGCCGCCAGCAACAGGCCGACGACTGCCGCATTCACCCCCGCCAGGGCTGCCTGCGCGCTTCGGGCTGCGCGCAGCCGGCTCCAGAAGGGCAGCACGCCGAAGACCAGCAGGAACGACGGCAGGAAGATCGTCAGCAGGCAGAGGCCAGCTGTGCCCAGACCGGCGACGCCGTCGTGCATCGCCGCGCCAAGAAACGCGGCAAAGCTGAACAGCGGACCGGGCACAGCCTGCGCGGCGCCGTAGCCCGCCAGGAAGCTGTCCTCGCTTACCCAGCCGTGCGGAACCACTTCAGCCTGCAGCATCGGCAGCACGACGTGACCGCCGCCGAACACCAGGGCGCCGGTACGGTAGAAGCTGTCGATCAGCGCCAGCCCTTGCAGGCCGGATAGACTAGCCAGCACGGGCAGCGCCAGCAGCAGCGCGAAGAAGGCCAGCAGGCAGCTCAGCGCGACCCTGTGCGAACCGGCGTGATGCATCGTGTTGGCCTGCGTTGGGCGGCTTGCACGCAGCCCGCTCGCGCCAATGGCGGCGGCTGTCGCGATGATCCCCAGCTGCACCCAGGCGCCGGGCATGGACAGCGCGGCGATGGCCGCGAATCCTGCGATCACTCGACGCGGCAGGTCGGGACACAGGGTGCGTGCCATGTTCAGGACGACCAGCGCCACGACGGCAACTGCAACCAGCTCTAGTCCATGCAGCACGCCGACGTGCAGCGGATTGTTGGCGTATCCAAGGGGCAGGCCGAACAGCGTCATCGCCAGCGCGGAGGGTAGGGTGAATCCGGCCCATGCTGCCAGTGACCCGCGATAACCACCGCGTAGCAGGCCGAGGGCCAGCCCGACCTGGCTACTGGCTGGCCCTGGGAGAAACTGGCAGAGCGCAACCAGGTCAGCGTAGCTTGCCTCGTCCAGCCAGCGGCGGCGGTGGACGAATTCCTCCCGAAAATAGCCCAGGTGCGCCACCGGGCCGCCGAAAGCGATCAGTCCCAGGCGCAGAAAGATGCCGAACAGGAGCCAGACGCGCTCCGGGGCGCGCTCGCTTGGCGGCGGGTGTGGCGGGGCAGCTGGCATCGATCGAGCTCAATGATGCGGGTCGGCGGCGAAGTCTAGCAGGCGGTATATGACGGATATGCCCGGCGCGCCTTCACGCCGGCCAACCATCCGGGACGACGAACAGACGTTCGCGCTCGCTCCAGTGCCCGTCAGCGTCCGGCTCGATCCGGATCAACAGCCGCGCGCCCTTGTGCTGCACCTCGGTTACCCACTGGGCGACGGCCTCGGCTGTCCACCGCTGTGCCGGCGCCAGACGTGCCGGGGCCAGCCAGTCCCCGCGCAGCAGCGGCTGCCAGTTCGCCGTGGTGTCACAGGCGGCCAGCTGCGGCCACTCGCGGTAATGCAGCCAGCGGCCGCCGAGGTGCTGCGGGTTGGCCCCGCTCGGCAGCGCCTGGTCGGCCGCGCACGGCTGGAACAGGTAGCCGCCTAGCCAGAGCGCGCTGTGGATTTCGCGGCAGGTCAGCTCGCGCAGCAGCGCCCGAGCCGGTTCGCTGGACGTCAGTTGCAGCTGGCGTTCGCACAGGTGGCGCAGCTTGATGTCCAGCCGGTCGTGGCTGCCGGGGCCGAGCCAGTGATCATGCCGGTGCCGGTCGCCGTTACCCAGGCCCAGGTAAAACTTCACGGCCAGTTCGAGGTGATGCACGCCTTCGGCATCGAGGAGGATCAGATCCAGCTCGCCCAAGGTACGGCCGCCTTCGCGCACCGGAAGATTGGCCACCAGCAACTCGACGTCGGGAGCCTGGCTCAGCGCGAACTGCCAGAGGCGCTCGTAGTACAGGCCCAGCCGGCGAACGCTGCGTTGCGCGAGCCAGGCCTGCAGCGCACCTGGCTGACTGTCATGGGACAGCAGCCAGTCGGCCAGCTCCGCGGGGCGCTCGGCCCAGCGGCTGGCCGCCAGCGGATTGCGTTGCGGCGCTGGGGTGTCGCTCAGCAGTGGCGGCGAGAGCAGCGCCCAGGCAAGGTCCCGCACTTCGGGGTGCGCCAGGCGAGGCAGAAGTTCGGCAAGGCAGGAACGGCTCATGCCACAAGCATAGACGCGATGGTTTGCTGCCACTTCCGGCTTTCGCCCATAATCGCGCAGCCGCATGGCAACGAGGGTCCGCGCGGCGCGCGGGCGGAACTCGAGCGCCGTCGCGTGACACCAATCCAGTGCCTGTTTCGCTGCGGCCGGCCAGCCCGTCCTTGTGCCTGCCCGTCATCAGTCACGCCTTTCAGGGAGCTTCAATGGACCAGTTCCGCAACATCGGCATCATCGGCCGCCTGGGCAGCTCGCAGGTGCTGGACACGATTCGCCGACTGAAACGCTTCCTCGTGGCGCGGCATCTGCACGTGATTCTCGAAGAAAACATCGCCGAGGTGCTGCCTGGGCATGGCATGCAGACCTCGTCGCGGCAACGGCTGGGCGACTCCTGCGACCTGGTGATCGTCGTCGGCGGCGATGGCAGCCTGCTCGGCGCCGCGCGGGCGATGGCGCGGCATCGCGTCCCGGTGCTGGGGATCAACCGGGGCAGTTTGGGCTTTCTTACCGACATCCGTCCCGACGAGCTGGAAGAAAAGGTCGCCGAGGTGCTCAGCGGCCAGTACACCCTGGAGAACCGATTTCTGCTCGAGGCCCAGGTGCGGCGCTTCGAGGAATCCATCGGCGAGGGCGATGCACTCAACGACGTCGTGCTGCACCCGGGCAAGTCGACACGGATGATTGAGTTCGAGCTGTACATCGACGGCCAGTTCGTCTGCAGCCAGAAGGCCGACGGCCTGATCGTCGCGACGCCCACCGGTTCGACGGCCTACTCGTTATCAGCGGGCGGGCCGATCATGCACCCGCGTCTGGACGCCATCGTCATCGTGCCGATGTACCCGCACACCCTGTCGAGCCGGCCGATCGTGGTGGACGGCAACAGCGAGCTGAAGATCGTGGTGTCGCCGAACATGCAGATCTACCCGCAGGTCTCCTGCGACGGCCAGAACCACTTCACCTGCGCGCCGGGCGATACCGTCACCGTGCGCAAGAAGCCGCAGAAGCTGCACCTGATCCACCCGCTCGATCACAACTACTATGAGGTATGCAGGACCAAGCTTGGCTGGGGCAGCCGCCTCGGTGGAGGGGAATAGTGATCGTCGACCCGGAGCGCAGCTACGACCTGATTGGGGACGTGCACGGTTGCGCCCATACCCTGGCGGACCTGCTCGACCTGCTGGGCTATCGACGCCATGCCGGTGTCTGGCGCCATCCGAGCCGGCAAGTGATCTTTCTCGGCGACATCATCGACCGTGGCCCGCGCATCCGCGAGGCCCTGCACCTGGTGCACGACATGGTCGAGGCGGGCCAGGCCCACTGTGCGATGGGCAACCATGAATTCAACGCGCTGGGCTGGCATACGCCGGCGCCGGCGGAGAGCGGCAAGGCCTTTGTCCGCGATCACTCGCCGCGGTACGAGATGCTGCTGCGCCAGACCTTCGAGCAGTTCGAGCATTACGCCGACGAGTGGAAGGCCTTCCTCGGCTGGTTCATGGAGCTGCCGCTGTTCATCGAGGCCGAGCGCTTTCGCGTCGTGCATGCGTGCTGGGACAACCAGGTCATCGATCAGCTGCGCGAGCGGCTGGCGGCGGGACGGCTCGACTCCGCGTTCCTGCGCGACGCGGCCTTTGCTGGTGGTTTCGCCGCCCGATCGTTGGACCGCCTGCTGCGTGGCACCGACATGCCGCTTCCCGCTGGCCTGACACTGACCAGCGCGGAAGGCTTCACGCGCAACTTCTTCCGCACCAAGTTCTGGGAGGAAAACCCGAAGACCTATGGCGATGTGGTTTTTCAGCCCGACGGCTTACCCGAGAAGGCAGCGCGCCTGCCGCTCAGCGAAAGCCAGAAGAGTCGCCTGTTTCTCTATGGCCCGGACGAACCACTGCTGTTCGTCGGGCATTACTGGCGCAGTGGCATGCCGGCGCCGATCCGGGCGAACCTGGCGTGCCTGGATTACAGCGCGGTGAAATACGGCAAGCTGGTGGCTTACCGGCTTGATCAGGAAACCCGACTCGACCCGGCGAAGTTCGTCTGGGTGGACGTGGAGCAGTAGATGGCTGTGATCGAGGCGTTGCGCCTGCCGTTATCCGAGGACCTGAGCGGTTTCGTGGCGCTGCTGCGCCGGCTGCAGGTGCCCTGTCGTGTCTCGGAGGACTCCGGCGAGCAGGTCGTGCGGGTGCCTGCGGAGATCGTCGAGCAGGTCCGCGAGCTGTATCAGCGCTACCCGCACGGTGACGGTGCCGCGGTAACCGCACCTGCCCGGCGGCCCGGCGGTGGCTTCGTCGCCAGCCTGCGGCGCAGCCCGCTGACCGCAGCGGTGCTGCTGGTGGCTTTGATCGGCGCCGCGGTCACGATGCTGGGTGACAACTTCGCAGCGATCCGCTGGTTGAGTTTCACCGATTTCCGCATCGATGGTGACTACGCCTACTTCGCCACCCTCGAGCAGAGCTTGGCTGCAGGCGAGTGGTGGCGCCTTGTCACGCCGATCTTCGTGCACTTCGGCTTCCTGCACCTGGCGATGAATGCCATGTGGTACTGGGAGCTCGGCCGGCGAATCGAGCATCGCCAGGGCGCCTGGGCGCTCCTCGGCCTGACGCTGTTGTTCGCGGTCGTCTCGAACCTCGCGCAATACGGTTTCGGTGGTCCGGGAATCTTCGGCGGCCTGTCCGGTGTGCTCTACGGCCTGCTGGGGCATTGCTGGCTGTATCAGAAGCTGGCGCCGGACGAGGCCTACCGCCTGCCGCCTGGCGTGGTGGTGCTGATGCTGGTCTGGCTGGTGGTGTGTCTCACCGGGGTTATCGAGATCGTCAGCTTTGGCTCGCTGGCCATCGCCAACGCGGCGCATGTTGGCGGGTTGGTCGCTGGATGTGTTACCGGCGTCGCGGGCGGCTTTATAGCCCGCCGCCGGCTGCACGGGTTGTTCTGAGCTACGGCGCGTCGTTGCGCGATCCGCGGGGCCGCTCTAAGCCTGCGGCCGGATGCGGTTTCTTCCGTTAGAATGCGCGCTTGTTTCCCTGGGAGCCGGCCATGTCGACCTTTATCGAAGCCATCGAAAACATCACCCCTGAAATCTACGAGAACCTCAAGACAGCCGTCGAACTGGGCAAGTGGAGCGACGGGCGCAAGCTGACGCCCGAGCAGAAGGAAACCTGCCTAGGCGCAATGATTGCCTGGGAAATGAAGAACCTGCCCGAAGAGCAGCGCACCGGCTACATGGGCGGACAGGAATGTGCGTCCAAGAGCAAGAGCAAAGCCCCCATCGACACCAGTCTGTTCTCCCCGGCTTCCGGGACCCGCCACTGATGCTCGAACTTGGACGCGGCGCGCTGAGCAAGATGTCAATCCAGCTGGGCGAGCAGGCACAGTATTCATTCCGTTTGAATGACCAGCTGGTGCCGGTCAATCCGCTGATCGGCAAGACCCTGCGGTTGGAATACCTGGGTGCCATCCATTGCAGCCATTGCGGGCGCAAGACCAACAAGAGCTTCAGTCAGGGTTACTGCTATCCCTGCTTCAAGAAGCTGCCGCAGTGCGACGTCTGCATCATGAGCCCGGAAAAGTGCCACCACGATTTCGGCACCTGCCGCGATCCGCAGTGGGGCATGGATTTCTGCATGACCGACCACGTGGTCTATCTCGCCAACTCGTCGGGCATCAAGGTGGGCATTACCCGTGCCACGCAGTTGCCGACGCGCTGGCTCGACCAGGGCGCCAGCCAGGCGCTGCCGATCATGCGCGTCGCCACGCGCCAGCAGTCGGGTATGGTCGAAGACCTGCTGCGCAGCCAGGTGGCGGACCGCACCAACTGGCGTGCATTGCTCAAGGGCGATGCCGAACCCATTGATCTTGTCGAGATCCGTGAACAGATCTTCGATGCCTGCGCCGAAGGGCTGCGCGAACTGCAGCAGCGCTACGGGCTGCAGGCGATCCAGCCAGTGGCGGATGCCGAGGTGCTGGAGATCCGCTATCCGGTCGACGCCTATCCGACCAAGATCGTCAGCCTCGATCTGGAAAAGACCCCGGTCGTTGAAGGCACCCTGCGCGGCATCAAGGGTCAATACCTGATGCTGGACACCGGCGTGATCAACATCCGCAAGTTCACCGCCTACCAGGTGGCTGCCAGCGCTACGGCGTAGGGTGGATAACGCTTCGCTTATCCACCGATTGGCCCCGTCCTAAGGCTCAAGTTGAGCGGCCAGAGCAATCGCGTGGAAAAGACTTCGCCGTTTTCCACCCTACAAGTCCGCCGCGACAGACGCTAAGCTCGAACCCATCTGCAGCTCGTCATGCGGGCTGGTCATCCATCGCCATCTTCCTGCTTGAAGCTTGCCGCTTGAAGCTCAGCCGACGAGGTTTCCATGCGTACCGAACAACCGAAAGTCATTCATCTCAAGGACTACCAGGTTCCGGACTATCTGATCGATGAAACCCACCTGACCTTCGAGCTGTACGAGGACCGCACCCAGGTGCACGCCCAGCTGGTGATGCGCCGCAATCCCGAACGTCCGGCCGGCAAGCTGCCGCCGCTGGAGCTACACGGCCAGCAACTCGAGCTGCTGTCCATCGCGCTGAATGACCGCGAGCTGGGCCTGGGCGATTACCAGATCAGCGAAGACTGCCTGATGCTGCAGCCGGACAGCGACGCCTTCGTCATCGACACCTCGGTGGTGATCCATCCGGAAACCAACACCGCGCTGGAAGGGCTCTACAAGTCCGGCAGCATGTTCTGTACCCAGTGCGAGGCCGAGGGTTTCCGCAAGATCACCTACTACCTCGACCGCCCGGACGTGATGAGCAAATTCACCACCACCGTGAGCGCCGAACAGAAGGCCTATCCGGTGCTGCTTTCCAATGGCAATCCGATTGCCAGCGGCAGCGAGGACAATGGTCGGCATTGGGCGACCTGGGAAGATCCGTTCAAGAAGCCGGCCTACCTGTTCGCTCTGGTGGCGGGCGACCTCTGGGCCATCGAAGACAGCTTCACCACCATGAGTGGGCGCGAGGTGGCACTGCGCATCTACGTCGAGCCGGAGAACGTCGACAAATGCCAGCACGCGATGGACAGCCTGAAGAAGTCCTTGAAGTGGGATGAAGAGGCTTACGGCCGCGAGTACGACCTGGACATCTTCATGATCGTCGCGGTCAACGACTTCAACATGGGCGCCATGGAGAACAAGGGTCTCAACATCTTCAACTCCAGCGCCGTGCTGGCGCGCGCCGAAACCGCCACCGATGCCGCCCACCAGCGGGTCGAGGCCATCGTCGCGCACGAGTATTTCCACAACTGGTCGGGCAACCGCGTGACCTGCCGCGACTGGTTCCAGCTGTCGCTCAAGGAAGGCTTCACCGTCTTTCGCGACTCGCAGTTCAGCGCCGACATGAACTCGCCGACCGTCAAGCGCGTCGAGGACGTGTCCTACCTGCGCACCCACCAGTTCGCCGAGGACGCCGGACCGATGGCGCATTCGGTGCGTCCGGAATCCTTCATCGAAATCTCCAACTTCTACACCCTGACCGTGTATGAGAAGGGCGCCGAAGTGGTGCGCATGATCCAGACGCTGATGGGTGAAGCGGGCTTCCGCAAGGGCAGCGATCTGTACTTCGAACGGCATGACGGCCAGGCCGTGACCGTGGACGATTTCGTCAAGGCCATGGAAGACGCCAACGGCGCCGACCTCAGCCAGTTCAAACGCTGGTACAGCCAGGCCGGCACGCCGCGCCTGGCCGTCAGCGAGCAGTACGACGCTGCTGCAAAAATTTACCGCCTGACGTTCCGCCAGAGCTGCCCGGCCACACCGGGACAGAGCGAGAAGCAGCCGTTCGTGATCCCGGTGTCGCTGGGCCTGTTGGACGGGCAGGGCAACGAGATCGCACTGCGCCTGCAGGGCGAGGACGCCGCGGTCGGGACCACCCGCGTGCTGGCGGTGGACCAGTCCGAACAGACCTTCACCTTTGTCGACGTCCCCGAGCAGCCGCTGCCGTCGTTGCTGCGCGGCTTCTCCGCACCGGTAAAGCTGGATTTCCCCTACAGCCGCGATCAGCTGATGTTCCTCATGCAGCACGATTCCGATGGCTTCAACCGCTGGGAAGCGGGTCAGCAGTTGTCGGTGCAGGTGCTGCAGGAGCTGATCGGCCAGCACCAGCGCGGCGAAGCGTTGCAGCTCGACCAGCGCCTGGTCGCGGCGCTGCGTACCCTGCTCGAGGATGAAAGCCTCGATCAGGCGATGGTCGCCGAGATGCTGTCGCTGCCGAGCGAGGCCTACCTCACCGAGATCAGCGATGTGGCAGACGTGGATGCGATCCACGTCGCGCGTGACTTTGCCCGCCAGAGCATCACCAGCGCGCTGTTCGATCTGCTCTGGGCGCGCTACCAGACCAACCGCGAGCTGTCGCGGCAGACGCCCTACGTGGCCGAGGCGGGCCATTTCGCCCGCCGTGCGCTGCAGAATATTTCGCTGTCCTACCTGATGCTCAGCGGCAAGCCCGAAGCGGTGGCCGCCTGCGTCGAGCAGTTCGAGCAGGCCGACAACATGACCGAGCGTCTGACCGCATTGGCGGTGCTGGTCAATTCCGACTTCGCTGCCGAGCGCGACAAGGCGCTGGAAGCCTTTGCCGATCACTTCAAGGACAACCCACTGGTGATGGACCAGTGGTTCAGCGTGCAGGCCGGCAACACCCAGCTGGGTGGCCTGGAGCGGGTCCAGCAGCTGATGCAGCATCCGGCGTTCACCCTGAAGAACCCGAACAAGGTACGTGCGCTGATCGGTGCCTTCGCCAACCAGAACCTGGTCAACTTCCACCGGGCCGACGGCGCGGGCTACCGCTTCCTGGCCGACCAGGTCATCGTGCTGAACGGGCTCAACCCGCAGATCGCCTCGCGCCTGCTGGCGCCACTGACCCGCTGGCGCAAATACGACGCCAGCCGCCAAGAGCTAATGAAGATCGAATTGGAGCGGATTCTGGCATCCGGCGAGCTCTCCAGCGACGTCTACGAGGTGGTCAGCAAGAGCCTCGCCTGAGGCATACCGCTGCTCGCGACACGGCTGTAACCCACCCGAAATCCCGCGCCCCGGCGCGGGATTTTTTCGTTCTGACAGGCTGCTTCGCCCGCGCCTCCAAGTGATACCTCAATGCTCTGCAGGCCGCATGCCATAAGGCTCACCTATCAGGCAACATCAATCAGCCCGGTTTAACAAAACATAACGTCCAGGCAATTGCCGGCGCTTTCGAAAGCCCGATAGCATGGCCCCGCCTGTCTCCATACGCAGGCCCTGCCTAATAAGAATAAAGGGGGTATGTATGAGTGAGCCCGTCATGTGGCGCACACCGGTTGGCCGCGCGGAAAAAACATTCCGCACGCCGCAGTTCCGCAGTCTATCGCCATCGTCCAGAACGCTCTCGCTCTGCAGTGTCCTCGCCATGCTGCTGCTCGCTCAGGTGCCGGCCTATGCCCAGGCGAACGAGCCGGGCATCCGCTACGCGATCGAATCACAAAAGGCGGCTTCCACCCTGTTGCTCGATATTGCCCACGCCGGCAAGCGATTGGTCGCGGTCGGTGATCGCGGGCACATTCTCTATTCCGACGATGCCGGGGCCAGCTGGACCCAGGCCAAGGTGCCGACGCGCCAGTTGCTCACCGCGGTGTCCTTCTCGGACGAGCAGCACGGCTGGGCCGTGGGCCACGACGCACTGATCCTCGGGACCGAGGATGGCGGCCAGACCTGGACGCGGCAGTACGAGAACCGCGAAGGCGAGGTGCCGCTGCTTGACGTCTGGTTCGCCAACGCCCAGCACGGATTCGCTACCGGCGCCTACGGGGTGCTGCTGGAAACCACCGACGGCGGCCAGCACTGGGAAGACGTCGCCGACCGCCTCGACAACGAGGACGGCACCCACCTCAATGCCATCGCGGAAGTTCCCGGCTCCGGCCTGTTCATCGTTGGCGAGATGGGCGGTATGTTCCGTTCCGCCGACGAGGGCGCGACCTGGGAGCGCGTCGAGTCGCCGTACCAGGGCTCGTTCTTCGGCGTCGTTGGTGGGGGAGCGCCCGGTGTCGTGGTGGCCTTCGGTCTGCGCGGCCATCTGTTCCGCTCCGCGGACTTCGGCGACAGCTGGCAGGCCATCGAACTGCTCGACGATGGCTACCCCATCGAATCCGGCCTGGCCGACGGCAACCTGCTGCCGGACGGGCGGATCGTCGTGGTCGGGCACGGTGGCACTGTGCTCAGCAGCGATGATCAGGGTCAGACCTTCAAACTGTTCAGCCGGCCCGATCGGCGCTCCCTGTCCGGCGTCGTCGCCAACCCGGACGGCAAGCTGGTCCTCGTTGGCCAGAGCGGCGTCCGGGTCGTATCGCCCGAAGGCGCCAACCTGCCCGCACAACAACAATAAGCCGGAGCCACCATGTCCAAGCACCAGCAAAAGCCGGCGTCCTTTCTGGAGCGCCTGATCTTCAACAACCGGCCGGCGGTGATCCTCATCTGCCTGCTGATCAGCGTGTTCCTCTTCTACCAGGCTGCCCAGGTCCGCCCGTCGACCAGCTTCGAGAAGATGATTCCGCTGGGTCATCCCTATATCCAGAACATGCTCGAGCACCGGGATGACCTTGCCAACCTGGGTAACACGGTGCGTATCTCCGTGGCGGCCAAGGATGGTGACATCTTCTCAAAGCCTTACATGGAGACGCTGCGGCAGATCCACGACGAGGTCTTCTACATCCAGGGCGTCGACCGTTCGAACATGAAGTCGCTGTGGAGTCCCAGCGTGCGCTGGACCGAGGTCACCGAGCAGGGCTTCGCCGGTGGCGAGGTGATCCCGCAGACCTACGACGGTTCGCCGGAAAGCCTCGACGACCTGCGCAGCAACATCCTCAAGTCAGGCCAGATCGGCCGCCTGGTGGCCAACGACTTCAAGTCCAGCATCATCGACGTGCCGCTGATGGAGTCCTATTCCGATCCGGATGACCGCAGCAGGCAGATCAAGCTGGACTACCAGAAGTTCTCCCACGAGCTGGAAGAGAAGATCCGCGACAAGTACGAAGCGCAGAATCCCAACGTCGAGATCCACATCATCGGCTTCGCCAAGAAGGTCGGCGACCTGATCGACGGGCTGGTCGGCGTGGCGCTGTTCTTCTTTGTCGCCATCGGCATCACCCTGGCGTTGCTGCTGTGGTTCACCCGCTGCGTCAAGAGCACGGTCGCGGTGGTGGTCACCACGCTGATTGCAGTGGTCTGGCAGCTCGGTCTGCTGCACACGCTGGGCTTCGGTCTCGACCCGTACTCAATGCTGGTGCCTTTCCTGGTATTCGCCATCGGCATCTCTCACGGCGTGCAGAAGATCAACGGCATCGCCATGGCGTCGGGGGAAACCAACGACCCGCTGTCGGCCGCGCGCCTGGCGTTCCGCCAGCTGTTCATCCCCGGCATGGTGGCCCTGGCCTCGGACGCGGTCGGCTTTGTCACGCTCCTGCTGATCGACATCGGCGTGATCCGCGAACTGGCCATCGGTGCCTCGCTGGGCGTGGCGGTGATCATCCTGACCAACCTGATCCTGCTACCGGTGGCGATTTC
>DAMBNU010000026.1:0-43582 GCA_032064305.1 Pseudomonas sp. | reverse complement strand
GTTTCGCCACAGGCCTGCGCCGGAGAAGGTGCGCATTATAGGCACTCAGAAACTCGCGTCAACGGTTTTATTCGGGCTTGAGTGAAACTCGCGCAAACGCCCTTTTGCCGGCCTGGCAAACGTGCGTCGTTCCTATCCTGAACATGAAGCTGCGGTCTACAACCTCGCCGTCTACCCTAACGCCGCCCGATGCAAGCAGATCGCGCGCCATCGCAGCGTTCTTGACCAGGCCTGCCCGGTTGAGAACCGAGGCGACTGGCATATCCTCAGGCGCACTCAACTCGATAAGAGGGATGTCTTCCGGGAGCTCGCCCTCCTTCATCCGGTTACCAGCGGAGCGGTGGGCAGTCGCCGCAGCTTCCTCACCATGAAAGCGCGCCACGATCTCCTCGGCGAGCTTGATCTTGATGTCTCGGGGGTTTGCACCCGTTGCCACGTCGCTCCGAAACGCCTCGATTTCCCCCATGTCGCGAAAGCTCAGCAGTTCGAAATAACGCCACATGAGCGTATCCGGTATGGACACCAGCTTGCTGAACATGACGCCCGGTGCTTCCTGAATGCCAACGTAATTACCCAGCGACTTGGACATCTTCTTGACGCCGTCCAGCCCCTCGAGAAGCGGCATGGTGACCACGCACTGCGATGGCTGCCCATACGCACGCTGCAATTCACGCCCCATCAGCAGGTTGAACTTCTGATCGGTGCCCCCGAGCTCTACGTCAGCTCGCAGCGCGACCGAGTCATAGCCCTGAACCAGCGGATAGAGAAATTCGTGGATCGCGATCGGTTGGTTCGACGAATAACGCTTACTGAAGTCATCGCGCTCCAGCATGCGCGCAACGGTGTATTGAGACGCGAGACGGATAAAATCCGAGGGCTTCAACTGATCCATCCAGGTCGAGTTGAACGCCACCTCCGTCCGCGCCGGATCAAGTACCTTGAACACCTGCGCCTTGTAGGTCTCGGCATTCTCCAGCACCTGATCCCGGGTCAGCGGCGGGCGCGTTGCGCTCTTGCCGCTGGGATCGCCGATCATTCCGGTAAAGTCGCCGATGAGGAACACCACCTGGTGCCCCAGCTCCTGAAACTGGCGAAGCTTATTTATAAGCACGGTGTGACCGAGGTGAAGGTCCGGCGCGGTGGGATCGAATCCCGCCTTGATTCGGAGCGGGACGCCACGCTCGAGCTTGGTGACCAACTCCGCCTCGACCAGCACTTCGTCAGCGCCTCGCTTGATCACCGATAGCTGCTCTTGTACCGACTTCATTGGACAGTCCACCCGGAAATTAGAGGCGGACAACCTTACAAGACTGGAAAGAAAATTCAACGCCGCAGAGCGAGTGCCACGCCTCATCCGAGCGAGCCAAGGGTTGCCTCGACGAGCCTTTGCTTATATTTTAGGCAGATATTTTCCCTGTACAAAATATCGCCAGAATTTTCCAGACCACTAATGACTTATTCGAAATCCAAAGCACCTCTCTACCCGAAGAGCCATTTACTGGCGGCAAGCGGTGTAGCAGCGCTTCTGAGCCTGGCCCTTCTTGTATTTCCCTCTCGTGAAGTCGAGGCCAAGAAGACCTTTCTTGACCTGCGCCTTGAGTCCGCCCAGGAACTCGCGGCCGAGCCGGTCGAGCCGCAAGAAGCGGTGGAGGATCAGTCCCCCTTTGCGGCAATCGACTCAGCCGATTCGACTGAACAGGCCTCGCTGGACGAAAGCGCACCTGCGGCGGTAGAGCCCCTGCCGCGAACCAAGGCGCTCGTGGTTGCCAATGGCGATACGCTGTCGACGGTCTTCTCCAAGGTCGGCCTTTCACCTGCCGTGGTGCACGACGTACTCTCCAGCAGCAAGGAAGCCAAGCAGTTGGCTCGCCTCAAGGTCGGCCAGCGCCTTGAGTTCGAGCTCGATGAGCAAGGAAATCTCGCGCAGCTTCGCAGCCCACTCAACAAGCTTGAAAGCATTCACTTGCAGCGGTCGGATACAGGCTATGTATTCAAGAAGGAAAAGCTCAAACCCGATGTCGAGACGGCTTACGCCTACGGTCGCATCGAAAGCAGCCTGTTCCTGGCGGCAAAGCGCGCCGGCCTCAGCCATAACCTGACCATGGACCTGGCGAGCGTGTTCGGCTACGACATCGATTTCGCCCTCGATATTCGCAAGGGCGACACGTTCGAAGTGATGTACGAGAAGAAGAAGGTCGACGGCGAAACCGTAGGCACGGGCAATATTCTCGCGGCGCGCTTCACCAACCGAGGCAAGACCTACACTGCAGTTCGCTACACCAACAAGCAGGGCAACAGTAGCTACTACACGGCCGATGGCCAGAGCATGCGCAAGGCGTTCATCCGCACCCCTGTCGACTTCGCACGTATCAGCTCCCGCTTTTCCAACGGCCGCAAGCATCCCATCCTGAACAAGATCCGTGCGCACAAGGGCGTCGATTATGCCGCGCCGCGCGGAACGCCAATCAAGAGCGCCGGCGACGGCAAGGTGCTGCTGGCCGGCCGCAAGGGTGGCTACGGGAATACGGTCATGATCCAGCATGGCAACCACTACCGTACGCTTTACGGGCACATGCAGGGCTTCGCCAAAGGCATCAGCAATGGCGCGACGGTGAAGCAGGGACAGATCATCGGTTACATCGGGACGACGGGACTTTCTACCGGGCCTCATCTGCACTACGAGTTCCAGATCGACGGTGTCCATGTCGATCCGCTGGGGCTGAAGCTGCCCATGGCAGATCCAATCGCCAAGAACGAGAAACAGCGATTCCTGCAGCTGAGTAAGCCGTTGATGGCGCGCATGGATGATGAGCGCTCCACCATGCTGGCGATGAAGAACGACTAGTGCCGTTGTATATCGGGGTGATGTCCGGCACCAGCCTGGACGGACTGGATTTCGCCCTGATCGAACAGGCTGATCGGACCACGCTGCTCGAGACGCACTACGAGCCGATGCCGGCTCGACTGAAGGCCGAATTGCTCGCCTTGTGCGCCTCCGGCGCTGACGAAATCGCCCGCGCAGCCGAGGCCGAGCAAACCTGGGCGACCCAAGCCAGCCAAGGTGTGCGACACCTCCTGGGCAAGGCAAGGCTGGACGCATCCGCCGTTCGCGCCATTGGCAGTCATGGCCAGACGGTGCGACACGAACCGCAGCGTGGTTTCACCCTCCAGATCGGCCAACCGGCGCTACTGGCAGAACTCACGTCGATCAGCGTCGTCACCGATTTTCGCCGCCGCGACATGGCAGCGGGCGGGCAAGGCGCTCCTTTGGTCCCGGCTTTCCACGAGGCGGCATTCGCAAGCAGCGATCGCGTCAGGGCCGTATTGAACATCGGCGGATTCAGCAACGTCAGCCTGCTCGACCCTGAGCAGCCGACGCGTGGTTTCGACTGCGGGCCGGGCAACGTGCTGCTTGACGCCTGGATTCAGCTCCAAGGAGGGCAGGCCTACGACCGCAACGGCGAATGGGCATCGAGCGGCCGGGTCGACCAGCCATTGCTCACCCAGCTGCTGGGAAATCAGTTCTTCGCCACGCGGGGCCCCAAGAGCACCGGGCGGGAACTGTTCAATCTTTCCTGGCTGCAGGATCAACTAGTGCCCTTCACTCATCTCCCGGCGAACGATGTGCAGGCGACCCTGCTCGAACTCACCGCAAGCAGCATCGCGGAGTCGCTGCTGACTGCGCAGCCCGGGACCCAGGACGTTCTGGTCTGCGGGGGCGGCGCGCACAATTCGGCGCTCATGCGGCGACTCCAGACGCTGTTGCCGGCGTCCCGGGTGAGCAGCACGGCCGAGTTCGGTATTGCGCCAGACTGGATCGAGGCCATGGCGTTCGCCTGGCTGGCGCACTGCTGCCTGGAAGGCATTCCTGCCAATCGCCCCCACGTCACTGGCGCCAGAGGCGCCCGCGTGCTGGGCGCGATCTATCCCGCCTGACGCCCCGCGGCGGCAGCCCCGGGGCTGGGGAAACAGCAGATCCTGACAAAAAACACCGTGCCTGGGCAAGGTGTTCTTGTCGATACGGCGAGGCTAAATCGAGAACGACTGCCCGCAACCGCAGGTCGTCGTCGCGTTTGGATTCTTGATCACGAAACGAGAACCTTCCAGACCTTCCTGATAATCGACCTCGGCGCCGGCAAGGTACTGATAGCTCATCGGGTCAACCACCAGGCTCACCCCTTCGCGCTCGATGATGGTGTCGTCTTCGGCGAGCTCTTCGTCGAAGGTAAAGCCGTATTGAAAACCGGAGCAACCCCCACCCGTGACGAAGACGCGCAGCTTCAGGCGCGGATTACCTTCCTCATCAACCAGACTCTTCACCTTGCTCGCGGCACCTTGACTGAACTGAATCGCGGTGGGCGTGAAGGATTCGACACTCATTGGGTTCTCCTGGCGCGAGCGCGCACATGACGGCGTTGACGACGCATTATCGGCTTATCCTACGAAATCGGTCAACTATTACGAGTATTGCGGGATGCCGGTCGCCAACCACTGAGGACCGCCCCGCCCTGCGGTCGCTCTCAGGGCAGCAGCGCGGCA
Organism: Pseudomonas sp.; assembly: GCA_032064305.1. Taxonomy (GTDB): domain Bacteria; phylum Pseudomonadota; class Gammaproteobacteria; order Pseudomonadales; family Pseudomonadaceae; genus Stutzerimonas. The sequence goes on along the minus strand of DAMBNU010000026.1, from coordinate 39,043 downwards.
TTGCCCAGGCCGAGCCGCTCATCGAGTCCGAACACGATGTTCATGTTCTGCACTGCCTGGCCCGAAGCACCCTTGACCAAGTTGTCGATCACCGACAATACCACCACCAGATCGCCGCCCTGCGGCCGATGAATGGCGATGCGGCACACGTTGGCGCCGCGCACGCTCCGTGTCTCCGGATGGCTGCCGGCCGGCATCACGTCGACGAACGGCTCATCGGCGTAGCGCGCCTCATACAACGCCTGAAGATCGATCGACCTGTCCGCAACGGTCGCGTACAGCGTGGCGTGAATGCCGCGGATCATCGGCGTCAGGTGCGGCACGAAGGTCAACCCGACCTCGGCGCCGGCCGCACGGCGCAATCCCTGGGTGATCTCCGGCAGGTGGCGATGCCCCTTGACCGCATAGGCCATCATGCTCTCGCCCGCCTCGGTGAACAGCGATCCAATCTTGGCTGCGCGACCCGCGCCGCTGACGCCCGACTTACAATCGGCAATCAGCCTGGACCGGTCTGCCAGGCCACGCTCCAGTAGTGGCAGGAAGCCAAGCTGGGTCGCGGTCGGATAGCAGCCGGGCACCGCAATCAACCGCGCATCGCGGATGTGCTCACGATTGACCTCGGGCAAGCCATAGACAGCTTGCGGCAGCAGTCCCGGCGCGCCGTGCGGCTGACCGTACCACCGCGACCATTCTTCCGCGTCTTGCAGGCGGAAGTCCGCCGACAGGTCGATGACGCGGGTCCCGGCCTCCAGCAACTCGGCGGCGAGGGCATGGGCGACGCCATGCGGTGTGGCGAAGAAAACCACGTCACAGGCGCCAAGGGTCGCGATGTCGGGCACGCTGAAGGCGAGGTGGTCGTAATGCCCGCGCAGGTTCGGAAACATGTCCGTGACCCTGACTCCGTCCTCGGAGCGGGAGGTGATCACCGCCACTTCGGCCTGGGGGTGCTGAGCCAGCAGACGCAGCAGTTCGACCCCGGTGTAGCCTGTGCCGCCAACGATTCCGACCTTGACCATGAGCTTCCCCGCGCTGTGGACCGATAAAGAGCCCCGATGATAAAGGTGCCCGCGGCCAGGGCCAACCACCCAGGTGACGCGCGGGCGGTCGTGCCACTACTATCAGCCACGCCATTCAAGCACCAGGACCCTTTCCAATGCTCTATCTCTGGCTCAAAGCGCTGCATATCGTCGCGATCGTCTGCTGGTTCGCCGGCCTGTTCTACCTGCCGAGGCTCTTCGTCTACCACGCGATGAGCGAAGATTCGGTGAGTCGCGAGCGTTTCCAGGTCATGGAGCGCAAGCTCTACCGGGGCATCATGATCCCCTCGATGATCGCCACGCTGGCTTTCGGCATCGCCTTGATCGCACTCAATCCCGGCCTGTTCGCCAATGGCGGCTGGCTGCATGCAAAACTCGCCCTGGTGATCGTCCTGATCGGCTACCACCATGTGTGTGGCGCGCAGCTCAAGCGCTTTGCGCGCAATGAGAACACCCGTAGCCACGTGTTCTATCGTTGGTTCAACGAGCTGCCGGTGCTCCTGCTGCTGGCGATCGTCGTGCTGGTGGTCGTGAAGCCCTTCTAAACCCAGCGAGGCCATGCCATGTCGCTACCCGCCCTGCTCGAGCAACGCCTGCGCCTGCCGCTGGTCGCCGCCCCGATGTTTCTCGTCTCCAATCCCTCGCTCGTCAGCGCCTGTTGCCGTAACGGCGTGGTCGGCAGCTTTCCGGCGCTCAACCAGCGCGAGAGCGGCGGCTTTCGCGACTGGCTCCAGGAAATCGAGGCTCAGCTTGCCGGTACCCCGGCAGCGGCGCCTTATGCGGTCAACCTGATCGTGCACCACAGCAATCCCCGCTTGCAGGCCGACCTGGCGATATGCGTGGAGCAGCGCGTCCCGATCGTCATCACCAGCCTGGGCGCGGTACGGGAAGTCGTTGACGCCGTCCATGGCTACGGTGGCCTGGTCTTCCACGACGTCACGACACGCCGCCATGCCGAAAAGGCTGCCGAAGCCGGGGTCGACGGCCTGATTGCCGTGGCCGCGGGTGCCGGCGGGCACGCCGGCACCTGGAGCCCCTTCGCCCTGCTGGCCGAGATTCGCCAGTTCTTCGACAAGACACTGCTCCTCTCTGGCTGCCTCAACCACGGCCACGAGCTCCTCGCGGCGCAGCTGCTGGGAGCCGACCTGGCCTACATGGGCACGCGGTTCATTGCCACCCGTGAGAGCCAGGCGCCCGCCGAGTACAAGCAGATGTTGCTCGACGCCCACGCCGCGGACATCGTCCACACCGCTGCGGTCTCCGGCGTGCCAGCCAGCTTCCTGCGCCAGAGCCTGGAGCAGGCCGGCTTCGACGACGCGCGCCTGACCGCCAGACCCACGATGAACTACGGCGAGAAGCTCAAGCCTGCCAAGGACGAGGCCAAGGCCTGGAAGACCGTCTGGTCTGCCGGCCAGGGCGTCGGGGAAATACACGACCTGCCCACTACCGAAGAACTGATCGCACGACTGGACAGCGAATACCGGACCGCCCAGCAGCGCAGCCTGCAGCTATCGCAGCGCTGGCCGCGGCAGCCGTGATATGACGCGGCGAGGCTGCGCCAGACGGGCCTCCCGCAGCCCTGTCTTGCCTCAGGCCAGCACCGCGCGCCCGGCGGCCCAGCGGCGTAGCTCGGCGAGGTTTTCGGCCATCACCACTGCCAGAGGCGCGGTGGCGCCGATGCACTCCAGCAGCATGGCCTGATCCGGCTCGCGCAGCTGCGCCTGGCCAGCGTAAACGGCCGCTACCACCACCTGCTCAATCTCCGCGCCGGAAAACTGGTCGCAGCGTTGCGCCAGCAAGGGCAAATCGAAGCTGCCCGGGTCGAGGTCCCGACGCGCCAGATGAATGCGCAATATCTCGCCGCGTGTCGAGACATCCGGCAAGTCGACAAAGAACAGCTCGTCGAAGCGCCCTTTGCGCAACAGCTCGGGCGGCAGTCGGCTCACCGTGTTGGCCGTTGCGACCATGAACACCGGCGCCTTTCGCTCGGCCATCCACGTCAGTAACGTGCCCAGCACCCGCTGGCTGACCCCGCCGTCCATCTCGCCGGTGGCGAGCCCTTTTTCCAGCTCGTCCATCCACAGCACGCAGGGGGCCATCTGTTCGGCCAGCTTCAGCGCCTCGCGCAGGTTGCGTTCGGTCTCGCCGAAGAACTTGTTGTACAGGCAGGCAAAGTCCAGGCGCAGCAAGGGCAGCCCCCACAGGCCGGCCACCGCTTTGGCAGCCATGCTCTTGCCGCCACCCTGGACACCCACGAGCATCACCCCGCGCGGCATGTCCGCCGTGCTACCCGAGAGGAACGCGGCCTGCCGCTCGCCGAGCCAGCGCTTGAAATTGGGCAGGCCGCCGACGTCGGCAAAGCGCGCCGTTTCGTATTCGAAGCCAAGCACGCCGTCCATGTCGAGCAGCTCGAATTTCTTGCGATTGAGCTCTGACAGGTCTTCCTGGGTAATTGCCCCGTCGTCGCAGATCAGGCTATGCGCCAGCGTGCGCGCCTCGGCATGGCTCAGCCCGCGGAGATTCTTCACTACCTGCTGCAGCGTGCGGTTGTCGGTGCGGACACGCGCGCCGCGGTTGCGCTCACTCCAACGCGTCGCTTCGTCACGCACCAGGGCCAGCAACTCCTCTTCCGATGGCAATGTCAGGCTGAACCGCGCGGCATGGCGCTGCACTTCGGCCGGCAATCTCAGCGCATGCGAGACCAGCACCAGGGTTGGTGCGGTCGGCGCGGTCGCCATTGCGATGTCCTTCAACAGACGAACCAGGCGCGGGTCGTCGAGAAACGGATGAAGGTCGCAGAACACATAGAGATCGCCGAGAGGGTCATGCTTGACACGCTTCAACGCAACCGCCGGCTCACAGCTCTCGCCGGCATCGAGCGCCTCGCCACCGAACGCCAGATGACGCAGCCCTTCGGTCACCGACCACAGATGGAGCGCCAGCCCGCGCGCAACCGCCAGGCCGGTGAGGGTTTCCAGCACCCGGCGCTCGTCCCAGGACTCAATGGCGATCAAGCGGACCCGGGATTCGAGCACGAGCTGCAGATCGCGAATGTCATTCTTCATTCAAGGGCTTCCTTGTGCAGCTGCACCGGACCGAAACCGGCCTGTTACACTGCGTGATCGATCCAAAGCAGGAGCAACGCCATGGACTGTCTGTTTTGCAAGATCGTGGCCGGGGACATCCCCGCGCAACGACTATACGAAGATGACCAGGTGATCGCCTTCAACGATATTGCCCCGCAGGCTCCGGTGCATTTCCTGGTGATTCCAAAGAAGCACATCGCGACCCTGCATGACCTGAGCGAAGAGGACGACAAGGCACTAGCCGGGCATATCCTGTTCACTGCGCAACGCCTGGCCGAAGAACAGGGCTGCCAGGACGGCTTCCGGGTTGTCATGAACTGCAACGACCTCGGCGGTCAGACGGTCTACCACATACACATGCATGTGCTCGGCCAGCGGCAGATGCACTGGCCACCGGGCTGACCCACCGGCGCCGCGCACCTACCCCTTGCCAACGCCTGCACCCATCCACTGGAGGCGACATGCCCAACCAACGCGAATACTCCCCCGCCGACCGTCTGCTGATGCAGGCCGACGCCGCCGTCCGTACGCTGTTCCCGTTCAGCGGCCAGCCCCAGCGACCGACGCCGGCGGTATTGAAGAACGAGACGGAACTGAACGACAGCGAAGCACGTCACGTTGCCGGCCTGATGCGCATCAACCACACCGGCGAAGTCTGCGCCCAGGCGCTGTACCAGGGGCAGGCCCTGACGGCACGCCTGCCGCAGGTGCGCGAAGCGATGGAGCGCGCCGCCGACGAGGAGATCGATCACCTGGCCTGGTGCGAACAGCGCATCCATCAGCTGGGCAGCCATACCAGCGTGCTCAATCCGCTGTTCTATGGCTTGTCGTTTGGCATCGGCGCCTCTGCTGGCTTGATCAGTGACCGCATCAGCCTGGGCTTCGTCGCGGCAACCGAAGACCAGGTCTGCAAGCATCTGGACGAGCACCTCGGGCAGATTCCGGCCGCCGACGAAAAGTCGCGCGCTATCCTCGAGCAAATGCGTGAGGACGAGGCGCGCCATTCCACTGCGGCGCTGGACGCCGGTGGACTGCGCTTCCCGGCGCCCATCAAGTTCGGCATGAGCCTGATGGCCAAGGTGATGACCAAGACCACCTACCGGATCTGAACGGCCGGAACGAAAAAGGGCGCCATCGCGGCGCCCTTTTTCGTTCTCTGGCCCGGTCAGCCCGGCATGTTGCGAGCGTAGAAGATTTCCAGCATCTCGTGGCGCAGCCGGTCTTCGACCTGTTGACGCTGTTCGGGCGACAGGTCGCGGGTCGCATCGCCGAACAGATAGTTCTCCAATTCGAACTCTTTGAGCAGCATCTTGGTGTGGAAGAGGTTTTCCTGGTACACGTTCACATCGGTCATCTGGTAGGCCGACCGCGTGTCCTCGGACAGATAGTTCTGGATCGAATTGATCTCGTGATCGATGAAGTGCTTCTTGCCCTCCACGTCGCGAGTGAAGCCACGCACCCGATAGTCGACCGTGACGATGTCCGAATCGAACTGGTGAATCAGGTAGTTGAGCGCCTTCAGCGGCGAGATCACACCACAGGTGGATACGTCGATGTCCACGCGGAAGGTCGCGATCCCTTCGACCGGATGGATCTCTGGATAGGTGTGGACAGTGATGTGGCTCTTGTCCAGGTGCGCCAAAATGGTGTCCGGCAGCGGGCCGGGGGATTCCTCGATCTGGCTGTCGGTCGGGGTGACCGGCTGCTCGGAAATGAGGATGGTCACGCTCGCACCCTGCGGTTCGTAGTCCTGCCGGGCAATGTTGAGGATGTTCGCGCCAATGATGTCCACGACATCGGTGAGAATCTGAGTCAGCCGCTTCGCATCGTACTGTTCATCGATGTATTGAACGTACGCCTGCTGGTCTTCCTGGGTTTCGGCATAGCAGATGTCGTAGATATTGAAGCTCAAGGACTTCGTCAGGTTGTTGAACCCGTGGAGCTTGAGTTTGCTTTTCACCATTGGAGACTCTCTTCGATGCGGCGCACCGCGTGATTGAGCATGCCCGTCAGATACCCCTGTACCTGCGTAGGACCGTATACACCTCTTCGCAATTGCGACCGTGGCTGTGCTGTTCTAATGAAACACCCCGCTGAAAACGGGGCGCGCATTATGCAGATTGAACGACCGACGTACCAGTGTCGGCGCGCCGAAAGGCCGCCCGGGTTCTATCCCACGACGGTAGCTAACGCCTTCAACCGAGTTCGACGATCTCGTAGGCGTGGGTGATCTCGACGCCGGCACGGCCCAGCATGATCGAGGCCGAGCAGTACTTCTCGGCCGAGAGCTCAACGGCGCGCTTGACCTGCGCCTCCTTCAAGCCGCGGCCCTTGACGACGAAGCGCAGGTGGATGTGGGTGAACACCTTGGGGTCTTCGTCGGCCCGCTGCGCCTCGAGAAACGCCTCGCAGCTTTCGACCGCCTGGCGCGACTTCTTCAAGATGCTGACCACGTCGAAGTTGCTGCAGCCACCGAGCCCAAGCAACAGCATTTCCATGGGTCGCACGCCCAGGTTGCGTCCACCGTTCTCCGGCGGACCATCCATGACCACCACATGGCCACTGCCCGACTCGCCCAGAAACATCGCTTCGCCGGCCCATTGAATGCGCGCTTTCATCGGTAGACTCCGGTTGAAAAGGGACGAATCTTAACATGTCCGTCAGAGCTGGCCGATCCAGCCAATCCGACGAAATGAACCCTTTGAAGTTGATATTCGTGTCGCAGTTTTGTTGTCGACCGAAACGGGTCTGTTAAGCTCCAGTGAGCTGATAACCGAACTCAGTCATACATAATAAGAACTGCCTTCTATTGGACACATATCTTCCGGGACTACAGCATGGTTGCTATTACACTCACGCCCAAGATCAAGAACATCGACAAACTGCTCGCCCATTGTCACCGTCGGCGTTACACCGCCAAGAGCACCATCATCTATGCGGGCGACCGTTGCGAGACGCTCTTTTTCATCGTCAAAGGCTCGGTCACCATTCTTATCGAGGATGATGACGGTCGCGAGATGATCATCGCCTATCTCAATTCGGGGGACTTCTTCGGGGAGATGGGGTTATTCGAAAAGGAAGGCACGGAAAAAGAACGCAGTGCCTGGGTGCGCGCTAAGACCGAGTGCGAAGTCGCCGAGCTGAGCTATGCCAAGTTCCGCGAACTCACTCAGCAGGACCCCGACATCCTCTATGCGTTGGGCAGTCAGATGGCCGAACGCTTGCGCAACACGACCCGCAAGGTCGGAGACCTGGCCTTTCTCGACGTGACTGGCCGGGTTGCCCGCACGCTGCTCGACCTGTGCAAGCAGCCCGACGCCATGACCCACCCGGATGGCATGCAGATCAAGATCACCCGTCAGGAAATCGGTCGCATTGTAGGCTGCTCGCGGGAAATGGTCGGCCGCGTCCTCAAGAGCCTCGAGTCGCAGGGACTGGTGCACGTGAAGGGCAAGACCATGGTGGTGTTCGGTACGCGTTGACCGCGGGTCAGCACGATTGAAAAAGCCGGCAACTTGCCGGCTTTTTCAATCGCAGCGGATCAGTCCGGATCCGCAACCGCTTGCGGACGGCTGCGCCCCGGAAAGAACAGGCGCTGCAACTCGACACCCGGCTGCTCGGCGCGCATGAACGCCTCACCGACAAGGAAGGCGTGGACGTCGTTGATTTCCATCAGTTCGACGTCGGCCCGATGCAAGATCCCGCTCTCGGTCACGACCAGGCGATCGCGGGGGATGCGCGGCAACAGGTCCAGGGTCGTTTCCAGGCTCAGCTCGAACGTATGCAGGTTGCGATTGTTGATGCCCACCAAAGGCGTCTCCAGACGCAACGCCCGTTCCAGCTCCGCCCCGTCATGCACCTCCACCAGCACATCGAGCCCCTGGGCTCTGGCCACCTCCGCCAGCTCGGCCATCTGACCGTCCTCAAGCGCCGCGACGATCAGCAGGACGCAGTCGGCACCCAGCGCCCTCGCTTCGATCACCTGATAGGGATCGACCATGAAATCCTTGCGAATCACTGGCAACTGGCAGGCTGCGCGCGCCTGCTGGAGGTAGGGATCGGCCCCCTGGAAGAAATCAATGTCGGTCAGTACCGACAGGCAGGTCGCGCCGCCGGCCTCATAGCTCCGGGCGATATCCGCCGGAACGAAATCCTCGCGCAGCACGCCCTTGCTCGGCGATGCCTTCTTGATCTCGGCGATCACGGCCGGCTGCTTATTGCGTGCCTGCGCCTGCAAGCGCCGGGCGAAACCGCGCACCGGATCGGCTGCCGCAGCCAGCCGTTCCAGCTCGGTTAAGCCCACGCGACCCTGCCGCTCGGCCACTTCCTCACGCTTGCGCGTGATGATCTTTTCCAGGACCGTCGGCACGCTCATTGTCCTTGCTCCTGCTTGAACACCACGGTGAAGGACACCAGTTCCTCGAACTTGTCACGCGCCAGGCCGGTATGCAGCGCATCATGGGCGATCTCGACGCCCTGCTTGAGGCTGCTGGCCACGTCGGCGGCATACAGCGCGGCGCCGGCGTTGAGCACGATCATGTCCGCTGCCTTCTGGCCGTTCTCGGTCTTGCGGCGGCCCAGCGCATCGCGGATCAAGGCCAGCGAACCCTGCGCGTCCTCGACGTTGAGGCCGATCAGGCTCTGGCTCTTGATGCCGAAATCCTCGGGCTGGACGCGGTATTCGCTGATCACGCCGTCTTTGAGCTCCGCGACGTGGGTCGGCGCCGCCAGGCTGATCTCGTCCAGCCCGTCCTGGGCATGCACGACCAGCACGTGCTGGCTGCCCAGGCGCGACAGCACTTCGGCCATGGGCCGGCAGAGCTCCTTGCTGAACACTCCCAGCACCTGATGCTTGACCCCCGCCGGGTTGGACATGGGGCCGAGGATGTTGAACAACGTGCGCAGGCCCAACTCGCGCCGGGGCCCGGCGGCGTACTTCATGGCTCCGTGATGCGCAGGCGCGAACATGAAGCCGACACCTACGGCGTCGACGCTGCGGGCGACCTGCGCCGGGGTCAGGTCCAGGTTGACGCCCGCCGCCTCGAGCAGATCGGCGCTGCCGCTCTTGCCCGACACCGCGCGGTTGCCGTGCTTGGCGACCTTGCCACCGGCGGCCGCGACAACAAAGGCCGCGGCGGTGGACACGTTAAAGATGTTCATGCCGTCGCCACCTGTGCCGCAGGTATCGACCAGCCGGTGGGTGTCGAAATGCACCGGCTCGGCGAGCTCGCGCATCACCTGCACCGCGCCAACAATCTCGTCGATGGTCTCGCTCTTCATGCGCATGCCCATGAGGAACGCGCCGACCTGTGCGTCGGTGCACTGGCCGGTCATGATCTGGCGCATCACCGCCTTCATCTCGTCGGTGCTCAAGTCCAGCTGGCCGACGATGCGGTTGAGGGCTTCCTTGATATCCATCAGCGCACGCCTCCGGTCTGCTTCAGAAAATTGGCCAACAGCTCATGGCCCTGCTCGGTAAGGATGGATTCGGGGTGGAACTGCACGCCCTCGACGTTCAGCGTCCGGTGCCGCAATCCCATGATCTCGTCCAGCGAGCCGTCCTCGTGCTGCGTCCAGGCGGTCACTTCCAGGCTGTCCGGCAGCGTCTCGCGTTTGACCACCAGCGAGTGATAGCGCGTGACGGTGAGCGGGTTGTTCAGCCCGGCGAATACGCCGAGATCGCGGTGAAAGACCGGGCTGGTCTTGCCATGCATGACCTGCCGCGCGCGCACCACGTCGCCGCCGAACGCCTGGCCGATGCTCTGATGACCCAGGCACACGCCCAGGATCGGCAGCTTACCGGCGAAGTGGCGAATCAGCTCCAGCGAGACGCCCGCCTCGTTGGGCGTGCAGGGCCCCGGCGAGACGACGATGCGCTCCGGCGCGAGGGCCTCGATCTCGGCGACGCTCAGTTCGTCGTTGCGCACGACGTGCACGTCTGCGCCGAGTTCGCCGAGATATTGCACGACGTTGTAGGTAAAGGAATCGTAGTTATCCAGCATTAGCAGCATTGGCATCACCCTGGGGGCTTGGAGCTGATCCGGCGCTGTCAGGGCTTCGAGCCGGCGCGAGGCGCTGCGGCGAAGCGATGAATTGACAGGCGTACATGGGTATTCCGGCGCGGAGCCGGCAAGAGGATCAGGCGCGCCAACGCCAGCGGGCATTGGCCTTGAACACGCGCATCAGAAGAGTGCTGCTGAATTTCACGGATAGGTCTCGCGCAGTCGAGAGCGCAAACTAGCCCATGCCAGGCCAGGTTTCAACCGGACTTTAGCGACGCCGCCTGCGCCCGAAGCCGAACGCCTAGACCTGGGCGACACGGTCGGCGGTGGACAGGGCGGCAAGCGCGGCCGGGAGCGCGGCGGCCCGCACCGGCCGGGCGAAGAGGAATCCCTGTGCCTGGTGGCAGCCGAGGCGGCGCAGCTCTGCCGCGGCGTCCTCGTCCTCCACACCTTCGGCCAAGGTGCTCAGGCCCAGCGACTCGGCCATGTGAATGATCGCCGCGACGATGGCGTGCCCGTCCTCGGTCGGCAGGTCGCAGACAAAAGAGCGGTCGATCTTCAACGTGTCCACCGCCAGCCGCCTCAGGTAAGCGAGGCAGGAATAGCCGGTGCCGAAATCATCGATGGCCAGCGTCACCCCTAATGCCTTTAGCCGCGCCAGGGTAACCACCACCTGCTCGGTGTTTTCGATCAGGCTCGATTCGGTCAACTCGAGTTCCAGCGCCGACGACGGCAGGCCGGTCCGCGCCAGCGCGCCCATCACGGTCTGCTCCAGTGCACCCTGATGCAGCTGAATCGCCGCGACGTTCACCGCAACATGCGGAATTCCCACGCCGTTGGCGCGCCAGAGGGCGGCCTGCCGGCAGGCTTCGCCAATCACCCACTCGCCGATCTCGACGATCAGCCCGCTCTGCTCGGCGGCCGGAATGAACTGCCCCGGCGACACCAGCCCCCACTGCGGATGCTGCCAGCGCACCAGCGCTTCGGCGCCCACCACCGCACCACTGACCAGATCCAGCTGCAACTGGTAGTCGAGAAACAGCTCGTTGCGCTCGATCGCCACCCGCAGGCCGTTGATCAGGTACAGTCGGCCCCGCATTTCCGCATCCAGCGCCGCGTTGTAATAGCACCAGGTTCGGCGACCGGCCTCCTTGGCCTTGTACATGGCCATCTCGGCGTTACGCAGCAGGCACGGAAAGTCCATGCCGTCGTTCGGCCCCACCGCCACGCCGATCGACGTCGACAGGACCATTTCCTGGCGTTGGACGACGAAAGGCTCGGCCAGCTGATCGAGCAACTGCTCGATCACTCCGGAGGCGCCCTCGGCATCGGCCAGATCCGCCAGCAGCACGACGAACTCGTCGCCACCGGCTCGCGCCAGCATTGCGCTGTCGGGCAGTGCCCGCTGCAGGCGGCAAGCCGTCGTGCACAGCACCTGGTCGCCGAAGGCCCGGCCAAAGGAGTCGTTGACCATCTTGAAGTGATCGAGGTCGACGTACAGCACCGCCACCGCCCCCTTGAGCTTCAGCGCCGCAGCCATTGCCTGGCGCGTGCGATCCTCCAGCAGGTTCAGGTTGGGCAGGCCAGTCAAGCTGTCGAAATGAGCCATATAGTCGGCGCGCTTCTGCGCCGCGACCCGCTCGTTCATCTCGATCGCCAGCCGCTCGTAGGGCGCGCGCACGCTGGAGACGAAGACCACCTGATAGATGAAGCCGTAGGAAACGATCTTGTAGAGATGCCCGAGCAGGCTGTAGAAACTGTTGACGTTGGCGTAGGCGGTAAAGCACAGCTCGGCGAGGACCGAGACCAGGGTCGCCGCCAGCATCCCATCCACATAAGCGCGCTCACCACGAGCGCGGCCACGCCAGAAGGCCCAGCCGGCCACGCCGAACAACGCGATGATCAGCCACTCGGCACCGAGCTTGAACCGCGTCAGCCCCTGACCCTCGATAAAGGTCCGCGGCCACCGCTGCGGCTCGAACAACTGCAGATAGCCCACCAGCGCCACCAGGCACAGCGCACCGGCCAGCAACAGCGGGCGAGGCAGCGTGATGCGGTGGCAAAGCCGCACGGCCACGGCGAGCAGCGTCACGGAGAGCAGCAGGCGCGACACCAGCCAGAACGCGATGGCCTTCTCCGGCGAGGCCGGCGTCACCAGCGCCGGCATGCCCTTGTACGACAGCATGTGCGCCAGGTCGAGCAGGGCGATGGCCAAAAATGCGCAGGCCAGCAAGGGGTTAGACAGCGACAGGTGCTGCTGGCTATGCCAGGCCACGGCGAACACCAAGACGGCCACCGTGATCGAAAAGGTTTCCATGGTGATGTGCAGCGGCAGGGGGAACCATTGGGGGCTGCCGTTGAGGTCGGCCAGGTTCGACAACAGGTAGACCAGCACGAGCAGCCCGGCCAGGGCCGCAACCAGTATCCAGGTCCAGGAAAGACAGGGGGCGTCGGGATGCGGGCGAGACGTCGGCGGTAGGGGCATCGGCTGATCCGGACCGGCTGGTTGGGGACACCGGGCGCTCTAGCCCGGCCTCCACCGACTATAGGCATAGCCAGATGCCATTACCATACGATACGTGCGGACTTTAGTCGTATCTACCCAGGCGAAGCGACCCGGGTCGCTCGATCAGTCCGTGCGCTTTTCCGCCAGGGCCACGGCGCGGAACATCGCGCGGCGCTTGTTCAGGGTTTCTTCCCACTCCAGCGCCGGTTGCGAGTCGGCGACGATGCCGGCGCCAGCCTGCACGTGCAGCTCACCGTCCTTGATCACCGCGGTGCGGATCGCGATGGCGGTGTCCATGTTGCCGTTCCAGGCCAGGTAGCCGACCGCGCCGCCATAGACGCCGCGTTTCACCGGCTCCAGTTCGTCGATGATCTCCATCGCGCGAACCTTCGGCGCACCGGACAGGGTACCCGCCGGCAGGATTGCGCGCAGCGCGTCCATCGCCGTCAGCGGCGCCTTGAGCTGACCGGTGACGTTGGAGACGATGTGCATCACGTTGGAATAACGCTCGATGACCATCTTCTCGGTCAACCGCACCGAGCCGTTCTGCGCCACACGGCCGACGTCGTTGCGGCCCAGGTCGATCAGCATCAGGTGTTCGGCCAGCTCCTTGGCATCGCCGAGCAGATCCTGCTCGAGGGCCAGATCCGCCTCCTCGTTAGCGCCCCGTGGACGGGTTCCGGCGATGGGCCGGACCGTCACCAGGCCTTCCTCGACCCGCACCAGCACTTCCGGCGACGAACCCACCACGTGGAAATCGCCGAAGTTGAAGAAGTACATATAGGGCGTCGGGTTGAAGCAGCGCAGCGCGCGATAGAGGTCGATGGGCGCCGCCTCGAACGGGATCGACATGCGCTGGGAGATGACCACCTGCATGCAGTCGCCGGCGAGGATGTAATCCTTGATGCGGTTGACGGCCTGCTCGTAGTCCTCGCGGCTGAAGCTCGAGCGGAAGGTCGGCTCGGCACCGCTGCTCGTTTCGAAATCCAGGCCCAGACGCGGCGTGATCGGCTGGCGCAGCTTCTCACGCAGCGCCTGCAGTTTCGCCTGCCCGGCATCAAAGGCATCCGGCTGCGACGGATCGGCGAGGACGATGCAATGCAGCTTGCCGGCGAGGTTGTCGAACACCACCACGGCATCGGACACCATCAGCAGGATGTCCGGCGTACCCAGCGGATCGGGATTGGGGCAGCTGGCCAGCTTGCGCTCGACGTAGCGCACGCTGTCGTAGCCGAAATAGCCGACCAGGCCGCCGTTGAAACGCGGCAGGCCGTCCACCGGCGCGACGCGATAACGCTGTTGAAAGGCCTCGACGAAGGCGAGCGGATCCTCGACCTCGGCGGTCTCGGTCTCGACACCGTCGGTGCTGACGCTGATGCGATGATCCTGCACGCGCAGCACAGTGCGGCACGGCAGGCCGATGATCGAGTAACGTCCCCATTTCTCGCCGCCCTGCACGGATTCGAGCAGGTAGGAGTTGGGCGCATCGGCGAGCTTGAGATAAAGCGTGAGCGGGGTATCGAAGTCGGCGAGGGTTTCGAACGACAGGGGGATGCGGTTATGGCCGCTGGCGGCCAAACGCAGGAATTCTTCGCGGGTCATGTCAGCCTCGTGGTCGGAGGGGAACTACATAAGGTCGAGTTGTGCAAACGTACCGGGCAGAGCCGGCAGGAAATGTCAGGCGCGCCAGCGCCAACGGGCCAGGGCCTTGATGACATGCATCCATTGTTTGCGGGTGACCACCACGATCTGAACTCGGCTGAGGGGGCTGCGGGACAGCGGCCACACTAGCGCAGCCCCGGGACCGAAGCAACCAGCTCACGCAGGTCGTCAAGCACCAGCGCCGGCTTCTCGTGAGCAATGGGCTCGCCATGGTTATAGCCGTAGGTGAGCGCCACACATGGCACCGCTGCCGCCTTCGCCGCGCGCACATCGTTGCGCGAATCACCGACGAATAGCGAGGCATCCGCGGACACCCCAGCCTCGCGCATGACCCAGAGAAGGGCCGCCGGGTCAGGCTTCTGCTGAGGCAGGGTGTCGCCACCGATCAACCACTGGAAATAACCCGCCAGGCCCTTCTCTTCCAGCAACGGTTCGATGAACTGGGCGGGCTTGTTGGTAATGATCGCAAGCTTCACGTCACGTTCGCGCAGCCAGTCCAGGCACTCGCGAACGCCCGGGTAGACAGCCGTCAGTTCGTGGCTGCCAGCATAGGCCTGCATGAACAGCGCCAGCGCCTCGTCGGCCAGCTCGTCCGCTACACCTTCATGTTGAAGGCCACCGGCCAGTGCGCGACGCACCAGAACGCGCGAGCCGTTGCCGACCCAGTCGCGCACCCGATCGACGCCGGCAGGCTCACGCCCCAGCAGCATCAGCATTTTGTCGACCGCGGCGGCCAGGTCCGGCACCGAATCCATCAGGGTGCCGTCCAGGTCGAACATCACCAGGCGCGGCAATTTACCGTCGAACAGCTGCTCAAGACGGGTCATGGGCGTGCCAGCGCCAGTTCGGCGCGCATCTGGTCGATCACTGCCTTGTAGTCTGGCTGATTGAAGATCGCCGAACCGGCGACGAAAGTATCGGCACCGGCTGCGGCGATCTCGCGGATATTTTTCGGATTGACGCCGCCGTCAATCTCCAGGCGAATCTCGCGACCGCTGGCGTCGATCAGGGCGCGCGCCTCGCGCAGCTTGTCCAGGGTGTTGGGGATGAACTTCTGCCCGCCGAAGCCAGGGTTGACGCTCATCAGCAAGACCATATCGACCTTGTCCATGACGTATTTGAGAACGTCCATCGGTGTGGCCGGGTTGAACACCAGGCCGGCCTTGGCGCCGCCGTCCTTGATCAACTGCAGCGAACGATCAACGTGCTCGGAGGCTTCCGGGTGAAAGGTGATGTAGCTGGCACCGGCTTCCAGAAAGTCGCCAATCATGCGGTCCACCGGTTTGACCATCAGGTGCACATCGATGGGCGCGGTGACGCCGTGCTTTCGCAGTGCGGAGCAAACCATCGGGCCGATGGTCAGGTTGGGTACGTAGTGGTTGTCCATCACATCGAAATGGACGATGTCGGCGCCGGCGGCCAGCACGTTGTCCACTTCCTCGCCTAGGCGGGCGAAATTGGCGGAGAGGATGGAGGGAGCGATGGCGAACGGCTGCATGACGACCTCGGGTAGCACGGCAAGATGCCGCGCATTGTACCCGAGGGTCGGGAGTGCGGCGCGCCTGTCATCCCACGGGAGATGCCGGCGCGCCGCCGCGGCTCAGGTCAGCTCGTCGAAGCATTCTCCAATGATGGTCAGGCCGCGCTCCAGCACCTCGTCCTCGACCGTCAGCGGCACCAGCACCCGCAATACGTTGTAGTAAGTGCCGCAGGACAACAGGATCAGCCCCTTCTCCCGCGCCCGGGCGACGATCTGCGAGGTCAGTGCCGCGGCCGGACGCGCCAGGTCGCCGTCCTCGAACAACTCGATGGCGATCATCGCGCCGAGCCCGCGCACTTCGCCGATTTCCTTGTGCTTGGCCTGGATGGCCTTGAGTCCGGTGGTGAGCTTCTCGGCCACCGCCTTGCAGCGATCGAGCAGCTGCTCCTCGTCAAAGATGTCCAGCACCGCCAGCGCCGCCGCGCAGGACAGCGGGTTACCGGCGTAGGTGCCGCCGAGCCCGCCCGGCGCAATGGCGTCCATGATCTCGGCCTTGCCGCACACGCCAGCAATCGGAAAACCACCGCCGACCGACTTGGCAAAGGTGGTCAGGTCGGCGACCACACCCATCTGCTCCATGGCGAAGAAAGTGCCGGTGCGGCCGGCGCCGGTCTGCACCTCATCGGCAATCAGCAGGATGCCGTGCTCATCGCAGAGCGCACGCAGACGCGCCATGAACGCCTTCGGTGCGACGTTGAAGCCACCCTCGCCCTGCACCGGCTCGATGATGATCGCGGCGATGTCGCGCGGCTCGGCGTCGTTCTTGAAGATGCGCTCGATGCTGGCGATGGACTCGTCAACACTGACGCCATGGATCGCGCAGGGATACTGCGCGCGGAAGATGCCGCCCGGCATCAGGCCCATGCCCGCCGAGTAGGGCGCGACCTTGCCGGTCAGGCCGAGGGTCATCATGGTGCGGCCGTGATAAGCGCCGGTAAAGGCAATCACACCGGCGCGTCCGGTGGCGGCGCGGGCGATTTTCACCGCGTTTTCCACCGCTTCGGAGCCGGTGGTGACCAGCAGGGTCTTCTTGGCGAAATCGCCGGGCACCCGCGCATTGATCTTCTCGCACAGCTCCACGTACGGCTCGTAGGCCAGCACCTGGAAGCAGGTATGGGTCAGCTTGTGCAGCTGGCCTTCCACGGCCTTGATGATCTTCGGGTGCAGGTGGCCGGTATTCAGCACGGCGATGCCGCCGGCGAAATCGATGAATTCGCGGCCTTCGACGTCGACCACGCTGCTGTTCTTCGCGTGGTCGGCAAAAATCGGGTGGATCTGGCCGACACCACGGGGAACAGCGGCGACACGGCGTTGCATCAGGGATTCGTTGGTCTTGCTCATAAGCTCCTCGGTAGCCGCTCATCGTCGGCACGGGTCATGAAGAACGCGAGGAAGCGAGCGCGGCAGCATACGATGATCGACTGCCGCGCCTTCCCGGGCGTTCGGATTACAGTAAAACTCCGTGCATTATTTTGCACGCCTGTTTTGTGCCGTCTGGTCAAATGCCGCCCAAACACAGGTATTTGATTTCCACGTATTCATCCAGCCCGTATTTCGAGCCTTCGCGACCGAGGCCAGAGGCCTTCATGCCGCCGAACGGCGCCACCTCGGTGGAAATCACGCCGGTATTGATGCCGACCATGCCGTACTCCAGCGCCTCGGCTACGCGGAACACGCGGCTCAGGTCGCGCGCATAGAAGTAGGCCGCGAGACCGAACTCGGTGTCGTTGGCCTGCCGGATCACCTCCGCCTCATCGCTGAAGCGGAACAGCGGCGCCAGCGGGCCGAAGGTTTCCTCGCGTGCCACCGCCATCTCGGCGGTGACGCCGCCCACCAGCGTCGGCTCGAAGAAGTTGCCGCCCAGTGCATGGGGTTTGCCGCCGGCCAGCAGTGTGGCGCCCTTATCCAGCGCGTCCTGCAGATGACGCTGGACCTTGGCCACCGCCGCGGCGTCGATCAGCGGGCCAGTGGTGACGCCCTCCTCCATGCCGTTACCTACATTCAGCCGCGCCACAGCGGCGGCAAGCTTATCGACGAAAGCGTCGTAGATGCCGTCCTGCACGTAGATGCGGTTGGCACAGACGCAGGTCTGCCCGGCGTTGCGGTACTTGGAGATCATCGCGCCCTCGACCGCCGCATCCAGATCGGCATCGTCGAAGACGATAAAGGGTGCGTTACCACCCAGTTCCAGCGAGAGCTTTTTCAAGGTCGGCGCGCACTGCTGCATCAGGTGGATGCCCACTGCCGTCGAGCCAGTGAACGATAGCTTGCGCACGACCGGGTTTTCGCAGAGCTCTGCACCGACTTCGCGCGAGGTAGCGGCATCGGCGGTGATCACGCTGAACAGTCCGGCCGGGATGCCCGCGCGCTCGGCCAAGGCGGCCAGTGCCAACGCTGAGAAAGGCGTCTGCGGCGCAGGCTTGAGTACCATGGCGCAGCCGGCGGCGAGCGCCGGGCCGACCTTGCGCGTGATCATCGCGCTGGGGAAGTTCCAGGGCGTGATCGCCGCGGTGACGCCGACCGGTTCCTTTTGCACGAGGATGCGCTTGTCGCCGGCGTGGGCGGGGATCACATCGCCATACAGGCGCTTGCCTTCCTCAGCGAACCATTCGAGAAAGGAAGCAGCGTACGCCACCTCACCCCGCGCCTCGGCCAGCGGCTTGCCCTGTTCGGCGGTCATGATCCGCGCTAGGTCTTCCTGGTTTTCCAGCATCAGCTCGTACCAGCGCCGCAAGCGCGACGCGCGCTCCTTGGCGGTCAGCGCGCGCCAGGCCGGCTGCGCGGCCTGCGCGGCCTCGATGGCGCGGCGGGTTTCGGCGCGCCCCATGTTCGGCACCTCGCCAATCGGCTCGCCGGTGGCCGGGTTGAAGATAACGGTACGGTCGTCCGCATCGGCATCGCACCAGTCGCCGTTGAGGTAGGCCTGCTGGCGCAGCAGGCCGGGATGGTCGAGATGCAAGGTCATGGCAAGGTCCGGTTCAGGCAGGTTGTTGGGTGCGCATCTTCTCGGAGCGGCCGCGCAGCCACTCGAGGGTCAGTAACAGGGCCACCGAGAAGGCGATCAGCAGGGTCGCCGCCGCGGCGATGGTCGGGCTGAGGTTCTCGCGGATGCCGCTGAACATCTGCCGCGGCAGGGTGATCTGCTCGGGACCGGCGAGAAACAGCGTCACCACCACTTCGTCAAAGGATGTGGCGAAAGCGAACAGCGCGCCGGATATCACCCCCGGGGCGATCAGCGGGAGGGTGACGCGGAAGAAGGCCGTCAGCGGCGAGGCGCCAAGGCTCGCCGCGGCGCGCACCAGGTTGTGGTTGAAGCCCTGCAAGGTGGCCGACACGGTGATGATCACAAACGGCACGCCGAGCACCGCATGCACCAGAATCAGCGACAGGTAGCTGTTGCCCATGCCCAACGGGGCGAAGAACAGGTAGCTGGCCACCCCGACAATCACCACCGGCACCACCATCGGCGAAATCAGCAACGTCATCACCAGGGCCTTACCGCGGAATTCGCCGCGGGTCAGGCCGATCGCCGCCAGGGTGCCGAAGACCATCGCCAGTGCAGTGGCGGCCGGGGCGATGAGCATCGAATTCTTCAGCGAGCGCATCCAGTCGGCCGAACTGAACAGGGCCTCGTACCAGCGCATGGAGAAGCCTTGCAGCGGATAGACGAGAAACGAGCCGGAGTTGAACGACAGCGGCACGATCACCAGTACCGGCACGATCAGAAACAGCAGCACCAGCGCGCAGAGGATGCGCAGGGTGTAGAACCAGATGCGCTCGATGGGCGACATGTAGGGGCTCAGCATGTGGAGGTCTCCTGCCCGAATAAACGAAGGGTGGCCCGTGGGTACCGCTGCGGCGCCGTCATTCTCAACCCAACCGCAGTCGGCTGGCGCCGACCAGCCAGCTGTAGACGATGTACAGCAGCATGGTCGCCAGCAGCAGCAGGCCGCCCAGCGCCGTGGCCATGCCCCAGTTGATGGTGGTGTTGGTGTAAAAGGCGACGAAGTAGCTGACCATCTGGTCGTTCGGGCTGCCGAGCAGCGCCGGGGTGATGTAGTAGCCGATGGAAATGATGAACACCAACAGGCAACCAGCGCCCACACCCGCGAGCGTCTGCGGGAAGTACACCCGCCAGAAGCTGGCGAAGGGGTGACAGCCCAGCGAGATCGCCGCACGCATGTAACTCGGCGAGATATTCTTCATCACGCTGTAGATCGGCAGAATCATGAACGGCAGCAGGATGTGGACCATGGCGATGTAGACGCCGGCGCGGTTGAACACCAGCTGCAGCGGCTGGTCGATCAGGCCCATCTTCAGCAGCGCACCGTTAATCAGGCCGCTGGACTGCAGCAATACGATCCAGGCGGCGACGCGCACCAGGATCGACGTCCAGAACGGCAGCAGCACCATGATCATCAACAGATTGCTCTTGCGCGCCGGCAGATTGGCCAGCAGGTACGCCAGCGGATAGGCCAGTACCAGGCAGATCGCGGTGATCACCAGCCCCATCCAAAAGGTCCGGGCGAAGATATCCAGGTAAACCGCCTGATCGGGAGACACCGGAGCCAGCTCACCCATGTCATCAATACGATGATCGAGCGCGGCCAGCAGGTAATAGGGCGTGATCGCATTGTCGTTGCGGCGGATCACCTGCCAGTAGGCCGGATCCCCCCAGCGCTCATCGAGCGCCTCGAGCGCCTCTCGGTAAGACTGCGGCTGCGCCTTGAACGGCAACGCCCGCGCCGTCTTGTTCAGCAGGCTGCGGTAGCCGGCCTGCTCCATGTTCAGTCGCTTGGACAGGTCGCCTATCGTCTGCGCCTGCCGAGCCTCAACCAGGTCTTCGCTCAGGGCCTGGTACACCGGGTCCTCCGGCAGCCCGCGGCCGTCCCAGGCGGCGATGGCACTGACCGTGCGCGGCAGGCTGCCGACCACCTCGGGGTTGTCGACGCTGCGCCACAGCAGCGAGGCGATCGGCAAGATGAAGGTGAGCAGCAAAAAAACCAGCAGCGGTAGGATCAACGCCTTGGATTTGAGCCGGTTCATGCGCTCGGCACGCGCCAGTCGACGTTTCAGGTCGGGCTCGGCGAACTCGGGGACAGGCAGGGAGACGGCAGTAGCCATGGCGAACTCCGCGATATTTCAGGTTCCGACGGCGCATGGCCGGCCTTGCCAGCCGGCCATGCGAGGGGGTGCAGGCTCGCTTAGCGGGCAGCCCAGGCGTTGAAGCGCTGCTCCAGTTGCTCGCCGTAATCAGCCCAGAAGGTCACATTCATGGCCACCTGGTTGGCGATGTTTTCCGGCGTGGTGGGCATGTTCTTCAGTGCTTTCTTGTCCAGCAAATCGATCGCCTTCTTGTTCGCCGGACCGTAGGCGATGTTTTCCGAATAGGCCTTCTGCTGCTCCGGCTGGACAGTGAAACCGACGAACTCCAGCGCCTCCTTCTGATTCTTCGCACCTTTTGGGATAGCCCAGGAATCGAAGTCATAGATGCCGCCGTCCCAGACGATCTGCAGGTTGCTTTCATCCTGTACCGCGGCGATGCGGCCGTTGTAGGCGCTGCTCATGACCACGTCGCCGGAGGCCAGGAACTGCGGCGGCTGGGCGCCGGCTTCCCACCACTGGATGCTGGGCTTGATCTGGTCGAGCTTCTTGAAAGCGCGGTCCTGTCCTTCCTTGGTGGCCAGCACCTTGTAGACGTCCTTCGGCGCGACGCCGTCCGCCATCAGGGCGAACTCCAGGGTGTACTTGGCGCCCTTGCGCAGCCCGCGCTTGCCGGGGAATTTCTCGGTGTCCCAGAAATCCGCCCAACCGCTCGGCGCGCTGGCGAGCTTGTCGGCGTTGTAGGCCAGCACCGTGGACCAGACGAAGAAGCCGACGCCGCAGGGTTGTACCGCGCCCTCGACGAAATCGTCCGGATTGCCGACCACCGAGGGATCGATCTCCTCGAACAGTCCTTCGTCGCAGCCGCGCGACAGCTCCGGCGACTCGACCTCCACCAGGTGCCAGGACACGCTGTTGGTATCGACCATGGCCTTTACCTTGGCCATCTCGCCGTTGTACTCGCCAGCGATGATCTTGTTGCCGGTCTTCGCCTCGAAGGGCTCGTTGAAGGCCTTGATCTGCGCCTGCTTGTTGGCGCCGCCGAAGGTGACGGCCGTGAGGTTTTCCGCCGAGGCCTGGCCGGCACAGATCAGGCCGATGCTCAGGGCGGTCAGTTTCAGGGTGTTCAGCATTGTTGTTCGCTCCATGATGCGGTTGAAAACAGCGTTTTGTTGCGTGTCCCTGCTTATGCCGCCTGCAGCGGATCCAGCGCACGGACGTGTTCCACCTGCCAGCCGATCGGCACGACGTCACCGACCGCCAGGGCGGGATCGAATTCGGCGATCGGCTGCTTCACGAAGAAGTCGCTGATGCCGCACACCTCTAGCCGGATGCGGATGTGATCGCCCAGGTAGACGAACTCAGCCACACGTCCGGTAAAGCGGTTCGGGCAGCTGGCGCTGGCGCCGTTCAGACGCACCCGCTCGGGCCGGATCGACAGGTTGACCGGGGCGCCCGGGGCGCCGACCTTGACCGCCAGGGCCTCGACCCGCTCGCCGCGGCCGAGCTCGACGGTGCAGTTGTCGCCGTCACGGCTGACCAGCCGTGCCGGCAGGCGGTTGTTCTCGCCGAGGAAGTTGGCCACGAAGGTGTTGGCGGGCTTCTCGTAGAGCGCCCGCGGTTCGTCGATCTGCTGGATCTCGCCCTGATGGAACACGGCGACCCGGTCGGACATGGTCAGCGCCTCGCCCTGATCGTGCGTGACGTAAACCACGGTCACGCCCAGGCTTTGGTGCAGGTGCTTGATTTCCATCTGCATCTGCTCGCGCAGCTGTTTGTCCAGCGCGCCCAGCGGCTCGTCCATCAGCACCAGTTGCGGCTCGAAGACCAACGCCCGGGCCAGCGCCACACGCTGCTGCTGTCCGCCTGAGAGCTGCGCCGGGTAGCGGTTGCGAAAGCCTTCCAGCTGCACCATCGACAGTGCCCGCCTGACCCGCTCCTTGACGTCGAGCTTGGGCATGCCGCGCACGCTGAGGGGGAAGGCGAGGTTTTCCGACACCGTCATGTGCGGGAACAGGGCGTAGTTCTGGAACACCATACCCATGTCACGCTTGTGCGGCGGCAGCTTGTTGATCGAGCGGCCGCCGAGCAGGATCTCGCCCGCGGTCGGCGTCTCGAAGCCGGCCAGCATCATCAGGCTGGTGGTCTTGCCGGAGCCCGACGGGCCGAGCAAGGTGAGGAATTCGCCCTTGCGGATATCCAGGTTGAGGTCTTTGACGATCAGCGCTTCGCCGTCGTAACTCTTCTGGATGCCACGAAAGCTGACCAGTACATCGTTCGCGTTGGAGTCGAGCATGCCGCACCTGTGTGCCGTTGTTCCGTGAGCACAGGTTAGGAGCCGGGCAGGCCAGCGAACATCGGCACAGCGGAGTGATTGGACTCAGCGAAGCGGAGAGGTGCCTGTAGGGATTGCCCTACAAACCCGAGCGGCGAGCTGGGGGATTTGCCACGCGCAAGCCGGTCGGCTTGTGCGCAGCGTCTACTCAGACCAACCGGTGCTCCATGGCATAGCGCACCAGATCGGCCACCGAGTGTGCGGCCAGCTTCTGCATCAGGCGCGCCTTGTGCGTGCTGATGGTCTTGCTGCTCAGGGCCAGTTTGGCGGCAATGTCGTTGACCGAGTCGCCGTGCACCAGGCGCTCGAACACCGAGTATTCGCGTTCGGACAACAGCGCATGGGGTGGCCGCGAATCGGTCAGGCCGACCTCGAAGACCATGCGGTCGGCCAGTTCCGGGTCGATGTAGCGCCCGCCCCCGGCCACCTTGCGCACCGCGGTGAGCAGCAGCGCCGGGTCGCTGTCCTTGGTGGCATAGCCGGCCGCGCCGACCTTCAGCGCCCGCGCGGCCATCTGCGCCTCGTCGTGCATCGACAGCACCAGGATCGCTGGTGGCTCGCTCAGCGCACGAATCCGCGGAATGGCTTCCAGGCCGTTGACGCCGGGCATCGAGATGTCCAGCAGCACCACGTCGCAGGCGGTCTGGCGC
Organism: Pseudomonas sp.; assembly: GCA_032064305.1. Taxonomy (GTDB): domain Bacteria; phylum Pseudomonadota; class Gammaproteobacteria; order Pseudomonadales; family Pseudomonadaceae; genus Stutzerimonas. The sequence continues at coordinate 15,122 of DAMBNU010000026.1, read as the reverse complement.
AGCAGGTCGAGCAGTTGCAGACCGTTGCCGGCCTCGCCGATCACCTGCATGTCCTTGGCCAGCCCGATGAGCTGCTTGATGCCCTCGCGGACGATGGTGTGGTCTTCTGCGACGATTACCCGAATCATGCCATCAACTCTCCAGTGTGGCCTCTGCCAGCGCGTCGGCCGGGGTATCCAGCGGCACCGACACCCGAATGGAGGTGCCCTCCCCGGGCTGGCTGTCGAGCACCAGCGTACCGCCAAGCATCTGCGCGCGCTCGCGCATGCCGACCAGGCCAAAGGACAGGCCCTGGCGGCCCTGCTGGACGCTGAACCCGCGCCCATCATCGCTGATGCTCAGGCTGAGCACACCCTCTTGCTGCTCCAGGCGCAGGCTCACCGTTTGCGCCTGGGCATGGCGCATGACGTTGGTCAGGGCCTCCTGGAGAATGCGAAACAGGCCGATGGCCTTGGCGTTGCTCAGCTGCGGCGGGCACTCCGGGACCTCCACCAGACAGGCAATGCCGGTGCGCTCTTCGAAGCGCCGCGCCTGCCAGTCGATGGCCGAGGCGATACCGGCGTCGAGGATCGGCGGCCGCAGAGCAGTCGCCACGTCGCGCACCTGCTGGAACAATTGCGCGATCAGCCGCTTCATGCCCTGCAGCCGGGCCGCGAGGCCTGGGTCGAGCTCGGCGAAGCTGATCTCGCACATGGAGATTTCCAGCTTCAAGACAGTGAGCATCTGGCCCAGCTCGTCATGGACCTCCCGGGCGATGTGCGCCTTTTCTTCCTCGCGGACGGTCTCCACGTGCGCCGCCAGCTCGCGCAACTGGACGCGGGAGGCATCCAGTTCGAGCTCGATGCGCTTGTTGTCGGTAATGTCCCAGACGATGCCGTCCCAGACCTGCCGCCCCTCGAGCTGCCCGCGTACCGAGGCGCGGATGTCGGCCCAGCGAACCACGCCGGAACGGGTCAGGATGCGGCCCTGCCAGTGCCAGTCGCTCATGCTGTCGAGCGCCTGTTGCTGGCTGCTCCAGTACCCCGGTTCGTCGTCCGGGTGGACCAGGCTGCGAATGCCGCGGCCGGGCTCCAGCAGCAGCTCTGCCGAATAGCCCACCAGCCGCTGGCTGGCCTCGCTGATGTAACCGATGCTCACCGGGGCGCCGGGGCCCTGCCGCTCGAGGCGAAACACCAGCCCGGGCACGTTGCCGGCCATGGCCTTCAGGCGCACCTCGCTTTCCTGCAGCGCCGCGCTGGCACGGCGGCGTTCAGTGATGTCGGCGAGAAACACCACCAGGTACTCCTTGCTGCCGAAGCGCAGGAAGCTCAGGGTCACGGCGGCGGGAAACCGGCTGCCGTCGGCGCGCTGCCATTCGCATTCGTGCACCCGATGGTCTTCCACGCCGCTGCGCGCGTCGCGCCAGAGCTGCAGCCAGTCGTCCATGCCGAGCCCCGGCTCGAGCGCCTGCAAGGGCTGCTCGAGCAGACCGCCAGCGGGGTAGCCGAGCAACTGGCCGGCGGCCTGGTTGGCGTAGCGCACGTGGCTGTCCCAGTTCAGCCAGAGGATGCCCACGGTGCTGTGGTCCAGGCAGAACTGCGTCAGCCGCTGCGCCTCCTCAGCTGCCTCGCGCAGTTCGATGTCGCGCCGCGCCGACTTCAGACGGGTTTCCAGCAGTGCCTGCTGGCGCCGTTGCCAGATGAGCATCGCGATCGTCGCCAACAACAGCAGACCGAGCAGCAGGCTGAGGCTGCGCCAGTGACTGATTCGCCGCGACTGGTCGATGCTGCGCGATTTCAGCCACTGGTCTTGCAAGCGACTCAACTCCCCAGCGGGGAAACTGCGCAACGCCTGATCGATCACCGCGCTCATGATCGGGCTGTCGCGGCGCGAGCCGATCCGCAGCAGCAGCGGATTGCCAAGGTCACCGACCACATCCAGCGAGGCGTATTCGGCACGCTGTGACAAGCGGCCATAAAAAGGCTCGTCGACCACTGCAAAGCGCACCCGCGCCTCGAGCAGCTGGCGCAACGCCTCGAACTGGCTGGCGACTTCCAGCACCGGTTGGCTCGGGTAGTTGCTGCGCATGTAGTCGGCCACCGGGCCGGGGCCTTCGAGAGCGATCACGTCGTCGCTGTCGAGACGCTCGAGGTCGATGGCGCGCGGGCCATCAAGGTCTCCGATGATCAGCCGCGGCACTCGCAAGAAGGGGTCACTGTAGCGCCAGACGCGCAGCCCTTCGCGCGTCTGACGCAGCCCTGGGGCGAGGTCGATTTCATCGGCGCGCATGGCTTTTTCCAACGCGGCTTCATCCACAAATCGATGCCACTGCAGCTCCACTCCGAGCCCCGCCGCGACGCGCTCCATGAACTGCACGTTGAAGCCGGACAGGCGTCGCTGACGCGGGTCGTACTCGGCATAGGGCGACGTCATCACCACGCCGATGCGCCACTGACGATGCTGCCCGAGCCAGGCCAGCTGGGCGTCGCTCAGCGGAACGCTCCACGCCTGTGCCGGAAGATGGACCAGCGCCAGCAACAGCAGGCAGCAACGCAGCAGAGATGGCACCATGAACCTCACGATATCGGCGGACGGGCCGAAAACGCTTTGTAGTCGATCTGCCGCGCCGGCGCCAGCAGCAGCGCTGCCGCATTCGCGTCGAGAGGAAAACCGATGTTCAACCCCTGCACGCCCTTTCAGCTGGCCGCCGCACTGGCCGCCGCACTGGTCATGCTGCCGGCTCGTGGCGCCGACGAACCTGCGCCGACGCCACCGGCCACCGCACCCGCCACGCCGGCCGAACGGGCACCGCTGCCCTCGCGCAGCGACAGCCAGGCCGCCGGCTTGCAGCGCCAGCTGCCCGCCAATCAGTTCGTCGCGCTGAGTGCCGGCGGCGAAGACGTCGTCGCGCTCTGGCAACCGGCCAATGTTGGCGAGCCCAAGGGGCTGATCATCCTGCTGCCCGGGCAGGGCGAGAGCGCCGACTGGCCCAGCGGCATCGGCCCCTTGCGCCGCGGCCTACCCGATCATGGCTGGCAGACGCTGAGCCTGGGCCTGCCGGACTCCGGTACGCTGCTCCCGAGCGCACCACTCCCTACGGACACCGCGACGCAAGCGGCACCTGAAAAAGCAGCGGACGCGGGCGAAGCGCCGTCACAAGACGCGGTTGGTGCCGACGCCGAACAGGCTCCTCCGGTCGAAGCCGGTGTCCTGCCCGAAGCCACCGCCGCCACCGGCAGCACACCCGGCGCCGAGGAAACCGACACGGCGACCGCTGAACCGCCGACCACGCCGAGCGAAGCCGAACGGATCGACAAACGCATCGACGCGGCATTGGCGTTTGCGCGCAGCAAGCAACCGCCCGGCATCGTGATGATTGGCCAGGGCACCGGCGGCTACTGGGCGGCGCGCTACCTGCAGCAACAGGCGCCGGCCGGCGTCAAGGGTGTGCTGGTGATCCAGCCTGAGCGACCGCAGGGCCAGGACGAGCCGTTGGCCCAGTTGCTGCCCTCGGTAAAAGGCGCAGTGGGTGATTTTTTCTACGATGCCGGCCCAGGCGAACAGGTGGCGGCCCGCGAGCGACTCAACGCCAGTCGCCGCACCCGGCATCCGGCTTACCACCAACTGGAACTGCCCGATGCGGTCGACCGCGACACCCGCCAGGCGCAGCTGCTGCGGCGGGCTCGCGGCTGGCTGGATCGCCTGCCCTAGCGATCAGCGAAAACCGCGACGCTCGCGGATCAGGCTGTAGGCATTGTGCAGCTCGCGGGTCCGCTCGGTGGCCTCACGCACCTGCAGCGGCGTCGCACCGGCGCCCGCCTGCTTGTCGGGGTGGTGTTTGCTCAGTAGCCGCCGGTAAGCGCGCTTGATCGCCTGCGGATCGCTGTCGCTACCAACGCCGAGCAGACGTAACGCCTGTTCGTACGCCCCGCCGAGGTTGCTGGGGGCCCCCTGGCGCCGCGGGCCGGACTGGTCGAGGGCCGCAATGGCCGCTGCGTCCCAGCCCATCCACTTGCCCCAGAGCATGATCAGCTCATGCCCCCGCGCATCGGCCTGCCCCGGCGCCCGCGCCATGCGCCAGCACGCCTGGAGCACCGCTTTCGCCTCGTCCGGGTGGCCGCGCAGGGCCTGCAGCGGCTCACGCAGCCCATCGCCGCTGGATTTGCCACGATAAAAGGCATCGATGGCCGCGCGCTGCTCCGCCGGGCCCAGCTGCAACCGGCGCATCTCGCCGCGAGCCGCCTGGATATGCGCCTCGCTGATCCGGCCACCGCTCTTGGCCAGCCGTCCGAGCAGAAAGAACAGCAAGCCGTGCCCCTGCAGCGAGGCCCTGCCGCCCGCCAGGCGCTGACGCAACTTGTCCCAGGAATCGAGGCCGAGGCGGCGATCCAGCACCTGCCCGATCAGCGCGCCCAGCAATGCGCCCGGAATGCTTGCCAGCAGCCAGCCGGCCACCGCGCCTGAGTAGGTCAGGGGCCAGAACATTCAGCGCTGCGCCTCGATCAAGCGTTCGACTTCGGCCAGGCGTTCGTGGGTGCCGACGTCGATCCAGCAGCCGCCGTGGAACTCACCGCTCACCTGCCCATTCGCCATGGCCTGGCGCAGCAGCGGCGCCAGCTTGAACGCGCCGGGGCGGCATCCGTCGAACAGCGCGGGGTCCAGCACGGCGATCCCGCTGTAGGTCAGCGCCGCGCCCGGCTCGTCGCTGACCCGACCGTCAGCCAGGCAGAAATCACCCTCGGGGTGGTGCGCCGGGTTGTCGACCAGTACCAGGTGCGCCAGGCCCTGCAGCGGCTGGCGCAGGCGGCGGAAGTCGAAGTCGCACCAGATGTCGCCGTTGACCACGGCGAACGGCCCGGTGCCCAGCAGCGGCAGGGCACGGTGGATGCCGCCACCGGTTTCCAGGGGTTCTCCCTCGGGCGAATAGCGAATGGCAACGCCAAACTGGCGACCATCACCCAGGTGCGCCTCGACCTGGTCGCCCAGCCAAGCGTGGTTGATCACCAGCTCGTCGAACCCGGCAGCGGCCAGCGCACGGATGTGGTATTCGATCAGCGGCACGCCGCCGGCCGGCACCAGCGGCTTGGGGGTGTGCAGTGTCAAAGGGCGCAGCCGCTCGCCCTTGCCGGCGGCCAGGATCATGGCCTTCATGCTGCAGCCCCGGGCTTGGGGAGGCGGTCGAGCAGCTGCTTCAGTTCGGCCAGTTCCGGCCGGCGAGCCAGCACACCGTCCAGGTAGGCGAAGAAGCGCGGCACGTCGGTGAGGTAGCGCGGCTTGCCGTCCCGGTGGCAGATGCGAGCAAAGATGCCAATGACCTTGAGATGGCGCTGCACGCCCATGAGGTCGCTGGCCCGGTGAAACTCGTCGAAACGCTCCTGCACCGGGAGGCCGCGCGCCCGTGCCTGCTCCCAGTACGCCTGCAGCCAGCCGAGCACGTGCGGCTCCGGCCAGCTGACGAAGGCATCCTTGAACAGCGAGGTGATGTCGTAGGTCGCCGGGCCGGCGACTGCGTCCTGGAAATCCAGCACACCGGGATTCGGCTCGCTGAGCATCAGGTTGCGCGGCATGTAGTCGCGGTGCACCAGCACCTGCGGCTGCGCCAGCGCCGAGTCGATCAGCGTCCGGCAGGTGCGCTCCCACAGCTGCTGCTCGTCTGCCGTGAACACATGGCCCAGGTGGCGCTCGACGTACCAGGCCGGGAACAGCTGCAGTTCACGCGCCAGCAAGGCCTCGTCGTAGGCTGGCAGCCCACTGGCCGGCGCCTTGGCCTGGAAGGTCAGCAGCGCCTCGATGGCATCGGCAAACAGGGCATCGGCATTGTCCGCGTCGATCACGTCCAGATAGGTCTGGCGACCCAGGTCGTCGAGCAGCAGGAAGCCCCGTTCCAGGTCCTCCGCGAGGATCGCCGGCACGTGCACACCGGCCTCGGCCAGCAGCGCGGCCACCTGGACGAACGGCCGGCAGTTCTCCTGCGGGGGCGGCGCGTCCATCACCACGAAGCTGCGCCCGTCGGCTTGCCAGCGGAAATAACGGCGGAAACTGGCGTCACTGCTGGCCGCGGTCAGCTCGACTTGCGGCACCTCACCCCAGCGTTGGCGTGCGAAAAGGTCGGTCAGCGTGGGCGCCAGCCAGGCGTTGAGGTCCAGCAGGCGTTGATCAGGTTGCGGCATTTCAGGGGCTCTCCACGGCGCTAGCCGATAGGCGGGTCATGCTTTATTATCCAGCATCTTTTTCAGCCCATCGAGAGGCGTGCGGCCCAGCCCGGCCGATGGCTCGCCGCAAGCACGGACCCAAAAACAAGATGGCAGTCAAATATCCCGCTTTTCGCAAGAAATTCCCCCTATTGGTAACCGGCAGCCTGCTCGCACTGCAACCCATGGCCATGCCCCTGGCGATCGCGGCGGAACAGTTCGCCTGTCAGCCGGGCGCTGACGGCGGCTGGAACTGCGCCTCCGACACGCCCAGCGCGGCCCTGCCGCCCCGCCCGAATCACGGCGATGACGTCGCCACCGGCAAGGCGGCTGCGCCGTCTCGCGCCCGCACCGAAAGCCCGACGGCGGACACCCGGCTGGTCACCGAGAGCAAGGGCCGCGCCCTGGCCTCGCGCAGCGCCGACTACAGCCACCTGGACTGGGTGCCGCGCGACCAACTGACCAACGCCCAGCTCGCCGAGACCGGCCCGTACTGCGCCGGTACCTATGTTGAACCGAACCGCCCGGGACAGTTCGACGAGACGCCGCGCAGCGAAGCGCCAACCTACGTATCGGCCAAGGCCACGCGCTACGAACAGCAACAGGAAATCGCCACCCTGGCCGGCGATGTGGTCCTGCGCCAGGGCAGCATCCAGGCCGAGGCCGACGAGGCGAGCCTGTACCAGCTGGAGAACCGCGGCGAGCTGAAAGGCAACGTGCGCCTGCGTGACCAGGGTTCGCTGATGGTCGGCGACCGCGCCGAACTGTTCCTCGACACCGGCGAAGCCAAGGTCGAGAACGCCGAGTACGTCGTACACGCCGGCAAGATCCGCGGCAGCGCGCAGTATGCCAAGCGCGAAGAGAACGCCATCATCCGACTGAAGGACGGCACCTACACCCGCTGCGAACCGGGCGACAACGACTGGTACCTGCAAGGTAACAACGTCACCCTGAACCCGGCGACCGGCTTCGGCTCGGCGACCAACGTGACGCTGCGCGTCAAAGGCGTGCCGGTGTTCTACACCCCGTACATCTATTTCCCGATCGACGATCGCCGCCAGTCCGGCTTCCTTGCCCCGAGCATCAGCACCTCCAGCGATACCGGACTGTCACTGATCACGCCGTACTACTTCAACCTGGCGCCGAACTTCGACGCCACGCTCTACCCGAACTACATGACCGACCGCGGGCTGCTGATGGAAGGCGAGTTCCGCTACCTGACTCGCAGCAGCGAGGGTCAGTTCGGCGCCGCCTACCTCGATGACAGCAACGACGAGCGCAAGCTGCAGTCCGAGTACGAGGACCAGCGCTGGATGTACAGCTGGCAACACCGCACCGGCCTGGACAACCGCTGGTTGGCCGAGGTCGACTACACCGACCTCAGCGATCCGTATTACTTCCAGGACCTGGACACCCAGCTCGGCATCGATCAGCCGGACCATCTCGACCAACGCGGCACCCTGACCTATCGCGGCGACAGCTACACCGCCCGGCTGAACATGCACGCCTACGAGCGGGCCACCATCGCCGATATCACCCCGTACGAGCGCCTGCCGCAGCTGACCCTCAACGGCGCGCTGCCGTTTCAGCCCGGCGGTCTGCGGTTCGCCTACGACACCGAGTTCGTCAGCTTCCAGCGCAGCCTGCGCAGCGGCAACTTCATCAACGAGGACGGCAACCCAGAGCGTTGGTATGACGACCGCCTTACCGGCCTGACCCGCGCCGAGGGCGAACGCCTGCATCTTGAGCCGGGCGTCAGCCTGCCGCTCGACTGGAGTTGGGGTTTCGTCAAGCCATCGCTGAAGTACGCCTACACCAAATACGACCTGACGCTGGATAACACCGGCCGTCGCCAAGTGAGCGGTTTCAACGACTCGCCCGACCGCAGCGTGCCGATCTTCAGCGTCGACAGCGGCCTGTATTTCGACCGCGACACCCAGTGGTTCGGCAAGGATTACCGGCAGACGCTGGAACCGCGGATGTTCTACTTGTACGTTCCGGAAGAAGACCAGAGCGACATCCCGGTCTTCGACACCGGCGAGAACACCTTCAGCTACGCCTCGCTGTGGCGGGAGAATCGTTTCTCCGGTCGGGATCGCATCGGCGACGCCAACCAACTGTCGTTGGGCCTGACCAACCGCTGGATCGAACCGAACGGGCTGGAGCGCCAGCGGCTGAGCCTTGGCCAGATCCTCTACTTCCGCGACCGCGAAGTGCAGCTGCCGAACCTCGAGGATCGCCCGGGCTCGACTTCGAGCGTGTCGCCCTACGCACTGGAATACCTGTTCCGCTTCAACCGCGACTGGCGCTTCACCTCGACCTTCAACTGGGACCCGGACGAAGGCCGCACCCAGTCGGGCAGCGCGATGTTCCATTACCAGCCGGCCGAGGACCCGCGCAAGATCGTCAACTTCGGCTATCGCTACCGCAACGACACCGTCCGCTTCGATCAGGCCACCGGCCAATGGACCTACGGCGGCGATTACGGTACCCCTGGCACGCCGGAGTACATCGAGGACTACTACAAGATCAACCAGCACGACATTTCCACCATCTGGCCGATCCTGCCGCAGTGGAGTGTCATCGCCCGCTGGCAGCACGACTACAGCCGCAACCGCACCCTGGAAGCCTTCGGTGGCTTCGAGTACGACAGCTGCTGTTGGAAGCTGCGGCTGATCAACCGCTACTGGATCGATTACGACGAGACCAGTCTCAACCCATCGCAGAACGACGAGCCGGACAATGGCATCTTCCTGCAAATCGTCCTCAAGGGACTCGGCGGCGTGTTCGGCAGCTCCACCGAGGCATTCCTCGACGAAGGCATACAAGGTTACCGTGAACGTGAAGATCAAGCTTTCTGATTTGCTGCGCCCGCTCGTGGCCGGCGCCCTTCTACTGGCCAGCGCCACGGCGGTGTCGACCGCCTCGGCCGAGGTTCGCCCGCTCGACCGCATCGTCGCGATCGTCGACAGCGACGTCATCATGCAGAGCCAGCTGGACCAGCGGATACGCGAGGTGCAGCAGACCATCGAGAAGCGCGGCGCCGAGATGCCGCCCGCCGACGTGCTGCAACAACAGGTGCTCGAGCGCCTGATCACCGAGAACCTGCAGCTGCAGATCGGCGAGCGCTCCGGCATCCGCATCTCTGACGAAGAGCTGAACCAGGCCATGGGCACCATCGCCCAGCGCAACAACATGAGCCTCGACCAGTTCCGTGCCGCCCTGGAGCGCGACGGCCTGAGCCTGGACACGGCACGCGAGCAGATCCGCCGCGAAATGGTCATCAGCCGGGTTCGCCAGCGGCGCATCGCCGATCGGGTGCAGGTGTCCAATCAGGAGGTGGAGAACTTCCTCGCCTCGGATCTGGGCAAGCTGCAGCTGTCAGAAGAATACCACCTGGCCAATATCCTAATCCCCGTCCCGGAATCGGCCGATTCGGCCGCGATCCAGGCCGCCGAGAAGGTCGCCAAGGACACCTACCAGCAACTCCAGGAGGGTGCGGATTTTGCCAAGCTGGCGGTATCGCGCTCGGCTAGCGAGAACGCGCTGGAAGGCGGCGACATGGGCTGGCGCAAGGCGGCCCAGCTGCCGCCACCGTTCGACAGCGAGGTCAGCAGTCTATCGGTCGGTGATGTCACGCAACCGGTGCGCACCCCGCCAGGCTTCATCCTGCTCAAGGTGCTCGACAAGCGCGGCGGCGATACCCAGGTTCGCGACGAAGTGCATGTGCGTCATATTCTGATCAAGCCAAGCGCGATTCGCAGCGAAGAGGAAAGCCGGCGGCTGATCGAACGCCTGCGCGAGCGCATCCTGGCCGGCGAGAGCTTCGCCGAGCTGGCGAAGAATTTCTCCGAGGACCCGGGTTCGGCGCTCAACGGCGGCGACCTGAACTGGATCGACCCCAGCTCGCTGGTGCCGGAATTCCGCGAAGTGATGGCCAACACGCCGAACGGCAAGCTGTCAGAACCCTTCACGACCCCTTACGGTTGGCACATTCTCGAAGTGCTGGGCCGCCGGGCGACCGATGCCAGCGAGGACTATCGCCAGCAGCAAGCGCTGACCCTGCTGCGCAACCGCAAGTACGACGAAGAGCTGCAGAACTGGCTGCGCCAGATCCGCGACGAGGCCTACGTCGAAATCAAGCTCTGACGCCAGCCACTGCGCGCCAGCCGCGGGCCTGCCATCATTGGCCGGCCCGTTTTTTTTGCCCGGAGGATTTCACATGAGCGTGAAGCGTTTTGCCCTGACCGCCGGCGAGCCGGCCGGCATCGGTCCGGACCTCTGCCTGTTGCTCGCCCGTGAAACCCAGCCGCATGCGCTGGTCGCCATCGCCAGCATGGACCTGATGCGCGATCGCGCACGCGAGCTGGGCCTGGACGTCCGCCTGATAGAAGTTGGCCCGGACCGCTGGCCGGACCAGCCGGCGCCTGCAGGCGCGCTCTACGTCTGGCACACGCCGCTCGCCGCGCCGGCGGCGAGCGGCCGACTGAGTCCGGCCAATGCCGGGTACGTGCTCGCCACGCTGGAGCGCGCCGGCCTGGGGTGCCTAGACAAGACGTTCGCCGGGATGATCACCGCACCGGTACACAAGGGCGTGATCAACGACGCCGGCATCGCCTTTTCCGGCCACACCGAATACTTTGCCGAGCTGACCGGCACGGAGCAAGTGGTCATGATGCTCGCCACCCGCGGGCTGCGCGTGGCACTGGTCACCACGCACCTGCCGCTGCGTGACGTGGCGGACGCCATCACCTCGGAGCGTTTGCAGCGGGTGACGCGTATCCTGCATGCGGATCTGGTGAACAAATTCGGCATCGCCCGGCCCCGTATCCTGGTGTGCGGGCTCAACCCGCATGCCGGCGAAGGGGGCCATCTGGGGCGCGAGGAAATCGACATCATCGAACCGACCCTCGACCTGCTGCGCCGCGAGGGGCTGGACCTGGTCGGCCCCTTGCCAGCCGACACGCTGTTCACCCCCAAGCACCTGGAGCAATGTGACGCGGTGCTGGCGATGTACCACGACCAGGGCCTGCCGGTACTCAAATACAAGGGTTTCGGCGCCGCCGTGAACGTGACCCTCGGCCTACCGATCGTCCGCACGTCGGTCGACCATGGCACCGCGCTGGACCTGGCGGGCAGCGGTCGCGTCGACACCGGCAGCCTGCAGGTCGCGCTGGAAACCGCGTATCAGATGGCTGGCTAGCTGGAGACGGACGCAATCTGGCCTTGCGACTGGCTTTGATGCAAAGGGCGTCGCCGTCCATGCCCTTTTCCACCGCCAGCGCCGTTATCGTCTTTCCCCTGTTACAGCCTGCTAAAATGCGCGCCTTATCCGTTTTCAGCTTCAAGCTTCGAGCTTCGAGCTACTCCTTGGAGCTTCCGATGTCCGATTACCAACACCGCGCCCGCAAGCGTTTCGGCCAGAACTTCCTGCACGATGCCGGCGTGATTCATCGCATCCTGCGCGCCATCCACGCCCGCGAAGGTGACCGCCTGGTGGAAATCGGCCCGGGCCAGGGCGCGCTCACCGAGGGGCTGCTCGACAGCGGCGCCCACCTGGACGTCGTCGAGCTGGACCTGGACCTGATCCCCATCCTCCAGCAGAAATTCGCCAGCCGCGACAATTTCGCGCTGCATCAGGGCGATGCCCTGAAGTTCGATTTCGCCCGGCTGAGCCCTTCCCCGGCCAGCCTGCGGGTCGTCGGCAATTTGCCGTATAACATCTCCACCCCGCTGATCTTTCACCTGCTCGAACACGCCGGCCTGATCCGCGACATGCATTTCATGCTGCAGAAGGAAGTCGTCGAGCGACTCGCCGCGCAGCCTGGCGGGGGCGACTGGGGACGGCTGTCGATCATGGTCCAGTACCATTGCCGCGTCGAACACCTGTTCAACGTCGGCCCCGGCGCCTTCAACCCCGCGCCCAAGGTGGAGTCAGCGATCGTGCGCCTGGTGCCCCATGCGGTACTGCCGCATCCGGCACGCGACCACCGCCAACTCGAAATCGTTGTCCGCCAGGCCTTCAACCAGCGCCGCAAGACGCTGCGCAACACGCTCAAGGGGCTGCTCGACGCCGACGCCATCGCGGCCGCCGACGTCGATGGGAGTCTGCGTCCGGAACAGCTGGACCTCGCCGCGTTCGTAAGATTGTCAGATCAACTTTCCACCCACGTCTGCGACCGCTGCTGAAGGCGACCCCAACGGCAGGAGGATTCCATGCCTGAAGACCTGCGCTACCGGATAGACGTCAGCGTCCATCCGACCTATCTGCCCGAGCAATCGCAGCCGGATCAGGACCGCTATGCCTTTGCCTATCGGGTGGTCATCGAAAACAAGGGCCAGCTCACCGCCCAGCTGCTCGCGCGCCACTGGATCATCACCGACGGCGACGGGCAGGTGCAGGAGGTACGCGGGGCAGGCGTGGTCGGCGAACAGCCGGTCATCGCCCCCGGCCAGCAGCACGTCTACACCAGCGGGACCCTGATGGCATCGCGCGTCGGTACCATGCAGGGCAGCTACCAGATGCTGGCCGAGGACGGCCATTCGTTCGACGCCACTATCGCCCCCTTCCGGCTGGCCGTACCGGGAGCCTTGCATTGACTGTTTACGCTGTCGGCGACCTTCAAGGTTGCCTCGAACCCTTGCAATGCCTGCTGCGGCAGGTCGATTTCAGCCCCTCGCGCGACTGCCTGTGGCTCGCCGGGGATCTAGTCAACCGCGGCCCGCAGTCGCTCGAGGCGCTGCGGTTCGTCCGTGACCTCGGCAGCTCGGCTGTGACCGTGCTCGGCAATCATGACCTGCACCTGCTAGCGGTCTCGTACAACATTGAGCGCATGAAGCGCTCCGACACGCTCAAGCCGATCCTCGATGCCCCCGACCGCGCCGACCTGATCGACTGGCTGCGCCAGCAAAAGCTGGTACACCACGACTCGAAGCGCAACACCACTATGGTGCATGCCGGCATCCCCCCGCAGTGGACGCTGGCCAAGGCGCTCAAGCGCGCGGCTGAAGTCGAGCAGGCGCTGGTCGACGATGCGCTGCTGCAACCCTTTCTCGATGGCATGTACGGCAATCAACCCGCCAAGTGGGACAAGGACCTGCACGGCATTCCTCGGCTGCGCCTGATCACCAACTACTTCACCCGCATGCGCTTCTGCAAGGCCGACGGGACCCTTGACCTGCAGGCCAAGGAGGGGCTGGAGACGGCCCCTCCGGGTTTCGCCCCCTGGTTCAGCCACCCGAACCGCAAGACCCGCGGTTGCAAGATCATCTTCGGGCACTGGGCGGCACTCGAGGGCCGTTGCGACGAGCCCAACACCTTCGCGCTCGATACCGGCTGCGTATGGGGCAACAGCATGACGCTGATGAACGTCGACACCGGCGACATGCACCACTGCGATTGCGAGGCACCGCATGACTGATTTCAAACGCATCTCCCCGCAGCAGGCGCAGGCGCTGCGCCAAGACGGCGTCACCGTCGTCGACATCCGCGACGCGCAGAGCTTCGCGGCGGGCCATATCAGCGGCTCGACACATCTGGACAATCATTCGCTGGCGGACTTCATCGCCAAGGCCGATATGGACCAGCCCCTGGTTGTCACCTGTTACCACGGCAACTCCAGCCAGGGCGCAGCCGCCTACCTGGTCCACCAGGGGTTCTCTGATGTATACAGTCTCGATGGCGGCTTCGAGCTGTGGCGTCAGGCCTTTCCGGACGACATCGAGCGCGGCGACCCTTCCTGAAAAGATGCCCCGCCGAGGCCGCGCAGGTGGCGACCTTGCGCGGTCCATCCGACGAAACGCAGCGGTAAAACACGCGCTCTCCCCTTGAATTCGCTGAATCCGAACTATCCTTCAGTTCAGGCCATCCAAACAGGTGGAACCGTACAGCGGCTACCGGGCCTCAGGTCACGACCATTAGGTGTTCGGGGGGACTCCACAGGCCGAGCAGTCGGCCGCACCTGAATGCCTGATGACAACACCGGCTCCGAGCATCGTCCGAGGTGAAGTCATGAGCATTTTCAGCCATTTCCAGCAACGATTCGAAGCAACCCGCCAGGAGGAATATTCGCTTCAGGAATATCTGGACCTGTGCAAGGAAGACCGGGGCACCTATGCCACCGCCGCCGAGCGCCTGCTGATGGCAATCGGTGAGCCCGAACTGATCGACACCTCGGCCGACTCGCGGCTGTCGCGCATCTTTTCCAACAAGGTGATCCGCCGCTACCCTGCCTTCGAAGACTTCCATGGCATGGAGGACTGCATCGACCAGATCGTGTCCTACTTCCGCCACGCGGCGCAGGGGCTGGAAGAAAAGAAACAGATTCTCTACCTCCTCGGACCCGTCGGCGGCGGCAAGTCTTCTCTGGCTGAAAAGCTCAAGCAGCTCATGGAAAAGGTGCCCTTCTACGCGATCAAGGGCTCGCCGGTGTTCGAGTCGCCGCTGGGGCTGTTCAACCCCGCCGAGGACGCACAGATCCTCGAGGAGGACTACGGCATCCCGCGTCGCTACCTCAGCTCGATCATGTCGCCCTGGGCCACCAAGCGCCTGCAGGAGTTCGGCGGCGACATCAGCCAGTTCCGCGTGGTCAAGCTATACCCCTCGATCCTCAACCAGGTCGCGATCGCCAAGACCGAGCCGGGCGACGAGAACAACCAGGATATCTCGGCCCTGGTGGGCAAGGTCGATATCCGCAAGCTCGAGGAATTCCCGCAGAACGACGCCGACGCCTACAGCTACTCGGGCGCCCTGTGCCGTGCCAACCAGGGCATGATGGAATTCGTCGAGATGTTCAAGGCGCCGATCAAGGTGCTGCACCCGCTGCTGACCGCCACCCAGGAAGGTAACTACAACAGCACCGAAGGCCTGGGCGCGATTCCGTACAACGGCATCCTGCTGGCCCACTCCAACGAGTCGGAGTGGCACACCTTCCGCAACAACAAGAACAACGA
>DAMBNU010000025.1:0-43876 GCA_032064305.1 Pseudomonas sp. | reverse complement strand
CGCTAGAGCAGTGGCTCCTTTTTCAGTAGCCCATGCCGCGCATTAGTTCCCGGGGTGCGTCATGACAGGCGAAACGCCGATGGGTTGTGGCGTACCCCGCCGGGCCCCTGAGTAGGGGCGGCGAGGCCGCGGCCGGACGGGTCAGCCGATCAGCCGGGTCAGGTTCGGCAGGATCAAAATGACCGCCGTGGCGAGGAGGATGAAGGTGGCCTGCCTGATTTTCTTCTGCTTGAACATGCTAGCGGCCTTATGGGTTGGGGTGATTCGCGCAAGGTGCTGTCGGGGCGCCAAGGAACGTGATGGCTCGCCCGTCACCGCGAAGGTTGCGCACGCTGCACCGTGCTCCGGCGCAAGGGGATACGGCGGCTCCGACGCAGCTTTTCAAGCAATAGTCGGACCAGCGCCCCGGTCCTGAAGCCATGCCCGCAAGGCAGGCAGTACCCGATGCGCTGGTGGCGTTTCGCTATCGGAGAGACCGTGTGCGAGCCCGATGCGCTCAAGGCCGGGGCCTCGGCGTTCCTGGTTTTTGGCTGGCGGCGTGAACCGGGGTATGACGGTTGTGCCGGACCGTTGGTCGGTGGCGGGGGGCAAGGCGATCGGCGGGCGTCACGCGAGGGCGCGCCTCGTCAGAATCAACCGAACGATGGATCGAATGGGAACGTCACACGCGGACCTGCGCTGGGCTCGGGTGGATTCGAAACAGTCGCTGGCGGCGGGCCGTGACCCGGTCTGGCGCAGATGCGTTTACGCCGCGCCTCGCGCGGCTTGGCCAAGGTTGGCCCGGGATGTGCGGCTGGAATGGTCGATGGAGCCATGTGAGCGCTGGAAACCAGGCAGGTCCCAAAAGTTATGCGGGTCAGGAAGCTGTGCGAGACCAGAAACCTGTGCGAGCCCCAGAAACGACAAAGCCCTGCTGAGCAGGGCTTTGTGTTCGATCTGGCGGTGAGGGTGGGATTCGAACCCACGATACGATTTCTCGTATACACACTTTCCAGGCGTGCTCCTTCAACCGCTCGGACACCTCACCGGATCTCGCCGGGCTTGCGTCCGTCGAGGCGCGCTAATGTAGCCGAACAGCTTCCGGATGGCAAAAAGTTTTTTAGTTTTTTCATGCGCTTAAGGAACGGTTGGAAAACCGCCCAAGCGAGTGTGGCAATGAACCTATCGCTGTTCTAGGGTTCGAAATGGCCAAGGCATAGACGCCAGCTTCGCAATAGTGCGTAGTGAATATATAAGAGCCGGGAAAGGCTTTGATGAATTTATTCAAAAGCAAGCGCAAGCGGCCGGACGTGGTGCAGGTGGCCACGAAGCGGCGTCTGCACGTCAGTCATCTTGAACTCGGCATGTACATTTGCGAGCTGGATCGACCATGGCGGCAGACCGACTTTCTGTTCCAGGGGTTTCCCCTGCTGAAGGTCGAGCACATCCAGGCGGTTCGTGAGCGTTGCGACTTCGTGTTCGTCGACGACACTCGTCGCGTGCTCATCGATCAGGGCCAGCTGATCGTGCCGAGTGCCACGCCGTTGCGGGTCACCCGCCGGATGACCCGCATCCCGCTGTCCCTCGAGGTACAGGAAGCCCACGAGGCCTATCGCAGCAGTGCGCTAGTGCTCGACCAGGTGCTGCTCGACGTCCAGCAGGGCCGGGCGATCGACACCAAGGCCTGCCAGGCGCTGGTCAAGCGCAACCTGGAAAGCATGCTGCGCAACGAAAGCGCCATGCTCTGGTTGACGCGGCTCAAGTCCCAGGACGTCTACACCAGCCTGCATTGCCTGTCCGTGTCGATCCTCGCCATGGGTTTCGGTACGCACCTGGGCCTGCCCGACGACAAGATCGAGACGCTCGGCATCGCTGGCTTGCTGCATGACGTCGGCAAGATGAAGATCGACCCGGCGATCCTGAACAAGCCGGGCAAGCTCACTCAGGCCGAATTCGACCACATCAAGCTGCACCCGACCTTCGGTTACCAGGCGCTATGCACCCAGGACGACATTCCGGCCGCAGCGGTCCAGGCTGCGCACGGCCACCACGAGCGGCTGGACGGCAAGGGCTACCCGCTGGGGCTGGATGCGTACCAGATCCCCTTCACCACGCGCATCATTACCATCGTCGACGCCTTCGACGCCATCACCAGTCACCGTGCTTATGACAATGCGCGCCCCATCCAGGCCGCCTACGACGTCCTGCGCAGCAGCGCCGGGCGTCAGTTCGATGAAACCCTGGTACAAGAATTCATCCGCTGGCTGGGCGTCTTTCCGGTCGGAACGCTGGTAGAGCTGCACACCGGGGAAGTCGGTCTGGTGCTGGAAAAACACCCCCACTTGCACCTGCGGCCGAAGGTCGTGGTGCTGCGTAATGCCGGCAAGCAGCCCTGCGAGCCGCGCTACCTGGACCTGTCCCAGCTGACCGTCGACGCCGATGGAACCCCGTACCGCATCAGCGGCGGAATCCCGGACGGCTCACACGGGCTGTACATCGCCGATCCCGAGCTGCAGACCATCCTCCATCCCGAGCTGCTTGCCATCCTCGAACTCGAGCCGGAGCCGACCGACAGCTGAGTTGGTGTGCGCCCGGACCTGTGCCGCTGGCGCGCGCCGGATGACCCGTCGGTCAGTCACCGTGCTTTACCTCGCCCTTTGCGCTGGGTAACGTCTGCGATCTTCTAACAAGGAATCATCGTCATGAGTGATCTGGTTGCCTACGACTTCGACGACGGCGTCGCTACGCTGACTCTCAACAACGGCAAGGTAAACGCGCTGTCGCCTGCCGTGTTCGACGCACTCAACCAGGCCTTCGATCGCGCCGAGCAGGACCGCGCCGTGATCATCCTCACCGGGCAGCCGGGCATTCTGTCCGGCGGCTATGACCTCAAGGTGATGACCGCCAGCCCCGAGGCAGCCATCGCACTGGTCACCACCGGATCGACCTTTACCCGGCGCATGCTCGCCCATCCGTTTCCCATCGTCGTCGCCTGCCCGGGGCACGCCATCGCCAAAGGCGCGTTCCTGCTGCTGTCGGCCGATTACCGGATCGGCACCGAGGGCGCCTTCAACATCGGCCTCAACGAAGTCCAGATCGGCATGACCATGCACCATTCGGGGATCGAAGTGGCGCGTGATCGCCTGACCAAGCCGGCTTTTCATCGCTCGGTGATCAACGGCGAGATCTTCAACCCCCAGGCCGCGCTCGAGGCGGGCTTCCTGGATCGGATCGTACCGGCCGGCGAATTGTTGGCCGTGGCGAAGGCGACCGCTGCGCAGCTGAAGAAGCTCAACATGACGGCCCACAAGAACACCAAGCTCAAGGCCCGCAAGACGCTGCTCGAGACTCTCGATCGCGCCATCGAGCTGGACCAGCAGCATTCCGTTCTGTCCTGAAGAGAATTTTCCGCGGATCGCCCAATCCCGCTGACCCTGCGTTTAAACTGCGCCTGCAACGCCCCGCCACGGTGGGGCGTTTTCATTCATTCGTGTCGCCTCGCAGGAGAGCCCTGATGTCCGCCCCGCACACCCCGGTAGAACGCGCCGATTTCGACCAGGTCATCGTTCCCACCTTTGCTCCCGCCGCCTTCATACCGGTGCGCGGCGAGGGCTCGCGAGTCTGGGACCAGAGCGGGCGAGAGCTGATCGACTTCACCGGCGGCATCGCGGTTAACGTGCTCGGGCACGCCCACCCGGCGCTGGTGGCGGCGCTGACCGAACAGGCGGGCAAGCTCTGGCATATCTCGAATATCTTCACCAACGAACCGGCGCTGCGCCTGGCCAAGAAGCTCACCGCGGCGACCTTTGCCGACCGGGCTTTCTTCTGCAATTCAGGGGCGGAAGCCAACGAGGCGGCCTTCAAGCTTGCCCGCCGCTATGCCCACGACACCCACGGGCCTGAGAAGCATGAGATCATTTCGGCGGTGAACAGTTTCCACGGCCGCACCCTGTTCACCGTGACGGTAGGCGGTCAGCCGAAGTATTCCGACGGTTTCGGACCGAAGATCGAAGGCATCAGTCATGTGCCCTACAACGACCTCGACGCACTGACCGCGGCGATTTCGGACAAGACCTGCGCCGTGGTGCTGGAGCCGATCCAAGGCGAGAGCGGCGTGCTGCCGGCTGACCAGGCCTACCTCGAGGGAGCGCGCAAGCTGTGCGATCAGCACGGTGCCCTGTTGATTCTCGACGAGGTCCAGACCGGAATGGGCCGCACCGGTGAGCTGTACGCCTACATGAACTACGGCGTCACGCCGGACATCCTCACCAATGCCAAGAGCTTGGGCGGTGGTTTCCCCATCGGCGTGATGCTGACCACGGACGCGATCGCCGCGCATTTCAGCGTGGGCACCCATGGCACCACCTACGGCGGCAACCCGTTGGCGTGCGCGGTGGCCGAAGCGGTGGTCGATATCGTCAACACGCCGGACGTTCTCGCCGGCGTCAAGGCGCGCCACGAGCGGTTCAAGCAGGGTCTGCTGGCGATTGGTCAGCGCTACGGCCTGTTCAGCCAGGTACGTGGCATGGGCATGCTCATCGGTTGCGTGCTGAACGACGCATGGAAGGGCCGCGCCCGGGAAATCTTCGATGCCGCCGAGCGGGAAGCGCTGATGATCCTGCAGGCCGGCCCCGACGTGATTCGCCTGGCGCCCAGCCTGATCATCGAGGAGGCTGACATTGCCGAAGGCCTGGCGCGCTTCGAGCGCGCCGCGGCCACACTGACCCGGGCGTGAAGCCCCGGTCCCCTGGCAGGGCTGCGATCAGTCCTGCCGTTCTTTGAAATCGAGAAGGCTGACATGAGCGATAGCTTGCATTTGATCCTGGAAGACGTGGACGGAACCCAGCTGGAAACGTCCTGCACGCGGTTTGCGGTCATGTGGCAGGGGCGGGAGGTCTGGATCCAGCAAGTCGGCAACAACCAGCTAATGATCGGCGTCGACGTTGAGGACGGCGACACCGAGTACGCCAATCTGCTGTTGCGCCCGCTGGCCACCAATCTCGTCAGTCTTGAGCTTGAGATGGAGCCGGTAGAGCCAGCCGACGACGATCACGTGCATGGTCCCGACTGTCAGCACGACCACTGACGGCGCAACGCCGCCACTCGGCCGGCTGCTGGAGCTGACGCTGGCCGGCCGTGAGCCGGAGCAGAAGATCCTGCTCACGGCCCAGGGCGCTCGGCTGCAGTGGCTGGGGGAGGGGGCGCTCGAAGTGACACCTCCGCCCGGTCAGGACGCCGGTCTGGACCTGGTGCTGTCGGCCGGTGTGCACGGCTGTGAAGTCGTGCCGATCCGACTGCTTGACCGACTGATAGGCGCGATTGGACGCGGCGATATTCGGCCACGCGCTCGCCTGCTGCTGCTGTTTTGTAACCCACCGGCCATCCGCCAGGGTACCCGCCGGGTCGGCGCCGACCTGAATCGGCTGTTCTGCGGCAAGCACGCCGGCGGGCTCGATTACGAATCGCGTCGCGCGGCGCAGCTCGAAGCGTGGGTGGCGCGGTTCTTCCGGGAGCCGGGTCGTCGCCGCTGGCACTATGATCTGCATTCGGCGATGCGCGCCTCGAAGCTCCCGCAATTCGCCGTCTGCCCTTGGGTCGCGGATCGGAATGTCTCGCCTGCCAGTCTGGCGCGTCTGCAGGAGGCGGCGGTGGACGCGCTGCTGATCCAGGAAAAGCCCTCCGCGACCTTCAGCGCCCACAGCGCAACCCACCATGGCGCCGAAGCCTTTACGCTGGAAATGGCCGAGGCGCCCGACGGGACCTGGCCTGTCTGCCTCGATCGGTTTCTCCATGCGGCTCGCGGCTGGATCGAGGCGGCCGCGCCTGAGCCGACGCTGCCATTGCCGCCGGTGAAAACCTTTCGCCTGGCGCGAGAAGTCATCAAGCGCGGTGACGCTTTTGCGCTGCGGCTGCCCGCGGACGTCGAGAATTTCACCGCGCTGCCGCTCGGCAGTCTGTTGGCCGAGGACGAAGGCGGCGTTCGCTGGGTCGTCGAAGAGGCTGACGCGCATATCCTCTTCCCCCTGGCCGACGTCGCGATCGGCGAACGCGCCGGCCTGATCGTGGTGCCTCGCGGCTAAGAGCCGCGCTCACCGTGGGCTGCGGTTTGGTGGGCTGCGGAACTGTGGGAGGCCCGCCGCCCTCCGGGGCGAAGCGTTTCGGACACCGAGCCGGCGCCGTTCGCCGCGGGTCGCGCCTCCCACAAAAAGGCGTGGCACCGGCACACGACGACGCCCTGCACGGACCTATTTCCGTGGGAGGCCCGCCCTCGGGGCGAAGCTTTTGCTTTTTTGGGTGGTGGAAGTCCGCATTCGCCGCGGGTCGAGCCTCCTACAGGGAAAGCGTGTCACTGCGCAATACGATGCCTTACACGGGCTGCTTTTCGTAGCAGATCCGCGCTCGGAGCGAAGCTTTTGGACACCGAGCCGGCGCCGTTCGCCGCGGGTCGCGCCTCCCACAAAAAAGCGTGGCACCGGCACAATGCGACGCCCTGCACGGGACCTGTTTTCGTGGGAGGCCCGCCCTCGGGGCGAAGCTTTTGCTTTTCGTGATGTGGAAGTCGGCATTCCCCGCGGGGTGCGTTGCCCATAAAAAAAGCGGGCTCGGATCGCTCTGCATTTGCGGCGGGCGCGCCGAGCCAGGCGGGGCGGTCAGACGCCGGCGGGCGGGTTGTTCAGCGAGTTGTTGCCGGTCACCGCGGACGTGCCGGTAGCCGCCTGGGCATTGGCCTTCAGCCGTGCGTCGTCGGCTTCGCTGCGTTCGAAGGGCATGCTGCGGGAGTTGCCTTCGGCCATCTTGGCCTGTTCGGTTACCTCACACAGCACGCGTTTGGCTTCGCAATGGCCGGTGAAGCCCCGCGCCAGGGCCATACCGCCCATTGCCAGCTGAACCAGCCCGCCGACCCCGCCACGGCCAAGGCCCTTGCCGACGAAATACAGCCCGCCGATGACCGAGGCGGCGCGCTCCCAGCCATGCACATTCTGCGATGTCCTGTTCATGCCATGCACATTCTGCGATGTCCTGTTCATGCCTTTTCACTCCAAACAGTGGTATGAGCAGTGACCGTCGGACGTGCATGCCGTTCCGACCGCAAGTCGGCAAACGGGTATTGGTGCTGGCCCCTGTTGCCGCCGGCCTAGCGACCAGTCATGCCGAACACCTTGAGCACGAACGCGTATTCCAGCGCCACGTCCTTCAGCGCCTGGTAGCGCCCGCTCATGCCGCCGTGCCCGGCGCCGAACTCGGTCTTGAGCAACAGGAGGTGGTCGTCAGTCTTGCTGGCCCGTAACCTGGCGACCCACTTGGCCGCTTCCCAGTACTGCACGCGGCTGTCGTTGTAGCCCGCGACTGCAAGGATTGCCGGATAGGCCTGGGCGGTCACGTTGTCGTAGGGCGCATAGCCCCTGATCCGCTCGTAAGCCTCAGGCTCGTTCGGGTCGCCCCATTCATCGTATTCGGTAACGGTCAGCGGCAGATCGGCGTTGAGCATGGTGTTCAGCACGTCGACGAAGGGCACCTCGGCGACGGCCGCGCCAAACAGTTCCGGGCTCAGGTTGAGCACGGCGCCGATCAACAAGCCGCCGGCGCTGCCTCCGCTGATGGCAAGTCGGGTGGGCTCGGTGTAGCCGTCGGCAATTAGCTTTTCGGCACAGGCGATGAAATCGCCGAAGGTATTCGCCTTGTGTTGCAGCTTGCCGGCGCGGTACCAGGCTTCCCCGAGGTCGCCGCCTCCGCGCACGTGGGCGATCGCGAAGACGAAGCCACGGTCGAGCAGTGACAGCCGTGCATGGGAGAACCAGGGGTCGAGGCTGTGACCGTATGCGCCGTAGCCATACAGGTAGAGCGGGGCTGGCTGGCCGAGTCGCTCGCGGCGACCGACGAGGCTGATCGGGACCTGAGTGCCATCGGCGGCGGTCGCCCAGATGCGCCGACTCTCGTAGGCGTCGGCGTCGAAGGGGCCCTCGACGGGGGTTTCCTTGAGTACCTGCTGCTCGCCGCTGGCCAGTGCCAGCTGGCGGATCTGTGCCGGTCGATTGAGCGCTTCGTAGCGCAGCCGGATGACGGGACTGTCGAACTCGAGCGTGTTCTGCACATGCAGGCTGTAGGCCGCATCCGGCAACTGAAGCCGGTAGGATTCACCGGTTGCGGGACGCACCTCGATGATCGGTAGGCCCGCCTCGCGCAGGCTCAGGGTTAGCGCGCCGGCATTCAGGCTGACATCCTCGAGCATCACCGTATCGCTGTGGCCGATCAGCTCCTGCCAGTGTTCGCGCTGCGGGGTAGCCTCGGGGGCCTGGTAGAGCCCGAAATTGATCCCCGCCTGGTTGCTGCGAATCAGCCAGCACCACTGGCCGTCGAGCAGGCCGTGGTCCGGGAGATATTCATGGCCCTCGTGGCGCTCGGCCAGGCAGGTCCAGCTGCCGTGAGACTCGTCCGCTGGGAGGACCCAGGCCTCGCTGGTGGTCTTGCTGCTGGACAGGATCACCAACTGGCGCTCAGAGCTGGCGCGGTAGCAATGCACGAAGAAGCGTCCGTCCGGGTCGTGATAGACCTCCGTGCGCCCGCTTTCGCCAAGGCGATACCGGTAAATCTTGTGTGGACGGTGAGTGTCGTCCAGTTCACCGAAGAACAGCGTCTGATGATCGTTTGCCCAGGTCATGCTGCCGTCGCAATCATCGAACGGCAGCTCGGTGACCTCGCCGTTCGTCAGGTCCTTGACGAACAGGCGGTAGATCTCGTCGCCCTGCGTGTCGAGGCTGTAGGCCAGTTTGCTGTGATCCTGGCTTACGCTGAAGGCGCCCAGCGCCAGGAAGCCCCCGGCTGCCAGTTCGTTGGGGTCGAGCAGCAGTTGCTCGGCTTGTTCGTCCACTGAGAACGAGCCGTCGGCCGGGCGCGGGCAACGGTAATGGCGCGGGTATTCGTCGCCTGCCGTGGTGCGCTGGTAGTACAACCAGGGGCCCCAGGGCGAGGGTAGGGACAGGTCGGTTTCGCGGATACGACCCCTGATTTCCTGGAACAAGGCCTCGCGCAGCCCGGCCTCGCCGGCCAGTTGCTCCTCCAGATAGGCGTTCTCGGCCTTCAGGTAGTCGAGCACCTCCGGCGCGTCGCGGCGCTCCAGCCACGTGTAGGGGTCCGGGCCTTGTTCGATGCGGGCGAGGGGGGCAGACATGAAGAACTCCTGAAAACACGACGGCAAGGCGCCCCGTGGGTTGGTTGGGCAGGCAGCGAGTGTACAAGCTGCATCATGGGTTTTGTGACGGCCGGGCGCCGGTGGGGTTCCGGCGGCGCCATCAGCTCTGTGAATGAGTCGCGATGTCTGGCCGCGGTACGACCAGTACGGCAGAGCCGTTTGCTTCGGCCGGGCGCTTCACTGCCACACGGCCGACGCGACCGAGGCGGGCAGGGAAGCCCGATTGACATTGGCGGGCTTTTCCATGAAGGTGTGCGCACCCAAATCAAACGGGCGTATGAATCGAGCGTTTGCCATGCAGACGCCGTCAGCCCGGTTTATCGTGTCGGTGGGTGTCGTTTCATCGAGTGGCGCACCGCGCCCCGGTGGTGGCCTTATGGGCCGATGACGTGCGGCACGTAACGTTCAGCTTCCATACCGTGGAGATCAGTTGATGATTTACGAAGGTAAAGCCATCACGGTTAAGGCTCTTGAGAGCGGCATCGTCGAATTGAATTTCGACCTCAAGGGTGAGTCCGTCAACAAGTTCAATCGCCTCACCCTCAATGACCTGCGCCAGGCCGTCGACGCCATCAAGGCCGACGCTTCGGTCAAGGGCGTCATCGTTACCAGCGGCAAGGATGTGTTCATCGTCGGCGCCGACATCACCGAGTTTGTCGACAACTTCAAGCTGTCTGACGAAGAGCTGGTAGCCGGCAACCTCGAAGCGAACAAGATCTTCAGCGATTTCGAAGACCTGGGCGTCCCAACCGTCGCCGCCATCAATGGGATCGCCCTCGGCGGCGGCTTCGAGATGTGCATGGCCGCTGACTATCGCGTCATGTCCACTGTCGCCAAGGTCGGCCTGCCAGAAGTGAAACTGGGCATCTACCCAGGCTTCGGCGGTACGGTGCGACTGCCGCGTTTGATCGGTGTGGATAACGCTGTCGAGTGGATTGCCTCGGGTAAGGAAAACCGTGCTGAAGATGCGCTCAAGGTTCGCGCCGTCGATGCCGTGGTTGCTCCTGATCAGCTGCAGGCCGCTGCGCTGGACCTGGTCAAGCGCGCTATTTCCGGCGAGCTGGACTACAAGGCCAAGCGCCAGCCGAAGCTGGACAAGCTCAAGCTCAACGCCATTGAGCAGATGATGGCCTTCGAAACCTCCAAGGGCTTCGTTGCTGGCCAGGCTGG
Source organism: Pseudomonas sp. (assembly GCA_032064305.1). Classification (GTDB taxonomy): domain Bacteria; phylum Pseudomonadota; class Gammaproteobacteria; order Pseudomonadales; family Pseudomonadaceae; genus Stutzerimonas. Next base: position 33,537 of record DAMBNU010000025.1, on the reverse strand, counting down.
CCCGAACTACCCGGCGCCGGTCGAGGCGATCAAGACCATTCAGAAAGCCGCCAACTTCGGCCGCGACAAGGCCATCGAAGTCGAGGCCGCGGGCTTCGTCAAGCTGGCCAAGACCTCTGTTGCGCAGAGCCTGGTCGGCTTGTTCCTAAGCGATCAGGAGCTGAAGAAGAAGGCCAAGGCGTATGACAAGCAGGCTCGTGACGTGAAATTGGCCGCCGTACTGGGCGCCGGCATCATGGGCGGCGGCATCGCCTACCAGTCGGCCGTCAAAGGCACGCCGATCCTGATGAAGGATATCCGCGAAGAAGGTATCCAGATGGGCTTGGACGAAGCTTCCAAGCTGCTCGGCAAGCGCGTCGAAAAAGGCCGTCTGACCGCTGACAAGATGGCTCAGGCGCTCAATGCCATCCGCCCGACCATGTCTTATGGCGATTTCGGCAACGTCGACATCGTCGTCGAAGCGGTAGTCGAGAACCCGAAAGTCAAGCACGCCGTGCTGGCCGAGGTGGAAGGCCACGTTCGCGAAGACGCGATTATCGCCTCCAACACCTCCACCATCTCCATCAGCTATCTGGCCCAGGCGCTCAAGCGTCCGGAAAACTTCTGCGGCATGCACTTCTTCAACCCGGTACACATGATGCCGCTGGTGGAAGTGATCCGTGGCGAGAAGACCAGCGAAACCGCTATCGCCACCACCGTTGCCTACGCCAAGAAGATGGGCAAGAGTCCGGTCGTGGTCAACGATTGCCCGGGCTTCCTGGTCAACCGCGTGCTGTTCCCGTACTTCGGCGGCTTCGCCCGCGCCATCGCCCACGGCGTCGACTTCGTTCGCGCCGACAAGGTGATGGAGAAGTTCGGCTGGCCCATGGGCCCGGCCTATCTGATGGACGTCGTCGGCATGGACACCGGCCATCATGGCCGTGACGTGATGGCTGAAGGCTTCCCGGATCGCATGAAGGACGACACCAAAACCGCTGTCGATGTTATGTACGAAGCCAACCGCCTCGGCCAGAAGAACGGTAAGGGCTTCTACGCCTACGAGATGGACAAGAAAGGCAAGCCGAAAAAGGTGGTCGATCCGCAGTCCTATGAGCTGCTGAAGCCGATCGTCAGCGAGACCCGCGAGCTGTCCGACGAGGACATTATCAACTACATGAAGATCCCGCTGTGCCTGGAAACCGTTCGCTGCCTGGAAGACAAGATCGTCGAGACCGCCGCCGAAGCCGACATGGGCCTGATCTATGGCATCGGTTTCCCACCCTTCCGTGGGGGCGCGCTGCGCTACATCGATTCGATCGGCGTCGCCGAGTTCGTCGCGATGGCCGACAAGTATGCCGACCTGGGCCCGCTGTACCACCCGACCGCGAAGCTGCGTGAGATGGCCGCCAACGGCCAGCGCTTCTACGGTTAATCGAGGGAGAGAGAATTCATGAGCCTTAATCCGAGAGACGTCGTCATTGTCGACTTCGGCCGTACCCCGATGGGGCGTTCCAAGGGCGGCATGCACCGCAACACCCGCGCCGAGACCCTGTCCGCGCACCTGATCGATGGCTTGTTGGCACGTAATCCCAAGGTCGACCCGGCCGAAGTCGAGGACGTGATCTGGGGCTGCGTCAACCAGACCCTGGAACAGGGCTGGAACATTGCCCGCATGGCTTCGCTGCTGACTCGCATTCCGCACACCAGCGCTGCGCAAACCGTCAGCCGCCTGTGCGGCTCGTCGATGAGCGCGCTGCACACCGCCGCCCAGGCGATCATGACCGGTAACGGTGATGTCTTCGTCGTCGGTGGCGTGGAGCACATGGGCCACGTCGGCATGATGCACGGCGTCGACCCGAACCCGCAGCTGTCGCTCTACGCGGCCAAGGCGTCCGGCATGATGGGCCTGACCGCCGAAATGCTGGGCAAGATGCACGGCATCACCCGCGAGCAGCAGGATGCTTTCGGTGAACGCTCGCACCGTCTGGCGCACAAGGCCACGGTTGAAGGGATGTTCAAGGACGAGATCATCCCGATGGAGGGCTACGACGAGAACGGTTTCCTCAAGGTCTTTGACTACGACGAAACCATCCGTCCAGAAACCACCCTTGAAAGCCTGGCCGCACTCAAGCCGGCGTTCAACCCGAAGGGCGGCACCGTGACCGCGGGTACCTCCTCGCAGATCACCGACGGTGCCTCGTGCATGATCGTCATGTCGGCCCAGCGTGCGCAGGACCTGGGCATCCAGCCGATGGCGGTGATTCGCTCCATGGCGCTGGCGGGCGTGGACCCGGCGATCATGGGCTACGGCCCGGTACCGGCGACCCAGAAGGCCCTCAAGCGTGCCGGCCTGACCATGGACGACATCGACTTCGTCGAGCTCAACGAGGCCTTCGCCGCCCAGGCACTGCCTGTGCTGAAGGATCTCAAGCTGCTCGACAAGATGGAGCAGAAGGTCAACCTGCATGGCGGCGCCATCGCGCTGGGCCACCCGTTCGGTTGCTCCGGCGCGCGGATTTCCGGCACTCTGCTGAATGTGATGAAGCAGAACGGCGGTACCCTCGGCGTGGCGACCATGTGCATTGGCCTCGGCCAGGGAATCACCACGGTGTTCGAACGCGTCTAAGCTGTTCGTGACACGATAACCGGGGCCGCGTGCCCCGGTTTTCATTCAAGGGAACAGCATTTATTTTCAGAGGCAGTCGAGATGCAGATCACGCCCGGCCGTTACCGCCATTACAAGGGGCCCGAGTATCGGGTATATGCAGTTGCTAGGCACTCCGAAACTGAAGAGCCGGTGGTCTTCTATCAGGCGCTATACGGGGATTTCGGTCTCTGGGTGCGGCCGCTGTCGATGTTCACCGAAACGGTCGAGGTCGAGGGCGAAACCCTGCCTCGATTCGCGCTCGTCGAGGCCGAACCGAGTCGTTTCTGAGGCATGTCGGGGCGCGCTGGCTTAACCCCCGCCCTTGACCTGCCCTTGTTCGCCACTATATATAGCGGTGCTTTCGGGCCGAGTCTGGACGTTGCCGCCTGCACGCGAGCCTTGCACATCCCCCGGTAGCACGTTTCTCAACGGTGGCACCGGTGGGCAGGGAAGCTGTCCAGGGCGATTGATTGCCCCGGCGGGACGTGATGCGTACCGCTTCTTTTCCGCCAGTCCGAGCGCTCGGCTCCTGTCGGTTTTCACACTCTCTTCGTTCACTTCTCGATTCAGGAACTCTCCTCTCCATGGGTAAATCGCTGGTCATCGTGGAATCACCGGCCAAGGCCAAGACCATCAACAAGTACCTGGGCAACCAGTACGTGGTGAAGTCGAGTATCGGCCACATCCGCGACCTTCCCACCAGCGGCTCGGCGAACAAGGAGCCCGTCAAGCGTGGCAAGGCGGCGGCTGCCGATGCCCCGGTGCTCACGCCAAAGGAGAAAGCCAAGCGCCAGCTGGTGGCGCGCATGGGCGTCGACCCGGAGCATGGCTGGAAGGCCAAGTACGAGATCCTGCCCGGCAAGGAAAAGGTGATCGAAGAATTGCGCCGTCTGGCCAAGGAAGCCGACACTATCTATCTCGCGACTGACTTGGATAGGGAGGGGGAGGCCATCGCTTGGCACTTGCGCGAGTCCATTGGCGGCGACGACAGCCGCTACAGGCGCGTGGTGTTCAACGAGATCACCAAGAAGGCGATTCAGGAAGCATTCTCCAAACCAGGCGATCTTGATATCAATCGGGTTAACGCTCAACAAGCGCGTCGCTTTCTCGATCGCGTGGTTGGTTACATGGTGTCGCCGCTGCTTTGGTCGAAGATCGCGCGCGGGCTCTCCGCCGGCCGAGTCCAGTCGGTTGCCGTAAAGCTGGTGGTCGAGCGTGAGCGCGAGATCCGCGCTTTTGTGCCCGAGGAGTACTGGGAGGTCCATGCAGACCTGGCCACGGCGAACCAGGCCAAAGTTCGCTTCGAGGTGGCACGCGAGAACGGCGAGGCGTTCAAGCCGCTGAACCAAGCCCATGCCATGGCGGCGCTCGAACACCTGAAGCAGTCGAGCTACAGCGTCACCAAGCGCGAAGACAAGCCGACCAGCAGCAAGCCGTCGGCGCCCTTCATCACCTCGACCCTGCAGCAGGCGGCCAGCAACCGCCTCGGCTTTGGCGTGAAGAAAACCATGATGATGGCCCAGCGGCTTTACGAGGCGGGCTACATCACCTACATGCGTACCGACTCGACTAACCTGTCGGCCGATGCCGTTGGCATGGTGCGCGGCTTTATCGAGGCGGAGTTCGGCGGCCAGTACCTGCCGGAGAAGCCAAGCGTCTATTCGAGCAAGGAAGGCGCCCAGGAAGCCCACGAGGCGATTCGCCCCTCCGACGTCAACTTGCGCCCGGCGCAGCTTTTGGGCATGGAGCGCGATGCCGAACGCTTGTATGACCTCATCTGGCGCCAGTTCGTGGCCTGCCAGATGCCGCCTGCGCAGTACCTGTCGACGAGCGTCACCGTGACCGCAGGCAACTTCGAGTTGCGCGCCAAGGGCCGGATTTTAAAGTTCGACGGCTATACCCGGGTGATGCCGCAGCAGAGCAAGAGCGGCGAAGACGACGTGCTGCCGGACATGAACAAGGGCGACGGGATGACGCTGATCAAGGTCGACCCGAGTCAGCATTTCACCAAGCCGCCGGCGCGTTACTCCGAAGCGAGCCTGGTCAAGGAGATGGAAAAGCGCGGCATCGGCCGCCCATCGACCTATGCGGCGATCATCTCGACCATCCAGGACCGCGGCTACGTCTCGTTGCACAACCGCCGGTTCTATTCCGAGAAGATGGGCGACATCGTCACCGAGCGCCTCTCGGAGAGCTTCAATAACCTGATGGATTACGGCTTCACCGCCGGCATGGAGGAAAACCTCGACGACGTCGCCCAGGGCGAGCGTGAATGGAAGCACGTGCTCGACGAGTTCTATGGCGATTTCCGCAAGAAGCTCGAGGTGGCCGAGGCCAGCGAGAACGGCATGCGCGCCAACCTGCCGACCCTGACGGACATTCCGTGCAAGGTCTGCGGCCGGCCAATGATGATCCGCACCGCCTCCACGGGTGTGTTTCTGGGCTGCTCCGGCTACAGTCTGCCGCCGAAGGAGCGCTGCAAGTCCACGGTCAACCTGATTCCGGGCGACGAGATTGCCGCCGATGATGAGGGCGAGTCCGAGTCGCGCGTGCTGCTGGGCAAGCATCGTTGCCCGATCTGCAGCACGGCCATGGACGCCTATCTGCTCGACGAAACCCACAAGCTGCACATCTGTGGCAATAACCCCGATTGCAGCGGCTACGAGATCGAGGAAGGCCAGTACCGCATCAAGGGCTACGAAGGGCCGAGCCTGGAGTGCGACAAGTGCGGCAGCGAAATGCAATTGAAGACCGGCCGTTTCGGCAAGTTCTTCGGCTGTACCAATGCTGACTGCAAGAACACCCGCAAGTTGTTGCGCAACGGCGAGGCTGCGCCGCCGAAGATGGATGCGGTAAAAATGCCTGAGCTCAAGTGCGAAAAGGTCGACGATACTTACGTCTTGCGTGACGGGGCTTCCGGGCTGTTCCTGGCCGCGAGCCAGTTTCCGAAGAATCGCGAGACGCGCGCGCCGCTGGTGCAGGAACTGATTCCGCACAAGGATGAGATCGATCCGAAGTATCACTTCCTGCTGAGCGCGCCTCAGAAGGATCCAGAGGGGCGCCCGGCGGTGATCCGCTTCAGCCGCAAGACCAAGGAGCAGTACGTGCAGACCGAGGTCAACGGCAAGCCGACAGGCTGGAAGGCGTTCTTCGATGGCGGCAAGTGGAAGGTCGAAGACAAGAGCACCGGCAAGTAAGTGCAGCGTTGGACCGGCACCGCGAGCCGGCCCCGGTCCGTCACGTTCAACCTCTGGAGGCCATCGCCATGGCTCATGAGCTCTACACCCGTACCAACCAGAAGATCTATTTCGCCGGGCTCGCGCTGGACAACTGGCGGCGCGCCGAGGAAAAGGGCGCAATGAATGCACCGGGCGTGATCCAGGCCGAGCGTGAAGCCAGCCTGTTCCACCTCTACGGCGCCTTGCTCGGCCTTTGTCACGAGATTGCCGGCTATTATCGGCTGCCAGGTGCTACCGCGCCGCGGGCGGAAATGCTGCTGCTGCGCTCGACAAGCAGCGCTTCGTCGAGTCCGGAGTTGGCCGAGTTGACCGAGCTAGCTGAGAACGGGGAAACCTGGCTGGCGCTGCTGCTCAAGGCCTACGCTGCGTTATTCGAGCCACCAAGGGCGCCGGCGAAGGCTAAGACCGACCCGACAGTGCCGCTGATCGAGGCGGTCAGCGTCGAAGAAGAGACGCCAGCATTGGCCCGCGGCGAGGTGGAGGCCTGGCGCGGTGAGCTCAAGGCACTCGCGCTGCGCTTTCGCGACTCGCTGACCGAGTGGTAGCCGACCCCGGTCAAGCCAGTTGCATGAGCATCATGCGCGTTGCTTGAAGCGCAGGATCAGCGCGATCCCGCCGAGGATCGCCACGCCGGCAAGCAGGAGCCGGCTGGTCAGGGATTCACCCAGTAGCAGGCTACCGGCGAGGGCCGTCAGTAGCGGCACGCTGAGTTGTACGCTTGCCGCCTGCATTGCCGCCAGGCCGGGCAGCGCTGCGTACCAGAGCGCATAGCCGACGCCGGAGGCAAGCCCGCCCGAGAGCAAGGCGTAGATCACCCCGCTGGTGTTCCAGTCCAGGCCGTCAAGGGCGAACAGGCCAAGCAATGCCGCCATCGGCAGGGTGCGCTGGAAATTGCCGGTTGTGGCGGCCAGCGGGTCTGGCGCGCCTCGTCCCAGTAGTGAATACACGCCCCAGGCGCCCCCGGCTGCGAGCATCAGCAGCGAGGCCGACAGCGAGGGTGTACGCGAGCCCGGCAGCAGCAAGGCGACCAGCCCGGCACTGGCAAGCAGCATCCCTGTCACCTGCCAACGATGTAGTCGTTCGCCCTTGAACAGGCCCCACGCCGTCATGCTCAGCTGTACCGCACCAAACAGCAGCAGTGCGCCGGCGCCAGCGTCCAGATGCAGGTACGCATAGGAAAACGCGGCGGCGTAGGTGAACAGCGCGACAGCGGCCCACCAGCTGCCGTGTGTAGCAGCAGGGCGGCTGCGCAGCGCGAGCAGCACCCACAGCACTGCCGCCCCGGCCGTCAGTCGGATGCCGGTAAAACTGGCCGGGTCCATCCCGCTGTCGCGCAACGCGGCCCGGCAGAGTAGTGAATTGCCGGCGAAGGCGAGCATGGCCAGGGTGGTCAGCAGCAGCGTTCGTGTGGTCATCGTTCAGGCTCTGGCATAAAGGCTTGCAGGGTGGCGCCGCTTGGTGCGGGCTCCTGTCGATCGGTGGGCAGTACGTCGCTGGTCTCGCGCCCATCGTACCGCTGCGCTGTGGCCAATGCAGCGCCCTGAACAGACGCCGTGGCGGTTTAGCCACGTGCATGCCGCTAGGGCTATCGGTAATCGGGCTCGCTGATACAATGCGTCGTTTAATCGGGGAGTAGACATATGCCTACGTCTTTTCTGGAAATCGTCGAGTTGCCCGACGGCAGCATCGTGCTGCGTCGCGCTGACGATGAAGGCGTACTGGTCACGCTGGATTTTTCCGACGATGCCAAGGCGTTCCTGCAAGGACAGCATGTCGAGATTGCCAAGGCCATGTTCAACATTGGCGTGCAGATGGCCGGCCGGGTGACCGAGGGGGAATTCGAGCAGGAGGAAGAGGGACCGCGCGTGCTGCACTGAGTATCGGTGGCGGGCGCTATGTTGCGTCGTGGTCTGAAAGGCGGCATGTCCTTATGCCGGGATCGATCAGTCTCCGAGTCGGACGTTCAGGCTCTGGGCGTTGCCCTGGGTCGCCGCGACGCGGAGCTTGAGGCGGTTGGCCTTGTCCAGCCGCGCGAACCAGGTGATCACGGTGTGGCTGCAGCCGGACATCAATGCCTTGCACGCCAGTTCGAGCGCTGCCTGGGTATTGTCGGCCTGCAGCAGCAGGATGCGGTCGCGGTTGAACCCGCTTTCACGCAGCCAGCCAAGGGAAAGCGCTGCGGGTGGCGCGATCAGGGTCAGCCAGCGCGTGTCGGCCGCTTCGCTGAGTTCCCGGAGAACCGGCGCCAGCAGCGAACGGCAATGGTCGCCACTGCCGCTCAGGCTCATTTCGCTCAGGCAATCGTCGGCCACACTGGGGGTGCTGGCCACCTCGCTGAACGGCGCGAGGCGGTGTGCGATCAGCCCGTCGAACAGGGACAACTGCGGCGGATTAACTGCGGTGGGTTGGGGTTGATACTGCATGAACCTCTCCTTGGCAGGCCTTCAAGCGCTGCCTGCATCGCCTATACATCGTTAACCTGCGCCGTCTCGCCTGGCGCGCAATGCGTCCTCGCCAGGCTCTAGCGCCGGATCACGCCGACGCTGAGCCCTTCGATGACCAGTTCCTGTTGCTCCAGATCCACTTCGATCGGCGCGAATTCCGGATTCTCCGCCAGCAGCCATACCCTGTTGCCGTCGCGCTTGAAGCGCTTGACCGTGACCTCGTCGCCGATACGCGCCACTACTACCTGGCCGTTGCGCGCTTCACGCGTGGTGTGCACCGCCAGCAGGTCGCCATCGAAAATCCCGATGTCCTTCATGCTCATGCCGTGTACGCGCAACAGATAGTCGGCCCTGGGCTGGAAAAATGCAGGGTTGATCTGGCACGACTCCTCGACATGCTGCTGGGCCAGGATCGGCGCGCCAGCGGCCACGCGACCGATCACCGGCAGGCCGTGATCGTCTGTTGCGGATTCGAGACCTGGAATACGTATCCCGCGGGACGCGCCAGGCGTCATCTCGATGGCGCCCTTGCGGGCCAGTGCCTTGAGATGTTCCTCGGCCGCATTCGGCGATTTGAAACCCAACTCCTGTGCAATCTCGGCGCGGGTCGGCGGGTAGCCGTTGTCATCGAGGCAGCGCTTGATGAACGCCAGGATTTCCGACTGGCGAGGGGTCAGCTTGATCATGGGAGCGGTCTCTGTTCTTTTGTACAGTGACTGGGATTATATACAGTGATCGGCCCGTGGCAATCGCTGTTTGGTTGAGGCTCCCGCGGGCTTGGTGCAAGCTCTGCGGCGGTGGACGGGTTCCGGCGTTTTGCCGGTTGACTTGGGTAGGGTTGAAACGTAAGTTTCAAACAGTTGTTCGTCGGAGGGGGAGGCATGGCGCAGTCGGAAACAGTGGAGCGTATTCTGGACGCAGCGGAACAGCTGTTCGCTGAGAAAGGCTTCGCCGAGACATCGCTGCGCCTGATCACCAGCAAGGCTGGCGTAAACCTGGCTGCGGTCAACTATCACTTCGGCTCGAAGAAGGCCCTTATCCAGGCGGTGTTCTCGCGTTTCCTCGGGCCTTTCTGCGTCAGCCTGGAGCGTGAGCTGGACCGCCGCGAGGCGCAATCTGACCGCAAGGAAAACCTCGAGGAGCTGCTCGAGATCCTCGTTGAGCAGGCGCTTGCGGTGACGCCACGCAGCGGCGATGACCTGTCTATCTTCATGCGACTGCTGGGACTTTCGTTCAGTCAGAGCCAAGGCCACCTGCGGCGCTATCTTGAAGATATGTATGGCAAAGTCTTCCGCCGCTATATGCAGCGGGTCCACGAGGCCGCGCCCTCGATCCCTCCTATCGAACTGTTCTGGCGCGTCCATTTCATGCTTGGCGCCGCCGCGTTCAGCATGTCGGGCATCAAGGCACTGCGCGCCATCGCCGAGAACGACTTCGGCGCCCGCACGTCCATCGAGCAGGTCATGCGCATGATGGTGCCGTTCCTTGCGGCAGGCATGCGTGCCGATTCGGGCGTGGCAGACCCAGGCCTGGCGCAGGCACACCCCATTGCCCGGCGCAACGCGCTGGCCATGCCCGCCAAGGGCTGAAGTGCGTGCCCTGATGATGATCGGCTAAGCTTGCTCCATGTCCGATCTCGATTTCCTGCATATCTCAATTGCCGATCAGCGGCTGTATGGCTTCTGCGCCGGCACGCTGGAGCTCTGTGTGCCTGTGTCGACGGCGCGCAATGGCGCGGGTGAGCGCAACGGCTCTGGCTGTACGCCGCGCGGCCGCCATCGCGTGCGGGCACGAATCGGCGATGGGCTGCCCCTTGGTGCCGTCCTCCGCGGGCGGCGCTGGACGGGTGAAGTATGGTCGCCGGCGCTGCACGCACAATTTCCCGGACGTGACTGGATACTCACCCGGATCCTGTGGCTCAGCGGCTGCGAGCCTGGCCATAACCGGCTGGGCGAGGTCGATACGTTCCGCCGCTACATCTACCTGCACGGCACTCCGGACACCGAGCCCATGGGTACCCCCCTGTCCCACGGCTGCATTCGGCTGCGCAACGCCGATCTGCTCGACCTCTTTGCTCGAGTGCCGGCCGGTTGCGCCGTGCAGATCGGCGAGGCGGCCTGTCCGCAATGGTCGCCCACTCCCCTGATTTAAGGATCCGCTTACGCTATGCAAGGTTCTTTGATGCTGGATATCGCCGGCACCTGGCTCACGGCCGAGGATCGACAGCTGCTGCGCCAACCGCAAGTCGGTGGGCTCATTCTGTTCGGCCGCAACGTCGATCATCCGCGCCAGGTGCTGGAACTGTGCCGCGCCATTCGCGCCATCCGGCCGGATCTGCTGTTGGCCGTGGACCAGGAAGGCGGGCGCGTCCAGCGGCTGCGCCGCGAATTCGTCGCGCTCCCGCCAATGCGCGCTTTCGCCGCGCACCCGGACGGGGTGCGCCTGGCGGAACTGGGCGGCTGGGTGATGGCGGCTGAGGTGCTGGCTGTGGGTCTGGATTTCAGCTTCGCGCCGGTCCTCGACCTCGACCATGGGCGCAGCGCGGTGATCGGCTCGCGCGCGTTCGAGGGTGATCCGCAGCGCGCCAGCGAGCTGGCCGGCGCCTTCGTGGCGGGCATGCACGCTGCGGGCATGGCCGCCACGGGCAAGCATTTCCCCGGCCATGGTTGGGCCGAAGCCGACTCTCACGTGGCCATTCCGCGTGATGAGCGCGGGCTGGACGAGCTGCGTCAGCGCGACCTGGTTCCGTTCCGCCAGTTGGCAGATCGGCTGGATGCGGTGATGCCGGCCCATGTGATCTACCCGCAGGTTGACGACAGGCCGGCCGGGTTTTCCCACCGCTGGCTTCAGGACGTGCTGCGCGGCGAGCTGGGCTTCAAGGGGGTGATCTTCAGCGACGACCTGTCCATGGCCGGCGCGCATGTGGCAGGCGATGCGGCCAGCCGTATCGAAGCGGCGCTGGCGGCCGGCTGCGACATGGGGCTGGTGTGCAACGACCGTGGCGCTGCGGAGCTCGCCCTGTCGGCGCTGCAGCGCCTCGGGGTTCGCCCGTCGCCGCGGTTACAGCTCATGCGCAGCCGGGCGTCGACCCCGCAAGATTACAAGCAGGACCCGCGCTGGCGCGCTTCCAACGCTGCCCTCAGGGCCGCCGAACTGATTGTTTGACCAAGGAATACAGATGACTGTCTACGCCATCATCGGCGGTACCGGCTTGACCGAACTGCCCGGGCTGATCCTGCACGAGGCCGCGCCCGCGCAAACACCGTTCGGCCCGCCATCAGCCGATATCCTGCGTGGTCGCTATGCCGGTCGCGAGGTGCTGTTTCTTGCCCGCCATGGCCATCCACACCGTATACCGCCGCATCAGGTCAACTACCGCGCCAACCTCTGGGCGCTAAAGCAGGCGGGTGCCGAGGCGATTATCGCGGTCAATGCCGTCGGTGGGATCCACAGTGCGATGGGCGCCGGACATCTGTGCGTGCCCCACCAGCTGATCGACTACACCTACGGGCGGGCCCACAGCTTTTTCGAGGGCGACATCGAGCATGTCACCCATGTGGATTTCAGCTACCCCTACGACGAAGCCCTGCGCCAGCGCCTGATTGCGGCGCTGGCGGCCGAAGGCGTGCTGTTCAGCAGCCATGGCGTGTACGGCTGCACGCAGGGGCCACGACTGGAGACCGTCGCCGAAATCGCCCGCATGGAGCGTGACGGCTGTGACATCGTCGGCATGACCGGCATGCCGGAGGCAGTGCTCGCTCGTGAACTCGAGCTACCCTATGCCTGCCTCGCGCTGGTGGTGAATCCAGCCGCGGGCAAGAGCACCGGTATCATCACCATGGCGGAAATCGAGGCGGCGCTGGCCGAAGGCATCGGCAGGGTTCGCGCGGTCCTGGCGCATGCACTGGCCGGCTGAACCGGCAGCGGGACGGCTTGCCGACCGGGCCATGGTGCCCTCCACCGGGTTGGTAGCAAAGCCGTAGCAGGGGCGTGCTAATTTCGCTAAACAACGATTGCAGGCCATCGGCCGCTTGTTACACTTGGCCGTCCTCTGGAGTATCGGAATGCTTTGCCACGCACCTATAAGAAGAATATCGAGCGCGGTGGTTTTGTTGGGTTTGCTGGCTGGCGTCGCGGGTTGCTCGACCTGGTTCAGCAGCGACTTCAAGGACCCGCGCGTACAGCTCGCCGACATCGAGATTGTCAAGGCGAGGCTGCTGGAACAAGAGTTCATGCTGCGTTTCCGCATCGACAATCCCAATGAGCAGAGCCTGCCGGTGCGAGGACTGGTGTACCGGGTGCATCTCAACGACGTCGAGCTCGCCAGTGGCGAGTCGAGCGGCTGGACGACCGTGCCGGCCCATGGTTTCGAATATTACGAGGTGCCGGTGTACACCAATCTCTGGCGCCACATGAAATACATTGTCCGCTTGCTGGAAACGCCGGACCGGCCGATTGCCTACCGTCTGGATGGTGAGCTGAAAACCGGCCTGATGATCGGCCGGCGCGTGCACATCGCTACCAATGGCGAGATAATTCCCGGCGAATTCATTCCGGAGTAGCGACACCGATGAGCCAAGAACCCCACGTGCACGGCCCCGATTGCAATCACGGCCACGATCACGACCATGCGCCCCATGTCCACGGGCCGCATTGCAGCCACAGCCACGATCCCGTGCGCAATCCGTTAAAGGACGTCGGACGCAACGACCCCTGCCCGTGCGGAAGCCAAAAGAAGTTCAAGAAGTGCCACGGAGCCTGACCCGTCCATGACCCCGTTCGCCATCGCCCTGCTGATTGCCGGCCTGCTGCTGATCTTGGCGCTGGCGGGCTACGCGTTGCACCTGTGGCGGCGCGTGTGGCAGCGGGATCGTCAGATCGCGGCGATGCAGGCGCAGCAGCACGCTGCGCTGGCCGACGACCTGCGGGTGCTGGCCGGTAGCCTGCTCGACGAGCAGGTGCCGCTCATTGAGGGCGCGATCCGAATCAAGGTCCTGCTCGACAACTACGATTCGGCCCTTGGCCAGGACCCGCGTTGCCGGGTTTTCCAGGTGCTGTTCGAGGCCACCGAGCAGGTGCCGACCCACGATGCCTGGAAGGCGCTGGACCGCACCGAGCGCCGTCGCCACGAGGCGCGCTTCAGCGCGCTGGAACTGCAGCACAAGGCCGAGGCGCGGCGTTCGGCACGCTGGCTGCTCGAAGAAGCCCTGCCGAATCACCGTAGCGCCGCGTAGCGGCAGCGTCCCGCGCCGAACTCCATCCATCTTTGCTTCTTCCCCCTGCGCCCTGTCTTCAAGGAGCCATCCATGTCATTGCGCCTGCCGTATTTCCCGCTTCGTGCGACCCTGGGCACCGTGCTGCTGGTTGGCGGGCTCAGCGGTTGCCAGGCCTACCTCGACAGCCGCTACAGCGACAGCCTGCCGCCAGCGCAGGGGGTGCAGGCGATCAAGGGGCTCGACAAGAGCGTCAGTATCCGCCGCAACGCGCTGGGCATGCCGCTGATCGAGACGGCCAGCTTCCACGACGCGCTGTTCGCCCTGGGCTACGTGCACGCCACCGACCGCCTGAGCCAGATGGTCAGCCTGCGGCTGTTGGCCGAGGGGCGGCTGGCAGAGATGGCGGGTCCCGGGGTGCTCGAAGTCGATCGGTTCATGCGTGCGGTCAACCTGCGGCAGAGCGCGGCAGAGCTGTACCGTGAAGCCTCGCCGCGGATGAAACGATTTTTTGAGGTCTATGCGCGCGGGGTCAATGCCTACCTGTATCGGCACCGCGACAAGCTGCCGATGGACCTCGCCGCCGCTGGCTATACGCCGGAGTACTGGAAAGCCGAGGATTCGGTGCTGGTGTTCTGCCTGCTGAACTTCGGCCTGGCGGTCAACCTGCAGGAAGAGATTGCTTCGCTGGCACTGGCGCAGCAGGTCGGCACCGACAAGCTGGCCTGGTTGCTGCCGACTTATCCCGACGAGCCGCTGCCCTTTGCCGAAGCCGAAAAGCTTCAGGGGCTGCGTCTCGGTGGCGAAATTCCCGGCCTGGCCGCGCTGGACCGCGCCGCGGCGCGCGTCGGATCGCTGGGCATCGCTGCGTCGAACAATTGGGCGGTCGCCGGCAGCCACACCCGCAGCGGCAAGCCGCTGCTGGCCAACGACACGCACCTGCCGCTGTCGATGCCCTCCTACTGGAATTTCGTGCAGATCCGCTCGCCCAAATTCCAGGCCGCTGGCGTCACCATCGCGGGTGTACCGATGGTGATCGCCGGCTTCAATGGCAAGCTGGGCTGGGGCATGACGATGGTCATGGGCGACACCCAGGACCTCTTCCTCGAGCAAGTTCGGCGCAAAGACGGGCGCCTGCTCTACCTGGCCGACGGGCAGTGGCTGCCGGCGCGGGAGCGCCACGAGACGTTCATCGTCAAGGGTGCGCGACCGATTCGCGAAACCGTCTACGAGACCCGTCACGGCCCGCTGCTCAACAGCGCGCTGGGCGAGCGCAAGCTGCCGCTGCAGCCGCTGTCGCTGAGCAGCGGCTACGGGCTTGCACTCAATACCCTCCGCTTCGAGGGCGACCGCTCGCTGGACGCGTTTTTCGACCTGACCCGCGCGCAATCGGTCGACCAGGCCTTCGAAGCGTCGCGAGAGTTTCGTGCCTCGGCGCTGAACATCCTGTTTGCCGATGCACAGGGTATCGGTTGGCAGGTCACCGGACGCTTTCCCAACCGCCGCGAAGGGCTCGGCCTGGTGCCATCGCCCGGCTGGGACGGTCGTTATGACTGGGATGGCTTTGCCGATCCGATGCTGCACCCCTATGACCAGGATCCCGCCCAGGGCTGGCTGGCCACCGCCAACCAGCGCACCGTGCCGCAGGGCTACGGGATGCAGCTGTCCAATTCGTGGTACTACCCCGAGCGTGCCGAGCGTCTGGCCGAATTGTTGGGGCAGGGTGGGCAGGACGGCCGCCAGGCAATGGCGATGCAGTATGACCAGACGACGCCGTTTGCCGCCAAGTTGAAGGCCATGCTCGAGGCGCCGGGCATGGCCGCGTCTCTGCACAAGGCGGTGGAGGCGCTGGCCGAACCCGAGCGGGGCCGGGCGCGCGAGGCACTGTCACGCCTGCTCGCCTTCGACGGCAAGCTCGCCGCGGATTCCGCCGATGCGGCGCTGTATGAGGCCTTTCTCATGGAGTCGGCGCGTCAGACCTTTCTCGATGAGCTGGGGCCGGAAACCGGGGCGGCGTGGAAAGCGTTGGTTGAGACGGCAAACGCCTCGTACTCGGCGCAGGCCGACCATCTGCTCGGGCGCGATGACAGCCCGTTTTGGGACGATGCACGCACCGCGCAACGCGAGGACAAACCGGCCATTCTCGCGCGTGCGCTCGCCGCGGCGGTGACTCGGATGGAGACCGTGCAGGGCACCGACCGCGATGCGTGGCGCTGGGGGGCGATGCATCACTACACCTGGCAGTCCGGCAGCACCCAGCTCGCGCCCTACATGTCCGCCAGCCAGCGTGCCGGGATCAACGCCATAAGCGGCTACCTGGACCGTGGTCCGTTTCCGGCCGGTGGCGACCACAGCACGTTGAACGTCTCCGCCTATCGCTGGGGCGACAACTTCGATACCTGGCTAATCCCGGCGATGCGGATCCTGGTCGACTTCGGTCGCGAGGAGCCGATGCTCGGCCTGAACAGCTCCGGCCAGTCCGGCAACCCCGCCAGTCCTCATTACGCCGACGGCATCGAGGCCTGGCTGAAGGGCGGCTACATGAGCTTCCCATTCAAGGCCGCGAACCTGGACAAGGTTTACGGCACCCAGCGTTTGTTGCTGACACCGGCTCGCCAGTAGCCATCACCGAGCCGGCCGTCCCCCGTCTCGCCGCGGGTCGGCTGTCGGCGCTCACACAACGGTTCGGACCTAGCCCGCCCTCACGACTTCCAACACGGTGATCGCATCGGCCGCGGGGTAATGCCAGCGTACGTCGACGTCCCACAGGCGGGTACCGTAGCGCCGCTCCGGTGGTGGCGCCTGGTAAGCGGGGCGCGGGTCCTGGGCCAGGCACTGCTCGATCAGCGCCTGCAAGGGTTCGCCCAATCGCCGTGCCTCGGCCTGTGCCTGCTCCAGGCTGGTTGCCGTCCAGTTCACCGCGATCGGCGGTGGCGCATCGCTGGCCATGGCATTGCTGGCATCGGCGACGGCATCCGCGTAGGGCACGTACGGCTTGATGTCCAGTACCGGCGTGCCGTCCAGCAGGTCGATGCCCGACAGCAGCAGGCGACCGGGTTCGATCCCCTCGAGGCGGACCACCGATTGACCGATGCCGTTGGGCCGATGCGTCGAGCGCGTGGCGAACACACCCACCATGCGGTTGCCGCCCAGGCGCGGCGGCCGGACGCGCAGGCGCGGTTCGGCCTCGAGCGCCTGGTGAAACAGAAACAGTAGCCACACATGGCTGACCTGCTCGAGGCCGTCGAGCGCCTGCGCCTGGTCGAACGGCGCGACCAGTTCGAGCACGCCTCGGGCGGCGGGTGCGAGCTGCGGCTGGCGCGGAATCGCGAATTTTTCCTTAAAGCAGGAGCGGACGAAGCCGATCGGCGAGACGGTGTAATTCATGGCGGCAAGTGCGTTCGCAAAAGCGCTCATCTTAACCGCATGCGTCCGGCTGCATTGCCTCCCGGCGTCTGGCGTTGTGTACGTAAAACCGAACGTGATTGCGGTAGCGGGCTTTAGGCGTAACCAGGCGGTGTGCAAAGTTGAGCAAATTCGAGTAGAATAGCCGCCCTTTTTTGGAACATGGACTATTTTGAAACATATGCAGGTCGCCAGGTTCAATGCTTTGACTGGCGGCCGCGACGGAAAGGTACGTAATCGCCAAGCCCTCTCACATGCAGCCGCCGCTGCGTCTTCAGCAGTGCGCAACGACTGCCGCTTCATCGCTTCGGCGATGTCCGACAAAGCCAGAACAAGTTCAGGAGAAAGAACGGATGAACGAGGCTGAGCTCTCACCGCATGACACCGACACGCCGCCGGATCGCGTCAACCCGGTCGTTTTCTACAGTTCCGCCATCGGCATCGTGGCCTTCGCGATCTGGACGATGTTCTTCACCGACTCGTCGCTGGTCGTGATCAACACGGCGCTGGGCTGGATATCCGATAGCTTTGGCTGGTTCTACTTTCTCGCCGTACTGGTCTATTTGCTGTTCGTAGTGGTGATCGCCACCAGCCGCTACGGCAAGATCCGCCTCGGCCCGGACCATTCCAAACCCGAGTTCAACGTCATCACCTGGGCGGCGATGCTGTTCTCCGCGGGGATCGGCATCGACCTGCTGTTTTTCTGCATCGCCGAGCCCATCACCCAGTACCTCGAGCCGCCGGTGGGCGAGGGCGGCACCGTGCAGGCGGCTCGCCATGCGATGGAGCTGACCTTCCTGCACTGGGGCCTTTCCGGCTGGGGCGTCTACACCCTGGTGGGCATGTCGCTGGCCTACTTCAGCTACCGCCAGGGCCTGCCGCTGACGATCCGCTCGTCACTGTTCCCGATCTTCGGCAAGGCGATCCACGGCCCCATTGGGCACACCGTCGACACCGCCGCTGTGCTCGGCACGGTGTTCGGCATCGCCACCAGCCTGGGGATTGGCATCATCCAGCTGAACTTCGGCCTCAACTACATGTTCGGCGTGCCCGAGGGGACCCTGACCCAGGCGATCCTGGTGGTATTCATCGTGATGTTTTCGGCCATCTCGGCAGCCACTGGGGTTGAGCGGGGCATTCGCCGGCTGAGCGAGTTCAACATGCTGTTGGCGGTGATGCTGCTGCTGTTCGTGCTGTTCGCCGGACAGACCACCTTCCTGATGAACGCGCTGGTGATGAACATCGGCGACTATTTCTCAAACTTCATCAGCCTGTCGTTCGACACCTACGCCTACGACCAGCCCACCGACTGGCTGAATGCCTGGACCGTTTTTTTCTGGGCCTGGTGGATCGCCTGGGGGCCCTTCGTCGGTCTGTTCCTGGCGCGCATCTCACGCGGACGCACCATCCGCGAGTTCGTGGTCGGCACCCTGATGCTGCCGCTGGCGTTCATGATGGCGTGGATGTCGATCATGGGTAACAGCGCCATCGAGATGGTCATGAACGGCGCAGTCGAGTTCGGTGCCCAGGCAGTCAGCAACCCCGGCTCGTCGATTTACATCTTTCTGCAGAGCCTGCCCTGGGCCGGGCTGACCACGGCCGTTGCCACGGTGCTGGCCATCGTCTTCTTCGTCACCTCCGGCGATTCGGGCTCGCTGGTGCTGTCCAACTTCACGTCCATCCTCAAGGACGTCAACAGCGATGCGCCGGTCTGGATGCGCATCCTCTGGGCCGCCATCATCGGCGTGCTGACCCTGGCGTTGCTGCTGGCCGGCGGGCTGACCGCGCTGCAGGGCACCGTGGTGATCATGGGACTGCCGTTTTCCATCGTACTGCTGTTCATGATGGTCGGCCTGTTCAAGGCGCTGCACGTCGAGGGAGTCATGGCTGACAGCTATCAGAAGAGCCTGTCGGGGCAACTGTCCGGGCGCGCCACGCTGGAGCATGCCCACATGAACTGGAGCCAGCGCCTGTCGCGGGCGATGAGCTTTCCGAACCTGGCGCAGACCCGGCGCTACCTCAAGGAAGTCTGCCGGCCAGCCATGGAAGAGATACAGAAGGCCCTGGGCGAGAAGGGCGTGCCGGTGGATATCGTCGAGGGCGAGACTGGCAGCGAGCACCTGATCCTGAACGTCAACCTGGGCACCGAGATGGATTTCACCTACCAGATCTGGCCGGTGCGCAGCGTCATGCCGTCCTTCGCCGTGCGCACCTCCAGCAGCAGCGCGCACTACTACCGGCTGGAGGCGCACCTGCGCCAGGGCAGCCTCGGCTACGACCTGATGGGCTACTCACGGCGCCAGCTGATCGAGGACATCCTCGACCACTACGAGCATCACATGCAGTTCCTGCATCTGCAGCGAGAGAAGGGCACGCTGGCCGACGGCGCGTCCGAGCCCGGGGCCGCCGGCATCATCTGACACCGTTCCCGGCGTCGCGCTACCGCCGCTGCCGGGGCCTCACACACTGTGGCGGCGTTCACGAGGCGCCGCCGCCATTTCCACGAGGTACACCATGGCCCGTTACCCACGGCAACAACTCTACATCGACGGTCGCTATGTCGACGCCAGCAGTGGCCGTCACTTCGAAAGCATCAATCCCGCCAATGGCGAGGTCCTCGCCGAGGTGGCGCAGGCCGAGGCGGCCGACCTTGAGCACGCCGTCAGCAGCGCGGAAAAGGGCCAGAAGGCCTGGGCCGCGCTCACCGGAATTGAGCGCGCCCGGGTGATGCGCACGGCGGTCGATCTGCTGCGTGAGCGCAACGACGAGCTGGCCCAGCTGGAAACCCTGGACACCGGCAAGCCCCTGTCGGAAACCCGCACCGTCGACATCGTCACCGGAGCCGACGTGCTCGAGTACTACGCCGGCCTGGCGCCGGCCATCGAAGGCGAACAGATCCCGCTGCGCGAGACCAGCTTCATCTATACCCGCCGCGAGCCGCTGGGTGTCGTGGCCGGCATCGGCGCTTGGAACTACCCGATCCAGATCGCTCTGTGGAAGGCCGCGCCGGCACTTGCCGCCGGCAACGCGATGATCTTCAAACCGAGTGAAGTGACCTCGCTGAGCGCGCTGAAGCTGGCGGAAATCTTCACGGAGGCGGGCCTGCCGGCCGGCGTATTCAACGTACTGACCGGCACCGGCGCCGAGATCGGCTCGCTGCTCACCGAACATCCGCGCATCGCCAAGGTGTCGTTCACCGGTGGCGTGACCACTGGCAAGAAAGTCATGGCCAGCGCGGCGAGTTCATCGCTCAAAGACGTCACGATGGAGCTGGGCGGCAAGTCGCCGTTGATCGTCTGTGATGACGCCGACCTGGACCGCGCGGCGGACATTGCCGTCATGGCCAACTTCTTCAGCTCCGGACAGGTCTGCACCAACGGCACCCGCGTCTTCGTGCCGCGGCCACTGTTGAGTGCTTTCGAGGCCAAGCTGCTCGAGCGCGTCGCGCGCATTCGCCTGGGCGATCCGCAGGACGAGGCGACCACCTTTGGCCCGATGGTCAGCTTTGCCCACATGGACAACGTGCTCGACTACATCGCCAAGGGCAAGGCAGAGGGCGCCAGGCTGCTGTGTGGCGGCGAGCGCGTGACCAGCGGCGAGTTCGGCCGCGGCGCCTATGTCGCGCCGACCATCTTCAGCGATTGCACCGACGACATGATCATCGCCCGTGAAGAAATCTTCGGCCCGGTGCTCAGCCTGCTGGCCTACGACGATGAAGAAGAGGCGGTACGCCGGGCCAACGCCACCGAGTACGGCTTGGCTGCCGGCGTCGTGACCCGCGACCTGGCGCGCGCGCACCGCATCATTCACCGGGTCGAGGCCGGCATCTGCTGGATCAACACCTGGGGCGAGTCAGCGGCGCAGATGCCGGTCGGCGGCTACAAGCAGTCCGGAATCGGCCGCGAAAACGGCATCTCGTCGCTGGCGCACTACACCCGACTGAAATCCGTGCAGGTGGAACTGGGCGACTTCGCCTCGGTTTTCTAGCACCCGCACCGGCCATGCCCTGGCCAAGCCGGGCATGGCGAGGAGGAACCATGGAATACGACTACATCATCGTCGGCGCGGGGTCCGCCGGTAACACCCTGGCGGCGCGGCTGACCGAGGATGCGGGGGTCAGCGTCCTGCTGCTCGAGGCCGGCGGGCCGGATTATCGCCTCGACTTCCGCACGCAGATGCCGGCGGCGCTGGCCTATCCGCTGCAGGGCACGCGCTACAACTGGGCCTACAAGACCGACCCCGAACCGCACATGAACAACCGACGCATGGATTGCGGCCGCGGCAAGGGGCTGGGCGGCTCTTCGCTGATCAACGGCATGTGCTACATCCGCGGCAACGCGCTGGACTATGACAATTGGGCCAAGATGCCCGGCCTGGAGGACTGGACCTACCTCGACTGCCTACCGTACTTCCGCAAGGCCGAGTCCCGTGACATCGGCCCCAACGATTACCACGGCGGCGACGGCCCGGTCAGCGTGACTACGCCCAAGCCCGGCAACAACGAACTGTTCCACGCCATGGTCGAGGCGGGTGTCCAGGCGGGCTACCCGAAGACCGAAGACCTCAACGGCTACCAGCAGGAAGGCTTCGGGCCGATGGACCGTACCGTCACGCCCAAAGGTCGCCGCGCCAGCACGGCACGTGGTTACCTCGACCAGGCCAGGGAACGCCCGAACCTGACGATCGTGACCCACGCGGTGACCGACCGCATTCTGTTCGAAGGCAAGCGCGCCGTGGGGGTCAACTACCTGCACGGGCGCGGCCAGCCGACCAGCGTGCGAGCGCGGCGCGAAGTGCTGCTCTGCGGCGGTGCCATCGCCTCGCCGCAGGTGCTGCAGCGATCGGGCGTCGGCCCGGCGGCCTTGCTCAAGGGCCTTGGCATCCCGCTGGTGCAGGACGTGCCCGGCGTCGGCCAGAACCTGCAGGACCATCTGGAGATGTACCTGCAGTACGAGTGCAAGCAGCCCGTGTCCCTCTACCCGGCATTGAAGTGGTGGAACCAGCCGGCGATCGGTGCCGAGTGGCTGTTCCTGGGCTCGGGGATCGGCGCCAGCAACCAGTTCGAAGCCGGGGGGTTCATCCGCAGCCGCGACGAGTTCGATTGGCCCAACATCCAGTTTCATTTCCTGCCGGTGGCGGTGAGCTACAACGGCAGCAACGCCCATGATGGCCACAGCTTCCAGGCTCATGTGGGCTCCATGCGCTCGCCCAGCCGCGGACGGATCGAGATCCGCTCGACCGATCCGAAGGTCGATCCGAGCATCCTGTTCAATTACATGGCCCATGAGCAGGACTGGCAGGAGTTTCGCGACGGCATCCGCCTGACCCGTGAGATCATCAATCAGCCGGCACTTGATCCCTATCGCGGCAAGGAGCTCAGCCCCGGCGCTCAGGCCCAGAGCGACGCGGACCTGGACGCCTTCGTGCGCGAGCATGCCGAGACGGCCTACCATCCGTCCTGCTCCTGCCGGATGGGCAGCGACGACATGGCCGTGGTCGACGGCCAGGGCCGCGTGCATGGCGTGGAAGGGTTACGCGTGGTGGACGCATCGATCATGCCGCAGATCATTACCGGCAACCTCAACGCCACGACCATCATGATCGCTGAGAAAATTGCCGATCGGATTCGTGGCCGCGAGCCGTTGCCGCGCAGCACTGCGCCCTACTATGTCGCCAAGGGTGCACCGGTACGGCAGGCGCCCCAGCGCGGTTGAGGCGGGCGCAGGAAAGGTGACCGGCATGCTGCCGCGATTCGACTCGAAACCTTGATGCGTAGCATGTGGTGACGAGCTTATACCGTCAGCGCGCCGGAGCCCGATTGAGTCGGCTGTTCGGGACCGGTTTGACCGAGGCTAGTCCTGCGGTTGCTATCTAATACATCGGCCTGCTCCCGTTTGCGGCACCGTCTGCTGCGCCATTCTCCTAGATTGCCGCGCCGCCGATCCGGGCGGCAACAACACTGGGGATATTTGCTGCGGTTCGTGGCGTCGGACTACAGACCCTCACAAGAGATTTCCTGATGTTGCAGACCCTGAAGGACGAAGCCTTTCTCATCGTTGCGCTGCTGGTAGCGGTGCTCGCCTACGTCTTCGAAACCACTCTGGTACATAGCGGTCAGGTCATGGCGCTGGCTGCCACGGCGGCGCTCGTGCTGACCATCGTCCTGGCGTCGGTACGGGTGGCACACCACGCCGAAATCCTTGCCGAAAAGGTCGGTGACCCCTATGGGACGATGATTCTTACGTTGTCCGCAGTGCTGGTCGAAGTGGTCATTCTCGGCATCCTCATGTCCCACGAGCCGTCGCCGACCCTGGTGCGCGACACCATCTATGCGGCGGTCATGCTCGACCTTAATGGCATCCTCGGCCTCGCCGCGCTGATGGGCGGTTTCCGTCATGGCGAACAGCCTTACAACGACGATTCGGCGCGCACCTACAGCGTGATGATTCTGACAGCGATGAGCGTTTCGATGGTGGTGCCCGAATTCATTCCGCAGGGGAAATGGCACCTTTATTCAGCCTTCACCATCGGCGCGATGCTGCTGCTGTACGGTGTTTTCCTGCGCATGCAGGTCGGCGCGCACAGCTACTTCTTCAGCTATAGCTACCCCGAGAAAAAACGCCGTCGCAAAACGCAGCCGGAGGCGGAACACCGGCCGACCAGCCGCGGCCGCTCGATTGCCATGCTCTGTGTCGGTGTAGTGCTGATCGGCGCGCTGGCCGAGGTAATGTCGCAGTCGCTGAGCGTGGGACTCAAGGGCACCGGTGCACCGCCTATCATGGCCGCATTGCTGGTGGCGGCAATCTCGGCAAGCCCGGAAATTCTAACGGCGTTGCGCGCCGCGTTGGCCAACCGCATGCAGTCGGTGGTCAATATCGCGCTTGGCGCTTCGCTGTCGACAGTGATCCTCACCGTGCCGGTCATGGAGGCGCTGGCGTTGTATAGTGGCCAGCCATTCGAGATGGCGATGACGCCAGTACAGACGCTGATGGTGTTCATCACGCTGATCGTCGCAGCTATCAACCTGAACGACGGCGAGACCAACGCGATCGAGGGCATGACCCATTTCGTGCTGTTCGCAACCTTCATCATGCTTTCGCTGATCGGGCTCTGATCCGGTCATCTGGATCACGCAATTCATGGACCTACGCATCTACCTTGCCGGCCCCGGTGTGTTCCGCCCGGACGCGCTCGAGCATGGTCAACGGCTCAAGGTGCTCTGTGCCGAGTTCGGTTTCGTTGGTCTGTATCCGCTGGACAAGCAGGTGCCGGCAGATATTACCGATCCCCGAGCCCAGGCCGCATGGATCTACCAGGCCAATCTGGAGCTGCTGGAGCAGGCCGACGCCGTGCTCGCCGACCTGAATTTCTTTCGCGGCGGCGAGCCCGACAGCGGCACCAGCTTCGAGGTGGGTTATGCCGTTGCCCGTGGGAAACCGGTGGTGGGCTATCTGGACGGGGAGGGCAGCTACGCCGAGCGCCTGAGTCGCCAACATCCGCACCTGTGCGGCCAGCCCGGCTTCGACTGTGACGGTCTCCAGCTCGAAGCCTTCGATCTGCCGCTGAATCTGATGCTTGGCGTTCCACTCATTCTGATCGCTGGCGGCGCCGGAGAAGGTCTGCAGCGGCTTGCCGTCGAGCTGCGGGGTTGCGCTTAACAAGGGTTCGCAGGGCCTACTCTTGCCCGGGCTCGTTGGTTATTGGTTGACCAGCGCAACAGCGGCCTGCTGGTGGTCGGCCATCAGCCCGGCCACGTCGAGTCCCAGAATCTGGCCATCACGGACTCTCCACCGGCCGCCGATCATCACCCGATCGGCACGTTCGGCGCCGCACAGCAGCAACGCCGAGACGGGATCATGACTTCCTGAAAAACGCAGCTCGTCGAGCTTGAACAGGGCGAGATCAGCTTGCTTGCCTACTGCCAATTCGCCGATATCGTGACGTCCGAGCAAACGCGCCGAGCCTCGGGTCGCCCAGCCCAGCACTTTGTCAGGCGTGATCTTCTCAGCACCGTAGCGCAGCCGCTGAACGAGCAGCGCCTGCCGAGCCTCGAGCATCATGTTGGAGAGGTCGTTGGATGCAGCACCATCGACACCCAGGCCGATGAGTGAGCCTTCGTCCTCGAACTGCAGCGCTCTACAAATACCCGAGCCCAAGCGCATGTTCGAACCAGGACAGTGGCAGATGCCGACTCCGGCGGCTCCGAGACGGTGTATCTCGACCTGATTGAAATGAATGCCGTGGGCCAGCCAGGTTCGCGGGCCAAGCCAGCCTACGCTGTTCAGATAGTCGACGCTGCGCATGCCATGGCGCTGGACGCAGAAGGCTTGCTCGTCGGGCGTTTCGCCCAGGTGGGTATGCAGGCGCACATTGCGCTGTACCGCCAGTTCAGCGCAGGCCCTCATGATCTCGCCGGTTACCGAGAAGGGTGAACAGGGCCCCAGAGCGATCTGGATTTGCGCCCCTTCAGCGGGGTCATGAAAGCGATCGATCAACCGCTCGCAGTCGGCAAGAATGACCTCGGCCGTCTGGACTACGCTCTTGTAGGATCTGCGACCCGGTTTGTCGATGCTCATCGAGCCCCGCGTGAGCGTCGCGCGCATGCCCATCTCGCGCACGGCTTCGACCTCGATATCGATAGCGGCCTCGAGTCCTGCGGGGAACAGATAGTGATGGTCTACCGTCGTGGTGCATCCAGAGAGCAACAACTCGGCCAGCGCCACCCGACTGGCCAGCTGCAGCATTGGCGGAGTCAGCCGCGACCAGACGGGGTAAAGCGTCAGCAGCCAGTCGAACAGAGGCTTGCTAGCCACCGGGCCCCAGGCGCGCGTAAGCGTCTGGTAGAAGTGATCGTGGGTATTGATCAGGCCTGGCAGCACAACATGCTTGCGGGCATCGAAGATTTCGTCGACGGGCGCTATTGGCGTCGCTGCGGCCTCCAGCAGTTCGACGATAACGCTGTCCTCGATTACCAGCCCGCCGGGCGCCTCATGCTGATTGGCCGTAAACAGCGCCAGAGGATTGCGGATCCAGATTCGACGAGCGGACATTGCCAAGCTCCTTCCTGGGCAGGTGAGCTCAGCGTAGCCAGCTCAGCGCTGGCTTGCCTGCTGATCCGAACGACGCGGGATCGGACCGCGAAGCGGCGTAACTCGTAGGTCTTCGCTTTTCGCATAGCCTACGCTTGACTGGCGTCAGCCACGATCGCTCCCATCGCTGGCAGCCTTGTCCAGGCAAGTGTTGTGAAACCGTTTGGCGGCGATGGGTCGCTGTTTGGCTTCCGTGAGTCCGTTACACCGCAACGGCTGCATCAACGAAATGGCACTTTGGGGAATGCGATGTCTGAACAGACTCAGTCGAGCCCTTGGCACGCCAGCCAGCCCGACGAGGCCATGGTTGCGCTGGAGTCTTCTGCAACCGGGCTGACGCATGAGCAGGCCCAGCACAGGTTGCTCCGGTGCGGGCCCAATCGTCTCGACGAGACCAAGGCCGCAGGTATCTGGCAGCGCCTGCTGCGCCACCTCAACAACGTGCTGCTCTATGTGTTGATGGCCGCGGCGCTGGTGACCGGCCTGATGGCGCACTGGGTCGATACCTTTGTGATTCTGGCGGTCGTGGTGCTCAACGTTGCCATCGGTTTCGTTCAGGAAGGCAAGGCGGAAAAAGCGCTGCAGGCGATCCGTCATCTGCTGGCGCCGCATGCCGTGGTGCTGCGCGATGGCCGCCAGCAGGACATCGACGCGTCCGGCCTGGTGCCCGGCGATGTCGTGCTATTGGCCTCTGGTGACAGCCTGCCGGCAGACGTACGCCTGCTGCAGGCACGCAATCTGCGAATCGACGAGTCGGCACTGACCGGCGAATCAGCCCCGGTGGACAAGCAGGTCGATCCGGTGGCCGCCGACGCTGCAATCGGCGACCGCCTCTGTATGGGCTACGCCGGTACGTTGGTGACCCAGGGCCAGGCACGGGCAGTTGTGGTCGCGACCGGCGCTGCGACCGAGATCGGACGCATCGGGCGCATGCTTGAATCAGTGGAGCAGGTCACGACGCCGCTGCTGCGCAAGATGGAAACGTTCGGACGCGCGCTGACGGTGGTGATTCTGATGGCTGGGTCACTGCTGTTCGCATTCGGGACGCTGGTGCACGGCCTGGACGCAGGCGAAATGTTCATGGCTGCCGTGGGGCTTTCCGTGGCGGCGATTCCGGAAGGCTTGCCGGCAATCATGACCATTACCCTGGCGATTGGCGTCCAGCGCATGGCGGCGCGCAGTGCAGTGATTCGGCGCCTGCCGGGGGTCGAAACGCTGGGGTCGGTGACCGTGATCTGCTCCGACAAGACCGGCACGCTCACACGTAACGAAATGACCGTGCAGGAAGTGGTTTGCGCGGGGCAGTCACTTGAGGTCGAGGGCGCGGGATACGCACCTGCGGGCGCCTTGCTGTACGACGGTGCGGTAATGGAACCGGGCGATTTGGAGAGGCGGGCGCCAGCCGCCAGCGCATTGGTCGAGGCCGCAGCGCTGTGTAACGACGCGAGCCTGCATGAAAAAGACAATGCGTGGGCGCTGGCGGGCGACCCTACCGAGGGCGCGCTGCTGACCCTGGCGATGAAGGCGGGTCTCTCGCCCGCTGCGTTGCATGCTGATCGCCCCCGGCTGGACGTGATTCCCTTCGAGTCGGAACACCGCTTCATGGCCACGCTGCACGCAGGCGAAGGCTGCAGCCTTGCAATGGTCAAGGGAGCGCCAGAACGTGTTCTGACCATGTGTTCAAGGCAGCTTGAGCCTGATGGAACGGAGCGGGCGCTGGATGAAGTCAGCTGGCATGCACAAATCGAAGCGCAGGCGCGTGCCGGTCGCCGGGTACTCGCGTTGGCCCGGCGCAGACTACCGCACGGCAGGAATAGACTCGAACTCGCCGATGTTGCCAATGATCTGACCCTGCTTGGTTTGGTCGGCATCATCGATCCGCCGCGTGATGAAGCGATTCGCGCCGTCGCCCAGTGTCGCGCTGCCGGCATACGGGTGGTGATGATCACCGGCGACCATGGCGTGACAGCCAGCGCCATCGCCCGGCAACTCGGTATGGGCGATGACATCATGGCGATCACCGGCCCCGAGCTGGAACGGATGGACGAGCCAGCCATGCGCGAGGCCGTCGCCGAGGCCCGGGTGTTCGCGCGTGCCAGCCCCGAGCACAAGCTGCGACTGGTTCGGGCGCTGCAAGCCAATGGCGAGGTCGTTGCGATGACCGGCGACGGCGTCAACGATGCGCCGGCGCTGAAACAGGCTGATGTGGGCGTCGCCATGGGCATGAAGGGCACCGAGGCCGCCAAGCAGGCCGGCGCCATCGTGCTGGCCGACGACAACTTCGCCTCGATTGCTCATGCGGTGGAAGAGGGCCGCACCGTTTACGACAACCTGCGCAAGTGCGTGATCTTCCTGCTGCCGATCAATGGCGGCGAATCCCTTTCGCTGCTCCTGGCTGTACTGCTTGGCGTGGCTTTACCGATCACGCCTGCCCAGGTGCTGTGGGTCAATATGGTGAGCTCGGTGGCGCTGGTGATGGTGCTGGCATTCGAGCCGACCGAGGCGGATGTCATGCAGCGGCCGCCCAGACGGCCAGACGAGCCAATGCTGTCGCGCTTTGTGATCTGGCGGATCTTGCTGGTCTCGAGCGTCTTTCTGGGGGGCATCTTCGGTGTTTACGAATGGATGCTCGAGCAAGGCGCGACGGTCGAGGCCGCGCGCACCGCGGCGGTCAATACACTGGTGTGCATGGAAGTGTTTTACCTGTTCAGTGTGCGTTACCTGAAGACGCCGTCGTTCACGTTGCAGGGCGTCAAAGGTACGCCGCGTGTATTGGTTGCAGTGGGCGGCGTTGTCCTCTTGCAGCTCCTGTTCACCTACGCACCCTTCATGCAGGCGCTGTTTGCGAGCCAGGCGCTGAACTTGGCCACCGGCATGGTGGTGGTGTGCGCAGGCATCGCGGTCTTCGTGATCCTCGAAATCGAAAAAACGCTGTTCAGGCGCCTGGGCATTGGTCCGGCGTGACTCGCCTCGCTGTCGCTGTGCAGGTTACGGCGCTGGCAGTTGTTCGAGTACCGACCGCTTGTCGCAATGCACCGCGCTACCTGAACCACATCTCTGCTGCACTTCAGAGCTGATCTGGCAAACCACGAGATAGACCTTGATGTAGGTCAGTCGCCCGCCGTTCGTGGCGGTTAATCTGATCTTACTGGCGGATCTGGCAATGCAAGCGCTGACCGATGTGCCGCGGCGCGGCACCACCACAGAACGCCATCTTGCGTGCGGTTTCGCCAGCCGTAGCGCGGCAATCCGATGCAAGAGCAAGGAGAGACGGATGGCTGTCAACTGTGTTCTCGAGGCGTGGCGCTCCCAAGAGCGCGCGTTGGCTGGCTATCTGATCCGGCGATCCGGTGACCCCAGTCAGGTTGACGATCTGCTTCAGGAAGTTTTCATCAAGGCCCTGCGTGAAGGCAGTGCGTTTTGTCAGATCAACAACCCGCGTGCCTGGCTGTTTCGAGTCGCCCGCAATGCGCTGATCGATGCAGCACGCACGGTCAAGGTTCATGTCGAGCTCCCGGAAGATCTGGTGGCTGACGACGAATCGTGTGCCCCGGTCGACAAACTGGACGGGTGTCTGGCCCGGAATCTGGCGGAGCTGTCGATGGAAGATCGCCAGATCCTCGAGCAGTGTGATCTGCAGGGTGTTAAGCAGCAGGACTTCGCCGTCGCCAGTGGCCTGACGCTGCCTGCGGCCAAGGCACGTCTGCGCAGGGCGCGCCGGCGGTTGCGCGAGTCGATCACACGTAATTGCCAGGTGCGTTTCGATGAAAGCGGCCGCGTCTGTTGTCATGTTCCGCGCGAAGAGTCGCGTCAGTCGTCATGAAACGGTGACGGCCTGCATCCTCTTGAATGCCCGTTCGTCTTCCTGGTACTGGGTGCGCAATGGACGACTCGCAGGGTCGGCTGCTTTTGACAAGCGCATCGTCAACCATAGGGTGGAGGCATCAGGTGAATGAACTGGTAGCGCGCTGGCCCCAGCGCAATCCGCGAACCTTTCTCGGCGCCGCCTTGCTGCTCTGGTTCGCCTTGTATCAGCTGCTGCTCCCAGCGTCGGAGGTGCTGGTCGCGGCGTTGCCAGTATCGCGCGACAGTCACCTCGGCGGCGCCTTGCAGTTCTTCTTCTACGACACGCCCAAGGTGCTGCTGTTGCTGATAGGCGTCGTCTTCGTCATGGGCATGGTCAACTCCTACTTCACTCCCGAGCGTACCCGTGCGCTGCTTGCCGGCCGCAGCGAGGGCGCGGCCAATGTCATGGCAGCCTCGCTGGGGGTGGTCACGCCGTTCTGCTCCTGTTCCGCGGTACCGCTGTTCATCGGCTTCGTTCAGGCAGGTGTGCCGCTGGGCGTGACCTTTTCATTTTTGATCGCCGCGCCGATGGTCAATGAGGTGGCGCTGACACTGCTGTTCGGCATGTTCGGCTGGCGGGTCGCTTTGCTCTACCTCGGTCTGGGGCTGAGCATCGCCATCGTCGCCGGCTGGGTCATTGGTCGCCTGAAGATGGAAGCCTATCTGGCGCCCTGGGTGCGCGACATGCCACGCGTGCAGGCGAGCGCCGACGGCAGGCATATCGAGCTGGCCGAGCGGGTCGAGGCGGGCTTCGCAAGCGTGCGGGAAATCGTTGGCAAGGTCTGGCCCTATATCCTCGCCGGCATCGCCATTGGGGCGGGGA
Source organism: Pseudomonas sp. (assembly GCA_032064305.1). Classification (GTDB taxonomy): domain Bacteria; phylum Pseudomonadota; class Gammaproteobacteria; order Pseudomonadales; family Pseudomonadaceae; genus Stutzerimonas. Next base: position 2,852 of record DAMBNU010000025.1, on the reverse strand, counting down.
TTCACGGCTATGTGCCTGAGGCGTTCATGGCCAGCTTCATGGGCAAAGATGCCTGGTGGTCAGTGCCATTGGCAGTAGTGGTGGGCATTCCGATGTACACCAACGCCGCCGGCGTCATACCGATCGTCCAGGCACTGCTTGCCAAGGGCGCGGCGCTGGGCACGGTGCTGGCGTTCATGATGAGCGTGATCGCCCTGTCGCTGCCGGAGATGGTGATCCTGCGCAAGGTTCTGCAGATGCGCCTGATTGCCACGTTTATCGGCGTGGTAGCAGTGGGGATTCTGGTCGTCGGGTTCCTGTTCAACCTACTGCTGTAAGTCAGCATCTGGAGTGCGTATGAAAAACATCAAGGTACTCGGCACCGGCTGTGCCAACTGCAAATCGACGGTCGCGCTGATCCGGCAGGTCGCCGAAGCCAAGGGCGTGGCGGTCAGCGTCGAGAAGATCGAAGACCTGCAGGCAATCATGGCTTATGGCGTGATGTCGACCCCCGGCGTGGTCGTCGATGAAAAGGTGGTACACGCCGGGGGCATACCTGGGCGTGACAAGGTTGAGCAATGGCTCAGTGCGTGATCGCACCATCGTCTCGCCAGGTAACGAAGCGCCTGACCCGGTGCATGCAGAACTCCAGCACCGGGCAGCGCAACCACGCGTTCATCGACACAGGAGGGCGAACATGTCAGACCAGCCAAAAATGACGTTCAGTGTGCAAGCGCGCCGAGTCAGCGAGCACGGCAGCACCGCACACTGCAAAGAAGCCCAGCTTGCGCTGGATACCGATCTGGCCGGGCGCCTGGATGCCTTCAATCCTGCCGAGTTGCTTCTGGCTGCGCTGTCGGCCTGCATGATCAAGGGCATCGAGCGTGTCACGCCGATCCTGAAGTTCCAGCTGCGCGGGGTTGAAGTAAGCGTGCATGGCCGACGCCAGGACGTGCCGCCTCGAATGGATCGCATCGAGTACGAGATCGTCGTCGACACCGACGAAAGCGAGCAACGCCTTGCGCTGTTGCACGACAACGTCAAGAAGTACGGGACGGTGTTCAACACGGTTGCGCCGGGCACAACGCTGACCGGCGTCCTGAAGCGGGCAACCTGAATACAGTCGGCCGCGCTGTTCGTGTGGCCCAAGGCTCGCGATCGGCGCAGGCGTTTTCAACCCTTCGGCAAGAGCTGCCAGCCGGGTTCAGTCGCGCAGGCTGTCGGGCAAATGACAAATCCGGGCGATGCCACGCCTGCCAGATTGGATGGAATCGCCGTGTGTGAACTTCTGGGATTGTCGAGCAACCTGTCTTCCACGTTGAACCTCTCGTTGACGAGGCTGGCCGAGCATGGCGGACCGCCGACCTCGATCCGTGACGGCTGGGGCGTCGGCTACTACGAGGGCCTGGATGTCCGACTGATCAAGGACGCCGGCCCCGCCAACGAGAGCGACTGGGTCCGCTTCATTCGCGATCATGACCTGCGTAGCCCCATGGTCATTGCCCATATCCGCAAGGCCACCATGGGGGAACCGGCCTACCGCAACACCCAGCCCTTCGCCCGCGAACTGGCCGGCAGGGTTCATCTTTTTGCGCACAATGGCTGGCTGCCCGGCATCCTCGATACGGCCGGGTTTCATCCGGATGGTTACACGCCTATTGGCGAAACGGATTCTGAGCGAGCCTTTTGCATCCTCCTGGACCGGATGAGGCAACTCTGGCGGCAGCCAGGCATTGTTCCGCCGATAGCGGAGCGTATCTCCGTGGTGAAGGTCTACGCCCAGGAGTTGCGAGCACTCGGTCCGGCAAATTTCCTCTACTCCGACGGCGACACCTTGTTCGCGCATGGCGATCGTCGCAAACAGGCGCGGACCGCCAGTGTCCAGCCTCCCGGTCTCGTCTATCTGCAACGGCAGTGTCAGCGGAGCGAGCAAGGCTTTGAGGCGAGCGGCGTTTCCATCGAGAGAGCAGAGCAGACCATGGCTCTGGTGGCGAGCGTGCCGCTGACGGATGACCCGTGGCAAGCGTTTGACGAGGGCCAGGTCATTGCGTTTTCCGGTGGCGAAATATGTTCGATCGCCTAAGGCGGGCTAGTCGACTTGGCAGCGCCCGGGCCGCTTTGCCCAGCGGCGCAACATGGTGCATGACCTGGTCGCATCCCGAGCCCTTTGGCGGTAGGTGATGCACCACCACCTCGGGCCACCGCATACGAGCGGGTGCCCGAGTGGTCTTGAACGGACGAACGCGTCAGCGGCTATGAGGAGGCGCCGATGCGCTGGGTTCGCCCGATCCGTTTGACCCCCTCGTTAATCGTCGCCATGGGCGCAACAACAATGAAGCGGAGCACCGGCTGCAACTGGGCTGCGCGCAGTTGCAGCAAACTGGATCGTACAACGGCTGTTCAGAAGTGCGCTTTGACCAGCAAGTTGGTCACGTTGTTGTCCGTGTTGAAGTAGCGGCTATCTTCGATGCCGTACTTGTTGGACCAGTAGTCGTACTCGACACCGACATAGAGCGTGCCGGGCGTGTAATCGAGCGCCTTGCCGAGGTCGTATTTGATCTGCGGGTTGAAGTGGAAGTTCTTCTTCAGCTCGCTGTTGCCGCTTTTCTTGTCATTGACTACCCAGTCGATGAAGCCGTCGATGAGCACGTCGGATTTGCCGGCGGGCACCGTGATTGCCCAGGTCGGGGTGATCTGCCACTGGCCGCTGGGCTGGTTGGTGATGCCGTCTGGCTTGCGGTAATAGGTATTGATGGACAGCCGATCGAAGCCCGGCACTGCCAGGTCCACGGCCGGGCCCAACAGGTAGTTGCGGTTGCGACCTCGCCGCGTTCGTAGGTGGCTGAGAGCAGCACGTCCTTGATCGGGCCGAA
>DAMBNU010000024.1:661-52083 GCA_032064305.1 Pseudomonas sp. | reverse complement strand
GGTGGGTGGCGTTCGGCTATTTTGCCAAAATCAGAAAGTCTTTTTCAGACTGTCCCTAAAGGTCCTGCGGCACCTTTTACGACTTCATTGGCGAAATGCCTTGCGGCTGCCGCGCCACGACTGAATCCAAAGGTATCGATGGTCAGCGCATTAATGGTGCAGCCGGCGTTCTCTTGCACGGTGAGCGTCACGGCTGAGGCGATCCTGGCGAATGCCTTTTGCACACAGCTGCTTACACCAGTCTCGCCTCGGCCCATTCCAGAGCCCAGCAACCTGTCCTCTTCGCGAGCCTCAGTGCCAATGCCCTCGATGTATATCTTGCGCGAAAGGCGCTTTTGCGGACCGTCCCCTTCCGGTTGGGCACTCTCGGTATAAAGCTCCATCAGCTTCCGAATATTCGTTATGTCATTCCCATAACTGCTATCCGGATCAGCCATATACGGCTTGCAGCTCGCGTCCAAGTCTTCTTTCTGAATCGGGTGTTGCGCACCGCAGGCCAGGCCGAGGGCTGTGTTGGTGGCGTTGTTGCCAGTGCCGTCGAAGAAGATGCCGATGCGCAGGGTCAGCTTGGTTTTCTCGGCGGGTTTAGCCGGTTCCCTGGCGTGGCGTTCGTATTCGGCCCAGCGCTCGGCATGCACGTCGGTTGGCTCGACGTCTCTGAGTTCGGCTTCGCGCCTGGCTCGGGGGATATTGGGGACATAGCCGCTCATCTTCTCTACCTGTCCATGGTTGAAGTGCTGCTGCGGTCCGGCGACACGCAGGCACCGCCGTTGGTCTTGCATCCATGCCTGCAACGGTGCGGTCAGTAGTAGGGCGGATAGCGACGGTCGTGACAAGCAGGCCGTTCACAAAGCGAAGGATCGACGTCGTGGTTCCGGGTCGAAACCGCCATTTCGAGCAGGTCCGGCGTACCTACACCTGCTGCGCCATCCATACGCGCGCTTCGTCCAGCAGCCAGTCGCGAAAGGCATTCATGGCCGCCGACTCCACCCGCCGTTCGGGAATCATCAGGTGGTAGGCCTGGTCCTCGCGGCGGTACGAGTGCGGATGCGCAATCACCAGCCGGCCCTCGGCCAGTTCCCGTTGGATCAGAAAGGCTGGAATCAACGCCACGCCCATCCGGTGCTCGGCGGCCTGGGCCAGCATCGAGAACAGTTCCAGGCGCGGTCCCGTCATGTCCCGCGCGACCTTCATCCCCAGCGAATCGAACCACTGGCGCCAGGCATAAGGCCTAGTGGTCTGCTGCAGCAAGGGCATCTCGGCGATGGCCTGGGCGCTCAGGTGAGCGGCATCGCCCAGCAACGTCGGACTACACACGGGTAGCGGATTCTCCGGCATCAGCCGGTGGGCGACGGTGCCGGACCATTCGCCGTCGCCGAAATAGATGGCTGCATCGAATTCGGTGTCGGCAAAGAGGAAGGGGCGGGTGCGGTTGGTCAGGTTGACGGTGATTTCTGGATGTAGCGCTTGGAACTGCTGCAGCCGCGGCAGCAGCCACTGGGTGCCGAAGGTCGGGACCAGCGCCAGTTCGATGGTCATTGCGCCCTGCTGACCCATTACCGACAGCGTATCGCGCTCCACCGCGTCGAGTTGAGTGGCGACCCGGCGTGCATAGGACTGGCCGGCCTCGGTCAGCTTCACCCCACGCCGCGAGCGGCGAAACAGCTCCAGCCCGAGGAACTCTTCCAGCCCACCGATCTGCCGGCAGATGGCGCTCTGGGTCAGCGCCAGTTCCTCGGCGGCGCGGGTGAAACTTTGATGGCGCGCGGCGGCTTCGAAGGCGATCAATGCGGCGGTGCTGGGTATCTTGCGGCGCATTATGCAACTACCTCACTAATAACCTGATGTTCAGGCGGATAAGCATACGCTGGAGTGATTAAATCGCACAGGTCGTTGCGAATTACTCGTTTGCTGCCTGCCGCTGGAGCTTCTAGGATCAATTCATCCGAATGCTGTGCCGGGCTCATGCCCGGTTCATCGTCTACGACAAGAGGACCACCCATGGCCGGCAAAGCAAGCTTCAACTGGATCGACCCGCTGCTGCTCGATCAGCAGCTCACCGATGAAGAGCGCATGGTGCGCGACAGCGCCCAGCAATTCGCCGCGGACAAGCTGGCACCGCGCGTGCTCGAAGCCTTCCGCCATGAGCGCACCGACGCGGCGATCTTCCGCGAAATGGGCGATACGGGTCTGCTTGGCGCGACCATTCCCGAAGCCTACGGCGGCAGTGGCCTGAACTATGTGTGCTACGGCCTGATCGCTCGCGAAGTCGAGCGTATCGATTCGGGCTACCGCTCGATGATGAGCGTGCAGTCTTCGCTGGTGATGGTGCCGATCAACGAGTTCGGCAATGAAGAAACCAAGCAGAAGTACCTGCCCAAGCTGGCCAGCGGCGAGTTCATCGGCTGCTTCGGCCTGACCGAACCGAACCACGGTTCCGACCCGGGCTCCATGGTTACCCGCGCGAAGAAGGTCGATGGCGGCTATCGCCTGTCCGGCGCCAAGATGTGGATCACCAACAGCCCGATCGCCGATGTGTTCGTGGTCTGGGCCAAGGATGACGAGGGTGCGATTCGCGGCTTCGTGCTGGAGAAGGGCTGGGAAGGCCTGTCTGCTCCGGCGATTCACGGCAAGGTCGGCCTGCGCGCCTCGATCACCGGCGAGATCGTCATGGACAACGTGTTCTGCCCGGAAGAGAACGCCTTCCCCGACGTACGCGGCCTGCGTGGGCCGTTCACCTGCCTGGACTCCGCCCGTTACGGCATCAGCTGGGGTGCTCTCGGCGCCGCCGAATTCTGCTGGCACACCGCGCGCCAGTACACCCTCGACCGTCAGCAGTTTGGTCGTCCATTGGCGGCCAACCAGCTGATCCAGAAGAAGCTGGCCGACATGCAGACCGAAATCACCCTGGCGTTGCAAGGCTGCCTGCGTCTCGGCCGGATGAAGGATGAAGGCACCGCGGCGGTGGAAATCACCTCGATCATGAAGCGCAACAGCTGCGGCAAGGCCCTGGACGTAGCGCGCTTGGCGCGCGACATGCTCGGCGGCAATGGCATCAGCGACGAGTTCGGTGTGGCGCGGCATCTGGTCAACCTCGAGGTGGTCAACACCTACGAGGGTACCCATGACGTGCATGCGCTGATCCTTGGCCGCGCGCAAACCGGTATTCAGGCGTTCTTCTGAGCCGTGGCCGTAGGGTGGATGACGCTCTTTTCATCCACCTTCCGCTCCGCCGATAGCTCCAACGCCGATTGGTGGGTGGGTGAAGCGTCATCCACCCTACGTAGTCGACCGGTCGGGTAGGCGCGAGCAAGCTCGCTCATACACGAAACCCAACGCCTGAAGGCGGTAACCCGTGTTTGGGTTTGCCGCTTTAGCGCTTCGTCCATCTCAACCGCCTTACCGAGAAATATCCATGCCTGGTGCCTTGTCCCATATCCGCGTCCTCGACCTCTCGCGCGTGCTCGCCGGCCCTTGGGCCGGGCAGATCCTCGGTGACCTTGGCGCCGAGGTGATCAAGGTCGAGCGTCCGCGTACCGGCGATGACACGCGCCACTGGGGCCCGCCGTACTTGAAGGACGAGCAGGGCGAAAACACCTCGGAAGCCGCTTATTACCTGTCAGCCAACCGCAACAAGCAGTCGCTGACCCTCGATTTCACCCTGCCTGAAGGCCAGCGGATCATTCGCCAGCTCGTCGAGCAATGCGACGTGGTGCTGGAGAACTTCAAGCTCGGCGGGCTGGCGGCCTACGGGCTGGATTACGAGAGCCTCAAAGCGATCAATCCGAAGCTGGTCTATTGCTCGATCACTGGCTTCGGCAGTGACGGCCCCTATGCCGCGCGTGCCGGTTACGACTTCATGATCCAGGGGCTCGGCGGGTTGATGAGCCTGACCGGCCGTGCCGAGGCTGAGGAGGGCGCCGGCCCGGTCAAGGTCGGCGTGGCGCTGACCGACATCCTCACCGGGCTCTACGCCACCGTCGGCGTGCTGGCCGCGCTCAACAGCCGCGAGCAGACCGGCGTGGGCCAGCATGTCGAGCTGGCGCTGCTGGACGTGCAGGTCGCCTGCCTGGCCAACCAGGCGATGAACTACCTCACCACCGGCGTCGCGCCCAAGCGCATGGGCAACGCGCATCCGAACATCGTGCCCTACCAGGACTTCCCCACCGCCGACGGCGACATCATCCTCACCATCGGCAACGACGGGCAGTTCCGCAAGTTTGCCGAAGTGGCGGGCCATCCGGAGTGGGCGGTCGACGCCCGTTTCGCCACCAATCAGGCGCGCGTCGCCCACCGCCAGGTGCTGGTGCCGCTGATCCGCCAGGTCACGGTGTTCCGCACCACGGCCGAGTGGGTCGCCCTGCTGGAACAGGCCGGGGTACCCTGCGGGCCAATCAACGACCTGGCACAGGTGTTCGCCGATCCGCAGGTGCAGGCGCGCGGCCTGCGTCTGGACATGACCCATCCGCTGGCCGGCAGCGTGCCTCAGGTCGCCAGCCCGATCCGGCTGTCCGAGACACCGGTTGACTACCGTCGCGCGCCGCCGCTGCTGGGCGAGCACAGCGAGGCGGTATTGCAGGACGTGCTCGGCCTGAGTTTCGAAAAGATCCTCTCGCTGCGCCAGTCCGGAGTGATCTGAGCGGCGCTGCCTGAACTCTGCCGCCGCCGGCCGATCCCTATCCTGTACCCTGGGTTTTTCGGACGGACGAGCCAATCATGCAGACGCAGCGTTTTCGCTTCACCGGACAACTGGCGGTTGTCCTTTTCCTGTCCTGGCTGCTTGCCGGCTGCGGCATCAACAACATCCCGCAGTATGACGAGCAGGTGAAATCGGCTTGGGCGCAGGTCGAGAACCAGTACCAGCGCCGCGCCGACCTGATCCCCAACCTGGTCGAGACGGTCAAGGGCTACGCCCGCCAGGAGCAGGACACCCTCACCGCCGTGACCGAGGCGCGTGCCAAGGCAACCTCGATTCAAATCAGCGCCGAGGACCTCGACGATCCGCAGAAAATGCAGCAGTTCCAGCAGGCGCAGAGTCAGCTGACGGGTGCCCTGAGCCGACTGATGGCGGTGTCCGAGCGCTACCCGGACCTCAAATCCAACCAGAACTTCCTCGCCCTGCAATCGCAGCTCGAGGGCACGGAAAACCGTATCGCCGTGGCCCGTCGTGACTACATCGCGGCCGTCCAGCGCTACAACACAGAGATCCGTACCTTTCCTGGTCGCATCTGGCACACCTTGATGTACGGCGATATGCCGATCCGTGAGAGCTTCGAGGCGACGGCCGAGAATGCCGACCAGGCGCCGAAAGTGCAGTTTCAATGACCTGTCGCCTGCCGCTGATCCTCGCGCTGCTGCTCTGGGCGAGCGGCGTCGCCGCCCAGGCCATCGACTTGCCGCCCCTGACCGGGCGCGTGGTTGACCAGGCCGAGTTGCTCGACACCCAGGCCGAAGCGCGCCTGACCGGCATGCTCGCCGCGCACGAAAAAGCCAGTGGCGAGCAGGTCGTGGTGGTCACCGTGCCGAACCTGCAAGGCCGCAGCATCGAAGAGTTCGGGGTCGAGCTGGGTCGCGCCTGGGGTATCGGGCAGCAAGGGGAGGACAACGGCGCGCTGCTCATCGTCGCCCGCGATGACCGGCGCGTGCGCATCGAGGTTGGCTACGGGCTCGAGGGCCGTCTGACCGATGCCCAATCCTCGGTCATCATCAACCGCATCATCACGCCGGCCTTCCGCGAGGGTGATTTCACCCGCGGTATCACCGACGGCGCTGCCGCGATGATTCAGGTGCTCGGCGGCGACCCGTTGCAGACCGCGGCCCCGGCGATGCCGATGGGCGCGCAGCAACCCGGCGGGCTCGGTATCCTCGGCTTCTTTCTGATGCTGGTGGCGATCTTCGTTATCGGCGGTGGCCGTGGCGGTCGCGGCGGCGGACGTGGCGCCGGCCGTGCCATGCTGCTCGGCGCGCTGCTCGGCGGCATGGGTCGCGGCGGCGGGGGTGGCGGGTTTGGCGGGGGTGGTGGTTTCGGCGGTGGAGGAGGTGGCTTTGGCGGCGGCGGCGCGTCTGGTGGCTGGTGAGCCGGCCCGCCGGGATGCCCCGCAGCCCAGGTCCGCGCCGCGACCACCTTGGCGTCTTTTCAACCCTTTATTCGAGATGACCCCGCCATGACCCTTCTCACCGAGCCCGAACTGCAACAGGTCGCCGAGGCGATCGAGCGCGTCGAACGCGACACCGACGCCGAGCTGGTTACCGTGCTGGCTGCGCAGGCAGACGACTATCGCTACATTCCGCTGCTCTGGTCCAGCCTGCTGGCGCTGTTGCTACCCGGCGCGCTGCTGTTCTTCACCGGCTGGCTGGCGGCCTGGCAACTGCTACTCGTGCAGTGGCTAACCTTTATCGTGCTGGCGGCGATATTTCGCATTCCCAGCCTGACCAGCCGGCTGATCCCGCGAACGGTACGCCATTGGCGGGCCTGCAACCTGGCGCGACGGCAGTTCATCGAGCTGAACCTGCACCACACGGCGGCGGGCACCGGCATGCTGATCTTCGTCTCCGAGGCCGAACGCTACGTGGAGATCCTGGTGGACCGCGGGATTTCCAGCCGCATCGACGACGCGGTCTGGCAATCGGTGGTCGCACGCTTCACCCAGGACGTGCGCAACGGTGAGGTGCTGGACGGCTTTCTGCGCTGCATCGACAGCTGCGGCACGCTGCTCCAGCAACACGTGCCGGCGACGCACACGCGCAACGAGCTGCCGAACCGGCTAGTCGTTCTGGATTGATTGCGGCGCCTGGAGGGCTGGGCGACAAGCGGCTGCCGTACGGTACGCCGATGGGCGTGGACACCTGAGCGCAGCGTCGTTGACATCCACCGGCGCCTCATCTTTCACCCAGGCTGCCGCTTCAATCCATACTAGGCGGCGCACTCCGGCGCTGCCCGGCTCTGCAGCGCCGCCATTCAGACCTCCAGCTTCCCTTAAACCATCCCCGGGCCGTCGTCTTCGGGTTGCTCCACGGGCGCCAGGTCGAGGAACGGGGCGTTCTCCATGGCGCTGGCCGCGACCCGGTCGATGCTGCTCATGGCATGGCCGATGATCGAGCTGACGCTGGCCTCCTGATGCTGCTGCGGCAGCCGCTCGATGGCGGCGAGCACATCCTCGCCCGGCACGGTTTCCTCGGCCAGCAGGCGTTCGGCGACTTCATCCAGCGCCGGCTTGAGTCGCTGCAGCAGAGCCATGCAGTCGCGGTCGAGCTGCTTGAGCAGGGTGTCCGCGGCACGGATGGATTCGCCGGAATCGAACTCGATGTGTGCGTCACGCACCGCCTGCAGGCTGAGCAGCGAGCCGCCCGGCCCCATGCCCAGTGCGCCGACCATCGACAGCGCGATCTTCGATGCTTCCTGCAGGTCCTGGCCGGCACCGGAGGACACCTCGTGAAAATACAGCTGCTCCGCGCCACGCCCGGCGAGCAGCATCTGGATGCGATGGCGCAGCTCGGACTCCATGTGCAGGCGCTTGTCTTCCACCGGCGTCACCAGCGTCACGCCCAGTGCCTGACCGCGCGGCAGGATGGTGACCTTTTCCACCCGGCCGACCTTCAGCGCCGCGGCGACCAGCGCGTGGCCGGCCTCGTGCACGGCGATGCGCTTGCGGTCGGTTGGCGACATCGGCGTCACGCCCGAGGGTTGCTCGCCGATACGGCAGGTTTCCACCGCATCGACGAAATGCGCCATGCTCACCGACTTCGCGGCGCCGCGCGCGGCGAGCAGGGCAGCATGGTTGACGATATAGGCGATGGCCGCTGGCGTGAGGCCTACGGTGTTGCGCGCCAACTGCGGGAAATCCAGGTCTCCGTCGGCGCGGATCTTGCGCGCATAGAGCTGGAATAGCGCCTCACGATCGACGAGCCCCGGTAGGCCAACGGCAATGGAGCGGTCGAAGCGACCTTCGCGCACCAGTGCCGGGTCCAGTGAGTTGGGGAAGTTGGTGGCGCCAAGCACCAGCACGCCGCTGGCGCCGTCGAACCCGTCCATCTCGGCGAGGAACTGGTTGATGATCCGGTTGCTCTCGGCATCGCTGGAGCGCTGCTGCTCGGCGCGCTTGCCGATGCCGTCGATCTCGTCGATGAAGATGATGCACGGCGCCTGCTTGCGTGCGGTGCGGAACAACGCCTTGACCTTCTGGATGCCGACGCCGAAGTACATCGAGGAGAAATCGCTGCCGGTCACCTGGATGAAGCTGGCGTTGGACTCGGTGGCCAGCGCCTTGGCCAGCTGGGTCTTGCCGGTGCCGGGCTCGCCGGTCAGCAGCACGCCCTTGGGCGGCCGCGCACCCAGCGCGGTATAGGCTGCCGGATCGCGCAGGTAAGCGGTGACATCGCTCAGCGCCTGTTTGGCTTCGCTGGCACCGATGACGTCGCTGAAGCTTATCCCGCTGCCCTTGCGCTGCACGGCAAAGGCCCGGCTCTTGACCGCCAGGTAGGCGAGCCCGCCCAGCAGCACCAGCACGAAGGGCAGGTAGGGCAGCAGCGGGCGGTACCAGGGCCGCTCGCCATCGGTCTCGAACAGCGTCAGCGGGAACAGCTGGCTGTCGTTGCCGACGTACTGGTCGAGCAGCATTTGGGCGACGCGCCCGGACTGGTCCGGCACCCAATAGTGCAGGCCGTCCTGGCGGTCGATATAGACGGCGTCCTTGCCCAGCGCGGCACTGGCGATGGCACCGGTGCGCAGGTCGCCGACCAGTACCGAGAGGTCGCGACGGTTCGCCTGCCAGGGGTCGGTAGACGCCTGCAGCGCTTCGAGCATGCTGGCGGCCGCGCCAGTTGGCGGCACGGCTGGAGTCGTCGGGCGCAGCTGCCAGTAGGCGACGCAGGCGCCGATCAGCAGGAGCAGGAAAACGGAGAGCACAGGGCCGCGACGGCCTTGTAGCAGACGGGGAGTCTTCATTTCACATCCAATCGGGCAGCCCGATGTTTCGACAAACAACCGCCGGGAGGCGGACCACAGTTGATCGCGGGGAGCCCCCGCGGCGCCAATCCCATGGCAAAGCACAGCTCGGACGTGTTGGATGCGATTTATATGCCGGACTGCTGATCGGCTCGGTGAGCGCCGATAGCCGGCGAGGATACGACAAGTGCCACCATCCGAATCGTCGCGCGACGAATGGTCGGGCGGTTTGCGACGAATGACCGGTTGGTCGTCGAACTAACCGAGCGCTGTGAGATGCACAGTGAAGCGCCTTGCCAAGCGACAATCGAATCCGTCCGATGGCCGCCGTTGAAAGCCGCGAGGGCCATTCGACGAGGGCGTCGAGATGCCGTCACGTAAAGGCCGGAACGGGGTCGCATTGCAGCCATGCCGGGAGCGCCGAAGATGGCGTTTCGCCCTCGCCCGTCCTACAGTGAGCGGCGCCAGTTCGGCGGCACACTTGAATCATACGAACGCCCTGCCGGTCGCGACGGCGCTGCCCACGAGGCGCGAGGGCACGGCTCGACAGAGCTTCGACGTACGAAATCAGGGATCAGAAGATGTCCAATAAGAACAATAAACGCCACCGCCTATTACCGACTCTGTTGCTTGCCTTCCTGCCTTCCTGCCTTCCGCGTTTGCCGGCAGCGATGAGGTAAAGATCAACCTGCTGACTCAGAACTTCCCACCCTTCAGCATGGCCAGCCATGGCAAGAATTTCGCGAGAGAGGATGCGATCACCGGCATCGATGCCGAGGTCGTCGCCGAGCTGTTCAAGCGGGCCGGTATCGACCACGAAATGACCCTCCGTTTCCCCTGGGGCCGCCTGCAGACGCTGGCCGAGAAAGAGCCCGGATTCGCCGTGTTCTCTCTCAGCCGTACGCCCGAGCGCGAGCCCAAGTACAAGTGGGTCGGCCCGCTGAGCGAAATCCAGATCGTGCTATTGAAAATGCCGGGAAGCCCGATCCGGCTGAGCAACCTCGACGATGCCAGGCAATACCGCATCGGATCGAAAGACGGCAGCGTGGGCAGCCAGTACTTGCTCCATCGCGGGTTTGAGCTGCAGAAGTCCCTGATCAACACCCCGGAAAAGCTCAAGGCCGGACAATTCGACCTGTGGGCCACGACCAACCCGTCCGGTGATTACGAAGCGATGCAGGCGGGCATCGGCGCCCTGGAGGTTGCGCTGACCCTGAACCGGGTCGACCTGTACTTGGCGATGAACAAGGAAACGCCAGACGAGGTCGTGGAAAAGCTCCAGCACACCCTGGACCAGATGAAGCAGGAAGGGCTGCTCCAGCAGGCCACCCGGCGCTACATGAACAACTGACCGGACACGACGAGGCGGCCTGACGGCGAGCCGCTTTGCTGGCTCGTCGGCAGCTTTGCTGCGTGGCCACGCAGGCGCGTCGAGCCGCAGCAGTGTGCCGTTCCGATGAATGGCCTGCTGGGCGTCGGGTGGGTCGCGCATTGCCAGGCGATTCGTAGTAAATAGCCTGGTTTTTCGCACCTCAGAGCACGCCCCGCACCATGTCCACCCTGACCGAACTGGCCCAGCAGATCGCTGCCCTCTATCCGCTGCAAGACAAGACCGCTGGCAAGCGCTACCGCATCGTCAGCCAGCTCGCCGGCATGACCGAGCTCGAGGAGATCAGTGGTTTGGCGCGCTATGTCGATACCTGTCAGCTCGACGACCAGGCGCTCTGGGAGCGTCGCGTCGCCGGTTAGCCGCGCGGCGCGGCCGGGTCAGGTTTGCGCCGGGGCGGGTTGGAGGAATTCGCTGCAATCGTCCAGGTCCAGCTGCTCGGGTCGCAGGTGGCGTCTGCCGTACGTCAGAGGTAATCCCGATGACACGAAGAGCGCGAAAAGGTCGGCGTCGAGGTGCCCGCGGTCGCGCAGCTGCGCGAGAATGCGCAGCGATTCGCTGAGCGGCTTGGCCTCCTTGTACGGGCGGTCGCAGGCGGTCAGGGCCTCGAATATGTCGGCTATGGCCATGATCCGCGCCGGGATCGACAGCTGCTCGGGCCCCAGTTGGCGCGGGTAGCCGGTGCCGAGCAGGGTCTCGTGGTGGGTGCCGGCGTATTCGGGGACGCGCCGCAGGTTCTTCGGAAACGGTAAGCTCTCCAGCATGACGATGGTCTGCACGATGTGCTCGTTGACCTTGAAGCGTTCCTCGGCGGTCAGCGTGCCGCGGCCGACGCTGAGGTTGTAGAGTTCGCCGAAATCGAACTGGTACTCCGGAACCGCCATCCTGAATCCGTACTTGGGGTCCAGCGCTTTGCTCGCCGGGCGTGCGATCCGGTGCTCCGGCTTGTCCGCCAGCAGCCGTTCGACCGCCGGCAAGGGCGCCTTGGGAAAGGCGGCCAGGCGCGCCGCCTCTTCATGCGAAAGCCCGAGGCGGTCGTCGAAGTGGCGCGTCCAGCTGCGCTCGGCGATGCGCTGCAGGCGCTCGATCCGCTCCGGCGCCATTCGCTCGCCGCCCATGTTGCAGGCGGCGACAAAGGCGAAGTCATCCTGCAGGCGCGCCTGCGCTGCGGCAAAGCGGGCCTCTACGGTCTCCACCGTCTGGCCGGCTGCCAGCGCTTCGAGGCGCTCGATCCGGGCGTCGCGCAGCAGCACCTCGAAGCGCATGCGCACTTCGTGGATGCGGTTGTAGACCATTTCGAGCTTGGTGGACTTGTCGGCGATGTGCTCTGGCGTGGTGATCTTGCCGCAGTCGTGCAGCCAGGCGCCGATACGGAACTCGCGCCACTGCTCCTCGTTGTCGAAGCGAAAGTCGGCCAGCGGGCCGTTGCGCGCGGCGCAGGCCTGTGCGGCGAGCATCATCGCCAGTTCCGGCACGCGCGCGCAGTGCCCTCCGGTGTGTGCGCTCTTGGCGTCGATGGCGCCGGCGAGTATCTCGATCATCGCGTCGATGAGGGCCGTCTGCGATTCGATCAGGTTGTGATTTTCCAGCGCCACCGCTGCCTGGGAGGCCAGGGCTTCGACGAAACCCTGGCTCTGGCTGGAAAAAGGCCCCAGGGCGCCGGTGGCCGGATCCATGGCATTCATGAACTGGAGTACCCCGAGCACCTCACCGGCATGCCCGACCAGCGGCACGCAGAGCATCGAGACGGTGCGGTAGCCCGAGTCCGTGTCGAAGCGGCGGGTGCCGGACAGGTCGAAGCGCGTCTCGGCGTAGACGTCGTCGATGACCAGGGTTTCCTTGCGCAGCGCCACCCAGGTCGACACGTGCCGCTCGTTGGGTGCGCCGGTGTCCGGGTCATGCAGCGGCAGTTCGGCGGCTGGCAGCGAATCAGCCTTGGAGCGCAGGGCGAAGCGCAGGCTGTCGTGGTCGGTCATCAGGTAGAGGGTCGCGGCATCGGCCTGGCAGATGCGCTTGCCCTGCAGCAGGATGTGCTCCAGCAGCCGGTGCTTGTCGCGCTCGGAGGAGAGCAGCATGCCGTTCTCGACCAGGCTGGCGAGCTTTTCCCGGGCCTCGCTCAGTGCCCGGTTCTGGGCTTGCAGCGACCGGCGCATCGCGTCGTGCTGGCGGTGCAGGTCGTCCAGTTCGCGAATCAGCGAACCCGGACCGCTGCGCGGGCTGAAATCGAGCCGGCGCAGGCATTGGATGTCTTCGGCCAGCGCGCTGAGCGAGCGACGGATGCTGCCCAGGCACGCCAGCAGCAGCGGCAGGACGACGAGCATGAGCACCAGTTCGACGATCAGCACGCGGTGCAGATCGAACCACGCCAGGCCGGCAAGCGTCAGAACCGGAACGGTCGGCAGCAGGATGAAGGCGGCGACGAGGGCCGTGGCCCAGGTCTCATAGCCGAGCTTGTGTTTGCTGGAGGTCATACTGCATCCTGCCTCGATCACTTTGACGGGTTTGCCCGGACAGATCGCGCGCCCCGCCCTGGGGCAGCGTCGCAGGCGCGCAGGCGATTGGCCAGCCATGGAGACTACCTTGAACAGCACCCATAGACGCGACACCGCAGGGAAATTTGCCCGGACTGTGCTAGTGCTTGGCCTGTTGGCCGCCTGCGGCTCGGCCGCTGCACAGGACATCAGCGAGCCGGTCGGCTACATCATGAAGGTACAGGGCGAGGCGACGCTGACCAGCCGCGGGCAGGCCATCGAGGCGCGCGTCGGGCAGGCGGTGGTCCGCGGAGCGACCTTGCGCACCGGCACGGACGGCGCCATGGGCGTCACGCTCAGTGACAACACGGTGATGTCGTTCGGTCCCGACAGCGAGTTCACCCTCGACGAATACGCCTTCGAGCCGGCCCAGGAGGACCTGCGCCTGAGCGCGCGGATTACCCGCGGTACGCTGAATTTCATCTCCGGCGTGATCGCCAAGCTCAAGCCGGAAGCGGTGGAGCTGAAGACCCCGACCGGAACCATCGGTGTGCGCGGCACGCATTTTCTGGTCAAGGTACGCGCATGAAGGCGAGGCTGTACCCCGGGTCAGTGGTGCTGGCCCTTGCCGCGCTGATGACCGGCTGTGCGACCGGCGACTACGTGGTGTTGCTGGAGAGCCCCGACGGCACCACCGGTGCGGTGGTGATCGAGGACGCCCGGGGCGAGACTCGCCTCGACCGCTCGCACCAGGGCGTCGTGATCGGCGCCCGCGGGTTGGGAGCGGGGCCCTTCGAGGTGGGCGAGCAGCGCCTGGCGCGTGATTTTTCTGCCGCGCTCGCCGCCCAGCCGGCGTTGCCGCAACGCTTTCAGCTGTACTTCAAGATCGGCAGCGCCGAGCTGACCGAGGCGTCTCAGCAGGCCATCGAGGAGGTCTTCGCTGCCATCCGCCAGCGCGGCCCCTCGGCGGTTTCGGTCATCGGCCATACCGACACGCTCAGTGGGCCGGGCTGGAACGAGCAGCTCGGGCTGATCCGGGCGCAGGCTGTGGCGGATATGCTGCGCCGGCGCCACATCGAGGTGATCGACTTGCGGGTGTCGTCTCACGGCGAGCGCAACCTGCTGGTCAAGACGCCGGACGGCGTCTCCGAGCCTCGCAACCGAAGGGTCGAAATCAGCGTGCGCTGAGGCCGCTCATTTTTCGCTCATCACGATGCGCTCGCCATGCTGACCGTCTCGCAGGCGCCGCAGCTGAAAGGCGACCAATCCGTCGTCCGGGCGCCGGGCCTGCAGCGCCTCGAACGCGACGAGCGCCTGTTCAGGCGTCGCCAGCAGCGCGAACGCCGCTGCATAGTCATCGTCCCCGGTTTCCTCGCAGGGCTCGTAGAGCCGGATCGCCTGCGTCTTGCCCTTGAGCTGAACCTCGCCCACCGGCCGCATGGGCCACTCGGGGTGCGCGGCGCGGATCGCCTCGGACACGCACAGGTCAGTGCCCAGGTAGCGATTCAGGCTTTCCAGCCGCGCGGCGACGTTGACGGGGTCGCCAAGGGCGCGGTAGTCGAACAGGGTGGCGCCGCCGAAATTGCCGACCACGACCTCGCCACTGTGCACGCCGATGCGGGTCCGGCCGAAGTCGATCCCGGCGGCCCGCTGTGCCGCGGCGTGCGCCTGGCTGAACGCGCGGATGTCCAAGGCGCAGGACAGGGCGCGGCGTTGGTGGTCGGACTGCACCAGCGGGGCGGAAAACAGGATGGCTAGGCCATCGCCCATGATGCGTTCGAGGGTCCCGTCGTGGCGGAACGCGATCTGGATGATGCCTTCCAGGTAGCTGTTGAGCAGGCTCACCACGCGCTCGGGAGGCTGTCCTTCCATGAGCTGGGTGGACTCGGCGAGGTCGGTAAAGACGAAACTGCAGAAGCGGCGTTCGCCACCCAGGCGCAACTGCTCCGGATGGCGCATCAGGTAGCTCACCAGGTTGGGCGAGATGTAGCGCGAAAAGGCCTCGCGCACCCAGCGCTGCTGGCGTTCGCTGGCGCGGTGGCGGGCGATGCTGGCGCCAAGGTAGGCCAGCAGCAGGCCGAGCGACGGGGTGAGCGCGTCGAGCAGCAGGCCATGCCGCGAATAGGCCCACCAGGCGCCCAGATTGAGTACACCGAGCAGCGCCGTACAGGCGAGCGCACCGCTCAGCGCGCCGGTGCCCAGGGTCACTGCGCACAGCGCCAGTGCGGCGAGCAGGAGGATCAGCGCCTCGCCGGCGTTGGCCCAGTAGGGGCGTTGCAAGGCGGCCCCGAACAGTGCCTGTTCAACGGCTTGTGCATGCACCTGGACCCCGGGAATGATGCCGCCCAGCGGGCTGAAACGCAGGTCCTGGAGCCCCTGGGCGGAGCTGCCGACAAGGACGATCGCATCCTGCAGACGTGTGTCCGGTCGACCTTCGAGCAGTTGCCAGGCGGAAATGCGCTGGCGATCCATGTCACCCCGGTAGTGCACCCAGAGCTCTCCCTGGCCGCTGGTTGGCAACCGTACCCGGCCGATGTCGACCTGACGCACGGCGCCGTTCGCATCGACATCGAGGCGATACAGACCCTGCTTCAAGTAGACCCTTAGGGTTTCGGCGACCAGCGAGGGCAGCACGCGGTCACCGACACGGATCATCAGCGGCACGCGCCGCACCACGCCGTCGCTGTCGGGCTGGAAGGTCATGGCGCCGCTGCCCCGGGCTGCGGCGTCCAGAGCCGCCAGCGGCGTTGCGGTGCCGGTATAGGCGGGGAAAGCAGGTGTTCCGGCTGTAGCGGCCAGGCGCACGCCGAAGCGGCTGCGCGGCAGTCGCGTGCCCGTCGCGCGGGTTGCGGCGAAGCCCAGTACGCTGGGTTGCGCTGCCAGCGCCGTGGCGAACAGCCGGTCGTGATCGGGCAGGCCCGCCAGGTGTTCGGCCAGCGCGTCGGGTACCCGGGGCAGCAGCTGCAGGGGCGAGCTTCGGTCCGGTTCGGCGAACAGCACGTCGAAGGCAACCACTGCCGCGCCGGCGCGGTGCAACTGCTCCAGCAGGCGTGCCAGCAGATCCCGTGGCCAGGGCCACTGGCCAATGCGCGCCAAGCTGTCTTCGTCGATGTCCAGCACGAATACGCGGGGCTGATCCGGGGCGGCTCGGGGCTGCCAGCGCTGGTACTGGTCGAACAGGCTGTTGCGCAGCGTCTGCACCAGCATCGGCTCGGTCAGGTAGAGCAGGCACGCCGCGAGCACGCCGATTCCGGCCAGTGCCAGGCGTGGTAGCAGCCGGCCGAATCGGTTCATGCGCGGCGCTTCCTGCGGTCGGCCGAGGGGCCGGCTGGGCTAGCGGTGGCTCACTCGAGCACCAGGATGGCGTCCATCTCGACCTGGGCCGCTTTTGGCAGCGCGGCGATGCCGATGGCGGCACGGGCCGGGTAGGGCTGCTGGAAGTAGCGGCTCATCACCTCATTGACGGTGGCGAAATTGCCCAGATCGGTGAGGAAGATGTTCAGCTTGACCACATCCTTAAGCGAGCCACCGGCCGCTTCGGCCACCGCCTTGAGGTTTTCAAAGACCTGCACGGTTTGCGCCTCGAAGCCGTCCACCAGTTCCATGGTCGTGGGGTCGAGCGGAATCTGGCCGGACAGGTAGACGGTATTGCCGGCCTTGATTGCCTGGGAGTAGGTGCCGATGGCGGCGGGGGCTTTATCGGTGCTGATGACGGTGCGGGGCATGGAAAACTCCTCTTCGAGAGATTGAAGCGGCAAGCCTGAAGCCAGCCGTGACGGCGGGATGCTAGACGAACCCGAGCGGCCGTGACCACACTTTCCACCTTCCAGCTGCTACGCCTTCATTCGGGTAATGCGCATCACGCCCTTGATTGCCCGCAGTTTCTTGATTACGCGGGCCAGGTGCACCCGGTCGTGCACGCTGACCACCAGCTGGACGACGCTGATGCGGCCGTCGCGCTCGTCCATGCCGATTTTCTCGATGTTGCCGTCGGCGGCGTTGACGCTGCCGGCCAGCAAGGCGATGAGCCCGCGCTGGTGCTCGAGCTCGACGCGCAGCTCGACGTTGAACTCGCCGGTGACGTCCTTCGACCAGGACAGCTGGATGCACTTGTCGGGGTTGTGTCGCACGTCGGCGATGTTCCGGCAGGTTTCGAGGTGAACGACCATACCCTTGCCGGCGGACAGGTGGCCGACGATGGGATCCCCGGGAATCGGCGTGCAGCACTTAGCGTAGTTGAGCACCAGGCCTTCGGTGCCGCGAATCGCCAGCGGCCCTTCTGCGCTGGGCGCCTGCTCGCCTTCACTGGCCACCAGGCGGCGGGCGATGACGTAGGCCATGCGGTTGCCGAGACCGATGTCCTCGAGCAGGTCCTCGACGACCTCCATGTGATACTCGCCGAGCACCGCGCGGATGCGCTCCTGAGAAATGCTCTCCAGGCTCGTATCGAAGCCGGTCAGCGCCTTGTTCAGCAGGCGCTCGCCGAGGTTGATCGACTCCGAGCGGCGCTGCAGTTTCAGGGCGTGGCGGATATGCGTGCGCGCTTTGCCGGTGACAACGAAGTTCAGCCAGGCCGGGTTCGGCCGCGCGCCGGGAGCTGTGACGATTTCCACCGTGCAGCCGCTTTCCAGAGCCTGGGACAGGGGCGCCAGGCGGCGATTGACGCGGCAGGCGATGCAGGTATTGCCGACGTCGGTGTGCACCGCATACGCGAAGTCGACGGCGGTCGAGCCCTTGGGTAGCTCCATGATGCTGCCTTTGGGCGTGAACACATAAACTTCGTCAGGAAACAGGTCGATCTTGACGCTTTCGATGAACTCCAGCGAGTTGCCGGCACGCTCCTGCAGTTCCAGTACGCCCTTGAGCCACTGGCGTGCGCGAGCGTGTGTGCCCTTGGGCGCTTCCTCACCGTTGGACTTGTACAGCCAGTGCGCGGCGATGCCGTTATTGGCCATTTCTTCCATTTCGCGGGTGCGGATCTGGATTTCGATGGGCACGCCGTGCATGCCGAACAGCGTGGTATGCAGCGACTGGTAGCCGTTGGCTTTGGGAATCGCGATGTAATCCTTGAAGCGGCCGGGCAGCGGCTTGTAGAGGCTGTGCACGGCGCCGAGCACGCGGTAGCAGGTGTCGACCTTGTCAACCACGATGCGGAAGGCGTAGACGTCCATGATCTCGTTGAACGCCTTGCGCTTGCCGCGCATCTTCTTGTAGATGCTGTAGAGGTGTTTTTCGCGGCCGACGACTTCACCTTCCAGGCCGTCGCGTTCGAGGCAATGAATCAGCGACTGCTCAATCTTCTCGACAATTTCGTTGCGGTTGCCGCGGGCGCGGCGAACGGCGGCGCGGATCCGCTCCGAGCGCATCGGGTGCATGGCCTTGAAACCCAGGTCCTCGAACTCCACGCGCATGGCGTGCATACCCAGCCTGTTGGCGATGGGCGCGTAGATCTCCAGGGTTTCCTTGGCGATGCGGCGACGTTTCTCGCCGGCGAGCACCTCGAGGGTGCGCATGTTGTGCAGGCGGTCGGCGAGCTTGACCAGGATCACGCGAATGTCGCGTGCCATGGCCATGGCCATCTTCTGGAAGTTCTCGGCCTGGGCCTCGGCCTTGGTTTCGAACTTCATCTGGGTGAGCTTGCTGACGCCGTCCACCAGTTCGGCGACGGTTTCGCCGAACTGCGCGGTGAGCGCTTCCTTGGCGATGCCGGTGTCTTCGATGACGTCATGCAGCATCGCGGCCATCAGGCTCTGATGGTCCATGTGCATGTCGGCGAGGATGTTGGCTACCGCGAGGGGGTGGGTGACGTAGGCTTCACCGCTACGCCGACGCTGGCCGTCATGGGCTTGCTCGGCGTAAAAATAGGCGCGGCGCACCAGGTTGACCTGGTCTGCGCCGAGGTAGGTCGACAGGCGATCGGCAAGGGCGTCTATGGCTGGCAAGGGAGGGCTCCTTGCAGGCGACGGGCTGGCGTTGCGATTCGACTTCGACCCGGTATCAAATCAGATGGCCTCGTTGGGCTCTTCCTCGTACTGCACGAACAGCGGCTCATCATCCACGATGTCGTCCTGGGCGATGACATCGTAATCCACCAGGCCGGACGCGATCTCGCGCAGGGCCACGACGGTCGGCTTATCGTTTTCCCAGGCAACCTTCGGCTCCTTGCCGCCAGTGGCCAGTTGGCGCGAACGCTTGGTGGCGAGCATGACCAGCTCGAAGCGGTTATCTACGTTGTCCAGGCAGTCTTCGACGGTAACGCGGGCCATGGTGTTCCTCATCAATAGCGGTAAAGCATGCCCGAATGGGCGAGCGGACGGGATAGTCTAAAAAATCACCAGCCAATAGGGAAGCGGTAAAACTCGGGCCGGGTATGGCAGGCGCCTGCTGCGAGCCGGCGCCAGTCAGGCGAGCAATTGCTTGAACAGATCTGCGAAACGCTGCTGCTGGGCCGCCTGACGCAGGCGGTTGGCGCGGAAAATGGCCTGCAGATCGACCAGTGCGTGGGAAAAATCGTCGTTGATGACCAGGTAGTCGTACTCGACATAGTGGGTCATTTCGCTGACGGCCTCGCGCATGCGGGTGTCGATTACCTCGTCGCTGTCCTGGCCGCGGTTGGTCAGGCGTTGACGCAGCGCTTCCTGGGACGGTGGCAGGATGAAGATCGACTGCGCCTGCGGCATCAACCGGCGCACCTGTTGCGCGCCCTGCCAGTCGATTTCCAGGATCAGGTCGTAGCCGTCTTCGAGGGTCTGCTCGACCCATCGCTGCGAGGTCCCATAGAGATTGCCGAACACCTCCGCATGCTCGAGGAATTCGCCCTGTTCCAGTCGCTCGAGAAAGGCGTCGCGGCTGACGAAGTGGTAGTTGACGCCGTCGACCTCGCCCGGGCGCATGGGCCTTGTGGTATGCGATACCGAGACGCGGACCAGCGGCTGCGCATCCAGCAGCGCCTTGACCAGGCTGGTCTTGCCGGCCCCGGAGGGCGCGGAAACGATGTAGAGCGTACCGGTGGAGGCTGACATGGGCGTGGACCTTAGCGGATAGAGGGGCGGGGACGCTGGTTACCGCGAGGGCAGTCGATCATTCGATGTTCTGCACCTGCTCGCGCATCTGCTCGATGAGCACCTTGAGGGAAACCGCGGCCTGGGTGCTGCGCGTGTCGATCGCCTTCGAGCCGAGGGTGTTGGCCTCGCGGTTGAGTTCCTGCATGAGAAAGTCCAGTCGGCGGCCGGCGGCGCCGCCCGATTTCAGCACGCGGCGCACTTCGCCGACATGGGTCGCCAGGCGGTCGAGTTCTTCGGCCACGTCGCTTTTCTGTGCAAGCAGCACCATTTCCTGTTCCAGGCGCTGGGGGTCGAGATCGGCCCGCATTTCCGCGCATCGGTCGAGCAGCTTCTGGCGCTGCGCCGCGAGCATCTGCGGAACCTGGGTGCGCAGTGTGGCGGTTTGCTCGGCGATGGCGTCTAGGCGTTCGTTGATCAGGCGGGCCAGTTCCTGGCCTTCGCGCTGGCGTCCGGCCTTCAGCTCCTCGAGCGCCTGGTTGAACAGCTCCAGGGCGGCGCGGCTGAGCGCCTGCGGGTCGGCGCTGTCGGCCACCAGCACGCCCGGCCAGGCAAGCACTTCCAATGGATTGAGCGGAGCGGGCTGGCGAATCAGCGCGGCGACGGTTTCGGCGGCATCGACCAGCTGGCGCGCGCGATCGCTGTCGACCTGCAGCGGTCGCCCGGTGGTCGCCTCGGCGAATCGTAGGGTGCATTCGACCTTGCCCCGTGAGAGCCCCTTACGTAGGGCGTCGCGGACGGCGGCTTCGAGGTCGCGGAACGCTTCTGGCAGGCGCAGGTGCGGTTCCAGGTAACGATGGTTCACCGAGCGGATTTCCCAGCTGAGGGTGCCGTGGTCGCTGGCCTGTTCGGTCCGGGCGAAGGCGGTCATGCTGTGGATCATTGGGAAACCTCTCGGGTCGGGCGAAAGGCGGAAGATTGTAAAGGAAAATGGCGGGCGTGGCGCCTGCGTTGGGCGAGCGGCAGCGTCGGCCCGGCGGGTAAATGCCCGGACGGTTGCCCATAACCGGCGGGTGCGGCCGTATAATGGCGGCCAATCAATCGCCAACAAGCAGGAAGTATCCATGAAGCGTCCCAGTGGCCGCGCCGCCGATCAGCTGCGTCCGATCCGCATCACCCGCCACTATACCAAGCACGCCGAAGGGTCGGTGCTGGTGGAGTTCGGTGATACCAAGGTGATCTGCACCGCCAGTATCGAGAACGGTGTTCCGCGCTTTCTCAAGGGGCAGGGGCAAGGCTGGCTGACGGCCGAGTACGGCATGCTGCCGCGCGCCACGGGCGAGCGCAACCAGCGCGAAGCCAGTCGGGGCAAGCAGGGCGGCCGGACCCTGGAGATCCAACGGCTAATCGGGCGTTCGCTGCGTGCTGCGCTGGATATGAGCAAGCTCGGCGAAAATACCATCTACATCGACTGCGATGTGATCCAGGCCGACGGCGGCACCCGCACGGCGTCCATCACCGGCTCGATGGTGGCACTGGTGGATGCGCTCAAGCTGCTCAAGAAACGTGGCGGCCTCAAGGGTGGCGATCCGCTCAAGCAGATGGTCGGCGCGGTATCGGTGGGGATCTTCCAGGGTGAGCCGGTGCTCGATCTGGATTACCTTGAGGACTCCGCCGCCGAGACCGATCTCAACGTGGTGATGACCGACGCGGGCGGCTTCATCGAGATCCAGGGGACTGCCGAGGGCGCCCCCTTCCAGCCGGACGAATTGAGCGCCATGCTGGCGTTGGCGCAAGCCGGCATGCAGGAACTGTTCGCCTTGCAGCTCGCCGCGCTGGCTGACTGACCCAACCGCAGGAGAACGCCATGACTGATCAGCAGCTGGTTCCGCCGCCCTCCGCACAGGCGCGACAGTGGGCGATGTTTTGTCACTATTCGGCGTTCTTCTGGTTTCTGGTGCCGATGATTGGCAATGTGTTGGGGCCGCTGATCGTCTGGCAGCTGAAAAAGGACATGGACCCGTTCGTCGACGAGCATGGAAAGGAGGCGCTGAATTTCCAGATCACCTTCAGCATCCTGCTAATGGTCTGCGGGGCGCTGGCCTGGATTCTGATCGGCTTTCCGCTGATGGCGCTGGTCAGCGTTGCGGCGCTGGTGTTGGTGGTGATCGCCGGTATTCGTGCCAACGAAGGCAAGCCCTATCGCTACCCGTTCTGCTGGCGCATCGTCAAATAGCCGGTGGCAAGTGCCGAGGCGACGCCAAAATGATCGGTTCGCTATCGGGGTGATTCGCTTACGGTGCGCCGCTCAGATGCTGAGCGTCCAGTCGTAGTCGACCACCAGCGGGGCGTGTTGCGAGAAGCGCGGCTGGCGCGGCAGGCGTGCGTTACGAACGAAGCGGCGCATGCCCGAGGTCAGGATCTGGTAGTCGAAACGCCAGCCCAGGTTGAGCATCTGCGCCTGTTCGGTGTCGGGCCACCAGCTGTACAGATCGCCTTCGCGGGTCACCTCGCGCAGGGCGTCGATGTAGCCCATGTTGCCGAAGATCTCGTCCAGCCAGGCGCGCTCCGGGGCGAGGAAGCCGGTGGACTGCTGACAATCGCGCCAGTTCTTCACGTCGAGCTTCTGGTGCGCGACGAACAGCGAGCCGCAGTAGATGTACTCGCGGCGCTTGCGACGCTGCTTGTCGAGGTAATGGGCGAAATCGTCCATGAACTTGAATTTCTGGTTCAGCTCCTCGTCGCCGCCGCGCCCGGTGGGCAACAGCAGGCTGGCGATGCTGACCTTGTCGAAATCGGCTTGCAGATAGCGACCGTAACGGTCGGCCGTCTCGAAGCCTAGGCCCATTATCACGGCTTTGGGCTGCAGCCGCGAATACAGCGCGACGCCACCCTGTTCCGGAATCTCGCCATCGACGGTATAGAGAAAATAGCCGTCGAGCTGGTAGGCCGGATCGTCGAGTTCTACAACGGAGGCGCGGGTATCCTGCAGGCAGATGACATCGGCATTCTGCGCCTGCAGCCAGCTGAGCAAACCCCGCTGTGCCGCCGCTTGAATGCCATTCACGTTGACGCTGATGATCCGCATAAATGGCCCCTAAAAACACGTGCGTGTATGATAACCCAAGCTCTTCGCAATTAGCTAAGTCAGTGTCTTTCGGGAATATTCTTCATGCAGGCGTACCAGCGCGAGTTCATTCGCTTCGCCATCGAGCGCGGGGTTCTGCGCTTCGGTGAGTTCACTCTGAAATCCGGGCGCACCAGCCCCTATTTCTTCAACGCCGGCCTGTTCAACACTGGCTCGGCGTTGGCGCAGCTGGGGCGTTTCTATGCGGCCGCGGTGGTCGACAGCGGCATCGATTTCGACGTGCTGTTCGGGCCGGCCTACAAGGGGATTCCCCTGGCGGCCGCAACGGCGGTTGCGCTGGCCGAGCATCATGGGCGCGACCTGCCCTGGTGCTTCAACCGCAAGGAAGCCAAGGACCACGGCGAGGGCGGCACGCTGGTCGGTGCGCCGCTCAATGGCCGCGTGCTGATCGTCGACGATGTCATTACCGCGGGAACGGCGATTCGCGAAGTCATGCAGATCATCGAGGCCCAGGGTGCCCGCGCGGCCGGCGTGCTGATTGCGCTGAACCGGCAGGAGCGCGGGCAGGGCGAGCTGTCGGCCATACAGGAAGTCGAACGCGACTACGCCATGCCGGTAGTCAGCATCGTCTCGCTGGAACAGGTCCTGGACTTCCTTGCGGCCAACGCCGAATTACGGCAGCACCTGCCGGCGGTCGAGGCCTATCGCGACCAGTACGGCATCTGAGTGCCTCTGTTCGAGCCGGCCCGCCAGGCGCCGGCAGCCCCCGGATGGCGGTAGCCTTGTGTCAGCATCTGACGATTTGCGGCGCCCGGAGGGGCGTCGCGTTTCATTAGCCTGCCGATGCGGTGGCGACAGCGGACGGCCCTGAGCGGCCTACTGCGCTGATCACACCGCTGCAGCGCTGCCTGGTGTGCTTATTGCTGCGCATCGGTAGCCGGTTTGTATAAGCTCGGCGCGTCGAGACGACGGTCAGCGGTTGGATGGGCGATGCCGGGCACGCCGAAAACGGAAGAGGCTGGAATATGCGAATCGGAACAGGTGTGCTGCTAGGGAGCTTGCTGTGCGCGGCAACGGCGCAGGCGGAGCTGTATCGCTATGTCGATGATGGTGGCGTCGTGGTGCTCAACCGGCAGGGGGTTCCACCGCAATACATCGGCAAGGGTTATGAGGTGCTCAACGACCAGGGGCGCGTGACCCAGGTGATTCCTCCAGCGCCCACCGCCGAAGAGCGCCAGCGCCTGCTGGAGGCCAAGGCCCGGGCCGGTTCGGACGCGCAGCTGCTGCGGTTGTATGCCAGCGTCGAGGACGTCGAGCGGGCCGAGACCCGGAAGCTGGCGGAGCTCGACAGCGTGATCGGGATTACTCACGGCAATCTGCAGTCCCTGCATGCCCAGCAGGCCAACCTGCAGAGCCAGGCGGCGGCGCATGAGCGCGCCGGGCGGGAAGTGCCCAAGCAATTGCTGACGCAGATCGACAACCTGAAGAAGGAACAGGCCAGCCTGCGGCGCGACCTGGATCGCTATCGGCTGGCCCGGCAGCAGGCCAAGATCAGTTTCGCCAGGGAGCGCCAGCGCCTCGGCGAGCTGCTCGGCAAGACGGAGTAGGGCCATGAGCTGGCGCCTCGAGGAGGCGCCGGTCAGCGGTTACTTGCGGTTGGTGATGAGCGTGCCAACGCCGATGTCGGTGAAAATTTCCAGCAGCACTGCGTTCGGTACGCGGCCGTCGATGATATGCGCGCTGTGCACGCCGCCCTGCACGGCTTCCAGGGCGCAGCGGATCTTCGGCAGCATGCCGCCGTAGATGGTGCCATCGGCGATCAATTCGTTCACCTGGGCAGTGGTCAGTCCGGTCAGGACCTGTCCCTGCTTGTCCATCAGGCCGGCGATATTGGTCAGCAGCATCAGCTTTTCCGACTTCAGGGCTTCGGCGACCTTGCCGGCAACCAGGTCGGCGTTGATGTTGTAGGACTCGCCATCCGGGCCAACGCCAATGGGCGCGATGACGGGGATGAAGTTACCCCGTACCAGCATCTCGAGCAGCTCGGTATTGACCCCGGTGACTTCGCCGACATGACCGATGTCGATGATTTCGGGCGACGTCATTTCCGGCGTCTGGCGCGTGGCCTTGAGCTTCTTCGCGCGGATCAGCTTGGCATCCTTGCCGGTCAGACCTATGGCCGCGCCGCCGTGCTGGTTGATCAGGCTGACGATGCTCTTGTTGACCTGGCCGCCCAGCACCATTTCCACCACGTCCATGGTCTGGCTGTCGGTGACCCGCATGCCGTCGATGAAATGGCTTTCGATGTTCAGCCGCTTGAGCAGGTCGCCGATCTGCGGGCCGCCGCCGTGAACCACCACCGGATTGATGCCTACGGCCTTCATTAGCACGATGTCACGGGCGAAGCCCGTTTTCAGCTCCTCGCTTTCCATCGCGTTGCCGCCGTACTTGATCACCAGCGTCTTGCCGACGAATCGGCGAATGTAAGGTAGCGCTTCGGACAGGACCTGGGCGAATTGGGTGGCAGCTTCACGGCTGAGGGTCATGCAGGGCTCCGCAAGTCAGAACGGCAGGGTGAGATCGGGCGCGACAGTATAAAGCTGTGCGCGAAAGACTTCCTGTATGCGCTTGAGCTCCTGCTCGCTTTCGGCCTCGAAGCGCAGGACCAGCACCGGCGTAGTGTTGGAGGCGCGAACCAGACCCCAGCCCTTGGGGTAGTCGACCCGTACGCCATCCAGCGTGGTGAGGTTGGCTTCGCCCCACTGGGCGTCGCGGTGCAACGCCTCGATGATGGTGAATTTGCTTTCCTCGGTGACCTGGATATTGATCTCCGGGGTGGAAATGTCGTTCGGGAATGCCGAGAAGACCTGCTCAACGCTGCGCTTGTCCTGGCTGAGGATTTCCAGCAGGCGCACAGCACTGTAGATGCCGTCGTCGAAGCCGTACCAGCGTTCCTTGAAGAAGATATGGCCGCTCATTTCGCCGGCCAGCAGCGCGCCGGTTTCCTTCATTTTCTTCTTGATCAGCGAATGGCCGGTCTTCCACATCACCGGGCGGCCACCGTAGCCGCTGATTAGCGGGGTCAGGCGACGCGTGCATTTGACGTCGAAGATAATGTCCGCGCCGGGGTTGCGCGCCACCACGTCCTTGGCGAAGAGCATCAGCAGGCGGTCGGGGTAGACCACGGTACCGGCGTTGGTGACCACGCCGACGCGATCGCCATCGCCGTCGAAGGCCAGGCCCAGGTCGGCGTTTTCCGATTTGACCTTGGCGATCAGGTCTTCGAGGTTTTCCAGTTTGCCCGGGTCCGGGTGATGGTTGGGGAAGTTGCCGTCCACGTCGCAGAACAGCGGGATGACCTTGCAGCCCAGGGCTTCGATCAGCTGCGGCGCGATCACGCCGGCGACGCCGTTGCCGCAGTCGACCACCACCTTCATCGGCTTGGCCAGCGCTATATCTTCGCGGATCCGCTTGAAGTAGCTGGGCAGGATGTCGACTTGCTCGGCCTGGCCGACGCCTTCGGCCAGGTCATTGGTTTCGATACGCTGGCGCAAGGCCTGGATCTGTTCGTTGGCCAGGGTGTCGCCGGCGATGACAATCTTGAAGCCGTTGTAGTCGGGCGGATTGTGGCTGCCGGTAAGCATTACCCCGGATTTGCCGGCCAGCACGTTGGCCGCGTAGTACAGCACCGGCGTCGGCACCATGCCGACGTCGCTGACGCTGCAGCCACTGTCGACCAGGCCCTGGATCAGCTGTTCGACCAACTGCGGTCCGGAGAGCCGGCCGTCGCGCCCGACCGATACGTTGGGCTCGCCCTGGGCGAGGCTTTCGGAGCCGACCGCGCGGCCGATCCAGTAGGCAGTTTCGTTGGTCAGGGTGTCGCCGACCACGCCGCGGATATCGTACGCGCGGAAGATGCTGGCGGGGAGTTGTGGGGCTTTCGCTGCAGTCATTGCGGTTTCTCGCTCCTGGGTGTCGAGGCCAAGCCAGTCCTGGTCCTCGTCGAGAATATCGATGTCGAGAATATCGCTGTCCTGGAACAGGGGGTCGACGTACTCGTGGGTAGAGGCCTGTCGGGCTGGAGGCGGCGTCGCGACCGGCGCGGTGGCCGGTGGTGCGGTCGCTGCTCTCAAGGGCAGGCGGGCCAGACTCCTGGCCAGCGCATCGAGGGCCGGCAGGCTCAAGGTCGGTGTTTTGATGGTCTTGCCCGAGCAGAGTTCCTGCATCAGGCGACTCAACTGCACAACGTCCTCGCGCAGGCGTCGCTGCTGGGCGTTGAGGGTTAACTGCAGGCCGAGCAACAGACCGCAGAGCGCGACCAGCGCGGCCGCCAGCAGCAAGAGCGGTGAATGCGCCGGCTCGGCGGCGCGGGAGGGAACGAAGCTCAGCGTCCAGTTCGGATTCGGCGAGGGCAGGGCGAGCGCCTCGCCATCGGCCGCAGGAGCGCCGCGCTGTGCGAGCACCCGCTGTGGCGCATTGCTGAACTGCTGGACCAGCCGCAGCTGGCCCGCTTCGGCTGGCAGCGCGGGCAGGGTGGTGAGCAGGCGATCGAGGCGGCTGACCACCAGCAGGGTGCCTTCGACGGGCTGCTGCGGGCCCGGCCGGATCGCCACGGCGCTATAGAGCAGCCAGCGACTGCCGACCTTGAACGCCTCGGCCGGCGGCGCCGCGCCGTTTTCCGCGCGCTGCAGCAGATCCAACGCGGCGAAGGTCAGTGGGCCCGGACGATCGGGCGCCGGTTGCGCGCCACCGCTCGGGTTGATATGCGCATCGACGACGCCGTCGCGGTAGCGCAGCGCCCGCTCGGCTGCGCGCCGCTGCTCGGGGTCGTCGCTGCGCAGCGCGTCCAGGACCAATGGGTCGCCGGCCATCGCCTGGGTGTCGCTACGCAGCAGGCGCAGGGCACCGGCAACCGCCGAGGCCTGGCTTTGCCCCCAGGCATCGGCCAGCGCCTCAGCCTGTCGCTGCTGGTTGGTCTGCTGGGAGGTCCACAACAGGCCGGCCGCCAGGGCGAGCCCCAGCAGTCCGGGCAGCAGTCCCGGCCCGAGGGCCTTGAGGCTGGCGCTACGGCGTGGCGATGCGGACGCGGTGTCGGCGGGGTTGAGTACGGTGGCGTCCTTGGCGGTGCGTTTGAAGAGATTCATGAAGCTCCTCGGATCATCCTGAAAAAGCCGAAGGGATCAGTGACTGCCGGAGTGGCCGAAACCGCCAATGCCGCGTTCGCTGTCGTCGAACGTGTCGACCAGCTCGAACTGCGCCTGGATCACCGGCACCAGCATCAGCTGCGCGATGCGCTCGCCGACGGCGATGGTGAAGCTGGTCTGGCCGCGGTTCCAGCAGGAGACCATCAGCTCGCCCTGGTAATCCGAGTCAATCAGCCCGACCAGGTTGCCGAGTACGATGCCGTGCTTGTGGCCAAGCCCGGAGCGCGGAAGGATCAGCGCTGCCAGCGTCGGGTCGCCAATGTGAATCGCCAGCCCAGTGGGGATCAGCATCGTCTGGCCGGGGTCGAGTACGGTATCGCTCTGTAGCATGGCGCGCAGGTCGAGGCCGGCCGAGCCGTGCGTAGCGTAGGTCGGCAGGGGAAAGTCCTGGCCGAGGCGGGGGTCGAGGATTTTCGCTTGAAGTGTGTGCATGGTCAGGCCTGGTGGAAACGGTCGGCGATAAAGGCGATCAGCTGACGGGCAATGTGCCCCTTGCTGGCCTGGCTGAAACGGGTTTCGTGCTGTCGGCGATCGATCACCGTGACGGCATTCTCCTCGCTGTTGAAACCGATGCTCGGATTGGCGACGTCATTGGCGACGATCAGATCGAGGTTCTTGGCCTGCAGCTTGCGGGTGGCGTAGGCCAGCAGGTTTTCCGTCTCGGCGGCGAATCCGACGCTGAACGGGCGGTCTTCGCGGCCGGCCAGGGTGGCAAGGATGTCCGGGTTGCGCACCATCTGCAGCAGCAGCCCGTCTCCGGTGCTGGGGTCCTTCTTCAGCTTGTGCGGCGCCACGACTTCGGGGCGGTAGTCGGCGACCGCGGCGGCGGCGATGAACAGCTCGCAGGGCATCGCGGCTTCGCAGGCGGCGAGCATGTCGCGGGCGCTCACCACATCGATACGCTGCACGCGATCGGGCGTGGGCAGGAATACAGGGCCGGCAACCAGGGTGACGCGCGCGCCGGCCTCCGCCGCGGCTTCCGCCAGTGCAAAGCCCATCTTGCCGGAGCTGTGGTTGGTGATGTAGCGAACCGGGTCGATGTTTTCCTGGGTTGGGCCGGCGGTGATCAGCAGATGCTGGCCGGTCAGCAGGCCGCGTTCGAAGCAGTCGGCCGCCGCCTGCGCCAGGTCGTCGGCCTCCAGCATGCGGCCGAGGCCGACGTCGCCGCACGCTTGGCTTCCCGACGCGGGACCGAACAGACGAATCCCGCGTTGCTGCAGCAGGGCGCGATTGGCCTGGGTGGCCGGATCGGCCCACATCGCCTGGTTCATCGCTGGTGCCAGCGCCACCGGGGCGTTGGTGGCCAACACCAGCGTGGTCAGCAAGTCGTTGGCGACACCTTGCGCCAAGCGCGCCATGAGGTCGGCGGTGGCCGGCGCGATCAGGACCAGGTCGGCCCAGCGCGCCAGTTCGATATGGCCCATGGCCGCTTCGGCAGCCGGGTCGAGCAGATCGAGGTGCACCGGATGGCCCGACAAGGCTTGCAAGGTGAGCGGAGTGATGAATTCGCGCCCCCCCTGAGTCATCACTACACGAACCTCGGCACCCTGGTCGCGGAGCCGGCGAACCAGCTCGGCGCTTTTGTAGGCAGCGATGCCGCCGCCTACGCCCAGGACGATGCGTTTACGATAAAGCCGCTGCATAGGCCTGCCTTGTGACGGATGAGAACTGGTTCCGGCGAGGGCCGGCGACCCCGGATAAAAGGTCGCTAAGATAGCACAGGGCCCGCAGGAACCAGGGCTTGCTCGACTAGGAGGATTCATGAGCATTCGTGACTGGCCGGCGGCCGAGCGGCCGCGTGAAAAACTGTTGGAGCAGGGCGCCGCCGCGCTGTCCGACGCGGAATTGTTGGCTATTTTCCTGCGTACCGGCGTGGCCGGAAAGAGCGCAGTCGACCTGGCGCGCTATCTGCTTAACGAGTTCGGCAGCCTGAGGGCGCTTCTGGAAAGTGATCTCGCTCACTTCAGCGAGCATTTGGGGCTGGGGCCAGCGAAGTTCGCCCAGTTGCAGGCAGTGCTGGAAATGGCGCGGCGCCACTTGGCCGAGCGCATCCGCCGCGACTCCGCGCTGGAAAGTCCTCAGGCGGTGCGTGACTACCTCAAGGCGCGCCTGCGGCATGAGCCGCACGAGCTGTTTGCCTGTTTGTTTCTCGATTCGAAACATCGAGCGTTGGCGTTCGAAGTGCTCTTTCACGGCACCATCGACGGCGCTAGCGTCTACCCGCGGCAGGTGGTCAAGCGGGCACTGGCGCAAAACGCGGCCGCGGTGATCCTGACCCACAATCATCCCTCCGGCGTCGCCGAGCCCAGCCAGGCCGATCGACAACTGACCCGCCGGCTCACCGACGCGCTGGCGTTGATCGACGTGCGGGTGCTCGACCATTTCATCGTCGGTGATGGGGAGCCCCTGTCGATGGCCGAACACGGCTGGCTGTAGTGGCCTGTCAGGCCAGTAACGGGACCAGCAACAGCGGCAGCAGCACCTGCAGGACGAAGCGCCCGTTCCAGCCCACCGCGATGCGCCAGGGCGAGAGCTGGGCGTGACGGGCGAGCAGCAGGGCGGAAGGACCGTATGGCGACAGCAGCATGGCCAGGGAAAAACCGAACAGAAGCGCGACGGCCGGCTGCGTCACCGCCAGGCCGGCGCCCGCCAGTTGTGCCAGCAGCGCGGCGCAGAGGTTCAGCGAGATCAGTGGCGCGACGCCCAGCAGCGCCAGGGCGATGACCCCCAGCGCACCCAGGGTGCCCAGCGCAAAGAGTACCGACGGGGTATTGCTCAGGTGTCCGGCCAGGTGCTGCACCGGCACCACCGCTGCAACCAGTCCGGCGAGCAATGCCGAGCTGGCGAAGATGAAGGTCTCGTTGCGCATGCCAACCAGCGTTTCGCTGATCTCGCCCAGCACGCGGGGGGGAGAGTTGCCCTGCCAGAGCAGCACCGCGACCACTGCGACCGGCACCAGCAGCATCGCCGCCTGGGTTGCCGATAGCCAGGTCAGCGCGGCCAGCAGCGCGATCAAACCTATGCCGATCAGGCTGCCAAGCAGTAGGCCGCGCAGCTGGCCTCCCGTCTGCGCGGCAGCCTCGGCGGCTTCGTCCAGTGGTACGACCAACTGCTGAAGACGACGGTTCTCGCTCGGCCAGCCGAACACCAGCAGGATCACCCCGCCGAGCAGGCCAAAGGGCAGCAGGGCGCTCCAGCTGAGGCCGGGCAGTTCGCGCGTCAGGATGGCGACCGCCACGCTGGTGGGAGCGAGCAGGGGCACCAGTGCGAAGCCGCGCAGTGCCGTCACCATCACGCCTCGCCGGCCTTCGCGGCGCTGCCGCTCGCTGTAAGGCTGGCGCTCAAGGTGTCGTTCCAGGGACCCGCAGATCAGGTTGAGCATGCCGAAGCTGAGCACCGAGCTGATGGCGAAACTGCTCATCAGGTAGCCGGGGTAAAGCCAGGCACGTGGTCCGGCCAACAACAGACGGTGCA
Organism: Pseudomonas sp.; assembly: GCA_032064305.1. Lineage (GTDB taxonomy): Bacteria > Pseudomonadota > Gammaproteobacteria > Pseudomonadales > Pseudomonadaceae > Stutzerimonas. The sequence continues at coordinate 20,514 of DAMBNU010000024.1, read as the reverse complement.
GTTCGTTGAGTTGTTCGAGGCGCCTGACCAGGCAATGCATCAGGCCAAGCGCGCCGATGAAGGCACCGTAGTACGCAGCCGAAGACAGCATCCGTGCCGCTTGGGAGGCATCGGCCTGCCCGCTCAGCAACCAGTATCCAAGCAACGCCAGCGTCACCACCCCCAGGCGCCGCGGATAGGGCATCAGCGACCGCCAATGAAGGGTGAAGAACAGGACCAGCAGCACGCCGCTGGCGACGCTCAGTGCCTGCAGGTGCGTGACCAGCGCCAGTAGTTCGAGCAGCAGCGCCAAGGGCAGCAAGGGCATCATCTTAAGACGGCAGCTCGCGGCGCCGGGCACCGCGCTTGAACACGCCTTCGCCAAACGCAATCAACCGGTCCTGTTCGTCCAGCAGGTCGCAGCTGGCCATGAACACCTTGTGGCCGGCAGAGCGACAACGGGCCAGCGCACGGACGTGGCTGCCCGCGCTTGCCGCTGCGCTGAAATTGATACTCATCGACAGCGTCATGGCCACGCGGCGCTCGGCCGGATCGCGCTCCCAGGTCCCGCTCAGTCCCATCGCCACGTCCATCAGGGTGGCCATGACGCCACCGTGCATGTGGCTGGCGTTGTTCAGGTGCCGCGGTCGCAGAACCAGCGCAAGGGTCGCGTGGCTCGGCCCGTAGGCTAGCAGCTCGCCGCCCACGTCTTGGAAAAAGCCGGTCACGGACGCGTGGACCTGCTGCAGTTGCTCGGTCGAGTAGTCAGTGGAATTGGGCATGCTGTTCGGTTACCGATGGCTTGCCTTGCAGACTGGCAGTCTTTAGGCTCAGGGTCAATTAAGGTGGAATGATATTTCGCAGAGCGAAACGATGGGCGCCGCAGAGCGGGTTGCCCCTGAACGAGGAGGTGCTTATGTTTTCCCGGATCGGCATCATCGGCGCCGGCGCCATGGGGCGCGGTATCGCCCAATTGTTCGCCAGCGCCGGCCAGCAAGTGTGGCTGTACGACACGCGTGCGGACACCATCGACCAGGCCCTGCAGTTCAACCGCGAGCTGCTCGAGCGCAGCGTCGCCAAGGGGCGGCTGACGCCCGAGCAGCTCAGCGCCACGCTGGCGCGCATGCAACCGGCGCACCGGCTGGACGAGCTGGCCGGTTGCGACCTGCTGGTCGAGGCGATCATCGAGGATCTGGACGCCAAGCAGCGGCTGTTCGTCGAGCTCGAAGGGCTGATCGCCGCCGATGCGGTCCTGGCGACCAATACCTCGTCGCTGTCGGTGACGCGCATCGCCAGCGCCTGCGAGCGGCCCGAGCGGGTCGCCGGTTACCACTTCTTCAACCCGGTCACCCTGATGAAGCTGGTCGAAGTGGTGCGCGGCGAGCGTACCGATGCGACGGTCATCGAGCGTCTGGTGCAGTTGGCCGAACACGCTGGGCACTTCCCGGCCATCACGCCTGATACACCCGGCTTTCTCGTCAATCACGCCGGCCGTGCCTATGGCACCGAGGCGCAGCGCATCCTCAGCGAAGGCATCGCGACGCCCGAGCAGATCGACCGCATCCTGCGTGACGGCCCGGGGTTTCGCATGGGCCCGTTCGAGCTGTTCGACCTGACCGGCCTGGACATTTCTCACGCGGTGATGGAGTCGGTGCACGACCAGTTCTACCAGGACCCGCGCTACACGCCGTCCTACCTGGCGGCGCAGCGGGTCGCTGCCGGCCTGCTCGGGCGCAAGAGCGGGCAGGGCTACTACCGCTACGAGAACGGCCAGCAGATGCGCTCGCCTGAGCCTCGGTTCGAGCCCGTGAGCCTCGACCGGCCCTTCTGGCTCGACAGCCTCGACCCCGGCCTGCGCGCGGAGGTCGGCGCGGTCCTGCAGCAGGCCGGTGCGCGGCTGGAGAGCGCGCCCGAGCCGTCCGACACGGCGATCTGCCTGATCACCCCGCTGGGCGAGGACGCCAGCAGCTGCGTCGAGCGCCTGGGTCTGCCGGCGGTGCGCACCCTGGCGCTGGATGTCTTCGGCGACTTCGCCAAGCGCCGCGTGCTAATGCGCCAGCCGGCCCTGGACCCGGCGCTCGAAGCCCAGGCCCGCCAGGCGCTCGGCGCCGACGGGGTGCCGGTGGAGGTGATCAACGATTCGCCAGGCTTCGTCAGTCAGCGGATCGTGGCCAGTATCGTCAACCTGGGCTGCGAGATCGCGCAAAAGGGCATCGCGGCGCCGGAAACGCTTGATCGCGCGGTGACCGTCGCCCTTGGCTACCCGAAAGGCCCGCTGGGCTTTGCCGAGCACTACGGACCTGCCCGGATCCTCAGCATCCTCGAAGGTATGCAGGCGTGCTACGGGCACGAGCCGCGCTATCGCCCGAGCCCCTGGCTGCGGCGCCGGGTCCAGCTCGGCCTGCCGCTGGCAGCGCCGGACGCCGCCCGTTAGCGGTCGTCCAGTCGCTTAAGCTTTAGCGCGGGCGGCCGCTACCCCGGTAGAACCGACCCCGCCGGGTCGCAGGGCCAAGGCCCTGTTCTGTGCGGAGCGGTCGTGTGCTACCAAGGGACAGTGTTCATTGCTGACTGAGGTGGTACAACCCACTGTCATTCCGGATGAACAACAAGAGGCCTCCATGCGCCCTGCCTTCCGACGTCACCCCTGGGCATGCCTGCTGCACGCGGCTGCCCTGACAGGTCTACTGCTGTTCCACGGCTGGATGCAGCTGCCGTCCTACCTCACCGCCCTGTCCATCCTGTTGCTGAGCCTCTGGCCCTGGTTCGGTCCCTGGCGGCATGCCGCCGAACCCGCGATGGCGGCCGAAGGCGCCGAGTCGAGCTCGGCGGCGCTGAGCAAGAGCCTGTCGCGACACACCTGTCATAACGCCCTGTCGGCGGCCCAGGTTTCATTCAGCGCCGAGCAGCTGGCGACACGGCTGCAGTCGCAGCTGGCGGCGGTCAGCGAGATCACCCGCGGCGCCGAGGCGATGGCCGCCACCGAGCAGGACAGCGCGGCCCGTGCGCGGCAGACGCTCGATGCCGCCGAAGCCGTGCGCCGCAGCAGCGACAGCGGCCGGTCCGACCTGCAGCAGGCGATCGAGCGCATGCAGCAGCTCAGCGCCCAGACCGAGGCCAGCCGGGGCCTGCTCGACGGCCTGTCGGCCCGCACCGAAGAGATCCGCCAAATCACCGACGTGATCCAGTCCATCGCCAGCCAGACCAACCTGCTGGCACTCAACGCGGCGATCGAGGCGGCCCGTGCCGGCGAGGCCGGGCGCGGCTTCGCGGTGGTCGCCGACGAGGTGCGCAACCTCGCGGGGCGTACCAGCACCGCTACTGAAGAAGTCGGGCGCATGGTCAGCGACATCCGGGAACAGAGTGCGGCCGTGGTCAGCCACATCCAGCAGCAGGCCAGTGCCCTGGACCAGGCCGCCGCGCAGATCGCCGGGACCGGCACGCAGCTCACCGGCATCGCCGACCTTGCCGGCAATGTCGAGACCCAGGTCGCTGAGATCGCCTCTGGCACGGCCAGCAACCACGAGCGCCTCGCCCAGCTGTTCGTGGCGCTCGAACAGCTGCGTGGCGATGCGCTCGAAAGCGAAACGCAGACCCGCCAGCTCGAGCAGGCAGCGGAACAGCTCGTCGGCCAGGCCGAGACCGTCAGCGAACAACTGGCCGAAGTGCAGCTCGACGCCTATCACCAGCAGGTCTTCGACCTTGCCCGGGAAGGCGCGGCGGCAATCGGCGCGCGTTTCGAGGCGGACCTTGCGGCCGGCCGGCTGGGCCTCGATGACCTGTTCGACCGCCAGTACAAGGCGCAGCCGGGCACCGATCCGGTCCGCTACAGCACGCGCTTCGACCGCTATGCCGACGAGGTGCTGCCGGCCCTCCAGGAGCCGCTGCTGGCTCGTAACGATGCGCTGGTCTATGCCATCGCCACCACGCCGGACGGCTATGTGCCGACGCACAACCGTGCCTTCAGCCAGCCGCCGGTGGGCGATCCGGAGATCGATCGGGTCAGGAGCCGTAGCAAGCGGCTGTTCAACGACCGCACCGGTGCGCGCTGTGGCAGCCATGAGCGCAAGGTTCTGCTGCAGACCTACAGCCGGGATACCGGTGAACTGATGCACGACCTTTCGGTGCCGATCATGGTCAATGGCCGGCATTGGGGCGGCCTGCGCCTGGGCTATCGGCCCGAGCCCTAGCAATACCGGGTTGGCGCAAGCGCCCTGCGGTTTGGCGCTTGCCCGGCCGCTGATGCTGCCCGCTGCCCTGGCGGGCTGGCTAAGCTGTCGGCACTGGCTATCCGGAGCGTGACCGATGAAAACCCTGACCGACCACCTGGCGCAGTACGCGGCCTACCACCGCGATCCGCGCAACCTGCTTAGCCATTTCGTCGGCATTCCGATGATCGTGCTTGCCGTTGCGGTGCTGCTGTCGCGGCCCGGCACCGCCGCGTTCGGCCTGTGGCTGAGCCCGGTCAGCCCCGTGGCTGCGTTAGCCGCGCTGTTCTACCTGCGGCTGGATCTGCGTTTCGGCGTGCTCATGGGGGTGCTTTTGCTGCTCTGCGTCTGGGCCGGTGCTGGCCTGGCGCAGCAGACGACGCCGGTCTGGCTGGCCTGGGGCGTCGGGCTGTTCGTGGTGGGCTGGGCCATCCAGTTCGTCGGGCATTATTTCGAGGGCCGCAAGCCCGCGTTCGTCGACGACCTCAGCGGGCTCATCGTCGGCCCGCTGTTCGTGACCGCCGAACTGGGCTTCATGCTGGGTCTGCGCGAGCCGCTGCGCCAGGCCATCGAGGCCCGCGTCGGGCCGGTACGCCTGCGTCAGCGCCCGGCCGACGCCTGAGTGGCAACGGTTTCCGGCGCCAGCGCCATCCACTGATCGCTGAGGCTGCGCGCGTGACGATCGACCATGATCGGGGCGAACGGGCGGCCCGAAGCCGTATTGAAACTGTTGTTGCCGCTGTTCATGTCTTCCAGGGCGACCTTGAGGAAATCCCAGCGCGTCTTCAGTTTCGCGATGGCCGGGCGGGTGCCGTCCAGCGCCGCGAGCTGCTCGTCGATGGCCGGCACCAGGCGCCGCTCGTCCTGGCCCAAGTAGGTGTCCGGTTGCTCGCGTGCGGTTTCGAACGAGCCGACGTAGGCGCGGCTCAGGTACTGCACCGTCAGGTACTCGACCTTGGCCGGCAGCTCGGCACGCACGTCGGCGCCCTGCTGGCTGCGCACCGCGGTGAGGAAGTCGCGTAGGGCCTTGCTCATCTGCAGTGGCCAGCCCCAGGGCATATCGTCTTCCTGACGGCCGAAGCCGGCGCCTTCGCGCAGGGTTGCCTGCAGGGTCTGGTGCCGTTCGCGCAGTTCGCCGCTGGCAGCAGGAAAGCTGTCTACGGCCTCGCCAAGGGCCTTGAGGTCGTTCTCCATGCGCGCCAGATGCGCTTTCTGGAACCCCTCACCGCGGTACAGCAGCAGGCTGCTGGTGGCGCGGTTGGCGTGGATCTGCATGCGTTCGAGGGCGGTAAAGGACTGGGCCTGGGCGTTGCCCAGCAGTGCCGGAAGCCAGCACGTCAGCAGGATCACCTTCCATAGCCAGTTGCGATGGGGCATGTCGCGCTCCTTTTTATTGTTATAGAAGCAGAGTCCGGCTGTCAGGCAGCTCGGTACCGGAGCCCTAGCCTAGTCAGGGGATGGCCCTTCGGTATCACACCAAAGAATGAATCCCCCAGCCGCGGCCATTTGCGCGTCACTCTTGGCCGAAATGCCGCGGAATTTTTTCGGTGCGACGCCGCCTAGAGCATTCGCTCCAAGCCGATGATGCGGCTAAACCAGGCGTTGAATCGGCGCCAGGCGCCACCGGGTTCGTGCAGCAGTACCCGGCGCCGGCCGTTGTCCTCGGCGATCCAGACCAGGCGTTCCTTGCCGTGGTCATCGATCAGCCGCACCTCGTAGCTGATCGCCGGCGCCGTGCCTTCAAGGGTCAGGGCGTGCACCTTGCTGGCGAGTTCGGGGCTATCGATCAGCACGCCGACTTCGGTGTTCCAGAGCACCGAACGCGGGTCGAAGTTGAGCGAGCCGAGAAACACCTGCTCGCGGTCGAACACTGCCGCCTTGCTGTGCAGGCTGGACTCGGAGGCGCCGCTGAAACTGAAACTGCGTTTCTGGTCCGGCTGCCGGCGCAGCTCGTAGAGTCTGACGCCTGCCTTGAGCAATTCCGCCCGATACGGCGCATAGCCGCCATGCACCGCCGGTACGTCGGTGGCTTCGAGCGAATTGGTCAGGATCTGCACCGCGACACCCCGTCGCGCGCGGCTGGCGAGGAACTCTACGCCCTCTTCGGTGGGCACGAAGTAGGCGGAGATCAGGCTCATCGAGCGCCGCACCTGGTCCATCTGCTTTTGCAATTGGCTGGTCAGCAGCAGTCGTTCGTCCGGCAGGCCGGCTGCCTTGGCCTTGTCCGGATGGTCCCACAGGGCCTCGCCGGGCGCCCAGATCAGGTCGGCCAGCCAATCCTTCAGCAGCGGCTTCTCGAGCCGGCCCATCAGGTGCCGGTAGCGCCTGCTGCCCTTGGCCCGCTCGGCCCGCAGGTACTGCCGAATGTCGTCCCGGGCCTGGGCCAGGGTCGCCTGGCTGGGCGGGTCGTCGAGAAACTGCTGGATCGGCACGCTCAGTGAATCGTTCCAGTAAAGGTCGAAGCTGACTGCCAGCTGTTCGGCGACGGGGCCTGCCGCGAGCAGGTCGATGTCGGTGAAATTGAAGCTCTGGTCCGCATCGAAATATTCGTCGCCCAGGTTGCGACCGCCGACGATGGCCAGGCTGCTGTCGGCCAGCATCAGCTTGTTGTGCATGCGCCGGTGCTGTTGCGACAGGTGCAGCAGGCGCCCCAGGGTGCGCGTGACCACGGTGCTGCGCCCGGCATGCAAGGGGTTGAACACGCGGATGAAGATATTCGGGTGGGCCGCCAGGGTGGCGATCTGGTAATCACTGCCATCACTGGTGGTGTCGTCAAGCAGCAGCCGGACGCGGACCCCGCGGTCGGCGGCGCGCAGCAGTTCGTCCACCAGCGCCCGGGTGCTGAGCCCGTCATGCACGATGTAGTACTGCACATCGAGGCTGGATCTCGCCTGGCGGATCATCTTCATGCGGGCGAGGAAGGCGTCGCCGCTGTCGGGCAGCAGGCGAAAGCCGGAATGGCCCGTCGGCTGCGCAGCGGACAGGGACTCGACCTGTCGGGTCAGCGCCGAGTCGTGGCCGGGCAGTGCATACGACGCCGGGGTGGGGGTGATCTGGCTGGCGCAGCCGGCCAGCAACAGCACTGCCACGAGTAGCAGGCGCATGCGCTTTCACTCCTGTCGATGGTGATCGTCCTCGACAGGTTGGACGCCAGCGCAGCGGCGGAATTCAGAACTGGTCCAGCAGCCGATGCCAGAGCATGCCCAGGGCCAGCAGCGGCGAACGCAGTCGTTCGCCACCGGGAAAGGTCGCGTGCGGGACGCGGGCGAACAGGTCGAAACGGCCGCCGGCCTCACCGCTGATCGCCTCGGCCAGCAGGCGTCCGGCCAGGTGCGTAGCGTTGAGCCCGTGGCCGGCGTAGGCCTGGGCGTAGTAGACGTTCGGTTGATCCGGCAGACGTCCGATCTGGGGCAGGCGGTTAGCGCCGATGCCGATCATGCCGCCCCACTGGTAATCGATCCGCGTCTGCGCCAGTTGCGGAAACACCTCGAGCATCTTCGGCTGCATGTAGGCGGCGATGTCGCGCGGGTCCCGCCCGGAGTAGTGGCAGGCGCCGCCGAACAGCAGGCGACCGTCGGCCGACAGGCGAAAATAGTCCAGCGCCACGCGCTGGTCGCAGACCGCCATCTTCTGCGGCAGCAGCATCTGCTGCAGGGCGCGCGATAACGGTTCGGTGGCGATGATGTAGCTGCCGGCGGGCAGCACCTTGCCAGCCAGCTGGCTGTTCAGCCCGCCCAGATAAGCGTTGCAGGCCAGCACCAGCCGCTCGGCGCGCACGCTGCCGCGGGCGGTATGTACACGCACCGGCGTGCCGTAGTCGATCCGCTCGACCCGGGCGCCTTCGAACAGGCGCACCCCCAGCGCCTGGGCGGCTGCGGCTTCGCCCAGCGCGAGGTTGAGAGGATGTACATGGCCCGAGCCCCAGTCGATCAACCCGCCCAGGTAACGGTCGGAACCGATCACCTCGCGCATCGCCTCCTTTTGCACGCGCTGCAGGCGGTGCGGATAGCCCAGGCGCTCAAGGTCGGCCTGGTCGGCGTCGAAACCCGAAAGGTGGCGCGGTTTGGTCGCCAGGTCGCAATAGCCCCAGGTCAGGTCGCAGGCGATGGCGTGGCGCTCGATGCGCTGGCGGACTATCTCGACTGCCTCGAAGCCCATGCGCTTGAGGCTGTCCACGCCCTCGTCACCCAGCGCCGGGCGGAACTGTTCGACGTCGTGGCCGACTCCACGGATCAGCTGCCCGCCGTTGCGACCGCTGGCGCCCCAACCGATGCGGTGGGCTTCGAGCAGCACCACCGACAGGCCGCGCTCGGCCAGCTCGATGGCCGTATTCAGGCCGCTGAAGCCACCGCCGACCACACAGACGTCAGCCTGCTGCTCGCCCTGCAGGTCGGCAAAGCGCAGGTCGCGGTTGGCCGTGACGGCGTAGTAGGAGGGGGCGTGGTCGTGGGCGGGTGCAGCCGTTTGCAGGGAGGTCATGTGCGGGCCTTGGACGGTTGGCAATCGTCACAGCTTCCCGCGTCGTGCGGCCGGCTTCAAGTGGTCGCGGCGCAGCGTGCCGCGCGCCGGACGGGGTTCGAGGCGCCGGCAGTGCCCGCGCCAGAGATGGGCACGCCTGGCCGGCGTCAGTCCGGCACCGGCAGTTCGAGCGACTCCTTGACCTCTTCCATGACGATGTAGCTCTTCGATTCGCGCACGTGCGGCAGCTTCAGGAGGATGTCGCCGAGCAGCTTGCGGTAAGACGCCATCTCCGAAATCCGTGCCTTGATCAGGTAGTCGAAATCGCCCGATACCAGGTGGCATTCCAGCACATGCGGGAGCTTGAGCACGGCCCGGCGGAATTCCTCGAAGATGTCGCCGGACTTGTAGGCCAGGCTGATCTCGACGAAGACCAGCAGGCCGCCCTTGAGGTGCTGCGGGTTCAGGCGCGCGGTGTAGCCCATGATGATGCCCTCGCGCTCCAGCCGGCGCACGCGCTCGGTGCAGGGCGTGGTGGACAGGCCAATGCGCTCGCCCAGTTCGGTGAAGGGCATGCGCCCGTCGGCCTGCAGCAGGCGCAGAATCTGGCGGTCCAGCTTGTCCAGCTCGCGGCGCGTCTGATGCTTGGTTCGCATGGGCGTATCGCCTCCATGAAAGCCGGTTATGGCGTGAATAATTCACAAATATAGCCGGTTATATAGCGAAATTCACTGGCTGGTGCTTTTTATACTCCGCATTAACAGTGGTTCGAAAAAGCCCGGCAATGACGGGCGGGAGGCGGCAATGCGTGTATTGGTGATGGGCAGCGGCGTGATCGGCACCACCAGTGCCTACTACCTGGCCAGGGCCGGTTTCGAGGTGGTCGTGGTCGACCGTCAGCCCGCCGTGGCGATGGAAACCAGCTTTGCCAATGCCGGTCAGGTTTCGCCTGGATATGCTTCGCCCTGGGCCGCACCGGGCGTGCCACTGAAAGCGATGAAATGGCTGATGCAGCGCCACGCCCCGCTGGCGATCAAGCTCACCGGCGACAGCCAGCAATACCTGTGGATGGCACAAATGCTGCGCAACTGCACGGCAGCGCGTTATGCGGTCAACAAGGAGCGCATGGTGCGGCTGTCCGAATACAGCCGTGATTGCCTCGACCAGTTGCGCGCCGAGACCGGCATCGAATACGAAGGCCGCCAGTGCGGCACCACCCAGCTGTTCCGCACCCAGGCGCAGCTGGACAACGCCGCCAAGGACATCGCCGTGCTGAAGGCGTCCGGCGTGCCCTACGAGCTGCTCGACCGTGCCGGAATCGCCCGTGCCGAGCCAGCACTGGCGCAGGTGTCCGACAAGCTCAGCGGCGCCCTGCGCCTGCCCAACGACCAGACCGGCGATTGCCAGCTGTTCACCACCCGGCTGGCCGAGATGGCGCGTGCGCTCGGCGTGGAGTTTCGCTTCGAGCAGGACATCCAGCGGCTGGAGTTTTCCGGCGACCGGCTCGATGGCGTCTGGGTCGACGGCAAGCTGGAGAAGGCCGACCGCTACGTGCTGGCGCTCGGCAGTTACAGCCCGCAGATGCTCAAGCCGCTGGGCATCCGCGCGCCGGTTTACCCGCTCAAGGGTTATTCGCTGACCGTGCCGATCAGCGATCCGGCCATGGCGCCGGTGTCCACGGTGCTCGACGAGACCTACAAGGTCGCCATCACCCGCTTTGACCAGCGCATTCGCGTCGGCGGCATGGCCGAGATCGCCGGGCACGACCTGTCGCTCAATCCGCGCCGCCGCGAAACCCTGGAAATGGTCGTCGGCGACCTCTTCCCGCTGGGCGGCGACCCGAGCAACGCGGAGCTGTGGACCGGGCTGCGCCCGGCCACCCCGGACGGTACGCCGATCATCGGCGCAACGGCCTATCGCAACCTGTTTTTGAACACCGGCCACGGTACCCTGGGCTGGACCATGGCCTGTGGCTCGGGCCGCCTGCTCGCCGACCTGCTGGCGAGCAAGCGCACGCAGATCAGTACCGACGGCCTGGACATTTCCCGCTACGGCCAATCCAAGGAATCACACAAGCATGCCCATACAGCGCCTGCACACTAACGCTCGCATGAGCCAGATCGTCATCCACGGCGCCACGGTCTACCTCGCCGGCCAGGTGGGCGACGACATGAGCGCCGGGGTCGAGCAACAGACCCGCGAGACACTGGCGAGCATCGAGCGGCTGCTGGCCGAGGCCGGCACCGACAAGCGGCACATCCTCTCGGTGACCATCTACCTGAAGGACATCGATGCGGACTTCGCGGGCATGAACAGGGTATGGGACCAATGGCTCCCCGACGGCGTCGCACCGGCCCGCGCCACGGTCGAGGCGAAGCTCTGCGAGCCGGAAATCCTCGTCGAGCTGTCGGTGGTCGCCGCGCTGCCCGGTTGACCGCAGGGTTTGATCGCCAGGTAGGGTGGCTGGACTGGAGCGGGGCGCTGCAAGTCAGCTCGCCGCAGGCCTGATTTCGTCCCGTCGTGTTGAAAATACTGAACGCCCTCGCCATCATAGCGGCCTCTGCTATCGCTCTTGATTGGGGGCTCCCGTATTGGACGTCGGTGTTCGACTGCAAACCATCCGCAAGCTCAAGGGTCTGTCGCAGCGTGAACTCGCCAAGCGTGCAGGCGTGACCAACAGCACGATTTCCATGATCGAAAAGAACAGCGTCAGCCCCTCCATCAGCTCGCTGAAAAAGGTGCTCAGCGGCATTCCCATGTCGCTGGTCGAGTTCTTTTCACCGGATTTCGAACAGGACAGCGACACCCAGGTTGTCTACAAGGCAGGCGAGCTGATCGATATTTCCGACGGGGCGGTCAGCATGAAGCTGGTCGGCAAGGCGCATCCGGGGCGCGCCATCGCCTTTCTCGCCGAGACCTATCCACCGGGCGCCGACACCGGCACCGATATGCTCGCGCACCAGGGCGAAGAGGCCGGCATGCTGGTCGAGGGCCGCCTGGAGCTGACGGTAAGCGGCCAGACCTACATCCTTGAGCGCGGCGACAGCTATTATTTCGAGAGCAGCAAGCCGCACCGTTTTCGCAATCCCTTCGACGCGCCCGCACAGCTGATCAGCGCGACGACCCCGGCGAATTTCTGAGCGAGCCCTGGCGCGGTGCCAGCCCGCTAGCCGGCAGTGCGACACAGGGTCGCGGCCAGGGGCTGCGCCATATGGGTTGTTTCGGCAAGCAGGGCTTGCCGCTATACTAGCCGCCGCTCGCGATACCGTGGCCGCGGGCGTGTCTAGCCACATGAGGGTGTAAGGTGAACCTGATTAAGAAGATCCTGGTAGCACAGACTGCCGTAGTGGCCCTGTGGGCAGTGAGCGCTCAGGCTGCGACCAACGACGACATCGCCGAGCGGCTCAAGCCGGTGGGCGAGGTCTGTATCCAAGGCCAAGAATGCGCAGCGGCCGGTCCTGCCACTGCTGCCGCCGGCGGCGCTGCTCGCTCGGGCGAGCAGGTGGTCGGCAAGTTCTGTGGCGCCTGCCACGGGTCCGGTCTGCTCAACTCGCCGAAGGTCGGTGACACCGCGGCGTGGAAAGAGCGCGCCGACGCGCGTGGCGGCATCGACGGCCTGCTCAAGCACGCCATCAGCGGCTTCAACGCCATGCCGCCGAAAGGCACCTGCGCCGATTGCTCCGATGACGAGCTGCTGGCTGCCATCAAGCACATGTCCGGCCTCTGACCGGTATTTGCCGGCTGGCAGCGCGCGCTGCCGGGCCCGGCAGGCCGCCAGAACCATCGCCGCCTTCGGGCGGCGATGTCGTTTTTGGTCGGGAGAAAAGCGCGCCGTTGCCGGGTCGAAACATCGAGTTCGATATCGGGCGCCGCAACGGCGGGGCCCGACACAACGGTGAGGTGCCTCATGCCCAGTTCCGCCCCGCAGCCCGAGCAGCTGCATTTTTCCAGCGACGGCCGCACGCCGAACAGTTCGCATCCGGTGCTGGTCTACCGCCAGCTGCCGCTGGCCGGTGACGACTACGCCAGCGCTTTCGAAACCCTGTTCGACAGCCACCTGTGGCCGGCACAGTGGCGCGCCGGCGTGTACGACTACCACCATTACCATTCCACAGCGCATGAAGTGCTGGGGGTTGCGCGCGGCTCGGCGCGGCTGATGCTCGGCGGCGAGCAGGGGCGGGAAGTGGCGGTGCAGGCGGGCGACGCGCTGGTGTTGCCGGCTGGCACCGGGCACTGCCAGCTCAGCGCCAGCGCCGATTTCGAGGTGGTCGGCGGCTATCCGGTGGACCAGGCCTACGACTTGCTGCGGCCGGGAGAAAGCGACCATGACGAGGCGCTAGCACGCGCCGAACGGGTGGGTGTGCCGGTGAGCGATCCGGTCGCCGGCACCCAGGGCGCACTGGTCGCCCTGTGGCGCCGGGCCTAGGGAGGTTACTCGACGAAAATCACCTGGCCGTCGCTGAGTGCCGCGACGCGAGCCAGCGATTCGACACGGAAACCGGCTTCTTCCAGTTCCTGGCGGCCGGCCTGGAACGACTTCTCGATGACGATGCCGAGCCCGGCGATGCTGGCTCCGGCCTGCTCGATGATCGAGATCAGCCCCTTGGCGGCTTTGCCGTTGGCGAGGAAATCATCGATCACCAGCACCCGGTCGCTAGACGACAGGTGGTTGGTGGAGATCGCGATGGTGCTTTCGACCTGCTTGGTGAACGAATACACCGAGGCGGTGAGCAGGTGGTCGGTCAGGGTCAGCGACTGGTGCTTGCGCGCAAAGATCACCGGGACGCCCAGCTCCAGGCCGGCCATGATTGCCGGGGCGATACCGGAGGCCTCAATGGTGACGATCTTGGTGATGCCTTCGTCGCGGAACCGGCGGGCGAATTCCTGACCGATCTGCTGCATCAGCTCCGGGTCGATCTGGTGGTTCAGAAAGGCGTCGACCTTGAGCACGCGGTCGGACAGGACGATGCCTTGTTGGCGAATCTTTTGTTTCAGCTGTTCCACGAACGCGCTACCTCAAGCGTGGGCGGCCGGGTCCGGCGGACGCATCGGGAAGCCGAAAAGCCAGCTGGGCGCTGCGCCGCGAGGCGAGCGCCCAGCTCGTTTCGATCCCGTCGTCACTGCCTTGCGCAGCCTGGAAAGCCGCGCATTCTCGCTCAAATTCGCGCCCGGGTCCAAGTGGGCCGTTCAGTCGAAGGTTTCGATCGACAGGCGGCGAACGCACACCGCTTCGCCATGATGCTGCAGGACAGATGGCCCTCCGGCGCGCGGGCGAAGCCGGGGTAGGCGGGGAGCTTGCTGGGGGCGATACGCTGAAGGAGGGCTGGATCGTCAAGCCAGTAGCGCAGCACGCAGCGGCGGTCGAGCCAGTGCTCGACTGCGTCGTGGCGTATCTGCAGCGCGGCGCCCCGGCTCGATGGGCATCTCCGGCGTTGGCGGCAGCAACCCGCACAACGCGCCGTTGCGGGTGGTCCGCTGGCGCCCGTCGGGGTGGCCGGCACCGTCGAGCAGCGTGCCAGCTCAGGGCGGCGTGCTCGTCAACTTGGCAGAAGACGCCGGTGTTGCAGGCGCTGGGTAGGGCGAACTCGCAGGCGAGCCGGCAAGCGCCGTACTCTCGCGACAGTAGATCTACCCGCCGCGGGCCGGCGATCGCGCACAGCTGCTCGTCGTCTCGCTGCCAGCCGTCGTTGGGGAATCCGGCATTCCGCCAGCCGCGCCGGTCGGACGTATCGAGGTGCGGGTCATTGGTTGCTCCGTTGAGTTGTCCGTCAGGCCGCGGCTTGTCCGGTGCGGGTCGGGGAGTGGGTCTGGCCGGGGCCAGACGAGCTTGGCCAGTGCGGCACATCGCCGCCGGGCGGTACTGAACGCCGCGGGGGATACTCCGACTAACCTTGGACCAGAGCCACCAATTCGGGAGATCACCATGTTGCGGATTGCCATCAACGGTTACGGTCGCATCGGCCGGGCTGTGCTGCGGGCCTTGTTCGAGCGGAACCTGGAAAACCAGATCCATGTCGAGGCGATCAACGACCTTAGCGATCGCGCCGCAATGGCGCACCTGACGCGTTTCGACACGACGTTCGGCCGCTTCCATGGACAGGTCGATCTGCGCGACGACGTGATGCAGATCCGCGGCCAGTCGATTCGCCTGTTGCAGGAGCGCGACCCTACGCAGTTGCCCTGGAAGCAGCTCGGGGTCGACGTGGTGCTCGAGTGCTCCGGCAAGTTCAAGAAGCGCGAGCTGATCGACCAGCACCTGCAGGCCGGGGCGCAGCGGGTATTCGCCTCGCACCCGCTCGACGGCGCCGACCTGACCGTGGTCTACGGCGTCAACCATCAGTTGCTCGGCGAGAGCCAGCGGGTGATCTCCAATGCCTCCTGCACCACCAACTGCCTGGCGCCGCTGGCCAAGGTGCTGCACGAGGCCGTGGGCATCCGGCAAGGGTTGCTCAACACCGTTCACTCCTATACCAACGACCAGAACCTGCTGGACAAGGCGCATAAGGACCTCTACCGCGCCCGCGCCGCCGCGGAGTCGATGATCCCCTCGACCACGGGCGCGGCGAAGGCCATCGGCCTGGTGCTGCCCGAGCTGGCCGGCCGCCTGGACGGCCTGGCGGTGCGGGTACCGACGCCCAATGTGTCGCTGGTCGACCTGACCTTCACTGCCGAACGCGCACCCGGCAGCGTCGAGGCGATCAACCAGATTCTGCGCGAGGGTGCGCAGCGGATGCCGCTCGGGGTGATGGAGTGCAACGACCTGCCGCTGGTGTCGCGGGATTTCTTCGGCCATCCGACCTCGTGCGTGGCCGACCTCAGCCATACCCGCGTGCAGGGTGATCTGGTCAAGGTGCTGGCCTGGTATGACAACGAGTGGGCGTTTTCCAATCGCATGCTTGATGTGCTGCTGCACTGGGGCGATGGCACGGCGCAGGCCAGCTGAAGGCTGCCGCGGTGAGCGAAGGCGAGAGCGTCTGGGTGCAACCGCTGGCAAGCTATCGCGCCGCGACGGCCGCCGACAAACCGACGCCCGGTTGCGGAGCCGCCGCGGCCGTCACGGCTGACATCGGCCTGGCGCTAGTGGTCAAGGGGCTGCGTATCAGCGAGGCGCACGCTGTCGACCCGGTGCGCCACCGGTTGCTGCAGGCCGCTGAAACGCTGCTAGGTCGACCGGGTACCTTCGCCGACGATGACATGCAGGCGTTCAGTGACTACCTGAGCGCCGCCCGTGATGGCGAAGCCGAGGACAAGCAGGCGGCGGCGCGTCAGGCCTGTGCGGTGCCGCTGGCCCTGGCGCATTGCTGTCTGGAGGCGCTCGAACTCGCCGTCGATGCCTGGCCGCTTACCGACCCGAACGTGCAAAGCGATGTTCAGGCAGGGGCTGTGCTCATTCATGCGGGCCTCAGTGCGGCCTTGATCAATGTCGATGCGGACAGGTCGAGCCTTAACGCCGCCGCAGCACGGCAACAGGCGGGACGCACGCGGCGGCGCCTTCAGCGCGAAGGCGACGTTTTGCTGCGGCGGCTGGCCAATCCTGGCGGGTAGCGGTTCGGCAAGCGCCTTCGACGTTCTGCTTGTGCTTGCCCGTTACGCTTGGGTTTGGCGCCTGGTTGATAGTCGCTACCCGCCGCTTGGCGTTTCGCGTCTGCCTGGTATTTTGCCAAGCTCGCGCTTACGAGGCCGGTGGCCGATTCGGCTATCGATAGCACCGCCGGCAAGCTGTTGTAGGAGCCAGCTTGCTGGCGAATCGACCAGCGTTCCAATCCCAAGCTGGAAGCTCGAAGCTCGGTGCCTGCATTATCGATGCAATCCGTAATTCCTTATAACGAGAAAAAACGTCTCGTTATAGGTTGACGGCGGCAGGGGTTGCTTCTAGTCTCAAACTCAAGTGAGACGAACACTCTCAAATAACAATCGAGACCTGAAGGTCTCCTCGCGCAAGCCGCTCGCGCATGTGCCTCGTCTGGCAATTTTCGCCTGGGCGGGATACTCGCGAATGCCACCGGAGAATCTCATGAGCCATCGCATCGTCCTGCCGCGCCTGATGGAAGTCGGCGCCGGCGCCAGCCAGCAGATCGTCTCCGTCCTTCAGAATCTCGGCTGCAAACGGCCGCTGATCGTCACCGACCGGATGATGGTCGAGCTGGGCTATGTCGCGCGGATCAGCGAGACGCTGAGCAAGGCCGACATCCCCAGCGACTGCTTCGCCGACACCTTGCCGGAGCCGACCGCCGCCTCGATCCGGGCGGGCGTCGAGATGGTGCGGGCGGGCAACTACGACTCGATCATCGCCCTCGGCGGCGGCAGCCCCATCGATTCGGCCAAGGCCATCGGCATCCTTGGCAAATTTGGCGGCGAAATACGCGATTACCGCTTCCCGCGTGATGTCAGTGAAGCCGGCCTGCCGCTGATCGCCATTCCGACCACGGCTGGCACCGGCTCGGAAGCCACGCGCTTCACCATCATCACTGACGAAACCAGCGATGAAAAAATGCTCTGCGCCGGCCTTGGCTTCATGCCGGTGGCCGCGCTGATCGACTACGAACTGACCCTGTCACTACCGCCGCGCGTCACCGCCGACACCGGCATCGATGCGCTGACCCATGCCATCGAGGCCTACGTCAGCCGCAAGGCCAGTCTCTACAGCGATGCCCAGGCATTGCAGGCCATGCGCCTGCTGGCGCCGAACTTGCGCCCGGCCTACCACGAGCCCGACAACCGCCAGGCCCGCGAGGCGATGATGCTTGGCGCGACATTGGCGGGCATCGCCTTCTCCAACGCCTCGGTGGCGCTGGTGCATGGCATGAGTCGGCCCATCGGTGCGTTCTTCCATGTGCCGCACGGGCTGTCCAACGCCATGCTGCTGCCGGCCATCACGGCGTTCTCGATTCCGGCCGCGCCTGAGCGCTACGCCGACTGCGCACGTGCGATGGGCGTGACGGCGCAGACCGACAGCGTCGAAGCCGCCAACGAGAAACTGCTGACCGAGCTGCGCGCGATCAATCAGGAGCTGCAGGTGCCCAGCCCCGAACAGTTCGGCATCAGCCGCGAGCGCTTTTTCAGCCTGCGCGAAACCATGGCCAAGCAGGCGCTGGCCTCGGGTTCGCCCGGCAACAACCCGCGCGTGCCCAGCGAAGCGGAAATCATCGACCTCTACGAAACCGTCTGGAACCAGGAGTGAGCCCATGCAGACCCTCGGCAACCTGATCAACAACGAGGCCGTCGCTGGCCGCTCCGAACGCCACGCGACCGTCTACAACCCGGCAACCGGCGAGCCGCGCCTATACGTTTCGCTGTCCTCGGCGGATGAAACCCGCGAGGCCATCGGCGCGGCCCAGGCTGCTTTTGACGGCTGGTCGAAGACGCCGCCGCTGGTACGTGCCCGCGTCATGTTTCGCTTCGAGGCGCTGCTCGAAGCGCGTCGCGACGACGTGGCTCGGCTGATCTCTCTGGAGCACGGCAAGGTTTTTTCAGACGCTCAGGGCGAAGTCACTCGCGGCCTGGAAGTGGTGGAGTTCGCCTGCGGCATTCCGCATCTGCTCAAGGGCGAGTTTTCGCCCAACGTCGGTCGCGATATTGATTCCAACTCGCTGATGCAGCCACTGGGTGTTTGCGTCGGCATCACCCCGTTCAACTTCCCGGCCATGGTGCCGCTGTGGATGCTGCCGGTGGCCATCGCCTGCGGGAATACCTTCGTCCTCAAACCGTCGGAAAAGGACCCGAGCGCCACCATGCTGCTTGGGGAGCTGCTGGCCGAGGCTGGGCTGCCTGCCGGTGTGTTGAACATCGTCAACGGCGACAAGGAAGCGGTGGACGTGCTGCTGACCGACGAGCGTGTGCAGTCGGTGAGTTTCGTCGGCTCGACGCCCATCGCCGAGTACATTTACAGCACCGCCTCGGCCCACGGTAAGCGCTGCCAGGCCCTGGGCGGCGCCAAGAACCACATGGTGATCATGCCCGACGCCGATCCGCAGCAGGTGGTCGGCTCGCTGATGGGGGCGGCCTATGGTTCGGCAGGCGAGCGTTGCATGGCGATCTCGGTGGCGGTCTGTGTCGGCGACGAGGTAGCGGACAATCTGGTCGAGATGCTCAAGGGCGAAATCGCGCAGATGCGTACCGGCCCCGGCACGGGTGTCGAGCCCGAACCGCACATGGGGCCGCTTGTCACCCGCGAGCATCAGCAGAAGGTGTCCGGCTACATCGACCTGGGCGTGGAAGAGGGCGCGACACTGGTCTGTGACGGGCGCGGGTTGAAGGTCGAGGGCTACGAGAACGGCTTCTACGTCGGCCCGACCCTGTTCGACCGGGTGACGCCGCAGATGCGCATCTATAAAGAGGAAATCTTCGGTCCGGTCTTGGCGGTCGTACGCGTCAAATCCTTCGACGAAGCGCTGAAGCTGGTCAATGAGCATGAGTTTGGCAACGGCACCTCGATCTTTACCCGTGACGGCGACACCGCGCGGCAGTACGAGGAGGAGGTGAAGGTCGGCATGGTTGGCGTCAACGTGCCGATCCCGGTGCCGATGGCGTTCCACTGCTTTGGCGGCTGGAAGCGTTCGATCTTCGGCCCGCTGAACATGCATGGTCCGGACGGCGTGCGCTTCTTCACCCGAATGAAGACCGTGACCCGGCGCTGGCCCACCGGTATTCGTGCCGGGGCGGATTTCTCGATGCCGACGATGAAGTAGGGCTGTGCGCCATCGGTTTATCGTAGGAGCCAGCTTGCTGGCGATCGGGGCGGCGGTGATCGTCGGCCCCGTCGGGTGGGCTTCAGCCGATTGATGTGTATGGAAACGGTGCATATTGGTGGGCTGAAGCCCACCCTACGGGGCCAGGGCCGTTTCATTTGGGCGGCTCGGTACACCGTTGCAGCGAGCCGACTGGTCTCGGACCGCTCGTGCTACAGGTGCCGCTTTCCAATAACGGCATCTGTTCATCTTCATCAACCACAAGGCAAACGATGCGCAGTACTCCCCGCGAAAAAGGTTCTTCCATCACCCGCGTGCTGGAAATCATCGAAGCCGTGGCTGGCGCAACGGAGCCGCTGACGCCCAGCGCGTAGGGTGGGCTTCAGCCCACCAGCGTGTTCAGCCCGCATGCGTCGATGCACTCATTCTGCGCTATGGCGCTCCACTCTTTTTAACAACAAGGCAGATGATGCGCAGTACTCCCCGCGAAAAAGGTTCTTCCATCACCCGCGTGCTGGAAATC
>DAMBNU010000024.1:0-561 GCA_032064305.1 Pseudomonas sp. | reverse complement strand
ATCGAAGCCGTGGCTGGCGCAACGGAGCCACTGTCGCCCAGTGCTTTGGCCGAAAAGCTGGACATTCCCAAGGCAAGCGCCCATCGCCTGGTGCAAACGCTGGAAAAGGAAGGTTTTCTGCAGTTCGGCCTGCGCGGCGGCCTGCTGCCAGGCGATCGGCTGCATGCCACCGCGGTGAATATCCTCGGCAGCGGTCGGCACAAGGCCTTGCGTCAGGCAATCCTGCGCCAGCTGTCCGATGAGATTGGCGAAACCTGCGGCCTGTCCGTGCCCGATGGTTTGGACATGCTCTACTTCGACCGGGTGCAGACCAACTGGCCGTTGCAGATCAACCTGCCCATCGGCAGCCACACGCCGCTCTGGTGCACCGCCAGCGGCAAGCTGTACCTCGCGTCGTTGCCGGATGATCAGCTCGAACGCATCCTGCCGCGCCTGCCGATTCGGCAGCTGGCGCGCAATACGCTGACCGACCTCAGTGCGTTGCGTGACGATCTGGTGCGGATTCGCGAAGAGGAGCTGGCCACCGATTCGGAGGAGTTTATCGATGGCATGGTCGCCTGC
>DAMBNU010000023.1:18514-55932 GCA_032064305.1 Pseudomonas sp. | reverse complement strand
GTAGGGTCATCAGCTATAACGGTATCCAGCGGCTGACGCCTGATAACCAAGGCGAGATGGTTTACGGCGGGTCGGATCTCGTGGTGTGCGATGGCGACTACGACGCCTTGCTTGCGCTGGACCTTCCAGACGATGCACGCACGGCGGTGCGCCAGGCGCAGGTCTATGACGAGGCCGCATCTGCCTGCTTTCGCGGCTTCTTTGCGTCCCGTCGCAACTACGACGTCGCCCAGGGGCTTGATGGTCGGGGCCGGCCGTGCTCCGGCGTGCTGGAGCAATCTTGGCGGATCGGCGGCGCCAGCGGCGCCGAGATCGCCGCGCTCGAAGCCTTCGCCGGCGGGGCGCGGGGGGCGGTGCGAGCTTCCACGGTCGAGCTCTACGGTGAAGGCCAGCCGGTACCGGACACCGCCATCGTGCTGTTCCGCGATCACGACGCCGAGGTGGGCTTCATCACCAAATACGTAACGGTGGAGGACTATGGCAACCCAGAGTGAATGCGTCGACATCCTGGTGGACGGCGAACACATCGCCGGCACCTTCCTGACGCCGCCGACCAAGCTTCCGGGCGTCCTTTTCGTGCACGGCTGGGGCGGTAGCCAGGAGCGCGACCTGGCGCGCGCGCGCGGAATTGCCGGACTTGGCTGCATCTGCCTGTCGTTCGATCTGCGCGGCCACGCGCTGACCCTGGCGCAGCAGCAGACCGTCACCCGCGAACAGAACCTCAATGACCTGCTCGCCGCCTACGACTTGCTGGCGCAGCACCCGCACATCGACCCCGCCGCCATCGCCGTGGTGGGCACCAGCTATGGCGGCTACCTGTCGGCCATGCTGACCGCCCGGCGCCCGGTCAAGTGGCTGGCGATGCGCGTGCCGGCACTGTACCGCGATGAAGATTGGGACGTGCCCAAGCGCCAGCTGGACCGCACGCTGCTCAACCAGCTGCGCGGGCGGCACGTCGGCCCCAGTGAGAATCAGGTGCTGGCGGCCTGCGCGGCGTTTCAGGGCGACGTGCTGATCGTCGAGTCGGAGCATGACCACCTGGTGCCGCATTCAACGATCATGAGCTATCGGACTGCTTTCCAGCAGACCCACTCGCTCACCCACCGGATGATCCTTGGCGCCGATCACGCGCTGACCAGCGAGTGCTGCCAGAAGGTGTACACCGATATCCTCGTGAACTGGGCCACGGAGATGATCATCGGCGACCGCCTGGACCAGCAGGAAGGCGTGGCCGCGGCCAAGCGCACCCCCTAGGCCGGGGGAGAGGGCGGCTGGTTGGGGCCGACGAAGCGGCTCCAGCGGCGATCCAGTACTTGCTGCTTGAGCACCTCGATGACATCCACCAACACTTCCTCCAGCGCGAGGTCTGTATCGGCGTCCTGGTACACCCAGGCTTCGAAGCACTCATCGGCAAGGCGTCGCGCCAGCCGCTGGAACTGCGGCCCCTGCAGTCCGTCCGCGGCGCCCTGCAGCAGCCGGGCGGCAATGTCGGCCAGCGCCGCGTCCAGCGTATCGGCGACCCGGTCGCCCAGGGGCAGGCGGCGCAGCCGCGACACCTCCGGGTTGTTCGCCAGGGCCTGGTGAATCAGCCCGCCGACGTAGCCTTCGATGTCGCCACGGTTGTCCCGGTAGCCGTTCTCCAGCATGCCGTGCAGGCGCCGTGATAGGTCGTTGAGCAGCCGCTGTTTGCGCGGCCGCACGACTTCCTCGAGCAGCCGGCGCGAGAGGTCGTCGCTGGCGCCAATCTCCTGTTGCATGCGGCTGAACAGCTTGACCATGACCCGGTCGGACAGCTCTTCGAGCAGCAGCGAATAGTAGCGGTGAACCAAGCCGAACAGGGCCCAGCGGCGCATGTCGATCAGGCCCAGGCGCTGCAGGCGCACCAGCAGGCTACCGACGCGCAGCACCCGCAGCCAGCGGAAGCCGGTCAGCGGGATGCAGCCCAGCACGTCGTACCAGTGGGCGAAGGGGTAGTAGTACCAGCGCGCGTAGCGCCGCTCGAACAGCGCCACGGTCCAGCCAAGCAGCACATCGAGCACGAACACCGCGACGAAACCCAGGTCGATCAGCTGGAAATGCTGGTGGATCGCGGTCTCGTAGCGCTGGTGCAAGGTGGGCAGCGCCGATGCGAGTGCCTGGTTGATGGGCGGTACGATGAACAGGCTGTCGAACAGGATCAGCCCCAGGTTGAGGCACACCAGTAGCACGATGAACGCTTCCCAGCCTGCGTGCAGCCCATCACGCCGGCGTTCGCCCCGGCTGCTGGCTCGCTCAGACATCGGCGTCTGCGGGCGTGGCGGCACGCCAGAGGATCTCGGCGCAGCCTTGGCGGCGTGCGATCAGCCGGGCGGCGACGAAGAACAGGTCGGACAAGCGATTGAGGTAGGCCAGGCCGACCGCGCGCAGGGGTTCGATCGCGTTGAGCTGCTGGCAGCGCCGCTCGCTGGTGCGGGCCATGCTGCGGCACAGGTGGGCCAGCGCGATCAGGCGGCTCCCGCCTGGCATGATGAAATCCTCGAGCGGGCCGAGTTCGGCGTTCCAGTGGTCGATCGCCTGCTCCAGTCGGGTGACCTCCGCTGCGCTCAGCGCCTGGTAGTCGGGCATGGCCAGTTCGCCGCCCAGGTCGAACAAGCGATGCTGGCAGGGGCCGAGCACCTCGATCAGCTCGCCCAGGCCGGGCCAGCGGGCCTGGGCGTCAGCCAGTTCGGCCAGCAGCAGGCCCAACTGGCTGTTGAGCGTATCGATTTCGCCCATCGCTTCGACGCGCGGATGGTCCTTTGGCACCCGGCGGCCGTCGGCCAGGCCGGTTTCCCCGGCGTCGCCGGTACGGGTGTAGATCTTGGAAAGGCGGTTGCCCATGGCGGGTTCCTTGTCTAGCTGTCGGTGGCGTCGATCTGGGACGTCAGTGGCAGGCGCAGGGTAAAGGTCGTGCCCTGACCCGGGCGGCTCTGCACTTCCATCTGCCCCTTGTGATTGTTGGTGATGATGAAATACGAAACGGAAAGCCCCAGCCCGGTTCCCTGGCCCACCTCCTTGGTGGTGAAAAAGGGCTCGAAGATCCGCTTGCGGACATGCTCAGGAATGCCGCCACCGTTGTCCTCGACCTGGATTTCTGCCCACGGCGGGTTCAGCCGGGTGCGCAGGATGATCTGCCCACGGGCGCGTTCCGGCTGCTGGTGGATGGCCTGCGCGGCGTTCTTCAGGAGGTTCAGCAGGACCTGTTCCAGCTCGTTGCCGATGCAGGGCACGCGGTCTACCTGCGGGTCGAAGTCGCGCACGATCTCGATCGAGCGGAAGTCGAAGCCCTCGATCAGCGCGAAGTCATTCCCGGCGATCTCCAGCGCCTGGTCGATCAGCACCGGCAGCTGGCACTCGGCCAGTTGACGGTTGCTCAGCCGGCTGAAGCTGAGCATGTGGCTGACAATCTTCGCGGCCCGCGAGCCGGCTTGCTGGATGCCGTCGAGCAGCTGCGGGATCTCGCGCCGCTGCAGATACTGGTTGACCGAGTCGAGCAGTACGCCGGTCTCGTCGGCGGCCTCGCGGTTGCGTTCCAGGTCGGGCGACAGGCGCCGGCGGATATTTTGCGCGTTGTGCAGGATGGCGCCGAGCGGGTTGTTGATCTCGTGCGCCATGCCCGCGGCGAGGCTGCCGACCGAAAGCATCTTTTCGGACTGCACCATGATCTCTTCCATGTTGATGCGTTCGGTGATGTCGTCGATGCGGATCACCACGCCGCGCCCGCCACCGCCCATCAGTGGATAGAAGGTCAGGGCAAAGTGCCGGGGCTCCTCGTTCACCACCCAGGTGATGCGCTCGATGGTTTCCACCTGATGCCGCTCGGAGGTCCGACGGATCTGTGTCAGAAACGGCTTGAGCGGTTCGAAGGCAATGAATACGGGCTGGTTCAGCGCGTCGTCCAGGGACGTGCCGGAAAGCACGCTGGCCTGCTGGTTCCACTGGGTCACGTAGAGTTGCTCGTCGAGAGCGATGAGCACCGAGGGCATCGAGTCGATGATGCTGTTGAGGTAGTTCTGGAACCCGGTGAGCTTCTTTTCGATCTTGCTGCGGACCTGGACTTCCAGTTCCAGCTTGCGGTTCGAGTGGCGGGTTTCCTCGGCCAGGCCCTGAGCGTGATCGAAGGCTTCCTGGGCGTCATCGCGGGCGCGCTTGAGTTGCTGTTCGCGCGCCTCCATGCGCGACAGCATGGTGTTGAAGGCATCGGCGAGACGGCCGATTTCGTCCCGGTTGCGCGCGGTGGCCCGCAGCGCGTAGTTCTCCTCGCGGGTGACTTGGCGCGACAGGGCCTCGAGGTCGTGGATCGGGCGGCTGATGAGCCGGCGGATCTGCCGTGCCACGAGCGCCCAGAGCAGCAGGCTCGCGACCAGGATGGCCAGGCTCGCCGTCAGCGTGCCGGTGTAGAACGCGCCAGGCAGCTCACTGCTGGCGACGATCAGCAGATGCCCGGGCGTCCCACCTCCGGGCGTGGGCAGTTCGACCAGCAGGTTGGCGCGCATTTCGGTCTTCTGCCAAGCGTCGAGTTCGTCGATGCGCTGCGGCAGATCGAGGGGATCGCCTCGGTACAGCTGGCCCAGGCTGTCTCCCGCGCTGTCGTAGATCACGGCCGCACGCAGGGGTGCGTAATCGTCGAGCTTCTGCAACAGCCCATTGGCCGCCGCCTCGGAGGTCAGCGCGCGGGCGCTCAGTTCGGGTGTGGCGAATAGGGCGCCGAGGGTGTGCATGGCCTGCGGCGCCACGCTCTGGCGCGAAATCCAGTAGGCCGCACTGATGAATGCCAGGTTGGATACCACCAGCACGGCGGCAAGCAGCACGAGCAGGGCGATCAGCAACTTGCGGCCGACCGGAAGATTTTCGAGACGCTGGCGCAGGGTCATGGCTGGCACGGACGAGGGGCGTTCTCGCAGGGTAGCGGCGGCTCAGTCGACGGGCAATCCGCGCTTGCGCAGCAGGTGCTGGAGCTGTTTGAGGAGGCTGTCCAGTGCCGGCGTCGCCAGCCCCTGCAGCCGGGCCGCCTGGCAGGCCTGGCCGAGCAACGAGCCGACCTCGGTACGGCGGCCGTTGTGCACGTCCTGATGCATGGACGAGTAATTGTCGGCGGTGGCAGCGATGATCTGCAGGACCTGCGCCTCGAGCCCGTCGGCTGCCTCCGCTTCGCCGCAGGCGCGCAGCAGCTGGGCCAGTTCGTCGCACAGCGCATGCAGTGACGCGGCCTGTGCCAGCAGCGCGCCGTTGCGGCAATCGTGCAGCACCGTCAGCGGGTTGATGGCGCAGTTGATCGCCAGCTTGCGCCACAGCTTGCCGGTTATCGCCTCGGTCCAGTCGCAGGGAATGCCGGCGGCGTCGAGGTCGGCCAGCCACGCGGGACGCTGCGGACGCCCTGGCGCACCCAGCCAGTTGTGGCCGATTCCGGCGTGGACGATGCGAAAGCCGGGCTCGCGGTAGGCGCCCTCGGTGCTGGAGATGAACACGCAGCGGCAGTCCGGCCAGCGCGCTGCGATCGCCTGCTGACTGCCGATCCCGTTCTGCAAGAGCAGCAGCTCCGCGCCGGGTGCCAGCCGAGGCGCTACCTCGGCGACCGCCGCCTCGGCATCGTAGGCCTTGCAGGCGACCAGCAGCCGCTCGATCGGCGCCTGATGGTCAGGCCGTTCGGCGGGCACCGGGTAGCACTGGCGCCCGCCTCCTTCGCTCAGCGTCAGGCCGCCGGCGGCCCTGTAGTCGGCGAGCCGCGGCTGGTTGCGCAAAATCAGGCGCGTCGGGATGCCGGCGCGGAACAGTCGGGCCGCCCAGAGCCCGCCGAGGCTGCCGGCGCCGAGGACGTGCCAGGTCACGCTCATCAGGCCGGCTGCTTGAGACGCAGGGGGACGATGCGGCCGGTGGCGTAGGCATCGGGCAGCAGGGCTTCGGCACGGGCCACCAGGGTCTGCGCATCGAGCGGCAGCGCGCCGGCATCGAGGCTGAGCATGCCGATTCCGGCCCTGATCGAGATGAAGCCCTCGCTGGTCTTGAAGGCCTTGAGGTTCAGCCCTTCATGCAGGCGCTTGAAACTGCTCGGCGAGCAAGCCCGCAGGTCATCGATGAGCGTCAGCACGCCGAAATGGCGGTCGTCGAGGCGCGTCAGCACGTCGAGGGGCCGCAACAGCTGCTGCAGGCGCCGGGCCACGCCGCGCATCAGTTCCTGCTGGAACGGGTTGCCGTAGCGCTCGCGCTGGCTGGCGATGTCGGGCAGGCCGATGACCAGGTAGCACAGGGCACCGCCGCGGCTCTCGAGCTGGCGCAGGCTGTCGCCGAGGCGCTGCAGCAGGTAGCGGCGGTTGCCCAGGCCGGTCACCGGATCGATCAGGTTGCGCTGCTCTAAGCTGGCGATGTTCTCGGTAAGCAGGCGGTTCTCGCGCATCAGCCGTTGCAGCGAGCCGCAGAGGCGGTCGGCCGCGTACACCCGCGGTACAAGCTGTTCGTTCATCACCGACTTGCCGATGAAATCGTCGACGCCCTGGTCGAAGGCCTTGTGCAGCACGTCCTCGCCGTCGCGTCCGGTCAGCAGGATGATGTAGGTATAGTGGTCGGACATTTCGTCCTGCTGGCGCACCTGCGCGGTCAGCTCGAGGCCGTCCATCTCCGGCATCAGCCAGTCGGCGAGCAGGATGTTGGTCGGCCGCTGCTCGATGAGCGCCAGCGCCGCGCTTGCACTGTTGGCAAAACGCACATCCTGGTAGCCCGCCCTGGCCAGCGCGCGGCCGATCATGACGCTGGAGAACTTGGCGTCGTCGACCACCAGGATGCTGAGTTGGGGGTTGGGCATTGAAGGGCTCAGTGAGGAAGGAGAGGCGGCCTGAAGGCGACGGCGACCGGGTGTTGTCTGCTTGAGCAGTTATAATGATGGCCCATTTGAACCGTCAAGCTACGCGCGCTGGATCACAGGATCACGCCGTTACCATTGTGGAGGAAAGCCATGCCCTCGTTCGACGTGGTGTCCGAACTGGACAAGCACGAAGTCACCAACGCAGTCGACAACGCCGTCAAAGAGCTGGACAGGCGCTACGATTTGCGTGGCAAAGGCAGTTTCGAACTCAAGGAACTGACCGTCAACCTGACCGCCGACGCGGATTTCCAATTGGAGCAGATGCTGGAAATCCTCAAGTTGAGCCTGGTCAAGCGCAAGATCGATATCCAGTGCCTGGAGTTCAAGGATCCCTATCCGTCCGGCAAGACGGTCAAGCAGGAAGTGATGCTCCGCGAGGGCATCGACAAGGAGCTGGCGAAGAAGATCGTGGCGCACATCAAGGACGCCAAGCTCAAGGTGCAGGCGGCGATCCAGGGTGAGCAGGTCCGTGTCACCGGCAAGAAGCGTGACGACCTGCAGGAAGCCATCGCGCACCTGCGTGCCAAGGATTTCGGCATGCCGCTGCAGTTCAACAACTTCCGCGACTGACCCCGCGCACCGTCCGGGTGCCATTTCCCGCTTTTTCCGGTGCGCGTCTGCCCCAGCGGCCGCGCCCGGTGCCCCTGGAGACTGCTACTGATGGATTTCAGTGTCGATTACCTGATAGACCTTTCCGAGACCTGGCTGCCGGTCGTTCTGCAATACGGCGCGCAAGTGCTGCTGGCGCTGGTGACCTTTCTCATCGGCTGGTGGCTGATCAATACCCTGGTCGGCAAGATCGGCCTGCTGCTGCAGCGGCGCCAGGTCGACCCGTCGTTGCACGGCTTCATCGAAAGCCTGGCCGGCATCGCGCTCAAGGTGCTGCTGTTGATCAGCGTCGCCTCGATGATTGGCGTCGAAACCACCTCGTTCATCGCGATGATCGGTGCCGCAGGCCTGGCAATCGGCCTGGCCCTGCAGGGCAGCCTGGCGAACTTCGCTGGCGGCGTGCTGATCCTGATGTTCCGACCGATCCGGGTCGGCGAGTGGATCGAAGCCCAGGGCGTCGCCGGGACGGTGCACTCGATTCAGATCTTCCATACCGTGCTCAAGTCGGCTGACAACAAGACCATCGTGGTGCCCAACGGCAGCCTGTCCAACGGTCATATCACCAACTATTCACGCGAGCCGCGGCGCCGCGCCGACATCAATGTCGGCATCGACTATGGCGCCGACATCAAGCTGGCACGCAAGATCCTGCTGGAACTGGCCGAGGACGAGCGTGTGCTGCGCGACCCGGAGCCGGTAGTGCACGTCACCGGGCTGGGCGACAGCTCGGTCAATCTGTCGCTGCGGGTGTGGGTCGCCACTGGCGACTTCTGGCCGGTGACCTTCGGCTTCACCGAGCTGCTGAAGGAGCGTTTCGACGAGGCCGGTATCGGCATTCCGTTCCCCCAGCGCGTGGTACATCTGGTGCAGAGCTGAACCCGACGATCGAAGCCGGCATCCGCCGGCTTTTCTCGGTTATTCGCTGGCGGCCACGGGGTCGCGCGTCTCCGGCTGCTGGCGGCTTCGCAACCATTGCCAGGCGATTAGCACCAGCGTCGGCACGCCGAGCAGGGCGGTGACGAGGAAGAAGTCGCTGTAGCCCAGGTGTTCGACCATCACCCCCGAGTAGCCGCCGATCAGGCGCGGTAGCAGCAGCATCAGCGAGCTGAGCAGCGCGTACTGCGTGGCGGAAAACTTGAGGTTGGTTAGGCTCGAGAGATAGGCCACGAACGCGGTCGATGCCAGGCCGCCGCTGAAGTTGTCGCAGGAGATGGTGACGATCAGCATGTTCAGGTTGGCGCCCATGCCCACCAGCGCGACGAACATGAGGTTGGTGGCGGCCGAGGCGAGGCCGCCGAGGAAGAGGATCGGCAGGATGCTGAACCGCACGATCAGCAGCCCGCCGAACGCCGCCCCGAGCAGGGTCATGATCAGGCCGAACAACTTGCTGACGCTGGCGATCTGGTCCTTGGAAAAGCCCTGGTCGATATAGAAGACGTTGGCCATCACGCCCATCACCGTGTCGGACATTCGGTAGGTCGCGATCAGCCCGAGCAGCAGCAGGGCCTGCCAGCGATAGCGCAGGATGAAATCGGTGATCGGCGTCAGGACCGGGCCCATGAGGATGCGGCCGGGAGCGGACAGGCAGCCCCAGCAAATCAGCAGGTACATGGTACCGCGTGGCCAGTAGCCGCCCCAGAACGATTTGAACATGCCGCCGGCAGCGACCAGCAGGATGATCAGCAGAAGCACCGAGACGGCCTGGTGCACGAAGTCGAAGTGGCGGGGGCGCTGCCGCTGCTTGGCCTGGTGGAACATCTGGCGCACCGGCACCAGCAGGCTCAGGCCGACCGGCGACAGCGAGCCGACGATGAACAGCAGGTAAAGCGCCGCACGCGGCCAGGCCTGGGCGATCAGCGCATTGATCATCGCCGGCAGCGAGATCAGCAGCACCAGCAGCAGGCCCACCGAAGCCAGCTGGTGGTTGAAGCTGTAGGCCGAGGGTTCGCTCGGCAGCGGCGTGCCCGCCTGCGGTTCGGGGATCAGCAGGCTGGTCAGCAGGCCGGGCAGGATCAGCGCGGCGAACACGATGTAGGTGGTGGTCCAGGCCGCCTGGCTGTAGGCCAGGTTGCTCGAGCCCAGCCATTCGGCGAGAAACAGCGCGCCGGCGCTGGCCAGCAGCATGGCGATGCGGTAACCGGTCATGTAGCTGGCGGCGAGCGTTGCCTGCAGCTTGTCCTCGGCGATCTCGAGCCGGTAGGCATCGATGGCGATGTCCTGGGTGGCCGAGGCGAAGGCGACTGCGACGGCCAGCGCAATGAGTAGCGTCAGGTTGCTCTGAGGGTTACACAGGGCCATGCCCACCAGGCCGATGGCGATTACCGCCTGCGACAGCACCAGCCAGGAGCGCCGTCGGCCCAGTCCGCCAATCCAGGGCAGGCGCCACTGGTCGAGCATCGGCGACCAGACCCATTTGAAGGCATAGGCCAGGCTGATCCAGCTGGCAAAGCCGATGGTTTCGCGCGACACGCCGGCCTCGCGCAACCACACGGAGAGGGTGGAGAACACCAGGATTGCCGGCAGGCCCGCGGCGAAGCCGAGCACCAGTAGCGTCAGCGAGGCGGGGCTGGCATAGGCGGCGAGGGCGGTCCGCCAGGTATCACGGGACATAGGGTCTGGGGAGATAGGCATGAAGCGCGCACTCTACCCGCTGTGCTCCGCCGATTTCCAGCCATGCCGACGTATGTCGACGCGGTCGTTGACCACCATCACGCCCTCGGCGCGCAACCGGGCCCGCTGCTCTTCGCCGGCGAC
This sequence comes from Pseudomonas sp., assembly GCA_032064305.1. Lineage (GTDB taxonomy): Bacteria > Pseudomonadota > Gammaproteobacteria > Pseudomonadales > Pseudomonadaceae > Stutzerimonas. The sequence continues at coordinate 45,692 of DAMBNU010000023.1, read as the reverse complement.
AGTGCCGGCCGCCAGGCTCAGGCGGCCGCCAGCGCCCATTACTCGATGCCACGGCAGCCGCGTGTCGTCGGGCAGTTGTGCCAGCACCCGCCCGACCCAGCGCGCGGCGCGGCCGAGTCCGGCTGTTGCGGCGAGTTCGCCGTAGCTGGTGACCTTGCCCGGGGGAATTTGCGCCAATGCTATGTACAGCGACGCGCGCCGGGTCTGGGCGTCATCGCTGGCGAGGGCGTTCGTCCGTGGGGTCTGCGCGTCGTGGGTCATGCTAGTGCTCCGCTATCTGGGCCAATGATAGGCGCCGACGGTCCGTTTAGCGGGCCGCGCTTGTTGTCTGCGTTGGCATAAGGATAATGCCTGTCTTTCTCATTTATCCCGTGGATATCGCCCGGCTCATGTGCTTCCGACCGCTCTCTCTGACCCTGCTTTGCGCCACCCTTTCATCGCTGTCCCTGCCGAGCTTCGCCGATACCGTCTGGCTGAAGAACGGTGATCGCCTGACCGGAAAGATCAGTGTGATGGATGGCGGCAAGCTACTCATCGAAACCGCGTACGGCGGCTCCATACCGGTCAAGTGGAGCCAGGTGGCGACGCTCGAAAGCGACCAGAAGCTGATGATCAAGCAGGACCAGATCACCGGTGAGGTGGCCAAGTCCCTGCAGGCCGCCGAGGATGGCAAGGTGGTGCTGAGCAACGGCGGGGCCCCGCGTACCGTCGCGCTGTCCAGCATTACGCAGATTATCCATCCCAAGCCGCTGATTCAGGACCTTACCTGGAAGGGCAACGTCGATGTCGCCGTGGACTACAAGCGTGCCGAGACCGACACCGACGACTACGACCTGTCCTTTGATACCTCGGCCCGACACGGGCTGTGGCGCCACAACGCCACCGCCAACTACAACCGCGAGTTCCGCGACGGCGTCACGGCCACCGACAACTGGGATGCCGAATACGCGCTGGACCGCTTCCTCGACGAGCACTGGTTCTGGCAGGGGCGCCTGGAATACAAGCGCGACAAGATCGAAGACGTTCGCCGGCAGCGCACCCTGGGTACCGGCCCGGGCTATCAGTTCTGGGACAACGAGTTGGGCGCGTTCTCGCTGGCCTCGCTGGTCAACCGCAGCGACTACGAGTTCGCCAACGGGGACACCGAGGACTTCTACTCGCTGGCGATGAAGTGGCGCTACAACCGCTATCTGGTGGGCAAGACCTTCGAGCTGTTCAGCAACGGCGAAATCGGTAAACCGCTGGAAAACGTCGCTGACTACGAATTCGATGCCGAAGTGGGCCTGCGCTACAAGGTGACCGACTGGGCCTCGCTGCACATGAAAGCCGAAAAGGACATCGTCAGCGGCGCTGAAAGCGAGCTCGACGAAACGCGCTACAGCCTGGGCTTCGGGGTGGGTTGGTAAGAGCGGTAGAGACGGGAGAAGCACTGGAGGGGGAGGCCTGACGACAAGCCTGCCCAGCGTACGGCCGCGATGCCGCACGCTGCTTGCAGCCTCCAGCTCTTCCTACAATCTCAAACCGCCGTCCAGTTCGAGAATCCGTCCGGTGAAATAGTCGTTCTCGAACAGGTAGGCCACCGAATGGGCGATCTCCATGGGCTTGCCCAGGCGCTTGAGTGGGATGCCTGAGGTCATCTTCTCGAGCGCTTCGGGTTTCATGCTGGCAACCATTTCCGTCTCGATGAAGCCGGGCGCCACGCCTGCCACGCGGATCCCGTAGCGGGCCAGTTCCTTCGCCCAGACCACGGTGTCGGCCGCCACGCCGGCCTTGGCCGCCGAGTAATTCGCCTGGCCCATGTTACCGGCACGGGAAATCGACGAAATATTGATGATCGCGCCCTGCCGCTCGAGCTCGATCATCTTCGCCGCGACTTCGCGGGTGCAGAGGAACACACCGGTCAGGTTGACGTCGATAACCGCCTGCCACTGGGCCAGGCTCATCTTCGACAGCTCTCCGTCCTTGACCTTGATGGTCAGGCCGTCGCGCAGGATGCCGGCGTTGTTGACCAGCCCGTCCAGGGCGCCGAAATCCTCGGCCACCTGAGCGACCATATGGCTGACCTGCTCTTCCTGGGCGACGTTGCACAGGTAGGCGCGGGCATCGCCACCGGCAGCCTTGCAGGCGGCCACTGCCTCGTCCAGGCGCTCCTGGTTGAGGTCTACCAGCGCCAGCCGTGCGCCCTTGCCGGCGAGGTATTCGCCCATGGCGCGGCCGAGGCCCTGTCCGCCGCCGGTGATGATGATGACCTTGTCGTTGAGCTGCATGTGATCTCCTGTCTATCGGTGCGCTCGCGACGTCGCCGGGTCGAATCGGTATGCTAGGCAGACGTCCATGACCCGCCCCGAGGAGCTCCAGGTGAGCGCAGAAGCCGTCAAGCATGCCCGACTCTTACTGCTCAAGGAATACCGAGGCGTGCTCTCCACGCACTCCCAGGCGATGCCGGGGTTCCCCTTCGGCTCGGCTGTTCCCTATTGCCTGGACGCCCAGGGCTGCCCGCTGCTGCTGATCAGTCGCATCGCCCAGCACACCCGCAACCTGCAGGCCGACCCGCGTTGTTCTCTGCTGGTGGGCGAGCGGGGCGCCGAAGACGTTCAGGCGGCCGGGCGGCTGACCCTGCTCGCCGAAGCGCACAAGCTCTGTGAACCGCAAACGGTCGAGGCCGCTGCCGAACGCTACTACCGGTACTTTCCCGAATCGCGGGACTACCACCGCGCACACGACTTCGATTTCTGGACGCTACAACCTGTGCGCTGGCGGTTCATTGGCGGCTTTGGCGCGATCCACTGGCTGGACCAGGTGGCCCTGGCGAATCCATTCGCGGGCGCAGACGGGGCCGAGGCGGGGATGCTCGACCACATGAACGAGGACCACGCGCAGGCCATCGCCCATTACCTCGCCTGCGCGGGCCACCCGCCAGCCAATGAAGCGCTCATGGTCGGCATCGACCGGGAGGGTTTCCACTTGCGGGTTGGGCAGGCGATCCACTGGTTCGCCTTCCCTGCGCCCTGCAGCACGCCGGGTGCGGTGCGCCAGGCGCTGGTCGCGCTGGCACGCGCTTGACCCGGCGCTGAATGATTCCGTTACAGGCTGTCGATCGGGCGGGTTGAATTCAGCGGGCGCTGCCGTCATCTACACAACTTCGGAAGCCGTACTTCCGTCAGGGATCTATCGATGCGAATTTTCTTTTTCTTGTTTCTGCTGTTCCCGCTGGCCGAGCTGGCGCTGCTGATTCAGGTGGGCAGCTCCATTGGCGTACTGCCCACCATCCTGTTGCTGGTGATCAGCGGCATGGCCGGTATCCTGCTGCTGCGTCTGGCGGGCTTCGCCACGGCCTGGCGCGCCCGCGAGCGGCTGGCGCGCGGCGAGCTGCCGGAGCAGGAAATGCTCCAGGGGCTGATGATGGCCATCGCCGGGGGCTTGCTGTTCCTGCCGGGCTTTCTCAGCGACATCATTGCGCTGTTGCTGCTCTTCCCGCCGTCCAGGCGTTTGTTTCTCGGCATGCTCGGTCGTCGGATCGAGGCTCAGGCGCAGCGCCAGCGCGCCTTTTCCGAGGACCTGCGCCGGCAGTCGGAGCCGCCGCAGGGCAACACCCGACCCAACGTGATCGAGGGTGAATGGGAACGCCGCGACAAGTGAGCGCGACGTTGACCTGAAAGGCATGCGCGGGCATGCCTTTTTCATTTTTCGATGCAAAAAATCGCGGCGCCTCCCTTGAAATCGTTTTTGCCGCCCGCATGTAGCGGTCACCGCAAGGTCGCTGTCGTGATTTGACAGTCCGTCTTCTGCGGCTCGCATTGCGGGCCGCAACCGGCACCGCCGGATTTGCCAACCCGCCGATGAGAATGCATCGGCATGGAAACCACTGTACTAGGAGAGATCGACAATGAAGCTTCGTCCTCTGCATGACCGCGTCGTGATTCGTCGCAGCGAAGAAGAAACCAAGACCGCAGGCGGCATCGTCCTGCCGGGCTCCGCTGCCGAGAAGCCGAACCGTGGCGAAATCGTCGCTGTAGGCACTGGCCGCGTTCTGGACAACGGCGAAGTCCGTCAGCTGGCCGTCAAGGTTGGCGACCAGGTTGTATTCGGCCCTTACTCCGGCAGCAATACCGTCAAGGTCGACGGTGAAGACCTGCTGGTGATGAGCGAGAACGAAATCCTCGCCGTCGTCGAAGCCTGATCAGCGTTCGCTTCCAGCGAACTGCGTTCCATCAACAGAATTTGAGGAAGAATCAACATGGCTGCTAAAGAAGTTAAGTTCGGCGACTCCGCTCGCAAGAAGATGCTGGTAGGCGTCAACGTCCTGGCTGACGCGGTAAAAGCGACCCTCGGCCCGAAAGGCCGCAACGTCGTCATCGAGAAGAGCTTCGGCGCTCCGACCATCACCAAGGATGGCGTTTCCGTTGCCAAGGAAATCGAGCTGAAGGACCGTTTCGAGAACATGGGCGCGCAGCTGGTCAAGGACGTGGCCTCCCGTGCCAACGATGATGCCGGCGACGGCACCACCACCGCGACCGTTCTGGCCCAGGCCATCGTCAACGAAGGCCTGAAGGCCGTTGCCGCTGGCATGAACCCGATGGATCTGAAGCGCGGCATCGACAAGGCGACCATTGCCATCGTTGCAGAGCTGAAGAATCAGTCCAAGCCATGCGCTGACTTCAAGGCCATCGCTCAGGTTGGCACCATCTCCGCCAACTCCGATAGCTCCATCGGCGCGATCATCGCCGAAGCCATGGAGAAGGTTGGTAAAGAAGGCGTGATCACTGTCGAAGAAGGCTCGGGCCTGGAAAACGAACTGTCCGTTGTAGAAGGCATGCAGTTCGACCGTGGCTACCTGTCCCCTTACTTCATCAACAAGCCGGACACCATGGTGGCCGAGCTGGACAGCCCGATGCTGCTGCTGGTCGACAAGAAAATCTCCAACATCCGCGAACTGCTGCCGGTGCTGGAAGGCGTTGCCAAGGCTGGCCGTCCGCTGTTGATCGTGGCTGAGGACGTCGAAGGCGAAGCCCTGGCGACTCTGGTCGTCAACAACATGCGCGGCATCGTCAAGGTTGCTGCCGTCAAGGCGCCTGGCTTCGGTGATCGCCGCAAGGCCATGCTGCAGGACATCGCGATCCTGACTGGCGGTACCGTGATTTCCGAAGAAGTCGGCCTGAGCCTGGAAACCGCGACCCTGGAGCACCTGGGTAACGCCAAGCGCGTCGTGCTGAACAAGGAAAACACCACCATCATCGACGGCGCCGGCCAGCAGGTCGACATCGAAGCCCGCGTGGCGCAGATCCGCAAGCAGGTTGAAGACACCACCTCCGACTACGACAAGGAGAAGCTGCAAGAGCGTCTGGCCAAGCTGGCCGGCGGTGTTGCCGTGATCAAGGTCGGTGCCGGCACCGAAGTTGAGATGAAAGAGAAGAAAGCCCGCGTTGAAGACGCCCTGCATGCTACTCGTGCAGCCGTCGAAGAAGGCGTGGTTCCTGGCGGCGGCGTTGCACTGGTGCGCGCACTGCAGGCCATCTCCGAGCTCAAGGGTGAGAACGAAGACCAGAACGTCGGCATCACCCTGCTGCGTCGCGCCGTCGAGGCGCCGCTGCGCCAGATCGTCGCCAACGCCGGTGGCGAGCCGAGCGTCGTGGTCGACAAGGTGAAGCAGGGTTCGGGCAACTACGGCTTCAACGCTGCGTCCGACGAGTACGGCGACATGATCGAAATGGGCATTCTCGACCCGGCCAAGGTCACCCGTTCTGCACTGCAGGCCGCGGCGTCGATTGGCGGTCTGATGATCACCACCGAAGCCATGATCGCCGAAGTGGTCGAAGACAAGCCGGCCCCGGCCATGCCGGACATGGGTGGCATGGGAGGCATGGGCGGCATGATGTAAGCCGACCGGCCCCTCCGCTGTAAAATAGCCCCGCCTCGTGCGGGGCTTTTTTTTGCTTTCTTCGGGCGGTCGACACCGCCCGGTCATATCCGTCTGCCAGGGTAGCCGGCCTTGGCGATTGCATAGCAGACCGACCGTCTGTCGACCTGCCGGGCGACTGGTGGAATTGTGTTCTATGGTGAGTTTCTCAACTCACCCCAAAACAAGGACTTGCGCAATGAAGCTTGAAATTGCTCGAGGGTTGTTCCTGATCGGCGCACTCGGTGTCGCCTCCTTGTGCGCGGCCGCCTGGAGCGAGCCAGACGCGCGCGTCGTGTCGCGCGTCGTGTCGCGCGCCGAACTGAGCAGTGCCTGCTCGGTGCCGCGTGTCGCCCGCGTCTCGTTGGCCGAAGCACAGCCTGACCACGACCTGCTGTTGCTGATGTACGGCCTGTCGCAGAGCCTGGTCGGTCGCGGCTGATCCGCTGATCCGCTGATCCGCTTGCCGCGCCGGATACACTTCAAGCCCTGGCGCAACAATCGGTTCGCCCGGCGTTCGGCCGCGTCTGAACGTCCGTTCCTTCCTTCTTTGCCTCTCTCTTTCGGTTTCCGCTCTACCGGCGCCCGGCATGCCGACCGTGCCGCGGCGCTTTTATCTCAGCCTTGGCGTGCTCGCCGCGCCGTCACGGCGCCCGGTCGGGCCGCGCCAGCAGGCTGTACACGGCCGGCAGGACGAACAGCGTGAAGGCCGTGCCGACGGTCATACCGGTGGCGATGACCAGGCCGATGTCGAAGCGACTGACCGCGCCCGCACCGCTGGCCAGGATCAGCGGCACCATGCCGAACACCGTGGCGGCAGTGGTCATCAACACCGGCCGCAAGCGGATCGCAGCGGCCTGCTCAGCGGCCTCGCGGCGGCTCAGGCCCTGGGTCAGGCGCAGCTGGTTGGCGAACTCGACGATCATGATGCCGTGCTTGCTGATCAGCCCGATCAGCGTCACCAACCCGACCTGGGTGTAGATATTCATGCTCGACACCCCGAGAAACAGGGGCACCAGCGCCCCGCAGATCGACAGCGGCACGGTCACCAGGATCACCAGTGGGTCGCGAAAGCTTTCGAACTGGGCGGCGAGCACCAGGAAGATCACCGCGAGTGCAAGGGCGAAGGTGGTGTAGAGCGCATTGCCCTCCTGGATGTACTGGCGTGAGGCGCCGGCGTAATCGAAGGTGAAGCCCTGGGGCGCTTCTTCTTGCGCAATACGCTGCAACGTCTCGATCGCCTCGCCCATGCTGACCACCGGGAAGCCCTGGATGGTCGCCGCGTTGAGTTGTTGAAACTGGGTCAGTTGGGTCGGCCGCGCGCGGTCGCTGACGCGGATCAGCGTCGCCAACGGCAGCATTTCGCCGCGGTCGTTCTTCACGTAATAGTTGCCCAGCCAGCCGGGATTGTCGCGATAGGCCTGCTCGACCTGGGCGATCACCTTGTAGCTGCGTCCGTCGATGGTGAAGCGGTTGATTTCGCTTTCGCCGAGCAGTGTCGCCAGGGTCAGGCCCAGATCCTCCATGGACACGCCCATCTGCGCCGCCTTTTCGCGGTCGATATCGACGACGATTTCAGGCTTGTCGAAGGCCAGGTCCACGTCGAGAAAGGCAAACTTGCCGGACGCCTGGGCCTTGTCCCTGATCCGCTCGGTCACCTGCAGCAGCGACTGGTAGTCGTTGGCGGTGGTGAGCACGAACTGGAAGGGCAGCCCCTCACCGGTTCCGGGCAGCGAAGGCAGGTTGAAGCCGAAGACCTGCAGGCCGGGAATCCGGTCGATCTGCGCCTGGACCTCGGGCAATATCTCCATCTGGCTGCGCTCGCGCTCGTCCCAGGGCTTCATGAGGAAGCCGCCGATGCCGCTCTGCACGCCGTTGAACCCGTTGATCTGGAACCAGGAGTAGTACTCGGGAAAGGATTTGAAGATCGCCAGGAACTGATCGGTGTAGGCGTTCAGGTAGTCGAGGTTGGCCGTTTGTGGCGCGCTGGCCATCATGAAGATGATGCCCTGGTCCTCGTCGGGCGCCAGCTCGCGCTGGCTGAAACTGACCAGCAGCGGAATCAGGCAGAGCACGATGGCGGCGAATACCAGCATCACCGGCCGCGTCTCCAGTGTGCTGTGCAGGGCGCGCTGGTAGCGAAGCTTGAGCCGGTCGAATACCGCGTCCAGGCGGTGGACCAGGCCGCTGGGGTTCTCCTCGTGGCGCAGCAGACGTGAACACATCATTGGCGACAGAGTCAGCGCCACGAGCCCGGAGATCAGCACCGCGCCGGCCAGGGTCAGGGCGAATTCCTGGAACAGCGCGCCGGTCAGACCCTGAAGGAAGCCAATCGGGGCATACACGGCAGCCAGGGTGACGGTCATGGTCACCACCGGCATGGCAATTTCCCGCGCGCCGTCGATGGCCGCCTGGAACGGCGTCTTGCCCTGCTCGATGTGTCGGTGGATGTTTTCCACCACGACGATAGCGTCGTCGACCACCAGGCCGATCGCCAGCACCATCGCCAGCAGCGTGAGCAGGTTGATCGAATAGCCCATCGCCTGCATGAAAAACAGTACGCCGATCATCGACAGCGGAATGGTGACCACGGGGATCAGCACCGAGCGCAGCGAACCGAGGAACAGGAACACCACCACGATGACGATCACCACCGCCTCGGCGAGCGTCTTGACCACCTCGTCGATCGAGGCCTGGATGAAGCGCGTGGCGTCATAGGCGATGGTGACCTTCAGCCCGGGCGGCAGCTGCGATTCGATCTGCGGCATGAGCGCGCGCACTTCGGCGATGACGTCCAGCGGGTTGGCGCTGGGGGTGCCCTTGATGCCGATGTAGACCGACGGGATGCCATCGAAGGAGCTGATCGCGTTGTAGCTCTCGGCGCCCATCTCCACCCGCGCGACGTCGCCCAGCAGCACGCGACTGTCGCCCTCGGTCTTGAGCGGAATGGCTGCGAAGGCCTGCGGCGTTTTGAGCTCGGTATCGGCATTGATGCTGGTGACCACGTACTGGCCCTTCACCTCGCCCGCGGCGGCGAGAAAGTTGTACTGGCGCACCGCGGCGGTCACGTCGCCAGCCGACAGCCCGTAGGCGGCCAGTTTCACCGGGTCGAGCCAGAGGCGCATGGCGAAGACCTGGTTGCCGAGAATCTGCGCTTCGGCCATACCCGGCAGGGTCGCCAGCTTGGGCTGGATCACCCGCGACAGGTAATCGGTGATCTGCGGGTTGCTCAACTGGTCGCTGTAGAAACTGATGTACATCAGCGCCGTCGAGTCGGCGGCCTGCTTGTTCAGTACCGGGTCCTCTGCCGCCTGCGGTAGCTGGTTCTTCACCGAGTTGGCCTGGCTGAGCAGCTCGGTGTAGAGCCGGTCGGTGTCGGCGCCGATGCGCGCGTACACGGAAATGGTGGACAGGTTCTGCTGGCTCACCGAAGTCATGTAGTCGACGCCCTCGGCACTCGCCAGGCTCTGTTGCAGCGGCTGGGTGATGTAGCCCTGGATGGTTTCGGCGTTGGCGCCGGGGTAGGCGGTGGTCACGGTGATCAGCGCGCTTTCCATCTGCGGGTACTGGCGGATCACCAGGCTGTTGAACGCCTGCAGGCCGAGCAACACGATCAGCAGGCTGATCACGCTGGCGAGCACTGGGCGGCGGATGAACGGATCGGTAAAGGCCATCAGCGTTGCGCCCTTCAATTCGCGACCGGCGCGTCGGCCGGGGCGTTGTCCGGCGCGAGCGTATGCGTCGCGGACAGGGTGACGTGGGCGCCATCGTCGAGCTTGAGTTGGCCGGCGATGACCACCTGTTCGCCGGCCTCCAGCCCCTCGAGGAGCACGACCTGGCCATCGCGCCGCTCGCCGGTCTGCACGAAGCGGCGTTCGACGACCTGATAGGGCTCGGACTTCGCTGCCGGCTCGGCGCCTTCTTCACTGGCTGGAGGCGACGCGTTGGTCACCACCAGCACCGAGTTGCCGTAAAGGGTGTAGGTAATCGCGGTTTCAGGCACCACCACGCGCGGCTGCTCGCTCGGCAGCAACACCTGGAGGTCGGCGAACATGCCCGGCAGCAGGCGCTCGCCGGGGTTGCTGAGTTCGGCGCGCACCTGCACGGTGCGGGTAGTGGCCTGCACCTTGGGGTTCAGGGCAACGATGCGGCCGGCGAAGCGTTCGCCCGGAAACGCCGCCACGCCGATTTCCACCGGTTGCCCGACCGCGAGCAGGGGCACCTGCTGCTCGGGCAGCGAGAAATCGACGAACAGGGTGCCCAGGTCCTGCAGGGTCGCGATCGGCGTGCCGGCAGCAACATAATCGCCGAGGTCGATCTGGCGGATGCCGATAGTGCCGGCGAATGGCGCAAGGATGCGCTTCTTCTCGAGGCTCGCCTGCAGCTGCGCCACCGTCGCCGCGGCCTGTTGGGACTCGGCGTTGAGCCGGTCGAACTCGCTGCGAGAAATCGCCTGGCGGTCGATCAGGCTGCGGGCCCGCTCGAACTCCGCCTTGGCCAGGCGCAGCCCGGCTTCGGCGGCGGCCAGGTTGGCTTGTTCGATTGCGCTGTCGAGCAGGACGATCGGCTGACCCTTGGCGACCTTTTCCCCGGACTGGAACTGGATCGCGCTGACGGTGCCGGCAATTTCGGTCGACAGGTCGATGCCCTGCACCGCGCGGAGCGTGCCGATTGCCGGCAGCCGCGCCTGCCAGGGCTCGCGGCGAGACGTGGCTATCTCGACGGCGATGGGCGGCTTGGGCGCCTTGAACTGCGCGATCTGCGCGGAGATCGACTGGTACTTGAGGCCGGCGAGGATCGCGATCACGATCACCACCGCGCCGAGCATGAGCAGCATGCGGCGCCACATGTTCCGAATTCCTTGGAAGGGCCGGCGCTCGACGGCGCGCCGGGTGCCAGCCAGGACTGGCCGGAGGCCGACGCCCTGTACCGGCTGTGGGTTGTCCGGGCCGGGTGGCCCGTGGAGACAGCAACGCTAGACGGGAAATCGCGGCCCGTAAAGGCCCCGGCGGCGCCGCCAGCGTAGCAGGGCGCGCTCTGTTGTGCGGCATCCGCCCGCCGCGCTGTGGCGCTCCTGCGGGTCAGCCGGCGAGACGGTGGGTGACTTCGGTCAGCTGGGTCGAGAGGCGGTGCAGATTCTGGCTGGCCTGCTCGGTGCGTTCGACGTTGTCCTGGTTGGTGACGGCGATGGCGGTGATTTCAGTCAGGTTGCGCGAGATGTCCTCGGCCACCGACGTCTGCTCCTCCGCGGCGGTCGCGATCTGGCGGTTCATGTCGCGGATGGCTTCGACCTCCTGGGTGATGCGTTGCAGCATGCTGCCCGCCTCGGTGACCTGCTCGACGCCCTCGTCGCTGCGGGCCTGGCCGCCTTCAATGGCGCGTACCGCATCCACCGCACCGGTCTGCACGCTGTCGATGATCTGGTGAATTTCTGCTGTCGAATCGGCAGTGCGTCTGGCCAGGGTGCGCACCTCGTCGGCAACCACTGCGAAGCCGCGCCCGGCATCACCGGCGCGAGCGGCTTCGATGGCCGCGTTCAGGGCCAGCAGGTTGGTTTGGTCGGCGATGCCGCGGATCACTTCAAGCACCTTGCCGATGCGGCCGCTGTCCGCCTCGAGGCGGCGAATGACCTCGGCGGTGTTGCTGATTTCGCCGCGCATGTGGGTAATCGTCTGGATGGTCGAGCGCATCATGTGCTCGCCTTCTTGCGCCGACTGGTCCGCGGCATCGGCCGCGCGGGCCGCGTCGGCGGCATGGCGGGCGACCTCCTGGGCGGTGGCGGACATTTCGTGCATGGCGGTCGCCACCTGGTCGGTGCGCGAGAATTGCTCGCGGGTGCCTTGGCCCATGAGCGAGGCGATGGCGTTGAGTTCGCCGCTGGCGCTGTCCAGGTCGGTGGTACTGCGCTGCAGGCGGGTAAAGGTGTCGGCGAGGAAGTCGCGCAGCACATTCGCCGCGGTTGCCAGCCGGCCCAGCTCGTCGGCCCGCGAGGCATCGACCCGCTCGGCGAAGTCACCCCGGCTGAGTTTGGCGATATGGTCGATCAGGTGGCGGATCGGTGCGACCAACTGGCGGTTGACCAGCCAGAGGCTGAGCAGTGCGATCAGCACGCCGGCCACCAGCATGACCAGGGCCCCGGTCAGCACGGTGCGGTCGGCGGTCTGGCTGATCACCGCCGAGCGCTGCAGGGCCGAGCGGTGGAGATCTTCGACCAGGGCTTCCAGTTGCTCGCTGGCGGCGCGGTCGATGCCCTTGACTGCAGTGTCGCCGGCGACCGGGTCGCCAGCGGCGGCCAGAAAAGCTTCGCGGCCGCTGCGATAGGCCGCGCCGAGCGCCTGGTGTTCTTCACGCAGGCCGCGGATCTGGCCGGCGAGCTCGGGCTGATACGCTGTCGCCACCAGTAGCTGGCCCAGCAGGTCCTGCACCTTGCGTTCCTGCACTTCGAAGCTCTGCCAGTACTTGTCCAGCTGCTCGGGCGCTTTGCCGCGCAGCAGCACGTTCTTCCACTCCTGGACCTGGATCTTGAACTCGAGGTTGGTCTGGTCGACCAGTTGGGAGGCCTCCACCGGGCCCTTGAGCAGCCGCTGGTAGGCGGCGATGTCGCCGGAGAGGAAGGAAAAGCTGGCAAGGGCGATGGCCAGCATCAGCAGCAGGCTGCCGCCGATCAGCGCAAGCAGCTGCGCGCGCAGGGATTTTTTCAGAAACATCGGTGCGATCTCGTGCGAAGGAGGGGCGCTTGCCTGGTCTGCAAGCCAACGGCGCACGGCGGGTAACCCTGCGCTTGGTTGCTGTGTCGGCGCGTCGCAGCGAGACTTGAACCCGATCAGACCAGTCGCAGGTGGTTGTCCCAGAGCCCCGCCGGTAGCTGCAGCGCGGTGCTGACCACGGCTTGCCCGGTGCAGTCGACGAGCCGGCAGCGACCCTGTCCCGAGCTGACCACGAAGCCCTGCGCGACAGCGGCCACGCCGGCGCAGTCGGGCAGGTGGATGCGCTCGCGCAGGGTCGTCGAATCCAGGTCCCAGATGAACACCGTGTTGCCACGCGGGGCGGTGACGGCAAGCAGGCGAAGGGCATCGTTGATCGCCAGGCTGGCGGTGTACTGGTTCATCGTCTGGCGCTCGGCCTCATCGAGTGGGAACGCCTGGAACGGCTGGCCGGGGCGCTTGATCGCCAGCAATGGCACCGCGTCCAGGGGGTCGCCCTCGTATTGCTGGCCGGACACGACCGTGCCGTCGGCCCCCACGGCGAGGTGACGCACGCTGTTCATGGTCTCGGGCAGCTGTTCCTTGGACAATAGGGTCCCGTCGCGGCGCAGCAGCACCAGGCTGGGCTCCATGGAGTCGAGGTTCATCATCGCGCGGCTGTCGGCCTCGGTGCGGATGCCGCCGTTGGCGATCACCAGGGTCTCGCCGTCGGGCATCCACAGCAACTGGTGCGGGCCGATACCGTGGGTTGAATGCTCGCCGCTGCGCACCAGCTGGCGCTGTTCCACGCGATAGATGCCCAGCACGCCACGCCCGGCGTCACGGGTGTCGTTTTCGGTGGTGTAGAACCAGTCGCCGCTGCCGTGGAATACGCCGTGGCCATAGAAGTGCCGGTCCGGCGGCGAGGCCAACACCTGCAGCAGTGTGCCGTCGCGGCTGTCGATCAGGTAGCTCTCCCGGCTCGGGCGCCGGCCGACGAACACCGCCAACGGGAGGTGCGGATGGGCGTAGCAATCGTGGCAGCGCTCGGCGACCGGGGTGGCGAACACCTGGCTGCCGTCGAGCCGATAGCCGACGGCGTAGTGACGGCCATCGGCATCGTCGCGGGCCGACAGCAACAAGGGCTGCTGGTCATGCCGGGTGAGCGTCCAGCCGCCCACGGCAGTGGCGGCGACCAGGGCGCTGCCCAGTCCGAGAAAGGTGCGGCGGCGCATGGATCAGTCTCCGTCGTGAGCGTTGAAGCCGATCTGCACGCCGAGCGCGCGGGCCAGCTCGGTTTGGTGCAGGCGGTGCAGGGCGTCGATGCCGTCATACAGCGCGGCCAGGCGCTCACGGCCGGACTCGTCGGCGAGCAGCTCGCTGAACGGCAACATGATGTCGGCCACCTGCTTGCGCGTGGTTTCGTAGGCGACGTCAATACGCTGGCTGAGGTCGGCCTGCTCGGCCGGCACCAGGCGCTTGAGGCCGCTGCCGTCCTCGCCGAGCCAGAGCCGCTGGGCACCGGCGAGTGTGGCGTCGAGGCTGGCCAGGGTCGCATCGCTGCGCCAGGCTTCTGCCTGGAAGGGCTGTGGATGGCCCTTGCTCTGCCGGCCAAGCGGGGCGCCGAGTTTCTTTTTCAGCCCGTCGAGCGCGGTGATCTGCACCCGCAACAGGTCGGCGATGGCTTCCTTGGGCTCGGCGTAGCGTGCGTTGGGAAACTCGCGCAGCTGGGCGGCCATGCCGTCCTTGGCCTCCCAGTCGGCGAGGATGCCGGCGGCGAGCTTCTGCTGGTGCTCGCCGATGGCCTGCAGCAGCGGGCAGTAGCGCGCCTGGGTCGCCTTGTCGTTCAGGTCGATGGCCCGGTCGTAGAGCACGTATTCGTAGGCAGTCAGGCCCTGCAGCACGACGCTGCCGCTCTCCAGGTCGGCCTGGGTCAGCTGCGGCTTGCGCTTGAGCAGGGCGGTGGCCTGGCGGCCGACGAGGTTTTTCTTGTCGGGCCAGAACTGCACCTGCCAGGCGCGATTGCCTTCGCCCATCGGGCCGATCAGCAGCGGTTGGAGCGTGGCCCAGGCCAGCTGCGCCTGTAGGTAGGCCTGGCGCGTATCGTCCAGGGCCTCGTTGCCGGCGCAAAAAGCCACGCTGCTGGCGGCCATTCGGCGGTTGGCTTCGGCCCAGCCCGTGTAGCCCGGCAGCAGCACCTCGTCGGTCAGGGCCTGGCTGGTCTCGGCATAGGGATCGGTCGGTGCGCAGGCGCCCAGCAGCAAGCCCAGTGCGGTAAGGGTGAGGGCGCGAACAACGGATGTGGGGTACATGGATAGCTATCCTCGGCAAGGCAGGGTGCGGCTGTCAGGCGCTAGAGTGATTCGAGAAAGGTCAGCAGGGCCCGGCGCTCGTCGCGGTCGAAGCCGAGCACGGCCTGTTTCGCGCGCTCCGCTTCGCCACCGTGCCAGAGTACGGCTTCGAGCAGGTTGCGGGCGCGCCCGTCATGCAGGAATTGGGTGTGACCACTGACCGCCTCGGTGGTGCCGATGCCCCACAATGGCGGGGTGCGCCACTCGCGTCCACTGGCCTGGAATTCAGGACGGTGATCGGCCAGCCCTTCGCCCATGTCGTGCAGCAGCAGGTCGGTATACGGACGGATCATCTGGTTCGCCAGCTCCGGCTCGGCGGCCTCGCCGGTGGTGAACCGTGGCACGTGGCAGCTCTGGCACCCGGCCTGGTGGAACAGTGCCTTGCCGGCCAGTACCTGCCGATCATTGACGTTGCGCCGCGCCGGGACGCCCAGGTTGCGCGAATAGAACAGCACCTGGGCGAGGATGTGGTCGCTCACTTCCAGGTCGCCGCCGTGGGGCATCGCCAGGCAGTCGGTCTGGGCCGCGGTGCAGCTGCTACCGCCGAGCAGGGCGGTGGTCAGTCCCATGTCGTTGAAAAAGGCATCGGCGTTCTGCTGGCTGAGGTTGGGCTGCCCGGCCTTCCAGCCGAAGCGCCCCAGCACCGGGCGGCGCGTGAGCTGGTCAAAGACCCGGTTGGGCCGGCCGGAAATCCCGTCGCCATCGGCGTCGTCGGGGTCTGCATTGGCCAGGATCGCGGCTTCGGGGATCGCTTCCAGCAGGCCGAGGCCGATCATCGGCGGTGCCACGCGTACCGAGAACCGCGTGTCCGCGTGCATGGGGCCGTAGCCCAGTTCGGTGATCACCAGCTCGGGCGCACGCAGCTCAACCGCATGGCCGTCGTCGAAGCGCTCCATGTGCGTGCGGTAGCGCAGTCGCACCTTACCTTCCGGCGCCACGCCGGGAATGGCCATGTCCTGCAGCTGGCCGCCGTAGGTGGGTTCCGGCACGATGCCGCGCTCGCGCAACACCTCGGCATCCCCTGGCCCGCCGGGAATCGACAGGCGCACCAGCATCGAGACCGCCTGGGCGCGACCGTCCTCGGCCGGCCGGCCACGGCCGTCCTTGATATGGCAGCTCTGGCAGGCGTTGGTGTTGAGCAGCGGGCCGAGGCCGTCGCGGGCGGTGGTGGACGAGGGGGCGATGACCCAGGGGTTGCGGAAGAAACTGTTGCCGACGCTGAAATCCAGGCGCCGCATCGGCGAGAGATTGGCCGAGGGCTGCGAAAACGCGTTCTGGTCGAAACGCATGACGCTTGCATCGCCCGCCGACAGAGCCTCGCCCGGCTCGGCCCGGTCGAAGCGTGGTTGCTCGTCGCCACAGCCTGCCAGGGCAAGCAGCAGCACGCAGACGAGAAAAAAGGGCGGGCGCATCGGGTATCCAGGTATGTCGCGGGGGGGCGATCGTAGCAGCTGTCTGCGTGACGATCAGTCAGGTCCGGTTGAAGCCGCCAGGCAAGCGCCGGGCGCGCTCGCCGCGAACCGCCGGGGTGCCGCGTGATGGGGCACCCGGCGGCGCCCGGTCAGAAGCTGTGGTCGGCGGTATCCGGGTTCAGGTCGCTGATGCCCAGCGCCATGGCGGCCTTCTCGATCGAGCCGGTCTGCTGGACCAGTGCGGCGATGGCAGCGCGCACCTTATCCTGCCCGGCGCTGTTGTCCGGTCCGATCAACTGATCGAACGACTCGCCGTTCTCAGCACTTTCCACTAAGACGCGCAGCTTGGCCTCGGTGGTTTCCAGGTCGGTCTTGAGCGTGCTGTTGACCTCGGGCGCGGTGCCCTCGACCAGGGCCGCCAGGCTCGGGCCGCTCAGGGTGCTGCCGTCGGTGCGCTCGTATTCGCCGAGGTAGACGTTCCGGATGCCCTTGGCGTTGTAATAGTGCGAGTTGTGCGTGTTGTCGCTGAAGCAGTCGTGCTCGTCCTCCGGGGAATTGGCTTCCAGCGCGACCTTCATGCGCTCGCCGGCCAATTCGCCGAGCGACAGGCTGCCCATGCCGAAGAACATCTTGCGCAGGCCGTTCTCGGCCGTGTCCTTCTCCAGGCTGGCGCGGTAGTTGTCGGCGCCCGGCTTCCACTCCTCGACCATGTCGGCCAGGTCGCTGACCAGCAGCTCGGTCGCGGCCTTCAGGTAGGCGCGGCGGCGGTCGCAATGGCCGTTGCTGCAGGCATCGCCCTCGACGAAATCACTGACCGGGCGTTCGCCGGCGCCGGCGTTGGTGCCGTTGAGGTCCTGGCCCCACAGGAGGAATTCGATGGCGTGGTAGCCGGTGGCGACATTGGCTTCCGAACCGGCCAGTTCGTTGAGGCTTGCCAGCTTCTCGCCAGTGATCTTGGTGACGTCGATGCGGTCTTCGCCGATCTGCAGCTCGGTATTGGCGATGATATTGGCCGTGGCGCCCGGATTGCCCAGCGCGTGCTGGTAGTCACTCTGGACGTAATCGATCATGCCCTCGTCGAGCGGCCAGGCGTTCAGCTGTCCTTCCCACTCGTCAACGACCGGGTTGCCGAACCGGAACACTTCGCTCTGCATGTAGGGCACCCGCGCCGCCAGCCAGGCCTGCCGGGCGGCCTGCAGGGTCTCGTCGGTGGGGTTGGCGAGCAGTGCGTCGACCGCCTCCTGAAGCTTCAGCGCGGTGGCGTGGGCATCGCTGAACACGGCATGGGCGAGTTCGGCGTAGTGGGTCACGACGGCTTGTGCGGCGTCGCTTTTGAGGTTGGCGGGCGCCTGGGCGGCCGGCTCGTTCTGGGTGGGGGCAGGGGCTGCTGCCTGTTCGGCAGGTGCCTTTTCGTCGCCGCAACCGGCGAGGGAAATCGCGATGGCCAAGAGGCTGGCGGTGGCCCAGACGGGTGTACGGAGCATGGCGGGTTCCTTTGCTTGCAGGTGAAGAGGTCGCACGACGGCGCGGCGCGACCGGTGATGCGGAACATAATGCGAAAGATTTGCATTTTGTGCAAAGGAATTGCGTGGAACAGGTCGCGCGCCGGCCCCTCCCGTGCCGCTAGAATGCCATCTCCGAACCGTTTCGATCGCCCCCTGGAGATGCCCTGATGAGCCTGAGTGCCACGGTTGCCTGCGTCCTGCTGTTCCTTGCCGCCGCCTACGCGGTGGTGCTCTACAACGGCCTGGTGCGGCTCAAGCACGGCGTTGGCAAGGCCTGGGCTAACATCGACGTGCTGCTGCGCCAGCGTCACGATGAACTTCCCAAGCTGGTGGAAACCTGCAAGCAGTACATGCAGCACGAGCGCAACACCCTGCAACAGGTTGTCCTGGCCCGCTCGGCGGTGTCCGACGCGCGCGAGCGGGGCGATGTCAGTGCCTTGGGGCAGGCCGAAACTGGCCTGCGCGCCGGCCTAGGGCGCCTGTTCGCGCTGGCCGAGCAGTACCCGCAGCTGCGCGCCAACGACAGCTTTCGTCACCTGCAGCAGCGCATCAGCGGGCTCGAGACGGGGATTGCCGATCGCCGCGAGCTATACAACGAGTCGGTCAACCTGAACAACGTGCGTGTCGAGCAGTTTCCCGATGTGCTGCTGGCGCGGGCCTTCGGCTTTCGCGAAGCCGCGCTGCTGCAGTTCAGCGAGACGGAAAAGGCCGATGTCGACCTGAAACCGCTGTTCGGTTAGCGGGGCGTCGGCGTGCTGCTGAGTGCGGTGAGCGGCCTGGCCTGTCTGGCCGGCGGCTGGTTGTGGGCCAGCCGCTGGAGTCGGATGCGTCATCTGCTGGACACCCCGACCTCACGGATTCGCTCCGCTGCGCAAGGTTATGTCGAACTGACCGGCATGCTGCACGAGCTGCCCGACACCCCCCCGCTGCTGGCGCCGCTGACCGGCAAGGCGTGCCTGTGGTGGCGCTACCGGGTCGAGGAGTACCGCGCCGGCAGCAAGCGAGGCAGCTGGTCCACGGTGGAGCAGGGCTGCAGCGAACGACCGTTGCGACTTGCCGACGCTACCGGTGAATGCCTGGTCGATCCGCGTGGCGCCGAAGTGATGCCAGCGCGCCGCGACCGCTGGTCCGGCGACCGGCGCCACCCGCTGGGAATGCCTGCGCACCGCCCGCTGGACTGGCTCATCGGTCAGCGCCAGTACCGCTACACCGAGGAGCGCCTGCACGCCGGCGAGCCGCTGTACGCAATCGGTGATTTCCATAGCCTCGGCGGCGGTCGCCAAGGGCTCGACCTGGCCGCCGCGCAAGGCGCGGTGGTGCGCGAGTGGAAGCAGGACTACGCCGGCCTGCTGCGGCGGTTCGACAACAACCGGGATGGCCAGCTCGACCAGGCCGAGTGGCAACGCGTGCGGCTTGCTGCCGGCCTGGAGGCGCAGCAGCGGCACCAGTTGGCCAGTGCGCAACCGCCGCAACACCAGTTGAAATGCCCGGGCGAAGGGCTGCCGTTCGTGCTCTCGAGCCACGGCGAGGAAGTCCTGGCCCGGCGCTTTCGCTGGCAGGCCGCCGGCGGCGCATTGCTCTGTCTGCTGGGCGCCCTGGGACTCACGCTGCACTTGGTGGGCTGAGGCGTCGCCGCCGGCAAAGCGGAACTCAGTCGCTGCGCAGATCTGCCCGCTGGCCGCACTTGGCCTGGTACATGGCATCGTCGGCGTGCTTGAGCAGGCTGGCTTCGTCGGTGCCGTCGCGCGGATACAGGGCGATTCCAATGCTCGGTTGCAGCGGTAGGCTCAGGCCGAGCAGTTCGACCGGCGAACGCATGGCGGCCAGCAGGGTGTCGACCACCACCGCTACATCCGCTTCCGATGCGCTGTTTTCCAGCAGCACGACGAATTCGTCGCCGCCCATGCGGGCCACGGTGTCCACCTCGCGGATGTGCTGCGAGAGCCTGAGCGCGAAGGCCTGCAGCAGCAGGTCGCCGACGGCATGGCCGTAGCGGTCGTTGACCTGTTTGAACTCGTTCAGGTCCAGATACAGCAGTGAGAACCGCGAGTCGTTGCGGCGCGCCCGGGCCAGGGCGTTCTTCAGCCGGTCGAACAGGAATGCCCGGTTGGGCAGGCCGGTGAGCTCGTCGTACTGTGCCATCCGTTCCAGGCGCGCGTGTAGCTGCTTGCGCTCGATGGCCGTGGCCACCTGGTTGGCAACGAACTGCAGCAGCTCGCGGTCCTGAGCACGGTAGGTCGCCTGGTGCGCGGCGTCGCTGAGCAACAGGGCGCCGAGGCTGCCCTGGTGGGCATTGAGCGGGGCGGCCAGCCAACTGAAGTGCTCGGTCCGGGCGACTGCCTTGAGGTGGCTGCAGCCCTCATCGCTGCTGGCGTCGAGCAGCAGCGCCTGGCCGCTGCGGGTGACCTCGGCGCAGAGCGCTGCCGCCGCCTCCAGCGCGAGCGGGGCGGGGCCACTGTGACAGCGGTAATAGGGAAAGGTCGGCTGGGCATGGTCCGGCGCATTCAGCGCGACGAAAAAGCCCGGGGTCGGCAGCAGCCGGCCGATGATCAGGTGGATCTGCTCGAACAGCGCGGCCAGGTCGGCGGTGGTGTGCGCCGCTTCGGAGATGGCATAGACCGCGGCCTGGCGCGACTCGGAGTACTTGCGGCGGGTAATGTCGCGCGCCACCCCGACGCGCAGCTGGTCGTTCTCCGACCAACGCGCCGACCACATGATGTCGACCAGGGTCCCGTCCTTGCGCACGTAGCGGTTTTCGAAATGCAGGCTCGGTTGCCCGGCCATCACCTGGCTGGCCACCTGCAGGGTGCGCTCGCGGTCTTCCGGTGCGACCAGCTCCATCATCTGCCGTCCGAGCATTTCCTCCGAGGTATAGCCGAACACGCTTTCGCAGGCGGCGCTGACGTAGACGAAGCGGCCCGCAGCATCGACGACGCAAACCGCGTCGAGCATCAGGTCCAGGACGGTGGCCAGCGAGGGAGGCGTTTCGGTTTTCATCGTCTGCACCGCTGGAAGACTGAGCCGGCCCGGGGGCGAAGAGAGTGGGCCGGCCTTGACAGGTTCGAGTGTAGCGGAGCCGTGACGCCGCGCACATTCGCATTATGGCTTTGTGGCATCAATCTTTCGTATCCCGTCGCGGCGATCACGGGCGCTTTTGCGCGATCCAGATGGTATGCCGCGTGCCCCGGTTGCCGTGGGCGAACACCTGCACCTGCTCGGCACTGAAGCCCGCGCTGGCCAGGCGACGAGAGAAGGCCTCGTCAGCGCTGGCCGACCATACCGCCAGCCGCCCGGCGGGCCGCAGCGCGCGGGCGCAGGCATCCAGCCCCGCCGAGGAATAGAGCCAGCTGTTGCCCTTGCGCGTCAGCCCCTCGGGGCCGTTGTCGACATCCAATAGGATCGCGTCGAAACCCTGCGGGTCCTGGCCCAGCACCTCGGCGACATCGCCGCACAGCACCTGGGCGCGCGGATCGTCGAGCGGCATCCCGGCCTTGTGCCCGAGCGCCCCGCGGTTCCAGGCGATGACGCCGGGGACGAGCTCGGCGACCAGCACCTGGGCGTCGTCGCCAAGGCTGCGCAGCGCCGAGGCCAGGGTAAAGCCCATGCCGAGGCCGCCGATCAGCACGCGCGGCTGCGGGCGTCCGGCGATCGCGCGGCAGGGGATCTCGGCCAGGGCGTCCTCGGAGCCGTGGGTGCGGGTGTTCATCAGCTGATTGCCATTGCCGCCACGGATCTTGATGACGAAATCCTCGCCGTAGCTGAACAGGCACAAGGCGCCGTCGGTGCCGGGAATCTCGGCCGTGTCGATCAGTTCAAAACGCTTCATCGGGGCTCGCAGGAAAGAGGGAAAGCCGCACGGCTGTGCCACGCGGCAAGGGTTGGTCAGAGCGACTCGGCGTCGAGGCGCTGGGCGAAGCGCAGGGATTGCTGCAGCAGGGCGGTCAGGTCGGCGGCCGGCAACGGTTTGCTGTAGTAGTAGCCCTGGCCCTCGTTGCAGCCCTCGTCGATCAGGTAGCGCTCCTGCTCGGCGGTCTCAACGCCTTCGGCGATTACCAGCATGCCCAGACTTTTGCCGAGTTGGATGATTGCCCGGACGATGGTGGTGTCGCCGTGGTCATCGGCCATGTCCTGGACGAAGCTCTTGTCGATCTTGATCTTGTCCAGCGGCAGGCTCTTCAGGTAGCTCAGCGAGGAATAGCCGGTGCCGAAGTCGTCGATGGCGATCAGCGCGCCGGAGCGTCGCAGGCTGTGCAGGTTATGCGTGGCCGCGGCGATGTCCTCCATGAGGCCGGTCTCGGTGACCTCGAGTTCCAGGGTTTCGGGCGGCAGGCGGTGGACCTCGAGCAGGTGGTTGATCGTCTCCGGCAGGCCGGCATGGTGCAGCTGCACGGTGGACAGGTTGACCGCCATGCGCAGGTCGCTGAAGCCCTGCGCATGCCATTCGCGCAATTGCCGGCAAGCCTGGTCGAGCACCCACTCGCCGATCACGATGATGCTGCCGTTCTGCTCGGCGAGCGGAATGAAGACGTCCGGCGGCACCAGCCGGCCGCTCGGGTGAGACCAGCGCAGCAGCGCCTCGACGCCGGTGATGCGCTGCAGCCGATAATCGATCTGCGGCTGGTAGACGAGGTGGAATTCGCGTCGATTGATCGCCTCGGCCAGGTCGTTCTGCAGCTCCCGGCGGGCGCGCATTTCGCTGTCGATGCTGGCGACGTAGAACTGGTAGCGGTTGCGCGAACGGCTCTTGGCCAGGGTCATGGTCTGTTCGGCTTTCTGCAGCAGCTTCTCGGTGCTGTCGCCGTCTTCAGGGTAGAGGGTGATGCCGATGGTCGCGCGCAGGCGAATATTCTGCGCTTCGAGGCGGATCGGGCGCTCGAGGTCATCGAGCACGGTCTGCGCCAGCTCCGCCGCCTCGTACGGCTGCTCGAAGCCGAACAGGACAAGGACGAACTGGTCGCCACCGAGGCGGGCAAGCGCGCCCATCCGCCCGCTCAGGGCGCGCAGTCGATCGGCCAGGGCGACCAGCAGACGGTCGCCGTTCTGGTAGCTGAACTGTTCGTTCATGCCCTTGAAGTCGTCCAGCCCGAGGCAGAGCACCGCGACTCGGCGCTGCAGGCGGGTGGCGTCACCGAGGATGTTGTCCAGTTGCTGCTGCAACTGGCCGCGGTTAGGCAGGCCGGTGAGCGAGTCGTACTGGGTCATGCGCTGCAGGTTGCTTTCGGCGGCATGGCGCAGCTGCATGTTGCGCTCGATGGATGCCAGCAGGCGGTTCGCCGTTTCTACCCACAGCCCCAGCTCGTTGTGTTCGTGCCCCTTGGGCATCGGCAGCGAATGCTCGCCCGGGCGGTCGGGATTGATCCGCGATAGGTGCTCGACCAGCTTGGTCAGCGGCCGCGTCAGCAGCCATTCGTAGATCAGGTACAGCAACAGGCCGAGCACCAGCGCGCGGAGGATGCCGACCACGAAGATCACCGCCGAGGCACTGAGGAATTCCTCGCCATAGGGCGCGGTGTCGAGGGTGATGCGCAGGTCGCCGTAGTACTCGTTGTAGGGCGGGCGCCCGATCAGGGGAATGGAGAAGTCCTGGTCGCGGCCGAGTATCGGGTCGGTCAGCCAGCGGACCGGGCCGGCCATCAGCGGGCGCGACTTGCTCGCCAGCGGTTCTTCGCCGGCCTGGCCGATCGAGGCCTGGCGGATCGATTCGTGTTGGAACAGGCCTTCCATGACCTGGGCGCCCATTTCCCGGTCGAGGCTGTAGATCGCCTGGGTCGAGGGGTCGCGGGTCATGCGCAGGATGCGCTGGGCCTCGGTGTCGATGAGTCGCCGGGTTTTGTAGGCGTCGTAGACGATCTGCGCGCAGCTGAGCACCAGCCCCACGGCGAGCGCCGACAGCAACACGATACGGAGCAACCTTCGTGACAGGCTGTTGCGCGTGGCGGTCAAGAGAGGGTCCTTTTTCCGAGCCGATGCCCAGCGCAAGTATTGGTCGTCATGGTACGGGCGTCAAAGCCATGGGACAGGATGAAGGCAAAACGGTATCAGACCTGGCAGCCCCTGGCTGTACCTCCGGTCGAACGGATGCCACCCCGGCACGCCCGGCAGCCAGCGGCGCGGACGGGCGTTCAGCCAAGTGCGGGGGCCTCGCTCACTTCGCAGCCCTTGAGTACCAGCCGGATGATGGTCTCGGCCGCTGCTTCGTAATCGGCGTCGTCGAGCCGCGCCTTGCCGGTCACGGTGGAGATCTGCCAGTCGAAGTCGGCGTAGGTCTGCGTGGCTGCCCAGATACTGAACATCAGGTGGTGGGGGTCGACCTTTGCCATCCGGCCGCTGTCGATCCAGCCCTGGATGCAGGCGATATTGTGGCTGGCCTGGGCGTTCAGCTGCGCTGCCCGTTCCGGCGGCAGGTGCGGGGCGCCGTGCATGATCTCGCTGGCGAACACCTTGGATGCGCAGGCGTGCTCGCGGGAGATGCGGATCTTGGTGCGAATGTAGGCACGCAGCACCTCAGCCGGCTCGCCGGCCTTGTTGAACGGCTCCGATGCCTGCAGCAGCGGTTCGACGATGCTGTCGAGCACCTCGCGATAGAGGTTTTCCTTGCTCTTGAAGTAGTAGTAGACGTTCGGCTTGGGCAGCCCGGCGCGGTTGGCGATGTCACTGGTCTTGCTGGCGGCGAAGCCCTTCTCGGCAAACTCTTCGCTGGCAGCACGCAGGATCAGTTCTTTGTTGCGCTCACGGATGCTGGACATAGGGCCTGTCTGGTTCGTGGCCACCCGGCCTGGTGGCGTGCCGCGGCATCCTAGCATCGGCTTTCCGACAGCCTCAAGACAGCCGAGGGCGAAGCCCGGCGGGTGAGGGTTTCATCAACAGGCCCCTCTCTTGCAGATATGCGAACCACCGTCCTGAACGGAGCGTGGCCGAGCGCCAATGGCGGACGCCAGACGGTCATCAAGTTCCCTTTTTCGCGACCGATAGGATAATGACGCCAAAAACATGCGTGTATACAATACGGCTTAAGTATTGTGTACGTAAGCACAGATAAACGGAGCAAAGACATGCCTTTCATGCAACGCAGTATTCAGTGGCAGCTGATTGTCAGCATGGGGGCAGCCTTGCTCACCAGCACGCTGATCGTCATTTTGGTTTATTCATCTGCAGTTAATCGGTTGGCCGAGCGCTATCTGGTAGGGCAGGCACTGCCGGCCAATATCGCAGCGATTCGCAACGATATCGAACGGACCTTGGAGGCGCCCATCACCGCGACAGCCGGTATAGCTGGTAATACGCTGGTGCACGACTGGCTACTCGGTGGGGAAAGCCCTGATCTGCGGGAGGCCATGGGCCGCTACCTGCACGGCGTCAAGACGCAGCAGAATGCACTGACCACTTCAATCGCCGTGCTCGAAAGCGGCAACTACTACTCGGACGCCGGCCTGTCGCGCACGCTCAGTCGGCAGGCCGCCGGAGATGGTTGGTTCTACAGCCTGGTCGACAGCAGCACCGAGCGGCGCTTCGAGATCGACATTGACAAGGCGTCGCGCCAGCCGACCCTGTTTATCAACCAGCGCATCCAGGCGGGTGGCAAGACGCTGGGTGTCGCCGGCCTGGGCTATAGCCTGAAAAGCATGTCGGAGCTGATCAGCAACTTTCATTTCGGCGAGCGCGGTGAGGTTTACCTGATCAATGCCGACGGCCGGGTAAAAGTGCATCCGCGCACAGAGAACAACGACCGCACCGAACTCAGCGCCCTGACCGGTGCTGATGCTGCGCAGCAGTTGCTTAAGGGAGACCGCGATGCCGTGCGCTTCGAGCGCGACGGCGAAGCCTTCCTGGCGATTGCCCAGCCGCTGGAAAGCCTCGGTTGGGTGCTGGTGAGCGAAGTGCCGGAGGCGGAAATCTTCGCCGAGGCGCGTCGTACCCTGTGGACCATCAGCCTGATCGGCGCTGCCATCGCGCTCTTCTTTCTCGGGCTGGTGGTGGTGCTGGCGCGTGGCTTGGTCAAGCCAATTCGTCAGGTGACCCAGGCGCTGGTCGAGATCGGCGGTGGAGGCGGCGACCTCACCCGGCGGCTGGACGAAAGCCGGGCCGATGAGTTGGGCGACCTGGCGCGCGGCTTCAACCGCTTCATCGGCAGCCTTCGCACGCTGATCGGCGACGTGCTCACTACCAGTCAGCAGCTGCGCACTGCGGTGGGGCAGGTCGCGCAGGTGGTCGACAACACTGCTGCGCGCGCCGGGCGTCAACATGAAATGACCGACATGGTCGCCACGGCAGTGCACGAAATGGGCCTGACGGTTCAGGAGATCGCACGCAACGCCAGCAATGCCGCCCAGGCCTCGCAAGGCGCTCGCAGTGAGGCAATGCAGGCCCGTCAGGTGGTCGGCGAATCGATTGCGCACATTGAGCGGATGTCTGGCGAAATAGGTCATGCGGCCGAGTCGGTGACCGACCTGGCCCAGCAGGTGGCGTCTATCGACAAGGTGCTCGCGGTGATTCGCAGCATTTCCGAGCAGACCAATCTGCTGGCGCTCAACGCGGCCATCGAAGCGGCTCGCGCCGGCGAGATGGGCCGAGGTTTCGCGGTGGTGGCCGACGAGGTTCGTACCCTGGCGAGCCGGACCCAGGCCTCCACCGACGAGATCCAGCAGATGATCGAAGGGCTCAAGCGCGGTGCCGAGAACGCGGTCAGTTCGATGCACGCCGGCCGCGCGGCGACCGGAACCGGTGTCGAGGCCAGCCAGCGCACCGGGCAATCGCTCGGCGCGATCACCGAACAGGTCGAGGCGATCAGCGACATGAACACCCAGGTGGCTGCCGCGACGGAAGAGCAGAGTAGCGTGACCGAGGAGATTACCCACAACGTTCAGGGTATCGCCGATCTGGCGCAGGCCACCGCGAGCGATGTACAGGGGTGCCGTGAGGATTGCCAGGCGCTTTCGCAACTGGCCGAGGATCTGGGCCGGCAGATGGGTAGCTTCAAGCTCTGACGGGGCTGCCAGCGATCCGAAGGTTGGAAGACTGCGGAGCATTTTCCACCGGTGCTCCGGTGCGCCTCGGTGACCACAGTCGAACCGCGGCGCGAAGGGCGGTGGGTTAGCTGCGCGTTACCCGCCCTACGTCAGCCCCGGCTCCGCGTCGTCAACGCCGTAGGGTGGAAAACTGCCGAGCATTTTCCACCGGTGCTCCGGTGCTCCGGTGCGCCTCGGTGACCACAGTCGAAGCGTGGCGCGAAGGGCGGTGGGTTAGCTGCGCGTTACCCGCCCTACGTCAGCTCCGGCACCGCGTCGTCAACGCCGTAGGGTGGAAAACTGCCGAGCATTTTCCACCGGTGCTC
>DAMBNU010000023.1:0-18414 GCA_032064305.1 Pseudomonas sp. | reverse complement strand
CCGTGCTCCCGTGCGCTGGTGCGCCTCGGTGACCACAGTCGAAGTGCGGCGTTAAGGCCGGTGGGTAAGCTGCGCGTTACCCACCCTACGTCAGCCCGCGACCACATTGTGAACGAACCGTGTAGTGGAAAACTGCGGAGCATTTTCCTCCAACGAGGCTTTGGCGAACGCTATCGAATTCTGCCGAGCCACAAAAAAGGGCGACCCGAAGGTCGCCCTTTGCCTGGCGAATCAGCGTTAGAAATGCGCCTTCACCAGAAAGCTCGCCGTGTTCTGGTCGGTCGGGCCGACGAAGTTGCGACTGACGAAGCCACCATCCTCGATGCCGTACTTGTTCGACCAGTAGTCGTACTCGAAGCCCACGTAGAGCCGGCCCGGCTCGCCGTTGAGCGCCTTGCCCAGGTCGTACTTGATCTGCGGGTTGATGTGCAGGTTCTTCGAGATGAAGTCGCCGCGGCGCTCGGAGCCGGCGTCGTTGACGACCCAGTCGATATACCCATCGAAGAGGATGTCGGATTTGCCCAGCGGAACGGTGATGGCCCAGGTCGGCGTAACCTGCCACTGGCCGCCCGGCTTGTTGGTGCTGCCGTCGGGCTTGCGGTAGTAGACGTTGATCGCCAGACGGTCGAAACCCGGCACCGCCAGGTCCACGGCCGGGCCGAGCAGGTAGTTCTGGTTGGGCACGCCGTCGGTGCTCTCGCCGCGCTCGTAGGTGGCGGCGAGCAGCACGTCCTTGACCGGCCCGAAACTCATGTCCCGGCCGCTGAGCTTGCCCAGCGACAGCCGGGGGCTGAATTCACCGTAGTAGGTGTGGCCATCGCCGCCGCTGACGCCGTTGTAGAAGATGTTGTCGACGAACAGGAACATGTCGCCCCAGGCCCAGCCGCTGGCGTGCTCGAAGGTGAGTGTCTGCTGGATCGGCGGGTTGATCTTGTAGTCCTTGCCGTAGAGGTAGGTCAGGCTGTTGTTCTGCCATTGCAGCAGGCCATCGGCGAATACCGGGGCGGACAGCAGGCAGCCGGCCAGCGCCAGCGACAGTGGGGTGCGCTTGAAGGTCATGGAAATACCCTTGGGTCTTGTTGTTGTGATGGGGTTGGCGCGCAGCCCTTGCGGGCGGCGCGACGGGGCGCTCAGCCGGTAGGCGTCAGTTGCGCCGAAGGATCGTTGGTGGTGGCCTTGGGATGCAGCTTGGTGTAGTCGGGGATGTTCACCGCCAGGGTGTTGGTACCGAGCGAGTCCTCGATCAGGTTATCCGGATCGTAGTCGTCCATCTCTTCCGGTTCGCGGGGCAGGAAGAAGTTGAGCAGGATGGCGCTGAACGCGCCGATGGTGATCGGCGAGCCGAAGATGTTCTTCAGCACGTCGGGCAGGTTGGTCAGCACCTCCGGCACGGCGGCGACACCCAGTCCCAGGCCCAGGGAGATCGCCACGATCAGCATATTGCGGCGGTTCAGGCCTGCTTCGGCGAGGATCTTGATCCCGGCAATCGCCACCGTGCCGAACATGATCAGCGTGGCGCCGCCGAGTACCGGTTTTGGCATCAGTTGCAGCACGCCACCAACCACCGGGAACAGCGCCAGCAGAATCAGGATCGCGGCGATGTAAAGCCCGACGTGGCGGCTGGCGACACCGGTCAGCTGGATCACGCCGTTGTTCTGGCTGAAGGTGGTCATCGGCAGGCTGTTGAACGTGGCGGCCAGCAGCGAGCTGCAGCCGTCGCCGAGGATGCCGCCCTTGATGCGCTTCATGTACAGCGGGCCCTTGACCGGCTGGCGCGAGATCATCGAGTTGGCGGTCAGGTCCCCTGCGGTCTCAAGCGGTGTGATCAGGAAGATCACCGCGATCGGCACGAAGGCCATCCAGTCGAAGGAGAAGCCGAACTTGAACGGCTGCGGCACGCTGAGCGCCGGCAGCGTGGCGAGGCTGGAGAAGTCCACCATGCCCATCATCCAGGCTGCACCGTAGCCCACCACCAGCGCGACGATCACCGCCGACAGCCGCAGCAGCGCAATGCCGAAGCGGTTGAGCAGGATGATGGTGCCGAGCACCAGTCCGGCCAGTGCCAGGTTGGGCAGGGCGCCAGGATTCTCGGCGCCAAAGCCGCCGGCGATGTCGGTCATCGATACCTTGATCAGCGACAGGCCCATCAGGCAGATGATGGTGCCGGTGACCACCGGGGTGATGATCCGACGCAGCTTGTCGATGCAGCGGCTGACCGCGATCTCCACGAAAGCGGCGCAAAAACTGACGCCGAACAGAGTGGAGAGGATCTCCTCCGGGCTGCCGCCGCGGCCCTTGACGATGAAGCCAGCAGCGAGAATCACGCTGAGAAAGCCGAAGCTGGTGCCCTGCAGGCAGAGCATGCCGGCGCCGATCGGCCCGACCCGCTTGGCCTGGATGAAGGTGCCGAGACCGGAGACGAACAGCGCCATGCTGACCAGGTAGGGCACGTAATCGCCCAGGCCGAGCACGCTGCCAATGATCAGGGTGGGGGTGATGATGCCGACGAAACTGGCGAGCACGTGCTGGATCGCGGCGAAGGTGGCGGGAAGCGGACCAGGACGATCATCGAGCTGATAGATCAGGTCCTGGTTGGGAGCGTCACCGCTCCTGGATTCGGTTGCGGTCATGGTCAAGCCTGCCATTAGTTATTGTTCGGTCATGGGCTCAGGGGCTGCACGGACCCCGTTCGCTGACCGTGAAAAGCTGTTCGAACGGTCAGGTCGGGTTCGACTATAACAACCTGTGAACACACCTTTAAACAATTAATTTCAGGATTGTGCACAATTTCTGGCCTGCCAGCCGGGCCGACAGGCGCAGCGGCGTAAGGCGAGGGCGCGAGCAGTTCAGCGCTTGGCCAGCAGTTCCTGGGCGACGTTCTCGGCGAGGCCGGCGCCGGCCTCGCTCATCGTCAGGTAGGTCCGGTCGGCGCCGGCCTGCTCGATCTTGTGGGCAATGTCCTCATACAGCGCGTGGGACACGATCAGGCCTTCAAAGCCCTTGCCGCGCAGCTTGCGGGTGGAAATGATCTTCGCCTCCGGGTCGTTCATCGCCAGGATCACCGCCTCGAGGCTGTGCATCTCCAGACTTTCCCAGAACAGCTGATCCTCGGCGTCGGCAAACAGCACGTGGCGGCCGGCATCGCTGCTTTTTTCGACGATCACCGGGTCGGAATCGAGGCTGACCAGGCGCCAGCCTTTGTCGCGCAGGTGATCGTACGCCGCACGTCCCGTGCGGCCCATGCCCATGATCAGGATCTGCGCATCCCCCAGCGAGACGGGTTGCTCGTCCGGGTGGCGGGTGTCGCGCTCCAGCGGGATCAGGCGTTTGGCCAGCCGGTCGTAGAGCGGGTGCGCGAGGCGATTGAGCTGCGCGGAGACCACGAAGGACAGCGCCACCGTGATCGCCAGCGGCGTCAGCCATTGCGGCAGCACGACGCTGGCGACGATCAGGCCGAACTCGCTGTAATTGGTCAGGCTCGCGGCACTGAGAAAGGCGCTGCGTGCGCGCAAGCGGAACGCCAGGAATAGAAAGAAGAACAGCGCACCCTTGAGCGGCAGCAGCAGCGCGATGGCGCCGGCGAACAGCATCGCATGCAGGTCGGGCAGGCCGCCGATCCCGATCTGCAGGAAGAAGCCGACCAGGAAGATCTCCTTGATCGACCACAGCGAGTTGGACAGCTCTGTGGCGCGTGGGTGTTTGGCCAGCATGGCGCCAAAAGCCAGGGCGCCCAGCTCCGAGCTGAGCCCCACGTACTCGAAGCCAAGGCCGCCAACGACCACCGCCAGGGTCAGGCCGAGCAGGACCATCAGCTCTTCGTGGCCGCTGTGGTCGAGCAGGCGGAACAACAGCGGGCGTAGCAGCGGCAGGCCGAACACCAGCAGCGCCCAGGCCGAAGGCACCTTGCCGCTGGCGATGCTCATGACCACCAACGCGATGAGATCCTGGATGACCAGCACGCCGATGGCGACCCGGCCATGAAAGGCGCGCAGCTCGCGCTTGCCCTCGAGCACCTTCGCCGCCAGCACGGTGCTCGAGAATGACAGGGCGATCGACAGCAACAGCGCCTCGCGCCAGCTCATGTCGAGGACGAGTACCATCGCCGGAAGCACCAGCAGACTGGACACTGCAAAATGCAGCACCCCGCTGCCGATCACCTCGCGTCGGACGAGATTGCTCACCTTGAGCTTCAGGCCGACGGTGAACAGCAGCAGGAGGACGCCGAGATGGGCGAGATGCGCGAGGATTTCGCTGTCCTTCGGGCCGACGCCGAAGTGCTCACCAAACCCGGCCAGGGCGAAGCCGGCGCCGAGGTAGCCGATCAGCGGGGGCAGGCCGATGGCGCGCGCGAGCAGCCCGAGGACGAAGGCGAATGCAATCCAGCTGGCTTCAATCATCGCGGGCGTCTCGGAGCGGGCGGGCGAGCATTTTAGCGGCGGCGACCGGGTTGTCGAGGTTCCGCCGGGCCGAAACGTCGAAACCCGCACGGGGCGGGTTTCGATGGGGCATCGCGGCGGGCGCTCTGACGATCAGTGGGCGGCGCCGGTCAAAGCCTGCCGCTCGGCTCCGCCCAGCACGTTGAACAACAGATTCAGCGTCACCGCGCTGAGGGTCGCCACGGCGATGCCGCTGTGGGTGATGGGCTCCATCCAGTGCGGCAGGTGCGCGAAGAACTCCGGGCGCACCACCGGCACCATCCCGAGGCCTATGCTCACCGCCACCAGCAGCTGGTTGCGCCGGTCGCCGATGTCGGCCTCCTGCAGGATCTTGATGCCGGTGGCCGCGACCATGCCGAACATGGCGATGCCGGCGCCGCCCAGCACCGCCGCGGGAATCGAGGCGACCATGAACGCGGCTTTGGGCAGCAAGCTCAGGCTGATCAGGAACAGCCCCGCCACGGCGGTGACGAAGCGGCTGCGCACGCCGGTCATCTGCACCAGACCGATGTTCTGGGCAAAAGAGGAGTGGGTGAAGGTGTTCATGAAGCCGGCCAGAAAGGTGGCGCCGGCATCGCACAACAGGCCGTGGCGCAGTTGCCTGGGGTCGACTTCCTGACCGGTGATCTTGCCCAGCGCGAGGAACATGCCGGCGGACTCGACAAAGATGATCACCACCACCAGGCACATCGACAGGATCGGCGCGAGCATGAACTGCGGTGCGCCGAAGTGGTTGGGCGTGACCACCTGGAAGGCCGGGGCGCTGTCGATGCCGGACAGGTCGACCATGCCCAGACTGCCGGCCAGCACGTAGCCCAGCCCCATGCCGATCAGCACCGATACATTGACCCAGAAGCCGCGCATGAACTGGTTGATCAGCAGGATCACCGCCAGCACGGCGGCCGCCACGCCGAGGTACGGCAGCGCGCCGAACTGACCTGTGCCGCTGCCGCCGCCCGCCCAGTTCACCGCGACGGGGAACAGCGACAGGCCGATGGCGGTGATCACGGTGCCGGTGACCAGTGGCGGAAACAGCCGTACGATCTTGCACACGAAGGGCGCGATCAGCAGGCCGAAAAAGCCGGCGGCAATGGTCGCGCCGAAGATGCCGGGCATGCCGACGCCGGGCATCCCGGCCATGACCACCATGCTGCTGACGGCGGCGAAGCTGGCGCCCATCATCACCGGCATGCGGATGCCGACCGGCCCGATGCCCATCGACTGCACCACCGTCGCGAGGCCGGCCACCAGCAGGTCGGCATTGATCAGAAAGGCGATTTCCTCGCGCGACAGGCCGGCCGCCTGGCCGACGATCAGCGGGACGGCGACTGCCCCACCGTACATCAACAGCACGTGCTGGATACTCACCAGCAGCATCTGCAGCAGGGGCAGGCGCGCGCTGGCGGCAGGTGCGGTTTCCCGCTCGGTCACTTCGTTCATGCAAAACACCTCGGACGCTTTTGTTATTGGAGGGCGCGATGGCCCCGCTGAACGTGCGGGGCCGGGTAAAGGGTGTTCGGGACCTGGCCGGTGCCAGTCTCGCGGGCGTGTTCTGAGAAGCGCGGGCACCTCCGGCGGCAGGGCGTGTTACTCGGATGAAAAAAAGCCGCGCCCGGAAGCGCGGCCGAGGCGTCGATCAATCGATCGGCGCGCCCTCGTCGATCCAGGCGCCAAGCAGGTCGCGCTCGTCCTGGGTCATCTGGGTCATGTTGCCCAGCGGCATGGTCTGGCTGGCAACGGCCTGCGCATGGATTCTTGCCGCCATCTGCTGGATCTGCTGTGGCGAATCGAACATCACGCCGGCCGGCGCCGCACTGAACAGCGGGCTGCTCGGCTGGGCTGAGTGGCACACGGTGCAGCGTTCAGTGATCACCCGCTGCACCTCGGCGAACTGGCTATTACCAGCCTGCTGGCCTGCGGCGGCCTGTTGGGCTTCGAGGCTCTGCTCCCGCGGGCTGGTCGACACCGCGTTGGGTACGCCGCCCTGGCGATTCGGCGCCGTGACGAAGGCCAGGCAGATCATGCCGACCGCAGCAGCGGGCAGTGCCCAGGCGAAGCGGTTGCTGTCATGACGGGTGTTGAAGTAATGACGCACCAGCACCGCCAGTACCGAGATACCGGCCAGGATCAGCCAGTTGTACTGGCTGCCATAGGTGCTCGGAAAATGGTTGCTGATCATGATGAACAGCACCGGCAAGGTGAAGTAGTTGTTGTGGCGCGAGCGCAGCAGGCCCTTGGCCGGCAGCAATGGGTCCGGCGTGCGGTTCTGCTCGATGGCGGCGACCAGTGCGCGTTGCGCCGGCATGATGATGCGGAACACGTTGCCGACCATGATGGTGCCGATCAGTGCGCCGGTGTGGATGTACGCCGCACGTCCGCTGAAGACCTGCGAGTAGGCCCAGGCGGCGAAGATCACCAGGACGAACAGGATCAGGCCGAGCAGTGCGGGTTTCTTGCCAAGCGGCGAGTCACAGAGCAGGTCATAGACGAACCAGCCGACGATCAGCGAACCGAATCCGATGGCGATCGCCATCGCTGGGGCCATGTCGCTGCCGGGTGCGATCAGGTACAGCGAGGGGTTGAGGTAGTAGACCACCATCAGCAGGGTTACGCCCGACAGCCAGGTGGTGTAGGCCTCCCACTTGAACCAGTGCAGGTTGTCCGGCATCTGTGGCGGTGCCAGCTTGTACTTTTCCAGGTGGTAGATGCCGCCGCCGTGAATTGCCCAGAGATCGCCCGACAAGCCGTCGCGGGGGTTGGCGCGGTTAAGGTTGTTTTCCAGCCAGACGAAATAGAACGACGCACCGATCCAGGCGATGCCGACGATCATGTGTATCCAGCGAACAGTAAGGTTCAGCCATTCGGTCAGATGTGCTTCCACGATAATTACCTCTTGCACGGCTGGCACGCCAACCGCTGTTTCTTCTTATTCGACTCGTCGCAAGTGTCCCGCTTGTTCTGAAACGCGCATGTCTGGTGTCGGCTAGTCCACAGCCGCGCCGGTCATGCCCGCGCTGATCAATCGGTTGCCTGGTCGGAGTCCCGGTGGGGGTCGAGGAGAAGCTGCTCGTCCTCGGTGAAAAAATGCTCGTCGCAGTTGTTGCCAGAACCGCTGCGATCGACCACCAGGAATTCATCCCGCTTTTCGATCGTCAGCACCGGGTGGTGCCAGACGCCGCGGTGGTAATTGACGCCCTGCCTGCCGTTGCTGCGGAAGGCGCGGACGTTACCCGGTACAGGTGCATCGCCAAGTGGCGCGACCACGACCAGAAAGGGGTTGCCGAGCAGCGGAATGAAAGCCTGGCTGCCCTGCGGATGTCGTTCGAGCATGCGAATGACCAGCGGCATTTCCAGCGCGTCGGCGGCGAAAATGTTGATGATGGCCTGGTCGTCCGGCTGCGCGGTCTCGACCGTCGCCAGCTTGTGGTAGCGGCGGGTGGAACCGTTGTTGATCATGAAGTAGTCGCTGCCTTCGGTTTCAATGACATCACCGAACGGGGCGAAGGCTTCCTTGGTCAACGGTTCGATCTTGAGTGTGCGCATGCTGTGCTCGTATATGTTTGCTGATTTGTAAGCCACCGTCTTGGGGGCAGGTTTCGGTGGGCTGAAGCCCACCCTACAGAGCTGATTCGTGGGGGCGGTGCCGTTGAGGCGGTTAGGACCGTAGGGTGGGCCGGGCGGCGCCCCGCTTCAGCCCACCTTGGCTCCGTGGCTAATGTGGGCTAATCCAGCCTTCGGAGCTGGTGGGCTAAAGCCCACCCTACGGCCGATTCGGCGGCTATTACGCCAAATGGCGTCGCCTTATTACTTCACCGCCGTGCCAAACAACCGCAGCCGGCTCACACCGCCGTCCGGGAAGATGTTCAGGCGCACGTGGGTGATCGGGCCAAGTTTGGTGATCTGCTCGCTGAACTCGTGCTCGGCGTGCATTTCCAGCTTCTGGCTCGGCAGCAGTTCACGCCAGAACAGGCTCTGGGTTTCGATCTGGCTGTCGGTGCCGCCTTTGACGTAAGCCGCCTGGATGTTGCAGCTGTCCGGGTAGTTGCCCTTGAAGTGCAGGGTGTCGACGACGATGCGCTCGATTTCGCCAGGGGTGCCCAGCGCGACGATGACCCAGTCGTTGCCCGGCGTGCGACGGCGGGCGGTTTCCCAGCCGTCGCCCATGTTGATGCCACGACCCGGGTTGAGGATGTTGCTCATGCGACCGAAATGCTCGTCGGAACAGGCCAGTGCGCGACCGCCGTTGAGCGCCGAGGCCAGGTCGAGCTGCTCGTTGTCGCCAACCGTGCTCCAGTCGCGGTACGGAATGCCGTGCACGCGCAGACGGGCGACACCGCCGTCCGGGTAGATGTTGAAGCGCAGGTGGCTGACCGGCTTGTCGAACGCGATCTCGTGGTAATGGTGGCTGTTGCCTTGCAGCTCTACCGCAGGAAGGATTTCAGTCCACTGGGTATTGTCGTCCGGGTCGCCTTCGGCGAGGAAGCAGGCTTCCAGTGAGGCGGACGGCGGGAAGTTGCCGGTGAAGAAGCTAGTGTCGATGTCGACGCCCTTGATCGAGCCGGGCACGCCGAGGCGAATGACCGCGTGGTCGTAGCCTTCGAAGCGCTTGCGGCGCGACTCCCAGCCGTCCATCCACTTGCCGTTGTCATCGAAAACGCCCTCCTTCCATACGGCCGGCGTCGGCTGGAACAGCCGGTTGACGTCGGCGAACCAGTCGTCTGTGACGGAGACAGCCTTGGTGCCCAGGCGGGCGTCGGCCAGGTTGACGTATTTTTCGAAAGGTACGGCGTAGCTTTTCATACGTTGTTCTTCTCTTCGTGTCGTCTGATGGTGCTTGCTTACATCGCCTGCAGACGGAACAGGGCGATCTTGTTGATTTCGGCCAGGGCGCGGGCGAATTCCTGCTCTTGCGAGTTATTCATCCGCTCCTCGAAGGCTGCGAGGATCTGGTGCCGGTTACTGCCCTTGACCGCCATGATGAAGATGAAGCCGAACTTGGCCTTGTAGGCATCGTTCAGTTCGGTAAAGCGGGCAAACTCTTCAGTCGTGCATTCATGAATCCCGGCACCGGCCTGCTCGGCGGTGCTCGATGCAGTCAACTCGCCGCGTACGGCAGCCTTGCCGGCAAGGTCCGGGTGAGCGTTGATCAATGCCAGCTGGGTGTCATGGTGGGCTGACAGCATCGCCTGCGACATGCGGGTGTGCATCACCTCGACGTAGTCCAGCGTCTCGTCCACCCCGGCCTGATAAACAGTGTCGGCAACCCACGGCGAGTGCTCGTAGACATCGGCGAAGGTCGAGATAAAGGCGTCTCGGTCTAAGGTGGACGGCTTGATGGTCTTGAAGGGCGTCATTGGCTGCGTTCCTGGGTGAAGGGATGAGTTGAGTGCCAGTGGCGGGCGATGTCGACACGACGGGCGAACCACACCTGCTCATGGCCCTTGGCGTACTCGATGAAGCGCTGCAGCGCGGCCATGCGGGCAGGCCGGCCCAGTAACCGGCAGTGCATGCCAATGGACAGCATCTTCGGCGCACCCTCACAGCCTTCGGCATAGAGCACGTCGAACGCATCCTTCAGGTATTCGTAGAAATCGTCGCCCTTGTTGAAGCCCTGCACCTGGGTGAAGCGCATGTCGTTGGTGTCCAGGGTGTAGGGAATCACCAGGTGCGGCTTGTCGGGCGTCGATTCCGGGTCCCAATAGGGCAGGTCGTCGTCGTAGGTATCGGAGTCATAAAGGAAGCCACCTTCTTCGCGCACCAGGCGGCGAGTGTTCGGGCCGGTGCGGCCGGTATACCAGCCCAGCGGACGCTCGCCGGCGATGTCGGTGAGGATGCGGATCGCCTCGAGCATGTGCTCGCGTTCCTGCGCTTCGTCCATGTACTGGTAGTCGATCCAGCGATAGCCGTGGCTGCAGATCTCGTGGCCATCGGCGACCATGGCCTTGATCACGTCCGGGTGACGCTGCGCGGCCATGGCCACGGCGAAAATCGTCAGCGGAATGTCGTGCTTGCGGAACAGCTTGAGCAGGCGCCACACCCCGGCACGGCTTCCGTATTCGTAGAGCGATTCCATGCTCATATGACGCACGCCCTGCAAGGGCTGGGCTGACACCATCTCGGACAGGAAGGCTTCGGATTCCTTGTCGCCATGCAGTACGCAGCGCTCGCCGCCTTCTTCGTAATTGAGCACGAAGGACAGGGCGATACGGGCATTGCCCGGCCAGTGCGGATGGGGCGGGTTCTCGGCATAGCCGATGAGGTCGCGAGGGTAGTCTGCGCTCACTGTTGTTATTCCTTGTCTGATCCGCGGACCGCCGCGGGGTAACGGCGACGGCTGCTATGGGCTGATTGTATACAAAAGCCCGAGTGCTTTGTAAATCGGAAATCTGTAAAAAACGCTGCGTAGAATTTTGCATGGCGGCCTTGAAGCCGTAGCACCGCGAGCCAAGGGGTCGCCCCTGCGCCGTTGCTGATTAGAAGGCAGCAGAAAGCACGCCAGGTTTTGTATCCCGTAAATTGTGTACAAAAATCCGGTAAACTGTCTTTTTTTATGTCGTGAGGGTGGTATGCTCGCCCCATCACCCACCGACAAAAAGGAGGCAAGCATCCGCGGGCCAAGCCCCGGTGCTGGAATCTATGGGACGCCTGACTACTCATGTGCTGGATGCCGCCCACGGCTGTCCGGGCAGCAATATCCGTATCGAGCTCTACCGCGTCGACGGCGAACGCCTCGAGCTGGTCACCACACGCCAGACCAACGCCGACGGCCGCTGCGATTCGCCGCTGCTGGAGCGGGACGACTACCGTTCCGGTGTCTATCAGCTGCAGTTCGCCGCGGGCGACTACTACCGCGCCCGCGGCGTGACGCTGCCCGAGCCGGCCTTTCTGGATGTGGTGGTGCTGCGCTTCGGCATCAGCGCCGAGCAGGACCATTACCACGTGCCGCTGTTGATTTCGCCGTACAGCTACTCGACCTATCGAGGCAGCTGATGGCGCCTGCCGCGTTTGCAGCGACGCGGCAGCGACCACTCCCATGCGTGAAACCTTGACTCTCTGAGTCCCGACCCGCCTTGATGGCGGGTTTTTTTTGAAAGGGGCAGGTTGCGGGGCTTTGTAGAAGCGAGCTTGCTCGCGAAGGTGTTGGCTTAGGGTTCGGGACGCTGCGGAATTGACGGTGGCAGCTGATGAATTGGTTACGCCCAGCAGGGCGAAACCAATGGGTCAGAGTGAGTGGCTGTACCAAAGAAGCGACAGCACAGCGCTTCGCGAGCAAGCTCGCTCCTACAAGAGTGCGACCATCCTCACCGACTCACCGACTCACCGACTCACCGACTCACCGACTCACCGACTCATCAACGAAGCCGCTCCCGCGCCGCCAAACAGCGCAGCACTGGTGCGGTTGAACCAGACCTGCCCCTTGCCAGTGCGCAGGTAACGTGCCGCTCCATGCGCCCCCAACCCGTACGCCAGCTTGCAGCATAGGTCCAGCACCGCCCAGGTCAGGATCATCAACAACAGCTGAGGCATGAACGGCCGGTCAGCGCTGAGAAACTGCGGCAGGAAGGCGGCAAAGAACAGGATGTCCTTGGGGTTGCTGGCGCCCAGCCCGAAGGCGCGCCAGAACAGCTGGCGAAAGCGTGGGCTGACCTCAGCAGTCGCTACGCTCGCACCGCTGGCAGGGCGACGCGATTCCTGCCAGCTCTGCCAGGCCAGGTAGAACAGATAGAAAGCACCAAGGATTTTAAGCACGCTGAAGACCTGTTCCGATGCCAACAGCAGCGCGCCGAGCCCCAGTGCCGAGGCGCTGAGTAGACAGATCGAGGCGCTGACCCCGCCAACGAACGCTGGCCAGGAGCGGCGCAGCCCGTAGTTGAGGCTGTTGCTGATCATCAGCAGCGACAGCGGGCCGGGGATCAGAATCACCACCAGCGCCGCGCTCGCGAACAACAACCAGGTTTCCAGACTCATCTCGGTGCTCCTCGACAGACTTGTTGATTAAATAGTCGCGCTGCTGCGCGACGGGTGCGTCGCCTTCGTTTGACGCGTCGAGTGCAAGCCTCGCCGCCTGAAGCAGGTAAATCGGTGCTGCTGAAACGTGAAAAGCCCCACCGCCGAAACGATGGGGCCGCTCCCTTCGCCTGCCTTAGAGAAAGGCGAACTTGGCGATGAAGATCACGCAGAGTACATAAAGACTGATCGAGACCTTGTCATGCTGGCCGGTCAGCAGCTTGAGCGTCGCATAGGTCAAGAAGCCGAGCGCGATGCCGTTGGCGATGGAAAAGGTCAGCGGCATCATCACTACAGTGACGATAGCGGGAATGGTATCGGTGTGATCCTTCCAGTCGATATTGGCCAGGCCGCTCATCATCAGCATCGCCACGTAGATCAACGCACCAGCCGTGGCATAGGCAGGGATCATGCCGGCCAGCGGTGCGAAGAACATCGCGATGAGAAACAGCGCGCCAACGGTGACCGCTGTCAACCCGGTGCGACCGCCCGCGGCAACGCCCGAAGCGCTTTCCACGTAGCTGGTCACCGGCGGGCAACCGACGAAGGCACCCACGACGCTGGAGGTGCTGTCGGCTTTCAGCGCACGCGAGAGGTTCTGAATCTTGCCGTCTTCATCGACGAGGTTGGCGCGGTGTGCAACGCCCATCAGCGTGCCGGCCGTATCGAACATGTTCACGAACAGGAACGCCAGAATCACGCTGACCATCGCCACGTTCATCGCACCGGCGATGTCCATTGCCAACCAGGTCGGCGCCAGGCTCGGCGGCATCGAGACAAGGCCGTTGTACTCCACGAGCCCCAGGCCCCAGCCGATACCCGTGACGACCAGCATGCTGAGCAGGATCGCACCGAACACATTGCGATGACTCAGTACCGCAATCATCAGGAAGCAGATCGCGGCCAGCAGCGCGGTGGGTTCGCTGAATGAGCCCATGGTCAACAGCGTCGCGGGGCTATCGACGACGATACCGGCGGTCTTCAGGCCAATCAGCCCGAGGAACAAGCCGACCCCTGCACCCATGGCAAAGCGCAGGCTCATCGGGATGCTGTTGAGCAGCCATTCGCGGATGCGTGACAGGCTCATGATCATGAACAGCACGCCAGAGATGAACACCGCACCGAGTGCGATCTGCCAGCTGTAGCCCATCTCGCCGACCACCGTGTAGGTGAAGAAGGCGTTGAGACCCATGCCCGGCGCCAAGCCGACTGGCCAATTGGCGTAGAGCCCCATCAGAAAGCAGCCAAGAGCAGCGCCGATACAGGTCGCAACGAAGGCCGCCCCGTGATCGACGCCGGCATCGGCCATGATGTTCGGATTGACGAAGATGATGTAGGCCATGGTGACGAAGGTCGTCAGGCCGGCCAGCAGTTCGGTCTTGACGCTGGTGCGATGCGCGCTGAGCTTGAAAAAGCGGTCGAGCAAGCCGGGGTGCTTCGCCTGCAGCCCGAGGGCCGCCTGTTCCTGCTTGGTGGTTTCCACAAGGTGTTCCTCATCGTTCTTGTTGTCTATCACCCAGAGCGGGACTCTCGAGGGCAGGTGATGGTGGGGCGCTTTCATTCGGTTTGTTGACCGAAAGGTCAGAAAGGCTTGACGCGATTATGCTTTTGTATACAAGAAATGCAACAGGCATTTCGGTGACTCTGGCGTATTCGCTATTTCCATCAGGCAGTTTGCAGGTGAAGGAGCACGCAGTAGGGCATCTACGCAACATTCTTGAATATTTCTGACTTCACTGATTGTGCACAATAAAATGCGCTTTATTTCCTTGTTTCGCGGTTGGCGACTCCCAGCTGCGTAACGAAAGGCAGTAAAGTTCGAATCTGCCGACCCTTCCGACGCGAGTCACCATGAACGAACAGTTGCAGCCTTTGAAAAAGCCGACACGAAGCGGCAAGGCCCGTACCGGGACCCAGGACGACATCGTTTACGCCCATATCTTTGATGCAATCCTTGAGCAGCGCCTGGCGCCGGGCACCAAGCTCAGCGAAGAGGCGTTGGGCGAGATCTTCGGCGTGAGCCGTACCATCATCCGTCGTGCCCTGTCGCGGCTCGCCCATGAAGGCGTGGTACTGCTGCGGCCCAATCGCGGCGCGGTAGTTGCCAGCCCGAGCGTCGAGGAAGCGCGGCAGATCTTCTTTGCCCGGCGGATGGTGGAGCGCGCGATCACCGAGCTGGCCGTGCAACACGCCAGCGCTGAGCAGCTGAGCGAGCTGCGGCAAATGGTGACCGATGAACAGGACTGCTTTGCGCGCGGTGATCGTGGCGCCGGGATTCGTCTTTCCGGCGAGTTTCACCTGAAGCTGGCCGAGGCGGCGAAGAACGCGCCGCTGGTGAGTTTCCAACGCAGCCTGGTGTCGCAGACCTCGCTGATCAT
Organism: Pseudomonas sp.; assembly: GCA_032064305.1. Taxonomy (GTDB): domain Bacteria; phylum Pseudomonadota; class Gammaproteobacteria; order Pseudomonadales; family Pseudomonadaceae; genus Stutzerimonas. Next base: position 3,593 of record DAMBNU010000023.1, on the reverse strand, counting down.
CGCGCAGTATGAAAGCGGCAATCGCTCGCATTGCTCGTTTGATGAGCACAATGAATTGATCGACGCCATTGCTGCGCGCGACAGCGAAAAGGCGGTGCGCCTGATGATGCATCACATGGATCACATCGACAGCAAACTCAACCTCGATGAAGACAGTGCGTCGGATGATCTCCATGCGGTGTTTTCGCACCTGGCCCTGGCCAAGAAAAAGCCGCGGACCGCCCGCTAGCTTTCGTCTAGCTTCAAGTGCAATTGGCTCGGTGCATCTTTAATGTCCGAGCCGCTGAAGGCGCCGCTCTCTTGCGCTCGTTGATTGAGCTCCGTGCGACGTGGCGGTGGATGGGGAAAGCGACGTCCACCCTACGAACGGCTGCGCGGGCTCCAAGCCTCGGGGGGACTCGCGGCCCACCCATCCGTGCCCTCATCGAGCCTCGAGCGTCCCGGCGGTGGATGTAAACGCGACATTCACCCTGCGAGTTTTCCGCTCCGTCGTGGTGGGCTGAAGCCCACCCTACAGTGGGACGAGGTCCGCGGTCCGCACCTGCGTGGCTCTGCGTAGGGTGGGCTTTAGCCCACCAGATTCATGTGACCTCAGGCTCGGGGCATTGAATCCACTCACGCAGCGGTATTCGGCTTACGCTTTACGGTGCACCGAAACCCCGGCGGCATAGGTTTCCTTTACGGCGCGGTCGTCGCCGAGGATGGTCAGGGCGAAGAGTTTTTCTTCCAACGTCCTGGCCTGGCGCATCCGGTAGTCGATCAGCGGCGTGGCCTTGAGGTCGAGCACAACGAAGTCGGCATCCTTGCCCGGCTGCAGGTTGCCGATGCGATCGTCCAGATAAAGCGCGCGGGCGCCGCCCAGGGTGGCGAGATACAGGGACTTGAAGGGGTCGAGCTTCTTGCCCTGCAGCTGCATCACCTTGTACGCCTCGTTCAGTGATTGCAGCTGCGAGAAGCTGGTGCCTGCGCCGACATCGGTGCCCAGGCCGACGCGCACGCCGAAGCCCTCGATCTTCTCCAGATCGAACAATCCGCTGCCGAGGAACAGGTTGGAGGTCGGGCAGAACGCGACCGCTGAGCCGGTCTCACCCAGGCGCTTGCATTCGTCATCACACAAATGCACGCCGTGGGCGAATACCGAGCGTGCGCCGATCAGACCGTGGTGGTCATAGACGTCCAGGTAGCCTTTGCGCTCGGGGAACAGCTCTCGTACCCATTCGATCTCCTTGCGGTTCTCGGACAGGTGAGTGTGCATGTAGAGGTCCGGGTATTCCTTGAACAGCTGGCCCGCCAGCGTGAGCTGCTCGGGGGTGCTGGTCGGCGCGAAACGCGGGGTGACGGCGTAGTGCAGGCGGCCCTTGCCATGCCAGCGCTCGATCAATGCCTTGCTGTCGGCGTAGCCGGTTTCCGCGGTGTCGGTAAGGTAGTCCGGAGCGTTGCGGTCCATCAGCACCTTGCCGGCGATCATTCGCAGGTTACGCTTTTCGCAGGCCTCGAAGAAGGCGTCCACCGATTCCTTATGCACACTGCCGAATACCAGCGCGGTGGTCGTGCCGTTGCGCAGCAGCTCGTTCAAGAAGATTTCGGCCACCTCGCCGGCGTGGGTCTTGTCGGCGAAGGCGCGCTCGGTGGGAAAGGTGTAGGTCTCGAGCCAGTCGAGCAACTGCTCGCCATAGGAGGCGATCATGCCCGTCTGCGGGTAATGGATATGGGTGTCGACGAAACCGGGCGTGATCAGTGCGTCGGGGTATTCGACTACCTCGGTGCCGGCCGCCAGGGTCGCAAGCAGGTCGGTTGCGGCACCGATGCGCGCGATCTTGCCGTCTTCGACCACCAGCAGGCCGTCTTCGAAATATTCGTAGGATTGCTCTGCGCCCACTTCGCGCGGGTCGGCGAGGCAGTGGAGCAGGGCGGCACGGTAGGCTTTGGTGCTAGACATAGGTTCTCTCTATAACGCAGATGTGGGAGCGGTTGGCGACGTCTGGTCGGGATGCCTGGCCTTGACCGCGATTCGGCTCGGTGCGACGTGTTTGGTGCTCAACGCTGCGCGTCAGCCGCCACTCCCGAGGCTCTGTTGTCGAATTCAAGCCCTGCGCGTGACCTGCGCGTTTTCGCCTGTCAGGTCGACATCGACAAGGCAGGGCAGCAGGGCGATGCCTAAGGCGTTGGTGCTAGACATGTGGTTTCTCAGTAGCGCAGGCGTGGGAGCGGTCGGGGCGCCGGGCCGGGGGCACCTCGTCTTGACCACGATTGGCTCCCGCACTCGCTCTTCACCCACGACGTGAGGCGGGCACCAGCATGGGTACCGGCTTTTCGCCGTCCTGAGCGCTTTCACCAAAGTTGGCGTTGTAGGTGGCGATCACTTCGCCGGCGATGGACACCGCGATCTCGACCGGCAATTTCCCCTTTACCTCAGAGATGCCCATCGGGCAGCGCATGCGTTGCACGGTGTCAGGCTGGAAGCCACGGTCGCGCAGACGGTGTTCGAATTTGGCGCGCTTGCTCTTCGAGCCGATCAGCCCGTAGTAGGTGAAATCGTTACGTTCGAGGATGGCTGCGGTCAGTTCGAGGTCGAGCTGGTGGTTGTGGGTCATGACGATGAAGTAGCTGCCCGCCGGCATCTCGGCCACCTCGTCGACCACCTCGTCGTTGACCACTTTCTCCACGCCCGCTGGGATATGCGCGGGGAACTCGCTTTCGCGCGAATCGATCCAGCGCACCTTGCACGGCAGGCTGGCGAGCAGCGGCACCAGTGCGCGACCAACGTGGCCGGCACCGAACACTGCAATATGCGCCTGCGGTTGGCCCATGGGTTCGAACAGCAGCACGGTGGCGCCGCCACAGCACTGGCCGAGGCTCGCGCCCAGGGAAAAGCGTTCCAGCCGCGTATCACGCATGCGGTTTTCAAGCATCTCCCGCGCAATCGCCTGCGCCTTGTATTCCAGATGGCCGCCACCGATGGTGTCGTACAGACGCTCGCGGCTGACCACCATCTTCGAGCCTGCATTGCGCGGCGTCGAGCCGCGCTCTTCGATGATAGTGACCAGCACGCAGGGTTCGCCTTGTTGCTGCAGGTCGGCGAGTGCTTCGATCCAGCTGTTCATCTCGTTCTCCGATGCCGTATGGCATGCGCGTATTCATGTCGTCGGTGACCGGGTCGCAAGCAGCGCTTGCTCCTACAGGTTGCGGTGGCAGGTTGTAGGAGCAGGCTCTGCCTGCGACCGGTGCAGCGCGTCAGGCCGGGGTGGTCTCCGTGGCGCTTGGCACCGCGGCGGTCCGCTTCAACTTGCGCATCTGCTCCACGCCCCAGAGCACCCGCTCGGGCGTCGCCGGCGCGTCGATCTTCGGCTGCGCCTTGTAGTCCGCCAGGCTAGCGACGGCATCCTTGATCGCACACCAGACCGAGATGCCGAGCATGAACGGCGGCTCACCCACTGCCTTGGAGTGGAACACGGTGTCCTCCGGATTCTTGCGGTTCTCCACCAGCTTGACCCGCAGATCCAGCGGCATGTCCGCCACGGCCGGTACCTTGTAGCTCGCTGGGCCGCTGGTCATCAGCTTGCCCTTGTCGTTCCACACCAGCTCTTCCATGG
>DAMBNU010000022.1:0-59006 GCA_032064305.1 Pseudomonas sp. | reverse complement strand
CATTTCCTGGGATTTTTCGCCGTCACCGAGGGACGCGACGATCTCGAACGGCTGGGTGACCTTTTCCAGGTAGGTTTTCAGTTGCGTTTTGAGATTGGAGTCCAACATGAGCAGCGATCCCCTTTTTACAGAATTCGGTTAATAAAACGCCCGGGCGGTTCGCGCCCAGGCGTTTACTGTCTCGGCACAACAATCTGCCCGAGAGCGGCGTTGAGGCACTGCGCCTAAGCGCAGCGCTCATCACCAATTTAGATCTTGCCGACCAGGTCCAGCGACGGGGCCAGGGTCTTCTCGCCTTCCTTCCACTTCGCTGGGCAGACTTCGCCCGGATGCGCGGCGGTGTACTGAGCAGCTTTCAGCTTGCGCAGGGTCTCGCCGACGTCACGCGCGATTTCGTTGGAGTGGATCTCCAGGGTCTTGATCTGGCCTTCCGGGTTGATGATGAAGGTGCCACGCAGCGCCAGGCCTTCTTCGGCGATGTGTACGCCAAAGGCGTTGGTCAGCTGGTGAGTCGGGTCACCGATCAGCGGGAACTGGGCCTTGCCAACAGCCGGCGAGGTCTCGTGCCAGACCTTGTGCGAGAAGTGGGTGTCGGTGGTGACGATGTAGACTTCGGCGCCAGCCTTCTGGAACTCGGCGTAGTTGTTGGCCGCGTCTTCGATCTCGGTCGGGCAGTTGAAGGTGAAGGCTGCCGGCATGAAGATCAGTACCGACCACTTGCCCTTCAGGGATTCGTCGGTGACCTCGATGAACTTGCCGTTGTGGAAGGCGTTGACCTTGAACGGCTGGACTTGGGTGTTGATCAGAGACATCTGCTAACTCCTTCTGGGTTCAGAAATTTGACGGGACCTACGATAACGCAGCTCGCCGCATACGGTTAATTGATTAAGGGAATAGGGGAAATTAGTTTCCTCTATCGCAGTTGAAAGTCACGAGCGATCTTCTGCCATCGACCGGCAATCGTCATGCAGGTTCAGCGGGCCATAGCGCCCTTATCGCCGCCACGCCCTGAGCACCCGCCTGGTGTACCGCGGGCAGATGCGCCGTAGTCATCCCGCCGAGCACGAAAACAGGCTGGTTGAAGCCCTGCAGCAGTTCCGCTACCAGCGACCACCCCAGCGGCGATGCTTCGGGGTGCGTCGGGGTCGGCAGCACCGGTGACAACGTGACGAAATCTACTCCCAACTCTGTTGCAATGGCCAGCTCTTCGGCATCGTGACAGGACGCCGCCAGCCATTGCCCAGGCGGAATCGACCGGCCCCGCCCGGCATACCGCCGCAGCTGCTCGGCCGTCAGATGCCAGCCGGCGGCTGGAAACTCGGCGGCATTATCCAGCGGGCCCTTGAGCATGAGCTGTGCCCGCCCGGCGCACAGCGCCAGGGCGTCGGCCGCCAGCCGCCAGTAGTCGGCCGCGGACAGCGACGGTGCGCGCAGCTGGACCAGGCGGATACCGGCGTCCAGCGCACATGCCAAACCGCCCAGCAGTTGCTGTGGGGAGACGCCGTCGGGCGTGATCAGATAGCGATCCGGCAAGCGCGCAGCGGCGATGATCGGCCGGTTCGCCGCCGGAAAGGCATGGTCCGGCAACTGTTCCGATGCAACCCAGGCCAGCGGCTGGCCTTCGGCGCCGTGGGGCTCGCCGGAGAACGCCGATACCTCCCAGACGTCCAGCAGGACATGCTTGTCGGGGTAGTCGTGGCGCACCTGGATCAGCGGTCGTGCATGCATCACGACGATGCCAAGCTCTTCGAGCAGCTCACGGGCGAGTGCGACCTCCACTGTCTCCCCCGGCTCAACCTTGCCCCCGGGAAACTCCCATAGCCCACCCTGGTGCTTATCCAACGGGCGTTTGGCGATCAGAACTCGCCCGTCAGTGCCCCGAATCACGGCGGCCGCAACATGGACCCGCTTCATGGCATCGGCCGAGTGTGGAGTCGCAACAGGCACTCAGGTGCGGTATTCGGCATTGATCCGGACATACTCGTGGGACAGGTCGGTGGTCCAGATGGTCTCGCTGCAGTCGCCGCGGCCGAGCTCGATCCGGATTTGGATCTCCTCCTCGGCCATCACCGCGGCGCCCTGCTCCTCGGTGTAACTGGCCGAACGGCCGCCGCGGCTGGCGATGCATACGTCGCCGAGGAATACATCGATAAGGCTGACATCCAGCTCCGGCACGCCGGCGCGGCCGACCGCCGCGAGAATGCGCCCCCAGTTGGGGTCGGAGGCGAAAAGTGCAGTCTTGATCAGCGGCGAATGCGCGACGGCATAGCCGACATCGAGACACTCCTGATGGGTCTTGCCGCCATTGACGATGACGGTGACGAACTTGGTCGCGCCTTCGCCGTCGCGCACGATCGACTGCGCGACTTCCATGCTGACCTCGAACACCGCCTGCTTGAGCTTCTCGAACAACTCACCGCTGGGCGCGGTGATTTCGCCAAGCGCGGCTTTACCGGTCGCCACCAGCATGCAGCAGTCGTTGGTCGAGGTGTCGCCATCGATGGTGATACGGTTGAACGACTTGTTCGCCGCGTCGCGCAGCAGATCCTGCAGCACCGGCTGGGCAACCTTGGCGTCGGTGGCGATGTAGCCGAGCATGGTCGCCATGTTCGGGCGAATCATCCCGGCGCCCTTGGAGATGCCGGTCACCGTCACGGTCACGCCGTCATGCTGGAACTGCCGGCTCGCGCCCTTGGGCAGGGTATCGGTGGTCATGATGCCGCTGGCCGCTTCGGCCCAGTGGTTTTCGCTCAGGTCCGCCACCGCGGCAGGCAGCGCCGCCTCGATCTTCTCGACCGGCAGCAACTCCCCGATGACGCCGGTCGAGAACGGCAGCACGGCGTTTTCGTCACAGCCGACCAGCTTCGCGAGACTGGCGCAGCTGCGTGCAGCCGCCTGCATGCCAGGCTCACCCGTGCCGGCGTTGGCATTGCCGGTGTTGGTCAGTAGGTAGCGAACCGCGCCCTGGGCGCGCTGCTTGGCCAGAATCACCGGTGCTGCACAGAACGCGTTGAGGGTGAAGACCCCCGCGACCGTCGAGCCCTCGGCGCAGCGCATCACCACGACGTCCTTGCGCCCGGGCCGCTTGATGCCGGCCGACGCAATGCCCAGTTCGAAACCGGGAACCGGGTGCAGTACAGGTAGGGGACCGAGACCAACAGCCATGGATACGCTCCTTCAAACAGAGGGGATGGCTCGAAGCCACCAGACAGCAGGGAGAAAAACGCCGCGAGCGGCTGGAGCCGGTCGCGGCGCGGTCGAAAACGGGCGGTTCCGGTTACTGGACCTGCCCGTGGCAATGCTTGTATTTCTTCCCGGAGCCGCAGGGACAGGGTTCGTTACGCCCGATCTTCTGCTCGGTTCGAACCGGCGCGGCAGCTGCCGCTACGCCACCTTCGGCGTCCGCTTCGGCTTGGGCCTCGTCGTCCGGCTCCAGTGCCGACACCTCTTCATGCTGGAACTGCATGCGCTGCGCCAGCGCCTCGGCCTCGCGGCGCAGCCGCTGCTCTTCCTCGGCCGGATCTTCACGGCGCACTTGCACATGCGACAACACGCGGATGCTGTCGCGCTTGATGGACTCGAGCAGTTCCTGGAACAACGCAAAGGACTCCCGCTTGTACTCCTGTTTCGGGTTCTTCTGCGCGTAGCCACGCAGGTGAATGCCGTGGCGCAGGTGATCCATGGTGGACAGGTGGTCCTTCCAGAGGTCGTCGAGCACACGCAGCACGATCTGCTTCTCGAAGGTTCGCAACGCTTCGTCGCCGGCAAGCTCTTCCTTCTCGTGGTAAGCGGCGACGAGAGCCTCGAGAATGCGCTCACGCAGCGTTTCCTCGTACAGTTTTTCGTCTTCGTCGAGCCATTGCTGGACCGGCAGGCGTGTGCCGAAATCGCTGTAGAGCACCGCTTCAAGGCCGGCGATATCCCACTGCTCGGGCAGCGACTGCGGGGGGATGTGCTGGCTGACGGCATGGTCGAGCGCCTCGCGACGGAACTCCGCGATGGTTTCGCCGATTTCTTCGGCGGCCAGCAGGCTGTTGCGCATGTGGTAAATCACCTTGCGCTGCTCGTTGGCCACGTCGTCGTATTCGAGCAGCTGCTTGCGCATGTCGAAGTTGCGGCCCTCGACCTTGCGCTGGGCCTTCTCGATCGCGTTGGTGACCATGCGGTGCTCGATGGCCTCTCCGGATTCCATGCCCAGCGCCTTCATGAAGTTCTTCACCCGGTCGGAAGCGAAGATGCGCATAAGGCTGTCTTCCAGCGACAGGTAGAAGCGGCTGGAACCGGCATCCCCCTGGCGACCGGCCCGGCCGCGCAACTGGTTGTCGATGCGACGCGATTCGTGACGTTCCGAGGCGATCACATGCAGGCCGCCCGCTTCGAGCACGGCCTGATGGCGCTTCTGCCAGTCGGCCTTGATCTGCGCGACCTGTTCGTCGGAGGGATTGTCCAGCGCGGCGACTTCGACTTCCCAGTTGCCGCCGAGAAGGATATCGGTACCCCGACCCGCCATGTTGGTGGCAATGGTAACGGCGCCCGGGCGGCCGGCCTGGGCGATGATTTCCGCTTCCTTGTCGTGGTGCTTGGCGTTGAGCACCTTGTGCTCGATGCCTTCCTTGATCAGCAGCTGGGAGACGTATTCGGAGCTCTCGATCGTCGCGGTGCCCACCAGCACTGGACGGCCGTTATTCTGGCAATCCTTGATGTCCGTGATGATGGCGGCGAACTTCTCTTCCTGGGTCAGGTAGACCAGGTCGTTGTAGTCCTTGCGCGCCAGCGGCTTGTTGGTCGGGATGACCATGACCGGCAGGTTGTAGATCTGCATGAACTCGAACGCTTCGGTGTCCGCCGTTCCGGTCATGCCCGACAGCTTCTTGTACAGGCGGAAATAATTCTGGAACGTGGTCGAGGCCAGCGTCTGGCTTTCCGGCTGGATCGGCAGGCCTTCTTTCGCCTCGATCGCCTGGTGCAGGCCTTCGGAAAGCCGCCGACCCGGCATCGTCCGTCCGGTGTGCTCGTCGATCAGCAGCACCTGGTTGTTCTGCACGATGTACTCGACGTTGCGATGGAACAGCTTGTGCGCACGCAGGCTGGAGTACACGTGCGTCAGCAGGCCAAGGTTATGTGCGGAATAAAGGCTTTCACCCTCGGCCAACAGACCGGCACGGGTCAGCATGTCCTCGACGAACTGATGTCCCGATTCGTTCAGCTCGACCTGCCGGGTCTTTTCATCGACCGTGAAATGACCTTCCTGGGTGACGACGCCTTCTTCTTCCTCGACGTGCTGCTTGAGTAGTGGAATCAGCTGGTTGATCTGCTGGTACAGCTTGGAGCTGTCTTCGGCCTGGCCGGAAATGATCAGCGGGGTCCGCGCTTCGTCGATGAGGATCGAGTCCACCTCGTCGATCACCGCGAAGTTGAGGTCGCGCTGGTTCTTTTCCTCGAGGCTGAACGCCATGTTGTCGCGCAGGTAGTCGAAGCCGAACTCGTTATTGGTGCCGTAGGTGATATCTGCCGCGTACGCGGCACGCTTTTCTTCCGGCGGTTGGAACGGGGTGACGATCCCGACGGTCAGGCCGAGGAATTCGTACAGCGGGCGCATCCAGTTGGCATCGCGGCGAGCCAGGTAGTCGTTGACCGTGACCACGTGCACGCCCTTGCCGGCCAGTGCGTTGAGGTAGACCGCCAGCGTTGCCACCAGAGTCTTGCCTTCACCGGTACGCATCTCGGCAATCTTGCCTTCATGCAGCGTCATGCCGCCGATCAACTGAACGTCGAAATGGCGCATGCCCATCACCCGCTTGCCCGCCTCGCGGCAGACGGCGAAAGCTTCAGGAAGAATCTGGTCGAGGGTCTCGCCTTGGCCAAGACGGGCCTTGAACTCTTCGGTCTTCTGCCGCAGTTGCTCATCGGACAACGACAGCATCTGCTCTTCGAGCGCATTAACGGCCTGTACCGTCCTGAGCATGCGCTTGACCTCGCGGTCATTCTTGCTACCAAAGAGCTTCTTCATTAAAGGCGCAAACATATCGACAAAGACTTCCATGCTGGGGATGGAGGCACGGCCGCAGGGCCACCACGGGACGTGCAAAGGGGGCATTCTACTCGGAAACGCCTGAGAGGAAAGGTGCCTGCTGCGCAGCCCTAAACGGTGGCGCGCGGCAATTCCTCCGGGCACTCAAGGTCGCCGGCACGTCACTTCGCAGTCGGTAACGTCGGCGAAACGGTGCTGTATCAGACGGCCAGCGTGCAGATTGGCCAAGCCTCGCAGGCGGGCGCTACGCAGCCTTCTGCTAAGATCAGCGACCTGATTCCTGCGAGCCATTGACATGTCGCTGCGCCCACTGCCTGCCAAGGCACCCGCCTCGCTGTTGCGCGAAGCCAAACCGCTCCGGGCCCTGTTCGGCGAGGCGCGCCGCCTGGACGCGTTGCAACAACTCGTCGACAGCCAGCTGCAGCCAGCGGCGCGGGAGTTTTGCCGCGTAGCCTCCTGGCGGGATGGCACGCTGCTGCTGATTGTCACCGACGGCCATTGGGCGACCCGCCTGCGCTATCAGCAGCGCCGGCTGCAGCGCCAGTTGCAGGCGCTGGAGGCCTTCCGGGAGCTGGTGCGCATCCAGTTCAAGGTGCAACCGCCCGAGGCACCGCGGCACCGCCCGGGCCCTGCGCCAGCGCTATCGCTGCGTGCCGCGGACAATATCCAGCAAACCGCGCGCGGCATCGCGGACCCGAAGCTGAAGGCCGCACTGGAACGCCTCGCCAGTCACGCCAGGCCGGACGCGCAGGAATGAGCCGGCTCATCCGCGCGCCAGGACGCGCCGCGAAGGCGTGCACGGCCTCGCGCCGCTCCAAGACAGGCCGGCACCCATGCTGATCGGCGCCCTGCTGATACTGACCTGGATCGTGCTGCTGGTCCGCTACCCCCTGCGCGCCGCGCCCATTTCGCTTGGCGCCCTGCTCGGCCTCGGGCTGGTCGCGGCATGGGTGGTCTGGCAGGAGCAGCGCGAAGCGCATCGGCTGACCGAGCTGGCCCTGAACATGACCTATGCACCTGACCACTGCCCGGCCGGCCAACCGTTACGCATCGTCCTTGAGAACCACGCAGACAAACCGTTGCAGAGCCTGCATTGGCAAATCGCCGCCTATGCGCCAGGCTCGAGCCTGAACCTGGTCAGCTCCAACTACGACGCACCCCGCTACCGGGGGCCGGAAAACCTCCAGCCGGGCCAGCGCTGGGAGGCCTGCACGCCGTTGCCGCCGCTCCGACCGGGCTATCGCAGCAGCACGTTGCAGTTCGGTGTCGAGCGACTCGAAGGGCGGTTCGCGGATTAGGCTTGCAGCAGCCAAACACGAAGCTGTTAAATTCCAGCCTCGCTGCTTATACTGTACAAACAAACAGTACTTCATTCATATTGAGCCGAGGTGGTAGATGGCCGTCGAAGTGGTATACCGCAGCAGCCGGGACCTGGAGCGCCTGTTCATGGATAAAGCCGAAGCCGACCGTCACGACAAGATGCTGGAGCTTGCCGAGGCCCTCGCCTCGGTCTTGCGCCATGCAGCGCCCACCCTCAGCGAGCAGCAGGCTGAAGACATCGGCATATACATGGCCAGGCATCGCGACCTGTTCGCCAAGGCTTTCAAGAACAGCCCCGACGTGCTTGCCGAGCTGCCGACCGGCACTGGCGCCGAATGACCCACCGCTGACATTGCCAGCGGTGCTTCGTTTTGCCGCAGGGTGTGCGTCGGCGCGGCGAAACTTGTCAATCGCTGCTCTGTCCACTGGTTGCAGTCACTCACTCAGGTAACCGGCATGGACAGTCCATTCAAGAAGATCAGCGATGTGTTTCAGCCAGACTACAACGTCAATTTCAGCATCGAGAAGCCGGACGGCAGTATCCTACTGACCCTGACCGGACGCACGGGCGTGGCGGTCAAGCGGTTCATCAGCGCCAGCCAGTGGCGTGATCAGCAACAACTGGAGCGATTGATCACCAGCCTTCAGTTCAGCCTCGCCATCGAACAGGGCGACTCTGCCAACACCTACCGGCTGACGAAATACCCGCTTTCCGCTGCGCGATGAACCTCACCGCCTGATGCCTGCAGGCTGGCTGCACCACCTGTCCTCATAACAACACCAAAAACGACACACCTCCCGACGGCACCACCCGCTGCCGCCTGGCGGCGCCTGTCGCACCGCTACAGCCAGGCCAGGGCCTTGGCCCGGGCGACTGCCTGGGTACGCCTGGCCACCCCCAGCTTGGTGTTGATTCGGCGCGCATGGGTCTTGACCGTGTGCAATGAAATGAACAACTGTTCGGCGATCTCCTGATTGGAACAGCCCTGGGCGATCAGCCGTAGCACGGTCAGCTCACGATTGCTAAGGATGACTTCTTCTCCCGTGCCCAGAAGTTCGTCCGGTTCACGCTCGAACTGCAGCAAGCGATCACGCAAGCCCTCGCCCCTGCCTGCAGGCAGCATCCTGGCCAGCCATTGCGGTTGGCGGTGCTGCAGCTCGTACAACGGTTTGACCAAGTGCTGGCGTGCAGCCTCCCCCAGCGCCTTGCGCAGCTCCAGCTCCGCTTCTTCATGCCGGCCATCGAGCTGCAGCGCCTCGGCCAACGTAAAACGGCACTCGCACGCCAGGCCCAGGCGTTGCGAACGGAGGTTCTGCTCGATCAGCTCGCGCAGCGTCTCGATGGCCAGGGCACAGCGTCCGGAGAGCAGATCGATCACCGCCAGATAGCGCTGCACGCGGGCAAGCAGCTCGTAAAAGCCGGACGGCGCCAGGTAGCTGTGCCCCTTGTACAGTTCCAGCACCTGGATAAACACCGACCGGGCCTTTTTCAGCTGCCCCTGATGCAACCAGGTCAGCCCGGTAATCAGCGGCAGGATCCCGCGAAACCGTGCTTCCGGTACATGACGCCACTGCGTCAGACGTTCGGCCTCGCGCAGCCAGTGATAGGCTGTGGGAAACTCCTGGTTGCGAGCAGCGACTTCCGCGAGCCCGGCATAACCGAAAAAGACGTAGGAATCGCCGCAGGTTTCCGTCTCCAGGCGCCCCTGCTGGTAGGCCTCACGGGCCTGCTCGTCCAGCCCCTGGTAAGCCAGCAGGTGGCCTTGCAATAACTTGAGCCGACCGATGATCGGGCTGCGCTTAACGCTGTCGCGCAACACCAGCAGCGATTCCTCCAGCACGCCCACGGCGCGCTCGAATTCACCGGTGAGCTCGAGCAACTGGATGCGGTCGACGTTGAGCATCGCCTCATAGAGCACGCTGCCCTTGAGCCGAGCCAGCTTCATGCCCTCGCTGTTGTACTGCTGCGCCAGCTCCAGCTGGCTTTCGGCCATGGCTTGCTGCGACAGGGCCTGGTAACAGAGCACCCGCTGCGCCCAGGCGTGATCGGAGAGCACCTCCAGGGCCTGCAGACAGTACTGGCGCGCCTCCGGCTCCCCGCGCAGCCGCGCCAGAAACCCGCGCAACGCTTGCCATTGGGCCAACAGCTGCGCCTGCCGGCGTGCATCGGGTTGCGGGAAGAACTTGGCCAGGTCGGCCAGACAGTCGTCCACCTCGTCCAGCCGCGCAGAAATGATTAGCGCCCAGCCATGCAGCACGATCAACCGGGTAGTGCTGTTGAACAGGTCCTGCGGCAGTTCACTGCGCCATTTCATGAAATGCGAGACGTTGTCGCCGATGAGCAACTGCTCTTGCCCGTAGCGCTGCAGGAAATTCGCGGCGACCTCCGGCTGGCCCGCCCACAAGGCGTGTTCCACCGCCTCGCGCATTTCGCCGCGATTGGCGAACCACTGACAGGCGCGCAGATGCGTCTGGATGGGCGAGACCGCATCCGGCATGCGCTGCAGGATCAGCATCATCGGCCGCCAGAGGCGAAACCACTCGCCGCAGTTGTCGATCTGCCGGACGAACAGCTGGTATGTCTTGAGCACGTCGAGAATATGGCTGCCAATGCCGTCCAGCACGTGCTCGCACAACGGTGCCGAGAAGCGCGGCATCCGCGCCAGCGCAAACAGCGCCCGACGGATCTCATCGGGCTGGCCGTCCAGCACCTCGCGCTGCACGTAATCCCTCAACAGCGGGGTGCCGGCAACGAGCCGTTCACGCACGGCCTGCTCGTCGGCATTGAGCAACAACAGGCTGATGCCGGCCAGCCACCCCTCGCTGCCCGTCATCAATTGCTTGAAGGTGTCCTCGACGAGGTCCAGGCGATGCGCCTTGAGCAACTGACGAAGCTCGGCAGGATCCAGCGCCAGGGCCTCGGCCTCGACTTCGAGCAAATCACCCTGCAGCAGCAACCGGGGCAATTTCCAGGCCGGTTGCCGGCGGCTGGTAACCCACCAGCTGACGGTTTCCGGGCCTCGCTCGAGCAGCAGATCCAGGCACGCGTCGAACGCTACGTCGGCTTCGCGCGGATAATCGTCCAGCATGATCCAGAGCGGCCTGGGGGAGTCATCCAGCAGGTCGACCAGATCCTGCTGGACCTCGCCCGTCGCGGTACGCGTGCCGTTGAGCAGACGGCTGAGCCGGGACAGCAGCGCTTCGGCGGAGAATGCCCGACCACCCAGATCGAGCCAGACCAAATGGGTATCGGCCGGTACCCGTCGGGCGCACTCGTTCATCAACACGCTTTTGCCGAAACCGGCCGGCGCGCAGATCAGGCGCAGACGGCACCGCGCCGCCAGCATCGCCTCGACTAGCCGCGGACGCGGGACGTGCAGGGGCGGAAGACGCGGAATCGTTGCGACCTGAACCTGTGCGGCGGCCTCCGTGCTCAGTGCACTCGGATTGAAGCGTACGGACATGGCGAGGTTTCTCTTGTTCGAATCAGTCCATTGAATTGACGCGATGAGCCACAGCGGTCGCTAAGTCCGCGGACCAGGCTGCATCGGGTGGCCTATGGCGTTGACAACCTGCCTCATTACGCAGGGTTTGTCGACTCAGCGCCCACCCGCCCCTGACAGCCGCTCGGCTAATGGCCAAAAAGTATCATCCCGCGACACGCGAACAATAAAAAGGCGGCCCTAGGGCCGCCTTATTCACCGACTGGATGCTAGACGATCAGCGAACCCCCGCATTACGCAGCGCGGCAGGCGTGAAGTCGCGCGCCGAGGCCTTGTAACCAAACTCGTGAGGCGGTTCTTCATTGCTCAAGCCAATGGCAATGTAGCGACCGGAGATAACGTCATAGAGTGCTTCGAACGCGTAGGCCGGCACCTTGTGCTGGTAGTACTGGAGCATATGGGCCTCGCCGACGCGCCACAGTTGACCGCGACCGTCATACAGCTCCGACTCCACGATGGTCCAGGTGTCCTCGTCAACATAGAAGCGGCGCTTGGCATAGATGTTCCGCTCGCCATCCTTGAGGTTGGCTTCGATTTCCCAAACCCGGTGCAACTCGTAACGCGCCAGGTCCTGGTTGACGTGGCCAGCCTTGAGAATTTCGTCGTACTTCACGTCGCTCGAGGCAATGTCGAAGCTGTTGTAGGGGATGTACAGCTCCTTCTTGCCCACCAGTTTCCAGTCGTAACGATCCGGAGCGCCGCTGAACATATCGAAGTTGTCCGTCGTCCGCATGCCGTCGGCAGCGGTACCCGGACCGTCATAGGCAACCTGCGGTGCACGACGAACACGACGCTGGCCGGCGTTGTAGATCCAGGCCTGACGGGGCTCCTTGACCTGATCGAGCGAGTCATGAACCAGCAGCACGTTGCCGGCCAGGCGCGAAGGCGCGGTGACGCGCTGCTTGAAGAACAGCAACGCGTTCTTCGCGCGATCCGGTTCGAGGTCGGTCATGTCGCTTGGAAAGGCCACCTCATCCTCGAAATGCACCAGGGTATAGCTGCCATTGGTCTGCGGCGTGGCCTGAACGATGTTGCGTCGAACGTTGCCACCGCGGTAGCGCGTGATGTGGTTCCAAACCACTTCCAAGCCGTTCTTTGGAATCGGGAAGGCGTAATAGCGGCTGTCGGCGAAATTGTCGATGCCGTTGCCACCGCCGACGAGCTCGGCGTTGAGCGCGCTCTTTTTCGCCGCTTCGTAGATTCGGTCAGGAAGTGCAGCGCTGCGGTGCGTCTCGAATACGCGGACCTTATAGGTATCCGGATAGCGCTTGAACATCGCCAGCTGGCCCTCGGTCAACTTGTCCTTGTACTGGTCAGCATTTTGCGCAGTGATCACGAACTTCGGTTGTTCGCTCTTGTAGGGGTTGGTCAGGTGACCATCCTTGAGGGGCGCGGCATCGGTCGCCAGCCCGCCCGTCCAGGCTGGGATGGTGCCGTCCGCGTTGCCTGCCTTCTCGGCACCCAGCGGGGTCAGCGAATTGCCGAGCTTGGCCGCTTCTTCCGGCGACACGGAGGCCATCACGCTGCTTGCCAGCAACGAAAGGGCCAAGACACTGAACAGTTTTCTTGTTGTTTTCATACGCTTCCAGTTCCTCTTGATCTTGTTTTGGCCAGAGGCCTACATAGCGGTGTCATGCAGCGAAGGCCAGCAACTGGCCTTCGCCCGGGATCAGGTGAAGCGGTCTCCTCTTTAGAAATTGACACCCACGCTCAGCGCCAGGAAGTCGCGATCCACCAGGGTGTTGTAGTCGCCGCCGAAGAAATCGGTATACGAGAGGCTGGCGGTATAGCTGTTCTGGTAGACCGCATCGACGCCGACGCTCACAGCCTTCGAGCCTTCGTTGAACAGACCGTTCGGGCCGTAACCATCCACGTCGTGGGAGAAGGATACGTTCGGGGTCAGGTTCACACCGGCGAAAACGTTGCTGTAGTCCGCCAGGGCCCGAACGCGATAGCCCCAGGAGTTGGCGGTGACGAAGCCGTCATTGCCGTACTCAGGTGTATCGAGACCGTAGATGGAATCTCGGCCGTAGCGAAGCTCACTCTTGCTTTCCAAGCCACCTACGTGGGCATAGCCGATCTCGCCTACGACAGTTACTCGTCCGGCACCGAGGACCTGATCGAAGAAATGCGTAAATGTGGTCTGAATCTGGGTCACTTCCTTGCGGTTGTATCCCTGATGCTCCAAGCCCGCCTGCGCGAGAGCGCCCGGCACGTTACCCGTCGCGATCGCGCCGCCGATTCCGGTGGCCAACAGGCCGGTGGTATAAGTCGAGTTGAGCGACACCGGCAAGTTGGGGCGATAGCTGATTTCGCCCGACCAGGCAGTACCCGTAGGCAGAGTCGTGGCGAAACTTGCGCCATACAGGCGTATGTCTTCTGGGTATTCAAGATAATACTCGCCGTTGCTCAGCAGAGCGGGCGAAGCCAGGGCGCTGAATGCCGCACCGGATGGCAGGCCGCCGCCGGGCGACGGAGTCCCTAACAATCCAAGCAGCGCACCAATTTCAGCCGCAGATGCGTTTTTGTAGCCCACTGTCGGAGTGCGGCTGTGGTAATTCATGAAATACAGCCCATATTCGGCCGTATCGGCCAGCCAGCGAAACGCAAGGCCGTACTGCCCGGAATCGCGCGCATCACGATCGCCACCGCGAGGCACGGTCACGCCCTCGGGACCTACTACGATCCCGAGATCATCGAGCCCAGCATAACTGGTCCCGTAAGCGGCATTGAGCTGTTCGATGGTCACGCCGGCGCCGATGATCGCATCACGCTGCGCGGCGGACAGAACGGTGTAATTGTTATCGCAGCCATCGGCCGCAACGTCGTTGCTAGCGAAGAAGGTTCCGCAATTGTCAATGATCGTCTGGTCCCACTCCAGCTGATAGAAGGCCTCCATGCTGAGCTGATCGGTCAGGCTCTGGGACACGTACAGCATGTTGACCGGAATCAGGCCTTCCTTGATTTCGGCTCCCGGACGGCGGAACGCAGCCGCGTCCAGCGGGTTGATCGAGTTGATGGAGTTGCCGATGAAGGTGCTTTCGCCCCAGCTGACTACCTGCTTGCCCACGCGCACCGTGCCCGGCAGCCCGCTGATGTCGTAGTTGTGATAAAGGAACGCATCGAGAATCTGCGCGCCAGACGACTGAGCGGCCTCCTTCCGGTTGCTATCGCTGATGTCCTTGAAGAGGCGGTCTTCATCCTTCAGCTCGAAGTCGTACCAGTACTTGCCACGAATGAATGCCCCACTGTCGCCGTAGCGCAACTCAAGGTCATGAATACCTTTGAATATCTTCGAGAATGTTTCGCCCTTCTTGAAGTTCAATCGCCCGTCATCGCCGGTCTGGGTGTAGCCGGTGCCGCCGTTAGCGATACCCACTAGATCCATGTCCCGATCGGCCATCGACCAGCTGGCGCCGATCGACATGGACGAGTCCAGCTGCCCCTCAACCTCCCCGATATTGAACGTGACAGCATGAGCCGGTGCGACAGAACCCAGGGCAATGGCGAGAGCCAGAGTCTTGGGCTGGAAGATTCCTTGCCTTGTTGTTTTTGTCATGAGGCGCTCCTGGTTGGTTCGAAGTACGCTCACCCTAACCAGACGGCTGCAGGGGGTTAAGCGCACTAAGGTTTGATTTGCCTTGTCATCCTTTAGAATGAACAGCCGTCACCTCAGCGGGTTGCAACCGGGCTTGCAACAGCCACAACCCAGCCAGGCGACCTGTTCTGGACAGAGAGTAGCGGTCAGGGTAACGCGCGCAAGCCCCGGGATAGAGCAGTTGCGATTTCGTTGGCGGAAAATTGGGAAAACCGCGCCCAGGACGGGCCCGTGCGACCCGGCTATTCCCTGGCCAGCGGCCCAGAGCGCAGCACGCCAAGGCGCGCGGCATCACCCAGCGATACCGGGGCGTTACCGACGCGTTAGCGCTGGGGCAAAACGAAACAGCCAGATGCCCGATGACAGGCGCTGTCGCCGGTGGTAGAGCGGTGGCGTGGCGCGACGAGGTATGGGATGGCGACAATCCTGGCGACGCTACACAGTGGACACCCGCTCAGCGCCGGCGGGCCATGCGGCTCGGGCCAACCGCCCGGTCACATGCCCTTGACGGCGTAAATACCGGGCGCGTTGCGCCAGTAGCCTTTGTAGTCCATGCCATAGCCGAACACGTAGCGATCCACGCAGCTGAGCCCGACGTAGTCGGCCTTCAGATCGGGGCGCGCCTTGCGCTGATGATCCTTGTCGACCAGTACCGCGGTGTGCACCTTGGCCGCGCCAGCGTGCCGGCAGAAGTCGATGATCGCGCCCAGCGTATGCCCTTCGTCGAGAATGTCATCGATGATCAGCACGTCGCGATCCATGAACGAAATCTCCGGCTTTGCCTTCCAGAACAGCTCGCCACCGCTGGTTTCGTTGCGGTAGCGCGTGGCGTGCAGGTAGGAGAGCTCCAGCGGGAAATTCAGCTTGGTGACCAGTTTGCCGGAGAAGATAAGGCCGCCGTTCATAACGCAGAAAACCACGGGGTTACGGTCGGCCAGCTCGGCGTTGATGCGCGCGGCAACCGCGTCGATCGCCGTTTCGACCTCGGCATCGGTATACAGGCAGTCGGCTTCGGCCATGATCTGGCGGACGTGGGCGAGATCGGCGGACATGGCGATGCTCCAGTCAAAAAATGGGAAATCAGCGCAGCCCGGCAGGCAGCGGCGTCGGAAGGGCCGCGACGATACCGATGCACGGCCGACCAGGGCAAGCCCCTTCCGACGCATCAATAGCCGCTAACACCCCGATGCATTAATCTACGCCGGTTTATTCGTCCGCCGGAGCCAGCCATGACCATTCGAGAGATCCGCCACCCGCTAATTCGCCACAAGCTTGGGCTGATGCGCCGTGCCGATATCAGCACCAAGAACTTCCGCGAACTGGCGCAGGAGGTCGGATCGATCCTCACCTACGAAGCCACCCGCGACCTGCCGCTGGAAAACTACAGTATCGACGGCTGGTGCGGCCCGGTACAGGTCGAGAAGATCTCCGGCAAGAAGATCACCGTGGTGCCGATCCTGCGGGCAGGTATCGGCATGCTCGACGGCGTGCTCAGCCTGATCCCCGGCGCCAAGGTCAGCGCCGTGGGTATCGCGCGCAATGAGGAGACGCTGCAGGCGCACACGTATCTGGAGCGACTGGTTGACGACCTCGACCAGCGCCTGGCCATGATCATCGACCCGATGCTGGCCACCGGCGGCTCCATGGTGGCGGCGATCGACATGCTGAAGAAGGCCGGCTGCAAGGAAATCCGCGCGCTGGTCCTGGTCGCGGCACCGGAAGGCATCCGCGCCGTGGAGCAGGCCCACCCGGACGTGATCATCTATACCGCCTCGATCGACGATCATCTGGACGAGAACGGTTACATCGTGCCGGGTCTGGGCGATGCGGGCGACAAGATCTTCGGCACCAAGCAGAAGGACATCTGAGCATGTCGCAACCCATGGAAGAACCGCTCGGGCGCCAGATCCTGGCCGGCGCGCAGATGCTGTTCGTCGCCTTTGGTGCACTGGTCCTGATGCCGCTGATTACCGGCATGGACCCGAACGTTGCCCTGTTCACAGCCGGCCTCGGCACCCTGCTGTTTCAACTGGTCACCCGCCGACAGGTCCCGGTATTCCTCGCATCGAGCTTCGCCTTCATCGCACCAATCATTGCCGCCAAGGGCGAGTTTGGGTTGCCGGCGGTCCTTGGCGGCGTCGTCGCGGCGGGCGTCGTCTACATGATGCTGGGCTTCGCGGTTCGCCTCAAAGGTCCGGGATTCATCGATCGACTGCTGCCGCCGGTGGTGATCGCCCCGGTGATCATCTCCATTGGCCTCGCGCTCTCGCCGGTGGCGGTCAATATGGCAATGGGCAAGGCCGGCGACGGCAGTGCGCAGCTGGTTCCCTACGGCACCGCGATGATGGTCTCGATGCCGGCGCTGCTGACCACCCTGCTGGTCGCCGTGCTCGGCAAAGGACTGTTCCGGCTGGTGCCGATCCTTGCCGGCGTCGCGGTGGGGTACGGCCTGTCCTTCGTGTTCGGGGTGGTAGACACCCGCGGGATCATCGCAGCCCCCTGGCTGGCGGTACCGAACTTCGTGGCACCCGAGTTCCACTGGGGAGCGATACTGTTCATGGTTCCGGTGGCGCTGGCACCGGCCATCGAGCACATCGGTGGCGTCGTGGCCATCGGCGGCGTGACCGGCCGGAACTTCATCAAGGACCCAGGCCTGCACCGCACCCTTCTCGGCGATGGCCTGGCCACGTCCGCGGCCGGCCTGTTCGGCGGGCCGCCCAATACCACCTACGCCGAGGTGACCGGCGCGGTGATGCTGACCAAGAACTACAACCCCAAGATCATGACCTGGGCCGCGGTTTTCGCCATTGTGCTGGCCTTTATCGGCAAGTTTGGCGCCGGCCTGCTGAGCATCCCGGTGCCGGTCATGGGCGGCATCCTCTGCCTACTGTTCGGCTCGATCGCCGTGGTCGGCCTGAGCACGCTGATCCGTCACCAGGTCGACCTGTCCGAGGCGCGCAACCTCATCATCGTCTCGGTCACGCTGGTGTTCGGGATTGGTGGCATGGCATTCGGCTACGGGGAATTCAGCCTGTCGGGCATCTCGCTGTGCGCGATCATCGCCCTGACCCTGAACCTGCTGCTGCCTGGCGGTGAGGGCTGGAAGAACAAGCAGATCGACGAAAGCCTCTAGGCACGCCCCAACGGCCCCGTCCCCCGCCATCGCTGCAGTCAACGCCCCTCAAGCCGCGTAGACTGCAGCGATGACCGACACCACCATTGCCCACCGCCAACTACCCGATGAACGCGTGTCCTGCGCCACTTGCGCCGCTTGCTGCTGCCGGCTGGAAGTCATGTTGCTGGGTGACGACGGCGTACCTGACCGCTATATCGACGAGGACGCTTGGGGCGGTCAGGTGATGCGCCGCCTGGATGATGGCTGGTGCGCGGCACTCGACCGGGACAGCATGCGCTGCACCATCTACGCCCAGCGGCCGCTGATCTGTCGCGAATTCGAGCTGGGTTCGGCCGACTGCCTGGAAGAGCGCAAGGGCTCGGCGACGGCCTATCTGGACAAGCGCTGACGGCGCCCGGAAGCGCCGCCACCGGCTCATGGCGTCTTAGAACGACGCGCGGTAGTGCACGGCGTAGCTTTCGATGCCGTTGTTCGGTTCCTTGATCCCCGCATTTGAATAATGAATCGCGCGGATGCCGACCTCGTGGCCACCCGCGAAGCGCAAGCCGGCGCCCAGGCGATCCTCGAACTGAAACGAAGAGCCGAGGTTATTGTTTTCCACCTCGGTGCTTTCGAAAGCCGCGATGCCGATCCCGGCTTCCAGGTAGGGTTTCACGGCCCCACCGTTGAACTCATACACGAACACCGGGGCGAGCGAGATGCTGTGGTTGGTCGCGCTTTCGTCGCCCTCCCAGTAGGTGTAGGCGGCGTCCCAATATCCCGTCAGCCGACCGACGTCGGACTGGAACCAGCTGCGGTTGAAATCGAACTCGGCGCCAAGCCGGTAGGTCATGGTCGATTCGCCGGTCTGCCCCACCGCGGCGGTCAGGTCAAAAGCCTGTGCGGTAGCGGCCTGACCCAGCGAAACAGCTGCAAGGGCAGCGAGAGAGATCAGTTTTTTCATCGGAACGTCCTTATCGAAAGAGAGGCATCGCTTATTTTTCGAGTATTAACCCAGATTCAGAAAGCAGGCGCAGCGGGTAGTTCCGGGTCAGCGTAGTAAGCTACCACGCCTTTTTCGCCCCAGAGTGCCGGCAGTACAGCGGCCAATCGCTGCGGATCGCCGCTACTCCAGAACCGCACCCCCCGGTACTGCGTCCCCAGTCGGTCGGCGTTGGCAAGGACCGTCGCCAAGTGGCGCGCCACTGCGGCGCCTGTGTCAACCAAAGCCACATGGGGAGCTAACAGTTCGCGCAATAGCGGTTTGACGAAGGGGTAGTGAGTGCAGCCGAGAATCAGGGTGTCGCAGCCGGCGTCCACCAGCGGCCGAACCAGCTCTGCGAGCAGTGCGCGCGTCTCCGGGGTATCGAGCGCCCCGGCTTCGATGCATTCGACAAGGCCGGGACAGGGCTGCGTGATCACTCGCACATCACTGGCGAAGCGATCGAGCAGGGCCGCAAACTTTGCGCTTTTCAACGTCCCGGTAGTGGCCAGCACGCCAACCACACCACTGCGCGTTGCGCGCGCGGCAGGCTTGACGGCCGGTTCCATGCCGATCAGCGGAATATCCGGATACAGCTCGCGCAGTTCGGCAATACCGGCCGCCGTGGCGGTGTTGCAGGCCAGGACCAGGGCCTTCGCGCCCTGCCCAAGGAGAAACGCCGCGATGGCACGGCAACGCGAGCGAATGAACTCGGGGCTCTTCTCGCCATAAGGTACGTGGCCGCTGTCAGCCAGGTACAAGAGTGATTCCTGCGGCAGCCGCGCGCGGATTTCGCGCAGCACCGAGAGCCCGCCGACTCCCGAATCGAAAACCCCGACCGGCGCGTTGTCAGCCATGACCGCTGCCACAGACTGCACAGGCCGGATCGCGCCGCACCCGCAACTCCCGAAAGCGGGTCGACAGCGCGTCGACCAACAACAGCCGCCCAATCAGCGGCTCGCCAAATCCGACCAGCAGCTTCATCGTCTCCAGGGCCTGCAGACTGCCCAGCACGCCGACCAACGGGCCCAGCACGCCGGCTTCGCTGCAACTGAGTTCGGCTTCGCTGCCGTGACCGTACAGGCAGTGGTAGCAGGGGCTGGCCTCGACCCGGGGGTCGAACACCGACAATTGCCCCTCGAGCCGGATCGCGGCACCGCTCACCAGGGGCGTGCGCGCGGCGACGCAGGCGGCGTTGATCGCCTCGCGTACGGCAAAATTGTCGGTGCAGTCGACCACCACATCCACCGCGGCCACCGCGGCCCCGAGCAAGTCTTTATCCATCGCGGCACGGTATGCTATCAGCCTGGCCAGCGGGTTGAGCGCACCCAGTCGGGCCATCGCCGAGTCCACCTTGGCCACCCCGAGCGCCGAAGCGTCATGCAGGACCTGGCGCTGGAGGTTGGTCAGGTCGACGCTGTCGAAGTCAGCCAGGTGCAACTCGCCTACTCCTGCGGCCGCCAGATACAGCGCCACGGGCGAGCCTAGCCCGCCGAGCCCGACTACCAGTACGCGGCTGTCCTTGAGCCGCAGCTGGCCTTCGATGTCGACCTGTTTCAGCAAGATCTGCCGGCTGTAGCGCAGCAGCTCCTCGTCGTTCAGCATGTCGCCCTCCTCATGGCGGTCATGGTCGGCGGCCGAGACTGATTCGCTCATACCCGCCAAGGTCGGTGCGACTGTGCACGTCGACGAATCCCGCCGTGTCCAGCAGGACACGCACCGAGGCACCCTGGTCATGGCCATGCTCGAGCAGGAGCCAGCCGGATGCCACAAGGTGTTCCGGAGCCTGCGAGACGATCAGCCGCAGGTCGTCCAGCCCGTCCACGCCGGCCACCAGTGCGCTGGCCGGCTCAAAGCGCAGGTCGCCCTGCTGCAGATGCGGATCGCTCGCCGGGATATAAGGCGGGTTGGACAGAATCAGCGCAAAGCGGCGCGACTCCAGCGCCGAAAACCAGTGGCTCTCGGCGAATTGCGCGTTGCCGATGCCAAGCCGCCTGGCATTGCGCGTGGCCAGGGCAACGGCGTCGGGCACCCGATCGACGCCAAGCAGCCGCCACTGCGGCCGCTCGCAGGCCAGCGCCAGGGCGATTGCGCCGGTGCCGGTGCCGAGATCGAGCACGGCGGTCGCGGTCGTCGGCGCCAGTTGCAATGCGGTTTCGACCAGCAGCTCGGTGTCCGGCCGAGGAATCAGCGTGTGCGGGGCGACTTCCAGATCGAGGCTCCAGAATCCCTGGCGCCCCAGGATGTAAGCCACCGGCTCACCCGAACGGCGGCGCTCGAGATAGGCCGCAAAGCGCGCCTGCGCCTCGGCCGGCACCTCGCGGTCGGACCAGGTACGCAGGTAGCTCGACGGCTTGTCCAACGCCGCTGCCAGCAGCCATTCGGCATCGAGCCGGGCGCTGGGCGAATCATGCAGCTCGGCGCCTCGCAGCAGGGAATCGATCGTGGCCATCTTCAGTTTCCAGGGTCAACCGGCTCGACCGGAACGGTCGCGCCCATGCGTCGGCACGCCAGGGGCAAGCGCCTTCAATCGCCCAACGCCGCCAGCTGGTCGGCCTGGTACTCCTGCAGCAACGGCTCAATCACCTGCTCGACCGCACCGCCAATGACTTCGTTGAGCGAGTACAGCGTCAGGTTGATGCGGTGATCGGTGACCCGCCCCTGGGGAAAGTTGTAAGTCCGGATCCGCTCGGAGCGGTCACCGGAACCGACCAGCAGCTTGCGGGTGTCGGCGATTTCCTTGTGCGCGGCGCTGTCCTGCACGTCCTGCAGCTTGGCCGCCAGCCAGGCCATCGCCCGCGCACGGTTCTTGTGCTGCGAGCGCTCCTCCTGGCATTCGACCACGATCCCGCTGGGCAGGTGAGTGATGCGCACGGCCGAGTCGGTCTTGTTGATGTGCTGCCCGCCGGCACCGGAGGCCCGGTAAGTGTCGACCCGCAGGTCGGCCGGGTTGATCTCGATCGCCATCTGTTCATCCGGCTCGGGCAGGACCGCGACGGTGCAGGCGGAGGTATGAATACGGCCCTGGGATTCGGTTTCGGGCACCCGCTGCACGCGGTGGGCGCCGGATTCGAACTTCAGCTTGGCGAAGACATTGTCACCCTCGACTCGGGAGATGACTTCCTTGTAGCCACCATGCTCGCCCGGGCTCTCGGACAAGATCTCCACGCGCCAGCCCTGGCGCTCGGCATAGCGCGAGTACATGCGAAACAGGTCGCCGGAAAAGATCGCGGCCTCATCACCGCCGGTGCCGGCACGGATTTCCAGGAAGACGTTGCGGCCGTCATTGGGGTCCCTGGGCAACAGCATGCGCTGCAGGCGCACTTCGATCTCCCCGAGGCGGGCCTGGGCGTCGTCGACCTCCTCCTCGGCCATTTCACGCATTTCCGGATCGCTGTCCTTGAGCAGCGCCTGGGCACCCTCCAGGTCGGCACGGGTCTTGAGGTAGTCGCGGTAGGTGGCGATGACCGGCTCGACCTCGGCGTATTCGCGCGAATAGGCGCGAAACCGGGTCTGGTCGCTGATCACTTCGGCATCACCGAGCAACGCGGTCAGCTCCTCGAAGCGATCCTGCAGGGTGTCGAGTTTGTTGAGCAGCGACGCTTTCATGGTTTGTCCGTACTGTCCAAGGCGAAAAGCTCCTGAACGATGTTCAGGGCTTCCACGCGTCCTTCGGCGGAAAGTTTCTTCAGTTGCACGCTGGGCGCGTGCAGCAGCTTGTTGGTCAGGCCGCGCGCCAGCTGCGCGAGCGCCTCCTCGGGCAGACCGCCATTGGCTAGCAGACGCTGAGCCTTGAGCATTTCCTCATCGCGAATCCGCTCGGCATGCTGGCGGTACGCCTTGAGCACGTCCACCGCCGCCAGCTCGCGCAGGCGCGCCATGAAATCGTCGGTACCGGCCGCGACCAACTCTTCGGCCGCCTGCGCAGCCCCTTGGCGACTCTTGAGGTTTTCCGCGACGACCTCGTGCAGGTCGTCGACGGTATAAAGGTAGACATCCTCCAGCTCGCCCACCTGCGCCTCGATGTCGCGTGGCACAGCGATGTCCACCATGAACATCGGCTTGTGCTTACGCTTTTTCAGGGCCTGTTCGACGGCGCCCTTACCGAGGATTGGCAGCTGGCTGGCGGTGGAGCTGATGACGATATCGCTGTTGTAGAGTTCCTGCGGAATATCGGCGAGCAGGATGGCATGCGCGCCGAACTGCTCGGCCAGGGCGCTGGCCCGCTCGAGCGTACGGTTGGCCACCACGATGCGCTTGACGCCCTGCTCGTGCAGGTGCCGCGCCACCAGCGTAATGGTCTCGCCGGCGCCGATGAGCAGCGCCTGGCTGCGGTGCAGATTGGCGAATATCTGCTTGGCCAGGCTGACCGCGGCAAAGGCTACCGAGACCGGGTTCTCCCCGATCGCCGTGTCGGTGCGTACGGTCTTGGCCGTGCTGAAGGTGGCCTGGAACAGCCGGCCGAGTAATGGCCCGACGCTGCCCGCCTCGCGCGCCACGGCGTAGGCGGACTTCATCTGCCCGAGAATCTGCGGCTCGCCGAGCACCATCGAGTCCAGCCCAGAAGCCACCCGCATCATGTGGCGCACCGCCTGGTCGTCGATGTGCACATAAGCGCAGGCCTTGAGCTCGTCGAGGCTCAGACGGTGGTAATTGGCCAGCCA
Organism: Pseudomonas sp.; assembly: GCA_032064305.1. Taxonomy (GTDB): domain Bacteria; phylum Pseudomonadota; class Gammaproteobacteria; order Pseudomonadales; family Pseudomonadaceae; genus Stutzerimonas. The sequence continues at coordinate 35,793 of DAMBNU010000022.1, read as the reverse complement.
CGCCAGCACCGCTTCGGCCTCGGCCTGGTCCTGCTCCAGATATAGCTCGCTGCGGTTGCAGGTCGACAGGATCGCGGCCTCGCGCGTGGGCGTGACCCGGCACAGCTGCTGCAACGCCTCGACCATTTGCTCGGGCGTGAACGCGACGCGCTCACGCACATCCACCGATGCCGTCTTGTGATTAATGCCAAGCGCGAGGAAAGCCATGCAGGGTCGCTGATTGGGAAAGGAGCGCGCGATTCTCCTACTTCGCCTGTCACAGAACAACCGTTGCCAGCGATTGTCTGCATGTGTCCGACGTGTCCCGTTACCCGGCCGGCAGGCCCATGGGCTTGCCCGACCGCTTGTGTCATCATGCCGCGACCGCAGACCAGCCTATCGTCCCCTATGAATAAACTCCTCGCCCTCAGCGCCGCACTCCTGCTCGGCGGCTGCCAAAGCTTCATGCAGAGCGCTCCCGACAGCGCGCCCCCGGTCGAGGAGACGACACCGGAGGTGCCACAGCTCCGCGCGGATGAGTACGGCTCGTTCAGCGGTGACACGCTCTATGCGCTGCTGGTGGCCGAACTGGCCGGCCAGCGCAACCGCTTCGACATCGCCTTGGGCAACTATGTGCAACAGGCCAACGCCACCCAGGACGCCGGCGTCGCCGAACGCGGCTTTCGCATCGCCGAATACCTGGGTGCCGACCAGGCGGCGCTGGACACCGCGCTGATCTGGGCCAACAACGCGCCGGAGAACCTCGATGCGCAGCGCGCCGCAGCGGTGCAGCTGGCCCGCGCCGGCCGTTACGAGGAATCGCTGACCTTCATGGAGAAGGTGCTGCAAGACCAGGGCGACACGCATTTCGACTTTCTCGCACTCTCGGCCGCCGAAACCGATCCGGACACCCGCGCCGGCCTGCTTAGGAGTTTCGATCAACTGCTGGCCAAGCACCCCGACAATCCCCAGCTCAAGTTCGGCAAGGCCGTGCTGCTGCAGCAGGACGGACACCCGGAACAGGCCCTTACCCTTCTCGAGGAGCAGCCGGCCAGCGAGCAGGAGATCCCCTCGATACTGCTGCAGGCGCGACTGCTGCAGATACTCGAGCGCGGCAAGGAAGCCCTTTCGCTACTCGAACACAGCCTCGACCGTCATCCCGAGGATAAGCGCCTGCGCTTGACGTACGCCCGTCTGTTGGTGGAACAGGACCGTTTCGACGAAGCCATGGGCGAGTTCGCCACGCTGGTCCAGCAAAACCCAGGCGACGACGACTTGCGCTTCTCCCTGGCGCTGGTATGCCTTGAGGCGCAGGCCTGGCGCGAGGCAACCGTTTATCTCGAGGAGCTGATCGACCGCGGCAGCCACCTTGACGCCGCACATTTCAACCTCGGCCGGGCCTATCGCGAACTGGGCCAGCAGGAACAGGCGCTCGCCGCTTTCGCCAAAGTCGGCCCGGGCAACGAGTACCTGCCGGCGAAACTCATGCAGGCCGAACTGCTGTTTTCACTCGGCCGTAGCCAGGAAGCCTCGCAACTGCTCGCCGGGGCGCGTGACGAACAGCCGGACTACGCCATCCAGCTGTACCTCATCGAAATCGAGGCCCTGTCCAACCAGGGCCAGACCGAGGCAGCCTGGCAACTGGCCGAGCAGGCGTTGAAGCAGTTTCCCGACGATCTCAACCTGCTCTACACCCGGGCGATGCTCGCCGAAAAGCTCGGTGACTTGGCACAGCTGGAACAGGACCTGCGCTTCATCATCGAACGGGAACCCGACAATGCCATGGCGATCAATGCGCTGGGTTACACCCTGGCCGATCGCACCGACCGCCACCGCGAAGCCCTGGCACTGATCGAGCAGGCCTACCGGCTCAACCCGGACGACCCGGCCATCCTCGATTCGCTGGGCTGGGTGAACTACCGCCTGGGCAACCTTCAACAGGCCGAGACGCAGCTGCGCAAGGCGCTCGAACGGTTCCCCGATCACGAAGTCGCCGCCCACCTGGGCGAAGTGCTGTGGGCCGCCGGCAAGCAGCGCGAAGCACGGCGTATCTGGAGCGAAGCGCTCAAGCAGCAGCCGGACAGCCAAATTCTGAACGACACCATCAAGCGCCTGACCGGCTCGGAGAAACCCTGACCCATGAAGCTGATGCGCAACCTGCTGATCCCCACGCTCACCGTGCTGCTCGCCGGCTGTGCCGGCCTCGCCCCTCGGGAAACCGTCGAAGGCCCGGGCAATACGCAGGACTGGAAGACGCACAAGGCGCAGATCAGCGAGATCGATGGCTGGCAGATCAACGGCAAGATCGGCATACGCGCGCCGCAGGATTCGGGCAGCGGCACCTTGTTCTGGTTGCAGCGCCAGGATTATTTCGACATTCGCCTGTCCGGCCCGCTGGGTCGCGGCGCCACCCGCCTGACCGGTCGCCCTGACGCCGTGACGCTGGAAGTCGCCGGCCAGGGTCGTTTCGAGGCTGACTCCCCGGAAGCCCTGGTGGAAACCCAGCTCGGCTGGCGGCTGCCGGTGTCGAACCTGCTCTGGTGGATACGCGGCCTGCCCGCCCCGGACAGCCGCAGCCGTATCGCACTGGACGGCAACGGCCGCCTCGCCAGCCTCGAACAGGACGGCTGGCAGGTCGAATACCTGAACTACCGCGACGAAGAGGGCTACGCCCTGCCGTCGCGGATCAAGCTGGCTGGTCGCGACCTTCGGATCACCCTCGTGGTCAAGGACTGGCAACCGCGCCGGCTCGGACAGTGATGCGCCGTCTCACCCTGCCGGCGCCGGCGAAACTCAATCTGATGCTGCACATCCTGGGTCGCCGCGCCGACGGATACCACGAGCTGCAGACGTTGTTCCAGTTTCTCGACCACGGCGACGAGCTGACCTTCACGCCGCGCGAGGACGGCCGGATCCGGCTGGTCACCGAGCTTCCTGGCGTCGCCCATGATGACAATCTCATCGTGCGCGCTGCTCGACTGCTGCAGGCCCGCAGCGGCTGCCCGCTCGGCGCGGATATCGCCCTGAGCAAGCGGCTGCCGATGGGCGGCGGCATCGGCGGCGGCAGCTCCGACGCCGCGACCACGCTGCTCGGCCTCGATTTTCTCTGGCAGACTCGCCTGGGTGAAGATCGGCTGGCTGAGCTCGGGCTGTCGCTCGGTGCCGACGTGCCGGTGTTCATCAGGGGCCGCGCCGCCTTTGCCGAAGGAATCGGGGAACGCCTGCAGCCGGTGCAGCTGAGCGAGCCCTGGTTTCTCGTGATCGCTCCGCAAGTCTCTGTTAGTACAGCGGAAATATTTTCAGACCCGGAGTTGACACGTAATACCCCGCCCATTACAGTTCGCAGCCTTCTTGCAGGGGGTGGTCATAATGACTGCCAGCCGGTGGTCGAGAAGCGTTATCCCGACGTGCGTAACGCTTTGAGGTTGCTGAACAAATTTGTTCCAGCGAGGATGACCGGCACTGGAGCTTGTGTGTTTGGAAGCTTTCCAAACCAAGGCGAGGCTGATAGAGTTTGCCGCCAACTTCCAGCCGATTTACCAGCTTTCGTGGCTCAAGGACGCAACATTTCGATGCTGCACCGCAGGCTTGCGCAACTGGCACAGGAAGTAAGTGGTTAGGTTGTACGTTACAGGGGCGTCGCCAAGCGGTAAGGCACCAGGTTTTGATCCTGGCATGCGTTGGTTCGAATCCAGCCGCCCCTGCCAAACATCACGAGAGCTGTTCAAAACGCCTGGCCTTTTGAACAGCTTTTTGTTTCATCGGATCCACCCTCAGGCAGGTACTGCGCGTGTCCAAGATGATGGTCTTCACGGGGAACGCCAACCCCGACCTGGCCCGGCGTGTTGTACGTCAGCTGCATATCCCCCTCGGTGATGCCTACGTCGGTAAATTCTCCGACGGCGAAATCAGTGTTGAGATCAACGAAAACGTTCGCGGCAAGGACGTCTTCCTGATTCAACCAACCTGCGCCCCCACCAATGACAACCTGATGGAACTGGTGGTGATGGCCGACGCCTTCCGCCGCTCCTCAGCCACCCGCATTACCGCTGTCATCCCCTACTTTGGCTACGCCCGCCAGGATCGCCGCCCGCGCTCCGCACGGGTGCCGATCAGTGCCAAGGTGGTGGCCGACATGCTCGATGTGGTGGGTGTAAACCGGGTGCTTACCGTCGACCTGCACGCCGATCAGATCCAGGGCTTCTTCGACATGCCCGTGGACAACATCTACGGCTCGCCGGTCTTGGTCGATGATATCCAGGCCCAACGCTTCGAAAACCTGATGATCGTCTCCCCCGACATCGGCGGCGTGGTGCGTGCTCGTGCCGTGGCCAAGTCACTCGGCGTTGACCTGGCGATCATCGACAAGCGTCGCCCTAAGGCCAACCAGTCCGAAGTGATGCACATCATCGGTGATATCGAAGGTCGCACCTGCATCCTCGTCGATGACATGGTCGACACCGCCGGTACTCTGTGCCATGCCGCCACCGCCCTGAAAGACCATGGCGCAGCCAAGGTCTTCGCGTATTGCACCCACCCGATCCTGTCCGGTCGCGCCATCGAGAATATCGAAGGCTCCGTACTCGACGAACTGGTGGTGACCAATACCATTCCGCTGTCCGCAGCGGCGCAAGCCTGTACCCGTATTCGCCAGCTGGACATCGCGCCAATGGTGGCTGAAGCGGTTCGCCGCATCAGCAATGCTGAATCGATCAGCGCGATGTTCCGCTAAGCCAAACGCTTAGCCCTTCGCGCAGAACGAAAATGTGCCCCGCCTCGTGCGGGGCTTTTTGCCCAACCGCCCGGTAGCGCTGGTCGCGAGCGTTTCGGGTGCGTTGTTATCCTGGAGAAACACAATGACTGATTTCACTCTGAATGCCCAAGTGCGTTCCGACCTGGGGAAAGGTGCGAGCCGCCGCCTGCGTCGTAACGCCAGCCTCGTCCCGGCCGTGATCTACGGTGGCGACAAGGCCCCGCAGTCCATCAGCCTGCTGGCCAAAGACCTGGCCAAGATGCTGGAAAACGAAGCCTCCTTCAGCCACGTGCTGACCCTGAACGTCGATGGCCAGAACGAATCCGTTCTGATCAAGGCACTTCAGCGTCATCCGGCCAAGAGCTTCGTGCTGCACGCTGACTTTGTTCGCGTCGTTGCCGGCCACAAGCTGACCGCTACCGTTCCGCTGCACTTCATCAACCAGGAAACCTCGGTTGGCGTGAAGCAGCAGGGTGGCGAAATCCTGCACAACATCAACGAAGTGGAAGTGTCCTGCATGCCGCAGGATCTGCCGGAGTTCATCGAGGTCGACATGGCCAACGTTGAAGTCGGCCAGGTTCTGCACATGACCGACCTCAAACTGCCGAAAGGCGTTGAGCTGGTCGCCCTGGCACACGGCAGCGACCTGCCGGTTGCCAACGTTCACGCTCCGCGCGTGAGCAAGGAAGACACTCCGAAAGAAGAAGGCGCTGCCGAGTAATCCACTCGTCAACACCTGAGGAAGGGCCTCTGTCGTGACTGCCGTAAAACTGATCGTCGGCCTGGGTAATCCAGGCCCTGAATACGACCAGACCCGGCATAACGCAGGGGCCCTTTTCGTTGAGCGGCTGGCTGCCCACAAGGGCGTCGACCTTAGCGTAGATCGTAAGTACTTCGGGCTGGTCGGCAAGTTTCGTCACCAGGACGAAGATGTCCGCCTGTTGATCCCCACCACCTTCATGAACCGCAGCGGTCAGGCGGTGGCGGCGCTGGCCGGATTTTTCCGAATCCCCCCCGAGGCCATCCTGGTCGCCCATGATGAACTCGATATGCCCCCCGGCGTCGCAAAGCTCAAGCTGGGCGGCGGTCACGGCGGGCACAACGGGCTGCGCGACATCATTGCCCGGCTCGGCAACCAGAACAATTTCCATCGCCTGCGCCTGGGCATTGGCCATCCAGGGCATAGCAGCCTGGTCACCGGCTACGTGCTGGGCCGAGCGCCGCAGGCCGAACGACAGCTGCTCGACGCCAGCATCGACTTCGCCCTCGAGGTGCTGCCGGACATACTGGCCGGCGACTGGACACGCGCCATGCAGCGGCTGCACAGCCAGAAGGCCTGATCAGGCTGCGCAGGCCAGGCACGCAACGACAAGGCAACGGCGACTCGAGCCTGCACCCCAGCGCATCGCGACGCCGTTTAACGCAGTTTGGCAACGCCGGTAGCGCACCCGCTGCCAGCCAACACCGAGGCAAGACACATGGGATTCAATTGCGGCATCGTCGGTTTGCCCAACGTCGGCAAGTCCACCCTGTTCAACGCGCTGACCAAATCCGGTATCGCCGCGGAAAACTTCCCCTTCTGCACCATCGAGCCGAACAGCGGTATCGTGCCGATGCCCGATCCGCGCCTGCAGGCCCTGGCCGACATCGTCAAGCCCGAGCGCATCCTGCCGACCACCATGGAATTCGTCGACATTGCCGGCCTCGTCGAAGGCGCCTCCAAGGGCGAAGGCCTGGGCAACAAGTTTCTCGCCAACATCCGCGAGACCGATGCCATCGCCCATGTCGTGCGCTGCTTCGAAGACGAGAACGTTATCCACGTCTCCAACTCGGTCGACCCCAAACGCGACATCGAAATTATCGAGCTGGAACTGATCTTCGCCGACCTCGACAGCTGCGAGAAGCAGCTGCAGCGCGTGACCCGCAATGCCAAGGGCGGCGACAAGGAAGCCGTGGCGCAGAAGGCGTTGCTGGAAAAGCTGATCCCGCACTTCACCGAAGGCAAGCCGGCACGCACGCTGTTGAAGAAGCTGGGCGATGACGACGTGCAATTGGCCAAGGGCTTTCACCTACTCACCAGCAAACCGGTCATGTACATCGCCAACGTGGCTGAAGACGGCTTCGAAAATAACCCGCACCTGGACGTGGTCAAGGCTATCGCCGCCGAAGAAGGCGCCGTTGTAGTGCCGGTGTGCAACAAGATCGAGGCGGAAATTGCGGAACTGGATGATGGCGAAGAAAAGGACATGTTTCTCGAATCCCTCGGCCTCGAAGAGCCCGGCTTGAACCGCGTGATCCGCGCCGGTTACGAGCTGCTCAACCTGCAAACCTACTTCACCGCCGGCGTCAAAGAAGTCCGCGCCTGGACCGTCAAGGTAGGCGCCACGGCCCCCCAAGGCGCGGGCGTGATCCACACTGACTTCGAGAAAGGCTTCATCCGCGCCGAAGTCGTCGCCTATAACGATTTCATTCAGTACAAGGGCGAGGCTGGCGCGAAGGAAGCCGGCAAATGGCGCCTGGAAGGCAAGGAATACATCATCAAGGATGGCGACGTGATGCACTTCCGCTTCAACGTCTGACCCAAGCCGCTCGACCCGACGGGCGGCCGTCTCTACAAAGCCCCGCAATGCGGGGCCTTGTCGTGTCAGAAGGAACGGTTCGGGTCGCTGCGCTCGCTGTCGGACGACTGGCACGCAATCCAGCGGTCGTTACTGAATATTCCGCGAATTCAGGCGTCCCAACAGGCAGACTCGCCGAAGCCGGAGCGCCGATGAACAGCCTCACCGAACTACCGATACAGCATCTCGACGACACTTTTTTCGACCGGGACGCGCAGATCGTTGCCCAGGATCTGTTGGGAACCGTGATTCGCCATTGCGTCGATGGGCTCTGGTTGTCGGCACGCATCATCGAGACCGAGGCGTATTACGTCGATGAGAAAGCCAGTCATTCGTCGCTGGGTTACAGCCCATCACGACGGGCGATGTTCATGCCGGCCGGCCATCTGTATCTCTATTACTCGCGCGGCGGGGATTCGCTGAACTTCAGCGTGCAAGGCGAGGGTAATGCGGTGTGCATCAAGGCCGGCTACCCCTGGCTCGATTCGCTGTCGTGCGAAGAATCCATCGAGCGCATGCGCAGCAACAGCCCCGCCGCAGCCGGCGGCCCTCGCCCCCTGACTCGCCTCTGCTCCGGCCAGACGCTGCTGTGCAAGGCGCTGGGCCTGACCGTGACAGAGTGGAACGCACAACGCATGGACCCGACCCGGCTGCGCGTGGACGATGTCGGGGCGCGTCCGGACATCGTGCAGACCACGCGTCTGGGCATCCCAGCCGGCCGCGACGAACACCTGCCGTACCGCTTCGTCGACGCGGGCTTTGCCGTTCATTGCACGCGCAATCCGCTGCGCCGCGGGCAGCAGGAAGGTCAGGACTACGTCATGCTGCGCCGCCAGCTGCTGGCGAGCTAGCCCTCGATCAACTGGCGCTGACCAAGCGAATCCGCGTGATCTCCGACGGCGCGCCGAAGCGCATCGGCGGTCCCCAATAGCCGGTGCCGCGGCTGATATATATCTGCATTTCTTCGACGCGCTGCAGCCCCGCCACCCATGGCTGCTGCCAGCGCACGAAATGCATCCAGGGCCAGAATTGGCCGCCGTGCGTGTGGCCGGACAGCTGCAGGTCGCAGCCCACCTCCACCGCCGCCTTCGCCGAGCGCGGCTGGTGCGCCAGCAGGATGCGCGGCACGCCGTCGGGTGCGCCGGCAAATGCTGCGACCGGGTCGCTTTTATGGCTGGGCCGGAACAGTTTGGCCGAGTAGTCGGCGATGCCCGCCAGCACCATGCGTGCGTCACCCTGCTCGATCAGAACATGACGGTTGAGCAGCACAGCCATGCCCAACCGCTCGAATTCAGCGATCCAGCTGTCGGCGCCGGAGTAATACTCGTGATTCCCGGTCACCACGTAGGTGCCGTGACGGGCGCTGAGCTGCGCCAGGGGCGCAATGTCATCGGCCAGGTCGGCGACGCTGCCGTCCACCAGGTCGCCGGTGATGACGATGAGATCTGGCGAGAGCCCATTGACCCGTTTGACGATCGCATCGATATAGCCCTGCTTGATCGTCGGGCCGACATGGATGTCGCTCAGCTGGACAATGCTGAACCCTTGCAGACCGGCGGGCAGATTGCGCAGGACGATGTCGCGCTCGACAACCCGAGCCGTGCGCCGCGCATTGAACACGCCGAACAGCGTCACCGCTGCAACCGCAACGATGACGGCCAACGCGGACCCCCGCTCGATGGCAGCCGACTCCCATCCCAGCATCGAAGCCACCGCCAAACCAAAGGCGCGCAGCAATGCAAAAATCGCCAAGCTGGAAAAGATGCCCATCGCCAGCAACCCGCACCACGCCAGCATCGCACTGCCCGCGCCGCGCACCAGCACGCCGTATCGCATCAGCACAGCCGAAAGCGCGAGGTAGCCCCACGCGAGAACGCTGCCAACAAGCCCGAGCGAAAGAGCGGGAATCAGCGTGACGCCGATGAACACATGCAAGCCAATCAGCAACACGACAACCAATAACCGCCTGTTCATGCGTTACGTCTCTTGATAAGGAAAGGCATTGTTATGCAGCGAGCGAGAAGGGTGCGGCTTAATCCGTAAAAAGTTAGCCAGACGTGCATCGCTGGAAGCGATTCAGCATTCGCCTCAGGGCACACTCAATGGGATGTCAGGCCGCATGCGCTGAGACTGACGACCACTACGCTAGCCCCCACGATACGCGACACGAGCTGCGGCGTGCCTCAATCTATAAAGGCTGCCATCACATCGATCTTATAGATCGTCGCGCTCACCGCAGCGGGGCTTAGAAGCGAAGCGGCGACTGCGCTGAAACCCAGGAAGCGCCGATCCATGTAGAGGGCGCCATGTGCCGTCGCTGGCAACCCGAACGGTCATATCCCGCGCTCAGCACCTCGCCTGAGGGTGCTAACGCTAGCGGCTTGGTTGAGCCGAACCGCGCTGGATCGGATCGAACCAGCGACAGACCCTAGGTCAGTAAAGCGTTACATCACACCAGGGTCAGGCATCGGATCCGGTGGTGGCGGCTCTTTTTCCAGCTGTTCGAGCACCTCGTCGGGCAGTGTGTCGCCGTCGTCCAGCTCGGTGTCACTTTCGGCATCATCCAGGTCGTTCAGTGGCGATTCGTCCGCCAGCCAGGGATACAGCGGCGGATCGCTTGGAAGGATAGTGCTGAGCATAAGGGTCTCCTCGCAGGTGTGCCTGCTGCGTTAGGCAGGCCTCGGCGGGCATGGTTCGGCCCGGCCGTCCCTCGGGTGCCCAGCTAGATGCCCGCCTACTGTGCCCATTCCTGCTCCCCCAGGCATTCGCTCAGGTAGTCGAGGAAACAGGTGATGCGCGCGGCCAGCGCGGTGTTGCGGTAGTACACCGCGTGAATCGGCTGCAGCACCCGGGTGTTTGCCTCAGCCAGCACTTCGACCAGCGCACCCTCGGCGCGATCGCGAGCGGTCATGAGGTCCGACAGGCAGGCGATCCCCTGCCCGGCCAGCGCCAGGTGCCGCACGGTCTCGCCGCTCGATGCCCACAGGCTCGGCACGATGGGCCAGGTCTCGCCGAGCGGATGACGCAGCGGCCAATGATTGAGGCTCTCCGGCTGGGTGAAGCCGATCAGGCTGTGCTTCGCCAGGTCCTCGACCTGCTGCGGCATGCCGCGCTGCGCCAGATAGTCAGGGCTGGCCACGGCCCGAATCCGGCTGCGGCCCAATGGCCTTGCATGCAGGGTGGAATCGCGTAGCGGACCGTGGCGCAGCGCCAGGTCGGTACGGTGCTCGAGCAGATCGATGATCTGGTCGCTGCTATGCAGTTCCAGCTCGATGTCCGGGTAGCGCTCGCGGAATCCGCCAATAAGCGGCACCAGCACATGCAGCATGAAGGGTGCGGAAGCATTCACCCGCAACCGCCCGGCCGGTCGCTGCAGCCGGCGCGACATCTGCTCTTCGGCCTCTTCCACCGCTTCGAGAATCCGCCGGGCCTGAACCAGAAAGGCCGCGCCCTCCTCCGTCAGCTCCAGGCGCCGGGTTGTGCGGCGCAGCAGCGTGGTGGCGAGCTTGGCTTCCAGCCGGCTCAGTGCCCGGCTGACGCCCGAGGCGGTCTGCCCCAGCTGCGTCGCCGCGCTGGAGATGGAGCCGGTATCGATGACCGCCGTGAACGCCTGCAATTCGTCGAGCGTGGTTTTCATTTGTGACTCGCAGTCAATTATGTTTGGCCTGAGACCCGGTTTTTCCGCATGAGTCTGCGGTAGACACTGCGCGCCATGCAATCCAACCGGAGTTTCATCCATGGCCATCGCTTTGCTCGCGCTGACACTCAGCGCATTCGCCATCGGCACGACGGAGTTCGTCATCGTCGGCCTCATCCCCACCATTGCCGGAGACCTCGGCGTCAGCCTGCCCTCGGCCGGGCTACTGGTCAGCCTCTACGCCTTGGGCGTCGCGGTCGGCGCCCCGCTGATCACCGCACTGACCGGCAAGGTCCCGCGCAAGTTGTTGCTGCTGTCGTTGATGGTGCTGTTCACCGCCGGCAACCTACTGGCCTGGCAGGCGCCGGGGTACGAATCGTTGATACTGGCGCGGATCGTCACCGGCCTCGCCCATGGCGTGTTCTTTTCCATCGGCTCGACCATCGCCACCAGCCTGGTTTCGAAGGAGAAGGCCGCGAGCGCCATTGCCATCATGTTTACCGGGCTCACTGTTGCCCTGGTCACCGGCGTACCGCTCGGCACCTTCATTGGCCAACAGTTCGGCTGGCGGGAAACCTTTCTCGCGGCGTCGCTGCTCGGCGTAATCGCCTTTATCGGCAGCCTGCTCTTCGTGCCGCGCAGCATTCAGCACAGCAAACCCGCCTCACTCGTCCAGCAGCTGGCCGTACTGAAGCAGCCTCGCTTGCTACTGGTCTATGCGATGACCGCGGTCGGCTACGGCGGTACCTTTATCGCGTTCACCTTTCTTGCGCCGATCCTGCAAGAGGTCAGCGGCTTTGGTGAAGGCGCGGTGAGCCTGGTTCTGCTCGTCTATGGTGTCTCGGTGGCAGTGGGCAACATCTGGGGCGGCAAACTGGCCGACCGCTGCGGGCCGATCAGCGCACTCAAACTGATCTTCACGCTCCTGGCGGTCGTGCTGTTCGCCCTCACCTTCACCGCCAGCAATCCCTGGCTAGCGCTGGCCACCGTACTGCTCTGGGGCGCTGTGGCCTTCGGCAACGTGCCCGGCTTGCAGGTCTACGTGGTTCGCCAGGCCGAGCACTACACACCGAACGCCGTCGACGTCGCCTCGGGCCTGAACATCGCCGCCTTCAACCTTGGCATCGCCGGGGGCGCATGGCTCGGCGGACATATCGTCGCTTCCATGGGTCTCATCCATACCGCCTGGATCGGCTCGCTGGTGGTGCTGGTCGCCCTGGCGCTCACCTACTGGAGCGGCCAGCTGGATCGCAACGCCGGTACAGCACCAGCCCATCCCCAAGGCACCGATACGCACGAGCCGGTAGTTACCGCCTCGCATTGATACACCCTAAAAGAACCCTACTGGAGAACGCTCCATGACCATCCCCGCATTCGGCCTCGGCACCTTTCGCCTCAAAGGTCAGCAAGTCATCGACTCGGTGAAGATGGGCCTCGAGCTCGGCTATCGCCATATCGACACCGCGCAGATCTATGACAACGAAGCGGAAGTCGGCCAGGCCATTGCCGAGAGCGGCGTCCCGCGCGACGAGCTGTTCGTGACCACCAAGGTCTGGACCAGCAACCTCGGCGCCGACCGCCTGATCCCGAGCCTGGAAGAAAGCCTGAGCAAACTGCGCATGGAACAAGTGGACCTAACCCTGGTGCACTGGCCTTCGCCCAATGACGAACTGTCGGTCGCCGACTACATGGCGCGGATGATGGACGCCAAGCAGCGAGGCCTGACCCGCGCCATCGGCATCTCCAACTTCACCATCAGCCATATGCAACAGGCCATCGATGCAATCGGTGCCGAGCACATCGCCACCAATCAGGTCGAGGTGCATCCCTTCCTGCAGAACCGCAAGGTCATCGAGTTTGCCCGCAGCCACGGCATCCACATCACCGCTTATATGCCGCTCGCCTACGGCAAGGTGATGCAGGACGACGTGCTGCAACGCATCGCCGAAGCCCACAGCGCCAGCCCCGCACAGGTCGCCCTGGCCTGGCTGCTGCAACAGGGCTTCGCCGTAATCCCCTCCTCCACCAAGCGCGAAAACCTCGCCGCTAACCTCAAAGCACAAGCGCTGCGACTGACCGACGAGGAGATGCGGCAGATCGCCACGCTGGACCGTAACGAGCGCCTAGCCAACCCCGGATTCGCGCCGAAATGGGATTGAGCGACAGCGCACCGGCAGCCGTCGGACCGGCGGCATAAGCATTTGAAAAAGCAGGTAGAAAAAGCGCATCAGGAGGGTTGACACACAACCGCGCGACGCGAATAATGCGCGCCACTTGGCTACGTAGCTCAGTTGGTTAGAGCATAGCATTCATAATGCTGGGGTCCGGGGTTCAAGTCCCTGCGTAGCCACCAAATTCAAGAAAGGGTTCAGCGAAAGCTGAACCCTTTTTTTGTGCCCGCCGTTTAGCCAGCACTACCGAGAGCGACCATGAGAGACGACTTCGACAACCTCCGCGCCGAACGCGAAACGCCCTACCGCCCCGCGGCTACCCAAGCCAACCAGCATGCTGGGCTGTGGAAACAGATCGCCGTTGGAATCGTGGTCGGGCACCTGTCGTTGGGGCTGATTGGTGCGGTGGTCTGGATGGTGGCGGCGCATCTGCTGGTTGGGGATTTGCAGATCGTTGCGCCGTGGGCGGGGAAGCAAGGGTAAGCAAGCGTTGCTGCGCTCGTACTGGAGCGCGTAATCTTCTGAAAATAAATCTGTCCCGTTTCTCCGTAGCATCAGCGCATCTTCTCGAGCCGCGCGTAGGTTTTTGCTGGGACATTTGCGCGGCAGTGGCGCCGGCGGGTAGCTGCTATCAGTTCGCCTAAATTACGGAGTCGAGCTATCAAGCACTGACCGCCTTCGGCCAATAGCGAACTCACAAAAGTGTCCAACCTAACGGGGTAGAGCTCTCAGTGTGTGAAGGGTGATGACTCTGAAGCGCTGACTTGAGCTGGTTGTTGGAGTCTTTGGATTCATATCCCCGGCCCACCAAACCCATGATTTTCCTAGAGAAAGTCAGGGTCTCTTTTGGTGTCAAAAAAACGTCTAGCGACCGCAGCCCGCCAAGCTAAAACAGCACGCTGGAAAAGATTGCAAAACACGGTATGTTTCCAACTCCTCCCAGCTGGCTCAATGCCATCAGCACGCCAGCTGGTCAGTCTTCAAGCAGGGAGAGACAAGAAGATGATGACCCGATTCGGCCGAATCGAAACCAAATACAGCGTTCGTGGCATCCCCAGCTACAGCCAAGAAATCTGGCATGACGGCCTGAAGAAGCATCGTGTTATCAAGGGTGACTGCGAGTTCATCATCGACTCTAAAGCTAGGATGCAAGCTGAAGAATGGGATGAACGATGGGAGGTTGTCTCAGAACGAGAGCGGCAGAAGGCAGATCGTGCTGCTTGCAAAAGAATGACAGAAGAAAGTAAAGCGCTGGCATTGAAACAAACGCAGGCAGCTCAAGCTGAGCTCGATGCATTAAGCACCATCCTCAAAGGAACGCTTGAAGTCAATGATGCGATTGACTGGGAAAGCCTTAAGAACAAGGCCCCCTTCCCCGAGAAAGGGCCAGCCCCTCTAGAGCTTCCACTAGAGCCAAAAATGGCCGCTCTTTCAAGAGAGCCCAAAATAGAGGACCAAAGATATAATCCTAAGCTAGGTCTTCTAGAGTGGCTTATACCTTCCCGCAAAGCCCGCCTTCTAGCGGCAGCCGAAGCTGCTTTTGCTGCCGACAAGCTAGCGTGGGAGAAACATTGCGCAGTGGCGGAGAAAGCGCACCAAGCAGCTAGAGAATCACGCCAAAACAGTGGATAAAGCTAAAACAATTCATGCTGGAGAAGTTGCCGCCTGGGAAATCAGGCGAGACGAATACAGAAGGGAAAAGGCGGCAGAACATACTCAAGTAGATGCAAAACGAATGACATATGAGGCATTAGAACCCGAGGCAATAGTCGAATATTGCGACCTCGTTTTATCCTCATCAAAATATCCTGAGTACTTTCCTCAAGAATTTGATCTAGATTATGACCCTGCTTCTAAGACGCTGGTCTTAGACTACCAACTTCCAGCACCAGAAGCCTTACCTCGTTTGAAAGCAGTCAAATATCTAGTTAGCCGGGACGAGTTCGAAGAAAGCACTATCACCGAAGCCAAAGCATCAAAACTGTACGACGACGTGCTTTACCAAGTATCCCTTCGGACCTTGCACGAGTTGTTTGAAGCAGATGTGATTGATGCACTTGAAGCAGTGAATTTCAATGGAATTGTAACTGCTGTAGACAGGTCAACAGGCAAGGCAGTGACTTCCTGTGTCCTATCGATCAGAGCTAGCAAAGCCGAATTCACTCAAATCAATCTTGATCAAGTGGACCCCAAAGCTTGCTTCAAATCTCTGAAAGGCGTGGGAAGTTCTAAACTGCACGGGCTAGCACCCGTAGCGCCAATTATGCAGCTCCGTAAAGAGGATACTCGCTTTGTATCCTCATACGACGTAGCAAGCACGCTCGACGAGAGCTTTAACCTCGCTGCAATGGGATGGGAAGACTTCGAACACCTGATTCGAGAGCTATTCGAGCAAGAATTTTCGGTGAACGGTGGCGAGGTAAAGGTCACTCAAGCAAGCCGCGATGGCGGCGTTGATGCAGTAGCTTTTGATCCAGACCCTATTCGTGGTGGAAAAATCGTGATTCAAGCTAAGCGGTATACCAACACCGTCGGGGTAAGTGCTGTACGCGACCTTTACGGTACAGTGCTTAACGAAGGCGCAACGAAAGGAATCTTGGTTACCACATCCGATTACGGCCCGGATTCATATACCTTCGCAGCAGGAAAGCCACTTGTCCTTCTGAGTGGAGCAAACCTTTTGCATATGCTGCAGAAGCATGGACATAAGGCAAGAATCGACCTCAGAGAGGCAAAACAAATGGCATCTAGCTAATGAGAGGGACGCTAGCCCCCGCGCACAACTCGATAAAGGCCCTTATCTGACGGCATCCTGTAAATGATCCGGCGGCAAGTGCGCATCGCGCACGGCCATGACCAGGCTGGAATGGCCCAGGATGCGCTGCAGGGTGAGGATGTTCCCGCCGTTCTGGATGAAGTGGCACGCGAAGGTGTGGCGAAGCGCATGGGCGCCTGCCCCTTCGGTAGCTGAATCGTCGCCCTGGCCAAGGTTCGGCGCAACAAGGTGATGGCCAAGCTTGGCTGGCTATGCTCTCTCCAGTGCCGAACGATTGGCTTCCAGCTCGGCCGAGTTCGCCCCTTCTTTTCTAAATGCCCTTAGGCTTCAATGACGGCTTCAAGCTAGTGCGGAATAGACCGCTTCTGGCCGAAAGCAGACTTCATAAAAGTTGCTTCCGTCCTACTGCATCACCAAACACCATCGTCAACACGACCGTCGTTCACATCACCGCAAGCGCTGCCCCGATATCGCCGGATGATAAAGCGGCTGCACCGTGTTCCCTGCGGGATCGAGCAGATGAAAGCTATGCGCGCCGTCGCTGTGAGCGAAGGGGCGGTCCAGCAGGTTCACGCCTTGTGCTTTCAGGTATTCGTACCAGGCGTGCAGTTCGTCCAGGCTGTCGACGATAAAGCCGTAATGATCCATCGCCTGGACGCCGCTGCTTTTTTCCCGGGCGCGGCCCAGGGAGAGGTTGTCGTTGCCGCAGGTCAGGTAGACGAGATCCTTGCTGGCGCGGTTGAGGACTTCCATGCCCAACACGTCGACGTAGAAACGTTCGCATTCTTCGAGGTTCGGCGTGGTGAGCGCCAGATGACGCAAGCCGTTCAGGCGACCGGGACGCTGTGGCATTGCTCTCTCCTTTTTTGTATACAATTCACCTCCGACTTTAAAACAAAATGGATCACTCATGTACTGCCTTATGCTGAAAATCCAACTCGCGCCGGGCTCGTTCGACAGGTTCATGGAGGCCATGCGCGTCAACGCCGCCGCTTCGGTGGAGCATGAGCCGGATTGCCTGGTATTCGATGTCATCCAGGATCTGGCGGATCCCGATCTCGTCTACGTCTACGAGCTGTACCGCGATGAAGCGGCTTTGGCTCACCACAAAACCACCGAGCACTTTCTGCACAGCCGCCCGCTGGTGGGTGAGTTCATCGTCAAGCAGGAGGCCATGAAGGGCCATATGGTGTGTGGTAATAGCAAGCGCTGATAAACAAGGTGTCCCGCTTAAGATATTCAAAAGATATCGATTCAAGATTATCTATATATTTTTAATCCTCTCATTCGCTGATTAGCATCGCTGCAGACGCCCGGCCTCGTGCCGGCTGCGTCTACCTCCAATAAAAATAAACAGGAGACAGTGATGCTCAAGTCACCGAAGCCGCTTGCTGCGGCGATTGCGGTTGCTGCGCTGGGTGCGAGTTTGCCGGGTGTGGTCATGGCGGAATTCCTTGCGGACAGCAAGGCGACGCTGGAACTGCGCAATTTCTATTTCAATGCCGACTATCGTCAGAACGGGGCCACGCAGTCGAAGCGCGACGAGTGGGCGCAGGGCTTTCTACTCAACTACGAGTCGGGATTCACCGAGGGGCCGGTGGGTTTCGGGGTCGATGCCATCGGGTTGCTGGGGGTGAAGTTGGATTCCGGCCCGGAGCGGCAGAACTCCGGGCTGTTGCCGGTCGGTGATGACAAGGCACCGGACGAGTACAGTCAACTCGGCGCGGCGGCCAAGCTGCGTTACTCGAAGACCACGCTGCGTGCCGGCACCCTGCTGCCGAAGCTGCCAACGGTGCTGCCGAACGATTCCCGGCTGCTGCCCCAGACCTTTCGGGGCGGGATGCTGACATCGCGGGAGATCGACGGGCTCACGCTTAGCGCGGGCCGCTTGACACAAAACAGCCTGCGCAACTCCGCCGCCAATGACGACATGCAGGTGTCCGGCAAGGGCATCAGCGGTGGGCAGGCGAGCGACAAGTTCGATTTCGCCAGCGCCAGCTATCGCTGGAACAAAAATCTGACCACCGGCTACCACTACGGCTATCTGGATCAGAACTACAAGCAGCACATCTTCAACCTGGCGCACGTCCTGCCGCTGGGCGAGGATCAGGCAATCAAGAGCGATGTGCGTTTTGCGCGCTCCACCGAGGCGGGCAACACCAACGTCGACAATGATGCCTTTGGCGCCAAGTTCACCTACGAGCTCGGCGGCCACGCGTTCGGCGCGGCGTACCAGAAGATGAGCGGCGAAACCGGCTTCCCGCATATCAACGGCACCAATTCCTACCTGGTGAACTACGTGATGATCTCGGCGGACTTCGCCAGCCCCGGCGAAAAGTCCTGGCAGCTGCGCTACGACTACGACTTCTCTGCCATGGGCATTCCCGGCCTGAGCTTCATGACGCGCTATCTGCGCGGTAACGGTTTCGATGGCCCGGGCGGTCGCAACGGCCGCGAGTGGGAGCGCGATACCGATATCGGCTACGTGTTCCAGCAGGGCGCGCTGAAGAATTTCGGCGTGAAGCTGCGTAACGGCACCTACCGAAGCACGGGCAATGACATCGATCAGACTCGTTTCATCCTCAGCTACACCTTGCCGCTGCTGTAACGGCCGCCCTCGCCTTCCCGTCACCCGCGCGGGTGACGGCGCTGAACAGGAGATTCACCATGATCATGCAAAAGACTCTGCTATCCCTGGCTGTCGCGTTCGCACTGAGCGCCAGCCACCTGACCGTGCAGGCGGCGGATACCGCCGACCTGCCCTGCCGCACCACGGCCGAATGCGCGGCGGAGGCAGCGAAGATCGGCGCCACGGTCGATCGCTCCGGTGCCAAATCCGGCAAGCACGACGATCAGTTCACCTGGGTCAACCGGATCAACAAGGCGTCCATCGTGATGCTGACCGAAGAAGGGATCGTCAGCCGCAAACAAGGCCGTGAGATTGCCAGCGGCGTTCAGTATGTGATCGACCAGGCCAGCAAACCCGACGGCAAGA
This sequence comes from Pseudomonas sp., assembly GCA_032064305.1. Classification (GTDB taxonomy): domain Bacteria; phylum Pseudomonadota; class Gammaproteobacteria; order Pseudomonadales; family Pseudomonadaceae; genus Stutzerimonas. The sequence continues at coordinate 16,864 of DAMBNU010000022.1, read as the reverse complement.
AGCCCAGTGACGTGCTGCAGATCGAGCGCATCATGATCGACAAGATCGGGCCGCAGGCGTCGCTGATCCACTCCGGCCGCAGCCGCCAGGACATGTACGCGACCTACCGGCTCGCCACCCTGCGCAGTCAGTTGCTCGACTACACCGACGCGATGAACGCCACCCGCGCCCAGTTGCTCGAGCTGGCGAAGAACAATGTCGATACGCTGATCCCGGCCTACACCAACGGCGTGCAGGCGCAGCCGATCACCTATGCGCACTACCTGCTGGCCTATGAGGCGGCTTTCGAGCGCGATGCTCAGCGCATCCGCGAGCTGTACGACCGTCTGAACTGCAGCCCCATGGGCACGGCGGTGCTGGCCAACTCCGGCTGGCCGCTCAACCGCGAGCGCTTGTCCGAGCTGCTCGGCTTCGATGCTGTACGCGAGAACTCGCTGGACGCCGGGCAGGTGTCGACCTATGACATACCCATCGAGGCGGCGGGCATCGCCTCGTCGTCGGCGATCCGTATCGGCGCGATGCTCGGCGACATCCACACGCAGTACCATCAGATCCGGCCCTGGATGCTGCTAGAGGAAGGCGCCACATACACCAGCAGCGCCATGCCGCAGAAGCGCAACCCCGGCTTGATCATGCGGGCGCGGGAATCCGCCTCGGACGTTGTCGGCCTGGCCCATACCGTCACCCTGCGTGCGCATAACGTGACCACCGGGATGACCGACTACAAGTTCGCCTTCGACGGCCTCGGCTTGCTCGATAGCGCCCACGAGATGTTCGTCCGCATGGGCAAGGTGATGGATGCGCTGGTGATCAATCCCGAGCGCGCGCTGGAGGAGCTGGAAGCGGAATGGACCACTTCGATGGAACTGGCCGATACCCTGGAGCGCGAGCACAAGGTGCCCTTCCGTATCGGCCACAGCTTCGCCTCGGCGGTGGTTGGCCATGCGCGCAAGGAAGGCTTCGTGCCGGCCAACTTCCCCTACGCCGAGGCGCAGCGGCTGTTCACCAAGGCGGCGGAGAAGTACGAGTGGAAGACGCGTGAGCTACCGCTGAGCGAGTCGGCGTTCCGCGCCACGCTGTCGCCGCAGAACATGGTCAAGACCCGTGTCGGCACCGGCGGCCCGCAGCCAGCCGAGGTCACGCGCATGCTCCAGGAGGCCAACCAGGCATTGGCCGGCGATCAGCACTGGACCAAGGTACGCCGTGATCGGGTGGCCAAGGCTGAAACCGAGCTGGACAAGGCCTTCAATGCGCTATTGAAGAACTAGAGTCCGCAAGCCCTCAGCGTTTCCCGACTACCGCGCCGGGAAACGCTGCCCGCCGACGGGGCATCAGCGCCTCGCGCAACGCGTTGCGATCCAGCGCACCGCTCCAGGCCGAAATCACCACGCAGGCCAACGCATTGCCGATCACATTGGTCAGCGAGCGACACTTCATCAACCGCTCGACGCCGAGCAACAGGCCGAGCGCTTCCAGCGGCACCAGATTCAGGCCAGCAACCGTGGCGGTCAGAGTCAGAAAAGCCGAGCCCGCCGCGCTGGTCGAGCCCAGCGACGTCAGCAGCGCTACCAGCAACAGGCTCAACACATGCGCACCATCCAGGGTGACACCGGCAAGCTGCGCCAGGAACACCGCAGCGCAGGCCACATAGATGTTCGAACCCGCCAGATTGAAGGTGTAGCCGGTGCTGAGCACCAGCCGCACCACACGACGGGCGCATCCCGCGCGCTCGAGTTTTTCGATCAGGCCCGGCACCGCGGCCACCGACGCACCGGTGAACGCGACCAGGCAGAGCTCGTCCCTGATGTAGGCGATGAGTCGAAACAAGCCGACGCCAGCCAACCTGGCCACGAAAACCAGGACAACCATTAGGAACACGCCGCAGGCGAAGTAGACAGTGCCGACGAACTTGAGCAACGGCCAGGCGGAGGCCGGTCCGTATCGGCCAACGGTGTAGGCCATCGCGCCGAATGCGGCCAAGGGTGCGAATCGAAGCACCATGCGCAGCGCCTTGAGCAGCCACGCCACCGCGGTATCCAAGCGGCGCCGCAGCGGCTCGCCGGCATCGCCTGCCCAACCCAGTCCGAGGCCGAACAGCAACGCGGCCAACAACACCGGAAGGATGAACGTATGACCGATGACCTGCGCCAGGCTGGTCAGCACGGCGGTCGGCAGATCGCTCATGGCATGCACTGTCGAGGCGGTCAGAGGCAACCCCTCGACACCGGGCGCCCAGAGCATGCCTACGGCCGCACCGGTAATCAGCGAGAAGACGGCCATCATCAAAAAATAAACCACTACCCGACCGGCGCAGCGGGTGTGCTGCCCACGTTCACCGAACGCCGACACCGCCGAGGCGACCAGCGCGAACATCACCAGGGGCACTGCGTGACCGATCACGCCGAGGAAGGCATCGCTCAGCGGTTTCATCTGGACCGCCAGTTCCGGCCGCAGGATGCCGAGCGACAGACCCAGGGCAATCGCGATCAGGATCAGAGCGGTGTCGTTGCGGTACAGCTTGGCTAGAATCATGGGCCGCCGAGCGATGTTGTTGTTTTAGCAGGCCGTTGAAAAACGTAGACGAGGCAGGCGAGACGAGGCGCAACGACCACCGGAAGTAACAGCCGAAGGCTGGCCCGAAGGGCGGGTGCAACGAGTCAAAGCAGCTGAAGAAGCGATCCGGGCTCGCGAACGGGTTTAGGTGTTCTAAATGAGCATTCTGACTGGGCTCGCAACCGAGGCTATTTTTAACGACGAATTGCCAACGTAGGCAGTTTTTAAACAGGCTGCTGGTCGCTTCAGAACCCGTATCCTACCCCATCGAGGCGCTCCGTCAGCCAAACGCGCTGGCGGGCGCCTAGCAGGACGCCGCCCTATGGAACTTCGCCACCTCCGCTATTTCGTCATGGTCGCCGAGGAGAGGCATTTCACCCGCGCGGCTGCGCGTCTGAACATGCAGCAGCCGCCGCTGAGCCAGCAGATCCGCGCCTTGGAAGATGAACTCGGCTTCGAGCTGTTCAAGCGCCATCCCAAGGGTGTGGACCTGACCACCGGCGGCTCGGTATTTCTCGAAGAAGCCAAGGCCATCCTGGCGCGGGTGCAGGACGGCGCGCGCCGGGCCGCTCGTGTCGCCGGCGGGGTTGAGGGCACCCTGAACATCGGCTTCACCTCGTCGGCAGCGGCGCATCCGTTGATCCCACGGATCATCCGCGCCTATCGGGAGCAATTTCCCGCCGTCGTCATCACCCTGGCCGAGGCCAACGCCCGGCAGCTCACCGAAAGGGCCAGGGTCGGCGAGCTGGAAGTCGGCATTCTGCGCGCCCCGGTGAGCCGACCAGGCGGCATCGAATTCCACCGCCTGCTGGTCGAGGAGCTGCTGTGGGTATTGCCGGTCGGGCACAAGGCCCTGTCTGCCTCCGCGGGCCCCGTCGACATCCAGGCAATGCGAGACGAACGCTTCATCCTGGTACGCCGGCCCGGGGCGCCGGGAATGTATGCCAACCTGTTGCAAGCCTGCGAGGCGGCAGGCTTCGAGCCGCACGTAGCCTTCGAAGTAGAGCGGATGCTGACGAACGTAAGCCTGGTCGCGGCAGGTGAAGGCGTTTCCGTGGTGCCGGCCTCGATGCGCGACATTCATGGCGAGAGCGTGGTGTACCGCCGTATACAGGGCGCCCGCCCGCGCCTGGTCGCCCCGCTGACGCTGGCCTGCCGCAGTTTCAACCCGTCGCCGGCATTGCAGAACTTTGTCCGGCTGGCCCGGCAACTGGCCAAGGAATACCGCGTCCAGCAGCTTGGGAAATGAGCGCGAGATAGCCGGCTTAGCGGGTCGTCGGTCGGATCGAAGGACGGGTCGTGGTCCAGGTCGCCAGCAGCAGCCCGGCGAATATCAGGCCGCCGCCGACCCAGTGAAAGGGCTTCAAGCCCTCCCCTAGCACCAGCCACCCGAGAATCGCGGTGAACACCGGCATCAAGTAAGTCGCCATGGACGCCTTCGCCGCGCCGACGATTCGCACGCCATGGTTCCAGGAGAGGTAGGCGACCAGCGAGGCGAACACGGCGGTGTAGGCGATGACGCCAAAGTTGGTCAGAGTCGGTGTAAAGCCGCCGACATGGCTGAGCTCGAACAGGTAGAACGGCAGGATAAGCGGCGTCCCCAGCACCATGAGCACACCCAGCAGCGTCAATGGCGGCACCTGGAGAAAGCCCGACCAATGCCGCAGTGACAGGGTATAGAGCGCCCAGACCAGCACGGCCACCAGCATGATCAGATCGCCGGTCTGAAAGGCGAGGTTGCTGAAGGCTTCCCAGCTGCCGCGGCTGATCAGGTAGACCAGGCCACCCGCCGCGATGGCCATGCCGAACCACGCACGCCGCGCCGGCCACTCGCCGAGCAACAGCCCGCCCCCTATGAAGGTGAACAGCGGCAGGCAGGTATTCACCAGGGTCAGGTTGATGGCTTCGGTGCTTTGCGCGGCGGAATACAGCAGCGAGTTGTAGCTGCTGATACCCAGCGCGGCAACGATCGGCAGGCGCCAGCCGGCGACGCGCAACGTTACCCGATGGGCCCAGATGGACCGCGCCACGAACGGCAGCAGCAGACAGGTGGCCAGCACCCAGCGCCAGAACGACAGGGTCAGGGGCGGAATGTCGTCATGAAAGGCGCGCGCCACCAGCGCATTGCCGCTCCAGCAGAGCACGGCGAGCAGAAGGCCGGCGAAGGCCCAGGCGTTGCGAGGAGCCATCAGACTGGCCGGAACGGGCGCAGACGGTATTGCGGGGGCAACTGTTCCAAGCCGCTGATAGTGACGTTGAGGTTTTTCCAGATGCCGTCCTTGATGCCGTAGATGCAGCCGTGCACCGACAGCGGTTGGCCGCGATGCCAGGCATTCTGGACGATCGCGGTGTGGCTGACGTTGGCGACCTGCTGGATCACGTTGAGCTCGCACAACCGGTCGACCTGCGCTTCCTCGGTCGGGAAGCTGGCGATGTGGTCTCGGTGTTCGTAATACAGGTCGCGAATGGTGCGCAGCCAGCCGTCGATCAGCCCGAGCTGGTCGTCGCGCATGGACGCGCGCACGCCGCCGCAACCGTAATGGCCGGTGACCAGGATGTGCTTCACTTTCAGCACGTCCACCGCGTACTGGATCACCGACAGGCAATTGAGGTCGGTGTGCAGCACGACGTTAGCGACGTTGCGGTGAACGAACAGATCGCCCGGCAACATGCCGACGATTTCGTTGGCGGGCACGCGGGCGTCCGAGCAACCGATCCAGAGGTATTCAGGGACCTGCTGCTTGGCCAGCTTGGTGAAGAAGCTCGGGTCTTCCTCAAGGATGGCTTCGGCCCAACGCGCGTTATTTTCGATTAGTTGTTGCAGATCGTTGCTCATCGCCCACCTTTGTTATGCCGAAGCGTTACGAACCGGTCGGCATTATGACAGGCACACGGACCGGCGCGTCACAGCTTCAAACGGTAAACAACGGGTTCGACGGGACTTCCGCGCGCGGCCGTGAGGAGAACGCGCGCAGGTCGCGCAGGAAATTGTCGCGCCAGGCATCGAGATCGGCCGCGCGGATAGCGCGCATCATGTGCTCATAGCGATCCTTGCGCTCGGTCAGCGACATACGCATGGCCCGGTCCAGTGCTTCGGCCATGCCGATGCAGTCGTAGGGGTTGATGATCAACGCCGAAGTCAGCTCGCGTGCCGCTCCGGCGAACCGCGACAGCACCAGGACGCCTGGATCTTCCGGATCCTGGGAGGCGACATATTCCTTGGCGACCAGGTTCATGCCGTCTCGCAACGGCGTGACGAAACCGATATCGGCCTGACGGAACAGCCCCATCAGTGCCCGACGATCATGGCTCTTGTTCAGGTAGTGCAGCGGCGTCCAGTCCAGGTCCGACAGCCAGCCATTGATATGCCCCGCGGCGCTCTCGAGCTGCTGGCGGATGTGCTGGTAGGTTTTGACGTCCGAGCGGGAGGTGGGCGCGATCTGGATGAACTCGACTGCACGCCGGTGCACCGGATAGCGCTCGAGAAAGGCCTGATAGGCGGCGAACCGTTCCACCAGCCCCTTGGAGTAATCGAGCCGATCGACGCTGATGATCTTCTTGCGTTCCACGTCGGTGGTGCGGCGCATCGGCTTGCTGCGGCCCTTGTAGGATTCGGCCAGTTCCTGAATCTCATCGGGCACTACGCCGATCGGGTAGACCCCGGCCCGGAAGTTCTGACCATAGGCCGTCAGGCTGCCGTCGCTTTCAAGCACCCCCCGGACTTCGCGCGTCATGTAGTCCTGGAAGGCGAGACGATCGGTTTCGGTCTGGAAACCGATCAGGTCGTAGAAGCACAGGGTGCGTAGCAGCTCGTTGTGCGGCGGGATGACCGTCAGGATTTCCGGCGGAGGGAAAGGGATGTGGAGGAAGAAACCGATGCGGTTGCGAATACCCAGCTGGCGGCAGGCCTCAGCGAAAGGAATCAGATGGTAGTCATGGATCCAAATGATGTCGTCGGGTTTGAGCAGCGGCTTGAGCTTCTCGGCCAGCATGGCATTGACCCGCCGGTAGCCTTCGTATTCCTGGCGGTTGTAGCGAGCCAGGTCAATGCGGTAATGGAAGATCGGCCAGAGGGTGGCGTTGGAGAACCCGCGGTAGTACTGGTCGTAATCCTGCTTGGTCAGCCCCATCGTCACGTAGGTGATGTTGCCGATGGTCTCGGTGCTGGTCTGCGGGGCGCTGCCGACATCGCCGCTCCAGCCAAACCAGATACCGCCAGCCTGGCGCAATGCGTCGTACACGCCGACGGCAAGCCCGCCGGCGGCGACCTTGCCGGGCTTGATCGGCGCTACGCGGTTGGACACCACTACTAGTCGGCTCATGAGTCTTCTCGCTTGATCGGATTTTTGTAATGGCCGTCCGGCAGCGCTTGGCTGCCCTGCAGTTCGTCGAGCCAGGCCGTGACGGCCGCCACCGAATCCAGGCGATGCCGGGCTTCCGTCGCCCCGGGGCCAACCTTGATCGTGATGCCACCCAGCTCGTTGACTGTCTTGAAGCCCGCCTCGTCGGTCAGGTCGTCACCAAGAAACACCGGGATGCGGCCGGCGAACGGTGATTCCTGCATGAAGGTGCGAATGACCTCGCCCTTGCTGGCACCGCGCGGTTTGAGTTCGAACACACATTTGCCCGGTTGCAGGGCAAGCAGGTCGCTGTGGCGCGCCACGAAGCCTTCGGCCAGGCTTCTGGCCGTCTCCTCCAGCTCTGGGGCGAGGCGAAAGTGCAGCGCGAAGGCCACTCCTTTGTTTTCCAGCGACAGCCCCGGATGCGCGGCGCAGGCCTGGGCCAGTTCACGCTGGACCTCATCGAGCAGGGCCTGGTCGAGCGCCAGATGGCAGAGCTCGCCAGACGCGGTCCGGCGTTCGGCACCGTGCACGCCGGCGGCCGGCAGCTGGAGTGGCGCCAGCAAGGCGTCGAGTTGGCTGATGGGGCGCCCGGACACCACTGCAACCGGATTGCCATCAGCCTTCAGACGCGCCAGGGCGGCCAGTGAACGGGGCGGGATGGTCACCAGCTCCGGACGCGGCTGAATCTCGGCAAGGGTGCCATCTACATCGAAGAAAAAAGCGCAGCGTCGCGTTTGCGGCGCGCATTGATCATTATTTTTGCTCATGTCCTCTGAGACTCCCGACCGATACCGGTGGTTCGCGATTTTTTCCATCTGCGGCGGGCCTCCGGGCCGCAGGTCAGCCCCTGCAGCTTGGTTCATAAAGCGCGAACCGGCCAGCGGACAGCCTGAATCTTCCCGACGGTACAGTGGTCACACCTGCAATACCCAGGTTCACGAAGGAGGTTGTCATGAACGATCGCAAACCCTACCGACCGACGGAAATCGACGACACTGAGGACCGTATGGGTTCCATCGAGCAACTCGATTTCGACCAGCACCGCGACGACCGCAAGGGGCGCATCGGCGATGAAGTGCCAGCTGCCGAGGTGGAGGACCGGTTTCCCGCGGAGCGGGCCGCCGAGGCCGGCATGACCGCCGGTGAGGTCCCGGATGGCGACACCACTCTGGACGATATGGCACCGGAAACCCTGATCCCCGAGGACGGCGCGCGCTCCCCCCGCGAACCCGGCCACGGCGAGCCAGCCGATCAGGCACTGAGCGAGGTGCCCGGGCACCGTATCGGTGCCGACGTGGACCTGGACGAAGCCGAGGAGGCCCGACAAGATCCGCTGGACGGCAAGCCATGGGACGGCCCGGCTGACGGCGATCCGGACACCGGCCTCAGCGGCGGTGACGCCGTGCTGCGCGAGGATGAGGACGTGCTCGACGATGACGAGCTGAGCGGCGAAGCGCCACTGGATTCCGGCCGCGAAAGGCAGCCTTAGCGCCAGCGTGGCCATATGGCGGCGCTTGCCGCCGCGTGGTGCGCCGATGCCGCCCGGAGCCAGCGGTGGGCGTTCGCTTGGCGTGGAACGTTCAGTTCATCTCAATCGAGCAGGGTACAGGCCATCACCAAGGCATCCTCGCGGCCGTCCGCCGCGGGATAGTAGCCGCGACGGCGGCCCACCTCGTTGAACCCGTAGCGCTCATACAGGCGATAGGCCGACGCGTTGCTGGCGCGCACTTCGAGAAAGCACTCCCGCCCGCCGCGTGCCTGCGCCCGCTGCATCAGGTGCTCGAGCAGTCGCAGGCCGAGGCCGTGGCCCTGGCTCTGCGGCTTGACGGTAATGTTGAGCAGGTGCGCCTCGTCGAGGATGACGTTGATCACGCCATGGCCGACCTGCTGCTCGCCCTCAAACATGACCCAGCATTCGTAGGCGCTCAGTGCGTCATTAAAGATGCCGCGCGTCCAGGGGTGGCTGAACGCGGCGTATTCGATTTTCAGCACGGTTTCTATATCCGCCGCGGTCATCGGGCGGAAGCTGACTGCATCACTCATGGGTACGACTCGTGACTCCCGCTCATAATCCAACGACCCAGCGCGGCATACTGCGACGCATGGCTTGCCACAATTGCGCTTTGCTCGCCGGCTGCTCCATCAGCTGTTCCAGCCCCGGCATGGCCAGCGCCACACCGAGCCCGTCAATCGTCAACTCCCGATAGCAGGCGTCCGCTTCGACCTCGCCGGCGAACCGCAACGCCGGCAAACCGATCAGCCACAGGCAGGAGCAACCCATCTTCTCGAGCTCGGCTGCCACGACGCCCTGGACGTAGTCACGCGCAGCGTCGGCGCTCTGGTCCAGGCTGCCGCGGTGCAACAGCGGCCAGCGAATCGGCTCGCCATCGCCGACCTGCTGCGGCTTGTCGGGCAGCCGGGCGGCCCGCAGGATGTCCTTGAGCAGCACATAGGCCGGGTCACGGCTCTGGAAGGATTCCCCGGTCGGCAGTTCCACCAGCAGCACGACATTGCCTGCACGCAGCAACTGCAGCGCAAAGCGCGGCGGCGGCGTGGTCACGGCCTGTTCCGCTGCCGGCGGCTTCGTGTCACGCAACGCGCGCTTCGGCTCGGGCACTGCAACGCGTGGCAGCACCGCACGCAAGGCATCGGCCGCGGGCGTGGCCACGGGTGCGGGTGCTGGTGCGGATACAGCTGTATCTGCGGCGGATGGCTGCATTGCCGGTCGCGGCTCATGCGGCCGCACGGGCGCGACCGCTGGTTCAGCCGTGCTGGCGGCTTCGATCGGCTGGATCAGCGCGGGCCGCGACGGTGCGGCGAACGGCAGCTCGGTCCGCGGCAGCCAGCTGTCGATCTGCATGGCGCCGAGGAAGGCCCGGCGACGCGTTTCGGTAATCAAACCCCGGCCACCTGCGGATGCGCTTTGGCGCCGACCTGCATCAGGTTCAGCGCATTGAGGTAGGCCTTGGCCGACGCCACCACGATATCGGTATCGGCGCCGTTGCCGTTGACGATGCGCCCGCCCTTCTCCAACCGCACCGTGACCTCGCCCTGCGAATCGGTGCCCTTGGTGATGGCGTTGACCGAATAGAGCTGCAGCGTGGCGCCGGAGTTGGCGACCGTCTCGATGGCCCTGAAGGTCGCATCGACCGGCCCGGAACCCTGCCCCGACGCGGGTAGCTCATTGCCGTCCACGCCGAGCACGAGCTTGGCCACCGGTACCTCGCCGGTCTTGCTTGCGACCTCGAGGGTGACCAGCTTGAAATGCTCCTGTACGTCTTCGGCCAGGGTATCGGAGACCAATGCCTGCAGGTCTTCGTCAAAGATTTCGTGCTTCTTGTCGGCCAGTTCCTTGAAGCGCGCAAAGGCGGCGTTCAGCTCGCCCTCGCCCGACAGCACGATGCCCAGCTCCTCGAGCCGCGAACGGAACGCGGCACGCCCGGAATGCTTGCCCATGACCATCTTGTTGGCGTTCCAGCCCACCGACTGCGCGGACATGATTTCGTAGGTTTCGCGGTGCTTGAGCACGCCGTCCTGATGGATGCCGGATTCATGAGCGAACGCATTGGCGCCGACGATGGCCTTGTTCGGCTGCACGGGGAAGCCGGTAATGCCAGAGACCAGGCGCGAGGCGGCGAGGATGTGCTCGGTCTCGATACGGGTGTGCACGCCGAGCAGGTCCTGGCGGGTCTTGATCGCCATGACGATTTCCTCGAGCGCCGCGTTGCCGGCACGCTCGCCGAGGCCGTTGATGGTGCATTCGACCTGCCGTGCCCCCGCGACGACCGCGGCCAGCGAATTGGCCACTGCCAGGCCCAGATCGTTGTGGCAATGCACGGAGAACACGGCCTTGTCCGCGTTGGGGATGCGCTCGAGCAGCTGGCGGATCATGTCGGCGTACTGGTGCGGAATGGCGTAACCGACCGTGTCCGGGATGTTGATCGTACGCGCACCGGCGTCGATCGCCGCCTCGATGATGCGGCAGAGGAAATCAACCTCCGAGCGGCCGGCGTCCTCGCAGGAGAATTCGACATCGGCGCAGAGGTTGCGCGCCCTGGTCACCGCCCGCACGGCCTGTTCGACGACCTGGTCGGGCTGCATGCGCAGTTTGTACTGCATGTGAATCGGGCTGGTGGCAATGAAGGTGTGGATGCGCCCCGAATTCGCGCCGGCCAACGCCTCTGCGGCGCGCTCGATGTCGGCATCGACGGCACGCGCCAGGCTACACACGGTGCTGTCCTTGATATGGTCGGCAACAGCCTTGACCGCGGCGAAGTCGCCGGGACTGGCAATGGCAAAACCCGCCTCGATCACATCCACCTTCAGCCGCTCAAGGGCCTTGGCGATGCGCAGCTTTTCTTCGCCCGTCATGGAGGCGCCGGGGCTCTGTTCGCCGTCACGCAAGGTGGTATCGAAGATGATGACGCGATCGTTGCTGCTCATGTCGAACTCCTCTTGGCCAGCCGTGCGGACGCAGGCGGCACCCAGGCATGAATTGTGGCCGCAAACCGGCAAAGCGGGAAGTCCGCACACCGGTTCGCGTTCTCCAGCGATCGGTTTGGGCTGATTTGCAGGCAGGCCAGGCATTACAATTGGCAGCCATTTCTCCTGCCGACAGAACCGAGTCAGATGATCGAACCCAAGCGCGTACTGCGTGCCCTTGCCGAACACTGGACGTTGCTCGAGCCGCTGTGCGAACGCTTCGATACCGGCACGCTGAGCCTGATCGAGCTGCGCCATCAGCTCGCCGCGCAGTTGCCGGAGGGCACGCCCACCGACATCACCGCGCTGCTCGATCAGTGGATCCGTCTGGATATTCTGGTCCCGGTGGCGAAAAGCCCGAATCGCTTCGAGCTGAACGCACAGATCCATGACTTCCTCGCCTACCTGCGCCGCGAACATCGGCTCGGCCTGTGCCTGGAAATCGAAGCCTATCTGCGTCACCTCGAACGTCTGGCGGGGCACATCCAGGACGCCTTCGAGATCCGCGACGGACAGGATCTGGCCCGCCAGCTGCGCCTGCTCGACATGCGCGTGCGCGATGTGCTGAAGAAGCTCGCCAACGACGAGCAGGCGCTGATCGGCGTCGCCGACCGAGCCAAGACCAGCGATCGGCAGATTCCCCTGCGCCAACGCTACGCCGAAGTGCTGGCGACGTGGGACGAATACGTCGAGCCGATGATCCAGCTGGTGGCGGCTGACGGTGCCTTCGAGCAAGGCGTCTACCGGGTCGAGCAGGTCTTGATGAAGCTGCTCGGTGAACAACAGCGGCTTGGCCAACTGGTCGATGATGATCTGCTGTTGCGCACCCACGCGCGGATTCTTGAAATGCAGAGCACTGCACAGCTGACCCTGCGTCATGCTCGTGAGCTGTTGCTGCCGTTGCGCGAGGAAGCGCGCCGGCACAATGCGGTGACGCGCGGCGCCGCGTTGGCGCTGTCGGCGATCCGCAAGAAAGGGCTGGACGCCGTTCCGCAGGCCTCGCTGCCCCTGTTCACCCGCCCACAGAGCACCTTCCTCGGCTCGGCCAGCCAGGTCGAGGCCTACGTCTATGCCTTGGCCCGCTTCGAGCCAAAACCGGCACAGTTCCCCAGGGCTGGCAGCAAGCGCAAGGCCGACACGCCGCGCTCGCCTCTGACCGCGCGGGAAATGCTTGACCGCTGCGAACAGGCGCTACCGCTGCCTGACCTGATGCAATGGCTACTGGAGCAGGAGCCGGAAGGCGCGACCGATGAGCTGCTCTACTGGTTTTCGCGCTTGTCCCGCGATGCGCGTTTCCAGCGCGACCGCCTGGAGCGGCGCGAGTACCTGACGCGCGAGCATCAGGTCAGCCTCAGCTCATTCGCGCTGCTGGCCAATGCTGATGGTTGAGCCCTGCGTAGGGTGGATAACGCTTTGCTTGTCCACCTCCGACACCGAACTTTTCGGCGGAAAAGGCGTTGCCGTTTTCCACCCTACGCCCAACCTACTCGCGGAACCCAACGTAGGGTGGACAACGCGCAGCTTGTCCACCACCACCCCGACGATATCCGAGCGACCTGAATGAACATCGATCTCAAGGAAATGACCCAGCTGGCGCCGATCTTCCGCGAGCTGTTCAAGGGCTATCACCTGTCGCGCAGCGAGCCGGAGTGCTACGCCCAGCTGTCCAACATGCAGGACCAGTACCGCGCCCTATTCAAGGCGCTCGGCTTCGAACTGGTCTGCGACCCGCGCGGCTTCTACTACTTCGTCCCCGAGCAAATGGGCGCCCAGGTCAACAAGACGGCCCAGCGCCTGGCGTTGTTTACCTTCATCCTGGTCGAGCATCTGGCGGATCAGGGTCGCGATCCGCTCGCCGTGCTGGACGGCGGCACCCTGGGCCGGGACGAGCTGCCGGCCTTACTGGATAAGTACCGCGACCTGTTTCTGCAGGCGGAAGTCACCACGCAGGACGAACTGGAAGAAAAAGTTATCCGCCGCCTGACGCAGTTGGGCTTTGCCGAAGACAGCAACGGCATCTACCGTTTCCTGCCGCCCATGCACCGCTTCCTCGATGTATGCCTCTCCGTTCAGCAGGACCGCGACCTGGCGGCGAGCCTGCACAGCAGTGACCTGTCACTGCCCGCACCGCAGCTCATCGCCGAGGAAGAAGAGGAGGACGACATCATCCTGATCGACCGGGCCCCGGACGGTAACGAAGAAGATGCCCTGGCGCGCGCCATCGCCGAAGAAAAGGAGCTTGAAGCATGAGCCAGGAACGCTACGGCATTCGCCGCTTCGCCCTGCTGAACACTGCAGGATACAGCCTCGGCATCTTTCCGCTGGAGACACCGCTATCGGTGTACGGGGCCAATAACCTGGGCAAGTCCGCCTCGATCAACGCGCTGCAGTTCCCTATCCTGGCGCGCATGTCCGACATGAGTTTCGGCAAGTACAGCCTGGAGCAGTCGCGCAAGTTCTACTTCGCCAGCGATACCAGCTACATCCTCGTCGAGGTCGCGCTACCCCATGGCCCTCACGTGATCGGCGTTGCGGGCCGCGGGCCGGGCGGCGGCTTCGGTCACCAGTTCTTCGTCTACCAGGGCTCGCTGGATCTCGATCACTACCAGCAGAACGGTACCTGCCTACGCCAACGAGAATTGTTCGCCAACCTGGAGCGCGCCGGTATCAAGGCTTACGAGGCCAAGCCGGACGAACTTCGCCGTCTACTGGTTGGCGGGCATACCGCGATCCCTCTGGACATGACCCTGATCCCGTTGCGCTCGACCAGCGAGCAAAGCCTGAAGACGTTCCGCGCGCTGTTCATCAACCTGCTGCATATGCGTGAGATCACCGCGGCCAAGCTCAAACAGCTGTTCCTAGACGCTTTTGAGCACAGCTTGCGCTCCGGCAGCGTCGACTATATCGCTGCCACCGAAGAAGCCTTCCGCGACGTTCGCCGGATGGAGCAGGACTACCAGGCACTGGTCGCAGCAGGCCCGCTGGTCGAAGCCCTGGCAGCTGGCGTAGCGCAACGTGAATTGCTACGCGGCAAGTTGCACCGCCTGTCTCCACTGCTCGACTCGCTGCTTGGCACCTGGCAGGACTACGCCGACGCACGCAAGGAAGAGCTGGTCATCCAGGCCGAACACTACCGCCGCGAGCAGGACGGCTTGCAGAACGAGCAGCGTGGCGGCACCGCGGAACTGATGCGTCTGGAACGTGAGATCAGCGAGATTCAACGCTGGCTGGGCGAACTCTCGGCATTGAAGAACCGCTTTGCGCTGGTCGAGCATTCTCATGTGCTCGAACAACAGCTGTTGGCCGCCAAGGACGCCCACGACGAGCTGGCCGGCGCGCTGTCGCAATCGCGCCAGTTCTCCAGCGATGACCTCGACGAGCGCCTGCGCGATCTTGAAAAGCGCCTCAAGTCAGTCCGGCAGCAGCTGGACCATGCGGACAACAACAGCTATTCGCGTCTGCGCGAAGAGTTCTCCCAGGCCGACGTTGATCGCCTGATGCGGCTGTTCAATGTCCAGCTGTTCAGCTTGCCGTTGGGTGACAAAGGTATTGCCATGGAAGATGGCGATACGTGGGTCAAGTCGCTCGAAGCGGTGCTCGACGGTTTCAAGGGAGAGCGCTTCGAGGCGCCCGGGCTGTCCATCGACCTGTCCCATATCGAACCGCCCGCCCTGCAGGCGCTGGCCGACCGCGCCGCGCTGCGTGACCAGAAAGATCGCTTGGAGCGCGAGCTGAAACAACTCAAGGCCCAGCATTCGGTAGCGATCGACCGCGCCGCGAGCAAGGCGCAGGCCGAGCAGCTTTATCAGCAGGTGCTGGACGCTCAGAAAGCGCTGGAGGATTTCCGTCGTTGCCAGACGCTGTCAGCCGAAGAAGATAGCAAGCTCGAGCAGCTGGCCCAGGCCGAGGCGGCGCAGGACGAACTCAAGCGGACCAGCGACGCTTTTACCGAGCGAGTGCAACACCTCTCGGCGAAGCTGCAACTGGTCGGCCGGCAGCTGGCCGACCTCGAGGCCAAGGAGCGTACGCTGGAGGACGCACTGCGTCGCCGTCAGCTGCTTCCGGCCGACCTACCTTTCGGCACGCCGTTCATGGACCCGGTGGATGACTCGCTGGATAACCTCCAACCGCTGCTCAACGACTATCAGGACAGCTGGCAGGCATTGCAGCGCGTCGATGGTCAGATCGAAGCGCTTTACGCCCAGGTACGCCTCAAGGGCGTCGCCAAGTTTGATAGCGAAGAAGACCCCGAGCGTCGGCTTCAACTATTGGTGAACGCGTACGCGCATCGTCAGGATGAAGCCCTGACGCTGGCCAAGGCACGGAGGGCGGCAGTCACCGACATTGCCCGTACCCTGCGCAACATCCGCAGCGATTACGACAGCCTTGAGCACCAGTTGGCGTTGTTCAATCGCGAGATCAACAAGCGCCAGGTCTCGAACCTCGAAAGCTTCCGCATCGTCCTGGCACCTAACAAGGATGCGCTCAAGCACATAGACCAGATCATCCACAGCGCCGGACAGTATGAGCAGGGTGAAACGCTGTCCGTCTTCGACCTGCAACAAAGCAGCGAACAGGACAGCAAGAACGAGGAGGCCAAGGAGTATCTAGCGCGGTTGGTAGCAGCCAACAATAATCAGCTGGGTCTCAAGGACCTGTTCGAACTCGCGTTCGAGATTACGAAGGTCGGTGGCCAACCAGTGATCCACACCGACATCGACGGCGCTGCGTCCAACGGCACAACGATGACCATCAAGGCGCTGACCAACATGTATCTGTTGCTGCACTTGATGGACCGCGAACAGGCTGGCCGCATTCGCCTTCCCTATTATCTGGACGAGGCCGCCGATATCGATGAGCGCAACCAGCAGGCACTGATCGAAACCAGTCTGCAGCTGGGCTTCGTTCCGATCCTGGCGTCGGTCAAGCCTCAGGTATCAGCTCATGTCGCTATCGACCTGGAGGGCGGCAGCGGCCCGAGCGGAATCTATATCGACGAAGCGGACTGGAAATACATCAAGCGGCGAGAGCAGGCCGGGCACACCAGCTCGGCCGTAGCGGAAACGAACGTAGTAGAGATCGCCGAAGCCGTTGAGTGACGCACTCACTACCGTTGTGCTCAGCCTGATGCAGGCCGAGCACAACGATCACAGGCCTGAATGATGCTTTAGCGCTGCGGCAAGCACCTCCGCACATTGTACCGACCGCCCCCAGCAAGCCGCGGCAGCGGCTCGAGGCGCCCTTCTTTAGAAGCCTTTCTTTCGCCAATGGCGCAGCGCCAGTGCTCCGGACGCACGTTGCTGCGCTGTTAAGGCGGACATAAACCATTGCCATAGCGGGCGTAGCCGCACTCATGTTCCAGCGACCGGCGGCAACGGGCAACAAATAGTAACGGGTGAACCGCCCCGGCTTTCCCGGAGGCTCCAACTCTTGAGAGGATGGAGCCATGAAGACAACGACGAAGTATTCCCCAGAAGTCCGTGAGC
>DAMBNU010000021.1:60414-71518 GCA_032064305.1 Pseudomonas sp. | reverse complement strand
GACACCGCCCTTTCACGGCGGTAACAGGGGTTCGAGTCCCCTAGGGGACGCCATTATTCAGATCGCGACGTGAGAGCGGCGCGAGTCGGGAGACGTTAAATCCGGGGCTATAGCTCAGCTGGGAGAGCGCTTGCATGGCATGCAAGAGGTCGACGGTTCGATCCCGTCTAGCTCCACCAATCTCGATTGCCACACCGGTTCACGCCGGTTGCCTTTGAAGGGCTTTGCGTCCCCTTCGTCTAGTGGCCTAGGACACCGCCCTTTCACGGCGGTAACAGGGGTTCGAGTCCCCTAGGGGACGCCATTTTTTTTGCCCGTTTTGGGCATCAAAGGGTCATTTCTCACGAAATGGCCCTTTTTGTTTTGCGCGGCGTTTGGTCGGCCGGCGCAGGTGACGGTCAATGACAGGCTGCTGAATACCGCGTCATTGCGCCCTCGGCCGATGCGCGAAGGTAGGATGCACAGGCACAGCGACCGCTAACCACAGCCATCAGGGGGCATGCATGATCTGGGATCGCGCCGACGGGTTCGTCATCGACTTCGAGGTAGAGGCGTCGCACATCGACGAGCTGGGGCATGCCAACAACGCTGTCTACGTGACCTGGCTGGAAAGCTGCGCCTGGCGGCACTCGCAGAGCCTGGGGCTGGGGCTGGAAGACTACCGGCGTCTGGACCGCGCCATGGCCGTGCTACGGCATGAGATTGATTACCTGGCAGCGGCTTATGAAGGGGATCGCCTGCAGCTGGCGACCTGGATCGTCGACTCCGACCAACGTCTGAAAATGCGCCGCGATTTCCAGCTGATCAGGCCGCTCGACGGCACGACGCTGCTGCGCGCGCAGACCACCTTCGTCTGCATCCAGCTGTCCTCGGGCAAGCCCAAGCGCATGCCGGTGGAATTTGTCGAAGGGTACGGCAAGGCCCTGGTGCAGCCTTATCCCCTCGAACTTTGACGATCAGCGCTGTTCCGGTTTGCTGACGTCGGCGTCGCGGCGCTCCTTGGCATCCTCGCGCCAGTCGTCCTGGACTTCGTTTTCCATCTTGCGCTCCATCGACTTGCCGGTGGCGTCGATGTTGGCAGTGTTGTCCCGCTGATGGTTTTCGTTCATCGCGCTGCCCTGGGTGTCGCCGGCCGCGCCGTGGGTTTCGTGCTGCATGTCGTCCTGATTGGCCATGGCGCCGCTGGCGAGCAGCACGGTCAAAGCGGCGATGGCGGTCGTTGGGTGTTTCATGGTGGTCTCCCGTCGCGGTCGAAAAAGTCATCTGGTTCATCGATTCCGACCGGGGCCCGTGGGGATTGTTCGGTGCGGGCGCGGGGCGCCATCGCCAGCCAATCGCGCGCCGTATCAGCGACTCATCGGTCAGCCGCTCTAGTCCGTCGCTCGCAACGGTACGCTCCGTTGGTCGGCGCGCTGGGCGATGGATCGCTGTTTCGGCCTCGCGGATATCGGCGATAATGCCCGCCGCGTCAGCAGCTTGCCCGCGGGCGCATCCTGGCCAAACTCGAGTTCACGACCGTTAACGCGACCCGAAAAATCATCCACGTCGATTGCGACTGCTTCTATGCGGCGATCGAGATGCGCGACGATCCCAGCCTGGCGAACCGGCCGATCGCGGTCGGCGGCCTGGCCGATCGGCGCGGCGTGATCGCGACCTGCAATTACGAGGCACGCGCCTACGGCATCCGTTCGGCCATGGCGTCCGGCCACGCCCTGAAGCTCTGCCCCGACCTGCTGATTCTGCGGCCGCGCATGGATGCCTACCGCGAGGCGTCGCGCGAGATCCACGGCATCTTCCGCACCTACACCGACCTGATCGAGCCGCTGTCGCTGGACGAAGCCTTTCTCGACGTCAGTGGCTGCGAACACTTCGCCGGCAGCGCGACCCGGATCGCCGAGGATATTCGTCGGCGGGTCTGGCGGCAGCTGCGCATCACGGTGTCGGCGGGGGTCGCGCCGAACAAGTTCCTCGCCAAGATCGCCAGCGACTGGAAAAAGCCCGACGGGCTATTCGTGATCACCCCGGACCAGGTCGATGATTTCGTCCAGGCGCTGCCGGTGAGCAAGCTGCACGGTGTCGGCCGCGTCACCGCTGAAAAGCTCAAACGGATGGGCATCCATACCTGCGCCGACCTGCGCGGCTGGCGGCGCCTGGATCTGGTCAAGGAGTTCGGTTCATTCGGTGAGCGGCTCTGGGGCCTGGCCCACGGTATCGACGAGCGCGCCGTGCAGGTCGAGAGCCGGCGTCAGTCGGTCAGCGTGGAGAACACCTACGACCGTGACCTGCCGGACCTCGCGGCATGCCTCGAACGGCTGCCAGAGCTGCTCGAGGCGCTTTCCGTGCGCATGGCGCGGCTCGACAACGGTTACCGGCCCGGCAAACCCTTCGTCAAACTCAAGTTCCACGACTTCACCCAGACGACCCTCGAGCAGGCCGGTGCCGGCCTGGCGCTCGAGGATTACGCCGACCTGCTGGCCGGCGCCTTCGCCCGCGGCAAGCGCCCCGTGCGGCTGATTGGCGTTGGCGTCCGGCTGATCGACCTGCGCGCCGGATTCGAGCAGTTGCGCCTGTTCGAGTGACCGCTGGTCGGACCAGCGTCGCGCTCTACCGGCGGCGCTCAGTCCTGGTACGCCTGTTGCTGATCATTTCCTCCAAGCGGCCGTAGTGCCGGTTTCCAGGCGCTGAGAGCGTGTCGAGACCTGCCGAGACGGTCCCTAAAATTGGACTGGCGGGCGCATTTTGCTAGAGTCGCCCCGGTGCAGGGGTGGCTATCTGCTATCAGTACGAGGCGTGTTACCCGACGCTCGCTTGAAAACAGTGTGGTTGGCGATCAATGGCGGGAGTGCCTTTCCGGATGGGTGTGTTGTTCAAACGTCGCAATGCCGCTGCCGGCAGCCTCTTGGGCGTCGAGGTCGGCCCCCATGGCCTCGCGCTGGCGCAGGTCCGGCGGGAGGACGGCCAGGCGCCGCAATTGCTGGCCTGCGTCTACCTCGAAGGCGAACCGGAAGTGCAGTCCGACCTGCTCCGTCAGGCAGTGGCCGAGCGGCAGCTGACTGGGTTACCGGTAAACGTCGTGCTGCATCCCTCGGCCTACCAGCTGTTCCTACTGGAGGCGCCGCAGGTGCCGGCCGAGGAACTGCGCGATGCCATGCGCTGGCGCGTCAAGGACCTGCTCGGCGAGCCGCTCGAAGACGTGGTCATCGACTGCTTCAGCCTGCCCGAGGATGCCTACCGCGGCCGCACCCGCATGGTCTATTGCGTGGTGCTGAGCAAGGCGCGCATGGCGTCGTACGCTTCGCTGGCACGTCACGCCGGACTGGCGCTCAAGAGCATCGACATCACCGAGATGAGTTTCCGCAACCTGGGCCTGCTCGCCGGAGCCGGTGCCAATAACCTGGCGCTGCTGCGCCTACGCTCCAGCGAGGGCCTGATCAGCGTGCAGAACGGGGCCGACCTGTACATGGCGCGCCGCATCGAGCACGGCCTGGCGCGCGCCGAGCAGGACCTGTCGAGCATGACGCTGGAGATCCAGCGTTCGCTCGATTACTTCGAAAGTCAGCTGGGCAAGGGCTATATCAACCGCCTGCTGCTGCTGCCGATGAAGCAGGACGGCGAGCGCACCTTCCAGGCGCTCGGCAGCGGTCTGGCGGTCAACCTGCAGAGGCTCGACCTGCGCGACCTGTTTCCCGGTCAGCCGGCCGCCGACCTACCCGAGGCGACTCAGGCCTTCTGCATTGGCGCCGTGGGCGCTGCGCTGCGCCAGGAGGCTGGCTAATGCAGAACATCAACCTCTACCAGCCCGAACGGCGCGCCGCCGGCGGACCGCGCGCCCGTCAGCTGCTCCTCGGCTTCGGGCTGGTGATGGTCGTGCTGGCAGGACAGGCCGGCTGGCAGGGCTGGCAGCTGCATACCGCGCGCGAGCGGGCGATAGAGGCCGAGCAGCTCGCCGACCGGGCCGAAGCTGAGCTGGCGCAGGTCAAGGCCGATTTTCACGAGCCGGTACTCGATGCCAGCCTGCCCCGCCAACTGGCCGAGCGGGAAGCGGACAACCGTGAGTTGCGGCGCCTGGCCGATTACCTGAAGACCCTCGACGCCCAACGCAGCAAAGGCTTCGCCGCACTGTTGCAGGGGCTGGCGGACCGGCATCCGCCGCAGGGGTTGTGGCTGACCCGGATTCGCTTCGACGACGGCGGCAACCAGCTCGCTCTGCAGGGGCTGACTCAGGACCAGGAACTGCTGCCGCGCTATCTGCAAAGCCTCGGCCAGAGCAGCGCCTTCAGGGGGCGCGACTTCGCGCGCTTCGACATACAACGCCGCGAGGCGGATCTGCTGCAGTTCCGGCTGGCCTCGCGGGCCCGCCAGGAGGACACCGATGAATAAGGCCGTGCAACGCTGGCGTGCCCTGGCCCCGCGCGAGCAGTGGCTGGCCTGTGCCGTCGGCCTGGCGCTGC
The DNA here is from genome assembly GCA_032064305.1 of Pseudomonas sp. Classification (GTDB taxonomy): domain Bacteria; phylum Pseudomonadota; class Gammaproteobacteria; order Pseudomonadales; family Pseudomonadaceae; genus Stutzerimonas. The sequence continues at coordinate 67,067 of DAMBNU010000021.1, read as the reverse complement.
TGGTCATGTTCCATGTGCTGCTGGTCGCCGAGCCGCTGGGGCTGACGGTTCGCGCCGAGGCGCAACGTACGCAGCTGGCGCAGGCGCGGCAGCTCGAGGCGGGCAACACCCTGGCCGAGATCCAGGCGAAGCTCGCCGCGGACCCCAACCTGAGCTACCGGCAGGCCCTGGCGGCGGCGCAAGGCGATCGGGAACAGCTTCTGCAACGCCTCGACGTGGAGACCGGCAGCCTGGTGTCGCCGGCGAAGATGAAGGCGCTGTTGCAAGATCTGCTACGCCGCCAGGCGACGCTCCGGCTGGTCGCTCTGGAAAGCTCCAGCGCGCCGCTGGCGGTGCCCTCGGCTGCCGCGCCAAGCGCTGACACCGCGACGCAAGCGCCGCCTGTGGTGTTCTACCGCCACGGCCTGAGCCTGACGCTCGAGGGCGGTTATTTCGAGCTGCTCGACTACCTGTCCGCGGTCCAGGCGAGCGGCTGGCGCCTGCACTGGGACAACCTGGACTACCAGGTCGGCGAGGGTGGTGTCCAGCACGCACGCATCACCTTCGAATTGCATACCTTGAGCCGTGACGCGGGGTGGGTTGGTGTCTAGATTTTCCGCCTGCGCGGCCGGGGTGGTCGCGCTGATGAGCATTGCCACGGCCCAGGCAGCCGACCCCACGTTGCCGCCGGCCGGCCGCGCAACCCCCGACGCGTCGACCCCGGCCGCGGCGCCGTTGCGCCTGCAGGCCATCCTGCGCGGCCCGCTGCAGACCCGCGCTGTCATCAATGGCCAGTCCGTCAAGGCCGGCGACCGCCTTGGCGAGATCCGGATCCTCGCCGTCCAGGCCCATGCCGTGATTGTCGACAACCAGGGGCAGCGGCAGACGCTGCGCCTGAGTCCTCCCCTTTATCAAACGAGCCGTACCCAGCCATGATGCCGCCCCTGATGCACCGCTTCGGCGTGTTGAGCCTGCTCTGCCTGCTGTCTGCCTGCCAGACCTTCGAGGATGGCGACAAGCGCCTGTACGAGCAGAGCAACCGACTGTTCGAAGACAGCCTGCAGCAGACTCAGCAGAAGGTCGAACCGCCGGCTTCCGTGCAGGCCGGCTTGATCCCGCCGCTGCCCAGCAGTGACGGCGCGGTGGTCGATGCGCCGCGTTTCGACGTCGCGGTCAGCGACATGCCGGCGCGCGAGTTCTTTCTCAGCCTGATGGAAAACGCGGGCGAGAACATCCTGGTGCACCCCGGCGTGACCGGCAACGTGACCTTCAGCCTGCGTAACGTGACCCTCGAGGAAACCCTTGCCGCGGTGCGCGACAGCTACGGCTACGACTATCGCCGCACCGCCTATGGCTACCAGATCCAGCCGAACCAGGTGGTCACGCGAACCTACGACCTCAACTACCTGAACGTGCAGCGCCAGGGCATGACCGACACACGCGTCAGCTCCGGTCAGGTCACCAGCAGTGACAGCACCGGTGTCGGCGTCGCCGGCACCACCACCAGCAGCACCTCCTCGACGGTCAATGCCAGCCAGCTGCTGACCAGCAGCAACGTCGACTTCTGGGGCGAGGTGCGCAGCGTCGTCGAGATGATGATCGGCGGCGAGCAGGGCAACCAGGTGGTGGTCAATCCCCAGGCCGGCCTGCTGGTGGTGCGGGCTGCCAGTGACGACCAGCAGGCGGTGGAGCGGTTTCTCGCCCAGGCCCAGCGCAACCTGCAGCGCCAGGTGATCCTCGAGACCAAGATCCTCGAGGTGAACCTCTCCGATGGCTTCCAGGCCGGCATCAACTGGGCGCAGCTGGGCAGCATGGGCAACGCCGAATTCAGCCTTGGCGTGCAGGGCAATACGCTAAGCGGCCCGAACAATGTCGGCGGCGTGTTCAGTGCCGCGGTGCAGGTCGGCGATTTCAGTGGCGTGCTGCAGCTACTCGAGACCCAGGGCGAGGTGCGTGTGCTGTCCAGCCCGCGGGTGTCCACGCTGAACAACCAGAAAGCGGTGATCAAGGTCGGCACCGACGAGTTCTTCGTCACCGACGTGTCCACCACCACGACCTCGTTGGCCGGCGGCACCACCGCGCCCGATCTGGACATCACCCTGACGCCGTTCTTCTCAGGCATTTCCCTGGATGTCACACCCCAGATAGACGAGCACGATGACGTGACGCTGCATGTGCGGCCGACCGTCAGCCGCGTCGAAGACCAGAACAAGAGCATCCAGCTGGGCAGTTCCGACAACGTGTTCAACCTGCCGCTGGCCCTGTCCACCACGCGCCAGTCCGATTCCATCGTGCGGGCCCACAGCGGCCAGGTGGTGGTTATTGGCGGTCTGCTGGAAAACCGCAACGCCAACACCGATGCCAACATCCCCTGGGCGTCGAAACTGCCCGTCGTCGGCGGGCTGTTCCAGCAGCAGCGCAAGGCGCTGCAGCAGACCGAGCTGGTGATCCTGCTGCGCCCGCAGGTGGTCAACGACCAGGTGTGGCTCGACGAGCTGCGCAAAAGCGCCGATTCGTATCGGGCGACCCGGTGACAACCGCCATGTACGACGCCTTTTTCGGCCTGCATGAAAAGCCGTTCGCGCTGACGCCGAACACCGGCTTTCTGGTCCAGCTCGCCCCCTACCAGGCCTGCCTGAACCTGCTGCGCGTGGCGCTTGCCGAGGGCGAAGGCTTCATCAAGGTCACCGGCGAGGTCGGCACCGGCAAGACGCTGCTCTGCCGCGCCTTGCTCAACGAGCTGGACAGCTCGCGCTACCAGCTCGCCTGGCTACCCAACCCCACGCTGACGCCGATGGCGCTGCGCCAGGCCCTAGCGCAGGAGCTGCATATTCCCGCGGCCGACGAGCTGGACAACCACGGGCTGCTGACGGCGCTGCATGCACGGCTGATCGAACTGGCCGGGCAGGGTCGCAGCACTGTCCTGCTGATCGACGAGGCGCAGGCGCTGCCGGATGCCACGCTGGAAGCGCTGCGCCTGCTGACCAACCTGGAGACCGAGCACAGCAAGCTGCTGCAGGTGGTCCTGTTCGGCCAGCCGGAGCTGGACACCACTCTCGCGCGCGACGACTTCCGCCAGCTGCGCCAGCGCATCACTTTTTCCTATCGCTTGCGCCCGCTGGACGTCAGCGATGCCACGCGCTACCTACATGAGCGCCTGGCCGTGGCCGGTTACCGTGGCGAGCCACTGTTTTGTGCATCCGCAGTGCGCCTGCTGGTGCGCGGCAGTGGCGGCATCCCGCGACTGCTCAACATCCTCGCCAACAAATGTTTGATGGCTGCCTTCGGCGAAGGCGCACGGCAGGTCAGGCCCCGTCACGTTCGCCGTGCGCTGGCGGACACCGAGGGTACGCAGGGCTTCTGGCAAGGCGCGCCGCGTCGCATTGGCTGGTGGCTCGGCGGCGGCCTGTCGGCTGGCCTGATGGTCCTGGCCTGGCCCTGGCTGGCGCAGCTAGCCCGGGGGTTGGCATGAGCCTGGTCAACGACATGCTGCGCGACCTAGAGGCGCGCCGGGCGGATCCGGCCGAACGCCGCCAGCTGGGCGGTCTCCGCGCAGTCGACGAGGTCGGTGCAACACGGCGCGGTCGCCGAACCGATGTGCGCCGCGGCGTGCTGATCCTGACGCTGGCCGGGCTGATGGCGGGCGGTGTTTATGCCCTGTCGGAGCGCCTGCCGCATCGCGCAGAGCGCGGCGCGGCGCCAGCGCTGATCTTGCCGGCGCAGGCTGCGGTCGAGCCGGCCGCTGTCGTCGATTCGCCACGGTTGCTGGAGGTTCTGCCGCAGAACGACGGCCGGCATTTCGTGCTGCAGCTGCTGCTCGACCGGCCGGTCAGCTACCAGCGCACGGACGCTGCCGGCGCCATCAGCTTCAAGCTGCCGGACGTGCGGTTCGCTGGCCAAGCCCTGTCCGGGCGCATCGAAAAGGACGGTCAGACCCTGTCCTGGCGCGTCGAGTCGCACGACGGTGGCGTAGAGGTGATGTTGGTTGGCTTGGGCGGTGCCCTGCAGGCCACCGATCGGCTCGAACCGGCCGGGGACCGGGCGCAGCTGTGGCTGGACGTGCCGCTGGAGGTCGCCGATGCGGCCGAGCAAGCGTCGTTGCCGGCGGCAGCGGTGGAACCGGACGAAGTGGACGCCGCGCAGTGGCCAGAGTGGACGACCCGCGAAGCGGCACCGGCCGAACCGGCCCCGGCCGCTGTCGAACAGGTGCCCGGCGTGCCCGAATGGCCGCGGGCACAGCCCGTTGCGCCACACCCGACGCCGGTCGTGGAGAAGCGCCTGGATATCGGCAGCCACCAACCCACCGCACTGGCCGATGCGCGCCAGGCCCTGAGCCGCGGCGATCACCGTGCGGCCATCCGCCAATTGCAGAAGCTGGCACAAGCACAGCCAGACAACGCCGAAGTCAGCCGCTGGCTGGCCCGGGCCTACCTGGCGGCCGGCGATACCCAGACCTTGCTGGGCTGGCTCCCGGACCGGCTCGAACGCCGTCCCGATGACGCCGAGCTGCGCGAGCTGCTCGCCCGCGGCCAGCTGCAGGCCGGCGACCAGGCCGCGGCCGTCGCCACGCTGCGCGCCCGGGCGCCCGCCATTCAGCGCAACGCCGGTTATCACGCATTGCTGGCGGCGCTGTACCAGCAGGTCGGCGACTGGTCGTCCAGCGCCGCCCTGTATCGCCAGCTGGTCGCGCTGCGGCCCGACCAGGCGTCCTGGCAACTCGGCCTGGCGATCGCGCTGGAACAGCTCGACCAGCGCCCGCAGGCCTCCCGTCACTACCGCATCGCGTTGCAAGGGCAGGGGCTCGACAGCAATGCGCGCCAGTTTGCCGTCGAGCGCGCCAGTTCCCTGGGAGGAAAGCCATGACTCAGGACATCCGCCAGCGCAAGGTGCGCCTGGGCGACCTGCTGGTCCAGGCTGGGCTGATCAGCGAGGCCCAGTTGCAGCTGGCCCTGCAGGATCAGAAAAGGACCGGCTCGAAGCTGGGCCGGACGGTGCTCGATCTCGGCTTCATCGACGAGGGACGCCTGCTGCGCGCGCTGTCCGAGCAGCTGAACATCCCCTTCGTCGAACTCAAGCACTACAAATTCGATAACCAGCTGACCCAGTCGCTGCCCGAAGCGGTGGCGCGACGGTTCCGTGTCATCGTGCTGTCGCGCCAGGCCGACGGCGTGCTGGTGGGCATGACCGATCCGCTCGACCTGTTCGCCCAGGACGAGATGGAGCGCCTGCTCGGCAAGCGCGTATTCCCCGCCGTCGTGCGCGAAAGCGAATTGCTTGGCGCGCTCGACCAACTCTACCGGCGCACCAGCGAAATCGCCTCGCTGGCCGGCGAGCTGGAAGGCGAACTGCAAGACAGCGACTTCGATCTGTCGCGCCTGGGCGCCGAGAGCAACAGCGACGCGCCGGTGGTGCGCCTGCTGCAGACGCTGTTCGAGGATGCCGTGCAGATGAAGGCCTCGGACATCCATATCGAGCCCGACGAGGGTCTGGTACGGATTCGCCAGCGCATCGACGGCGTGCTCAACGAACAGGTGATGAAGGAACACCGCGTTGCCTCGGCGCTGGTCATGCGGCTGAAAATCATGTCTGGCCTGGATATCTCGGAAAAGCGCCTGCCGCAGGATGGTCGCTTCAACATCCGGGTGAAGAACCGCAACCTCGATGTGCGGGTTTCCACGATGCCGGTGCAGTTCGGCGAGTCGGTGGTCATGCGCCTGCTCGACCAGAGCGGCGCCATGTTCAAGCTCGATGGCACCGGCATGCCGCCGGCAATGCTCGAGCGCTTTCGCCGCCTGCTGCAGCGTCCTCACGGCATGGTGCTGGTGACCGGCCCGACCGGCTCGGGCAAGACCACCACGCTCTATGCGGGCCTTTCCGAGCTGAACAGCCCTGAGAAGAAAATCATCACCGTTGAGGATCCGGTCGAATACCGCTTGCCGCGTGTCAACCAGGTGCAGGTCAACGCTAAGATCGAGCTGACCTTCGCCCGCGTGCTGCGTGCCGCGCTGCGCCAGGATCCGGACATCGTGCTGGTCGGCGAGATCCGTGACCAGGAAACTGCCGAGATCGGCCTGCGCGCCGCCCTGACCGGCCACCTGGTGCTCTCGACCCTGCACACCAACGACGCCCTGACCTCGGCCATGCGCCTGATCGACATGGGCGTCGAGCCCTTCCTCGTCGCCACGGCACTGAATGCGGTGCTGGCGCAACGGCTGATCCGGCGCGTCTGTGACAACTGTCAGGACGCGTACCAACCGGATTCGCGACAGCTGGCCTGGCTGGAGGCGTTGCATGGTGCCTCGCTGGGCGACAAGCGCTTCCGCAAGGGCAGCGGCTGCCACCAGTGCCACAACAGCGGCTACAGCGGGCGGGTCGGCGTCTACGAATTGCTCGAACTGGACGAGGCGATGGTCGCGGCCCTGCGCCGCGGTGATCCACAGGGCTTCGCCGAAGCCGCGCGCCTGCAGCCGCACTACCGGCCACTGGCGGCCTGCGCGCTGGACTACGCCATCGCCGGTATCACCAGCGTGGACGAAGTGCTGAAGGTCTGCGCCACCCTGGCGGACGACGAGGTGGCCCCGTGAACATCGTGCCTGCACCACGCCGCATGGTCGCTGCGCCGATCTTCGGCCAAGACGATACCCGGCCGGGTTTTGGGGCCCCTGTAGGAGCCA
>DAMBNU010000021.1:0-60314 GCA_032064305.1 Pseudomonas sp. | reverse complement strand
GCTTGCTGGCGAATCGCCGGCGTCCGGTGAGGGTAGGGCTTCGCGAGCAAGCTCGCTCCTACGGACGGGGCGGGCGTAATGCGTTTCGTGCTGTCACGGCCACTGCGTTGCTTGTCGATAAAGACACTGCCCAGCCGATCCCGGCGGATCCTGTAGGAGCCAGCTTGCTGGCGAATCGCCGGCGTCCGGTGAGGGTAGGGCTTCGCGAGCAAGCTCGTTCCTGCGGACGGGGCGGGCGTGGTGCGTTTCGTGCTGTCACGGCCACTGCGTTGATTGTCGATAAAGACACTGCCCAGCCGATCCCGGCGGATCCTGTAGGAGGCAGCTTGCTGGCGAATCGCCGGTGTCCGGTTAGGGAAGGGCTTCGCGAGCAAGCTCGCTCCTACCGTCGTGTGGGAGGGGGCGTCTGATGCCTTCCTTCCGTTACACCGGTCGCAACGCCCAGGGCGCGAAGGTCAGCGGCGGGCTGGAAGCTGCCACTGCCGACGCCGTCGCGGGCGAACTGCTGTCACGGCAAATCACCCCGCTGACCATCGAAGCCAGTGAAAACCAGGCGGGCAGCGGCGATGCGTTGGCGGTGCTGCGCGAAAAGCTGCGGCGCAAGCGCGTCGATCTGGATGAGCTGATCATCTTCAGCCGCCAGATGTACAGCCTGAGCAAGGCCGGCGTGCCCATTATCCGCGCCATTGGCGGCCTGGCCGAATCCAGCCGCAACCTGTACTTGCGCGAGGTCCTGCAGGACGTGCGCGCCAGCCTGGAAAGTGGTCAATCGATGGCCGTGGCGCTGAACGCCCACCCCAAGGTATTCAACAACCTGTTCGTCAGCATGGTCAGCGTCGGTGAGAACACCGGCCAGCTCGATCAGGCGTTCAAGCAGCTGGCGGCCTATCTGGAGCTCGAGCGCGAGACCCGCAAGCGCATCAAGCAGGCCACCCGCTACCCGATATTCGTCATGGTCGCCATGGGCGGCGCGCTGGCGGTGATCAACCTGCTGGTGATCCCCGCGTTCGCCAAGGTGTTCGCCCAGTTCCACGCCCAGCTGCCCTGGGCCACCCGCGTACTGATTGGCACCTCCAACTTCATGCGCGACTACTGGTGGCTGTTGCTGCTGGGCATCGTTGGCGGGCTTTACGCCTTCTTCAAATGGATCGAGACCGATGCCGGACGACTCCAATGGGACCGCATCAAACTGCGCCTGCCCATTGTCGGCGGCATCTTCGAACGCATTGCCCTAGCGCGTTTCACCCGTACCTTCGCGATGATGTACCGCGCTGGCGTGCCGTTGCTGCAGACCCTTTCGATCAACAGCGCCAGCGTCGGCAACCAGCATATCGGCCAGGCGATTCTCGGCATCCGCGAAAGCGTCGAACGCGGCGAAGCCCTGACCCGCTCGGCCCACAACTCTGGCCTGTTCACTCCACTGGTCCTGCAGATGATGGCCGTCGGTGAAGAAACCGGCGCGCTGGACGACCTGTTTATCGAAGTCGCCGACTTCTACGAACAGGAAGTCGACTACGACCTCAAGCAACTGGCGGATGCCATCGAACCGATCCTGATCGTATGCATGGGCGCAATGGTGCTGGTGCTGGCGCTGGGTGTGTTTTTGCCGATGTGGGAGCTGGGCAGCGCGGCGCAGGGGAGGGGGTGAGGCAACTGGCCGAAAGCTTGCTAAGGCCATGCACCGGCGGGTTTTCCGTCAAGCACTTGGCGTGACGTGCAAAAGATTGCTGACAGGTCAGGGAAGACGTGTTGGCACAAACAGAACGGTTCGGCCACGGAAATGGCGCGGTGACCGGCAAGACGAGGAGCAGCAATGAACAGGAACAAGGGTTTCACGATGATCGAGCTGGTGGTGGTGATCGCCATTCTCGGCATTCTCGCAGCGGTCGCCTTGCCGCGTTTCATCGACGTTGCAGACGATGCGCATCAAGCCTCCGTACGAGGCACCGGCGGGGCGCTGGCCTCGGCCGTCATGCTTGCCCGCGCGCAGTGGGAAGTTAACCGGGGCAAGGGCGTGACGTCGAACGACAACGTCGCCGGGTTTGGTGCCGGCAACGTCGATGTCAACACCAGCGGCTGGCCGGTCGGCATCGACGGTGGCAACACGCTTGGGTCGGTAGCCGATTGCCAGGCGCTCTGGACCAACCTGCTACAGGGTTCGGCGCCGACCATCACGGGTACCAACCCGAACTACGTCGCCACGTTGTCTGGCGCTACTGGCCAGGCCTGTACCTACACCTACCAGGGCCAGGGCAACAACGACACCATCATCTACGACTCGGCGCTGGGCACCGTCGTCACGACTTTTAAACCGTAATACCAACTGCCTCGGGGGCATCGAAATGAAGAAACAACAAAGCGGCTTCACCATGATTGAACTGATCATGGTCATTGTGATTCTGGGGATTCTGGCGGCGTTTGCTTTGCCTAGGTTTGCTGATTTTACTGGCGATGCACGTCTGGCAGCTATGCAAGGAGCGGCCGGGGCTGTGAAGTCCGCTTCGGCAATTGTTCATGCTGCAGCGCTTGCTGATCCAACTGCCGCTGCGGCTGGCAGCATCACGGTCGAGACTTCGATTGATTTGGTAGACAACTACGCGGCGCCGACGGAGGAAGGCATTGGCTCAGCAGCACAGCTAAGTGCGGACGATTTCGATATTGACGATTCGACTACCAAAGACACTATTGTGATTTCGGATCAGAACAAAACGGCCTGCTCGTTTAGTTACAAAATGGCTGACGGAGACACCGCTCCCATTATCACCACCACAGCGCTAACGGAAGATAACTGTAACTAAGGATGAAGCTTGGTAAGCGGGCATAATTCGCTGAGCGGGTTATTTTAGTTTTGTTGCTTGAATACCCAGCGCGCGCAGCGCTGTTTGAGTCTGCCATGACCGACCAACGCGGCTTCACCCTCGTCGAGCTGATCATGACGCTCGTCATCATCGGCATCCTCGCCGCTGTGGTGGGGCCGCGTTTCTTCGATCGAAAGGTATTCGACGAGCGCCTTTTCTTTGAAGAGACGGTCTCGGCCGTGCGCTATGCACAGAAGCTGGCCCTTGCTAGCGGTTGCCTGACTCAGGTCAGCCTGGGTTCCAGTGGTGGCTACCAAGTGCGCCGAGCCGCGAACTGCACGTCGGGCGCATACAGTGCCGAGGTGCAGGGGCCGGACGGCCAGATTCCCTTCGCCAATACCGAAGTGCCCACGGGCGTGTCGGTGTCGGCGACCAATTTTCCCGTGGTGTTCGACTCGCTGGGGCGTCCCTCCAGCGCGGCGAGCGCCACCATCGGTGCGTTCACCTTTAGCGTGACCGCCGAAACCGGGCTGGTGCAATGAAGCACCAGCGCGGCATGACGTTGATCGAACTGGTGATCACCATCGTGATCGTCGGTATCGCGGCTGCGGCGCTGTATTCTGCCATGGCCGCCATTATTGGCCGTTCGGCGGACCCCCTGTTGCGCCAGCAGAGCCTGGCACTCGCCGAGGCCTACCTCGAAGAAATCGAGTTGCAGGCGTTTGCCACCCAAGCCAACGCTGCATGCAACCCGGCGCGGGCCTGTTTCAATGACGTTCGCGACTACCACGCCTTGTCGGAGGCGCCGCACGATGCCTTCGGAAATGCGCTCGCTGACCTGGGCGATTATCGGGTGGCGGTTTCGGTCACCGGCCCGCAGGCGTGGAACGGGGTATCGGCCCTGCGCATCGACCTGAGCGTGACCGACCCGGCTGGCGCGACGGTGCAGCTGAGCGGCTACCGGACCTGTTATGGCGAAACCGATAGTGCGGGAGCGAACCTGTGCCCGTGACGTCGCGCGGTTTCACGCTGGTCGAACTGGTCATGGTCATCGCCCTAGCGGGGCTGGTCGCGGTGATGGTGTCCACCGTGCTCGGCCGGCCGATGGAAACCTTTGCGGCCCAGAGCCGGCGTGCCGAGCTGGTCGACCTCGGGGCCGGTGCGCTGCAGCGATTGACGCGCGATGTACGCCTTGCCGTTCCCAATTCCCTGCGGGTGTCGGCCGATGGGCAGGCGCTTGAACTGCTGCTGATTCACAGTGCCGGCCGTTACCGTCCCAATCGCAACGACAGCGACGGTCTGCGTTTCGGGGAGGCGGCTAACAATTGTGGCAGCACCATCGTTGACCTGAGTTGCGACGCCGTCCAGTTACTCGCGCCGTCAATCGACCTGGCGGGGGCTCGCTGGATGGTGCTCTACAACGTCGGTGCCGAGTCCGGTGGCGCGCCGGTGGCGGGTGCCAACGTCTGGAAGTACGCCAATCCGGGCGTGATCACCCCGAGCGGGACGAATTTTTCACTCCGCGCCGGCCCTCCATCTGACGAATCGCTCGTTGCACTCGGCAACTTGCCCTCCGGTGGATTCCGCTTTGCGCTGGCTTCGCCCCAGCGCCGGTTGTATCTGGCAGAGCGGGTTGTGGGCTATCGCTGTCAGGGCGGCGAGCTGGTTCGGTATAGCTATGAGCAGTTGCTGGAAGACGTGCCGGCAGCGCCCCCACCAGGGTCGAGTCCACAGGTGCTCACTGGTGACGTAAGCGAATGTCGCTTCAGCTACCGGGCCGGTACGGCACAGCGGGGCGGGTTACTGAGCCTGTTGCTTGGCCTCGCCCAGGATGGGGAATCCCTTCGTCTCACCCAGCAGGTACATGTCGACAATGCACCCTGAAGGCGTCCGTCTGAAGCGTTCGTCAGGCTTCGGCCTGGTAGCCGCGCTATTTCTGATGATCGTGGTCACGCTGGTGATTCTGGCCATGGCGCATCTGTCAGCGAACCAGCACGGCACCAGCAGTCTGGCGATTCAGCAGGCGCGTGCGTACCAGGCGGCGCGGGCGGGCCTCGAGTGGGGCATCGCACGGGTGATGGACGGTGGGGCCTGTGCTGCGGGCGCGCCGAGCCTGGCCGCCGGTGGGCTGTCGGATTTCACCGTCGGGGTGACCTGCGCATCCAATACCTACGCCGAGGGGACGGGTTCCGTCACGATTTACCAATTGACCGCGACGGCGCAGAACGGCACGCCCGGCGACCGGCCGGATTATGCCTACCGCCAGCTCTCGGCCGTCGTGGAGCGATAAAGTGAAACGAAGTCACAGGTTGTCTCGACCGCGCCCGGCCACTTTCAGCGTTCTTGTGCTGGGGTTGCTGCTGCTGTTGGCCGGCCAGGCGCAGGCCTTCAACTATGCGCTGGAGGCCAATCAGAAAAACCTGCCCCCGTGTAGCGGTAGCTGGAGCAAGAGCAATGGCAACAGCCTGTTCACCTGCTCGGGCGAGGTGACGCTGAACGCTGGTGATTCGGTTATGTCGAGTGGCGGTGTCACCCTTCAGGCGGCCGGGTTCAGCATCGCCAGCGCTACCATTGGCAGCTCCAGTGATCCCGTTTCGCTCGTGGCTGGGCAGGGTGGCATTACCTCCACCGGTACATCGAGTTTCAGTGCTGCCGTGACGGCCAGCGGCACGGTGCTTCTCGGCCGCGCGACGATCGCCGGCAACCTGACCGCAGGTGGTGCGATTTCCATGGGCGGCGGCCGCGTGGCTGGCGACGTCAGCTCGACAAATGGATCAGTGCAACTGACCAACGTTGCCGTAACGGGCTCGGTCGTTGCCAATAGCGGCGCAATCACACTCGATGGTGGCGCTGTCGGTGGGAATGTCGGTTCAGCGTCAAACCCGGTTCAGCTCACCGACGTCTCCGTAGCCGGGAGCGTGTCAGCCGGTGGGAAGATTACCCTGGTTGGCGGCACGGTCACCGGGCTGGTCAACAGCAACTGCTGTGACGTGGTGACCAACGGAACCAATCTCCAGGGCGGTGCGCGCTCGGGTTCTTCGTCCCTGACGATTACCGGCGGGACGATCCAAGGCGACTTCTCAGCGGTGAAAAATCCGGCCACGTTCAACAATGTGACCCTGGTGTCCGGCACGGTGGTTGGTGGCGCGATCTCCTTCACCAACAGCACGGTGGGCTCCGCGGCCGCGCCCGTGACCATGACGTCACGCAATAACGCGATCAGCTTGTCCGGATCGCAGGTATACGGCGACCTCACCGCGCCCGATTACTCAACGGTGAAGGTGGAAGATGGCAGTGCCGTTTACGGCACCTGCCGGCCGAACTCAACGCCGGCCGATGCCTGCAAGAACACTCGGTTGCTGCTCAGTTGGTGGCTCAACGAGGGCAGCTGGAGCGGCGCGGCCGGCGAAGTGCTCGATCACTCCGGTAGCAATCTACACGGCCAGGCATACAACGGTGCTGTGACGACGGCCACCTCGCCGGCATTGGCATCGATGAGCGGCCAGGGCACTTGCCGATATGGCAGCTTTGCCGCGGCGTCCCGCCAGTACCTTCAGACCAGCCATAACGACCTACTCAACCTCCAACAGGCGTTCACCATCGGTGTCTGGGTCAAGCCACGGACGTTGCCCGCCAGCGGGCTGATGAGCATCCTGTCGAAGGATGAGAACTACGAGTTCCATCTGCGACCGGACGGCACGGTGAACTGGTGGTGGCAGACCAGTAACCCGGGGGCAACGCGCGAATTCAACAGCACCGGCAAAGTTACGGTCGGCCAGTGGAACCATGTGGTGATCCGCTATACCGCCGCCCAGCAATCGATCTACATCAACGGGGCGCTGGCCGGCCAGGCGAGCCTGAGCGGCACGCCGCTGACCAACAACGATCCGCTGCAATTGGGCTGGGATCAGCTTGCAGGCCGTTACTTCGATGGCGATCTGGACGAGCTGCGCATCTATGGCGGCGCCCTCGACGCCAGCGAGATCGCAGCCCTTGCGACCGAGCGACACCCCTGCAGCCAGGCGCTGCAATGCGTCAGCGATGATTTCAACCGCAGCGACCTGGGCAGCGACTGGGTGGTGTCCGACCGCGGGCTGTCCCGGTTCACCCCGGCGATCTTCGGCAACCGGCTGCGCCTGACCAGCAACCAGGGCAACGTCGCCACGGCGACTGCCTTGCAGCGGCTGTTCCCCGGAGACGGGAACTTCATCCAGGCACAATTCAAGTACTACGCCTACAACGGCAATGGCGCTGACGGCATCGCGCTGATCCTGTCCGATGCCAAGCAGACGCCCCAGCCGGGGGGCTATGGCGGTTCGCTGGGGTATGCCCAGTTGAACGGGACCAGTGGTTTTGCCGGTGGCTGGCTGGGCATCGCGCTGGACGAATACGGCAACTTCTCCAACCCGACGGAGAACCGCCAGGGCGGGCCCGGTCTGCGGCCCGACTCGGTCTCCATACGTGGACCGGGCTCAGGTACCTCGGGTTACCGCTACCTGGCTGGCACACCTGCCGGGCTCAATCCGGGCGTAGACAGCGCATCCAGCAGCAGTCCTGCCCCGGCGCATATCTACCGGGTCACGATCGATGCGCGGACGGCGGGCAAGGCACTGGTCACGGTCGAGCGCGATACAGGGGCCGGCTTTGTGGTCCTGCCCGGCCTGGAAAGCTTCGATGCCTTGGCCGCCTCGGGAAACACATCGATTCCCGAGAACCTCTACCTGTCGTTGACGGGGTCGACGGGCGGCTCGAACAACATCCACGAGATCGATGATCTGCAGATCTGTGCCAGCGAGATCAAGCCGATCGGGCAGCAGATCAACCATTTCGATCTGAATTACACCAGCCCGACCCTGACCTGCAATCCGCAGGAGGTAATCATCACTGCGTGCCTGAACGCCGACTGCTCGCAGCGCTACACCGATCCTGTACAGGTCGAGTTGACTGCTACCAACGGTGCGGTTTGGCAGGGCGGCAACACCTTGAGCTTCACGGGCGGCCAGGCGAAAGCACGCGTGCAAGTGACGAAGGTGGGCGAGGCTGTGATCGGCGTGGGCGGTTCGACGCCTCCGGCGCTCTCGTTCAACACGACCACCTGTTCGACATCCGGCTGCAAGCTGGCGGGCATCAAAAGCGGTTTCCTGTTCGACGTGCCGACGCTGACTGCCGCCAGACCACAGGACGACATCCTGTTCCGCGCGCTAGAGGCCGATTCGAACAACCCGGCCAAATGCGTGCCGGGCTTCGCGGAAGGGGAGCGGACCATCCAGTTCACTTCCGGCTATTCCAATCCCGCGAGCGGGACCCAACCGGTGGTGGTCAACGGCCAGGCCGTCACGGCGACCCCCACGAACCTGACGCTCGTTTTCAACAATCAAGCCGAAGCCAAGCTGTCGGTGCGTTATGACGATGCCGGCCAGATGTCCCTCGCGGCTCGCTACGCCCCGCAATCCGGCAACGAGGCCGGACTGTTGATGCAGGGCAACGATCAGTTCGTCAGCAAGCCCTATGGGATCTGCATCCGGACGGTGCCAGCGGCCGAGCAGGCCTGTACCAGCGACGACACCGCGTGCCCGCTGTTCAGCAACAACGGTACGGTGATCCGTGCTGGTGATCGCTTTCCGGTTTCCTTTCGTGCAGTGGGTTGGCAGCGCGATGACGAGCCGCTGACAGCTGACCAGTTGTGCGCGGGCAATATCACTACCCCGAATTTCCAGCTGTCGGGGATCGGCCTGTCCAGCCAGTTGCAGGCGCCGGCGGACGGTGTGACTGGGGCGCTGTCGGCGAGCCGCTACGACCATGCGTTGGGCGCTGAGACCAAGCTGGTCGACGACGCCGGTGGGGAAGTGCTGTCAGTTTCGGAGGTGGGCATCTTTCGCCTGGTCGCCAATCCTCCGGCCTATTTCACCGAGGCGATAAACGGGGGCACCAGTAACCGACTCGGGCGATTCTCGCCGGCGTTCCTCGGAGCGAATGGCAGTGCCAGCCTGAGCCCCACTTGTGGCCCGGCATACAGCTATCAAGGCCAGCCAATTGGGTTTGCGCCCGGTTTGCAGCCTACGTTGACGGTAACCGCCTACAACCGACAGGGCAGCGTGACGCGCAATTACGACCGCGGGGAGTTCTGGCGGTTGAGTCCTCCGTCGGTGGGTAGCTACAGCTCGGCTGTAGGGCGCGCCGGGCTTGACGCGCGCTTGATCACGACCGGAACGGCCACGACGGCCATCGACGGCGAGGACGACGGGGATGGCAGCCGGACCTACCGCTGGACTGGGCAATCCCTCGTCTATACGCCGGCCGCCACGCCATCGGCCGATGACCTGCCATTCACGGCAAAAGTAAACCAGACATTTCCCGCTGGCAGCCTGACCGACGCAGATGCCACGTGCCTGGCCGGTGGCGCCGGTTGCGAGTCGTACAGCTATGCCTTTACCGATCAGCCAGGCAGTGCGGTCCGCCTTGGGCGGCTGAACATCGGCAATGCTCACGGCTCGGAACTGCAGCCATTGGCGCTGCCGCTAGCGGTGGAATCCTGGCAAGCGACGCCGGCAGGTCCCGTGTTCCGGGCTGAGCCAGAGGACCTGTGCACCGATGCCGCTTCGCTCGGCAGCGCGCTTATGGATGGATACACCGGGCGCCTGGCCAGCGGTGACACCTCGGCGGTCGTTACGGGGCTTGGATTGGGTGTGGGCCAGGTCGGCCTCGGCGCGCCGGGGGCGGACAATGATGGTTCGGTCCAGGTGTCGTTCCCCGGCATGCCGGACTGGCTCCGCTACGACTGGCGGGGAGCTGGGCGCGAACCGGGACGAGGGCTCGCAACCTTTGGAATCTACGGCGGCTCGAAACCGCTGATATTCCGCCGCGAGTTGTATCGCTAGACAAGCAAAAAGGGCCGTCTCAATGAGCGGCCCTTATTGGTCACGAGTAAAAGAGGGGAATCCCTGGCCTGCCTGTACCAGGGTCCCCGAAACGGGTGGTGACTGAGCCATTGCATCGGTCGTGCCAGTTTCGGGGGTTTGCATGGATCCGGTCTGCCTCGCGCGAGTACTGCGCCTCGATTCTCGCTGTACGCCGCGGTTGCGGCGGTTTCGTCGCGGCGTTGCCCGTTGGATCTTGCGGATCAGCCAGCCGGCGGCAAGCTGGCCCAAACCCGGTGCTGCGCGCTGATGCCTGCCAACGGTGCTTCGCGGGGCAATGTTGCCCCGCTTTAGCGCAGCTAGTTCTGCTCGGGCCAGACCCGCAGCGGGGCGCCATGGGCAGGCCAGAAGCGCAGCTGGTCGATCTTCGAAACATCCCAGCGCTCGATCTGCGACAGCAACGTCAGGAAGTGCTGTTCCTGCTGCATGAGGTGCTCGGCGCACTGCTTGCGGGTGCTGCCGATCTGGCTGAAGCGGATGCGGTCGCCGTCGCGCTGGTAGTCGGCGAACCAGTGGTTGCAACCGGCGTTGCCGTAGGCACGGTCTTCGCTGAAGGTGAGTGAGACGGGATTGCGCCCGACCACGGGGTCGTCGCCGATCCATTCGGCGATGTAGGTGACGTCGTTCTGCAGGGTCAGCGGTTCGACCGCGCAGCCGGCGATACCCAGGCAAAGTACCGACAGCGTCGCTGCGCCGGCGTGTGTCGCAGGGCTCATGCTTCGTCCCTCCGGCAGGCCGGGCAGAGGTGTCGGCCCGCGTCGTTGGTCCAGCCCAGCTCGGCGATGCGTGCTTCGGCGGCAGGTGCGCGCGCCGCGTCGCCGAGGGCGGCGTCGACGGCGAATTCGAAATCCAGCTGCTTACCGCAGCCGTCACAATCGACCTGCCAGTTCAGAATCGCCAGTTCGCGAAACACCGGCCCGTTCGCCACGGCCATCCACTGGCCCGGCGGATTGATCAGGTGACGCACCTTGTCCACGGTCAGCCGCTGGGACAGCTCGCGGCTGCCCTTGAGGGTGACGATCAGGACGTCGCCGGCGCGCACGTTGCCGCCGTTGCCGGTGACCTGGTAACGGCCCGGTGCCAGGGCGCGGCATTCGGTGAGGGTGTGTCCGGGGTTGAGCAGGGTGTAGCGAAAATCGTGTTCGGCCATGACTCGCGATCGATTCGGAATGGGGGAGGGCGATGAGCTGGCAATGCTAGCACGGCGGAGCCTGGGGAGCGGGCGCGGGATGGAGCTGGAAGCTGGCGGCTAAAAGCTGAAACGGTTGGTTCGGCCTGAACGTTTAGGAGCCAACGCCAACGCCTCTGCGGCAGCAGAGGCAGAGGCATCGGGCAGGGGATGGAATCTATTCGAAGGTTTCGTCCAGGAAGCGCTGCATGTCCTGCCAGGAGCGTTCGTCGGCGGCCTGGTTGTAGGCGACGTCGACGCCCTTTTCCTGGAATTTGTCGGCGCCGGGATTGGTAAAGCCATGTTTGGCGCCGGGCAGGGAGACGAGCTGGTAGTCGGCGCCGGCTTTGACCATTTCGGCGCTCAATGCCGCGACGTCGTCGGCGCTGACCATGCTGTCGGCGGCGCCATGTTCGACCAGTACGCGCGCCTTGACGCTGCCGGCGGTGGCGCGGGTCTGGGTCGCCAGTGCGCCATGGAAGCTGACCACACCGTCGAGCGGGGCGCCCTGGCGCGCCATGTCCAGCACGACCTTGCCGCCGAAGCAGTAGCCCACCGCGGCAAGCTTGTCGGCATCGGTCTGCGGTTGCTGCTTGAGCAGGTCCAGTCCTGCATTGAAGCGGCCCTTGGCGGCCTCGGCGTCGGACAGCGCGGCCTTCATGAAACTCATGGCGTCCTTGGGATGCTCGGTGTGCTTACCCTGGCCGTACATGTCGATGGCCAGCGCGCTGTAGCCGAGTTCGGCGAGGTCGCGGGCGCGCCGCTTGGCGTAGTCGTTGAGCCCCCACCATTCATGGACCACCACCACGCCGGGACGCTTGCCGTCAACCGCATCGTCGTATGCGTAGTAGCCGACCATCTCGGTGCCATCGGCGGCGGTATAGGGGATTTCCCGGGTCTGGACTTCAGCGTGGGCGACGGCGCTGATGGCCATCAATGTACCGAGCAGGCAGTAACGCATGGTGGTTTCCTTGTGGAGACGGTATCGGGAGCCATCGATAAATAGCTGGAGTTTGGCTCGCGCGCAACCGGCAATGCCTGCTGGGGGCGGGGTCTACAGGAGGAAAGAAAGGGAAGGGAGGGGGCGGAGGCGCTTGCTCTGCCGACCGGGCAGGCCATGGCAGGCTGAACGACGTGTTCAGGGAGCCGGCCGATCCGAGCCGTCGTTGATCTCGATCGCGCTTGGAGGCGTGATGCCGGCAGCCGGCCCGGTCGAAGCGACCAGGGCCGGCAGGTGGTTACCAGCCCGGTACGCCGTGCATGTCCGGCAGGCGGTGGGCGATGCCCTTGTGGCAGTCGATGCAGGTGGCTTCGCCCTTGGCCAGGGCGGTCGAGTGGAACTGCGCCGCGCGCTTGGACTGCTTGGTGAAGTCCATGTAGTCGAAGTTGTGGCAGTTGCGGCATTCGAGCGAGTCGTTGGCCTTCAGGCGCCGCCATTCCCGCTCGGCCATCTCGCGGCGCATGCCGAGGAATTTCTCGCGGGTGTTGATGGTGCCGAAGATCTTGCCCCAGACCTCCTTGGAGGCCTGCATCTTGCGTGCAATCTTGTCGGTCCACTTGTGCGGGACGTGGCAATCCGGACAGGTGGCGCGCACCCCCGAGCGGTTGCTGTAGTGGATGGTGTCCTTGATCTCCATGTACACGTTGTCGCGCATCTCGTGACAGGAAATGCAGAAGGTCTCGGTGTTGGTCGCTTCGAGGGCGGTATTGAACCCGCCCCAGAAGACGATGCCGGCGATAAACCCGCCGAGCGCCAGCACGCCCAGGCTGTAGTGCACGCTGGGACGGCGCAGGACCGTCCAGTATCGCTTGAGAAACGACAGTATCGACTTCATCCGGGCGTCCTCACTGTTCGTTCTGCGTGTGTTCGTGATACAGCAGTTTGTCGATGTTCTTGAAATCGTTCTTCACCAGGGGTTTCACGTCCTGCTGCACCACGTGGCACTGGGTGCAGAAATACCGACGGGGGGATACGGTGCCCAGCGTCTGCCCATCCCGGTCCGAGAAGTGGGTGATGCTGATCATCGGCGCCTGGGTTCGGGCGCTGTTGGCGCGGCTGTGGCACGACAGGCACTTGTTGCTGTTCTTGTCGATCTGGTAGCCGCGAATGGTGTGCGGGATGGTCGGTGGTTGTTCGGGGTAGTTGCGCTCGCGGCGCAGGTCCTTGTTTTCTTCGTCCTTGAGTGGGGGCGGAGTGAATTCCTGGGTCAGGGTGCCGCCCGGGCGGCGGCCGTCCGGGGCGGGGGCGTCCAGGGGATAGTCCGGCCCGGCCGCGACGGCCAGGCCGAACACCGCGAGGAGCGTCAAAGGCAGTAGGCGAAATTTCATGGCGACTCTCCTCAGGCGATGCTGACCACTTCGATCTTCACGGCACACTTCTTGAAATCGGTCTGCTTCGAGATCGGGTCGGTGGCGTCGAGGGTGACCTTGTTGACCAGCTTGTTGGCGTCGAAGAAGGGCACGAAGATCAGCCCTTTGGGCGGCTTGTTGCGCCCTCGGGTCTCGATGCGCGCCTGCATCTCGCCGCGTCGGCTGATGACCTTCACCACGCTGCCGCGCCGAGCCTTGAGGTCGCGGGCATCGTCGGGGTGCATATAGACCAGCGCGTCGGGGACCGCCTGGTAGAGCTCGTCGACTCGCTGCGTCATGCTGCCGGTGTGCCAGTGCTCGAGCACGCGGCCGGTGCTGAGCCAGAAGGGGTATTCCTCATCCGGCACCTCGGCCGGCACTTCATAAGGCAGCGCGAAGATGATCGCCTTCTTGTCCGGGTAGCCGTAGAACTCGACGCCAGCACCCTTGCTGACGTAGGGGTCATACCCTTCACGGTAGCGCCAGCGGGTTTCCTTGCCGTCGACCACCGGCCAGCGCAGGCCGCGCTCCTGGTGATAGCGGTCGAAGTCGGCCAGGTCATGGCCATGTCCGCGGCCGAACTGGGCATATTCCTCGAACAGCCCCTTCTGCACGTAGAAGCCGTATTCCTCGGACTCCTGGTTGCGGTAGCCCTCCTCGATATCCGAGGTCGGGAAGCGGTCGACCTGACCGTTCTTGAACAGCACGTCGAACAGCGTCTTGCCCTTGAGCTCCGGCGACTTGGCCAGCAACTCAGCGGGCCACACCTCGTCGGTGGTGAAACGCTTGGAGAATTCCATCAGCTGCCAGAGGTCGGAGCGGGCCTCGCCCGGCGGGCTGACCAGCTGGTGCCACACGTGGGTGCGGCGCTCGGCGTTGCCGTAGGCGCCTTCCTTCTCAACCCACATGGCGGCCGGAAGGATCAGGTCGGCGGCTTGGGCGGAAACCGTCGGGTAGACATCGGAAACGATCACGAAGGCTTCCGGGTTGCGCCAGCCCGGCAGCACTTCCTGCATGATGTTTGGCCCCGCCTGCATGTTGTTGGTGACCTGGGTCCAATAGACCTTGAGGTTGCCGTCCTTCAGCTCGCGGCTCTGCTGCACCGCGTGGAAGCCGGGTTTTTCCGGAATGGTGCCGGCAGGTAGCTTCCAGATCTTTTCGGTCTTCTCGCGGTGCTTGGGATTGGTCACCACCATGTCGGCTGGCAAGCGATGGGAAAAGGTGCCGACTTCCCGCGCGGTGCCGCACGCGGAGGGTTGGCCGGTGAGCGAGAAGGGGCTGTTGCCCGGCTCGCTGATCTTTCCGGTCAGCAGGTGGATGTTGTAGATCATGTTATTGGCCCAGACACCGCGGGTGTGCTGGTTGAAGCCCATGGTCCAGAACGACGTGACCTTGGTCTTGGGGTCGGCATAGAGTTCGGCCAGGGCCTTGAGGCGCTCTGCCGGCACGCCCGATTCGTGGGCGGCGTGCTCCAGTGTGTAGGGCTTGAGGAACTCCGCGTAGTCCTCGAAGCTGATGTCCGTCCAGCTACCGGCGACGGCGGCGTTTTCCGCCTTTAGCTCGCGCGGATCGGTGGGGCGCAGGCCATAGCCGATGTTGGTCGCGCCCTTGGCGAACTTGGTGTGGTTCTTGATGAAGTTCTGATCGACTGCGCCACTCTGGATGATGTGGTTGGCGATGTAGTTGAGGATCACCAGGTCAGTCTGCGGATTGAAGATCATCGGGATGTCGGCGAGGTCGAAGCTGCGGTGCTCGAACGTCGACATGACCGCGACCTTGACGTGCGGTGCGCTGAGGCGGCGATCGGTCACCCGCGTCCACAGCACCGGGTGCATCTCGGCCATGTTCGAACCCCAGAGCACGAATGCGTCAGCGGCTTCGATGTCGTCGTAGCAGCCCATGGGCTCGTCCATGCCGAAGGTGCGCATGAAACCGACCGCCGCCGAGGCCATGCAGTGTCGCGCGTTCGGGTCCAGGTTGTTGGTACGGAAGCCGGCCTTCATCAACTTGCTGGCGGCGTAGCCTTCCCACACGGTCCATTGGCCGGAGCCGAACATGCCGACCGCGCTCGGGCCGTGCTGCTTGAGCGCGGTCTTGAATTTCTCCTCCATGACGTCGAACGCCTGGTCCCAGCTCACCGCCTGGAATTCGCCCTGCTTGTCGTACTTGCCGTCCTTCATGCGCAGCAGTGGCTGCGTCAGGCGGTCGGTGCCATACATGATCTTCGACAGGAAGTAACCCTTGACGCAGTTGATGCCGCGGTTGACCTCGGCCTTGATGTCGCCGTGAGTAGCGACCACCCGGTCGCCGCTGGTGGCCACCATGACGCCGCAGCCGGTTCCGCAGAACCGACAGGGCGCCTTGCTCCACTTGAGCGCCGAGGCGTCCGAGTCGGTGATCAGGTTGCTGGCGCTGGTAGCGATCGGAATGCCGGCCACGCTGGCGGCGATGGCCGCGGCGTTGGCTTTGGCGAATTGGCGTCGTGTAAGGCTCATTCGAGCTCTCCTTCGGGCGTGAGGAGTTCGTGGTAGATCAGCGCGGCGTTAAGTACGCCGGGCAGCTGCTGGATATGGTCGATGGTGCCGAGGATCTGCTTTTCGTGTTCGGCCTCGAGCACCACCACCAGCTTGCCGGCAGCGCTTTCCTGGTGCAGTTCGGTGCCGGGCAGCAGCACCAGGTTCTGTTTCACGGCTTCAAGCAGTTCGGGGCGGCAGTGCACCAGCAGGCTGGCGATGTGCAAGGCGGTATTCATTGCTTTTATAGGCTCCGCAGGCCGAATGTCGGCGGTCTCACAGGTCGGGAAGTGTGGAGAATGGAGCCGCTCAGCTCGGCGGGCCCGGGGGGCCGAAGATCATCTGGCTGATCCAGATGATGAAACCGTAGCCGGCGACGGTCACGACACTGAGCAGCGGGAAGAGGAATACCAGCAGGAAGATGAAGAGCCGGGTTTCTTCCGGCTTTCCGGTCGGGACGGGGTCGGTGTGATGCGGCACGGCGTTCACCATCTGTGTCGGCGGTCGGTAGGCAGGAGTCTAGGAAGCGAAGTCGATTTATTCAAAGTCATACGTCTACAAAACCGATGGTTATAAGCAGATCAGCGCTTCCCTTGATCTTGCTCAATGGAAATGCGCGGCCGAGACGGCTTCAGGCGGGATCCGGCGGCATGCCGGGCGGCCTGCAGCCGGGTCACCGGGCTGTGGTAGCCTTCGCGGCTTTTTGGCAAGTCGGCGTGCGGACGCCTGGCAGGGGTGAACGGGTATGTCTTCTCCATCGCCACGAGCGGTGCATATTTCACGCGGCACGGCGGCTTACCGCCGCGCCACGCTCGCGCTGTTCTGCGCCGGGTTCTCGACCTTCGCCATGCTTTATTGCGTCCAGCCCCTGCTGCCGCTGCTGGCGACGCATTTTGCCGTATCGGCCTCTACCAGCAGCCTGGCGCTGTCGCTGACCACCCTGGCCCTGGCGCTGAGCCTGCTGGTCTCGGGCGGGCTGGCCGAAAGTTGGGGCCGCAAAGCGGTAATGGCGCTGGCCCTGGCCCTGGCGGGCGTACTGGGGCTGGCCTGCGCCACGGTGGAGAACTGGTCGCTGCTGCTGGTGCTGCGTGCCATGCTCGGTCTGGCCCTGAGTGGCGTCCCGGCGCTGGCGATGGCCTATGTCGGCGAGGAGTTCGATCCCGGCTCGCTACCTGCGGCGATGGGGCTGTATATAGGCGGTACCGCACTGGGTGGTTTGTTGGGCCGTTTGCTTTCCGGCCTGCTGAGCGACCTTGGCGGCTGGGAGTTGGCGCTCGGCGGGATCGCAGGGCTTGGCCTGGTGGCGACGGGCCTGTTCCTCTGGCTGTTGCCCCCGTCTCGACATTTCACGGCGCAGCCGCTGTCGCTGAATGGGCTGTTGGCGAATTTCGCCCGCCACCTGCGCAACCCGGTGCTGCGCAATCTGTTCCTGCAGGGCTTCCTGTTGATGGGCGGCTTCGTTGCCTTGTTCAACTACATCGGCTTCAGGCTGGCGGCGCCACCGTTCGGGCTTTCGTCCAGTGTGATCGGGCTGCTGTTCACCGTGTATCTGGCCGGCATCTTCAGCGCAGGCTGGGCCGGGCGACTGGTGCCACGCTGGGGCGCCAGGTCCGTCCTGAAGGGCGGAATCGCGCTGATGCTGCTGGGGATTGGGTTGTGCAGCACGCCCTGGCTGTTCGCCATCGTGCTTGGGCTGGGGCTGTTCACGCTGGGTTTCTTTGCCGCGCACGCGGTCGCCAGCGGGCAGGTCGGCGTCCAGGCCTCCGGCGCCAAGGCGCAAGCATCGGCGCTCTACCTATGCGCCTACTACCTGGGGTCCAGCGTGGTCGGCTACGCCGCGGGTTACGTCTGGGAGCACAGTGGCTGGTTGCCGTTGATGGCCGTGCTGGGCGCCCTGTTCCTGCTGGCTGCCTGGCGAGCCCGGTCGCTCTAGCGCCGCAGCGCCTCACTCGACGCGTCGTTCGCCGCTGAAGGCGAGGGTGGAGCGGCAGCTGCGGCAGGCGTAGCGACGTCCTTTGCGTACCAGGGCGTGGCGCTGCGCCGTGAAGGAAAAATCCCGTTCTGGGCAGGCGCAGCGGTAGATGTAGCGGGTCTGCCGCGGGCGGGCCACTGCGTAGCTGTGGCAACGGTCGGGCGCAAGTTCGTACACCCCGCGCATGATCAGTTGCCACTCCTCGCCGTGCGGGCGGATCCGCGGGCCGAACAGCTGGTGAGCGACCAGGTGCGCAACTTCGTGAGGCACGGTCTGCTTGAGAAAGTGCTCGCGGTTTTCGCGATACAGCTGCGCATTGAAGCGCAACAGGTTCTGGTTGAGGTGAGCAACGCCGGCCTTCTGTCCGCGCAGTTTGAAGCTGACTTGCGGACGTTCGAAGCGTTGTTTGAAGAACATCTCGGCCTGCTGATAGCAGGTCTCGACGCGGGCAAGTAGCTGCTCGGGCATAGGGCCTCCGAAGAAGCCCTGAATTATCCCGAAATCGCCTGGTGTGACAACCGATCAATGACCGCCGGGGGCATCCTGTGGGCGCTCCTCCTGGGTGCCGTAGCTTTGATCCTGTTGCACGGTACGCTCGTAGGTGGGTTCAAGCGCCAGATGCCAGAACAGGATCATGGTGATCATGATGGTCACGAGCGTCAGCAGTGCGACGCCCCAGATGGACGCGGCGTAGAGAAAGCCTTGGGAGCTCCGCTGTCGCATGAAAGTAGGCAAACCAGTGAACAAGAGATACGTGGAATAGATGCCGGCGATCAGCAGCACGATCGCCGCGAACCAGCGGTTCGGGTACAGCCCGGTCAGCCCTGCCAACAGAAACGGCGTGATGACGTAGGCGACGAAGCCGATGCACTGGTTCAGGCTCGGCTGGACCTCGAAGGCGCGGGCCATCCAGCGTACGAACATCCCCATGATCACCGTGCCGACCACAATCGCCACGTAAAGCAGCAGGCACAGCTGCAGCGCGCTGCCGGCGTCGAGTCTGACGCGCTCTTCGTCGACCAGGCTCCAACCCACGAACGTGACGCCGAGGTACAGGCACACCGCAGGGATCAGTGACAGCAACAGCAGGTGCACCAGGTAGTGCGAACTGTGCGCGTCCTCTTTCCGGCGAATGCGATCCCAGGCCCGGTCCGGGCGGGTAAATATGCTGATGAACTCGGGGGTCATACTGCCTCCTGATGCCGAAACAAACGTCGTTGGTATGGATTTAGACGCATCTGGCGGACAGGGATTCAACAGCAGCGCTGGCCGGTCGGCGGAAGGCGACACGGCAGGCAGCGTGGCCCTGCCGCGGCCTGGATCAGGAAGGGCAAATGAAAACGCCGGCGCGTATTGATGCGCCGGCGTAGTGGTAAGAGCCGTTCTGGTCAGCGCACGTAGATCGGGCCCACCCCCATGCCCCACATGATCACCGACAGCGCGATGATTGCCACCAGCACCACCAGCCCGACCGCGAGGATCGAACTGGAGAACAGGAAGCCCTCGTCGGAGGGAATGTTCATGAAGGTCGGCAAACCGACATAGAGCAGGTACGTGGTGTAGCAGATCGCGGCAGTGCCGACGACCATGCCCAGCCACAGGTGCGGGTAGAGCGCGGCCAGGCCGCCCACGAACAGGGGCGTTGCGGTGTAGGCGGCAAACACGATGCACTGCACGAGCGTCGGGCTGGCGTCATACGTGCGCGACATCCAATGGATGAAGGCCCCCATCACGGCGACCCCGGCGAGCATGGCCAGGTATGACATGAGGGTGAGCTGCAACGCGCTGCCTTCGGTGAGTTTGACGGGATCTCCGCCGCCGATGCTCCAGCCCATCTGGGTCGTGCCGATGAAGGCGGACAATGCCGGTATTGCTGCTAAAAGCATCACCTCCCCAAGGTGCAGATGGCCGACGTTGCGTTCTTCTCCGGTGATTTCCTGCCATTCCTGGCCGGGGTGAGCAAAGAGTCCCCAAACGTGATTGATCATGCCAGCGTCTCCTCGGTTTTGGAGGGTCGCTTCGCCTGGCGTGCCGTCAGCTGGACGGGCGTGCGACCTTATGTCGCAGTATAGGGAGTCGACGATACGGCGCACGCCAGCGGATTAGAGCGATTGGAAGCTATGTTCCTATCGGTAATAGCGTTGCAGAATTTCCATGGCCAGGTTGATCGACTGGATTCGCGCGGTGCTGCCGCCCCGATCGGGATGGTGAATGCTGACCAGCTGGCGGTAGCGGCGCTTGATGGTGTGCAACGTCAGCGACGAGGCCTGCTGGTCGAGCTCGAACAGTTCGAGCGCAGCGCGTTTCTGCTCCGGGTCCCAGGCGCCGCTGTGCTGATCTGGACAATCGCCACGCATGCGCGACCAGAAACTGGCCAGCAGGCGCTCGACCTCGGCTTCGTCGGTGTCACGCAGGTTGGTCATGTCCAGGTAGTAGTCGCGCAGCGGATCGCTCTCGGCCAGGCCGCTGACGCCGGCTACATAGGGCTGCAGCTGCACGCACAGCGGGGATATCTGCAGGCTGTGGCTGGCCTCGCCCCAGAGCTGGTCGCGCAGGCGATACAGGGCGTTAAAGACAAGGAAATGGGTGCGGAACAGCACCAGCTTGTCGAGCAGCGGCAGGTTGGGAATGTGGGTGCTGTGCCGTGCCTTGAGCTGTTGGATCAGCTCGTATTCGCTGCAGCCGTGGGGCTGCTCGCGCAGCAGCATGAGGATCTGCTCGGCCAGGTCCAGCTCGGGTTCGAGTTCGTCGTTCATGCAGGCAAGCCTAGCATAGCGCCAGCATCCGAAAAGGCAGGATGGACGGGCTGGGGCGCGGGCCGTTTTTGCGCGTAAAATGCGCGCCTTTCGCACCTCACCCGGACACCTGACATGGGCAACCTCTCGGTCAACCAGAACAAACTGCAGAAGCGCCTGCGCCGCCTGGCCGGCGAGGCCGTCACCGACTTCAATATGATCGAGGAGGGTGACAAGGTCATGGTCTGCCTGTCCGGCGGCAAGGACAGCTACACCATGCTCGACGTGCTGCTGTACCTGCAGAAGGTCGCGCCGGTCAGGTTCGAGATCGTCGCGGTGAACATGGACCAGAAGCAGCCCGGCTTTCCCGAGCACGTGCTGCCGGCCTACCTCGAATCGATCGGCGTCGAGTACCACATCGTCGAGAAGGACACCTATTCGGTGGTCAAGGAGAAGATTCCCGAGGGCAAGACCACTTGCTCACTGTGCTCGCGCCTGCGCCGCGGCACGCTGTATACCTTCGCCGACGAGATCGGCGCGACCAAGATGGCGCTCGGGCACCACCGCGACGACATCCTGGAAACCTTCTTCCTTAATATGTTCTTCGGCGGAACGCTCAAGGCCATGCCGCCGAAGCTGCTGTCCGACGACGGCCGTAACGTGGTGATTCGCCCCTTGGCCTATTGCAGCGAAGCCGACATCGAGGCGTATTCGACGATGAAAGAGTTTCCGATCATCCCGTGCAATCTCTGCGGTTCCCAGGAAAACCTGCAGCGCCAGGTGGTGAAGGAAATGCTGCAGGAGTGGGAGCGCAAGTCGCCGGGGCGCACGGAGATCATGTTCCGCGCCCTGCAGAACGTAGTGCCCTCGCAACTGGCCGACCGCAACCTGTTCGATTTCACCAGCCTGCGCATCGACATTGACGCCACACCGCGCTTCGTCGACGTGATGAGCCTGTAGGAAGCGGGCCGCAAACGCAGCGCCAGACCCAAAGCGAACCCCCGGTTGCTCGGCGGGCTTCAGCCCACCGCGGCGGGCCGATGAGCTCGTATTGCGGGTATTGAAGCGAAGCCGAACGCCTCGGCGATTGCTCCGGCTTGCGACGTATCGCTTGGAGCAGTAAGGTAATCGCCATTCAGGAGTCTACTATGTCCCTTAGCCTTGCTTCCCTTTCCCACGCTACTGCCGGTGCCGCTTGCGCCGCAATCGGTCGTGGGCGGCAGGTAGCGGCCGTGGGTTGTTACTTTGGGTATTGGTTTAGCCACAGGCGCGCCTGATACCCCACAGGCGCCCTAGCAACGCAGGGTCGCCACCAGAGCAGTTTTCGAACCCCCGGTCGGCCACCCGACCGGGGGTTTTGTTTTTTCAGCCACTCGATGGCCCAACGCAACGAGGAATATCCCATGACCACTTACCGCACCGACCGCTACGACTGGCGATTTAGCCGCTTCGACGCCCAACCGACATCACGCGACCGAACACCCGACTAGCGCCGCCGCGGACTGCCCGCGCCGGCCAGAGGAAACGCCAGATCATGAATGCCTCCGCCACCGTACTTGCCACACAACCCACCGCCAGCGTCGCCCGCCGCAGCGCACAACCGCTACCCAGCCCCGCGGTATTGCGTCAGCGGCTGCCCTTGAGCGACGCGCTCGCCGCACGTATCCATCAGGATCGGAGCGCCATCCGCGCGGTACTCGACGGCCGCGATCCGCGCCTGCTGGTCGTCGTCGGGCCCTGCTCCCTGCACGATGCCGTGGCCGCGCTCGAGTATGCCGAGCGCCTCGCCGCGCTCGCGCCCGAAGTCGGCGATCATCTGTTGCTGGTGATGCGCGCCTATGTGGAAAAGCCGCGCACCACCGTCGGCTGGAAAGGCCTGGCCTACGATCCGCATCTGGACGGCAGCGGCAACATGGCCGAGGGGCTGCAGCTGTCGCGTCGCCTGATGCTGGATATTCTCGAGACCGGTCTGCCGATCGCCACCGAGCTGCTGCAGCCGATGGCAGCCGGGTACTTCGATGATCTGCTGGGCTGGGCCGCCATTGGCGCGCGGACCAGTGAATCGCAGATCCATCGCGAGCTGGTCAGCGGGCTGGATCTGCCGGTGGGCTTCAAGAACGGTACCGATGGCGGCCTGGGCATCGCCTGCGATGCCATGCGTTCGGCAGAGCACCCGCACCAGCACTTCGGCATCGACGACCTCGGCCATCCAGCACTGCTGCAGACGCGCGGCAATCCGGATACCCACCTGGTCCTGCGTGGCGGCCACGGCGCACCCAACTACGACGCGCACAGCGTTGCCGTCGCCCGCGCTGCGCTAGTGGAGCACGGCATCGCCCCGCGCATCATGGTCGACTGCAGCCACGCCAACAGTGGCAAGGACCCGCTGCGTCAGCCCGCGGTGCTGGAGTCGGTGATCGAACAGCGCCTGGCTGGCGACATGAGCCTGCGAGGCGTCATGCTGGAGAGCCACCTGTTCGATGGCTGCCAGCCGCTGTCCGGTGAATTGCGCTACGGCGTGTCGATCACCGACGGCTGCCTGGGCTGGATGGCGACCGAGCGGATGCTGCGACAGGCCGCGCAGCACCTGCGCGGCTAACACCGGCAGTCCGCTGCACGTCGGAGCGGGCTCGCACATAAACGACGTTCTGCTCGTAGGGTGGACAACGCGAAGCTTGTCCACCGGCTGCGCGCCTGATGTCAGAGGCAATGGGACGCGTACCAAGCGGTGCCGCCCGACCGCTGCCGCCCAGCTGCCTCGGCGGCGGACTTGCGAGGCCGGCTCGCTGTCGGCACGCTGTGCCGCTGCCGTCGCTACTGGATGTTCACCATGCAAGACTACAAATGGCTGCACGAATACTGCCTCAACCGCTTCGGCTCGGCCGCTGCGCTGGAGGCCCGCCTGCCGCAGCCGCGCAGTGCCGATGAACTGCGCAGCGTGTCCGATGATCGCTACCTATCGCTGATCAGCCTGCGGATCTTCCGCGCCGGTCTCAAGCACAGCCTGGTCGATGCCAAATGGCCGGCTTTCGAGGAGGTCTTCTTCGGCTTCGACCCGGAAAAGCTTGTGCTTATGGGGGGCGAACATATCGAGCGGCTGATGCAGGACGCCCGCATCATTCGCCACCTGGGCAAATTGAAGAGCGTGCCGCGCAACGCGCAATTCGTGCTCGACGTGGCTAAGGAGAAGGGCAGCTTCGGCAATATGATCGCAGACTGGCCTGTAACGGATATCGTCGGGCTCTGGCGCTATCTCGCCAAACAGGGTAGTCAGCTCGGCGGTCTCTCGGCGCCACGCCTTTTGCGCATGGCCGGCAAGGACACCTTCATCCCGAGCAATGACGTCGTCGCTGCGCTCAAGGCTCAGGAAATCGTCGATAAAGTGCCCAGTAGTCAGCGGGATCAGGCTGCTGTCCAGGCGGCATTCAACCGCTGGCACGACCAAAGCGGGCGCCCGTTGTGCCAGTTGTCAGCAATGCTGGCGTTCACGGTCAATCACTGACGACTCGCGCTCGCTCGTGCGCTCCTGAAGCGAGTGCTTCGTACTCGGCTGATGGTCAGTTGCCCGCATCAGCCACGCGTCACGTCATGCGGCGGTTTGGCACAGCGCTTGATGGATGTGAGCGATGTAAAGTCCAAACATGACCACCATCAAAGACAAACGTGCGCAGATCGTATGGGTGCTCCTCACCTGCATCCTGCTCAACGCGTTTGTCTGCTGCCTGAACCATGCGCGTCATGCCGGGTTCGAGCTTGCGATAGGAGAGGCCGCGCGCTGCGGCAATGACGGTTCGGCGGGCCTGGGAGCCTTGCCCGCCGACACGCATGACCTGCTGCAGCAGCCACTTGATTGCCCGCTGTGCGGCTCGGTCTTCGTGGCGCTTGTTGCATTGTTCGTCCTAGCGTGGCTGGGGCGACATACAGCCGGCCCGCTCCGTCGACCAAGGCTCTTGCCGCACGGTCCGCGTCATCATTGGCCTGCCCTGAATCCTCACGCCCCCTGAAACGTTCCTGACGGTCGCCTTGCCGTCCGGTCTGGACGGCCTGAGGTCGGTTCCGCCGACGCTACGGTCAACTCAGGGGATCTCACCATGACGATGATGGAACGTTTTACCCGCACCGACAGCCGCGCGCGCTTTCGGCTGCCTTTCCCGGACTATCCCAGCAACGCGCGCAGCTTCGTGCATCTGGATGCACGGCTGCTGCCTTATTGGCATGCGCTGTTCGATGTTTGCCCACAGTTGCTCAAGCTCGATCCGCCGGACGGCCTGAATCTGTTTCGCGAGTTCATGACCTGGGCCTACGCCCGACAGCTTGCGCTCAACTGGACCTTCCACCTCGGTGTCTGTCGCTGGTTGCTGGAATCAGGCTACCGAACTCAAATCGAGCCTGAGCAGCTGGAGGCCATGATGATTGCGGCTGCGGCGCGCTGGGTGGCGGGTGACGACAGCCCGGCGATCGGCATCGTGCTCGGCTGGCAGGGCGGCGCGCATGTCTTTGACTGGAAGCCACGCGTTCGCGCCGGGGCGCGAACGCTGGCCGCCGAGGCTGAAGAGCTGCCTCCGCCGCCATGGGACTTTGCCTGGAGCCCGCTGTCGACAACGGCCGGCAACGGCTTTCGCCGTTGGTTGCGTGTGGCATGAATGCGACAGGGCGCCACAGCAAACGGTGCGGGGCTGGCGCGCGGCGCGATCCTGCCCGAGCGCACCATGCTCGGCCGGCAATACGGCACCGGGCCATGGGAGCGGCCACGTCGCTGAGGCAGCCTGTCGCAGTTGTCGCACTGCTTATCCCGCCAGACACTTCAACCGCCCCGTGCCCGAGCAGACCATCCACGGTGGGCGTGGGGCGAGCGATTGAGCCTGAACCGGGATGCTCAGGTCTCGGCCCCCTCCCCAAGGGGGCCTTCAATCGCGCTAGCTGCCGGCGCGTTGACGCTCGGGCGGGCATGCAAGGAGGTCGGGATGTTCAGGTCTTCGCTCAGGCGTGACGTGGTGCTGGTCGTGGTGATCAAGGTGGTGCTCCTCATGGCCATCCGATTCGTCTGGTTCGATACGCCTGGCATTCCAGATAACGGGTCGGTGCGTGTCGCCGACCATTTGCTTGATTCGCGGGAATTAATTCCCGAGGGAGGGCCGAGATGATCTCGGAAAGCGTTGTCGATCTGTCACGCCTGCAGTTCGCCATGACGGCGATGTATCACTTTCTTTTCGTGCCGCTGACACTGGGGCTTTCGTTCCTGCTGGCCATCATGGAATCGGTCTACGTCATGACCGGCAAGCAGGTCTATCAGGACATGACCAGGTTCTGGGGGAAACTATTCGGGATCAACTTCGCCCTCGGCGTCACCACCGGGCTGACGATGGAGTTCCAGTTCGGTACTAACTGGGCCTACTACAGCCACTATGTCGGCGACATCTTCGGCGCGCCGCTGGCCATCGAAGGGCTGATGGCGTTTTTCCTGGAATCTACGTTCATCGGCCTGTTTTTCTTCGGTTGGGACCGCTTGTCCCGGCGGCAGCATCTGGCCGTGACCTGGCTGGTGGCGCTGGGCTCGAACCTCTCGGCACTGTGGATCCTGATCGCCAACGGCTGGATGCAAAACCCGGTAGGGTCGGCCTTCAATTTCACGACCATGCGCATGGAGCTGGTGGACTTCGGTGCGCTGCTGTTCAACCCGGTGGCCCAGGTCAAGTTCGTCCATACGGTGTCGGCCGGCTATGTCACCGGCTCGATCTTCGTGCTGGCGATCTCTTCCTTCTACCTGTTGAAAAAGCGTGACCTGGGCTTTGCCTGCCGTTCGTTTGCCATCGCCGCGGTGTTCGGCTTGGCTTCGACGATCTCGGTGATCATCCTCGGCGACGAGTCCGGCTACGAGATTGGCGACGTGCAAAAGGTCAAGCTGGCGGCCATCGAAGCCGAATGGGACACCCATCCCGCGCCAGCCGGCTTCACCCTGTTCGGCCTGCCCAACCAAGAGACGCAGCGCACCGATTACGAGGTGAAGATTCCCTATGTGCTAGGCCTGATCGCCACCCGCTCGGTGGACGAAGAGGTCAAGGGCATCAAACAGCTGGTCGCCGAGCATGAGCTGCGCATCCGCAACGGCATGCTCGCCTATCAGCGATTGCAGCGCCTGCGTGGCGGCGACAAGTCGCCCGAGGCCATCGCCGCGTTCGACGAGGTCAAGCAGGACCTTGGGTATGGCCTGCTACTGAAGAAGTACACCGTCGATGTGGTGGATGCCAGTGACGAGCAGATCAAGCGCGCGGCCCTGGACACCATCCCTGACGTGTTCAGCCTGTTCTGGAGCTTCCGTGTGATGGTCGCGGCCGGCTTCCTGATGCTTCTGTTGTTCGCGCTGGCCAGCTGGGCGTCGATCAGGCGTGATGCCGAGCGCAAGCGGTGGCTGCTGAAGTTCGCGTTGTTCAGCCTGCCATTGCCCTGGGTGGCTGCACAGACCGGTTGGTACGTGGCCGAACATGGCCGTCAGCCTTGGTCGATCGCCGAGGTTCTGCCCACCCATCTGTCCACTTCGACATTGGCGGCGGGCGATATCTGGGGGTCGTTGATCGCCCTGGTGGCGTTCTACAGCCTGCTGCTGGTGATTGAGATGTTCCTGATGATCCGCTTCGCGCGCCTCGGGCCGAGCAGTCTGCATACCGGGCGTTATCACTTCGAGCGGGAAGAGCATGAAACCCTGGCCGTGCCCGCTCAGCCGAGCGGCCTGACCGCCCAACCTGGCAGTGTCTGAGGGGGACTGGAAATGTTCGATTATGAAGTGCTCAAGCTTATCTGGTGGGTGCTGATCGGCGTGCTACTGATCGGCTTTGCGCTAACCGATGGCTTCGACATGGGCGCCATGGCGCTGATGCCCTTTGTCGGCAAGACGGACCACGAGCGGCGGGTTGCGATCAACACCATCGCGCCGCATTGGGATGGTAACCAGGTGTGGTTCATCACCGCAGGCGGTGCCTTGTTCGCCGCCTGGCCAATGGTCTATGCGGTGGCCTTTTCGGGCCTGTACTGGGCGATGCTGCTGGTGCTGTTCGCGCTCTTCTGCCGACCGGTCGGCTTCGACTACCGCAGCAAGGTGGAAGACCCGCGCTGGCGTAGCGCCTGGGACTGGGCCTTGTTCGTCGGCGGCGCGGTGCCGGCGCTGGTGTTCGGCGTGGCTTTCGGCAATCTGTTCCTCGGTTTGCCGTTCCAGCTCGACGAGCTGATGCGGTCGACCTACCAGGGTTCGTTCTTTGCGCTGTTAAACCCCTTCGCATTGCTCTGCGGCCTCGTCAGCCTGAGCATGCTCAGCGCCCACGGTGGGGCCTGGCTGATGCTGCGCACCGACGGCGCACTGGCCGAGCGATCGCGGCGGGCCACGCGCCTGTGTGCGCTGGTGTTCCTGTTCGGTTTCGTCGCCGCCGGCGTCTGGCTGGCGCTGGGCATTCAGGGCTTCAGCCAGCTTTCGGTCAGTGATCCGGGCGCCGCGCTCAACCCACTGCTGGACAAGCAAGTCGCCCGTGACAACCTCGGTTGGCTGGCCAATTACGGCCGTTACCCAATCACTTTGGTTGCGCCTGTTCTTGGTGTCGTCGGCGCGTTGCTGGCGCTGCTTGGCGCCAGTCGCAACAGCGGTGGACTGAGCTTCGCCGGCACCAGCCTGATGATCGTCGGCAGCATCTGTACCGCGGGCTTTGCGCTGTTCCCCTTCGTCTTGCCGTCGAGCCTGGACCCGGCCTCGAGCCTGACCGTCTGGGATGCGGTGTCGAGCCGAAAGACGCTGGGCATCATGTTCGTCGTGGCCTGCATCTTCGTGCCGCTGATCCTCTGCTACACGCTGTGGAGCTACGTACGCATGTGGGGCCGGCTCACCCAGCAAACCATCGAAGCCAACCCCCACGGGCTGTACTGACCGCGCGGGCGGGCCGCCGCGGCCGTCCGCCCGCCAAGGAGAGACGACTATGTGGTACTTCACCTGGATTCTCGGCGTGCTGCTGGCGTGCAGCTTCGGCATCATCAACGCGCTGTGGCTGGAAAGCACGCAGGACCTGGACGCCGAGCCGTGAACAATCGCGCGCAAGGGCGCTGCTACGGCGCGTTCGGTCGCGCGCTTTCTCTGGTACTGGCCGCGCCGCTGGCGCTGGTCCTGCTGATCCATCCGGCGGCGATGCTGGAAGGGCAGGGCGGTTATAGCCACCTGCAATTGATGCTGGTGATGTGGGGTATTTCGGCCGGCTTCGTGCATGGCGTCGGCTTCGTGCCGCAATGGTGGGGCTGGCGCTGGCTGCTCGGCCCGCTACCAGCCTGGCTGTTATGCACGCTGGGCTACGGTGTGCTGTTCCAGGCGCAGACGGTCTGAAGCCTGCCCGGCTGGTTGCAGTCAGGTCGGTCTAGCCGTGGTCCTAAGATCAAGGTCGCGGTGCGATCAGCCGTCTTCGGGCGTCTTGATTGACGTGCGGCGTTTCAATCGAGAGCGCATCCACAGATGACTATC
Source organism: Pseudomonas sp. (assembly GCA_032064305.1). Classification (GTDB taxonomy): domain Bacteria; phylum Pseudomonadota; class Gammaproteobacteria; order Pseudomonadales; family Pseudomonadaceae; genus Stutzerimonas. The sequence continues at coordinate 31,371 of DAMBNU010000021.1, read as the reverse complement.
CAGCAGGTCGCGCAGGCGCTGGCAGCAGCCGAACGCATCTTGTTCATCACCGGCGCGGGTCTCTCCGCCGATTCGGGGCTGCCCACCTACCGGGGCGTCGGCGGGCTGTACAACCAGCCGACCGACGAAGGCGTACCGATCGAGGAGGCGCTGTCAGGGCCGATGCTCAGGCGCGATCCTGCGCTGTGCTGGAAATACCTGGCTGAGATCGGGCGAGCCTGCCTGGCGGCGGAGCCCAACGCCGGACACTATGCCATTGCCGAGCTGCAGCGGCGCAAGCCCGGCTGCTGGGTGCTGACACAGAACGTCGATGGCTATCACCGGGCTGCCGGCAGCCCGGCCGAACGGCTGATCGAGATCCATGGGACCCTGGCTCCGCTGTTCTGCATCGACTGCGGTCAGACGAACACCGATCTTGCGGGCCACCTGGCGCGCCCCCTGCCGCCGCGTTGCACCTATTGCGGCGGCGTGCTGCGTCCGCCTGTGGTGCTATTCGAGGAGTTGTTGCCGGCGCCCGCGCTGCAGACCCTGCAGGAGCAACTGCAGCAGGGGTTCGATGCGGTGGTGGCGGTTGGTACTTCTGCCAGTTTTGCTTATATCGTCGAGCCGCTTCTGCAGGTGCGCAGCGCTGGTGGTTTTACGGCACAGATCGACCCTTCTGCCAGCGAACTGTCGTTCCTGGTCGACGCGCACATCGCTGAGGGGGCGGTAGACGTTTTGCCGCATCTGGTTCGTCACATTTTCGGCGATTGAATTTGCTCATGGGATCGTCAGCAGGCATAGTTCCGCCACCTCGACTTCCTGACGTCCTGTGTCATGCGCCGACACCTTCTTTCATTGCTACCCGTTTCGCTGGTCCTGCTGCTGGCCGCCTGCGCCAGCCAGCCCGAGCAACCTGCGGGCGCCGCGCTCGAGTCGGGCTTCGTCTTCAGCTTGCCGGCCGAGCTGCCCGAGGCCGAGCAGCCCACTGCCGACCCTACCGAGCAGCAACTGCGTGAGCTGGCCGATGAGCAGAGCTACCAGTTGCCCGATCTGGCCGAAAGCGTGCTGGAGCTGGGCTTCAAACTGGTAGGTACGCCGTACCGCTACGGCGGCAGCTCGCTGAAGACGGGCTTCGACTGCAGCGGCTTCGTGGGCTTTCTGTTCCGCAAGGAAGCCGGCATCGAGCTGCCCCGTTCCACTCGCGAAATGATCGCTCTGGATGCCCCAAAGGTCGCCCGCAGCGATCTCGAGCCGGGCGATGTGGTGTTCTTCAACAACCGTGGGCGCGGTCGGGTCAGCCACGCCGGTATCTACATAGGCAACGACCGCTTCATTCATTCGGCCAGCCGCCGCAGCGGAGGCGTCCGGGTCGACAGCCTTGATGAGGCCTACTGGCGTTCCAGCTTCATGCAGGCCAAGCGCGTCCTGGCGCTGGCCCACGACACGGGCGCTCTGCCCATCCATCACTGAGCGGTCGCACGGCAGCGGCCGGGGTTGCATCCCGCCGCCCATGCCGGCAGAGTGATGGCTCTTTCCCCGGGGCTGCTCTGTGATGCGCTTTCTGGCTCGATTTTCGACCGTTGCACTGTCGGCGATGCTGCTGGTGGCCTGTTCCAGCCAGGCGCCCGTCGAGCCGGTGACCACCGTCCATCAGCGTCCTGCCGCCGCCTATCCGGGCACCGCGGAAGACGTGTTGTTCACGGCCCTCGGGCTGGTCGGTACACCCTATCGCTACGGCGGCAATACGCCCGATAGCGGTTTCGACTGCAGCGGCCTGATCGGCTATGTCTACCGTGGCGCGGCCGGCGTCGCATTGCCGCGTACCACCCGGGAGATGAACGCCATGCGCGGCGCTTCAGTGCGCCGCGAGGCGCTGCAGGCCGGCGATCTGCTGTTCTTCGCGACCGCCGGAGGGCGCCGCGTCAGCCATGCGGCGATCTACGTCGGCGAGGGGCGTTTCGTGCATGCCCCTTCGAGCGGCGGCACGGTGCGCCTGGACAGTTTGTCCAACCGGTACTGGCAGCGCAGCTACCTGGGCGCCAAGCGGGTACTCGAGAACGAGCGCGTCGCGCGCAACCCCTGATCCAGACCACCGCCACACGCCGCTTGCCCTGACTTGGGCGGGCTTGCAGCCCCATGCCCGCCGGCCAGCTGGCAGCGGCTGTGCAGGCTCTTGCGGCGGCCAGCGGCGGCTCCTCCGGCGTGCCGGCCAATACCAGCCAAGTCTCTGAAATTCCACTGGATTTGATTTTTGTCAGGTGTCGAATTGTCGCACTTTGCTAGTATCGCCGCCCCAACTTTCCGGGTGCGCGTCCTGCGTACGAACCGTCCCCTTCTGAACTAGGTGTCCCATGCCTGAAATACTTCCCTACCTGCTGGTCGGCATCGCCGTGGCCGCGTTGCTCGGTGTCGTCCTGGAGGAAATCTCCCACGTGAACAAGGCCAAGGTGACGCTGTTCTTCGGCACCCTGTCCTGGATGCTGCTGTTCATCTTTTCCCCGGTCGGAGCCGAGCGCGATGGCGTCCTGGCGAGTCTTAACGAGAACATCGCGGAGATCGCGGGCCTCTGGATCTTCCTGGTGGCGGCGATGACCTTCGTCGCCTACCTCAACAAGAAAGGCATGATCGAGAACCTGATCTACCTGGTGCTGCCCAAGCGCATCAGCGAGCGGGCGCTGATGTTTCTTACCGCAACCTTCTGCTTCGTGTTTTCCTCGCTGGCGGACAACATCACCGCGACGCTGGTCTCCATCACCCTGATCATGTCGCTCAAGCTCAGCGCCGAAAAAACCATCAAGTACGCGGCGCTGGTAGTGTTCGCGGTCAACTCGGGCGGGGTCGCCCTGATCACTGGCGATGTCACCACGCTGATGATCTTTCTGGCCGGCAAGGTGGCGATCCTGCAGTTGCTGCTGCTGGCGCTGCCGGCCTTCGCCGCCGTACTGCTGCTGGCCGCGTTGCTCTCGATCGGAATGAGCGGCCAAGTCTTCGTCGAGAACCATCGCACAGACGTGCGCCGCGTCGATATCGCCATCGCGCTGATCTTCCTGGCCACCATCCTGAGCACCATAGCCGGCAACTTCTTCTTCCAGATCCCGCCGGTGCTGACGTTCCTCACCGGGCTGTCGATCATGTTCCTGGTGGCGCGCTTCTTCAGCGACGACATCGAGACCGATCCGATCCTGGAATACGTGCGCCAGGTTGAGTTCGAGACGCTGCTGTTCTTTCTCGGCATTCTCCTGCTGGTCGGCATGCTCAAGGAAATCCACGTGCTCGACGGCCTGGTACGGATCTACGACCAGGTCCCGGCGGTACTCGCCAACTACCTGATGGGCGTGCTATCGGCGGCGATCGACAACGTGCCGCTCACCGCCGCGCTGCTCAAGTCCGGGCTGCAGATGGGGATCGCGGAATGGATGGTGCTGACCTACGCGGTGGGTGTCGGCGGCTCGCTGCTGGTGATCGGCTCTGCGGCAGGCATCGTGGCCATGAGCAAGGTGCCGGGCCTGACCTTCGGCAGCTACCTGCGGTTCAGCCTGTACCTGTTCATTGCGTTCAACCTCGGCTTCGCCGGCGTTTACCTGACCGGCCTGGCCGCCGCGGGCAGCCTCGGCTGACGCGCCGGTGCCGCTGGTTCGTGCGAACCGGCGGTCGGCTACCAGTGCAGGTTGAAATGCGAGCCCAGTACGAAGGTGTCGTCCAGCAGGTCCCAGCGCTCGACGCAGGCGCTCTTGCCGGCGCCGGGATGCAGCTTCAGCCGGTTGAAGGAGTTCGGCGAGGTGCCACGGACCCGCGAGGACAGGGTGGTACCGGCCTGGACCATCCAGATTTCGCGTGACAGGCCCGGGTACTGGCGCGACAGCGGCAGCACGTAGGGCAGGTGGATATGCCCGCCCATCACCAGGTCCAACCCCACGTCGGCCCAGCGATGCAGCGCGTCGTCGGCGTTGTGCTGCAGGTTGCTCAGGTCGCTCAGGACCATCGCCCCGAACGGCTGGTGGGCGACGACGATGCGCAGTTTTTCCGGGTCGCTGCGCTGGAGGCGGCTGGTGACTGCCTGTATCTGTTCTTCGCTGACGCGGCCATCTTTGTGCCGCCGCGGGTGAGTGGTGTTGAGGCCGATGATCAGCACGTCTTCGTCCTCGTAGGTCGGCTCCAGGTCATCGCCGAAATGCCGCCGGTAGTTCCGATAGGGCATCAGCAAGCGCGCAAAGACGTTGTACAGCGGGATGTCGTGGTTGCCGGGAATCACAAGGGTCTCGCGGATGCCATGGCCGTGCAGGCGCTGGACGAAGGCCTGCGCCGCGGCGAACTGCGCGGCCCTGGCGCGCTGGGTGATGTCGCCGGAAAACACCAGCAGATCGGCACCGTGTTCGCGGACGTGGTCTTCCATGGCTTGCACGACGGCGGCCTGTTCGGTGCCGAAGTGGGTGTCGGATATCTGCACGATGGTCGTCATGGGCGGGCATTTTCTCGTTGGGCTGCCGGAACGGAATGCAGGCATTGTTGCATTCGAAGGCGCGGAGGGGCCCGCGGTTCCGGCAATCGGCCAGCAAGGCCTTGCAAACATTGCCCCGCAAAGCGCCGCGAACGCTCAAGGTTGCGCTATCCAGAGCCTTGGACTACCCTCCGCGCTGCTTCAGGTGCCCACTGGCGAAACGCCAGATGGGTGAAACAGGGAAGCCGGTCCATTCTCACGAAGATTCCGGCGCTGCCCCCGCAACGGTAGGCGAGTCGAGAAACCCTAACAGCCACTGTGCTCAACGCATGGGAAGGCGCGGTTTCGGGACGCTGCAAGGCGTACGCTCGCAAGCCCGGAGACCGGCCTGTCGCATTTCACTGACAGTGCGGCGGGCGCTGGGCGGGTGCATATCGCTTGCGGTATTCACTTCTCTGTTGCGGTCCTCCGTCTGTCTTCGTCGACTTTCAGTCGTGCGGGTGGGCACGACGGAGACCTGAACCTTGACCGGCAAGCCCCGTTTCAAGCCAGCGGCCTATGCGCTGCTCGGCAGTTTCCCCTTTTCCATTGGCCAACTGGCCGCCGCTCCGCTGACCCTCGAGCAACAGGTGGTGACCGCTACCCGTACCGCGCAGACGGCCGAGCAGAGCCTGGCCGCCGTGACCGTGTTCGACCGCCAGCAAATCGAGCGCAGCCAGGCCGGCTCGCTGCCCGAATTGCTCAAGCAGGTGCCCGGCGTATCGTTCGCCAACAACGGCGGGCCCGGCAAGTCCACGTCGCTCTACATGCGCGGTACCGAATCCGACCATGTGCTGGTGATCATCGACGGCATCAAGATCGGCTCGGTGACGGCAGGCGGCGCGGCCTTGCAGGACCTTCCGCTGGAGCTGATCGAGCGCATCGAGGTGGTCCGCGGTCCGCGGTCCAGCCTCTACGGCTCGGAGGCCATCGGCGGGGTGATCCAGATATTCACCCGCAAGGGCGAGGGGCAGGGCGTCAAGCCGTTCTTCTCCGCCGGTTACGGCACCCATGACAGCTACACCGGCAGCGCTGGCGTTTCCGGTGGCGACGGCCGTGGCTGGTACAGCCTGGGCGTCAGCGGCGCGGACACTGACGGCATCAACGTCAAGTCGCCCGGTACCAGCGGCTACGAGCGCGATGCCGATGGCTATCGTAACCTGTCGGCGACGTTGAGCGCCGGCTATCGCTTCGACAATGGCCTGGAGCTGGATGCCAGCCTGCTACAGGCCGAGTCCCACAACGACTACGACAGCGTAAGCCGGGCTCGCACGTCCGGCTTCGGTGCCAATGCCGATGGCGAGGCGACGGTCTTTGGCACACGTGCACGCTTCAACCCGCTGGAACCCTGGCGGGTGACCCTGCAGGCCGGGCGCAGCGAGGACAAGTCCGATGCCTATCAGGACGGTGACTTCTATTCACGTTTCGACAGCCGCCGCGACACGCTCAGCTGGCAGAACGATATCGAGCTGGCCGCCGGCCACACGCTGACCCTCGGCACCGACCGCCAGCGCGACGAGGTCAACGGCACTACGGTCTACGACAAGGACTCCAGAGACAACGACGGCTATTTCGCGCAATACCTGGGTGCGGCAGGCCGCCATGACTGGCAGCTGTCGCTGCGGCGTGACGACAACGAACAGTTCGGCCAGCATGACACCGGCAACGTTGGCTATGGCTATGCGTTGACCGACTGGTTGCGCGGCACCATCAGCTACGGCACGGCCTTCAAGGCGCCGACCTTCAACGAGCTGTATTACCCCGACTACGGCAATCCCGAACTGGATGCGGAAACCTCGAGAAGCGTCGAAGTTGGCCTTGCCGGCCAGCATGGCTGGGGCCATTGGGCGGTGAACGCCTATCGCACTGTAGTCGATGACCTGATTGCCTACGATGCCGCCACGTCCGGGCCGGCCAACGTCCAGCAAGCGCGTATCCGCGGGGTCGAGCTGGTGCTCGGCAGCCAATTGCTCGGCTGGGACTGGAATGCCAACTACACCCTACTGGAGCCCGAAAACCGTTCCGCTGGCGCCAACCGCGGCAACGAGTTGGCGCGTCGGGCCCAGCAGCTGTTCAACCTCGACCTCGACCGTCGGCTCGGTGCCTTCAGCGTCGGCGCCAGCCTGCACGCCGAAGGGCAGCGCTATGACGACCTGGCCAACACCAAGGAGCTGTCCGGCTACGCCACCCTCGATCTGCGCGGCGAGTACCGCATCACCCCCGAATGGCGCCTGCAGGCACGCGTCGCCAATCTGCTGGACGCCGACTTTGAGACCGCCGAGGGCTACAACCAGCCCGGCCAGGCCGCTTACCTGACCGTGCGCTACCAGGCGCTGTAAGACCGCGGCGCGGGCACGTCGCCCGCGCGCAACCTAGGAGATTGCAATGATCAAGCTTGCCCCGAGATACCAGCTGCTGGTTGGCCTCGCGCTCGCCGCGCTGCTGGCCATGACCCGCGGACAGCACTTCGCCAGCGTCAACCTGCCGAGCGCGTCCTGGGCGGTGTTCTTCCTTGCCGGGGCGCTGGTGCGGCCGAAGTGGGTGTTTCCGGCACTGTTTCTCGAGGCTTCGTTGCTGGATTTCGCCGCCATCGAGTGGGCTGGTGTCAGCGACTGGTGCATGTCGCCGGCCTACTGGATGCTGGTGCCCGCATACGGTTCGCTGTGGCTTGGTGGCCGGCTGTACGCACGCTGGCATCGCGATCAGGCGAGCAGCCTGGCCCGGCTCATCCCCTGCGTGATGGCCAGCGCCTTCGTCTGTTACCTGCTCTCTGGCGGCGGCTTCCTCTATTTCTCCGGGCGTTATCCGGAGCCGAGCCTGGGGCTGCTGGCCGAGCGCATCGCCACCTATTACCCGCGCTACCTGTCGACCCTGGCGCTGTACGTCGGCGTCGCCGCGCTGCTGTTCGTCGGCCTGCGCACCTGGGCCGGGCAGCGTGACGAGGCCCGCACATGAGCGAGTCCAGCGAACGCGACGATCGCCACAAGGCGCGCATGCAGCGCAAGAAGGCGCTGATCGACGAGAAGATTGCCGAGGCGCAGGACGAGTACGGCCTGCTGCTGGTGCACACCGGTAACGGCAAGGGCAAGAGCAGTTCGGCTTTCGGCATGGTGGCACGTGCGCTCGGCCATGGCATCAAGGTCGGCGTGGTGCAGTTCATCAAGGGCGCGGCCAGCACCGGCGAGGAGGCGTTCTTCCGGCGCTTTCCCGATGAGGTGCAGTACCACGTAATGGGGGATGGTTTCACCTGGGAAACCCAGGATCGCCAGCGCGACATCACCAAGGCCCGCGAAGCCTGGGCGGTGGCGGCCGAGTTGCTGGCCGATCCCGAGATCGGCCTGGTGGTGCTGGACGAACTGAACATCGCCCTGAAGTACGGCTACCTGGAGCTGGCGCCGGTGCTCGCCGACATCGAGTCGCGGCCGCTGCTGCAGCACGTGGTGGTCACCGGTCGCGGCGCACCGGCGGGTCTGGTCGAGGCGGCGGATACCGTCACCGAGATGGCGTTGGTCAAGCACGCGTTCAAGTCAGGCGTGAAGGCGCAGAAGGGCGTCGAATTCTGATGCCAGCGCTCAAGCCATTGGCGGTCCCTTACGTAGGGTGGATGACGCTTTTTCCATCCACCATCGGCCCCATCGGGGCAATCGGCACGTTCGGTGGATGGGTGAAGCGTCATCCACCCTTCGCTGCTGATGAGAGGCGGCCATGACCAGTAGAAACTGCCCGGCGCTGCTGGTCGCCGCGCCTGCTTCCGGCCAGGGCAAGACCACCGTCACTGCCGCTCTGGCGCGGCTGCATGCGCGGCAGGGCAAGCGCGTGCGGGTGTTCAAATGCGGGCCGGACTTCCTCGACCCGATGATCCTCGCGCGTGCCAGCGGCAAGCCGGTCTATCAGCTCGACCTGTGGATGGTCGGCGAAGAGGAGTCGCGGCGCCTGCTCTGGGAAGCGGCGGGCGAGGCCGACCTGATCCTGATCGAAGGCGTGATGGGCCTGTTCGATGGTTCGCCCTCGGCGGCTGACCTGGCGCGGCGCTTCGGCGTGCCGGTGCTGGCGGTGATCGATGGCTCGGCCATGGCGCAAACCTTTGGCGCCATGGCGCACGGGTTGTGTAGTTTCCAACCGGATCTGCCGTTTGACGGCGTGCTGGCCAATCGGGTCGGCAGTGCCCGGCATGGTGAAATTCTGCGCGACAGCCTGCCGAAGGCGATCCGCTGGTATGGCGCCTTGCCGCGCAGCGCCGAGATGGCGCTGCCGAGTCGTCACCTGGGTCTGCTCCAGGCCGAGGAGCTTGGAGATCTGGATGCCCGGCTGGATGCCGCTGCTGACGCGCTGGCCCAGAGCGCCGGCACCGAATTGCCTCAGCCGGTCTGTTTCGCCGCGCCGGCCAGTGCGCCGCTCGAACCGCTGCTGGCGGGTGTGCGCATCGGCGTTGCACGCGATGCGGCCTTCGCCTTTCTCTACCAGGCCAATCTCGACCTGCTGCAGGCACTCGGCGCCGAGCTGCTGTTTTTTTCACCGCTGCGCTTCACAAAGCTACCGGCTGTGGACAGCCTCTACCTGCCCGGGGGCTATCCCGAGCTGCATCTGCAGGCGCTCAGCCGCAACCACGCCATCGGCGACGCCATCCGCGCGCATCACGACGCCGGCAAGCCAATCCTCGCCGAGTGCGGGGGCATGCTCTATCTGTTGGACGGGCTGAGCGACCGGGACGGCGCGCGCGAGCCAATGCTTGGCGTACTGCCCGGCGAGGCGCGCCTGCAGCCGCGGCTGCAAGCCTTGGCGCTGCAGGAAGTCGAACTACCCGAGGGTCGCCTGCGCGGGCACACTTTCCATCACACTTCGCTGGATTCGCCGCTGCAGCCGATCGCCCAGGGCCACTGCCCGAACTACCGCCGTACCGCCGAGTCGGTGTTTCGTGATGGTCGGTTGACCGCTTCCTATGTCCATTTCTATCTGCCCTCGGCGCCGGAGGCGGCCGCTGCGCTGTTGCGGCCATGAGTGCGCATGCCTTTTCCGAGGCCGAGCGTGCCGGGGTGTACCGGGCGATTGCCGAGCGGCGCGACATGCGCCACTTCGTGCCGGGCAAGGTCGAGCCTGCGCTATTGGCGAGCCTGCTCGAGGCCGCGCACAACGCACCCAGCGTCGGCCTCATGCAACCCTGGCGTTTCATTCGCATCACGCGTGACGACCTGCGCGAAGCGATCGCCGTGCAGGTTGAGGCGGAGCGCGAACGCACCGCCGAAGCGTTGGGCGAGCGGGGCAGCGCTTTCATGCAGTTGAAGGTCGAGGGCGTTCGCGAGTGCGCCGAACTGCTGGTGGTGGCGCTGATGGATGGCCGCCAAGCGCACGTCTTCGGACGCCGTACCCTGCCGGAGATGGACCTGGCGTCCGCCGCCTGCGCGATCCAGAACCTCTGGCTGGCGGCGCGGGCCGAGGGGCTGGGAATGGGCTGGGTGTCGCTGTTCGAGCCGCAGGCATTGGCCGCGCTGCTGGAAATGCCCGCGGGGGCCCAGCCGATCGCGGTGATCTGCCTGGGCCCGGTCGCCGAGTTCTACCCGGCGCCGATGTTGGCATTGTCCGGCTGGACGCAACCTCGGTCATTGCACGACCTGCTGTTCGAGAACGTCTGGGGAACCGCCCGATGAGCGTGGCGCTGAGCTGCCTGGCCGGTGTAGGCCTGGACGTGATATTCGGAGAGCCACGTCGCGGTCATCCGCTGGTCCTGTTCGGGCGTTTGGCTAATCGCCTGGAGGCCCAGTTCAACGGGCCGGATGGCCGTGGCTGGCGCAGCCATGGCGTCACTGCCTGGTGCCTGGCTGTGTTGCCACTTACGGCAATCGCCTGGCTGCTGAGCCTGTTGCCCGGCATCGGCTGGCTGGTCGAGGTGCTGGTGCTTTACGTCGCGCTGGGTCTGCGCAGCCTCGGCGAGCACCTGATGCCGGTGGCGCTCGCCTTGCGCCAAAGCGACCTGGCCGAGGCGCGCAGGCGGGTTGGCTTCATCGTCAGCCGAGACACCCGCGCGCTGGACGAGCAGGGCGTGGCCCGTGCCGCGACCGAGTCGGCGCTGGAGAACGGCAGCGATGCGGTATTCGCCGCGTTGTTCTGGTTCGCTGTGGCCGGCGCGCCGGGGGTGGTGCTGTACCGCCTGGGCAATACCCTCGATGCGATGTGGGGCTACCGCAACCTACGTTTCGAGCGATTTGGCTGGGCGGCCGCACGCATCGACGACGCGCTCAATTTCATCCCGGCGCGGCTTGTCGCCTTCACCTATGCGGTGCTCGGTAAGACCCGCCAGGCCTGGCACTGCTGGCGGGAGCAGGCGCCGCGCTGGGACAGTCCCAATGCCGGTCCGGTGATGGCCGCAGGCGCCGGGGCGCTGGGGGTGTCGCTGGGCGGGCCGGCGATCTACCACGGCGAATGGCATGAGCGGCCTGTGCTGGGCACGGGCGCGGCGCCGGCGGCGCGTGACATCGAGCGCGCGCTGGATCTGGTGTGGGCCGGCGTCGGCCTCTGGTTGCTGGTATTGCTGCTGGGGAGCTGGTTCGATGCTTGAGCACGGCGGACGGTTGCGCGCGGCGGCGCAGGCTTTCGACATACCGCTGGCGGACTGGCTCGACCTGTCCACTGGCATCGCGCCCTATGGTTTCGAGCTGCCAGCCATCCCGGCCGATGCCTGGTGCCGTCTGCCGGAGCCGGACGATTCGCTGGCCGCGGTCGCCGCCGGTTACTACGGCACCTCGGCATTGCTGCCGGTCGCCGGCTCGCAGGCGGCCATTCAGCTCCTCCCCAGGTTGCGCAAGAATCTGCAGGTCGGGGTCCTGTCGCCCTGCTACCGGGAACACGCCGAGGCCTGGCTGCGCGAGGGCCACCGGGTCGTCGAGTTCAGCGAAGGGGCTGTGCCGCGCGCCATCGACGGGCTGGACGTGCTGGTAGTGGTCAATCCCAACAACCCCACCGGCCGCCTGCTGTCGCCCGAGCAATTGCTCACCTGGCACGCGCGTCTGGCGGCCCGCGGTGGCTGGTTGGTGATCGACGAAGCCTTCATGGACGCCACTCCGGGGCACAGCCTGGCGGCCCAAGCGCACTTGCCGGGGTTGGTCGTGTTGCGCTCGTTCGGCAAGTTCTTCGCCATGGCCGGCGCCCGGCTCGGCTTCGTGCTGGCCGAGCCGCTGCTGCTCGACGCGCTGGCCAGGGTCCTGGGGCCCTGGCCAGTCGCCGGCCCGTCGCGCTTCGTCGGCACCGCGCTGCTCGGTGACCGTGCGGGTCAGCAGCGCCAGCGTGCGCGGCTGCTGGCCGATGCCCAGCGCCTGGCCCAGTTGTTGACCAAGAGCGGTTTGCCGCCGGCCGGTGGCTGCGCGCTGTTTCAGTTCGTGGTCACGGCTGATGCCGATCTGCTCTACGAATACCTGGCCTGCCAGGGCATCCTCGTGCGGCGTTTCCATGCGCCGCCAAGCCTGCGATTCGGCCTGCCGCCGGACGCCGCGGGCTGGGCGCGACTGACTCGCGTGCTGGCCCACTACCGGGAGATTCGCGCATGCCTACGCTGATGGTGCAAGGCACCACGTCCGATGCCGGCAAGAGCACGCTGGTGACCGCACTGTGCCGCTGGCTGCATCGCCAGCAGGTGGCGGTGGCGCCGTTCAAGCCGCAGAACATGGCGCTCAACAGCGCGGTCACGGCCGATGGCGGCGAGATCGGCCGCGCCCAGGCGGTGCAGGCGCTGGCGGCAGGACTGGCGCCGCACACCGATATGAATCCGATCCTGCTCAAGCCCAACAGCGACGTCGGCGCGCAGGTCATCATCCATGGCCGGGCGGTGAGCAACATGGATGCGGTGGCCTATCACGACTACAAGCGGGTGGCGATGGAGGCCGTGCTGGCCTCTCATCGGCGCCTCGACGAGGCCTATCAGGTGGTGATGGTCGAGGGAGCCGGTTCGCCCGCCGAGATCAACCTGCGTGCCAACGACATCGCCAACATGGGCTTTGCCGAGGCGGTGGATTGTCCGGTGATCCTCATCGCCGACATCGACAAGGGGGGCGTCTTCGCGCATCTGGTCGGCACCCTGGCGTTACTCAGTCCGAGCGAGCAGGCGCGTGTGCAGGGCTTCGTCATCAACCGCTTCCGTGGCGATATCGCGCTGTTGCAACCGGGCCTGGACTGGCTCGAACAGCGCACCGGCAAGCCGGTGTTGGGCGTGCTGCCCTATCTGATGGATTTCCACCTCGAGGCCGAGGATGCAATCGATTTGCGCCAGTCGGCCAAGGCCGAGCGGACGCTCAGGGTGGTGGTGCCGGCCTTGCCGCGCATCAGCAACCACACTGACTTCGACCCGCTGCGTCTGCACCCCCAGGTCGACTTGCGCTTCATCGGTCCGGGCCAGGCAATCCCGGGTGCGGACCTGATCATCCTGCCGGGTTCCAAGAGCGTGCGCGCCGATCTCGGCTGGCTGCGCGCCAACGGCTGGGAGGCGGCCATCCGCAGGCACCTGCGCTATGGCGGCAAGCTGCTCGGAATTTGCGGCGGCTTGCAGATGCTTGGCGAGCGGATCGCCGACCCGCTCGGGCTGGAAGGCTCGGCCGGGCACAGCGAGGGGCTGGGCCTGCTGGCGCTGAGCACCGAGCTGGCGGCGGAAAAGCAATTGCGCAATGTGTCCGGCCGCCTCTCGCTCGGCGACGTCGCGATTCAGGGCTACGAGATCCATGCCGGCATCAGCGGCGGCCCGGCGTTGGAACGGCCGGCGGTACGGCTCGATGACGGGCGCGCTGATGGCGCGTTCAGCGCGGACGGCCAGGTGCTCGGCACCTACCTGCATGGCCTGTTCGAGGCACCGCAAGCCTGTCAGCGCCTGCTGCGCTGGGCCGGCCTGGAGGAGGCGCAGCAGGTCGACTACCACGCGCTGCGCGAGCGCGACATTGAACGCCTGGCCGACCTGGTCGAGGCGCACCTGGACACGGCACGGCTGAAACGCCTGTGCGGACTGCAAGCGAGCACTTCATGATCGACCTGATTCTCGGCGGCGCCCGCTCCGGCAAGAGCCGCCTGGCCGAGCGCCTGGCGGGCAATAGCGGGCTGCCGGTCACCTATATCGCAACCAGTCAGGCGCTGGACGATGAGATGGCGGCGCGCATCGCAATGCACCGAGCGCAGCGACCTCCGAGCTGGGCGCTGGTCGAGGAACCGTTGGCGCTGGCCAGCGTGCTGCGCGAACAGGCGGACGTCGAACGCTGCCTGCTGGTTGACTGCCTGACCCTGTGGCTGACCAATCTGCTGCTGCTCGATGACCCGGCGCGGCTGGCGGCCGAGCGGGACGATCTGCTCGCCTGCCTGGCCGAATTGCCGGGCAGGCTGCTGCTGGTCAGCAACGAAACCGGTCTTGGTGTGGTGCCGCTGGGCGAATTGAGCCGGCGCTATGTCGACGAGGCCGGCTGGCTGCATCAGGCCCTGGCCGAACGTTGCGAGCGCGTGGTGTTCACCGTGGCGGGCCTGCCGATGATCCTGAAAGGAGAACCCCTTTGACCGAACACTGGTGGCAGGCCTCCTGCCGCGCCCTGGATGACTCCGCGCGCCAGGCGGCGCTGCAGCGTGACGCACAACTGACCAAGCCCGGTGGTGCCCTCGGCCGCCTCGATGCGCTCGTGCCGCTGCTGGCTGCGCTGCGGAGCCAACCGCGCCCGCGTGTCGACCCGGTGTGGATCGGCGTGTTCGCCGGCGACCATGGCGTAGCTGCGGAGGGTATCTCGGCGTTTCCGCAGTCGGTGACCGGCCAGATGCTTGCCAATTTCATCCATGGCGGCGCCGCGATCAGCGTGCTGGCGCGCGCGCTTGACGCGACGCTGGAGGTGATCGACCTGGGCACGGCGGTGCCGGTCGGGCCGCTGCCTGGCGTGCGGCATCTGGGGCTGGGGCCGGGGACGGCCAATTTCGCCCAGGGCCCGTCGATGACGGCGCAGACCTGCCAGCAGGCGTTACAGGCTGGGCGCGAGAGCGTCTTGCGTGCCGACGCGGCGCAGTCCGCGCTGTTCATCGGCGGCGAGATGGGAATCGGCAACACCACCACAGCCGCGGCGCTGGCCTGCGCGCTGCTCGGCTGCGAGCCGGGGGCACTGGCGGGCCCAGGAACCGGCCTGGATCACGCGGGGGTGGCGCGCAAGTGTGCAGTGATCGAGCGCGCGCTCGAGCTGCATGCCGGCGATCACGACGTGCTCGGCTGGATGCAGCGCGTCGGTGGATTCGAACTGGCGGCGCTGACCGGCGCCTACCTGGCGTGCGCTCAGCAGGGCATCATTGCGCTGGTCGATGGCTTCATCTGCAGCGTTGCGGCGCTCTGTGCGGTGCGCCTGAATCCGGGATGTCGCGACTGGCTGCTGTTCGCCCATCGCTCAGCCGAGCCCGGCCACCAGGCGGTGCTCGAGGCGTTGGATGCGACGCCGTTGCTCGATCTCGGGCTGCGTCTGGGTGAAGGCAGTGGCGCGGCGCTGGCGGTGCCGCTGTTACGGATGGCCTGCGCGTTGCACGACGGAATGGCCACCTTTGCCGAAGCGGCCGTGTCCGGGCAGGCGACATGAGCCTGCAACTGGACCTGCTGCGCCATGGCGAGACGATTTCTGGCGGCGGTTTCCGCGGCCGCCTGGACGACGAACTGACCGAGCTCGGCTGGCAGCAGCTGCGCCAGGCGATCGCCGGACAGCCTGGCTGGCAGCGGATCGTCAGTTCGCCGCTGAAACGCTGTGCCCGCTTCGCCGGTGAACTGGCCGACCAGCTCGGGCTCGGGCTGGAGTTGGACCCGGCCTTTAGGGAGCTGGACTTCGGCGACTGGGAAGGGCGCAGCGCCGCTGAGCTGATGGTCGACCAGAGCGATGCGCTGGGGCGGTTCTGGCGCGATCCCTATGGCTTCACGCCGCCGGGTGGCGAACCGCTGCAGGCGTTCGAAGCACGGATCCTGACGGCGCTCGAACGTCTCGCCGATCGCTGCGCGGACGAGCGGGTGCTGCTGGTGACGCATGCCGGCGTGATGCGGCTGCTGCTGGCCGAGGCGCGCGGCTTGCCACGCGGGCAGCTGCTGCAAGTCGAGGTCCGGCATGCCGAGCTGGTCGGGCTGCGGGTGGGCTTCCGCGACGCGACCCTGTGGTTGGAAGAAGCATGCAGCCCTTCCTGATCGCGCTGCAGTTTCTGACCAGCCTGCCGGTGCGGCTGCGCGATATGCCGATGCCCGAGGCAATCGGCCGCTCATTGCTCTACTACCCGCTGGTGGGGCTGTTGCTCGGCGCCATGCTCTGGCTCATGGGCGATGCGCTCGAACGCACGGCTCTGCCGCTGCAGGCTGCGCTGATACTGGCCGTCTGGGTGGCGCTGACTGGCGCCTTGCATCTGGACGGGCTGGCCGACAGCGCCGATGCCTGGCTCGGCGGCTTCGGCGACCGCGACCGCACCCTGGCGATCATGAAGGACCCGCGCAGCGGCCCTATCGCCGTGGTGGTGCTGGTTCTCGTGCTGTTGCTCAAGTTCACCGCGCTCTGGGCGCTGCTGGGTGACGGCCAGCGGCTGGGCCTGCTACTCGCACCCTTGCTCGGCCGCAGCGCGGTGCTGGGGCTGTTCCTGACGACGCCCTACGTGCGACCCGGCGGCCTTGGCCAGGCGCTGGCCGAGCAGCTGCCGCGTGCTCCGGTGCGCGGGGTGCTGACCATGGTCGCGGTGCTTTGTCTGCTTATGGGCGAGGCGGGGTGGCTGACGTTGGCCGTCACTCTGGTGGTCGCCGCGCTGGCCAGGCGGGCAATGTGCCGGCGCCTCGGCGGCACCACCGGCGACACCGCCGGCGCGCTGGTCGAACTGGTGGAGTGCGCCGTGCTCGTCGCCCTGGCCCTGCGCCTGTAGCCGCGACACCCGCGTCAACCGAGCAGGGCCACGGCCTTGATCTGCGCCCAGAGGGTGCACCCCTCGCGCACATCCAGCTGATCGGCCGAGCGCCGCGTAATACGCGCCAGGAGCGGCGTTCCCTGCGCATCCAGGCGCACCAGCACATGCGCCGGGGTGTCGGCGGCGACGACCTGCTCGACGCGCGCCGGCAGCAGGTTGCTGATGCTGGTGCCCTCGGCTTTCGTCAGTGCCAGGCTGACATCCCGCGCATGGACGCGAAACCGCAGGGGCTGGCCGACCGCTTCGTCGCGCCTGGCCACCAGCACCTCGCCGCCGGCAAAGGCCAGCCTTGTCAGGTGGTAGGCCTGATCGTGCCCGGCCACCACCGAGTCGATCACCACCCCGGCGTCCTCACCAAAGGCGGTGGGCAGGTCCAGGCGCGCCAGGGTGGCGTGCAAGCCGCCCTGCGCCACGACTCGGCCGTCCTCGAGCAGCACCAGGTAATCGGCTAGGCGTGCCACTTCGTCCGGTGCATGGCTGACGTAGATCACCGGTATCTCCAGCTCGGCATGCAGGCGTTCAAGGTAGGGCAGGATTTCCTGCTTGCGCTGGTGGTCCAGCGCAGCGAGCGGTTCGTCCAGTAACAGCAGGCGCGGGCTGGTCAGCAAGGCGCGGGCAATGGCGACGCGCTGGCGCTCACCGCCGGACAGACGCTCGGGCCGGCGTTCGAGCAAGTGCCCGATGCCGAGCAGCTCGACGGCCTGTGACCAGACCACGCGGCGCTGGTCGCGCCTGACGCGCTGCATGCCGAACGCCAGGTTGCCCTTCACCGAGAGATGGGCAAAGAGATTCGCCTCCTGGAATACATAGCCGACACCGCGCCGGTGGGGCGCGACGAAAAGGCCCTGGGCCGAGTCCTGCCAGCACTCGTCGTTGACCCGCACCAGTCCGCTCGCCTGCCGCTCCAGGCCGGCGATGCAGCGTAGGCAGCTGGTCTTGCCCGAGCCGGAGGGGCCGAACAGCGCGCTCACACCGCGGCCCGGCAAGTCCAGCTCCACGTCGAGAGCAAAGCCCGGGTGTTGCATCCGCAGCCGGGCCTGGATACCGCCGGGCGTGGTCTTCATCCGCGCCACCCCTGTCGTAGCCGACCGCTGTACAGCGCCAGCAGCACCACAAAGGAGAAGGCCAGCATGCCCCCGGCCAGCCAGTGTGCCTGGGCGTATTCCATCGCCTCGACGTGGTCGTAGATCTGCACCGACAGCACCCGTGTTTGCGCCGGAATGTTGCCGCCAATCATCAGCACCACGCCGAATTCGCCGACGGTGTGGGCAAAACCGAGGATGCTGGCGGTGATGAATCCGGGTCGGGCCAGTGGCAGCACCACGGTGAAGAAGCAGTCCAGCGGGCCGGCGCGCAGGGTGGCGGCGGCTTCCAGCGGTGCGTCGCCGATGTTTTCGAAGGCGTTGTGTAGCGGTTGCACCACGAAAGGCATGGAGTAGAACACCGAGGCCACCACCAGACCGGCGAAAGTGAAGGGCAGGGTGCCCAGGCCGAGGCTCTGAGTCAGTTGTCCGACCGGCCCGTTCGGCCCCATGGCCACTAGCAGGTAGAAGCCGAGCACCGTGGGTGGCAGCACCAGCGGCAGTGCGACGACCGCGCTGACAGGGCCCTTCAGCGGCGAGCGCGTGCGCGCCAGCCACCAGGCGATCGGCGTGCCGATCACTAACAGCAGCGCGGTGGTCAGGCTGGCAAGTTTGAGCGTCAGCAGGACGGCGCTCAGGCCGAGTTCATCGAGCGGCATCAGTATCGCCCTTAGCCAAGCCGTAGCCGTAGGATTCGATGATTCGGGTGGCCTGTTCGCCGCTCAGGTAATCGAGCAGCGCCGCGGCGGCGGGGTTGTCGCGGCCCTTGTGCAGCAGCAGCGCGTCCTGGCGGATCGGCGGGTGGTAGCTCGCCGGGACGACCCAACCCGAGCCCTGGCGGATCTTGCCGTTCTCGACCACCTGGGACAGCGCGACGAAGCCCAGCTCCGCATTTCCGCTGGCCACGAACTGATGGGTCTGGGCAATGTTTTCACCCTGCACCAGACGATCCTTCACGGCGTCGGCCAGCCCGAGCCTGGCCAGCGTGGCGATGGCGGCGGCGCCGTAGGGCGCGGTTTTCGGGTTGGCAATGGCGAGGTGGCGATAGGGCTGTTCGGTCAAGCTGCTGGCCTGGCTGACGTAGCCGTCGCGGGCCGACCACAGCACCAGCGTGCCGATGGCGTAGGGGAAGCGGCTGCCGGCGACGCCGAGCCCTTCGCGTTCCAGGCGTGCCGGGACCGCTTCGTCGGCCGCCAGCAGCACTTCGAAGGGCGCGCCGTTGCGAATCTGCGCATAGAGCTTGCCGGTCGAGCCGAAGGCGAGCAGGGCCGTGTGCCCTGTGTCCTGTTCGAAGGCGGCGGCGATGGCCTGCATCGGCTTGGTGAAGTTCGACGCGACGGCGACCTGCACCTGCGCAGCGTGAGCGACGACGGACAGGGTGCTGGCAACCAGCGTGGCGATCAGGTGGCGGGCTTTCATCGAAACTCCTAGTCGACGGCGATAATCACGTGCGACGCCTTGATCAGCGCCGTACAGGGTTGTCCGATGGCAAGCTCCAGCTCCGCGGCGCTCTCGTTGGTGATCACGGCACCCAACGTACGATTGCCGGGCAGATGCAATTTGACGTCGCAGTTCACGGCACCAGGCGTCAGGCCGGCGATGGTGCCGGTCAAGCGATTGCGTGCGCTGATCCTGATCGCTGGGTCCGGCGACAGCAGCACGAAGCTGGCCTTGATCAGGGCGATCGCAGGCCGACCTGCTTCGAGCTGTAGTTCGTCGATGCTGTCGTTGGTCAGGGTGGCGGTGATGGTCTGGCCTTCGCCGATGTCGAGGCCTACGCTGCCGTTCACGGCGCCCTTGTCGACGCGCAGAATGCGGCCGCGGAACTGGTTGCGTGCGCTGGTCTTCATGGCGATCGCCCTGAGCAGTCTGTCGATGTCGTCGAACCCGTCAATGCCCTGCGCCACCTGCGTCAGGAAGCGTTCGTACTCGTGCTGCATGCGTCGCCAGACATGCAGCATCTCCCGGCCGAAGTCGGTCAGCTGCGTGCCGCCGCCTTTTGCGCCGCCGGCCGCGCGGGTCACCAGCGGGCGCTCCGACAGGTTGTTCATGGTGTCTACCGCGTCCCAGGCGGCCTTGTAGCTCAGCCCGACGGCCTTGGCCGCGCGCGTAAT
Organism: Pseudomonas sp.; assembly: GCA_032064305.1. GTDB lineage: Bacteria > Pseudomonadota > Gammaproteobacteria > Pseudomonadales > Pseudomonadaceae > Stutzerimonas. Next base: position 11,800 of record DAMBNU010000021.1, on the reverse strand, counting down.
CGAGCCGCTTGCACCGATTTGCTCGAGTAGCTCGATGCGTTTGCCGCCGAGGTAGCCCTTGGCGCCGCGATTGAACCAGAGCTGCCCGTCAATGCGCAGCGGGCCGAGGGGATGGGGGTCGCTCATGGAAAGCCTCCGGTAGGTCGGCGCATTCTGGCAAGCGTTGTATAGATCTGTATATAGCGAATCCGCATCGCTGTCAGCGAGCCTGGCCAGCGTTGCCGTTTTGCCGGGTGCGGAGTAGCGTGGCTAAGCCCCTCTCGGAGATTGCGCATGAAACGCTACCTGATCCTCGTCTCGCTGGCGCTTGCGGCGCTGGCCGGCCCGGCGTCCGCGCAGGAGTGCCCGGCGCTGCTTCAGCATGAGCTGCCGAAACTGCGTTCGAAGGACACCATCGATTTGTGCGAAGCCTTCAAGGGCAAGGCCCTGGTGGTGGTCAACACCGCCAGCTTCTGCGGCTTCGCACCGCAGTTCAAAGGGCTTGAAGCGCTCTACCAGCGCTACAAGAACGAGGGATTGGTGGTCCTCGGGGTGCCGTCGGATGATTTCTTCCAGGAGTCGGACGATGAGACCGAGACGGCCAAGGTCTGCTACGTCAACTACGGCGTGACCTTTCCCATGACCCAGACGCAACCCGTGCGCGGCAGCGATGCGACGCCGTTGTTCAGGGAACTGGCCGAGCAGGCCGGTGGTGCCCCGCGCTGGAACTTCTACAAGTACGTGGTCGATCGCGACGGCAAGGTGGTCGACTACTTTTCCAGCAAGGTCAAACCGGACGATCCCGAGCTGATCAGCGCGGTGCACAAGGCCTTGGGCAAGTAGCGAGGGGATGCCCCGACCGAACGGCCGGGGCGGGGTGCATCAGAAGCGGTAGGTCAGACCAGCGCCGAAGCCGTGCGCGCTGTTTTCGTAGGTGGCGGAGTAGGAGTCCTGGTTGATCTTGGTGTCCTCTTCCCACAGGTAGGAGTAGGCAAGATCGACGGTGACGTCGTCCGACGGATTCCAGGCTACGCCAAAGCTGACCGCGGTACGGTCGCCGGTCGGGATGCGCGGCGAGCGATGGGCGTTGTTGGTCGGGCTCTGGTCCAGAGCGACACCGGTACGCAGCGTCCACTCTTTATTCAGCTTGTAGGCGGCGCCCAGTGCGTAGGACCAGGTGTCGTGCCAGTCCTGCTCTTCGGAAATGGTGCCGAAGTTGGCCGAAGCCGGGCCGGGGGTTACGCCCTCGTTCTGCACGACGATGGATTCCAGGCGGCTCCAGCGGGTATAGCTGGTGCCTGCATAGAGGGTCCACTGGTCGTTCAGTTCGTGGGTGATCGACAGGTCGACCATCTCCGGTGTGGTCAGGTCGAGACTTGCGTCGTACTTCCCATAGGCGTTGATGCCGGGCAGACCAAAAGCTGGGACGCCTGCCGTGCCGTATAGCGGATCATTGCCGCTGATGCTGGTGTCACCTTCCAGCTCGTACTCGACCTTGGAGTGGTAGGTCAGGCCCATGCGGGTGTGCGGGGTGAACTCATAGAGCACACCGATGTTGAAGCCGGCGGCGACGTCGTCACCCTTGATCTTGACGCGGCTGTCACCGGCGCCGATCTGCGATCTTACGGCGCTTTCCAGCTGGCCGTCGATGCGGTTGATCGTGGCGCCCAGGCCGACGGAGAGCTGGTCGTTGAAGCGATAGCTCAGGGTCGGCTGGAAGGTGATCACGCGGACTTCACTGTAGTCGCCTTCGTAGCGACCCTGGAAGCCACTCTCGTAGTCGGTGATCAGGCCAAAGGGCGCGTAGATGCCGAGACCAAAGGTGACCTTTTCATCCAGCGGCTTGACCCAGTAGCCCATCGGCACGCCGATCGCCGGGACCATGTCGCCGTCGTTGCTACCTGCAAAGCCACTGGTGTCGCTGATATCCGTCTTGGCATTGATCGCCGCGATCCCGAAGCTGACCTGCTCACGCTTGATGCGGGACATGCCGGCGGGGTTACCAAAGACGGTGGAGGCGTCGTCGGCAGAAGAGGAGCGACCTGCGAAGGAGGTGCCCATGCCGCTGATGCTTTGCTCATTGAGCGCGAAACCGGACGCCAGGGCCTGGCTGGAAATGGCACCGACGGCTACCGCGATCGCGGTCTTCAACCATGTGTTTTTCATTGTTGTACTCCTGGTAAAAAGCGGATCGGACGCTATCAACAATGTCGGATCATAGGCAACGGAAATAGTGAAGTTTTTCGTAAACGCGCGACGATTGGTCGTGAAAAAAGGCGATGTGCGGTAGAACTCCGTGGACATTCGGTGACCGGCAGGTTGCGGCGGCTCAGGCGACCGGGCGCGCGGGGTCGGTAATCCACTCGCTCCAGGAGCCGGCGTAGAGGCGGGCCAGCGGATAGCCGGCGAGGCAGAGCGCGAACAGGTTGTGGCAGGCCGTTACGCCGGAGCCGCAATAGGCTACCAACTGGCCGGAGGCCGCCGCTCCGGCGTACGGTTCGAAGCGGGTGCGCAGCGCTTGGGCATCGCGAAAGCGCCCGTCGGCGCCCAGGTTGTCGCCGAACGGCATGCAATGCGCGCCGGGAATGTGCCCGGCCACCGGATCGATGGGCTCCTGCTCGCCGAGGAACCGGGGCAGGGCGCGCGCGTCCAGCAGCGTCAGGTCCGGCTGCCCAAGGCGGGTGAGCAAGTCGGGGGCGTCGATCAGCAGGTCAGGGTCGGGCGAGCCGGTGAAATGCCCTGGCGCGGCGGGCGACGGTTCGTCGCTAACCGGCAGTCCGGCTGCGCGCCAGGCCGCGTATCCGCCGTCGAGCAGGTACACACCCTCGCGCTTGCCGAGCCACGCCAGCAGCCACCAGGCGCGCGCCGCGAAGGCGCCGGGGCCGTCGTCGTAGAGCACGACCTCGTCTTCATCATTTATGCCGGCCGCGCGAAACCGCTCGATCAGTTGGTCCGGCGAGGGCAGCGGATGGCGGCCGGTCTGGCCAGGTCGCACGGGACCCGACAGGTCGCGTTCGAGGTCGAGAAACACCGCGCCGGGAATGTGGCCTTCCCCGTAGCGGTGTGCGCCGTAGTCCGGGTCGTAGAGGGCAAACCGGCAGTCGAGGATGCATGTGCCTGCCTGGGACAGTCGGGCGTTCAGCGCAGCGGGATCGAGCAGTTGGGCCAGGGCCATGGCGGGGGCTCCTTCGGGATGGTCAGGCAAACGTTATCACGGCGGCCGTGTGGGCGATCAATGCGCAGCGGCAGGTGGGCCGCGATATATACTGCGCGACTATTCGCCCGCTTCGCCGGTCGTACACGCCAACAACAAGGAGGGCCTAGTGGCCATCGAAACTCAATGGGTACTGGATGACGCACACCTGGCCCGCCTGTGCGCCGAGTGGCGCGAGCGGGATTATGTGGCGGTGGACACCGAGTTCATGCGGGTCGATACCTTCTATCCCATTGCCGCGCTGCTGCAGGTCGGGGATGGCCGCTGTGCCTACCTCATTGATCCGTTGACGATCACCGACTGGACCGCCTTCGCCGCGCTGCTCGACGACCCTGCGGTGGTGAAGGTCCTGCACGCCTGCAGCGAGGACCTGGAGGTGCTCTGGCGCCTGACTGGCACGTTGCCGGCTCCCTTGTTCGATACCCAGCTGGCTGCCGGCTACCTGAACATCGGGTTCTCCATGGGCTATTCGCGGCTGGTCCAGGCGGTGTTGGGCATCGAACTGCCCAAGGGCGAGACGCGCTCCGACTGGCTGCAGCGACCGCTGAGCGAGATGCAGGTGCGCTATGCCGCCGAAGATGCGCAGCATCTGGCCGAGCTGTACGAGGCGTTGCTGCCGAAACTGACCGAGGACAAGCGCGCCTGGGTGCTGGAAGACGGCGCCGAACTGGTGGCCAACCTGCAGCGCGAGACCGATCCGGACGAGGCCTACCGCGAGGTCAAGCAGGCCTGGCGGCTCAAGCCCCGGCAGCTGGCGGTCCTGCGTGTGCTGGCGGCCTGGCGCGAGCGGCAGGCGCGGGCGCGCAATCAGCCGCGCAACCGGATCCTGCGCGAGCACAGCCTGTGGCCGCTGGCGCGCACCCAGCCGACCGATCTGGTAAGCCTGGCGCGCATTGACGACATGCACCCGCGCACCGTGCGTCAGGACGGCGAGACCCTGCTCGAACTGATCCGCAATGCCACCGCCACGCCCGAGTCGCAGTGGCCGGCGCCCTTGCCGGAACCGCTGCCGCTCGACGCGTCGGGGCTGCTCAAGCGTTTGCGCGCGGTTGGTCAGCGCGAAGCCCAGCAGCTGGAGATCGCGCCCGAGCTGATGCTGCGCAAGAAGGTGCTCGAAGCCCTGCTCAAATCCGGCTACCCGAACGGACCCTACGAATTGCCCGACTCGCTGCGCGGCTGGCGCCGTGAGCGGATGGGGCAAGCCCTGCTCGATGCTCTGGAAGCCACGCCATGAAACGCATCTGCTCCATATATAGAAGCCTTCGCAGGAACGATATGTACCTTTACGTGTTGCGTAGCGACGCGCTGGCGCGGGTGCCGGATGCACTGCTCGCCGCCTTCGGGCCGCCGCAACTGGCCTTCGAGATGGTGCTCACGCCCGAGCGCAAGCTGGCGCGCGAGGACATCGCGGTCGTACTCGAAAACCTCGAGACGCAGGGCTATCACCTGCAGATGCCGCCACCGGAGGACGACTATATCGAGCACCTGCCCGACGAGCTGCTGCGCATGAACGATCCGATGTAAACATCTGCTTGATCCTGACGCTGGACAAGATGCGTCGGCCGGATCGGAACTACGCTCTTCTGACCGTACATGCATAAGGAGACGACGATGAAAACGCGTTCTTTGGTTATCGGTTCGGTGATGGCGGCTCTGGCGATGTCGGCCGGCGCGCAGACGCCCTCCGGCGACGACGAAACCTGGCAACAGCATTGGCAGAAGATGCAGGAATACCGGCAGGCCTGGCAGTCTGCGAAGTCCCCGCAGGAGCGACAGAAGCTTCGCGAAGAGCACTGGCAGAGCATGCAGTCCGGTATGGGCGGCATGGCCGGCTGCCCGATGGGTGGGGCAGGCGGCGGAATGGGCAAGCAGGGTGGCAAGCCGATGCAGGGCGCCATGGGGGGCGACATGATGGGCGCGCCGTCCAAGGAGATGCTCGACATGCGTATCCAGCAAATGGAGCAAATGCTCGAGCAGATGCGTAGTCACCGGCAGATGCTCGACAAACAGTAGCGCGCGATGTAGCCGCCGGCTCTTTCCGGCGGCATCCGCCTGGCGGCTCTTGGCCGGATATCCGACAGTGGCTAGACTTGCCGGCTTTTACCGGTAGTGACACTCATGGCGGCCAAAGTCGAACCCTTCTGGAAGCGCAAGACCCTCGCCGAGATGGACGCGGCGGAATGGGAGTCGCTGTGCGACGGCTGCGGTCTGTGCTGCCTGCAGAAGCTCGAGGACGAAGAAGACGGCAGCGTCTATTACACGCGGATCGCCTGCAGGCTACTCGATCTGCAGACCTGTCGCTGCACCGATTACGCCAACCGGCGGGCCAGCGTGCCGGACTGTGTGCAGTTGACGGCTGCGGATGCTGCCCGCTTCGCCTGGCTGCCTCCGACCTGTGGCTACCGCCGCGTCGCCGAAGGCAAGGACCTGCCGCTCTGGCATCACCTGGTCTGCGGCGATCGCGAGGCGGTACACGCCGAGCGCATTTCCCAATCCGGCCGCATGATCGCCGAAGGCGCCGTCGCCGAGGATGACTGGGAAGCCCACCTGATCTTTCGCGCGGGTTGAATCTCCCGGCTGTCGCGTCGTCCTAGTCTCGTAACCCTTCCTGGAGTCGCTCGATGTCCCTGCGCCAGTTGCCGCTGTTCGCCGTCCTGCTCGTTGTCCTGGTTCCGCCGGCCCTGGCGGCCAGGCGCGTCGACGTGGATTTCAACGTCCGGTTCGTCCCTGAGCAGGACCTGGCCGAGGTGACGCTCCAGCTCGAAGATGGCAGTGCGGTGCGCTACTTCGACTTCAACCTGGGCGACGAGGATCTCTACAGCGATTTCACCACCGATGCCGACGCCTCCTGGCAGGAGCAGAGCGGCCGGGGCGTCTGGCGGCCCGCCGCCGGCAAGGCGCAGTTGAGCTACCGGGTGCGGGTCAGTCACCAACGCAAGGATGGCCGCTACGATGCGCGGATGACCGATCAATGGGCGCTGCTGCGCGGCGATGATCTGGTGCCGGCCGGCCGGGTGGACCAGCAGGATGGCATCCGGCTGATCTCTCGGCTGAACGTCGAGCTGCCGGCGGGCTGGCGCAGCGTCGAGACAGGCTGGCCGCGGATCGGCAAGCAGCGTTTCCGCATCGACAACCCCGAGCGCCTCTTCGACCGTCCGACCGGCTGGATCCTGGCGGGCAAGACCGGTAGCCGGCGGGCCCGGCTGGGCGAAACCGACGTCAGCGTGGCGGGGCCTGTGGGCGAGGGCCTGCGCAGGATGGATATCCTGACCCTGCTGACCTTCGTCTGGCCCGAGGTGCAGAACGTGTTTCCGCGCGACCCCAAGAAGCTGCTGGTGGTCGGCGCCGGCGATCCCATGTGGCGCGGTGGCCTGTCGGGCCCGAACTCGCTGTTCATGCATGCGGACCGCCCGCTGGTGAGCGAGAACGGGACCAGCTCGCTCATCCATGAATTGGTGCATGTGTTCAGCCGGATCACCGATGCCGATCGCAGCGACTGGATCAGCGAAGGCCTGGCTGAGTATTACTCGATCGAACTGATGCGCCGTGCCGGCGGCATGAGCGAAGACCGCTATCGCCTTGTGCGCGAGCATCTGGCCAAGTGGAGCCGCAACGTGGACAACCTGCGCACCGAACACTCCACCGGGCCGGTCACGGCGCGCGCCGTGCTGTTGCTGCAAGAACTCGATCGCGAGATTCGCCAGCGCAGCAAGGGGCGCCACTCGCTCGATGACGTGGCGCGCGGGCTGATGCGCGTGGATCGCGCCACGACAGAGGACTTTCTGGACATCACTGAGACCATGCTTGGCGGGCCGTCCAAGGTGCTTGACACGCCCTTGTTGCGCTGAGTTTGCTGCGCTGATCCGCGGCCGATAGCCGGTCCGCCCGGCGCGGCAGCGTCCCCCAATGGAGAGCCTGAATGCGTATCGACCTTCGCAGTGACACCGTTACCCAGCCCACGCCGGGCATGCGCGCGGCGATGCTCGAGGCGCCGACCGGCGATGACGTCTATGGCGAGGACCCGACGGTTCAGCGACTTGAGCGTGCCCTGGCGACGCGTCTTGGGCAGCAGGCGGGGTTGTTTGTCCCCAGCGGCACGATGAGCAATCTGCTTGCGCTGATGTCCCACTGTGGCCGCGGCGACGAATACATCGCCGGCCAGCTGGCCCACGCGTATAAATACGAGGCGGGTGGGGCGGCCGTGCTGGGGTCGATCCAGCCGCAGCCGGTGGAGATGGAACCGGACGGTACGCTGGACCTGGCGCGTGTCGCGGCGGCCATCAAGCCGGACGACTTTCACTTCGCGCGCACGCGGCTGCTGGCCCTGGAAAACACCATGCAGGGCAAGGTGCTGCCACTCGACTACCTGGCCCGCGCACGCGCATTCACCCGCGAGCACGGACTGGCGCTGCACCTCGACGGCGCCCGGCTGTTCAATGCCGCGGTGGGGTTGGGCTGCCCGGCCGAGGCGATCAGTCGCCACTTCGATTCGGTGTCCGTCTGCCTGTCGAAGGGCCTGGGTGCGCCGGTCGGCTCGGTGCTCTGCGGCAGCGAAGCCTTCATCACCATTGCGAGGCGGTTGCGCAAGATGGTCGGCGGTGGCATGCGCCAGGCCGGAGTACTGGCCGCCGCCGGCCTGTACGCACTGGAGCGTCAGGTCGAGCGGCTACATGAGGACCACCGCCACGCCCGCATGATCGGTGAGGGTCTTCAGGCGCTGGGCTATGCGGTCGAGCCGGTGCAGACCAACATGGTCTATGTGGAGATCGGCGAGCGTGCCGCCTCGCTCAAGGCCTTCGCCGCCGAGCGCGGGATCGTCCTGACCGCTGCCCCGCGATTGCGGTTGGTGACCCACCTGGACGTACGTGCCGAGCACCTCGATCCGGTCCTCGATTGCTTCGCCGCGTTCGCCCGGCTATAGCCTCGAATCACCGTCCAGTAGCTTGATTCAATCGTATTTATCCTCTATGCGCGAGGCGCGTGGCCGATATAATGCGGCCCTTTGCCGGCTATCCGTTTGGATAGTTGCGAACCGGCGCCCGGTGCCGCCTCGCCGTGTCGTTTTGCAGCCGTTTGGCCGCCGTCCTCTGGAAGAAATCTATGAAAAGCGCAGAAATCCGTGAAGCCTTCCTCCGCTTCTTCGAAGAGAAGGGGCACACCCGTGTGGCCTCCAGTTCGCTGATTCCGGCGAACGACCCGACCCTGCTGTTCACCAATGCCGGCATGAACCAGTTCAAGGACTGCTTCCTCGGCCTGGAAAAGCGGGCTTACACCCGTGCGACAACGAGCCAGAAGTGCGTCCGGGCGGGCGGCAAGCACAACGACCTGGAGAACGTCGGCTACACCGCGCGCCATCACACCTTTTTCGAGATGCTTGGCAACTTCAGCTTCGGCGATTATTTCAAGCGCGATGCGATCACCTACGCCTGGGAGTTCCTGACCTCGGAACAGTGGCTGAACCTGCCCAAGGAAAAGCTCTGGGTCACCGTCTATGCCAGCGACGACGAGGCTTATGACATCTGGACAAGGGAGGTCGGTGTGCCTGCCGAACGCATGGTGCGCATCGGTGACAACAAGGGCGCCCCGTACGCATCGGACAACTTCTGGGCGATGGGCGACACCGGCCCGTGCGGCCCCTGCACCGAGATCTTCTTCGATCACGGCGAGCATATCTGGGGCGGCCCGCCCGGCTCGCCGGAAGAGGACGGCGACCGCTACATCGAGATCTGGAACAACGTGTTCATGCAGTTCAACCGGACCGCCGATGGCGTGATGCATCCGCTGCCGGCACCGAGCGTGGACACCGGCATGGGCTTGGAACGCATCAGCGCGGTGCTGCAGCATGTCAATTCGAACTACGAGATCGACCTGTTCCAGAGCCTGCTCGATGCGTCAGCCCAGGCGATCGGTTGCAGCAACGAAGGCCAGGCCTCACTCAAGGTCGTCGCCGACCACATCCGCTCCTGCGGCTTCCTCATCGCCGATGGCGTGACGCCGTCCAACGAGGGGCGCGGTTACGTATTGCGCCGCATCATCCGTCGTGCCTGCCGGCATGGAAACAAGCTGGGCGCCAAGGGCAGCTTCTTTCACAAGATCGTCGCCGCGCTGGTTGCGGAGATGGGCGATGCCTTCGGCGAGCTGAAGACCCAGCAGGCGCATATCGAGCGCGTGCTGAAAAACGAGGAAGAGCAGTTCGCCAAGACCTTGGAGCAGGGCCTGAAGATCCTTGAGCAGGACCTGGCGGAGCTGCAGGGCTCGGTCATCCCCGGCGAACTGATCTTCAAGTTGTACGACACCTACGGGTTCCCGGTTGACCTGACCGGCGACATCGCACGCGAACGCGAACTGACCCTCGACGAAGCGGGCTTCGAGCGTGAGATGCAGGCGCAGCGCGAGCGCGCGCGGTCAGCCAGCGCATTCGGCATGGACTACAACAGCTTGGTGAAGGTCGAAGGCGAAACGCGTTTTACCGGCTACCTCGGGACCAGTGGCGCCGGCAAGGTGCTGGCGCTGTTCAAGGAAGGCATGGCGGTGCAACGCCTGACGGCGGGCGAGGAGGGCGTCGTGGTGTTGGACCAGACGCCGTTCTACGCCGAGTCGGGTGGGCAGATCGGCGACTGCGGCTTTATTTCCGCGGCCGGGCTGCGCTTCGATGTGCGTGACACCAGCAAGGCAGGTGGCGCCTTCCTGCACCATGGCATCCTCGACGGCGGCGAGCTGACTGTCGGTGCCGACGTCGAGGCAACGGTCGACGCCTCGGTTCGCCAGGCCACGGCACTCAACCATTCCGCCACGCACCTGCTGCACGCTGCACTGCGCCAGGTGCTGGGGGATCACGTCAGCCAGAAGGGCTCGCTGGTCGACAGCCAGCGCCTGCGTTTCGATTTCAGCCATTTCGAGGCCATCAAGCCCGAGCAGCTGAAGGCGCTGGAGGACATCGTCAATACCGAGATCCGCCGCAATTCCGCGGTAGAAATCGAGGAAACCGACATCGAAAACGCCAAGCGCAAGGGCGCCATGGCACTGTTCGGCGAGAAGTACGGCGACCGGGTGCGTGTGCTGACGATGGGCGGTGGTTTCTCCGTCGAGCTCTGCGGCGGCACGCATGTACAACGCACTGGCGACATCGGTCTGTTCAAGATCATCAGCGAAGCCGGTGTTGCGGCCGGTGTCCGGCGGATCGAAGCGGTCACTGGCGAGCAGGCCTTCGCGTACCTGAACGCCGCCGAAGAGCAACTCAAGGAGGCGGCCTCGCTGGTGAAGGCCGGCCGCGACAACCTGGCCGACAAGCTGGCTGCACTGCTCGAGCGCAACCGCCTGCTGGAAAAGGAGCTGGAACAGCTGAAGGCGAAGGCTGCCAGCGCCACGGGCAACGACCTGGCCGGCTCGGCGGTCGCGATCGGCGGTGTGCAAACCCTCTCCGCGCGTATGGACGGGCTCGACGGCAAGGCTTTGCTGGCGCTCGTCGACCAGCTGAAGAACAAGCTGGGCAGCGCCGTCATCCTGCTGGGCGGCGTGCAGGACGACAAGGTGGTACTGGTGTCTGGCGTCACGCAGGACCTGACGGGCCGATACAAGGCCGGTGATCTGATGAAGCGGGCCGCGGCGACGGTCGGTGGCAAGGGCGGTGGCCGTCCTGACATGGCCCAGGGTGGCGGCACGGATGCCGCGCGGCTGGATGACGCGCTGGCTCTGGTCCGGGCATTTGTCGAGGGTGCCTGACGAGACGCCGTGCCTTCGATCGCGAAGGCGCGGCTGGAGCGGCGGGGTAGCCTGGCTGAATTGTTCAACAAGCGCCCGTGATGGGCTTAGGCGGCGATGAAATGGCGTTGATCGTACAGAAGTTCGGCGGTACCTCGGTGGGCTCCGTGGAGCGCATCGAGCAGGTGGCGGCAAAGGTCAAGAAGTTCCGCGACAACGGCGACGACATCGTGGTCGTGGTGTCGGCCATGAGCGGTGAAACCAACCGGCTCATTGACCTGGCCAAGCAGATCAGCGAACAGCCGGTGGCTCGTGAACTGGACGTCATGGTGTCGACCGGTGAGCAGGTCACCATCGCCCTGCTGGCGATGGCGCTGATCAAGATCGGCGTGCCGGCGGTGTCCTATACCGGCAATCAGGTGCGCATCCTGACCGACAGTGCGTACACCAAGGCGCGCATCCTGCAGATCGACGCGCAGCACATCCAAAAGGAGCTCAAAGCGGGCCGTGTGGTCGTCGTGGCAGGCTTCCAGGGCGTTGACGAGGGCGGCAACATCACCACCCTTGGTCGCGGCGGTTCGGACACCACCGGTGTTGCGCTGGCGGCGGCGCTGAAGGCCGACGAGTGCCAGATCTATACCGACGTCGATGGCGTCTACACCACCGATCCTCGTGTCGTCGCCAAGGCCCAGCGCCTGGACAAGATCACCTTCGAGGAAATGCTGGAGATGGCCAGCCTGGGGTCGAAGGTCTTGCAGATTCGTGCCGTGGAGTTCGCCGGCAAATACAGCGTGCCGCTGCGCGTGCTGCACAGTTTTCAGGAGGGTCCAGGTACCCTCATCACCCTTGACGAAGAGGAATCCATGGAACAGCCCATCATCTCCGGCATCGCTTTCAATCGTGACG
>DAMBNU010000020.1:0-78316 GCA_032064305.1 Pseudomonas sp. | reverse complement strand
CAAAATCGGCGGAGGCTGAAGTCAGCCAGAAATGCATGGCTACTTCAGACCATCCTTAGGAACAATGCTGCAAAACAATGCACATGCATTCGCCTCGGACTTCATAGGACGGTACGGATACGGCATTACGGTAGCTTTCATTGGCTTATTCGACACTGTCGCATCGGTTGGAGGCCTATCAAACCTCGGGAATATCAGAAGCGCAGTAACGCCTTCGATTAACCTCTATTTATCAAGGAAGTATTTTTCGAATGTGGTCCACCTAGTTGCCCGCGACGAAATCCGCGCCAACTTTCCTCTAACCCGAGTGAGGCCTGACCACCCTGAAATCACCCTCCCCGGTGCTCATTCCGATATCGGTGGCGGCTACCTTAATGAGGTTGAAGAGTGCGTACTAGTTAGCCCCATGCAGGCGCTGACGGTAAACCTTGGCATCGATGTCACGGCAACTTCGATCTACAGGGACGCAGAACAAGCCAAGCAGCGACTGATTGCTGAAAGCTGGCCTGCAGCAATGTTGGAAGTAGTTACCCCAGCCCCCAAGCTTTTGCCAAGGGATCCGCACGACCGCCTGGCACCGCGAATGCAGCGTGTCTATGCCGGCCTGCAACTTCGCCGTTCTGTGAGTGGGTCGCTCTCGCGTGTTTACCTACGCATGATGTGCCAGCTGGCAAAACGAACCGGGGTACGGTTCGATGAGATCGACGAGAATAACCCTGACTATGCGTTGCCAGACGAGCTAAAGCCGCTCTGTGCGCGTTTTCTAGCCGGTGACTACAGCCCGACCCCAGACGAGGATCAGTTGTTGAGAGAGCGATACATCCATGTCTCGGCGAGTTGGAATAACCCACTCGGAAAGCGAACGCCGAGCGATTTTAAGCTGATTTACATCAACGCGCCGGAGGCCAATGGAATTCGCCGGCAGCACCCTCACGTCCCCGATTGGGCTATGTTTTGAACAGACTTCTGATTGCCGTTGTAAGCCTCTGTTATCTAGCTGGCTGTCAAAGCCCCGATCCGTTGTCGGGTGAGCGCGATCCGAAAGATCGCTGGTGGAACCTCGAATTCGTTGCCCCGATTTATATGACCGCCTGGGTAGAGGCAAGCCTCGTAGAGGATATCCAAGGCAATTTTTACAACCATGGCAGTGCAGGCCTTATTGGCAGCGGTGAATATGGTCATAAAGATGAACTGGCCCGCGGCTGGCCCGACGGACTTTCAGGGAGCGGAATTCGCGGCGTCGTTGGCGCAGATCTACCGAAGCGGATCTTTGTACGCTGGCAGTCCGTAGTAGAGTCCCACACGTATCGTGCCTGGATCGACATACCCGACGAAGCCAGAGTGATAATGCACGACGCAACACACCGCCGATGTCCAGAGACGCCAGATCGGAGCGCGAACTATATGGCCTCGCTGTACCTTGGCCTGGCGCCCGGGGGAGTCATTCAAGCGTGGGTACGCGACAGGTGTCTTCAGCCAATCAAGGTCGCCCGCGGTAAAGCTGAGGTAGAACCGCTTGGACCGCACCTCGGTCAGTCGGGGGGACACTATTATCCACAACCCAGAGCGTCGAAGCGCTACGTGCAAATGCACGGCATTCCTTACGGAAGTTGGTGAGAAACGTCATTGCGGCCCAATGGTTTTCAAACAAGACGATTGCCGCCCGGAGCGCTCACCTTGTCTTCGATCTCTCGCTGTACCAACCCTGAAGAAATCCGGCGCAGACACCCACACCCACGGTGACCAAGACAATCTTCTCGCTGCTGGCCGTGCTCGTGCTCGTGCTCGTGCTCGTGCTCGTGCTCTACGGCTGTCAGGCTCACGATCCGCTGTCAGCTACGAAGGACCCTAAAGCGCGCTGGTGGAGCCTTGAGTTTATCGGCCCTAATTACATGACCGGCTGGGTCGAGTCCAGCGTCGTCCAGGACATCGAAGGGCGACTGACCGATCACGGCGGCGGGGTTATTGGTAACGGAAACCCTGGTTACGCAACCGAAACGGCTAAAGGCTGGTTGGGGGGAGTTGGCAGCAATACCCGGGGCGTCGTCGGGGCGGACCTACCGATACGTGTCTATGTTCGCTGGCAATCGATAGTCGAGCCGCAAACCTATCGCGCGTGGGTGGATATTCCTGAGCAGGCTCGCGAGCTCATGCTTGAGTCTGTGCAACGTCGCTGCCCAGCAACGCCTGAACGAACGGCACGCTATATGGCTTCGATGTACTTCGGATTGGCCCCGGGAGGGATCGTCCAGGTCTGGGTTGTGGATAGCTGTGGTGACGCCGTGAAAGTCGCTCGAGCTAAAGCCGAAGTGGAACCTCTGGGCCCGTCTCAGGGGCAGACCAATGGGCGTTACGCCTACACAGTTAACGATAAAACCCGTCGCTATATCGCCAGATATGGCATTCCATACGGAAGCTGGTGAAGGGTCCAGGCCTAACTCTAGTTATCGCTGCACCAGCTAACGAATCTCGCCGCTTCCGGCTTCTTCTTGCGCGGCTTCAGGTTCTTGGTCAGGCCTTGGGCTATGCTGGAATTCGCTGTGCCTAAATCGCACTGGAACCGCGGACACACCCTCACGTACCAGATTGGACTTTGTTTAATGAAGGCCTATATCGCACTACTCAGTGCCTTGCTTCTAGGTGGTTGTAAGTCTGCAGATCCGTTGTCAGCCGAGAGCGACCCGAAGGACCAGTGGTGGAGTCTGGAATTTGTTGGGCCGACCTATATGACGGGTTGGGTCGAAGCCAGTGAAGTGGAGGACATTGAAGGCCGCGTTATCAATCACGGGAGTGGCGGAGCAATAGGCAGCGGAGGCGAGAGGTTCGAGACTGAAAGTGCTCGCGGCTGGCCACAAGGGCTAGGAGGCACAATTCGCGCGGTCACCGGAGCCGACCTTCCAAAGCGCATCTTCGTTCGTTGGCAATCCGTGGTGGAGCCGCAGACTTATCGCGCCTGGATAAACATTCCCGAAGAGGCCCGACAGATCATGTACGACTCTACCCATTGTCGCTGTGCAGAAACGCCTGAACACTCAGTTCGGTTCATGGCCACGCTCTACTTGGGTCTGGCACCAGGGGGAATTGTACAGGCCTGGGTCCGTGATCAATGCCACGAAGCGCTATTGGTTGCCCGCAAGATAGCCGAGATAGAACCACGAGGCCCGCACCTCGGGAAGTCAGGCGGGCATTACTACCCGCAGCCAGAAGCCTCTAAACGATACGTAAAAAAGTACGGCATTCCTTACGGCAGCTGGTAACGCCGCGCGCGGATGCCAAACACCTAAGCCAAAACCTGATGCCTTCAAATGCGGTAGAAGCGGGTTGAAGACGGAATGGTGGCGGTGCCGCTAAAGGAGCAATCACGCCGCTTCCGGCTTCTTCTTCCGCGGCTTGAGGTATTTGGTCAGGCCCTGGAACCACATCACCAGCGCCGGGTTGCCCTGGATCTGGATGTCCTTGTTCTGGATGCCTTGCATGAAGGCGAGCTGCTTGTTCTTCGCGTTCATGGTGGCGAAGCCGTAAGCGCTGTCCTTGAAACCAATGGCGAAAGCGGGTTCGGTTGCCGGGCCGCCATGGCTGGTGACGCGTTGATTCTTGACCTTGTAGTGGCGAGCCAACTTGCCGTCCAGGGTGTGTAGCTGGAAGGTCAGGTCCTTGTCGCCGAGTTGTTTCTGGAAGTCGGGGTTGTTGCGACTGGCCTTGGCCATCAGGCGACCAAGCATCCAGAGGAGAAAGCGGAATTTCATGAAGTAGCCGACCATTGACGGAAAGCGGCATTGTAAACAGCTGGTTGGCGTGTGGGGGAGCAGGAGAACAGGCGGGTCTGGAGGGGACTATGCAGTCAGGCTGACCCGGAGCCTGGCCGGCCCCGGGCAAACGCGAATCAGTTGATCGCGTCTTTCAGCATCTTTCCCGGCTTGAACGCCACGGTGTTGCTGGCCCTGATGGTGACAGGTTCGCCCGTTTGCGGATTCTTGCCTGTTCGGGCGCCGCGGTGGCGCTGGACGAAGGTGCCGAAACCGACCAGGGTCACGCTGTCCTTGCGATTGAGGGCATTGGTGATTTCATCCAGCACGGCATTGAGGACACGGTTGGCCTGATCCTTCGTGAGGTCGGCCTTTTCGGCGATAGCAGCTGCGAGTTCCGGTTTGCGCATGGGTAGCCTCTGAACATTATTGTTTTTTTGATTCGCCGCTCTCCGAGCGGCGTTCCGACCCGCCGCAACAGCTCTAGGCTGCGGCAGCGGCTCCGAGGAGCATGGCACGCTGCTAGCACGCGCGCCAGCCCTGGCCGGTGCTTTGCGGGGTCAATGCAGAGACGTTAACGACAGAACCTGCGGCAGTTCCGCCAGCACCGGCGGGAGCTGTTTGTTCAGCGCCAGACGCTCCTGAACGGCCGCTCCTGTAAGCGCATAACCAAGCAGCCGGCCGTCCGCATCACGGTACAGCGCCTTGAGATCATTGCCCTCGCCTTCCACGTGCCAGGCCCCTTCGCTGCCGGCCGCGGGCGGCGATACCACCAGCGGGCACACCGGGGTTTTGACCGTGATCGGCATGGGCCCGTAGGTCACCGACGTCGGCTGCCCGGTCAGGGTCCGGGCCAGCGCGCGGACACCGCTCATCAGCGGCATCACGTAGAGCAGGTTGAGCCCGTCGACCTCGGCGCAGTCACCCAGGGCATACACGTGCTCGGCGGACGTCCGCAACAGGCGGTCAACCGCGATGCCGCGATTGACCTGCAGCCCCGCCGCCTCGGCCGGCTCGGTGCGCGGCCGCAGGCCGACCGCGCTGACCACCAGGTCGCAGGGGATTTTCTGGCCGTCCGACAGCTGCGCCACCAGTCCCTCATCCTCGCGATCCAGCCGCTCCAGCACCGGCCCAAGATGGAAACGAGCCCCCAGCGATTCCAGCCCGCGCTGTACGGCGGCTGCCGGCTCGACCGGCAGCAGTGACGGCATGATCTGCGCGCAGGGCGCGACCAGCTCGACCTCGTAGCCGCCGTGCAGCAGGTCGTTGGCGAACTCGCAGCCGATCAGTCCGGCGCCGAGGATGAGCACGCGCTGCTTGCCCTTTGCCGCTTCGCGGAACCGGCCGTAGTCCAGCAGATCGTTGATGGGGAAGATCGCATCCTGCGCATCGCCGGCGACGGGCACTTCGATGGTTTGTGCGCCCCAGGCGATCACCAGGTCACGGTAGGGCACGGGTTCGTTGCCGATCCAGACGCGGCGCTTCTCCGGCTCCAGCCGGGTCACCCGGGTATGGGTGCGGATCTCGGCGTCGAGCTGAATCGCCATCGGGCCGGCGACGGTCATGCCCAGGGCATCGGCGTCCTTGTTCATGGCGAAGCCGGTCGACAGCATTGGTTTGGAATAGGAGCGGCCGTCGTCAGCGGTGATCAGCAGCAAGGGGGTCTCGCGGTCGAACTTGCGAAACTCCCGGGCCAGGTTGTAGCCGGCCAGGCCGGTGCCAATGATCACCAGCGGGGCCTTCGTCGAGTCGTTCATATCAGTCGATCGCGATCATTTCGAAGTCCATCTTGCCGACGCCGCAGTCCGGGCAGAGCCAGTCCTCGGGGACGTCTTCCCAAGCCGTGCCGGGCGCGATGCCCTCGTCCGGCCAGCCTTCGGCTTCGTCATAGATGAACCCGCACACCACGCATTGCCACTTTTTCATCGTTCACCTCGCTCAGTCTCGGTTGCGCTGCACGCTATACCAGATCGCCGCGGACCGCCAAACCCGGCGGCGCGCGTTAACGGCCGCGCCAATGAAAACGGGCGGCCTGGGCCGCCCGTCCGGTTCCACGAACGCCCTCAGCGGGCGGTCGCGATTCCCACCAGCGGATCGCTGATGCCCAGCACGTAGAAGCCGATCAGGCCCAGGGTGCCGGCCATTACGAGGTAGTACAGTGTCGGCAGCATGGTCTTGCGCAGCGTGATGCCTTCGCGACCCAGCAGGCCGACCGTGGCCGAAGCCGCCACCACGTTGTGGATCGCGATCATATTGCCCGCCGCCGCGCCCACCGACTGCAGCGCCACCATCAGCGCGCCGGAAATGCCCAGCAGGCTGGCGGTGTTGTACTGGAACTGCGACAGCATCAGGTTGGACACGGTGTTGGAGCCGGCGATGAACGCGCCCAGCGCACCCACGGCGGGCGCGAAGAACGGATAGACGCTGCCCACGCTATTGGCCACCAGCTGCGCCATGGCCACCGGCATGGACACCAGATCCGAACCATTGACGCCCGAGTTGATGAGGATCCGCACCATCGGAATGGTGAAGATCAGCACGAAGCCCGCGCCCAGCAGCGTTTTGCTCGACTCGGAAATCGCTGCGCCCAGCTCGGCGGCCTTCATCCGGTGCAGGAAGAAGGTGACCAGCACCACCATGCAGAGAATCCCGCCTGGCAGGTACAGCGGTTCCAGGGTGCCGGACACGCCGGTTTCACCAAGGATGTCCTTCCAGCCGAAGCTGATCGACATCAGCGCCGCCTTCAACTGCGGGAACACCCGCGACATCACCAGGAAAATCGCCAATAGCACGTAGGGTGCCCAGGCCATCGGCACGGAGATCGGCGTGCGTCCGGCGACGTCGTCGATCTTCATCTCGATCTTGCCCATCCACTCCACCGGCCACTCGCTGGCCGGGGCGAAGTCCCAGCTGCTGTTTTTCGGCAGCAGGAAGCCGGCCTTGGCCGCCGGCACCACGATGGCCAGGCCCACCAGGGCGCCGATCATCGACGGGAATTCCGGACCGAGGAACACGCCGGCTGCAGCATAGGGAATGACGAACGCCAGCCCGGTAAAGATGGCGAACGGGGCCATCGCCAGGCCTTCGGCCCAGGAGCGGTTACGCCCGAAGAAGCGCGTCATCACGCAGATCATGAACAACGGCATGAGGATGCCGCACAGTGCATGGATGATCGCCACACGGGAGAAGATCAGATGGAAGAACACCTCCCAGCTGCTGCCCACCGTTGCCAGCTGGCCACCGAGCGTGGCCTGGTCGAGACCGCCGGCGACACCCACCAGAATCGGCGTGCCCACCGCACCGAAGGACACCGGTGTCGATTGCACCATCATCCCCAGTACCACCGCCGTCAGCGCCGGGAAGCCCAGGGCGACCAGCAGCGGAGCCGCGACTGCAGCCGGGGTTCCGAAGCCCGAGGCCCCTTCGATGAAGCAGCCGAACAGCCAGGCCACGATCAGCACCTGGACGCGCTTGTCCGGGCTCACGTTGGCGAAGCCGCGACGAATCGAAGCGATGCCACCGGAGTGTTTGAGCGTGTTCAGGAGCAGGATGGCGCCAAAGATGATCCAGAGGATCGCGGCGGTGAGGATCAGGCCCTGCAGCGTGGAGGCCAGGACCCGGTTGAAGGTCATGTCCCAGGCCAGCAGGCCGATCAACGCAGTGAGGACGAAAACCAGCGGCATTGCGTACTTGGCCGGCCAGCGAAAGCCGATCAGCAGTACCCCCGCCAGCACCAGCGGCACGAAGGCCAGTATGGACAGCAGTGTCTGACTCATTGTTGGGTTCCTTGTTTTTTGTTGTGAACCACTTCTATCCGGATAAGCCCGGTCCCACGCATGGCCGATATGAAAGCCACATCGTCCCGAGTGATCGACCGACGGGTCACGTCGGCCGGTCTCTCTTGCTCGAAAGCCCCGGACGCCTGAAGCGTCCGGGGCTCATCACATCACGCCGGGTGCCGGCCTTCGCCAGCCCCCGGTGGTACAGGTCGAGACCGCTCAACCGACCTGCTGCTTGAAGCGCTGACGCCAGGCGTGCAGCAGCGGCTCGGTGTAACCGCTGGGCTGCTCGCGCCCCTTGAACACCAGGTCGCAGGCCGCCTGGAACGCCGCCGAACCCGCATAGTCAGCCGCCATCGGACGGTAGACCGGGTCGCCAGCGTTCTGCTGATCAACCACCTTGGCCATGCGCTCCAGCGTCTCGCGAACCTGCGCCTCGTCGACCACACCGTGACGCAGCCAGTTGGCCAGGTGCTGACTGGAGATGCGCAGCGTGGCGCGGTCTTCCATCAGGCCGACGTCATGGATATCCGGCACCTTGGAGCAGCCAACGCCCTGCTCGACCCAGCGCACCACGTAGCCGAGGATGCCCTGGCAGTTGTTGTCCAGTTCCTGCTGAATCTCCTCGGCCGACCAATTGCGCTCCGGCGCGACCGGGATGGTCAGCAGGTCGTTGGTCAGCTTGTCGCGCTCGGCGGCCAGATCGATCTTCTCCAGCTCGGCCTGAACGGCCTGGACGTCGACCTGGTGGTAGTGCAGCGCATGCAGCGTCGCGCCGGTCGGCGACGGTACCCAGGCGGTGTTGGCGCCGGCCTTGGGATGGGCGATCTTTTGCTCGAGCATGGCGGCCATCAGGTCCGGCATGGCCCACATGCCCTTGCCGATCTGCGCTTTGCCACGCAGGCCGCAGTTCAGGCCGACCAGCACGTTGTTGCGCTCGTAGGCCTGGATCCAGGCGGTGCCCTTCATGTCGCCCTTACGCAGCACCGCGCCGGCTTCCATGATGCTGTGCATCTCATCGCCGGTGCGGTCGAGGAAACCGGTGTTGATGAAGGCGACGCGGTTCTTCGCCGCGCCGATGCAGGCCTTGAGGTTAATGCTGGTGCGGCGCTCCTCGTCCATGATGCCGACCTTCAGCGTGTGACGCGGCAGGCCGATGAGGTCTTCGACGCGACCGAACAGCTCGTCGGTGAAGGCGACTTCGGCCGGGCCGTGCATCTTCGGCTTGACGATGTACATCGAGCCGGTGCGCGAGTTGCCCTTGCGCTGCTGGTCGTGCAGGGCGATCAGGCTGGTGACCACGCCGTCCATGATGCCTTCGGGAATCTCATGGCCTTCGCCGTCGATGATCGCCGGGTTGGTCATCAGGTGGCCGACGTTGCGGATGAACAGCAGCGAGCGGCCGTGCAGCTTCAAGTTGGAGCCGTCGGCGGCGGTGTATTCACGGTCGGCGTTGAGGCGACGGGTGATGCGCTTGCCGCCCTTCTCCAGGTCTTCGACCAGATCGCCCTTCATCAAGCCCAGCCAGTTGCGGTAGACCAGCACCTTGTCGTCGGCATCGACCGCGGCGGTGGAGTCTTCGCAATCCATGATGGTGGTGACGGCGGCTTCGACCAGCAGATCCTTGACGCCGGCCGCGTCGGTCTGGCCGATGGGGCTGTTCGGGTCGATCTGGATCTCGACATGCAGGCCGTTGTTCTTCAGCAGGATGGCAGTCGGCTCGACGGCCTCGCCCTGATAGCCGACGAACTTCTCGGGCTGCTTCAGGCCGGTGACACTGCCTTTTTCCAGGGTCACCTGGAGCTGGCCGTCCTGTACGCGGTAGCTGACCGAATCGGCGTGGCTGCCTTCAGCCAGCGGCGCGGCCTGATCGAGGAAGTTGCGCGCGAAGGCGATGACCTTGGCGCCGCGCACTTCGTTGTAGCCTGGGCCCTTCTGCGCGCCGTTCTCCTCGCTGATGGCATCGGTGCCGTAGAGCGCGTCATACAGCGAGCCCCAGCGGGCGTTGGCGGCGTTCAGCGCGTAGCGCGCATTGCCGATGGGCACCACCAACTGCGGGCCGGCCTGGGTGGCGATTTCGCTGTCGACGTTGCTGGTGCTGATCTTCACCTCGCCCGGTTCGGGCTGCAGGTAGCCGATGGACTCGAGGAAGCGGCGGTAGGCCGGCATGTCGCTGATCGGGCCGGGGTTGCTGCGGTGCCAGTTGTCCAGTTCGACCTGCAGGCGGTCGCGCTCGGCCAGCAGGGCGCGGTTCTTCGGTGCCAGGTCATGAACCAGCTCGTCAAAGCCCTTCCAGAAGGCGGCTGCTTCGACACCGGTGCCCGGTAGAACTTCGTCTTCGATGAAGCGTTGCAGGTTGGCCGCGACTTGCAGGCGACCCAGGGTTACGCGCTCGGTCATATCGTTCTCCTTCGAATCAGTTGGCGACAGCGGCGACGCCGGCCTTGGCGACCTGGGCATCCTGAGCGGCAGTCACGCCGGAGACGCCGACCGAGCCGATCACCTGGCCCTCGACGATCACCGGCACGCCGCCTTCCAGCGAGCAGACCACCGGCGCGGACAGGAAGGCGTTGCGCCCGCCGTTGACCATGTCCTCGTAGCCCTTGGTTTCGCGACGGCCCACCGCGGCGCTGCGCGCCTTTTCGGTCGCAATGTAGGAGGCGATCGGCGCACAGCCGTCCAGACGTTCCAGCGCCAGCGGGTGGCCGCCGTCGTCAGCGACCACGATGGTCACGGCCCAGCCGTTGTTCTGCGCTTCGCTGCGCGCGGCGGCCAGGATGGCGGTCACTTCGGTCTGGGTCAGCATGGCTTTGGTCTTCATCTGGATTCTCCTGTCTTCGTATTTCGATTGTTCGGTAGAAGCGGCTCGTTGCGGCCTTTGTACAGGCGGGCAGTCCGCTCAGCTTGTAGGGTGGGCTTCAGCCCACCGAAGGTGTTCTCGCTGCATGCTGATGGGCTAAAGCCCACCCTACGGCCGAAGCGAACCTACGGTTACTGCATTTACTGCATCGCCTCCTCAACGATCTCGATCCAGTGCCGCACCGGGGTCCGCCCGGCGCCGTCGAGGTGCGTCTGGCAACCGATGTTGGCGGTGACGATGACTTCCGGCTTGCCGCTTTCCAACGCGTTGAGCTTGTTGTCGCGCAGCTGGTGAGAAATCTCCGGCTGGGTGATCGAATAGCTACCTGCAGAACCGCAGCACAGATGCGCGTCGGGCACCGCGGTGAGGTGGAAGCCGAGGCGGGTGAGCACGTCTTCGACCGCGCCGCCGAGTTTCTGTGCGTGCTGCAGCGTGCAGGGGCAGTGAAAGGCCATGCGCTTGTCGGTCTCGACCTTCAGCCGCTCCAGTTCGGCGCTGCGCATCACTTCCACCAGATCCTTGGTCAAGGCGCTGACCCGCGCGGCTTTGGTCGCGTAGGCCGGGTCGTTCCGCAGCAGATGACCGTAGTCCTTGATGAAGGCCCCGCAACCGCTGGCGGTCTGCACGATGGCTTCGGCGCCGCCTTCGATGGCTGGCCACCAGGCGTCGATGTTGCGACGGGCGCGGTCGAGACCGGCTTCCTGGGCATTGAGGTGATAGTCCACCGCGCCGCAGCAGCCCGCTTCACGCGCGGTTATCACGCTGATGCCCAGGCGATCGAGTACGCGGGCCGTGGCGGCATTCGTGTTGGGCGACAGGCTTGGCTGCACGCAGCCTTCGAGAATCAGCACGCGACGCGCATGCACGGTCTGCGGCCGCGGTTTGGCCGGGGTAACCTGGCGCGGCATGTGTGCCTTGAGCGTCGCCGGCATCAGCGGGCGCAGCGTGTTGCCGGCGCCTAACAGGGCCTTGAACAGGCCCGGGCGTGGAATCACCGTGCGCAGGCCGGTACGCAGCAGGCGCTCGCCCGTCGAGCGCGGCACCTGCTGCTCCATGAAGTCGCGGCCGATATCCAGCAGGTTGTGGTACTGCACGCCGGAGGGGCAGGTGGTTTCGCAGTTGCGGCAAGTCAGGCAGCGGTCCAGGTGGGTCTGGGTGGCCTCGGTGACTTCACCGCCCTCGAACATCTGCTTCATCAGGTAGATGCGCCCACGCGGCCCGTCCAGCTCGTCGCCAAGCAGCTGATAGGTCGGACAGGTGGCGTTGCAGAAGCCGCAGTGCACGCAGGAACGCAGGATGCTTTCGGCTTCCTCAGCACGGGGGTGAAGTTTGGCTTGTTCGCTCAGATTAGTCTGCACAGCTTAAACCTCGGAATACATACGGCCGGGGTTGAAAATCCCCTGCGGGTCGAGCGCCGTCTTGAGCTGGCGGTGGTAACGCAGCAACGGCTCGGCCAACGGCTGGAACGGGCTCGCCGCTGCGCCAGCGGTGAAACAAGTGGCATGGCCGCCCACTTCGCTGACGATGGTGCGAATGGTCTGTGCATCGGCATCCGATTTCAGCCAACGCTGGGCGCCGGCCCAGTCGATCAGCTGTTCGCCAGGCAAGGCCAGCTCTGGGGTATCGGTGGGCAACGAGAGGCGCCACAGCGGGCGCGCGTCGCTGAAGAATCCCAGGCGCTGTTCGCGTAGCTGGTTCCAATAATCAGCATCCAGCGCCTCGCCACCGATGCGGTCGCAGGCGGCATTGACCGAACCTTCGCCACCTTCGAGGCGCAGGTGCAGGGCCTGGCCGTCATGGCTCGCCGCCGTGATCGGCACCGGCTGCTGGCCCCATTCGGCCAGTTTCAGCAGCGCGCGATCGACCGGCATTTCTACCCGCAGGCTGCGACACAGGCGCGGCTTGGGCAGCACTTTCAGCGAGACTTCGGTGAGCAGGCCAAGGCAGCCAAAGCTGCCGGCCATCAGGCGTGACAGGTCGTAACCGGCCACGTTCTTCATCACCTCACCGCCGAAACGCAGGTGCTTGCCGTGCCCGGTAATGACCCGCGAGCCCAGCACGAAGTCGCGCACCGAGCCGGACCATGGCCGCCGCGGGCCGGATAGACCGGTTGCGATCATCCCGCCGACGGTGGCGCCTTCGCTCAAGTGCGGCGGTTCGCACGGCAACATCTGGTTGGCCTCGTCGAGCGCGGCCTCCAGTTCGGCCAACGGTGTGCCGGCGCGAACGCTGATCACCAGTTCGGTCGGATCGTAGGTCACGATGCCGCGATGGGCGCGGGTATCAAGCGGCGTGCCCTGGACTTCACGACCGAGAAACGCCTTGCTGCCGCCACCGTGAATACGCAGTGGGGTGTTGCTGGCCAACGCCTGGTTGACCTGATCGAGCAGCTGCCCGCTGTCGTCGAAGGAAACCGTCATCAGAAGCGCTCCAGTTCAGGGAAGGGCAACTGCCCGCCGTGGACGTGCATGCCGCCGAATTCGGCGCAGCGGTGCAGCGTCGGGATGTTCTTGCCGGGATTGAGCAGGCCGCTGGGGTCGAAGGCCGCCTTTACCGCGTGGAACAGCGTCAGCTCGTCGGCGTTGAACTGCGAACACATCTGGTTGATCTTCTCGCGCCCGACGCCATGCTCGCCGGTAATCGAGCCACCGACCTTGACGCACAGCTCGAGAATCTTGCCGCCCAGCGCCTCGGCGCGCTCCAGCTCACCTTCGGTGTTGGCATCGAACAGGATCAGCGGGTGCATGTTGCCGTCGCCGGCGTGGAATACGTTGGCCACGCGCAGGCCGTATTCGTCCGACAGATCGCTGATGCCTTTGAGCACGCCCGGCAGCTCGCGCCGCGGAATGGTGCCGTCCATGCAGTAGTAGTCCGGCGAGATTCGCCCGACCGCCGGAAAGGCGTTCTTGCGGCCGGCCCAGAACTTCACCCGTTCGGCTTCGTCCTTGGCCAGCCGCACCTCAGTGGCGCCAGCCAGCTTGAGCACTTCGCCCACGCGAGCGCAGTCATCGTGGACGTCAGCTTCGACGCCATCCAGCTCGCAGAGCAGGATCGCCTCGGCGTCGACCGGGTACCCCGCATGGATGAAGTCTTCGGCAGCGCGGATCGACAGGTTGTCCATCATTTCCAGTCCGCCGGGGATGATGCCCGCGGCAATGATGTCGCCGACCGCGCGACCGGCCTTCTCCACCGAGTCGAATGCTGCCAGCAGCACCTTGGCCACCTGCGGCTTGGGCAGCAGTTTGACGGTCACCTCGGTGACGATGCCAAGCATGCCTTCGGAGCCGGTGAATAGCGCCAGCAGGTCGAAGCCCGGCGAATCCAGCGCGTCGGAGCCGAGCACCATGCGCTCGCCCTCGACGGTAAGGATGTCCACCTTGAGCAGGTTGTGCACGGTCAGCCCGTATTTCAGGCAGTGCACGCCGCCGGCGTTCTCGGCGACGTTGCCGCCGATGGAGCAGGCGATCTGCGAGGATGGATCGGGCGCGTAATAGAGGTCATAAGGCGCCGCTGCCTGGGAGATCGCCAGGTTGCGCACGCCGGGCTGGACGCGGGCGAAGCGACCGGCCGGGTCGACCTCGAGAATCTTGTTGAAGCGCGCCATGACCAGCAGGATGCCCTGCTCCAGCGGCAGCGCACCGCCGGAAAGGCCGGTGCCTGCGCCGCGTGCCACCACCGGCACGCCACGCTTGTGGGCAATCCTCAGCAGGGTTTCGACCTGTTCGACGCGCTCGGGCAGCACGACCAGCATCGGCGTGGTGCGGTAGGCCGACAGGCCATCGCACTCGTAGGGCTTGAGGTCTTCGCCGCGATGGAGGATGTCCATGCCCGGCAGCTGCGCCTGCAGTTCGGCCAGCAGCGCGGCCTTGTCGACCTGGGGCAGCTCACCGTCGACGCGTTCGTCGTAGAGGATATTCATGGCAGTCGGAACTCTTCTTGGCGTTCACCGCGCACGGCCAGCTGCGGTGGTTTGACGCATCATTAGGCGTCGACTCCGCGCCGTCCACCCTAAAATCCACTGGTCCTACCAGTTTCTTTCGCCAGGCTTTCAGTATTGCGTCGCTCAACCTCCGGATATCGGGGCTTGTCGCACTCTCTCCCCGAGGCGGGTTAGAATCCGGCCGAACTGGTCCTACCAGTACAGGAGGGGTTTTTCATGTTGCTTGAACAGACCGGAGAACGGCGCCAACTCGCCGACGTCGTGGCCGAACGCATCGAAAGGCTGATCGTCGACGGCGTACTCAAGGTCGGCCAAACGCTGCCGTCGGAGCGTCGCCTGTGCGAGAAGCTCGGTATCTCGCGTTCGGCCCTGCGCGAAGGCCTGCGCGTACTGCGTGGCCGCGGCATTATCGAAACGTCCCAGGGGCGCGGCTCGCAGGTCGCCAAGCTCTCCGGCGAACAGGACGCCAGCCCGCTGATGCACCTGTTCAATTCGCAGCCGCGCACGCTGTACGACCTGCTCGAGGTGCGCGCCCTGCTCGAAGGCGAATCGGCCCGGCTGGCCGCGCTGCGCGGCACCGAGGCCGACTTCATCCTGTTGCGCCGCCGCTACGAAGAAATGCTCGCCGCGCATACCGCCGAAGAGGCCGACCCGCGCGAGCATGCGCGCCTCGACCATGCCTTCCATCTGGCGGTCAGCGAGGCGTCGCATAACCCGGTTCTGGTACACACGCTGCAATCACTGACCGACCTGATGCTCTCCACCGTGTTCGCCTCGGTGAACAACCTCTACCACCGGCCCATGCAGAAGCGGCAGATCGATCGGCAGCACTCTCGCCTGTTCCACGCCATCACCGAGCGACTGCCGGACCAGGCGCAGCGAGCGGCGCGCGACCATATTCACAGCATTCGCGACAACCTCAAGGAGATCGAACAGGAGGAGCAACGACTGGTGCGCGCGACCATGCGGCTGGAAGGCTGGGCATAGAGCCTGTCGCTGGCGACCAGCCAGACGGTGCGGGACCTCTATCAATTACGGCAGGCCTCTCGACTGCCAGAAAAAATCTGAACCCTCGCGGGCGAGTGCCTTCGAAATTTATGCGGAGTTCGTAAATCCGCGTCCCGAACCTGACAAGAGAGGAACGCACAATGACCAAGACACCGCTCGCACTCGCCACCGCCATCCTCGCCACCGGCCTCGCCCTGCCGAGCCTTGCTGCCCAGCAATCGCAGGGGCAAACCGGTATGCAAACGCAACAACAAAGCGCGACCGCCGGGCAGCACAACGGCGGCATCTCGATTCGCGTCGGCCACGACATTGTCGATGCCGTGGACGACATCCGTGAAAACGTCGCCGACCTGGTCGGCTCCCTGCGCGAGTCAGGCGAGGACATGGGCCTGGCCAACTGGTCGCAGAACGAGGGTCGCCTCGCCAAAATGGAAGAAACGCTTCAGCAGGAAATGGAGCACAAGCTGGACGACAAGGCCGACCGTACCGATGACAGCTGGAAATCATGGATCACGGGTGACGACTACAAGGTCACTGTGACGAAGCAGGTGAACCAGCTGGCCGGCCAGCTCGACGAGATCGCCAAGATGCTCGACGGCGCCAAGGGCGGTAAGATGCAGCAGATCGTCAGCGCCACCGTGGTCGACCAGGTCGACGACCTGCAGGAAACGGTCGAAGACCTGGTTGTGGCCCTGGAAGACGCCGACGGGCTGAGCATCAACAATCAGCACCTGCAGGACGCCCGCAAGCGTCTGGACAAGATGGAGCAGGAGCTGGACCGCAACGCCGATCTGGACGACGCCCGCTGGAGTGTCTATGCCACCGGCGATCAGTTCACCCCCGGCATCCAGAAGAACGTCTCCGAGCTGGCGCAGACCCTGCGCAGCCTGTTCCAGCAAGGCGCGTGATGCCGCTGTAAACACGAAAGCAACAGGCCCCGCCCGTGCCCAGCGCACGTCGGCGGGGCTGTTGCGTCATGCTTCCGGCGTTCGGCCCTTCCCATCCGAACAGCTCAGGCAGTCGGCACTCCGAGCCACTACTCCGCCGAGCTTCCCGGGCGCGCCGCCGGCCCATGCTAGACTCGCGTCTTCTTTCCCATTGCCTGCCATTGCCCGTGTCCGATTACCCATACTGGCTGTCCGCCGATCACCTCGCCGCTCCGCTCGCCCCTGCTCTGCATGACTGGTTGTACCAAGACAAAGGCTCGCTCACCCGACGCCTCACCGAGCTGGCAGGCGGTGCGTTCAGCGTCACGCCGCTCGTCGAGGGCTGGCAGCGGCTGCGTGACGACGAATGCAGTGCACTGGGCGTGGCCGGGGGCAGCCAGGGCTGGGTGCGCGAAGTCTACCTGTGCGGGCACGGGCGGCCCTGGGTGTTCGCCCGCAGCGTCGCCGCGCGCGCCGCGCTGGAGCGTTCCGACATGGACCTGCAGGCCCTGGGCAGCCGCTCGCTCGGCGAACTGCTGTTCAGCGATCCGGCATTCACCCGCGGCACGCTGCAAGCCTGCCGCTACCCGGCGGCCTGGCTGCCGCCGGAGCATCGCCACCCCGACCTGTGGGCGCGCCGCTCGCGCTTCAGCCGCGAGCACCTCGGCGTGCTGGTGGCTGAGGTATTCCTGCCCGAACTCTGGCAAGCCGCCAGCCTCGCGCCGTGAGCCGCGCTGCCGCGTCTGATTCGTCATCTTCCGCACGGAGCCGCCGATGTATCTAAAACTCCTGCAATCGTGCAATCGCCTTCACCCGCGCGCCTGGGACTTCATCCAGCTGATGCGCTGGGATCGACCGATCGGCATCTACCTGCTGCTCTGGCCGACGCTCACCGCCCTGGTGATCGCCGGCGGTGGCCGACCGAGCGTCGCCAACGTGATCATCTTCACGCTCGGCGTGTTCTTCATGCGCTCGGCCGGCTGCGTGATCAACGACTTCGCCGACCGCAACTTCGATGGCCACGTGCAGCGCACCCGCGAGCGGCCGATGGCCACCGGCCGGGTCAAGCCGCGCGAGGGCTGGGTGCTGTTCGCCGTGCTGGTGACGCTGAGCTTCGGCCTGGTGCTGCTGACCAACGCCACCACCGTGTGGCTGTCGTTCGGCGCGCTGGCGGTCGCCTCGCTCTACCCGTTCATGAAGCGCTACACCTACTACCCGCAGGTGGTGCTCGGCGCAGCCTATTCCTGGGGCATCCTGATGTGCTTTACCGCCGAGCGCGGCAGCCTGCCGCCGGAGGCCTGGCTGCTGTTCGTCGCCAACGTGGTGTGGACGGTGGCCTACGACACCTACTACGCGATGGCCGACCGCGAGGACGACCTGAAGATCGGCATCAAGTCCACCGCGATCCTGTTCGGCGATGCCGACCGCGTGGTCGTCCTCACGCTGCAGGGCCTGGCGCTGTTCTGCCTGGCGCTGGCCGGCGCGCGCTTCGAGCTGGGCCTGTTCTTCAATGCCGGGTTGCTGGTCGCGCTCGGCCTGTACCTCTGGGAGTTCCGCCAGACCCGCACACGCGACCGCCAGGCCTGCTTCCACGCCTTCCTGCACAATCACTGGGCCGGGCTGGCCGTGCTGGTCGGCTGCATCCTCGACTACGCCGCCCGCTGAGCGGCCTCCGGCCCTGGCGCAGACGGCCTGTTGACGCCATGCTGGCCGTCTCCAGGCTGTCACATCGCTGCAACAATTGCGTTATCTAATGCCGGGCGACAAGAACGACCGAGGCTTTACCATGAACGGCAAGAGCATACTGATCGTCGACGACGAAGCGCCGATCCGCGAGATGATCGTCGTCGCCCTGGAAATGGCCGGCTACGAGTGCCTGGAGGCGGAGAACACCCAACAGGCGCATGCCCTGATCGTCGATCGCCAACCCGACCTGATCCTGCTCGACTGGATGCTCCCGGGCACCTCCGGCATCGAACTGGCGCGCCGGCTCAAGCGCGACGAACTGACCGCCAACACGCCGATCATCATGCTCACCGCCAAGGATGAGGAAGACAACAAGATCCAGGGCCTGGAAGTCGGTGCCGACGACTACATCACCAAGCCCTTCTCGCCGCGCGAACTGGTCGCCCGTCTGAAGGCCGTCCTGCGGCGCGCCGCCCCCGCCGACAACGAGACGCCGATCGAGATCGGCGGCCTGCTGCTCGATCCGATCAGCCACCGCGTCACCATCGATGGCAAGCCGGCCGAGATGGGCCCGACCGAGTACCGCCTGCTGCAGTTCTTCATGACCCATCAGGAACGTGCCTACACCCGCGGCCAGTTGCTCGACCAGGTCTGGGGCGGCAATGTCTATGTCGAGGAACGCACCGTGGACGTGCACATCCGGCGCCTGCGCAAGGCATTGGGCGAAACCTACGAGAACCTTGTGCAGACCGTCCGGGGAACCGGCTATCGTTTTTCCACCAAGAGCTGACGCACCGCAGCCGGCCGGTGCCCGCCGCGCGTTCGCGCTTGCACCGTTCGAACAGGGATCGCGGCCCGGTCCGCGCCGCCGGGGCACGTACCCGGCCAGCCGAGGCTGCCAAGAGGAGCAATTGCGGTGAACCAAGACTGGCAAGGCGCACTGGTGCGCCAATTGCTGCTGTTGCTGACCGGCTGCCTGCTGGTCGGCCTGATCACCGGACAATACGGCTGGGCGCTCGCAGCGGGCCTGGCCGGCTACCTCGGCTGGATGCTGCAACAGATGCGCCGCCTGCAACGCTGGCTCAAGCGCAGCCAGGCGGACGAGCCCCCACCAGACGGGCATGGTCCCTGGGGCGAACTCTTCGACAGCCTCTACCAGATGCAACGCCGCGACATCCGCCAGCGCGGGCAGCTGCAGGCGGTGATCGACCGCGTCCAGGGCTCGACTACCGCGCTGAGGGACGCCGTGGTGATGCTCGACAGCGACGGCAACCTGGAATGGTGGAACCCCGCCGCCGAGCGCCTACTGGGCCTGAAGAAGCCGCAGGACACCGGCCATCCGGTCACCAACCTGGTCCGCCACCCAAGTTTCAAGGAGTACTTCGACAGCGGCCGGCACGATGAGCCGCTGGAGCTCTCCTCGCCAGTCAACGACCGCCTCTGGCTGCAGGTCACCATCACCCGCTACGGCAACAGCGAGCACCTGATGGTGGTTCGCGACGTCACCCGGCTCCACCAGCTGGAGCAGATGCGCAAGGACTTCGTCGCCAACGTCTCCCATGAACTGCGCACGCCCCTGACCGTGATCGCCGGCTATCTGGAGACCATGCTCGAGCACACCGAGCAGATGCCGCCGCGCTGGCCCCGCGCGCTCAATCAGATGAGCCAGCAGGCTGGGCGCATGCAGCACCTGCTCAACGACCTGCTGTTGTTGGCAAAGCTGGAAGCGACCAGCCCGCCGACCCACTCGCCGCCCGTCAACGTCGCCGGCCTGCTGCAGTCCATCAGCAGCGATGCCCAGGCGCTGTCGGCCGAACGCCACCACCGGATCAGCATCGAAGCGGACCCGACCCTGATGCTCAAGGGCAGCGAGAGCGAGCTGCGCAGCGCCTTTTCCAACCTGGTGTTCAACGCCGTCAAATACACGCCGGACAACGGCGAGATCCGGATTCGCTGGTGGTGCAACGAGCACGGCGCCCATCTGGCGGTGGACGACTCGGGCATCGGCATCGAAGCCAAACACCTGCCGCGCCTGACCGAACGCTTCTACCGGGTCGACTCCAGTCGCGCCAGCAACACCGGCGGCACCGGGCTGGGTCTGGCCATCGTCAAGCATGTGCTGCTGCGTCATGACGGACGCCTGGACGTCAACAGCACGCCAGGCAAGGGCAGCACCTTCACCTGTCATTTCCCACTGTCACAAGCGGTGGTCGCCTAACGCTACCTTCAAGGTGGCCCAGGGCGACCGCTGGATACCGGGCCGACCTTCGGCGTCTTGAAATAACGCCCTGACGGCCCCATCCTTTGCGCCTGTTCGACTACCTGATACCTCAATGGACCCCTCCCCCGCTTTATCATCCAGCTACGCCGCGTCCTCCTATTTTGCCGATTTCGGCCTGATTCTCTTTGCCCTGTTCCTGGTGCTGCTCAACGGCTTCTTCGTTGCCGCCGAGTTCGCCATGGTTAAGCTGCGTGCCACCAAGGTCGAAGCCATCGCCAAGGAGCATGGCTGGCGTGGCCACATCTTGCGCCGCGTGCACCACCAACTGGACGCCTACCTCTCGGCCTGCCAGCTGGGCATCACCCTGGCCTCGCTCGGCCTGGGCTGGGTGGGCGAGCCGGCCTTCGCCCACCTGCTCGAGCCGCTGCTCGCCGCACTGGGCGTCGAGTCACAAGCGGTGGTGCATGGCATCGCCTTCTTCACCGCGTTTTTCATCATTTCCTATTTGCACATCGTCGTCGGCGAGCTTGCGCCCAAGTCCTGGGCGATCCGCAAGCCGGAACTGCTGTCGCTGTGGACGGCTGCACCGCTGTATCTGTTCTACTGGGCGATGTACCCAGCTATCTATCTGCTCAACGCCAGCGCCAATGCCATCCTGCGCATTGCCGGGCAAGGCGAGCCCGGCAGCCACCACGAGCATCATTACAGCCACGATGAACTCAAGCTGATCCTTCACTCCAACCGCGCCCTCGACCCGGCGAACCAGGACATCAAGGTGCTGGCCTCGGCAGTAGAGATGAGCGAACTCGAGGTGGCCGACTGGGCTAACTCGCGCGAGGACCTGTTACAGCTGGACCATGACGCGTCGCTGGCGCAGATCCTGGAGCTGATTCGCCGGCACAAGTACAGCCGCTATCCGGTGTTCAACAGCGAACAGGGCGACTACATCGGCCTGCTGCATATCAAGGACCTGCTGCTGGCGCTGGCCGCCGATGCGCAACTGGCCGACCATTTCGACCTCGCCGCGCTGCTGCGGCCGCTGGACAGGGTCTCGCGCCACCTGCCGCTCAGCACCCTGCTCGAGCAGCTGCGCCAAGGCGGCGCGCATTTCGTGCTGGTGGAGGAAGGCGACCACAAGGTGGTGGGCTTCCTGACCATGGAGGACGTGCTCGAAGTACTGGTCGGCGACATCCAGGACGAACACCGCAAGGCCGAGCGCGGAATCCTTGCCTATCAACCCGGCAAGCTGCTGGTGCGGGGCGACACGCCGCTGTACAAGGTCGAGCGACTGTTGCATGTCGACCTTGATCACATCGAAGCCGATACCCTCGCCGGGCTCGTTTATGAAACCCTCAAGCGCGTCCCCGAGGAAAACGAAGTCCTGCGAGTGGACAATCTGCAGGTCGTCATCAAGAAAATGCGCGGCCCCAAGATCGTGCTGGCCAAGGTGTTGAAGCAGGACTGACCGCGGCGCCGCTCCTCAAGACGTGGCGAGGGTTCAGTCGCCACCCACCGCGAAATTCGGCAGGCTGTTGACCGGCTGCGCGAAGTCGAACGGAATCGATTCGACCTCCAGACCGACGTTGCGCTGGACCACGAAATGCAGGTGCGGGCCGGTACTGTTGCCGGTGTTGCCCGAGCGCGCCAGCCGGGTGCCAGTCTCGATGCGCTGCCCTTCGCGAACCTTGACCGAGCCCTGCATCAAGTGCAGGTAGACGCCCATGGTGCCGTCATCATGCAGCACACGGACGAAATTACCGGCTGGGTTGTTACCCCGACCGCTCTGGTCGTTCTCGATCTTGACCACCATGCCGCCACGCGCCGCGATGATCGGCGTGCCCTCGGGCATGGCGATATCGGCTGCATAGCGGCCTTTCGGGGTGAAGTGGCTGTATTTGCCATTCGCGCCTTGGGTCAGACGGAACGGGCCACCGTGCCAGGGCAGCGGATATTTGTAGGGTTTTGGCAGCAGACGCGGATCGCCCAGGGCGTGGCGCAGCTTGGGCGTGTACTTCAGCGGCTTGGACGGGTCGAGCGGGGCCAGGGTCGCCAGGCGGATCTGGCTGCGCGGCGGCAGCACCCAGCGGATTGGCTTGTCCGGTGCGCCGACGGCGTTCTGCACGCCCGTCAGATTGAGCTCCACATCGACCGGGGCGAACAGGTCGTTGCGCACCACGAGGGTTTCGCCGCCGGCATGCTTGCGGGTTTCCAGCTTCACCTGGTTGTCGAGCTTCTCGACCATCCGATCGCTGAAGGTGAACACGCGCGCGCCCGGCGCAGCCTGGTCGCTGTAGGTGACCACGCCGTTGGCGTCGGTGTACTTGTAGATGGTCAGAGCCGAGGCGGACGAGGCCAGCCAGAACGACCCGAAGACGAGGAGGATGCGCCCCAACATAACGGCAGACTTCATGTGGTTATGTATTCAGTGGGCAGCAGACTAGCAGCGCAACGGCAGCGAGGCGAGCCACCGACCGTCGGGCTGTGAAATCGTTCCCTAGTGGGGCGCTAATTTCGGACCGGCGGACTGCTTCGGCGGGTCTGCAGGCA
Organism: Pseudomonas sp.; assembly: GCA_032064305.1. GTDB lineage: Bacteria > Pseudomonadota > Gammaproteobacteria > Pseudomonadales > Pseudomonadaceae > Stutzerimonas. Next base: position 55,603 of record DAMBNU010000020.1, on the reverse strand, counting down.
TGCTCTGCCGTGCGAAGCCTACCGGTTAGGCACCCGGGACGAAGTGCCGCTGCGCAGTGCCGCGGGCGATCAGACGGGACAGGTAATCGAGCTTTTGCGGGTCGCGGTCGACGAAGCGAAAGGTCAGCTGCAGCCATTCGCTGTCCGGCTTGGGCTCCAGCGCCGCAACGGCGTGCAGGTAGCCGTTGAGCCGGGCCACTTCTCCGCCCTCGCCCTGCTCGAGGTCAAGCACGGCGCTTTCCAATACCTGCGGCAGTGATTCGCCCCGTTTGATGACCAGCAGGCCTTCCTTGAGGCTCAGCGCCTTGATCACGCAGGCCTGGGTGCCAGAGGCCAGGCGCAGCTGCCCCTGGCCACGCCCTGCCGGGGCGGCGCCCGGCTTGACCGCAGGTGATTGAATCAGCGGCGCCGCGGCAGCCGACGCCGCGGCCGCGGGCTTGACCACGTCGGCCTTGCCGCCCGTCAACGCGGCCAGGGAGTCATTGGCCATGCCGGTCACGACATTCTTCACCGGCGCGCTGGCGGCCAGGGCACCGAGCTTGCCGGCCCGCCCGAGGGCCTTGCGCACCTTGGTGGTCAGCTGCTCGTTGGAGAACGGCTTGCCGATGAAATCGGATACGCCAGACTGGATCGCCTGCACCACGTTTTCCTTGTCGCCCCGGCTGGTGACCATGATGAACGGCGTGGTTTTCAGCTTGTCCTGCGAGCGGCACCAGGTGAGCAGCTCCAGGCCAGACATTTCCGGCATCTCCCAGTCGCACAAGATAAGGTCGAACCGCTCGCGGTCGAGCAGTTGCTGGGCCTTGCGGCCGTTCACCGCATCCTCGACATGGATCCCCGGGAAATGGCTGCGCAGGCCTTTCTTGATCAGATCCCGAATGAAAGGCGCGTCATCCACCACCAGCACACTGACCTTGCTCATCACTCGCTCCTGCTTGAATGGTCGCCAGCATAGCCGCAGCCGTCCGGCGACAAAAGCGCCATGGATCAAGCCGGCACCAGGAAGGACATGCCGAGGCCGACGACGCCGGGACAAGCGCCCGGCCGCGCCGTCATACTGCAGGCCTCGTTCGCATTCCCGAGACTGCCATGATCCAGCACCTGCTTGTCGCCCACGACCTCAGCGCCGAAGCCGACCTGGCCCTGGCCCGCGCCGTCCAGCTGGCGCAGCAGACCGGCGCCCGCCTGAGCCTGCTGCACGTGCTGGACGAGGCGGCGGACGAGGCCGAGGAAGCCCGGGCGCATGCCCGGCTACTGGCCGCGCTCGGGCCGCAACGCGGCGACCCGGTGCAGCCCTGGATCCGCCGGGGGCGTCCGGTCGAGGAGATCCTCACCCAGGCGGCAGGACTCGAGTGCGACCTCCTGGTCATGGGCCGCCACCACCGCCATTCGCCGCAGGGCTTCCTCGGCACCACCCTAGAGCAGGTGCTGCAGCGCTGGCCTGCGCCCCTGCTGCTGGCCGCCGCTACCGTCGCGCCCTACACCCGGGCAGTGGCCGCGCTGGATTATTCGGGTTGCGCCAGCCGGGCCCTGCAGGCGGCCTGGCAGCTGCTGCCGACCGGCGCCGAACTCACAGCGCTGAGCATCCACGAAGTGCCTGAGATGCAGCAGCCCGAGCCGGCGGAACTGGCGGCCCAGCAGGCGCTGCTCGACGAGTTGCTGGCCGACCTGCGCGGGACCCTGACCGACAGCGGCGCCCGGCTAGTCGCCAGTCTGCGTCACGGTGAGCGCAACCACTGCCTGGATGCGGCGATTGCCACGCTTGAGCCGCAGCTGCTGGCACTCGGCAGCCACAGCCGCGGCGAAATCAGTGCTGCGTTGCTGGGCAGCCTGACGCAGCAGTACCTCGATCAGCCGCCCTGTGATGTTCTGATCTCGCGCTAAAAAATTTTGCGACGCCCACCGAAAAACGCGGAACGCTCTGCCTCGGCCCTTTCCGCTTACGTCAAGCCGGCGTTGGATGGCCAGGCTGATGGCGTTCTGACTTGTTCGCTGAAAGCCGCAGTTGCGTCTGCCCAAAGCCCTGCTAGGTTTAGAGCTACACAACAATAATTAGAAGACGCACATGTCAGGTCGAGTCATTTCGCAGCCTCAGGCGCCTATCGACTTCCCGAGCCGCCGCGCGGCAACAGCAGGCTTATCGAAACGGCCGCAGCTGGCTTATTCCGCACTGCATACCCTGCCCCATCTTCCCGGCATCCGGCGCCCGCACCAGTGCGAGCGCCTGGCGCCCGAGCCCCCGTTTTCCACCGAACCGTCGAGTCGTGGCAGCCCGCAAGGGTCGTGCTGCAAGCGGTCAACCCCTGCAAGGAGATAGGCGATGATGAAGCTTCTGGCAATTGCAACGGCAACCCTCAGCGCGGCCGCGGCGCTACCCGCGACGGCGGCCGACATATCCGATGGCAAGGTGAAGATCGGCATTCTCAACGACCAATCCGGCGTCTATGCCGATTTCGGCGGCAAGTGGTCAGTCGAAGCCGCGAAAATGGCCGCCGAAGACTTTGGCGGCAAGGTGCAGGGCGCGCCGATCGAAATCGTCAACGCCGACCATCAGAACAAACCGGACATCGCGGCGAACATCGCACGCAAGTGGTACGACCGGGAGGAGGTCGACGCCATCATGGAGCTGACCACCTCATCCGTAGCACTGGCCGTGCAGGGCATCTCCAAGGATAAGAAAAAGATCGACCTGGTGACCGGCGCGGCCACCGCCGAGCTGACCGGCAAGCAGTGCTCGCCCTACGGCTTCCACTGGGCCTACGACACCCATGCCCTGGCGGTGGGCACCGGCGGTGCGCTGGTGTCCCAGGGCGGCAAGAGCTGGTACTTCCTCACCGCTGACTACGCTTTCGGCTATTCGCTGGAGGAGCAGACCAGCGAGTACGTGAAAGCCAATGGCGGTGAGGTCAAGGGCTCGGTGCGCCACCCGCTGTCGACCAACGATTTTTCCTCGTTCCTGCTGCAGGCGCAGTCCTCCGGCGCGCAGGTGATCGGCCTGGCCAACGCCGGCATGGACACCGCCAACGCGATCAAGCAGGCCGCCGAATTCGGCATCGTCGCCAGCGGCCAGCGCCTCGCGGCCCTGCTGTTCACGCTGTCCGAAGTCCATGGTCTCGGCCTGCAGGCCGCCCAGGGCCTGACCCTGACGGAAAGCTACTACTGGGATCGCGATGACAAGTCGCGCGAATTCGCCAAGCGCTTCTACGAGCGCACCGGGCGGATGCCGAACATGGTCCAGGCCGGAACCTATTCCGGCGTGCTGCAGTACCTGAAGGCGATCGACAAGGTGGGCACCGACGAAACCGAGGCCGTCGCCAAGGCCATGCACGAGATGCCGGTCGACGACATGTTCGCGCGCAATGCCAAGGTCGGCGCCAACGGCCGGCTGATCAGCGACGTCTACCTGATGGAGGTGAAGAAGCCGGAGGAGAGCAAGCAGCCCTGGGACTACTACAAGGTCCTGGCCACGGTGCCTGGCGACGAGGCCTACATCAAGCCGGCCGAAAGCGGCTGCGACCTGGTGAAGCAATAAGCATGGCCGCCCTGGCCTCCCCCGCGGCCGGGCGCGATCCGGCCGCCTCGACGGCGGGCGAGCCGCACCCGGTCGTACTCTCGGCGCGCGGGTTGCGCCGGGAGTTCGGCGGTTTCGTCGCGGTCAACGATGTCGACCTGGACGTGCAACATGCGCGCGTCCACGCCTTGATCGGCCCCAACGGGGCGGGCAAGACCACGGTATTCAACCTGCTGACCAAGTTCCTGCAACCCACCAGCGGCCGCATCACCCTGCTCGGCCAGGACATTACCCGCACCGATCCGGCGAAGGTCGCACGCATGGGACTGGTGCGCTCGTTCCAGATATCGGCGGTGTTCCCGCACCTCACGGTGCTGCAGAACGTGCGTGTGGCGCTGCAGCGACCCGGAGGACTGGCTACGCAGTTCTGGCTGCCGCTGGGCACGCTGGACCGGCTCAATGACCGGGCCATGGCGCTGATCGAGTCGGTCGGCCTACAGGACGCCTGCAACAGTCCGGCCGCCGATCTCTCCTATGGCCGCAAGCGCGTATTGGAGCTGGCTACCACGCTGGCGCTCGAACCCAAGGTGCTACTACTCGACGAGCCGATGGCCGGCATGGGCCACGAAGATGTGCATACCGTGTCCGACATCATCCGGGAGGTGGCGCGCACGCGCGCGGTGCTGATGGTCGAGCACAACCTCAAGGTCGTGTCGGAGCTCTGTCACCAGGTGACAGTGCTGCAACGCGGCGAAATCCTCACCTCGGGCGATTACGCGAGCGTGAGCCAGGATCCCCGCGTGCGGGAAGCCTATATGGGGACCGAAGATGACTGACGCCTCGCCCTTGTTGAGCGTCCGTGCGCTAAACGCCTGGTACGGCGAGAGCCATGCCCTGCACGGCATCGACCTGGACGTACACCAGGGCGAAACGGTGACCTTGCTCGGCCGCAACGGGGTGGGCAAGACCACCGCCCTGCGTTCGATCATGGGGATCATCCGCAAGCGCAGCGGAACCGTGCACTTCGACGGCCACGACATGCTGCGCATCCCGCTGCATCGCGCCGCACACACCGGCATGGGCTTCGTGCCGGAGGAGCGCGGCATCTTCGCCACCCTGAGCGTGGACGAGAACCTCAACCTGCCGCCGATCATCGCCAAGGGCGGCATGACCACCGACGAGATCTACACCTTGTTCCCCAACCTCAAGGAACGGCGCAACAGTCCCGGCACCAAGCTGTCCGGCGGCGAGCAACAGATGCTGGCGATCGCGCGCATCCTGCGCACCGGCACCAAGCTGCTACTGCTCGACGAGCCCACCGAAGGCCTGGCACCGGTGATCGTTCAGCGCATCGGCGACGTGCTGCTGGAACTCAAGCAAAGAGGGATGACCATCCTGCTGGTCGAGCAGAACTTCCGCTTCGCCAGCAAGGTTGCCGACCGTTTCTACCTGGTCGACGACGGACGCATCGTCGATAACTTTCACGTCAGCGAACTGCCCGAGCGTATGGCGCTGCTCAACGAAACCCTGGGGGTCTGATGACAGCGATCTTTGGTGTACCCATTCAGGCGTTTCTCGGCCAATTGCTGATCGGCCTGATCAACGGGTCCTTCTACGCCATGCTCAGCCTGGGCCTGGCGATCATTTTCGGTCTCCTGAAGGTGATCAACTTCGCCCATGGCGCGCAGTACATGATGGGCGCCTTCGCCGGCTACCTGCTGCTGGCGGTGCTGGGTATTGGCTACTGGCCGGCGCTGCTGCTTGCTCCGCTTATCGTCGGGCTGGCCGGGGCGGTGATCGAGCGTCTGGCGCTGTCGCGCCTGTACGACCTGGACCACCTCTACGGGCTGCTATTCACCTTTGGCCTGGCACTCGCCCTGGAAGGCGCCTTCCGCTACTACTACGGCTCATCCGGGCAGCCCTATGCGGTGCCAGAGCTGCTCTCGGGTGGCTACAACCTCGGCTTCATGTTCCTGCCCAAGTACCGCGCCTGGGTAGTGGTGGCCTCGATGCTGATCTGCCTCGGCACCTGGCTGCTGATCGAACGAACCAAGTTGGGTTCCTACCTGCGCGCCGCCACCGAAAATCCCACCCTCGTGCGCACCTTCGGCATCAATGTGCCGCTGCTGCTGACCTTTACCTACGGGCTCGGGGCCGGGCTGGCCGGACTGGCCGGCATCCTCGCCGCGCCCATCTATCAGGTCAGCCCGCTGATGGGCTCGAATCTGATCATCGTGGTGTTCGCCGTGGTGGTGGTTGGCGGCATGGGCTCGATCCTCGGTGCGATCCTCACCGGCTACATGCTCGGCATCCTCGAAGGGCTGACCAAGGTGTTCTACCCCGAGGCTTCCAATATCGTGATCTTCGTGGTCATGGCGATCGTGCTGCTCGTGCGTCCCGCGGGCCTGATGGGAAAGGATGTCTGAAATGCAGCAAGCCACCGCAACCGTCACCGCCAAGCCCGGACGCTGGAATGCCGAGACGCTGCTGATCCTGTTCGGCATCGCCTTGCTGGTTCTGGCGCCGCTGTACTTCTACCCCGTGTTCCTGATGAAAGTGATGTGCTTCGCGCTGTTCGCCTGCGCCTTCAACCTGCTGCTGGGCTATACCGGCATCCTCTCCTTTGGCCATGCGGCCTTTTTCGGCGGCGCGGCCTATTTCACCGCTCATGCGGTGAAGGTTTGGGGGCTGACGCCGGAGCTCGGCGTGCTGGTCGGCATGGCCGGAGCCGCGCTGCTCGGGCTGGTGATCGGCTTTTTGGCGATCCGCCGCCAAGGCATCTATTCGACGATGATCACCCTGGCGCTGTCGCAGATGTTCTTTTTCTTCTGCCTGCAGGCGCCCTTCACCCATGGCGAGGATGGCATCCAGGGCGTGCCGCGCGGCTACCTGTTCGGTCTGATCGACCTGAAGGAGCCGCTGCACATGTACTTCTTCGTCCTCACCGTGTTCCTGCTGGGCATGCTGGGGATCTGGCGGATCGTCAACTCGCCGTTCGGCATGATCTTGAAATCGATCCGCGAAAACGAGAGCCGGGCGATCTCCCTCGGCTACTCGGTGACCCGCTACAAGCTCGGCGCCTTCGTCATGTCCGCCGCCCTGGCCGGTCTCGCCGGCGGGCTCAAGGCACTGGTGTTCCAGTTCGCCACGTTGACCGATGTCAGCTGGCAGATGTCCGGCGAGGTGGTGCTGATGACCCTGCTCGGCGGCATCGGCACCTTGGTCGGCCCGATCTTCGGCGCCGCCCTGGTCACCAGCCTCGGCAACTACTTCGCCACATCGGAACTGCCGGTGACGCTGCTCACCGGGATCATCTTCATGGTCTGCGTGCTGATCTTCCGCCGCGGCCTGATCGGCGAGCTCTACGCCTCGCGCCTGGGCCGCCGCCTGCGGGGCGTGCGGGACGCCTGATTCAACGGTCCAGGTAGCTGTGCAACTCGACGAACTGCTGGGTCAGTTTGTGCCGCGGATCGAGATGGATCAGCGGCACGCAGGCCTCGTGGGACTCGCGCATCCGCACCGAGCTCATGAGGTGCACAGGCAGCACCGGCAGGCCTTCGGCGAGCAGTTCGCTGACCATCTGCTGCGGCAGTGCCGCGCGCGGCTGGTACTGGTTGACGACGATACCTTCGACCCGCAGCCCCTCGTTGTGGTCCTCCTGCAGGTCGCCGATCTCGTCGAGCAGGCTATACAGCGCCTGTCGGGAAAAGCTGTCGCAGTCGAAGGGAATCAGGCAGCGGTCCGCGGCGATCAGCGCCGAAACCGTGTAGAAATTTAGCGCCGGCGGCGTATCCAAGTAGATCCGCTCGTAGTCTTCGGACAGGCTCTCCAGCAGTTTTCGCAGCTTGTTGATCTTGTGCTTCGCCTCGAGTTTTGGCTGCAGGTCGGCCAACTCTGCCGTGGCGGTGATCAGGTGCAGGTTGTCGAACGGTGTCTCATGGATCGGTGGCCGCGCCTTCTTGCCCGCTGCGCCGCCCGCCAGCACCTGCTTGAAGTAATCGGCCATGCCGGTCGGCAGGGCGTCGCCGGTCAGGCCCGACAGGTAGTGGCTGGAATTGGCCTGTGCGTCGAGGTCGATCAGCAGGGTGCGATAACCCTGCGCCGCGCTAACCGCAGCCAGGTTGCAGGCAATGCTCGACTTGCCAACGCCGCCCTTCTGGTTGAACACCACCCTTCGCATGACCTGTCCTCTCTTCGTGGTTTTCCCGAGTCTATACAACGCAGATGGCATTCAGGCGACTTTCACGAAAAGCCGGTCACCGCAGCGGCTTTGCTAACCTTGGCCAAAAACTCAAAGAGGAAAAGGCCGATGCCGGGGTTACTGATCGCATTGCTGTTCGCCATATTAAGCTCGCCGGCATTCGCCCAACCGGCACCCGAGGTGCTGCGCGTCGGCATCACCGAGGTGCCGCCCTTCGTCATTCATGAACCGGATGGTCGCTGGAGCGGCATCAGCATCGATCTGTGGCAGGCGATCGCCGAGCAGGCCGGGTATCGCTACGAACTGCAGCCCATGCCATTTGATCAATTGTTGCCCGGCCTGCAGCAGCACCAGCTGGACGTAGTGGTCGGCGCCCTGACCATGACCGCCGAGCGCGAAGCCCTTGTCGACTTCACCCATCCTTTCTACCGAACAGGCCTGGCCATCGGGGTACCGCAGACGCCCGACAACGGCGGCTGGGGCGCACTGGGCGCCCTGTTTTCCTGGCAATTCGCCAGCCTGGTGCTGGGGCTCGGCGCGCTCCTCTTGCTGGTCGGCGCGTTGCTGTGGCTGTTCGAACGTCGGCGCAACCGCGAGCAGTTCGGCGGCAGCTCGGTCGAGGGGCTGGGCAACAGCTTCTGGTGGGCGGCGGTCACCATGACCACCGTGGGCTACGGTGACAAGGCACCGGTAACCCTCGGCGGCCGGCTGATTGCCATCGTCTGGATGTTCGCCGCGCTGATCATGGTCTCGACCTTCACCGCCGCGGTGACCAGCACCTTGACGGTGGGCAGCCTGAAGAGTGGCCTTCAGGGGCCGGATGACCTGCGCCGTGCCCATGTCGCCACCGTGCAGGGAACCGTCAGTGGCAGCTATCTGGAGGCGCACCGGGTACGGGCGACCGCCTATGCAGACTTAGGCGAGGCAATCGACGCTGTGCTCCGGGGTGATGCGCAGGCCGTGGTATACGACCAGCCGATCCTGCAATACCGCAACGCCGAGCGGCAAGGCGACACACTGCGCCTGCTGCCGGGCACTTTCGACAACCAGTCCTATGCCTTCGCCGTGCAGGCCGGCAGCGCCTACCGGGAGCCGCTGAGCCAGGCCATCCTGGACATCACCAACAGCCGGCGCTGGCAGGACATGCAGGCACGCTACCTCGGAGATGAATGACCGGCGCCGCTAAAATCAGACGGCAACGGGCGCCTTGATATGCGGGTGGGCCTGATAGCCGACCAGCTCGAAATCCTCGAAGCGGAAAGCGAACAGGTCCTTCACCTCCGGGTTGAGCTTCATGGTTGGTAGCGGCAACGGCTCGCGCGTCAACTGCAGGTCGGCCTGCTCGAGGTGGTTGGCATAGAGGTGGCAATCACCGCCGCTCCAGATGAACTCCCCCGGCTGCAGGCCGCTGACCTGCGCGATCATCAGCGTCAGCAGGGCGTAGCTGGCGATGTTGAACGGCACACCGAGGAAGATATCGGCCGAGCGCTGATAGAGCTGACAGCTCAGCTTGCCGTCGGCGACGTAGAACTGGAACAGCGCGTGGCACGGCGGCAGGGCCATCTGGTCGACCAGCGCCGGGTTCCAGGCCGAGACGATCAACCGCCGGGAGTCCGGGTTCGTCCGGATCATCTCCAGCAGCTTGCCGATCTGATCGACCGTTCCCCCGTCAGGCGCCGGCCAGCTGCGCCACTGGTACCCGTAAACCGGCCCCAGCTCGCCGTTCTCGTCGGCCCATTCGTCCCAGATACGAACCCCGTTCTCCTGCAGGTAGCGAACGTTGGTGTCGCCCTGCAGGAACCACAGCAGCTCATGGATGATGGACTTGAGGTGGCACTTCTTGGTGGTGACCAGCGGAAATCCGTCAGCCAGATCGAAGCGCATCTGGTAGCCGAATACACTGTAGGTGCCGGTGCCGGTACGATCGCTCTTGAAGGTGCCGTGCTCGCGCACATGGCGCATCAGATCGAGATACTGTTTCATCGATGGGCTCGAAGCGGGCGCCGAAGCGCGGTGAAAAGGAACCTGCGCATAGTAAAAGGCAGCGCCTGGCTTGTCTTGCTGAGGCGACAGGCCAGACGCGCGTGATTCACGCCGTGGTCTTGACCGGCTCGTGGCGGTAGCCCCAGGCGATCATCCCGAGGCCACCCAGGACCATGGGCACGCAGAGCAGCTGCCCCATGGTCAGCCAGCCGAACGCCAGATAGCCGAGCTGCGGGTCCGGAACGCGGACGAATTCGACGATAAAGCGAAAGACGCCGTAGCACACGGCAAACAGGCCGGACACGGCCATTGTCGGCCGGGGCTTGCTCGAATAGAGCCACAGGATCACGAACAGCGCCACGCCTTCGAGGGCGAACTGATAGAGCTGTGACGGATGCCGAGCCAGATGCTGGGGATCGGTCGGGAACACCATTGCCCAAGGCACATCACTGGCCTTGCCCCAGAGCTCGGCGTTGATAAAGTTGCCGATGCGCCCGGCGCCCAAGCCGATGGGTACGAACGGCGCGATGAAATCCATCAGTTCGAAGAACCGCTTGCCCTGGCGCCGCGCGAAGATCCAGGTGCACAGCAGCACGCCAAGCAGGCCGCCGTGAAACGACATGCCACCCTTCCAGACCTGGAAGATCAGCGTTGGATCGTTCAGATAGGACGGCAGGTCATAAAACAGCACATAGCCCAGCCGGCCGCCGACGATCACCCCCATGGCCACCCAGAACACCAGGTCGGACAATTTGTCCTTGTCCCAGCTCGGGTCGAAGCGGTGCAGGCGCCGCGCGGCCAGCAGCCAGGCGCCGCCGATCCCGATCAGGTACATCAGGCCATACCAGTGAATTTGCAGCGGGCCTAGCGACACGGCCACGGGGTCTATCTGCGGATAAGGCAGCATCCGGGGGTTCCCTCAGATCAAGAAATTGAGACCGACACCCAGCAGCAGCAGGGCGAACAGCCGTCGCAGCAGGCGGGGTGACAGACGGTGCGCCAGCAGCGCGCCGATGCGGGCGAAAAACATGCTGGTGATCGCCACGCCCAGCAGCGCCGGCAGATACACGAAGCCGACGGTCCAGGGGGGCAGATGCGGATCCTGCCAGCCGACTACGGCGAAACTCAATGCGCCGGCAATGGCGATCGGCAGGCCGCAGGCCGCAGACGTCGCCACCGCCTGCTGCATCGGCACGCTGCGCCAACTGAGAAAAGGCACCGTGAGCGAACCGCCGCCAATGCCGAAGATCGCCGATGCCCAACCAATCAGAATGCCCGCGCCGGTCAGCACCGGTTTGCCAGGCACGCCCGCACTCGCCTTGGGCTGCAGTGAAAAGCCCATCTGCACCGCCATGGCGATGGCGAACACGCCGATGATTTTCTGCAACAGGGGCCCGTGGATTGCCGCCGCCGTGACGCTGCCCAACGCCGCGCCGATGAGGATCCCGAGGGTCATCCAGCGCACCACCGCCCAGCGCACGGCGCCCTTGCGGTGGTGAGTCAGGATCGAATTGAGCGAGGTAAAGACGATCGTGGCCAACGAAGTGCCCACCGCCAGGTGCGTGAGGATCAGCGGATCGAAACCCTGCGCGGTGAAGCTGAACACCAGTACCGGCACGATGATCAGACCGCCACCCACGCCGAACAGGCCGGCCAGCACGCCGGCGAAGCCGCCCAGCAGCAGGTAAAGCGCGAACTCCATCGACCCACCCGAGAAAAAACAAAGCGGCATGTTAGCTGAAAAGCGGGTCGGGGGCTGAACGCTGGAGGCGTCGGAAAACAATATCCAGCGCCGCGCTGGCTCCGGGCACTGGCGTGCCTGTTGTTTTTTCGTCTAGCCTCCAGCCTTCTGCGTCGTTTTCCGGTTTCTTATGTGCCTGATCGTATTCGCCTGGCGGCCCGGGCATGCGCTGCCGCTGGTGGTCGCCGCCAATCGTGATGAATTCCATGCGCGCCCAACCCGGGCCCTGGGGCCCTGGGCGGACGCACCCGGCGTCGTCGCTGGGCGCGACCTGCAGGCCGGCGGGACCTGGCTTGGCGTCGCCGCGGGGGGCCGCTTCGCTGCGCTGACCAATATCCGCGCGCCCGGACAGCCCGCCGGCGTGCGCTCGCGCGGTGAGCTGGCCGAGCACTTCCTGCGCGACGGCTCGCGCGAGCCCGGCGCCTACCTCGCCGAGGTCGCGGGCCGTGTCGACCGGTATGCCGGCTTCAATCTGCTGGTCGGCGACGCCGCCTCGCTCTGGTATCTCCACGCTGGTGCCGGAACCCCGGAGCGGCTGGCTCCTGGCGTTTACGGCCTGTCAAACGCGACGCTGGACACCCCCTGGCCAAAACTCGTCCGGGCGCGCGAGGCCCTGTCGCGCTGTCTGGATGTCCCGGGCATCCCCGACGCGACGGCACTCATGGCGCTACTGGGCGATGCCCGACCGGCCGCCGATGCCGAGTTGCCCGAGACCGGGGTGCCCTACGAATGGGAGAAGCGCCTGTCCAGCGTGTTCATCGCCAGCCCCGACTACGGCACCCGAGCGAGCACGGTGCTGCTGCGCCGTGCCGATGGCTCGGGGGGCATCGCCGAACGCCGCTTCGGCCCGGACGGCCTGCTCGGCGAGACGCGCCTGGCCCTGCCGCTGCACGAACAGCCTGTTGGGCACCAGCCGTGCTAGAGCGCGGCCGAAGGGTTGAGCATACGGTCTAGGCCGAGGTTGCGCAGGGTCAGCTGCACCGTGGCGTGGATCACCTGCGGGCTGTCCATCACCATCACCTTGGCCAGCAGTTCGCGCGCCGTGACCGAGCTGATCTGACGCAGCATCCACTTCACTTTCGGCAGGTTGGTGGCGTTCATCGACAGGCTGTCGAAGCCCATCGCCAGGAGCAGGATCGCGGCGCCCGGATCGCCGGCCATCTCGCCGCAAATGCTCACCGGCTTGCCTTCGTCATGCGCCTCGCGAACGATGCGCTGCAGCGCCTCGAGCACCGCCGGGTGCAGGTAGTCGTAGAGATCGGCCACCCGCGGGTTGTTGCGATCGACCGCCAGCAGGTACTGGGTCAGGTCGTTCGAGCCAACCGAGATGAAATCCACCTGGCGCGCCAGTTCGCGGGTCAGGTAGACCGCGGCGGGCACCTCGATCATCACCCCCACTGGCGGCATCTCGACATCGGTGCCCTCGTCGCGCACCTCGCCCCAGGCGCGGTGGATCAGGTGCAGCGCCTCTTCCAGCTCGCGGGTGCCGGAAATCATCGGCAGCAGGATGCGCAGGTTGTTCAGCCCGGCGCTGGCCTTGAGCATGGCGCGCGTCTGCAGCAGGAATATCTCAGGGTGGTCGAGGGTGACGCGAATCCCGCGCCAGCCGAGGAAGGGGTTCTCTTCCTTGATCGGGAAGTACGGCAGGCTCTTGTCGCCACCGATGTCGAGGCTGCGCATGGTCACCGGCAGCGGATGGAAGGCTTGCAGCTGTTCGCGATAGATCGCCATCTGCTCCTTCTCGCTGGGGAATCGCTCCTTGATCATGAAGGGCACTTCGGTGCGGTACAGACCCACGCCCTCGGCGCCGCGCTCCTGTGCGCGCACCACGTCGGCCAGGAGGCCGGTATTGACCCACAGCGGGATGCGCACGCCGTCGGTGGTCTCGCAGGGGAGCTCGCGCAGGACGTCCAGCCCTTCGGACAGCTGACGCTCCTGCTCGGCCAGGACCAGGTACTGCTCACGCAGCACCTTGGCCGGGTTGGTGATGATCTCGCCGCGGGTGCCGTCGATGATCAGCTCGATGCCGTCGACCTTCGAGTACGGCAGGTCGACCGCACCCATCACCGTGGGAATGCCCATCGCGCGAGCCAGGATCGCCACGTGCGAGTTGCTCGAGCCAAGCACCGACACCATGCCCATCAACTTGCCCTCGGGCACCTCGCCCAGCATCGCCGGCGACAGCTCTTCGCTGACCAGGATAGTGTTGTCGGGATAGGTCAGGGTCTGCTGGCGCGCCTGCTGCAGATAACCCAGCAAGCGCCGGCCGATGTCCTTGACGTCCGAGGCACGTTCGCGCAGATAGGCATCGTCCATCATCTCGAAGCGGCCGACGTGGTCGCTGACGACCTGACGCAGCGCCCCCTGCGCCCACTGACCGGTGCGGATCACCTTGGTGACCTCTCCACCTAGCGCAGAGTCGTCAAGCATCATCAGGTAGACGTCGAACAGTGCGCGTTCCTCTTTGCGCATCTGCGTGGCGAGCTTTTCCGAGAGTGCGCGCATGTCGGCACGCACGGCTTCGAGCGCGGCCTCGAACAGCGCCAGTTCGGCGGGAATGTTGTCGACGGTCTTGTCCGGTACCACGTCGAGGTCGGCCGGCGGCAGCACCACCACGGCAGTACCTACCGCCGCGCCGGGCGCGCCCGGAATGCCGATGAAGCGGGTTTCCTGGATACCCTTGCCCTGCCGGCCAAGGCCGCGGATCGAGCCGGTCGCCTCGGCGTGGGCGATGACCCCGGCGAGCTGCGCGCTCATGGTCACGAGGAAAGCTTCCTCGCCCTCGTCGAACAACCGCTGCTCTTTCTGCTGGATGACCAGCACGCCCATTACCCGCCGGTGGTGGATAATCGGCGCACCGAGAAACGAGGCATAGCGTTCCTCGCCGGTCTCGGCGAAATAGCGATAACGGGGATGTTCGGAGGCGTGCTCGAGGTTGAGCGGCTCCTCGCGGGTACCGACCAGACCGACCAGACCTTCATTGGGCGCCATGCTGACCTTGCCGATGGCCTTCTTGTTCAGGCCCTCGGTGGCCATCAGGACGAAACGGCCGGATTCAGGGTCGAGCAGATAGACCGAGCAGACCTGGCTGCCCATGGCCTCCCGGACTCTCAGCACGATAATGCCCAAGGCCGCCTTCAGATCCTTGGCGGCGTTGACTTCCTGGACGATCTTGCGCAGCGTGCCGAGCATGCTCAGGGGCTTTCTCCCGTCAGTCCCGCGCCAACAGGCGCGGAGCGAGTTCTTTTAAGGCGCGACGGTAGACCTCGCGCTTGAAGGTGACGACCTGGCCCAGCGGATACCAGTAGCTGACCCAGCGCCAGCCGTCGAATTCGGGCTTGCCGGTCAGGTCCATACGGACCCGGTCCTCGGCTCCGGTCAGACGCAGCAGGAACCACTTCTGCTTCTGGCCGATGCACAGCGGCTGGCTGTGGGTGCGCACCAGCCGCTGCGGCAGGCGGTAACGCAGCCAGCCACGGGTACAGGCCAGGATCCGGACATCCTGCTGCTCGAGCCCGACTTCTTCATTGAGTTCACGGTAGAGGGCTTCCTCGGGCGTCTCGCGCGGGTTGATCCCGCCCTGCGGAAACTGCCAGGCTTCCTGATTAATCCGCCGGGCCCACAGCACCTGGCCGTCATCATTGGTCAGGATGATGCCGACATTGGGGCGAAAACCATCGGAGTCGATCACGGCATACAACCTCGCAAACGCATGTCGCGGCATTGTTCCACAAAAACCGCAAAAGCAGAACGCGTGCCAAGCGGCCGTCGATCATCCCGCCGGCGCTGCCGGCGCGGCGCCGAGGGTGCCCGCCACCAACCAATCCCGCTATGCTTCGCCTCCCCCTTCAACCTTTCGAGGAACGCGGCGTGCGCCTGGCTCTATTCGATCTCGACAATACCCTGCTGGCCGGCGACAGCGACCATGCGTGGGGCGAATTCCTCTGTCAGCGCGAGCTGGTCGACGCCGACGCCTACCGCGCCCGCAACGATGCCTTCTACCAGGATTACCTGGCCGGCACGCTGGACGTCGAGGCCTATCAGAACTTCTGCCAGGAACTGCTCGGGCGCAGCGAGATAGCGCAGCTGCAGCAGTGGCATGCCGAATTCATGCGCGACCACATCGAGCCCATCGTGCTGACCAAGGGCGAGGCGCTGGTACGCCGGCACCATGAGGCCGGCGACCGGGTGGCGATCATCACCGCCACCAATCGCTTCATCACCGGACCGATCGCCAGGCGCCTGGGCGTCGATACCCTGCTGGCCACCGAATGCGAAATGCGGGACGGTCGTTATACCGGGCGCCTGACCGATGTGCCCTGTTTTCAGGAAGGCAAGGTCACGCGGATCGAGCGCTGGCTACGGGAAAACAACCAGAGCCTGGACGACAGCTATTTCTACAGCGACTCACGCAACGATCTGCCACTGCTCGAGCGTGTCAGCCATCCGGTGGCAGTCGATCCGGACCCGACCCTGCGCGCCATCGCCGAACAGCGCGGCTGGGAGATCATCAGCCTGCGCTGACCTGGGAGGTCGTATGAGCCGGGAGGACAGATGGACATCCGGCATGCGGCCGGTGGTGATGGTTTCCCTGGCCACCGCCCTGAGCCTGCTGGGCGACTCGATGCTCTATATCGCCCTGCCCTTGCACTGGCAGGAAGCAGGGCTGGACTCGTTGTGGCAGGTCGGCGCGCTACTGGCGGTCAACCGTCTGGTCCGGTTGCCGGTCAATCCGCTGATCGGCCTGCTCTACCAGCGTATCTCGTTGCGTACCGGCCTGTTGCTGGCCGTGCTGCTCGGCGCCATCAGCACCTGCGGTTATGGCTGGGCTCAGGGATTCGTTGCATGGCTGCTGTTGCGTGCGCTCTGGGGAGTGGCCTGGTCGCTGTTTCGCATCGGTGGGCTGACCGCCGTGGTGCGCTGTGCCGAACCCTATGGCCAGGGTCACGCGATCGGGTTGTACAACGGCCTGTATCGCCTGGGCAGCCTGTTCGGCATGCTGCTCGGCGGTTTGCTGGTGGCCTTTACCGGGCTGCCAGCAATGGCCTGGGCCTTCGGCCTGCTCTCGCTGATGGGGCTGCCGCTGCTGCTGTTCGGTTTCCACCTGCCGTCACTGGCCGCGGCCCGGCCTCGAAAACAGACGGCGCCTGATCCTATCGCCAGCCAGGCGCGCCGCTGGCCGGTGATGCTCACCGGGCTGGTGATCGCGCTGCTGGTGCAGGGTGTCTTCGCCTCCACGCTGAGCGCCCTGATCGGCCACTACCTGGGCATCGAACTGCAGCTGTTCGGCCTGCTGCTCAGCGCCACCGCGACCGCCGGCATCCTGCAAGCGCTGCGCTGGGCCTGGGAACCCTGGCTGGCACGCCGAGTGGGACGCTGGTCGGATGGGCCGCAGCGGCGCCTGCCGTCACTGGCCGCTGCCCTGCTGCTGGGGGCGGCCAGCTTCGCGCCCCTGGCGCTGAGCCTGCCACTGCCCCTCTGGCTGCTCTTGGCTCTGCTGGCCTTGCTGGCCGCGACGGCGCTGACCACCCTTGGCGATGCCCTGGCCGCGAATACCGCCGGCCGCCTCGATGCGGTGCGCTTCATGACCCGCTACTCCATTGGCCAGGATCTTGGCGCCGCCGGCGGCCCGCTCCTGGCGTACGCCTTGTTCAGCCTGACTGGCGGCTTTGGCTGGCTCTACACAGGCGGCAGCCTGCTGCTGGCTGGCCTCGCCGTGTACTGGTGGCAGCGTTCGAGAATGCCGGAGGCGGCCTGACCGGCGGCATCGGCCCGGTCAGGCCGGCTTGGCGCCCATCAGGCCCATGATCGCCACCAGAATCAGCAGGATCAATCCGGCGTACACCAGCGCCAGGCGCGGCAGCGCCACCGGCGCCGGACGCTCGCCCAGCGCCTGCCAGGCACCCAGCCGGCCGCCGAGCAACAGCGTCAGCGGTACCAGCACCAGGAACAGGAACGAGCTGGCCAGCAGCCACAGCTGACCAAGCGGCAAGCCGGCCAGATGCGCCAGCCACCCGCCGGTAACCGGCAGCAGCAACCCCAGCACGGCCAGCAACGGCAGCGACATCAGCCGCGTGCGGCGCAGCTTCTGCTGCAGCACTGCCGGATCGGCCCGGCGCCAGGCTTTCCAGAGCATGGCGATGTGGGCGATCAGGCCAAGGGTGAGCAGGATGGCCAGGACGGCATGGGTGATGTTCAGCAGCTGATAGTGTTCCAATCGATCCTCGCGGTTCGGCGTTCAGCCGAGAAACAGTTGATAGGCGGGGTTGTCCGTTTCGTCCCAGTAGCGATAGCCGATCTTGTCCAGCGCCGCCGGCAGCAGGTGGCGCTCTTCGGCCGGCACTTGCAGCCCGGCGACCACCCGGCCGTCCGCCGCGCCGTGGTTGCGGTAGTGGAACATCGAGATATTCCAGCGCCCACCGAGGTTGTTGAGGAAGTTGAACAGCGCACCTGGCCGCTCGGGAAACTCGAAGCGATAAACCACCTCGTCGCTGACGCCAGACGCATGCCCGCCGACCATGTGCCGGGTGTGCAGCTTGGCCAGTTCGTTGTCGGTCAGGTCGAGGACCGGGAAACCCTTGGCCCGCAGCCCTTCGACCAATGCCGCCCGCGGATCGTTTTCCGGGTGCGTCTGCACGCCAACAAAGATGTGCGCCTCGCGGTCCTGATGGTAGCGGTAGTTGAACTCGGTGATCTGGCGCTTGCCGATGGCCTCGCAAAAGGCCTTGAAGCTGCCCGGCTCTTCCGGAATGGTGACGGCGATGATCGCCTCGCGCTTCTCGCCCAGTTCCGCACGTTCGGCCACGTGGCGCAGCCGATCGAAATTGACGTTGGCGCCCGAATCGATGCCGACCAGTACCTGATTGGCGACGCCGTCGCGCTCGACGTAGCGCTTGATCCCCGCGACGGCCAGCGCCCCGGCCGGCTCGGTGATCGAACGGGTGTCGTCGTAGATGTCCTTGATCGCCGCACAGATCTCGTCAGTGCTGACCGTGATCACTTCATCGACATGGTGCCGGCAGATG
Organism: Pseudomonas sp.; assembly: GCA_032064305.1. GTDB lineage: Bacteria > Pseudomonadota > Gammaproteobacteria > Pseudomonadales > Pseudomonadaceae > Stutzerimonas. Next base: position 37,142 of record DAMBNU010000020.1, on the reverse strand, counting down.
CCGAACGTGTGCTGGCCGATCTGGGCCACCGCCACGCCGTCGGCGAACAGCCCCACCTGCGGCAACACCACGCGCTCGCCCGCGGCCATGGCCTGTTGCAGGCAATTGGAGTCGTCCGGCTCGACACCGATGACCTTCACTTCCGGGCGCAGATATTTGATGTAGGCGGCCACGCCTGCGATCAGGCCACCGCCGCCCACCGGCACGAACACCGCGTCGAGCCGGCCCTGGTGCTGCCGCAGGATCTCCATGGCCACCGTGCCCTGCCCGGCAATCACATGCGGATCGTCGTAGGGGTGGATGTAGACGTAGCCCTTTTCCTCGACCAACTTGAGCGAATAGGCCAGCGCCTCCGGGAAGGCGTCGCCCTGCAGGACTACCTTGCCGCCGCGGGCGCGCACGCCCTGCACCTTCAATTCCGGCGTGGTGCGCGGCATCACGATGGTCGCCTTGATCCCCAGCTCCCGCGCCGCCAGCGCCAGGCCCTGGGCATGGTTGCCGGCCGAGGCGGTGACCACGCCCCGCGCCAGCTCCTCGGCAGACAGCTGCGCCAGCTTGTTATAGGCACCGCGAATCTTGAAGGAGAACACCGGCTGCAGATCTTCGCGCTTGAGCAGGATCTGGTTACCGAGCCGCTCGGAAAGCTGGCGGGCGGGCTGCAGAGGGGTTTCAACGGCGACGTCATAGACGCGCGAGGTGAGGATCTTCTTGACGTAGTCTTCGAGCATCGTGGGCTATCTTGGCGGGCATTGCGGGGGCCCCGAGTCTACTCTGCACGTCGGACGCCGGCCACCGGCAATCGGCGCAGCCAGAGGCGGTTGCCGGGTCCGCGCGAGACCCACCGGTGCAGCCCCGCTATACTTTCGCCTCTCGTTTCCTCTACGCCCGGACCCTTACGCCATGACCCAGGACCAACTCAAGCAGGCCGTCGCTCAGGCTGCCGTCGACCTCATCGTCCCGCAGCTCAACGACCGCAGCATCGTCGGCGTCGGCACCGGCTCCACCGCCAACTTCTTCATCGACCTGCTGGCCCAGCACAAAGCGGCCTTCGACGGCGCCGTGGCCAGTTCCGATGCCACCGCCGAGCGCCTCAAGGGCCACGGCATCCCGGTGTACGACCTCAACTCGGTCGCCGACCTGGAGTTCTATGTCGATGGCGCCGACGAAGCCAATCGCCACCTGGAACTGATCAAGGGCGGCGGCGCGGCGCTGACCCGCGAGAAGATCGTCGCGGCCGTGGCCAAGACCTTCATCTGCATTGCCGACGGCAGCAAGCTGGTGGACCAGCTTGGCGCCTTCCCGTTGCCCGTCGAAGTCATACCCATGGCGCGCAGCCATGTCGGTCGCGAACTGGTCAAGCTCGGGGGCGACCCGGTCTATCGTGAAGGCGTGGTGACCGACAACGGCAACATCATCCTCGACGTGCACAACCTGATGATCGGGTACGCCCCGGACGTCGAGGCGCAGATCAACAACATCGTCGGCGTGGTCACTAACGGTCTGTTCGCTGCGCGCCCTGCAGACCTGCTGCTTCTCGGCACCGCCGATGGTGTGCAGACGCTCAAGCGCTGAGCAGATGAGGCGGCACCTTCAAAGCCGGCTACGCTTGCTGATGCAACGCATCCGTTTGCACAGGCAGCCTCAGGAGGGTGTCGTCATGTCCGGCAAGTTCCAATTGAAGAAATCCAACAACGGCCAGTTCCATTTCAGCCTGATGGCCAGCAACGGCCAGGTGATCCTGTCCAGCGAACATTACAAGGCCCATGGATCGGCATTGAGCGGAATCGAATCGGTGCGCAAGAACGCGGCGCGTGAAGACGCCTTTGAGGTGAAGAACGCCAGCAATGGCAAGCATTACTTCGTGCTCAAGGCCACCAATGGCCAGACCATAGGCCAGAGCCAGATGTACGCCAGCGCACACAGCGCCGAACTGGGCTGCGACTCGGTTCGCCGCCATGCTCCTGAGGCCGCCCTGCAGGATGAAAGCGTGCCGGCGGCGTGACGCCGAACCCGGACCGGATGGCCTGTGCGAAACGGGCCAGCTCCCTTCCGGCCTACCGCGCCCAGCCAGGTACCGGCGCGGAACGCTTGCTCAGCGTCGCCGGCTGAAGGCATAGAAGCGATTCGGTTCGCCGACGACGTAAATGTCGCCGCGCTCGTCCATCGCGACGCCTTCGGCCTGATCGATGCCATCCACCAGGCCGTTGAGCCCGCCGAACAGACTGATGAAGCTGCGCGGCCGGCCCTGCAGGTCGAGCTCGACCAACAGGCGCGACTCGTCGGACAGCATCAGCGTGTGGCCGGTACGCGGGTCGAAGGCCACCGATGAAATGTCGCGCACCAACAGCGGTTGCTCCGGCAACGCCTCGAGCGCACCGGCAAGGCCGCCATCGTCCGGAATCGACAGCTGGAACAGACCCTGCGGATCGCGTTCCTTGGCCAGTAGCAGGCGACGGGTGCGCGGGTTCCAGGCCAGGCCCTCGAAGCCCTTGTTGCCGGCATTCTCGAAGCCCAGGTCATAGCGGGACGTCTCGGCCAGATCGAGGCTTTCGACACCGGCTTGCAAGCGAAACACGGCGACCAGTCGCTGGCGCTCGTCAACGATCGCCATGCGGCCATCGTCCAGCGCCTCGACCGCTTCGGGGTCGGAAAAGCCGGTCAGCTGGACACGCCGCAGCACCACGCCAGCGGCGGTAAATTCGACCAGCTGCGGGTTCCGTCCGGTCACGGTGAACAGGGTGCCGGTTGCCGGATTCCAGGTCAGCCCGGAGGTCTGGTCGTCCTCCAACCCTGCAAGGGTCGTTTCCAGCACCAGTTCGTAGTCGGGCAGCCAGACGCTCGCCGCGCGCCCCTCGGCGTTCACTGACTGCTCGCGCCAGTAGAGGCCGAGCTGATCGTTCCAATGGAGCATCCAGCCAGCCAGCAAGGCTGCGCAGACGGTGAAAAAGAGCACTACGTAGAGGAACCGACGCAGGCGCGACGGTCGGGCTGAAATCGCTGTCATTGCGGTGTTCCTGCAAACAGGCGCCCGATTACAGCATGGCCGGGGGCCGGCAGGGAAATAGCGACCGGGACGTGGTGCGCCCGGTCGCGTACAGTCAGAGGACGCGGCTCTCGAAACGCGACAGCCCGACCAGCTCCAGGACCAGTTCGTCGCCCTGGTTCAGCGGGCCAACGCCGGCGGGCGTGCCGGTCAGCACCACGTCGCCTGGTTGCAGGCTGAAATGTCCGGCGATGTGCTGCAGCAGCGGCAAGATGGCATTGAGCATCTGGCTGCTGTTGCCGTCCTGGCGGACTTCGCCGTTGATGGTCAGGCGGATGCCGATGTCGGTCAGGTCCTGCACCGCATCGCCCGGCACGAAGGGCGCCAGCACGCAGGCGCCATCGAAACTCTTGGCGATCTCCCACGGATGGCCCTTTTCCTTCAGCTTGGCCTGCACGTCGCGCAAGGTCAGGTCCAGGGCCGGGGCAAAGCCGGAGATCGCGTCGCGGACCTCTTCCTCGTTCGGCTTGCGCGACAGCGGCTTGCCGATCAGCACGGCGATTTCCGCCTCGTAATGCACTGCACCGCGGTCGGCCGGAATACTGAAGCCGCCATTCAGCGGGACCGCGCAGCTGCCGGCCTTGATGAACAACAGCGGCTCGGTGGGCACCGGATTGTTCAGCTCCTTGGCGTGCTCGGCGTAGTTGCGGCCGATGCAGACCACCTTGCCCAGCGGGTAGTGGATCGTGGTGCCGTCGGTGTACTGGTGTGTGTAGTTCATGAAGAGTCCTCAGGGGAGCGACAGGCTGGAAACAGGACCGCGCGGTGGCTTCAGGCTTCAGGCTGAAAAATCTTGCCCGGGTTCATGATGCCGTTGGGGTCGAACGCCGCCTTGATCGCCTTCATGTAGGCGATCTCGGCTTCCGACCGGCTGTAGGTCAGGTAGTCGCGCTTGGTCATGCCCACCCCATGCTCGGCAGAAATCGAACCGTTGTACTTCTGTACCGTCTCGAACACCCACTTGTTCACCGCGGCGCACTTGTCGAAGAACTCCTCCTTCGACAGCGACTCGGGCTTGAGGATGTTCAGGTGCAGGTTGCCGTCGCCGATGTGGCCGTACCAGAGCACTTCGAAGTCCGGGTAGTTCTGCGTGACGATGGCGTCGATGTCGGCGAGGAAGGCCGGTACCTTCGAGACGGTCACGGAGATGTCGTTCTTGTAGGGCGTCCAGTGCGAGATGGTCTCGGAGATGTACTCGCGCAGCTTCCACAGATTCTGCAACTGCTGGTCACTCTGGCTCATGACGCCGTCGACTACCCAGCCTTCATTGACGCAATGCTCGAAGGTCGCCAGCGCCTGCTCAGCACGCTCCTCGGTGGTCGCCTCGAATTCCAGCAGCGCGTAGAACGGCGTGCGCGTCTCGAACGGCGCCGGGATGTCTCCACGGCCGAGGATCTTATCCAGGCAACGGTCGGAAAAGAACTCGAAGGCGGTCAGGTCCAGCTTGTCCTGGAAGGCGTGCAGCACCGGCATGATCGATTCGAAGTCCGGCGTGCCCAGCACCATCGCGGTGAGGTTGGTCGGCTGGCGCTCCAAACGCATCGTCGCCTCGACAACGAAGCCCAAGGTGCCTTCGGCGCCGATGAACAGCTGGCGCAGGTCGTAACCAGTGGCGTTCTTGATCAGGTCCTTGTTCAGCTCGAGCAGGTCGCCCTTACCGGTGACGACCTTCAGGCCGGCGACCCAGTTGCGGGTCATGCCGTAGCGAATCACTTTGATCCCGCCAGCATTGGTGCCGATGTTGCCGCCGATCTGGCTGGAGCCGGACGAGGCGAAATCGACTGGATAGTAGAGGCCCTTGTCCTCGGCGAACTGCTGAAGCTGAGCGGTGATCACACCCGGCTGGCAAACGACGGTGCGGTCCATTTCGTCGAAGGCCAGGATCTGGTTCATGTAATCGAAGGAGACCACCACCTCGCCGTTGGCGGCGACCGCCGCTGCGGAAAGACCGGTGCGCCCGCCGGAAGGGACCAGCGCGACCTGGCGCTCGTTGGCCCAACGCACGATGGCCTGCACCTGCTCGACCGTCTTCGGAAACACGATGGCCGAGGGTGCCGGAGCGAATTGCTTGGTCCAATCCTTGCCATAGGTATTCAGCGAATCGGCATCGGTCAGCACCTTGCCGGGCTCGACCAGGGTCTTCAGCTCGTCGATCAGGGCGGGATCGGTCATCTTGGAAACTCTCATTCGATTCATGGTCACCCTGAGTACGCTTCAGCTCAGGACATGGGGTGTTTCGAGGGGGCTGTATGCTAGCATACGACCCCCTTTGAAACGTGCCTCGGCAGACTCCCGACGCCGGTTGTACCGGGTCGGCCAGCCTTCGCTGGACACTTCAGTCCTATCCCTCGGCCTTAAGGTTTTAATGCAGATGAGCCAGACCTCTCTCGACAAGAGCAAGATCAAGTTTCTTCTCCTCGAAGGCGTTCACCAGAACGCTGTCGATACCCTCAAGGCCGCCGGCTACTCCAACATCGAGTACCTCAAGACCGCCCTGCCGGAAGAGGAATTGAAGGAAAAGATCGCCGACGCGCACTTCATCGGCATCCGCTCGCGCACCCAGCTCACCGAAGAGGTCTTCGAGGCGGCGAAGAAGCTGATCGCCGTCGGTTGCTTCTGCATCGGCACCAACCAGGTCGACCTCAACGCCGCCCGCGAGCGCGGTATCGCGGTGTTCAACGCCCCCTACTCCAACACCCGATCGGTGGCCGAGCTGGTACTGGCCGAAGCCATCCTGCTCTTGCGCGGCATCCCGGAGAAAAATGCTTCCTGCCACCGCGGCGGCTGGATCAAGTCGGCGGCCAACTCTTTCGAGATCCGCGGCAAGAAGCTCGGCATCATCGGTTACGGCTCCATCGGCACCCAGCTATCGGTGCTGGCCGAGGGCCTCGGCATGCAGGTCTATTTCTACGACGTGGTGACCAAGCTGCCGCTGGGTAACGCCACCCAGATCGGCTCGCTATACGAATTGCTGGGCATGTGCGACATCGTCTCCCTGCACGTCCCCGAGCTGCCATCCACCCAGTGGATGATCGGCGAGAAGGAAATCCGTGCCATGAAGAAAGGCGCGATCCTGATCAACGCCGCCCGCGGCACCGTGGTAGAGCTGGACCACCTGGCCGCTGCGATCAAGGATGAGCACCTGATCGGCGCTGCCATCGACGTGTTCCCGGTCGAGCCGAAGTCCAATGACGAGGAATTCGAAAGCCCGCTGCGCGGCCTGGATCGTGTGATCCTGACCCCGCACATCGGCGGCTCGACTGCCGAGGCCCAGGCCAACATCGGCCTGGAAGTCGCCGAGAAGCTGGTCAAGTACAGCGACAACGGCACCTCGGTGTCTTCGGTCAACTTCCCGGAAGTCGCCCTGCCCTCGCACCCGGGCAAGCACCGCCTGCTGCACATCCACGAGAACATCCCCGGCGTGATGAGCGAGATCAACAAGGTATTCGCCGACAATGGCATTAACATCTGCGGCCAGTTCCTGCAGACCAACGAAAAGGTCGGCTACGTCGTGATTGACGTGGACAAGGAATACTCAGACCTGGCGCTGGAAAAGCTGCAGCAGGTCAACGGCACCATCCGCAGCCGCGTGCTGTTCTGAGTTGCTGACGCGGTGAACGCAAAGGGAGGCTTCGGCCTCCCTTTTTCATGCCCGCGGCTCAGCGCGCCGGTGTGTCGGCGCTTCGCCTGTCGTCAAGTCCGGGTTGCCGCGTCTGGCGCTGCTCACTCGGTTCGATGGGCGGGACGGCGGGCGGTGACTCCAGGGTCGGCGGCCTGGGCGGGTCCGCCTGGTCGCCGTGCTCGATAACCTCCTGCCGGGGCTCGCGAGCGTCCAGCGGGTGCTCCCGGGCTTTGTTCGGATGCGTCGGACCGGTCCCGTCGGCAAACGCCGCGGCCGTCGCCGTCAGGGTCAACAGGAGCAGAGGGACACGCATGGTGAAAGTCCTCGTCTGATCGAAACGCCAGGGGCGCCGACACGCCGTTATTTACCGCGCCTCGCAAAGCCGCCCACGAAAAAGCCCCGACCGGGGCCGGGGCTCTGATGCGACGGCGATGAGGTCAGTTGCCTGAGCCACCGCTGCCGCCCGTACCTGAACCGGTAGCGCTGGCGCCGGTACCGGTGGTGTTGCCCACGCTGGTGCCGGTTCCGGTGCCCGGGCCTGCCGGCTCGCCGGATTCGGTAGTAGTACCCGCCCCGGTGGTCAGGCCTCGGCGATCAGTATCATCGGTGGTCTTGCCGTCCATCATGGTGCCGTGGTCGTTGTTCATCGACCCGCTGTTCATGGAGCCATTGCCGTTCATGGAGCCGCTGTTGGTCGAGCCGCTGCTCATCGAGCCGTGGCCGTTGTTGTCCATCATGGTATCGCTGTCGGCGCTCCCGGCAGCGAACACACCGGTGGACATCAGGCCGGCCAATGTCAGCGCCGCAATCTTGGTCGTGTGCATGGTCATTCTCCTGTTTACAGGGGGTTCTCTTACTCCGGCAGCGGCCCGCGTCAGGGGTTTCATCGCCCGCCCGCCACGCCTGATCAATACGTCGCCGAGCCGGCTGGCATGGCGGTTTCGGGCGATTACCGTTCATCGCCCAAGGTGCTATCCGACCGTTCGTCGGCTCCCGGGCGATCGCCCAGCACATCCTCCACGTAGAGCATGCGAACCAGCACCATGCCCACCGCGCCCAGGGGCGTGGCCAGCAACAGGCCCAGGGTGCCGGCGAGCAGACCGAACAGCAGCTGCATGGAAATGGTCAGCGCCGGCGGCACCGAGACGATCCGGTTCTGCATCCAGGGGGTGAACAGGTAACTCTCAAGGATCTGCACCAGCCCGTAGAGGCCGGCCACGTACAGGATCGTCCGGGAGCCCTCCATCGAGGCCAGCAACAGCGCGGGGACTACCGCTAGCACCGGGCCAATGTTGGGGATGAACGACAGCAAGCCGGCGATCAACCCCAGCACCAGCGCCAGCTCGATACCCAGCAGCCACAACCCGAGCGTGGTCAGCACACCGATCAGCAGCATTTCCAGCAGTTTGGCGACCAGCCAGGCCTACAGCGTCGAGCCGCTCTCCTCGAGCACCTCGCGGATACGATGGCGGTAGCCGAGCGGAATCAGCCGGGTGAAGCCGTTGAGGTAGATCTGCGGATCGAGCGCCAGGCAGACCCCGATCGCGAACGCCACGATGAAGCTGGTCAGCGCACCGGTCAGCGAGGCCAGCACCGCCTTCACCACGCTGATGCCCTTGCCTGCCGACATGGATTCACCCAGCCGGTCCTGGTACGCCAGCAGCCGCTGCCCCCAGCCCGATCCATCGGCGCGCTCCTGCAGACGCTCGACCGCGGTAGGCAGTGAGTCCGACAACGCATCGATCTGGTCAGCAATGCTGGGCGCCACCAGCCAGGCAAACAACCCGGTGGCAACCAGGCTCAGCAGGAAGAACAAGCCCATCGACAGGTTGCGCGACATCGGCGCTCTGTCGCTGATCCAGCGACTTACCCCATGGATGAGCACGGCAAACAAGATGGCGGCGAACAGCAGCAGGAGGAAGTCGAACGCCAGCCAGGCCAGGATCACCAGCACGGCCACGGCCGTAAGCACGCCGACCCGGACCAGGCTGCGGCTGGCTACGCCTTTTGCATTGGTGTCTCGATCGTTGGCAGCGCCCATGCGGTTCCCTTCTGGTACTTGCTGTTGGGACAGGCCGCACGCACATAAAATTCAGCCAAACGGCCCGCCGTCGCGCCAGGCGAGCCGGGGACCGCGCCGCGTCGACTCCATCGAATGGGCGATTGACTCCGGCAGCCAGCGCGGGTCGGTTGAGCGGCTCATCAACCGTCCGTCGGGTTGTCGTCCAGCTAGCGTAGATAGCCACTCGATCGCCGCGTTAATGCTGAACTTCGTCCAGCAGGGCCGGTCGTTTAGTAACTTTTCTATGCAGCATTACGGCATCCCAAACCAAGGACTGAACATGGACGAAGCGGACTTCACCCCACGGGAACCTCACAGGCCTTCCGTTACCCTGCTGACCGGAAACGAATTGCTGGGCCTGTTCTTCAAGCATTTCCTTGGCGAGCAGGCGCAGTTGGACGTTGCCCTTGCCCGTCTCGACAAGGCGGTCCCGACGACCGCCGATCTGTACCTGCTGGACTCCGGCAACAGCGAGGCCGAACAACTGTCGGCAGTGCTCGACGAGCTGGACGAGCAGACTCCGGTGGCGCTGGTCAATATCGCGCCGGAACAGGCCGAGCAACTGGTCGACAAGCACCCCACCATTCGCGGCGTGTTCTACAGCCATGCCACCCGCGAGCACTTGCTCGACGGCATCCAGGTGCTGCTCGATGGCGGCGACTGGCTGCCACGAGTGCTGACCGAGCGGCTACTCAGCCAGTGGCGGCGTATGCGCCAGCTGGCCGGCAGCAAACCTTCGCTGACCCTGCGCGAGCGCGAGATCCTCAGCCTGGCCGGCAAGGGCCTGTCCAATGCCGAGATCGCCGAGCGCCTCTGCCTGAGCCCGCACACCATCAAGAGCCACATCCACAACCTGCTGCGCAAGATCGGCGCCTCCAACCGCGCCGAGGCGGCGTTCCTGCTTCGCGGGCGGCTGGACTGGTCTGAGCCGTGCTCCGCCTGACGCTGGGCCTGCTGCTGCTCATATCGCTCGGCCCGGCCCAGGCGCAGCAGGAGCAGGAGCAGGCCGAACGCGAAGCCGAACTCAGCGGGCTCATCATCGACAACGCCATCACGCGCTTCGGCCACGACTTCCACCGCTACCTGAGCTACCAGCTGCAGGATTCGAGCGCGCTGAAAGCCGACCTGGTGGTACGCGAGCGACCGTCGGCACGCTGGGGCAGCCTGGTTTGGGTCGAATACGGTACGCGCACCGTCTATCGGCGCTTTCTGCAACCGAACGTGGCGGAGATCGAGCCCATCGCCGAGCAGGCCGCGCAGCTGATCCTCGAGGAAATCGAGCGCAGCAAGCTGCAGAACCTGCTGCAGGACACCTTCGACCTGGAGCGTGACGAGCTCTGAACGCCGAGGAATTAATCCGCCTGCGTCGGACCTGCGGGCTCGTTTTGGACCGTTCGATGGATGTGCAGCACCCCATCGGCAGACAAGAATCCCCGCACGACTGAGAGGTGCCCCATGGATTGCCCAGCCCTGTTCCGCCGCGGCCTGCTCGCCGTGTTGATGCTCACCGGGACCGCCCTGCAGGCGGCCGATCTGATGGACAACGCCGACCTCTATGGCGGCGCGCCCGCCAGCCGCGACGCGGGCCTGTCCGCGACGACGCTGTCTGGCCAGGTCGCCCAAATCGTGCAACAGGGCAGCCAGAACCTCGCCGATCTCGGCCAGGTCGGCCAGGACCAGCTCGCCAGCATCATCCAGCAGGGCAGCGACCAGCAGGCGTTCATCCTGCAGCAGGGTGAAAACCAGCTGGCCAGCATCCTGCAAATCGGCCAGGGCAACAGCGCCGACATTACCCAGATCGGCAGCGACAACCAGGCCGCCATTGCCCAGCTGGGCTCGAACAACAGTGCCAGCGTCGAACAGATCGGCAGCGGCCTGAGCAGCAGCGTCGTCCAGCGCGGCAGTGGGCAGAGCGTCCAGGTCGTCCAACATTGACCGGCCGAAAGGAAACGGACATGTTCCGCCTCACCGCCCTCGCCTTTACCGTTCTGCTGGTCGCTACCGGGGTCCAGGCTGACAACCGCGCGCTGGTCGCGCAGACCGGCGACGACAACAACGCCCGCATTGACCAGACCGGACCACTCAACGAAACGCTGGTCCGCCAGAACGGCCAGGGCAATGACGCCGCGGTTTACCAAGGGTCCGTCGCCGAAGCGAACATGGCGGACATCGCGCAGGTCGGCAGCGGCAACCAGGCAGCGATCTACCAGGGCGACGAGAGCCACTTCGCCTCGGCCAGCATCTACCAGCAGGGCAACGACAACCGCGCCGACGTGGTGCAGTCCTGGTACGTCAACGAGTTGCAGCTCAGCAGCGTGGGCGACAGCAATAGCCTGACCGTGACGCAGCTGGGCTACGCCACCGCCGAGGGGCGCCAGATCGGCAATGGCAACACCCTGAGCCTGACCCAGGACGGCTTCTATCACAGCACCCAAACCGCCGTGTACCAGGTCGGCAATGACAACCTGGCGCGCATTGATCAGCGCGACGGCAGCCTCATCCAACTGGCGCAGAACGGCAACGCCAACGAGGCAAGGATCGAACAATACAGCCTGTTCGCCGAGGTGGTGTTCAACCAGGCAGGCGACCGCAACCTGCTGAGCGTCGAGCAGAGCGGGCGGGACAACGGCTTGCGCGGGTCGTCCACCGGCAACGACAACAGCGTCACCGTGGAGCAGCGGTTCGACGGCAACCGCGCCAGCGTGGTGCAGCGCGGCGATGACAACCTCGCCGAGATCCACCAGCAGGCCGAGTACAACGAAGCGCGCATCACCCAGACGGGCGACGCCAATGCGGCCTATATCACCCAGGCGGCTGCCGACATGGCGGCCATCATCCAGCAGTCGGGCAGCGGCAATCTGGCGACCGTCAGCCAGCAATGATCCCGTCGGGACTAACGGAGCAGACCGATGCTGAGTGTCGTGACATTAACGAGCTGGCTGGTGGCATCCGGGGTCCTGCCGGTCGTCGCCCGCCTCGACCTGACCGAACAAAGCAGTGACCGGCTGGCCTTGCGCCTGTGCTTTCGCAGTGAACAGCCGCACCAGTTGACCTATCGAATCGAGGTCACCAGCAGGGGTACGGCCGGTACCAGCCGCAGCCGCCAGTCCGGCGAGCTGACCAGCGGGCCGGCCGAGCAATGCCCGATCAGCAACCGCCTCAGCCGCGCCGCCGACACCCGGATCGAAGCCACCCTCGACTGGACGCTCGATGGCCAGCCGCAACCTCAGTTGCAGCAGCGCTATCCCGCCGACCCAACAGACGAACCAGGCGAACCAGGCGAACCAGGCGAACCAACAGCCTGACGCTCGTCAGCATCCCGATAAAAATGCACACAGGCGAGCGCAACATCGACACAGCGGGCAGTCCCCGTGCGCCGGGGCGGTTGGAGACGACGAAAACAGCCGCGCCCGCCCAGCGTTGGCCCCGTGCCCGATATTGCAACGACAAGATGGCCGAATCCGAACAGTCCGTTCCGTGCGGTTAGACCAGCGGGTGCCGGCCGCCCGGACGGTAGCGGTAGGGGGTTGCCAAGCTGGTCCGGCCGACCGCCCCGACAGTCCGTCGAGGCAGCCGCGAGGTGCATCCAGCCCCGAAATCCCTTAGACCTGCGACAGCCGCAGCGGCCCGCTGTTCGCGAGGCGGCGCCCCAGTTCGATGCCCTTGAGCTCCACGTACTGGTACGTCAGCGTGGACACGGCGAACACCATGGCCAGCTCGAGCAGGGTCAGCAAGCCATCCACCAGCACGCTACCTGAGCTGATGTAGCGCATGATCTGGTCGGTGCCGGGCTTGTCGAGGATCAAGGTGTAGTCCGTCCCGCTCAGCTTCGACAGCACCACCGCCGCGCTGGTAAAGGCGAAGATCACCGCGGCATGAGTCAGGTAGATGGAAAACGACAATTCGCCCAGCCGCGTGAAGAGCCGCCCGTGCAGCAGGCGCGACAGGTCGCCGCGCTCACCGGCGAAGACCAGCACCACGCCGCAGAACAGCAGGCTGGCGATGATGCCCTGGTGCGCGCCCGGATGGGTCAGGGTGCGGTAGACCAGCAGCAGGCAGAGCAGCTCCAGTACGGTGAAGAACAAACGGTCATCGATGCGCTCCAGGGTCGGTTCCAGCCGCAGGTACAGCCGATAGGTCAGCGCGCCGGCAAAGAAGCACGACGCGCCGCGCCAGATGAAAGGCTTGATCACGTCGAGGTCGACGTACAGCGCGACAAAGGCCGTCAGCGTCGCCAGCGCCAGCACCGGACCGCTGGCGCGCGGCATCAACAACAGCACCATGGCAAGCATCATGTACAGGTAGTACTCGATGCTGATGCTCCAGGCCGGCGTGTTGAACGAGAGGCTGTTGAAGGCACCGAACCAGCTCTGCAGCAGCAGCGCGTTGGGCAGGATCTCGTGCGGGGCTGTCTTGCCGGTAAAGGCCGGATCGTTGAAGGAAAACCCATGGTGTTCGGCCCACAGCTTGCCGAATTCCAACCCGATGAACACGGCTAGCATCACCAGGTGCAATGGATAAAGGCGGAAGGTGCGACTGATGACGAAACGGCGTAGAACCTGGGCGTCAAACGCGCGGGTACCGTAGGCGTGGTACATCACGAAGCCGCTGAGCACGAAGAAGAACTCGACGAACAGGTCGGCATGCCGAAAGAACTCGAATTCCGAAAAGCTCAGCAGGATCTGGGTGTGGAACAGTACGACCGCGACGGCACAAAGGCCACGAAAACTATCGAGGACAACGAAGCGTTTCATTCCTACACCTTGCTCGGTTACGAGGCATACCGCTGCACGAAAGGCGTGCAAGCTTCCTGTCAAATTGAGATCAATTGGCCATCTGAAGAGTTCCGAAAAATCCGGTAACAATCGTCTTATATTCAAATAAGCCGACCAGGGGTCCCGGTTGCGAAGGTGTCGGCTCATGGCCATATCCAGATCAAGCCACCGCGTCCGGCCTTTCGCCCCATTGGCAGGCGCAGGGCGGCATCCAACACGGGGCATCTGGCGATGCCCGGCTGTAATTGTCGGCATCGCAGGAAAAACCGGGGGGACTCAGCCGCGCGTCGGCACCAACCCGAACCGTGGAGCCGCACCGGAGCAGCCGCCCGTCACGCCGCATAGCCGTCACCCGCAGGGCAGGCTCCCAAACGGCTGTGCGCTGAAAGAGCGCCGCCCTACCGTGCGCTATTCACCTCTGTTGCGCTCAAGCTCGCCAGTGTTGCATGGCGCTTCGGATCATCCACCGGAACGATCGCAGCGCCACCCCACACGCGCGCGAACGCGAAGCTTGTCGCCACGCTACCGCACCCATCGACTGCATCGATCAAACAGAACGGCGGGGAAGGAGGTATCACATCCGTCAATGTGCACTATCGACCGGGTCGCGTTGGTCGCTCTGGTTCTCGTCCGTAGCATAGGTTCCGTACCCACTGCTACCGAGGACTTGACATGAAAAAGCTATTGGCAAGCGTCATGCTGGCCAGCGTCGCCACAACGGCCTTTGCGATCCCGCCGAGCCATCCGCAACCGCTCCTGGGCGAAGCGAAAAGCACCACAACGGTGCAGAGCGCCCCGCCGACCGACCTCACCCTGTCGGAAAATGGCTTCGATCGCACGCCGTTAAACGAGCGGGTCGTCGATGATGCTATCGACTCGACGCCTCAGCCAGAACGACTCGCCGAGGACGGCTTCGATCTGACCCCCCTGGCGGACCAGATTGCCGATGACGGCTTCGGCCGCACCCCGCTCGGCCAGTTGCTCGCCGAAGACGGCAGCGACCGTACGGGGCTTGGCACCAGCTGAGCCCAGGGCTTCACTTCAAGGCGCCGTTGGCGCCTTTTTTATGCCCGGAACAAACGCAAACGATGGTGGCGAGGAGCGGCTCCTGGAGCGAACCTTGATAAGCCAACCGGCCGCCGGGCGATACCTGAGGCGGCCAGCGCGCGTTCTACGCCGTCGGGAAATCATGTACGTATGCTGTACAAGCCAATGCCAAAGTACAATAGTGTGATAGCTTGTTGCCATTACACTGCTCTCGCAGTTCTGTCATGGACGATTCTCATCTCATCAAACAAGCGACCGTTCATGAAGCTAACCGTAAAGCTGAAGCTCGGCCTGAGCTTTGCCGCACTCACCCTAGTCGTCCTGTTCGTTTCTATCCTGGCCATGGTCGAACTCGCCAAGTTCAACGATGCGTTCTCCGACTACGTCGATGGCGTGAACGCCCGCGAGGAGCTCGCCTCCGAATTGCTCATTGCAACGCAGCGCCGTGCCGTTGCCGCCCGCAACCTGGTGCTGGTGTCTTCTGACGCCGATTCGCAGCTGGAACATACCGCCGTGCTTGCTGCCCACCGTGATGTGCAAACGCACCTCAGCGACCTGAAAGCCGCCGTTGCTCGAATGCCTGACGCCGAAGCAGGCCAGGAAAAGCAGCTGCTTGCCGAGCTGGAGCGTATTGAAGGCCTTTACGGTCCGGTCGCCCTGGGCATCGTCGAACGCGCAGTCAGCGGGCAGCGCGAAGAAGCCATCGTGCGGATCACCCGGGACTGCATTCCCCTGCTCCGCCAGCTCCTGGCAGCGGGCGACGCCTATATGCGATACAGCCGTGATGTAGCGACCGCCAAAGTCGAGTCAGGACGGGCCAATTACGAAACCCAACGCAACCTCATGATCGCTGTCTGCGCGATTGCCGTATTGCTTGCCCTGGGCCTGGGCATCGGCATCGTGCGCGGCCTGCTGCGCACGCTGGGCGCCGAACCGCTCGATCTCTCTGCCGCAGCGCGCCGCGTTGCCTCTGGCGACATGCGCAACATGCCAGGTGTCGAGCGGGCACCGGCTGGCAGCGTGATGGCCTCCCTTGGAGAGATGCAGCGCAGCCTCGGCGAACTGATCGGACAGGTACACCGGTCTGCCGAAACCATATCGTCCGCCGCCGAGGAGCTGTCGCAGTCGACCGAGCAAGCCAGTGCCGCCGTGGTGTCACAAAAGCACGAAGTCGATCAGGTGGCCACTGCCATTCACGAGATGGCCGCCACGGTCCTCGAGGTGGCGCGTAATTCCGAAGAGGCGGCCAGCGCCGCATCGTCGGCTGACAAGCAAGCACAAGCCGGCGAGTCGACGGCACGCCAGGCGGTCATGCAGATCAAGCACCTTGCCGATGAGATGAACAAGGCGACGGCGGCAATGGCTCGCCTGAAAAGCGAAAGCGAACGAATCGGCGGCGTACTGGACGTCATCACGTCAGTGGCTGATCAGACCAACCTGCTTGCTTTGAACGCTGCGATTGAAGCGGCTCGCGCGGGCGATGCCGGGCGAGGTTTTGCAGTGGTCGCTGACGAGGTTCGTACGCTTGCACGCCGCACCCAGGACGCGACGGTGGAGATCCAGTCGCTGATCGGAGGGCTGCAACAGATTGCCGAGGAGTCTGCTAAAACCATGCAGGGCTGCAGCGATCTGACTGAGCGCACCGTGGCAGGGGTCAACGAAACGGGCACCGCGGTCGTGGATATCACCCGCATGATTGCAGCTATTCAACAGATGATGCAGCAAATCGCCACAGCGGCTGAACAGCAAAGCGCCGTGGCTGAAGAGATCAGCCGCAGCGTGACCCGAGTAGGGGATATTGCCGATCTCTCTGCCACCTCAACCGAGCAGACAGCCGCATCGAGCGTGGAGCTGGCGCGGCTCGGTAGTGCGCTGAGCTCGCAGGTCCGGCGTTTCGAGATCTAGCGATAGAGCCGGACCGCTCAGCTTGGGCATTTTGTCGGCGCAGGACCTCCACGGGCAGCAAGCTCTGCCCGCTGTGCTGCGGCTGTCCTCACCGTTGAGCCCCTGCTTACTGCTGAGCAAACGCCACAGGCAACAGCCGCATAGGGCGGAGTTGCAGAAACGCTGGTAGAGCGCTGGACGCTGTAAGCCCGTGCATGCCGCCGCCCGGCTTTCGATGAGCAGTCGATCCGCATCGAGTCGAGCGTGCGCGCTGCGCTATATCCCACGAACCCTGCGTTTGCCCCGTACATTGGTTGCCGCAAACGGCATGGTGTTGGGCTTTGCCGCCTTGGGCCGACCGCCGTCATCGCCAGCGTGGCCATATGGCCAGTGTGGCTGGCGAACTGGATGCACTGACCGGGCAGGTCTTTCGTGCGTGCGAGGCGCGTGCTGACACAGCAACAGCCACACAATGGAGTCGACAGGGCGGAGACCCACATCGCCGGGCCTCCTGCCTCGGACGGGTGTAAACGCCCCTTCCAAGTGCAACAAATCTCCGTATAGTGCGCCGTCGCCCTCCGCTGGCGCCGACCTGCACGGTCCGGCGCCCTGGACGGCCAGGGCATGATCCTTGCCTGACTGGACCCGCAGCCCACCACCCCGGCGCTGCGCTTGCCGAAACCCTACCCGGGTGACCGGCCCCTGCTGGAGATACACGATGTCTACCGAACCCGTCACCCTGATGGTGGCCCGCCGTGTGCGCGATGGCCGTTATCACGATCTGCTCGCCTGGCTGCAGGAAGGTGAGCAGCTGGCTGCGGACTTTCCCGGCTACCTTGGCTCCGGCGTGCTGGCGCCGCCTCCCGGCGATGATGAATTCCAGATCATCTTCCGCTTCGCCGACGAGCAGACGCTCGAAAGCTGGGAGCATTCGGCCTCGCGCCGGGCCTGGCTGCAGCGCGGCAGTGACTTGTTCGCGCAGCCCCACGAGCAACGTGCCCGCGGCATCGACACCTGGTTCGGCGCCAGCGCAGCCGTCGCTCCGCCGCGCTGGAAGCAGAGCGTGGCCATCTGGCTGGCGTTCTTCCCAGTGTCGCTGCTGTTCAACACGCTGTTCGGCGATGCGCTCGCCGGGCTGGGCCTGCCGATGCGCATCCTGGTCAGCACCCTCGCACTCACGCCGCTGATGACCTACCTGTTCATCCCCCTGTCGACGCGCCTGCTGGCGCCCTGGCTGCAGGCAGAGGGCAGCGCGACGGTCCGGCATGCCAAACAGGCCGCAGGCGCTCGCTGACCCGCCGGTCGCGCAATTGTGACAATGCTATTGCCGCCATTCGCCTGACGCCATTAAAGTGCCACCACGGCATGCCGATAGTGTCTTGCCCGTTCGCCGCCCCGAATCGGTGCGGCAACCTGCAAGCAGCAGCCAGCAACCGTCGTCCTTGTCCGGCTTCATCCGGTCAGCGGCGGCCCTTGCCCTACGCCAGCGGATGGACCCTCGATGACCTACAAGAAGAATGCCCGCACCCGCACGGCCATCTGGCTGGCGATGACCTGCCTGGTCTTACCTGCGGAACGCCTGTGGGCGGCCGAGCCGCTGAGCCTGCTCAACTGGGAGCAATACCTCAGCGAGGCGGTCATCGTCCGCTGGCAAGCGGAAACCGGCGTGCCGATTCAGCAGGTCTATTTCGACAGCGGCGACAAGCGCGACGAGGTGCTGGCCAAGCCGGACCACCAGATCGACATCGCCCTCACCGAGCTGATCAGCGCCGATCGATTCGGCCAGCGCGAGCGGCTCGAGCGCATCGACCCGGCCGCGCTGCCCAACCTCGCGCACATCCCGGCGCGCTGGCGCGACAGCTGCGGGGCGTACGGCATCCCCTACCTCTGGGGCACCCTGGGCATCGCCTATCGCGCCGACCGGCTGCCGGCGCCGCCGCGCTCCTGGGCCGAGCTGCTGCAACCGGCCAGGGGCGACACGCCGCACATCATCATGATGGAGGACCACGAAGACATCCTCGCCGGCCCGCTGCTCTACCGTCAGCACTCGATCAACACCGCCGACGATGCCGAACTCAAGGAAGCCTTCGACCTGCTGCTGGCGCAATCCGGCGCGGTGTTGACCTACGAATACGCCATCACCTCGCTGGCCAATCCTAGCTACCGCGACAAGGCCGACATGGCGCTGGCCTACAGCGGTGACCAGCTGGTGCTCAACGAAAAGGATGGCAGCGGCAGCGAGCCCTGGCGCTACGCCGTGCCCGAGGAAGGCACGCTGCTCTGGGTCGACTGCCTGTCGATACCGTCCAACAGCGAGCACAAGAAACTGGCCTATCGCTTTCTGAATTTCTTAAACGATCCGGAGATCGCCGCGCTGAATGCCGCCGAGCTGGGCGTGGCCACGCCAAACGCCGCGGCGCTGGCGCTGCTGCCCGCCGAGATCCGCCAGGACCCGAGCATCTACCCACCCGAAGCGGTGCTGCAGCGCAGCCAGGTCTACCAGCCGCGGCCGCTGCAGGCGACCCAGACCCGGCGGCGCATCATCAGCGCCTTGATGAACGCCCATGACGCTCGGTAAGCGCACGCTGCTGGTGATCTTCCCGGTCATCCTGATCATCCAGCTGCTGGCCGCCACGGCCGCCTACCTGACCCAGCGCACCTCCCTGATCGGGCTCGAGCAGGCGCGCCTGGCACAGCAGCTGTCGGCCCTGAAGTCGGCCTACCTTGACTACGAGGCGTTCAACCGCAGCGTGCTCTACTCGATCATCGATAGCGACGCGCTGATGCAGTTCCTGGGCGAGTCGGACACGGGCTACCGCAACGACACCCTGGGCCTGCGCATCCAGCAGAGCATCCGTTCGCTGTCCACCGCGCGCCTGTCGTTCGTCTCCTTTGCCATCGTCCAGCCCGACACCCACGTCGCCTTTTACTTCGAGAGCAGCCTGGCGCCGTTCGCCAGCATGAGCGCGACCCAGCAGCGGGTGGTGCGCGAGGCGCGGCAGGACCCCAGCAACGGCGACATGGTTTACGTCGAGCATGCCGAGGGCGGCCCCCTGCTGCTGGCCACCGATTTCGTCCTGCCGGCTTCGGCCAGCCGCCCGCTGCCCAGCCAGCGCGAGGAGGCCTTCATCCTGCAGCTGGCGGTACGCCCCGAGCAGTTCATCGAGCTCAAGCAGAGCCTGGAAGCCGAATACGACGCCGCGCTGGAGATCGGCGCACAGTTGCCGCCGACCAACGCCCGGCTGAGCGCCGAGGTGGACCTTTCGCCTAGCCTGCAGGCGCGGCTGACGCCGGCGCGTGGGTATATCCGCGAGCGCCTGCGCCGCTTTAGCCTGACCTTCCTGATCGGCGGCTCGCTGATCTGCCTGGTGACCATCGGCCTGTTGCTGTTGCTGATCCGGCGCTACGTTACCGACCCCATCAGTGACCTCGACAGCCAGCTGACCGACCTGCTGCAGTGCAAGCGCACCGCCCTGGACGAACCCACCGATGGCGGCGAAATCGGGCGGCTGACGCTGAACATGAAGACCCTGCACGAGCGCAGTGCCGCTGCGCTGCAACGGGTGCAGGAGATTTCCTGGACCGACAGCCTGACGCACATCGGCAATCGCGCGCATTTCGGCATGCAGGCCAGCGCCATGCACGAACGTTGCGAGCGCAGCGGGCAGCAGCTCGTGCTGCTGTTCCTCGACCTGGACAACTTCAAGCAGGTCAACGACCAGCACGGCCACGACGCCGGCGACGCCTTGCTGCGGATCTTCGCCCAGCGCGCCCAGGGGGTTTTGGGCCATTATCGCGACGCCCATCCGGGCAGCGAGATCGCCTTTGCGCGGCTGTCGGGCGACGAGTTCGCCGTGCTGGTGATGACCCAGGCCGGCGACGACAGCCCGGCAGGGCTCACCGACGACCTGCTGGGCCTCTGCCGGGGCGGCATGCGCGTCGAGGACCGCCTGTTCCCGGTGAGCGTGAGCATCGGCACCGCGCGCTACCCGGGCGATGCCGACTCCATCACCCAGCTGCTGACCCGGGCGGACACGGCGATGTACCAGGCCAAGGCCGAGGGCAAGAACCTTGCGGTGGCCTTCTCGGCCGAACTGGAGCGGCGCGACCAGCGCATTCGCCAGATCGAGGACGAGCTGCGCAGGCTCGAAGGCGACGAACAGTTCCGCCTGGTCTACATGCCGGCGGTCAATCGCGACGGCGCGGTAGTCAGCTGCGAAGTGCTGCTGCGCTGGCACTCGCCCCTGCTGGGCACAGTCTCACCCGGCGAGTTCATTCCCATCGCCGAGCGCGCCGGACTGTTCCCGAAAATCGACAGCTGGGTGATCGACCGCGCCCTGGCCGGCTACCCGGATTTGGTGCGACTGTTCGGCGAGGCGGTGATCCTGGCGATCAACGTGTCCTCGGCGCAGCTCACCGACGACCGCCTGTGCAACTACCTGATCGAGCGCGCCGCGCACTACGGCATCTGCCCCAACCGCATCGAGATCGAACTCACCGAGACCTACGCCGCCGAGTTGAGCAGCCACACCATGGCGGTGGTGCGGACGATCCGCATGGCCGGCTTCCGCGTCGCCATCGACGACTTCGGTGTGGGCTACACCTCGATCCAGCAATTGCTGGAGTACCCCGCCGACACCATCAAGCTGGACATGGCCATCGTCGAGCGCCTGACCCGTCCGGAAATGCGCGAGAGCCTGGGTGCGATCGTCGCGTTCTGCCAGGCGCAGGGTAAGCGGGTCAATGCCGAGGGTGTGGACACGCTGGATAAGCAGTCGGCTCTCCTGAAGGCCGGCTGCGACCTGTTCCAGGGCTACCTGATCTCGCCGCCGCGCTCGATCAGCGCGCTCGCCGAATGGGTAGCCATCCGCAACCGCCCCGAGGCCGAGCGGCGCCTCGACGCCTGGCCGGCCGCGGCGCAGTCCGAGCCGGGCTGACCCTCCGCCCGGCACTCAGGACTCGTCCTGCTCCTTTTCCCCGAGGCGGCGATACAGCGTGCGCCGACCGATGCCGAGCAGCGCCGCGGCCCGGCGCTTGTTGCCGTCGACCTGCTCGAGCACATGTCGGATGTAGCGCAGCTCGAGCTCGTCCAGGGTCGGCAGCAGCGGACCGTCGATCATCTGTCCGAGCAAGCTGTCGGCGCTGGCTTGCGGCGCGGCCTCGTGGTGGCTGGCGATGCGCGCTGGCAGGTGCTCGAGCTCAATGGTGCGGCCGTGACAGAAAGTCACGGCACGCTCCATGGCGTTCTGCAGCTCGCGCACGTTGCCGGGAAAGGCGTAGCGCCTGAGCCGCTCGACTACCGCGGGCGACAAGCCACGCACCGGTCGCCCGTCGCGGGCGGCAAAATGCGCGACGAAACCGGCGGCCAGCAGCTCGCGGTCTTCCTCACGGTCGCGCAGCGGCGGCACCTGAAGAATGAAGGTCTCCAGCCGGAAGAACAGATCCTCGCGAAACGACTCGCGCCCGGCGGCGGTCTCCAGGGGCCGGTTGCTGGCGGCGATGATGCGCACATCTACGCTCAGCTCGCGCTCGCCGCCCACCGGACGGATGGTGCCTTCCTGCAGCACACGCAGCAGCTTGGCCTGCAACGGCAGCGGCATTTCGCCGATCTCGTCGAGGAACAGCGTGCCGCCATCGGCCTGCTGGAACAGGCCCTTGTGGGCGCGGTTGGCGCCGGTAAAGGCGCCGGCGGCATGGCCGAAGAATTCGCTCTCGAGCAGCTCGGCCGGCAACCCGGCACAGTTGATCGCCAGGAACGGCCGCCCGGCCCGGTCGCTCTCGGCGTGTACCGCGCGGGCGACCAGTTCCTTGCCGGTGCCGCTCTCGCCAATCACCAGCACCGGCCCGGCGGCCCGCGCCAGCTGGCGGATCTGGTCGAACAGGCTGCGCATCACCCGGCTGCGCCCGAGCATGCCGTGGAAGCGGTCGTCGCTGAGCAGCTGCTGGAAGCGACGCACTTCATCGCGCAGATGCCGCGTCTCCAGCGCCCGCGCTACGGCCAGGCCCAGATGATCGAGGTCCAGCGGCTTGGTCAGGAACTCGTCCGCGCCGGCCTTCAGCGCCGCCACCGCCTGCTGGATGCTGCCAAAGGCGGTGATCACCAGGAACGCCGGCGCCGCCTGCATGGCCTTGACCCGCCGCAACAGCGCCATGCCGTCGGCGCCCGGCAAGCGCAGGTCACTGACCACCAGATCCGGCTCCCAGCTCTCGAGCAGGGGCGCGGCCGCTTCGGCGCTGGCTACCGCACGAACCTGCAGCGCACGATCCTCCAGCTCCTCGACCAGAAGCTGGCGCAAGCTGTCATCATCCTCGACCACCAGCACCCGTTGGGGGTGGCCATCATCCAACTGCATTGCCGTGCTCCTCATGTGCCAGTGCCAGGGAAATCCGGAACGCGGCGCCGCCGAGCGGGCTGTCGACCAACTCGATGCTGCCGCCGCACTCGGCGACCACGCCATGCGCCACGGCCAGGCCCAGTCCGCTGCCCTGACCCACCGGTTTGGTCGTGAAGAAGGGCTCGAACAGCGCCGCGCGGTCCGCTTCGGCAACTCCCGGCCCGTCATCCTCGACCTGGAACAGCAGGTGCCCGGCGTCCCGCCACCAGCGCAGCCGGATCTGCCCGCCGGGGCTGGCCTGGGCGGCGTTGCGCAGCAGGTTGGTCAGCGCCTGCTCGAAGCGTGGGGGATCGACCTCGCAGTGCAGCGTCTCGCCGGGCGCCTCGACGCGCAGTTGTACTTCGAGCGTGGCGAGCTCATCGGCCACCGCCGCGGCAGCCGAGTGCGCCAGCACGTCGGCCGGCATGCGCCGCACCGGCCGCCCGGCGGCGCGGCCGAATTCGAGCAACTGCCGGACGATACCGCTGAGGCGCTGCACCTGGCTGCGGATCTGCAGCAGCCCCTTGCGCGGGCCGTCTTCCAGAGTCTCGCTGCGCAGCACGCGTTGCGCCTTGCCGTCGATCACGCTAAGCGGGCTGCCCAGCTCGTGCGCCACGCCGGCAGCGAGCCGGCCCACGGCGGCCAGCTGTTGCGAGCGACGCAGGCGCGCTTCCAACTCGGCCTCACGGGCCTTCTGTTCGCTCATCTGCTGTTCGGCGGCGGCGATGCTGTCGAGCATCCGGTTGAGCGCCAACCCGAGCACGGCAATCTCGCCGGGCCCGGTGGACGGCGCGCGGTGCTCCCGATCACCGGCTGCGACACGCGTCATGCTCTGGGTCAGCTGCTGCAAGTGCCGGCCGATCGCCGACCAGTGACCGAGCAGCACGATACCCACCGCCAGCAACGACAACAGGCCCGACGAGACGCCGGCGATCAGGCGCAGGCGATGGGTGTCGCGCTCGAAGTCGCTCCAGCGCCGCGTCACCTGCAGCAGACCATTGATGCGCCCGCCGCTTTGCTCCAGCGGTAAAAAGTACGAGTACACCGCCTGCCCGCGAATGCGCTGATAGCCGCCGCGGCGCTTGCCATCGGCGGTCAGCGCCTGAATCGAGGATTGGTCCTGGTCGGGCAGCATGGCGCCGGCATAGGCCACCAGTTCTCCGGCATCGTCATACAGGTAAGCGCCGTAGACCCGACCGACGCCGAGCACCGATTCCAGCACCTGTTGCATGGTGCGGTCGTGCTTGCGCTCCAGGCTGTCGCTCAGCGGCAGACGCACGGCGCGCGCCACCAATTCGACCTCCTCCTGCAGGCGCCGCTCGCTGTTGCGCTCGACCGTCCACAGCATCAGGTAACTGAAGCCGAACATGATCGCTACAAGCGGGACGACGACCTTGAGGACCAGGGCGCCGCGGAGGGTCGCCAGACGTTGCCAAACTGCTACATGTGCCATATTGGCACTCTATAGAAGGGCCCACAGGCGGTCGACGAGATCGGGACGAACGGCGAAAGGCGCGCAGCTCAAGGGATTGCGACGGGGCCAAGTTGTTGGCACGCGGGATGCAACCATCCTGGCGAACTCTCAAGCAAAGGACATGAACATGATTGCGCTCCATACACGCCTCGTCTCCGCCAGTCTGCTGGCCCTGTTCATGGCAGCCGGCGCCTCGCAGGTTTCCGCCCAGCAGGCCAACCAGGCGCCCGCGACCCAGCCGGCACCAGCCATGCAGGCGGCGGACATCAGCGACAAGAAGCTGGAGAAGTTCGCCGACTCGCTGGGCGAGATCATGGAGATCCGTCAGGACTTCACCGCCAAGCTCGAAAAGACCGGCGACCCTGCCGAAGCCCAGCAGCTTCAACAAACGGCCAATGAGAAGATGATGAATACGGTCAAGAACAACGACCTGAGCATCGAGGAATACAACGCAATCAACCAGGCCGTGCAGAACGACCCCCAACTGCGCAACAAAGTCATCTCGATGATCCAGAGCTAAAGGGTCGTGCAGGAATGAAAAAGCCCGGCGGGTCCCGCCGGGCTTTTTTGTGTCCGTTGAGCGCTGGGCTCATGCGCCCCGCTGCGCCAGCCCCTTGAGGAAGTTGCGCAGCAGCTGGTCGCCGCAAGCCCGGTAGTTGCTGTGCCCGGCCTTGCGGAACAGCGCGTTGAGCTCCGGCTTGGAGACCGGGAAGTCCACCGACTTGAGGATCGCGTGGAGGTCGTCTTCCTTGAGCTCGAAGGCCACGCGCAGCTTCTTCAGCACCATGTTATTGGTCACCGGCAGCTCGATCGGGGGCGTGGGCCGGCTCTCGTCCCGGCCGCGCTTGTAGATCACCAGGCCGTCGAGAAAGTGCGCCATGATGCGATCCGGGCAGGCCTTGAAGCCTTCCTCATCTTCGTTCTTCAAGTACGCCATCGCCTCGCTGTCCGGAATCTCGCAACCGGTCAGCCGGGTGATCTCGGCGATCTTGGCGTCGTTGACGTTGAGGATGTAGCGCAGGCTGCGCATCACATCGTTGTTGAGCATGGAAAGTCCTTTGGTGAGCTGACGCCGCGGGCGCGCCGCCTTCGACAGGAGGGCCGGCACCTGCCAGGCCTCGATGGCGACCGAGTATAAGGGCTAAGCGGGCGCGGCGTGAAAGCCGCCCGCGCCGCACTCGCCATGCTGCTCAGTCGGGCAGCTCGACCTGGACCCGGATCGCGGCGTACCAGGCGGTGACCTGGGCGATGTCCTCGTGGCTGAGGCTTGCCGCGATCACGCTCATCTGCGGGTGGCTGCGCTGACCACCGCGAAACGCCTTGAGCTGGCGAGCCAGGTACAGCTCCCCGTTACCGGCCAGATTGGGCGCATCGGCGACCTTGCTCAGGCCGTCCAGCCCGTGGCACGCCGCGCACGTCCGCGCCTTGGCCTTGCCCGCCGCCAGGGTCGGCGACAGCTCCGCCGCCCTGGCTTCGGTGGCGAACAGCAGCGCCAGCAGCATTAGCCAGGGCAGCCAGCGTGGCCGTCGTAGCGGCCTGGTCACTGGTCCTTGCCGTCGTAGGAGATGCGGTAGAGCGCCCCGGCGGTGTCGTCGCTGACCAGCAGCGAGCCGTCCTTGAGCTGCGCCACGTCGACGATCCGGCCGTAGTACTCGCCGCTGTCCTCGTCCAGCCAGCCCTCGGCGAACGGCACGGTCTCACCGCTCGGGCCACTGCCATCGGCGGCAAACGGCGTGAACATCACCCGCGCGCCCACCGGCACCGTGCGGTTCCAGCTGCCGCGCTGGGCGCTGAACAGGCCACCGCGGTACTGCTCGGGAAACATCTTGCCGGTGTAGAAGGTCAGGCCCATATCAGCCGCGTGCGCCACAGTCTCGACCACCGGGAAAGTCAGGCCCTCCGGCGGGGTGTCGTCGGCATATTCGCGGGTCCGCACCTGGCCGCCGCCGTACCAGGGCATGCCGAACTTCATCCCGGCCTTTGGCGCATGGTTGATTTCGCCCGGCGGGATGTCGTCGCCCATGCCGTCGACCTGGTTGTCAGTGAACCAGAGCTCGCCCGTCTCGGGGTGATAGGTGATGCCCACCGAGTTGCGCACGCCGGTGGCGTAGACCTCGCGCTTGCTGCCGTCACGCTCCATGCGCACGATGCCACCGATGCCGTGCTCGGCGTACATGTCCACCTTGTCCTTCGGTGGCACGTTGAAGGGCTGGCCGAGCGAGACCGTCAGCTTGTTGTCCGGGCTGATCTTGCAGACGCGCGCACCGTGGTTGTAGCTCTCCTCCTCCGCAGGAATCAGCTCGCCAGTAGGGACCACGATGTCGGCGGCGACGTCGGGCCCTTCGTAGAAGAACTCAGCCGCCGGAAAAACGAGCACGCGGTTGTGCTCGGCGACGAAGAGGAAGCCGTCGGGGCTGAAGCACGGGCCCGGCTGGGTAAAGCTGATCGCCGGAGCAAAACGCTTCACTTCGTCGGCGGTGCGGTTCTTGGTGCGGTCGGTGACGGCCCAGAGGTCGGTCTTGCGGGTGCCGACGAACACTACGCCGCTGGACGGTCCCACAGCCATGTGGCGGGCACCGGGAACCACCGCATAGAGCTCGATCTTGAAGCCGTCCGGCAGCTTGATGCGCTCGAGATTCTTGCGCAGCGCCTCGGCGATCTCGCCGTCCTGGGGTACGGTCTGCATGTCCAGGGACTGGCCGGTGGTCTTCATCGAACGCATGCGTTCCAGCGCTTCGTCACTGGTCGGCGCGGCCAGCGCTGATGCAGACAGGCAGACCAGCAGCGCACTCAGGGCATAGGGAGCAGATTTCATCGCACCACCTCATGGAGGGTCGCCCCGACGGGACGATCGTTATTGTTGTTGTGCACGACACGCGCCGCAGACCGTGCTGGAGCGCGACCTGCGGCAGGCAGAAAAACGAGAACCCTGTCACAGCGTAGCGTCTCACCGCGCCTTTGCCACAGCGCCGGTGAACAGCCGCTGGCAGACCGGGCGTGCAGGTCGTCGGTCAAGGACTAAGCCGTCCAAACCAAGGGCGGCGCGACCGGTCAGAGCTGCATCAGCTGCAGGCGCTCGCCCATGCGTTCGCCGGCGGCCAACCATTCGACAAGAGGAACGCTGTCATGACGCGAGCGCTAACCGGCCTCGGCATCCTGTTCACCTGCGCCCAGGCCTGGGCCATCACGCCCGGCACGCATTGGAGTTACTCCGGCGAAACCGGCCCGGCCAACTGGGCGAGGCTGACGCCCGAGTTCGCCGCCTGCGCCGGCAAGAACCAGACGCCCGTGGATCTCAGCGGGCGCGTCGAAGCCGAACTGCAACCCCTGCAGCTCGATTACAGGGCCGGCGCGAGCAAGGTGGTCAACCTCGGCCATACGGTGCAGGTGGTATACGAACCAGGCAGCCAGCTGAGCCTCGACGGCGAGGACTACGAGCTGCTGCAATTTCACTTCCACGCCCCCAGCGAAAACCACATCGAAGGCAGGTCCTTTCCCCTTGAGGGACACCTGGTGCACGCCGACGCGCAGGGCAACCTCGCGGTGCTGGCGCTGATGTTCGAGGCAGGCGCGGCGAATCAGGCGCTGGCGCGGCTGTGGGAGACGCCGCCCGCACGGGGCGAGGCGCAGCCCATCACGCCGGCCGCCAATATCAGCGCACTGCTGCCGCAGGACCGCGACTACTACCGCTTCAGCGGCTCGCTGACCACACCGCCCTGCACCGAAGGCGTACGCTGGCTGGTGCTCAAGCAACCCGTAGTCGCCTCCAACGAGCAGATCGAGGCGCTGGCCGAGGCGGTCGGTCATCCCAACAATCGGCCACTGCAGCCGCTCAACTCGAGGGTCGTGCTCGAGTAGTGCCGTAGCGGCGAGGTGGTCCCCGCCGCGCCTGACAGCCGGCGGCGGTGCAGCTACACTGCGCGCCTTTTCCGGGCCTGCCGGTTCGCCGCCCGCGCCGGCGAGATTCGAAGGGCCGCCATCCCTCTGCCGGGGCCACCGGCCAGGACCTGTCATGATTCGCATCACCGAACTGCAACTGCCCCTCGACCATCCCGCCGAGGCCCTTCGCCACGCCATCGTGGCGCGCCTGGGCATCAAGAATGCCGAGCTGCTCGACTTCACCGTGTTCAAGCGCAGCTACGACGCGCGCAAGAAGAACAGCGAGATCACCTTCGTCTACATCATCGACGCCAACGTGACGGGCGAGGCCAAGGTGCTGGCGCGCCTGGCGGACGACCGCAACATCCGCGTGGCGCCGGACACCGGCTACTACCCGGTCGGCCAGGCGCCCGAAGACCTGAGCGAGCGGCCGCTGGTGATCGGCTTCGGTCCCTGCGGCCTGTTCGCGGCGTTGACGCTGGCGCAGATGGGCTTTCGCCCGATCGTGCTGGAGCGCGGCCGTGATGTGCGCAGCCGCACCAAGGACACCTGGGCGCTGTGGCGCAAGAAGGTGCTGAGCCCTGAGTCCAACGTGCAGTTCGGTGAAGGCGGCGCGGGGCTGTTCTCCGACGGCAAGCTCTACAGCCAGATCAAGGACCCGAAGTTCTACGGCCGCAAGGTGATGCACGAGTTCGTCCGCGCCGGCGCGCCGGAAGAGATCATGTTTGTCAGCAAGCCGCACATCGGCACCTTCCGCCTGACCGGCGTGGTCTCGACCATGCGCGAAGAGATCAAGGCGCTGGGCGGCGAGGTGCGTTTCGACAGCCGGGTGGTGGACTTCATCATCGAGGACGGCCGCATTCAGGGCGTGCGCATGGCCGATGGAGCAGAAATTCGTAGCCGCTACGTGGTGCTCGCACTCGGTCACAGCTCGCGCGACACCTTCCGCGTGCTGCACGAGCGCGGCGTCTATATCGAGGCCAAGCCCTTCGCCGTGGGCTTTCGCATCGAGCACCCGCAGTCGCTGATCGACCAGGCGCGCCTGGGCAAATATGCCGGCCACCCGGAACTGGGCGCCGCCGACTACAAGCTGGTCTACCACGCCAAGAACGGCCGCGCGGTCTACAGCTTCTGCATGTGCCCGGGCGGCACCGTGGTGGCGGCGACCTCCGAGCCGGAGCGCGTGGTGACCAACGGCATGAGCCAGTACTCGCGCAACGAGCGCAACGCCAATGCCGGCATCGTCGTCGGCATCAATCCGGAAGAGGATTTCCCCGGCGGCCCGCTGGCTGGCGTCGAGTTGCAGGAGCGGCTGGAATCGCGCGCCTTCGAGCTGGGCGGGCGCGATTACTGCGCGCCGGGGCAGTTGGTTGGCGATTTCATTCGGGGCAAGCCGTCGAGCGCCTTCGGCGACGTCGAGCCGTCCTACAAACCGGGCGTGAAGCTGGGCAACCTGGCGCCGTCGCTGCCTGACTACGTGATCGAGGCCATCCGCGAAGCGCTGCCGGCCTTCGGCAAGCAGATCCGCGGCTTCGATCGTGCCGATGCCGTGCTCACCGGCATCGAGACGCGCACGTCCTCGCCGGTACGGATCAAGCGCGACAACGAGACGCTGCAGAGCCTCAACACCCGCGGCCTGTATCCCGCCGGTGAAGGTGCCGGATACGCCGGCGGCATCCTCTCGGCGGGTGTCGACGGCATTAAGGTCGCCGAAGCGGTCGCCACGGCAATGCTGGCCGATCTGCAGGGCTGACCCTGTTTAGCACGGGCGACGGCGATGCCGTTCGTCCGTGTTCCTCCCTCTGTTGCCTGCCATCAAACCCTTTCGCTGCGTGCGCCGGGAGCGCAAATGGCTGCATGTCGAGAAACGGCACGGCAAATTTGCAGTGACCTTTTTCGGCCCGTGCGAGGTCGACACCTTTACACGGCTGCTCCCGGTGCAGCTGACCCTCTCTCATGCGCGAGCGGATCGGATCAGGAGGCAAGGGTGGCGAAGGCAGCAAAAATCATTGGCATCGTGCTGGCGGCCTTGGTGCTGCTGGTGGTGATCGCAGCAGTGCTGGTACAAACCCAGTGGGCCCGCGAAAAGATCGAAAGCCAACTGAGCCAGCGCCTGGATGGTCGTGCCGTCGAGATCGGCAACCTCGACATCGATTGGGGGTTTCCGGTGGGGATCAGCGTCAGCGATGTCGAAATCGCCAACCCCGAGTGGGCCGAACACCCCTATATGCTCAAGCTTGATGCCCTGCAGGCAGAGATCGATGTCGGCGCGCTGTTGACGGGTGGCCTCAGTCTGCAACTGCTTGAGCTCGACAATCCCGAGGTACATCTCGCAAGACAGGACGACGGGCGCTCCAACTGGGCCGCCTTGACCGGCAGCCAAAGTGACAGCAGCGGGTCGCCCATCCAACCGGAGACGATCCGCATCCAGAATGGCCAGCTGACCTATCGCGACGCCAAACTGGGTGCCCAGGTCGATCTCGACATCGAGACGACCGATAACGGTCCGGGGCAGCGCAAGCTGTCCATCGAAGGCAGCGGCCATGTACAAGGCAAGCCACTGACACTGAGCCTGACGGGCGAGCCACCGCCCCAGGCGCTGGCCAGCGGTGCACCCTATGCGGTATCGCTCGACGCGCAACTGGGCAAGATTCAGGCGAGCTTCAAAGGTGAAGCCAGGCAGCTTCCAGCGCTTGATGCCCTGCAGGGCAAACTGACGGTGAGCGCGCCAGACTCGGCCGAACTGATGAGCTTCGAGAACCCGGCCATCGACGTGCCGGCCTTCGACCTCCACACCCAGCTCATGCGTGATGGGCAGCGTTGGGCGCTGCAGGACATGGACCTCAACACGGGCGAAAGTCACCTCACCGGCTCGCTCGTCTTGGAGCGTGGCGATACGCCCGAACTGACCGCAAAACTGCAAGGCAACAAACTCGACCTCAACCGTTGGGGCGTGATGCGCTTGCTCGACTCGGCACCGAACGGCGCACAGTCGAAAGCCAAGGACAACGAGCAGTCGCTGCAACAAAGCGCTCAAAACCTGCTGCAGCCTTTGCGTCGCTATCGCGGTCAGCTCGACCTCAACCTGGAGCAGCTCCTGTACGGCGATGCCGCGCTGAGCGACATCGTGCTCAAGGCAGCGCTGGCCGAGCAGCAGTTGATAATCGAACGCCTGCACGCAGTCCAAGGCGAAGGGGCCATCGATGCCCGCGGCTCGCTTGATCTGACCAAGAATTCGCTGAGCGGAACGGCCGACCTGACCGTTGAACGGCTGGACCTGGGCGGTGCTCTCGCCCCCCTGGGCTACCCCAAGCTCGGCACGCTGGACGGGGAACTGCACACTCGGCTGGCGAAGAACGCTGCCCGTCTCAGCGACACGCACCTGCGCTATGAAAACCCGACTCGTGATCTGCGGGTCGAGGTCGACGCGACCTCCACTGACTCCGGCCTGCAACTGACGGGCGACGCCTGGCGCAACGAGGTACCGCTGCAGTTCGAGATCAATGTCGGCGCACTGGAGGAATTGTTCGTCGATCAACCCTATCCCGTCTTAGGCACGGTCAAATCAGGTGAAAGTCACCTGACCGTGAAAGGCACGGTGACCGACCCCTTGCAGTTGGAAGCGGCGGATCTCGCGATTTCGCTTGAGGGGCCGAACCCGGCCAACCTCAACCCTCTGACCGGGTGGAGCCTGCCGTCGCTGGCCGGATACCAGCTGAACGGTCAGCTGCTGTGGGAGAACCAGCAACTGCGTCTGCAGGATCTGCGCGCCAACTGGGCCGATAGTGATGTGAGCGGCGACGTTCGCCTCAGCCTTAGTGGCCGCCCGATGCTCTGGGCCAACCTGCATTCGGACACGCTCGAGACCTCGGATTTGAAGGCGCCCGGTACGCCGACAGACCCGAATGACGGCCAGGTATTTTCCAGCGAGCCACTGGGACTGGATGCCCTGCGCGACCGTGATGCCATCATTCGCTACGAGGCCGACCAGGTATTGGCAGAAGCGATTCCGTTGAATGCTGTCGACTTCAAAGCCGAGCTGGACAACGGGGTCTTGGTCGCCGAACCCCTGACCCTCTCGATTGGCAAAGGGAAAGCCAATGGCCGGCTGCGACTGGACGTTCGCCCGCAGCAGCCCTCGGGCGAGCTGCACCTGGACATCACCAGCGTCAACCTCTCCCCAGTTCTGCGCGAGGCCGACCTGTCCAAGGTCGCCAAAGATTCCGCCGGCACCATCGGTGGCCAGCTGGATCTTCGATTCGACGGTGAGTCCTTGGGAAAAATGGCTGCCAAGCTGGACGGCAAGCTGGAGCTGGCCATGTCAGGCGGGAAACTGGACGTGCTCGCAGTCGAGCTGCTCGGGCTGGACGCAGGGGAAGCCGCCGTGGCCGCCCTCGATGACGCCGATCAGGTCCCGATGAATTGCACCTACCTACGTTTCGATGCGACTGAGGGCACTGCGAAACTGGAGCAGTTTTTCATCAGCACCACCGACAGCAACATCATCGGGGAAGGCAACATAGACCTCGAACGCGAGCGACTCGACATGAGGTTCGAGGCTCACGCCAAGGACGTCAGCCTTCTGTCCGGTAACTCGCCTGTTCAGCTAAAAGGCACCCTGAGCGACCCGCAGGTCAGTGTCGTAACCGGCGAGCTGGCTGCGCGAGCCATCGCCAGTGTCGCCGGCGCCCTGATCGCGCCGCCTTTGGCCATAATTCCCTGGGTGGAAGCTGGGCTCGGAGAAGGCTCCGGAATCGGTTGTCGCAAGGCGATAAACGAGATCGAACAGCTACAGACGAAATGATTAATCCCCGGCAGGCTGGTCCAGACTAGTGATGACCATCCATTAGGCGAGCCACGGTTCCTTCTGCCTGTAATTGCTCGAAGGCGTCGCGCAAGCGCCGGGTTGTTTGCGCATCGGTCTGCCGGCTCAGGGCCATGTAGAGTCGGGTCGCGGTATCCGGAGTGAAAACACGCTCGACGGTCGTCGGTACCACACCGGCCTCCGCACACAGGGCGAGCATGTCGCGTTCCGGCATGGGCACCAAATCGACCTGGCCGTTGAGCAATCGCTTGAAGTTGTCACTGTGGTGAGCGGTGACTACGATCTTTTGGAAACCCCGGGCCTGCAGATATTGGTGACGCACGTCGTCACGCAATACGCCGATTCGATAGGCTCTGGCGGCATCCAGGTCAGGCACGCGGATATCGGCCCGCTCGCTTAACTTGTAGAAGTGGTATTCGATGCGCATGACCTCACCAACCCAGCGAAACAGCGCCTCGCGCTCGGGCGTACGTGCGATCAGGTAGATCAGCACGTTGGGCTCGCTCAAGGCGATGTCATATGCGCGCGCCCAAGGGTACAGCGCGATCTGCACGTCATTCAGGCCGGCGCGCACCAGGGTCGCCTCGACCACCTCGCTGGCGCTGCCGGCGACCCGACCGTCCTGCAGATAGCTGTAGGCGGTTTCCTCGGTGACCACCCGCAACGGGGCGGCATCCACGGCCAATCCGAGCAATCCCAGCGAGCAGGCAATCCAGGCTATCGGGCGCATCGTGCATTCCTCACAGGCGGTCAATCAGCAATACGGTTGCGGCCCTGGGCCTTGGCCTGGTAAAGGGCCTCGTCCGCGCGGCGCAGCAGCTGGTCGAACTGGTCCATGCCGTCCGCGTCCAGCGCGGCGAGGCCGATGCTCAGCGTGACCAGCGGCGATACCTCGGAGGCGCCGTGGTCCAGCGCTCGCTCGGCGAGCCGCTGTTGCAGTCGCGCGGCGGAACGACGGGCCGCCTCGACATCGACGCCCGGCAGCAGCACGACGAACTCTTCACCACCCAGGCGCGCCACCAACTCGCCGGCGCGGGCGAAGACGCAGCCGAGCGTGTCCGCCACCGCCCGCAGGCAGGCGTCGCCCTGCGCATGGCCATGGTGATCGTTGTATCGCTTGAAGAAATCGACGTCGCACATCAGCACGCTCAGCGGCTGGCGTTGGCGCAGCGCGCGGCGGAATTCGACTTCCTTG
The DNA here is from genome assembly GCA_032064305.1 of Pseudomonas sp. Classification (GTDB taxonomy): domain Bacteria; phylum Pseudomonadota; class Gammaproteobacteria; order Pseudomonadales; family Pseudomonadaceae; genus Stutzerimonas. Next base: position 2,962 of record DAMBNU010000020.1, on the reverse strand, counting down.
ATCTCGTCGAAGTGGCGCCGGTTGGCCAGACCGGTCAGCGGATCGCTGCGCGACAGCTGCTCGAGCAGGCCGTTGGCCGCGCGCAGTTCGGCAGTCCGCTCCGCGACCAGCTCAGCGAGCCGGTCGCGGTGTGCAGCCAGGGCCAGTTCATCCTGATGCTGCCGCTGAAGATAGGCGGACAGTTTCGCCTGCAGGCCGTTGACGCCGTATTCCAGCAGGCTCAGCTCGTCGTGCCGGTGCACGGACCGCTCCAGACGCAGGGTCTGGTCGAGGTTTTCCGGGGCCAGTTGGGTGAGGTGGCGCGCGATACGACGAACATGCAGGGTGACGCTGCGGTTGAACATCCACATGATCAGTCCCGCCAGCAGCAGCGATTGCACGATCTGGGTGAGCACGATGCCGCTCACCTCGCGGACCAGCCGGTCCCAGAGCAGCGCTTCGTTGCCATCGAGGGACAGTTCGCCGACGGTCTCGCTGGCGCCGGCGTAGGGTTCGTAGCTCAGGACATGCTGCAACCGTGGCGCGTGGTGTTCGGCGGCCTGCTGCGCACGGGCGCGCTCAATGATCTCCGGTGCCCGCCCGGCACGAATGATCTGCAAGCGGACGCGGCCGATGGGCGCTGCCTCGGCGACGCTGTCGAGCTGGGTCTCGAGCGCGTCACCGTCCATCTCCCAGATCGCCTTGGCCAGGTTGCTCTGGAATACCTGATCAATCAGCGCCAGTTCAGCATTCATCGCATCCAGGCCGTGCTGCCAGGCCGACCAGGTCCGTATCCCAACGGTAACCAGGGTGAATAGCAGGCAAAACCCCAAGGTGGCCAGCACCAGGCGGCGCCCGAGCGAGTCGGTCTGACGCTGAGCGGCGGTCGGTGGTTCGTGGCTGTAGGCGTTCACTTTAGCCATCTGGCTACGATGGCGTCGTAGCGACCGTCAGCTTGGACCCGGGCCAGTGCCTGGCGGAAGCGATCCACAACGGCGTCTGGCGTGTTGCGGCTGAAGGCCATGCACAGGCCGTTCGCGCCACCAAGGTCATCGAGGCGCAGCTGCGCAATGGCGTCATCGCCAGTTCTGTCGCTCGCCTGGCGGACCAGATAGTGTGCGTTCAGCTCGTTGGATATCCACAGGTCGACGCGACCCGCCTTGAGCTTGGCATAGTTGTGCTCGTACTTGTTGCTCGACTGCAGGTTGCGACCGATCTCGAAGCCTTGGTCGATCAGGTACTGCTCTCCGACATCCGACTTGACCGTGGCGATCTGGTACTGCCGCGCGTCGTCGAGACTGGTCAGCTTGAAGGTTCGCCCGGGCAGCGAGAACAGGAACCAGCGCGTCGGCGCGATCACGCCCACCCACTTGAACAGGTCTTCGCGTGGGGGCGTGCGCGCAATGGAGTAGATCAGCACGTTTTCCGCATTCAGGGCGATGTCATAGGCGCGAGCCCAGGGCATCGACTGGATGCGGGCCTGCTCACCCGCCTCCTCCATCACCGCCTGGACGACCTCCGTGCCCATGCCAGTCAGTTGGCCGTTCACGGTCATGTTGTAGGGTGGCAGCTCTTCGGTGACCACGGTGATGGCCGTAGCATCGGCGGCTCCGGCGTAGCACGAGCACAGCAACAACCAGAGCGCGGGCTTCAAAAATCGGAGCAAGCATGGACTCATGGAGCGACCTCATGGGCGTAAGACCCGGACATGCAACACCGATGCTAGCCACCATGATGCCATCATTCAAAACCGATGCAGTATTCTGTTTTCGGCACTCTTTCGTCGAGCTTTAACGTCGGCGTCGATATGCATCTTGCAGGCGACAGATGGCGTCGAGCGGGTGTGGTTCAGCTGTCTATTGAATCGCTGTCGAATGAATGACGCGCTGCCCCGGGGCCGATTGCTTTCGTCTAGGTGTCGCGCTTGCCTTTCTCCTTCGGAAACGTCTGGGTTTTTGTACTGCATGAGCGATGCGCGTCCGTGTAAGCGCCCCGCGATGCCGCCCTGCCTATGCGTCGCATGTCGCTCAAACTTCCCTCAGCTAGCTTCCAGAATTGCCAGACAGCTGACCGCACGAGAACCCGCCGGTCAGGCATTCCTCGGCAGCGCGGGGAAATATCCGATGGTAGAGTCACGACTGATCACCGCTTACGGGAGACATCATGCGTCCACTGATCCATGCGCTACTGGCCTTGCCACTCACATTCGCTTCGCTCGCTTTCGCCGCTGACTCACCTGCCGGTCGCTGGCAAACCATCGACGATGAAACCGGCAAGCCGAAATCCATCGTCGAAATCTGGCAAACCGACGACGGTTCGTTCAGCGGCAAGGTCGCGAAAATTCTCCAATCGGATCAGGGGCCGAACCCGATCTGCAGCGCATGCGAGGGAGACAGGAAAGACCAGCCGATCACCGGCATGACGATCCTGTGGGGGCTGCAGGCTGAGGACGAAGACACGTGGAACGACGGTGAAATACTTGATCCTGCGAAGGGCAAGACCTACCGGGCGAAGGTGACCTTGCAGGACCGCGGGGAGAAACTCGAAGTGCGCGGCTACATCGGCATCGAAGCATTGGGCCGCACGCAAACCTGGATTCGCCAGTAAAGGAGCCCCGCCGCAACCGGGCTATCAGGCCGCGGACGTCAACGCCTCGGTCGGCACGGACGTGGGTGAGGCGGACAAGGGAACATATCAATCGACGTGAATCGACCCAAGTTATCTCAGGTAACAATGGATCGAAACGCGACGCGAGAGTCCGTAACGATGATGCAGCGTTGGGGACTCTTGGTGTCCGCCTAAAGACGATACGCTTTCTGCTGTGCTTCGGCGCGGAGCCTCGCCCGATTGTCCCAGCGCAGGAGTTCCCACGAGGAACCCTGCCGTTTTCTCAAGCCCAAAGACAAACCCCCGACCCTCTTACGAGGATCGGGGGTTTGGTGTAGAAGCTTGACGATGACCTACTCTCACATGGGGAGACCCC
>DAMBNU010000019.1:0-78367 GCA_032064305.1 Pseudomonas sp. | reverse complement strand
TACAGGGGCTGCGAATGCTTGAGGGGACTGCAGCGTAGCGGTGCTGCGTGATGGGCCCGGGTCTGTCTCTGTAGGAGCGGGCTCTGCCCACGACCTTAGAGGCCTCCAGCGGCGCGGCCTCGAGGCATACGCCGGCGTGGCCATGGTCGCAGGGAGAGCCTGCTCCTACAGGTGATGCGGCCTTACTGCCCCAGCAGATCGTTCATCGCGATGATCTGCTCGGCAACCTGGATCAGCTTCTGCTGGCGGCTCATGGCCTGGCGGCGCATGAGGGTGTAGGCCTCTTCCTCGTTGCAGCTGCGCATCTTCATCAGCATGCCCTTGGCCAGTTCGATGCGTTTGCGTTCGACCAGTTGCTGGTCGCGCGCTTGCAGCTGGGCGCGGATCGCCTGGTCGCTTTCGAAGCGGGCCATGGCCACGTCGAGGATGGGTTTGAGTCGCTGGGCCTGGATGCCTTCGACGATATACGCGCTGACGCCGGCGCGGATCGCCTGGCGCATGGCGTCGGGGTTCTTGTCGTCGGTGAACATGACGATGGGGCGTGGCTGGTCACGGCTGACCATCACCACCTGTTCCATGACGTCCCGGCCAGGGGAGTCGGTGTCGATGAGCACCACATCTGGGCGCACGGCCTCGACCCGTTCGGGCAGGTCGATGGTCAGGCCGGATTCCTCGATGACCTCGAAGCCGGCTTCCATCAGGGCGCTGCGCAGGCGGCCGACCTTGCGCGGCGTGTCGTCGATCAGGAGAACGCGAAGCATGGCTGTCCTCTCTTCAAGGCTGGCGCACTGGCGTGTCGTCGGCCAGCGCGTGAAGGGCGAAGCTGCGCGCGTAGCCGGCCGGGTCGCTGCCGTCCCAGCGGCTGCCATCCATCAGCGTGGCGCTGCGCATGGGCGAGTCGGGCACCGGGATGTCCAGCGCCGTAGCTGCGTCGCGGTACAGGCCGGTCTGCTGGACGCGTTGCGCCACGGCGAGGTAGTCCGGGTCGTCGCGCAGCAGGCCCCAGCGGCGCAGCTGGGTCATGAACCAGAGCCCGTCGGAGTGGTAGGGCATGTTGACCTCGCCGTTGCCGAAGAAGCGCAGTGGGTGCGGGTCCAGCCAGGCATGGCCCAGCCCGTCCTCGTACTGGCCGAGAAAGCGCGGTTCGATGGCGGCCACCGGCGCGTCGACATAGTCGCGGCCGGCGATCAGCTGGGCGGTGCTGCGGCGGTTTTCCTGGCTGGCGTCGATGAAGCGGCTGGCTTCGAGTAGCGCCATGACCAGCGCGCGCGCGGTATTGGGGTACTGGTCGACGAATTCGCGGGTGCAGCCGAGCACCTTTTCCGGGTGGTCGGCCCAGATCGACTGGCTGGTGGCGAGGGTAAAGCCCATGCCTTCTTCGATGGCTTCCGCGCCCCAGGGCTCGCCGGCACAGAAGCCGTCGATCCGGCGTGCACGCAGGTGGGCAACCATCTGCGAGGGCGGCACCACGCGCGTGCGGACGTCCTTGAGCGGGTGGATACCGTAAGCGGCCAGCCAGTAATAGAGCCACAACGCGTGGGTGCCGGTGGGAAAGGTCTGGGCGAGGGTCAGGCGTGCACCGCTGTGGCGCACGCAGCGGGCGAGCGCGTCAGGATCGGTCACGCCGGCATCCTTCAAGGCCGTGGAGAGGCTGATGCTTTGGCCGTTCTGGGCCAGGCCCATGAGAACCGCCATGTCCCGCGGGGCGGCCCCGCCGATGCCCAGGTCGACGGCATAGATCAGCCCGTACAGCGCATGCGCCGCATCCAGCTGGCCCTCGACCAGCTTGTCGCGCACGCTGGACCAGGAGCTCTGCCGTTCGAGGTTGAGCGTCAGGCCATAAGGCTGGGCGAAGCCCTGGGTCGCGGCGACGATCAGCGAGGCGGCATCGGTCAGCGCCATGAAACCCAGGTTCACGACGCGCTTTTCCGGTGCATCGCTGCCGGCAACCCAGGCCAGCGAGTCGGGGCGTGAGGGGGGAGGGGACAGGGTCATACGGACGAGCACCTTCAGCGTGCGGAAGGCAGGCCGGGCACCCGGAGGCGCTGGCCCGCAGAAGAACCATGCAAGGGGACAAGCAAGGCATATGCCAGCGGCGCGGGGCACCGCAACCGGTAGCTCTGCCATGGCGGCCAAAACGCGGGTAGGGCAACGCGACTTTGGCGTTACGCAAGTGACGGAGCTGCCGCGCGTTTGCGTCCGCGGATGTTCGGCGCGCCCTAGCGGGGGTAGAGCGGCGGCAGTGCACCGTCGCGTGCTGCAGCGCCTGGCTCGGCTGCGGGCAGGTTCTGAATCGCCTGCCAGAGGGCATCGCCCTGCCAGCGCTGACCGGTCTCGCTGTAGAGCGCGCCGTTCAAGCCGTCCAGTGCGTCGGACAGCGGCACGAAGCGAGCCGCCATGTCCGCCAGGGTTTCGGGCTGCTGACGGGCCCAGGCGTCCAGTGCATGGCGGGTGGCCAGGGTGTCATTGGCCAGGCAGGCACGCTTGAGGTCATCGAGCAGCGTGCGCGGTGTCGGGCCGCTCTGCACGGTGCGGACCACGGCCGGCTGACGCCGTGCCCGCAGCCAGAGGGCAAAGCCCAGCAGGGTGGTGACTGCCAGCACGGCGCTGCTCAGCTGCCACGGCCAAACGGGCCGGCTCGCCGGTGGCGTGGCCGGAGCGGCGGGCTCCCCGGGCGAAAGAAGGTCGGGATTATCGGCGATCTGCAGGTCGCGGGCCGGCAGGCTGCTGCGCTCGAGGCGATCCTCGGTGGTGTTCCACCAGACCAGTTCCACGGGGGGCAGGCGGTAGTCGCCGGCGCGGGTGGCGACCAGAGCTTCGCGCTGCTCGCGACTGCCCGCGAGGCCATGCTCGCCCACGGTGTCATTCAGGCTGGGCTGGTCCGGGTAGCGGCGCAGGCCGGGCACCGCGGATGACTCCAGCGGCGGCAGCTGTGCGCTGGACAGACCGTCGGCCTGAACCAGCAGGCTGCGCGTCAGGGGCTCGCCGAGGCGTGCCTGCTGCGGCTGCGGATTCCACGCCTCGACCAGCGTCACGCGGGTGGCCGGCAGCCAGGGCGCGTCGGCGGGGTAGGCCTCGGGCCTGGGCTTGACCAGCAGGGGGATCTCCGGTGACTTGACCTGGGTAGAGGTGCCGAAGCGCGAGCCGTAGTAATCGCCGTTGGGCGCAACCGTGGTGGCGCTGAACAGCTGCGCCGGAATCGTCAGGGTGCCGCTCTTCTGCGGGAACAGCGCATAGCGGATTTCGATCACGCCGTGGCGGATGCCGTTGATGTCCTTTTCATAAGTGCGCGGCTCGCCGAGGCGCTCGACGAGGGCATCGCTCATCTGCAGCGGAGACAGCGTACTGTCGTCGTACAGCGAGACTGAGTGGTAGATGCGCAGTGTGAGAACCACCTGGGCTTGCACGTAGACGCTGTCCTGGTCGAGGCTGGAGTCGATGAAGATCGGCGCCAGCGTGTCGCTGCCGTCGGTGCTGGACTCGTTGACATACAGGGTGATCGGCGTGCTGCGCCATTCGCCGAGCTGCAGTGGCGGAATCACCACGTAACCGGTGCGCTGCGGTTGCAGGGTGATCAGCCACCGGGTGAGGGCGCGGGCGTCACCGCTGGTGCCGGACAGCTGGTTCACCTGGCGGGTGCCGAAGACCTTGAACAATCCTTCGAGCGGCTGCAGGTCCGGCTTGCCGAACACCGCCGTGTCGCTGGTCTCGAGGGTCAGCTCGACGGTTTCGTCCAGGCTCAGCTGGGTACGGTCGACGCGTGCGACCAGGCCAGCGGCGCTTGCCTGACCGGCAAGGAGGATCAGAACCACCAGCATCATCAGCCGCTTCATCGTTCGAGTTCCTGGCGCTTGCGTTGTTCGTAGAGGAATTTGCGGCGCAGCAGCTCGCCGGGATTGTCGGGGATGCGCCGCAGCCATTGTTCCAGTGCCTGACCGGTTTCCGGGTCCAGGCTACCCTCGTCGGCCTGCACCAGCGTGGCATCCGTCGAGTCTGACTGCTCGGGTTCGGCGGGCGCCTGGGGCTCGTTTGCCCGCTGCTGTGGCGCGTCCTGGCCGCCGGCGGGCTGATCGGCGTCCCTGGCGCGGGAGGGTGGGGCGGGCTTCTCGGCCGTGCCGCCGGTGGTCGGCCGGGGTTCGCTGCGGACGTCTTCGTCCGGTTTTGCGTCCTGTGCATCCGGCTCGGCCGCTTGCGCCGCCTGCTGCTGACGGTCGCGCAGCAGCGTTTCGACGGTGGTCTTGTTGCGCCGGGCTACGTCGAGCTCGGGGTCGAGGTCGAGCGCCTGTTCATAGGCTTCGATCGCGGCCTCGAGCCGCTCGTCGCGGGCCAGCGCGTTGCCGCGGTTGTAGTGGTCGGCCGCGCTGTCGCCCTTGGCGAACTGCTCGGCGGCGCCGGCGAAATCGCCTGCCTGGTAACGGGCGTAACCCTGCCAGCGCGGATCGTCGAAGCGCTGCGCGGCCTCGGCTGGGTGCTGCGCTTCCAGCAGCCGCTTGCCTTGCTGGTTGTGGTTCAGCCAGAGATCCTGCAGGTCGAATGCGCTGGCAGGCTGGGGAAGCCCCATTAGCAGCGGCAGGCAGAGCAGCCAGCCGCGGCGCCCGGCGGTGGAGGCGAGCAGCAGCAACGGCAACAGCAGCCAGTAGCCCTGGTCCAGCCAGGTCTCGAGGCGGGTGGTGTCCTGGCTCTGGCGGAGCGGGCCCTCGCTGCGCAGCAGGCCGAGGGCTTTCAGGTCCGCGTCGTCCAGACGGGCACGCTGGTAGCGGCCGCCGACCTGCTCGGCGAACTGGCGCAGGGCGTGCTCGTCCAGCCGCGGGATCAGGATGGCGCCCTGCGCGTCCTTGAAGAAGCTCCCATCTTCGCGGGTGATGGGCGCGCCCTGTTCGGTGCCAACGCCGAGGACCAGCAGACGCTGGTCGCTGGCGGCGAGGGCGGTGCTGATCGCGTCGCGCTCTGCGGGACTCAGCTCGCTGCCGATCAGCAGCAGCCGCCCGCGGCCGTTGGCGCCTTGCGCCAGCAGTTCGAGACCGCGCGCGACGGCCAGGTCGGCACGACGGCCCGGCTCCGGCATCAGCTCCGGTTGCAGCGCATCCAGTAGGTTCTGCGTCGTGGCAATGTCATTGGACAGCGGCACCAGGGTATGCGCGCTGCCGGCGAAGGCCACCACCGCGGTTTGCGCATCCGGGCGCGCCTGCAGCAGGTCGAGGATCTTGCGTTTGGCCTTTGCCAGGCGGTTGGGGCTGGCATCGGCGGCGAGCATGGCGGGCGTGGTGTCGAGCAACACCACCAGCGGATCGGTGCGGGACAAACCGGGCTGCTCGGCGTGTTGCCAGCTCGGGCCCAGCAGTGCTAGCCCGGCGAGCAGCCAGGCCGTGCCGAGCACGATCCAGGGCCGGCGGCTGGTGCGCAGGCGGCCGCGGGTCAGCAGGACGCTGTGGAACGCCTCGGGCAACAGGCGTTGCCACCTGCCGATCTGCCGCTGGCGGTGCCAGAGCATCCACAGCAGCCAGATCGGCACCGGCAGCAAGAGCAGCCAGCCGGGCCGCAGCAGGTGTGGTAGCAGCTCGTTCATCGCTGCCCACCACGCCAGACGCGCCGCTGCAGCAGCGCGCCCCAGAGGTTGTTGGCGACCAGCAGCAGGCTGATCAGGAAGGCGGCCGCCAGGGGCCACGCATAGAGCGCTTCGGCGACGCGCGCCTGGGTCGGTTGCTGGGCGGCCGGCTCCAGTTCGTCGAGCGTGGCGCCGACCTCCTCGAGCTCTTCGGCCGAGCGGGCACGGAAATACCGGCCGCCGGTCTGCGCCGCGATGGCGCGCAGCGTCGGCTCGTCCAGTTCGGTCCCGGCGCCAAAGGCGAAGCGCTGCAGCACGCCTTCGGACGCCGCATCGGTGCCGACGCCAATGGTATGGATCCGGATTTTTTCAGCGGCAGCCAGCCGGGCGGCCAGCAAGGGTTCGATCTCGCCGCCGTTGTTCGCGCCGTCGGTGACCAATACCAACACGCGGCTGCGCGCCGGCCGCTCGCGCAGGCGCTTGGTGGCGAGGCCGATGGCGTCGCCGATGGCCGTATTACCCCCGGCGATGCCGATTTCGGCTTCGTCGAGCCAGGTGCGAACGGTCTGGCGATCGAAGGTCAATGGCGCCTGCAGGTAGGCATTGCTGCCGAACAGGATCAGCCCGACGCGGTCGCCGCGGCGCGCGATGATGAAGTCGCCCAGCAGCTGCTTGACCAGCTCGAGGCGGCTGATGTCCTCGCCGTCCCACTGCATGTCCGGGTAGTCCATGGAACCGGACACATCCACCGCCAGCAGCAGGTCGCGGCCGCTGGTCGGTAACGGCAGCGGTTCGCCGAGCCATTGAGGGCGCGCGGCAGCGAACAGCAGCAGCAACCAGATCAACAGATAGGGCAGTTGCTGGCGCCAGGCGGGCAGGGCGACCGCCGCACGGTGGCCGGCGAGCGGCTCGAGCTCGCCGAGAAAGCTAACCTTCAGCGCCGAGTCGCCGCTGTCCGCCGCCGGCAACGCCCAGCGCATCACCCAGGGCAACGGCAGCGCGAGGAAGGCCCAGGGCCAGGCCAGCTCAAACATGCTTGCGGATCCAAATCTGCACCGATTGCTCCAGGCCCTCGATGGCCTTGTCGTCGAGCCGGCATTCGGAGCGGTAGACGCCTTCGACCAGGACCATCCAGCGTGTCAGGCCGGCCGCCGGGCAGCGGCTGTCGAGAAACGCCAGCCAGGCGCGGCCGCTGAGGGTGTGCGGGTTGTCGTCCGGGTAGCGGGTGCGGCACAGGCGCTTGAGCAGCGCGTTAAGCTGCTGCAACCATGCATTGGCCGGCTGCCCGTCGTAGGGCTTGCTTAGTCCGGCGAGCTCGTCCAGCGCCAGTTGCCGCTGCGGCTCGGGCACGGCGTCGGCCGGCCGTGCGCCCGCGTCGGGTTTTTGCCGTTGCCAGGGGCGCAGGCGCAGCAGCAGAACAATCGCCAGCAGCAGGGCGGCGAGGAACCACCAGCCGGGCGCTAGCGGCCAGGCGCCTACCGGCGACGGCGCGATCAGTGGCTCCAGGTTGTCGAGCGGGTTCATCGCGCGGTTCCGGGGTGCTGCACGTTGAGATGCTCGCGCAACTGGTCGACCATTTCGCGCTGCGTGTCGAGCGGCATCAACGGTAGCCGAAGGCGGTCGGCCAGGCGCTGCCAGCGGGCCGCACGTGCCTGGCCCTGGGCACGGTAGGCTTGGCGAATGGCGGCGTCGTGGCTGTCAAGCTCCAGGCGGGCGCCGGACTGGGCAAAGCGCAGCAGGCCGGCAGCGGGCAGTGCGTGGTCGAGCGGATCGTGAATCGGGATCATCAGCAGGTCGACATGCCGGGCCAGAAGCGTCAGTTGCTGTTCGGCGGCATCGCCCAGGGTCCGCTCGTCGCAGATCACCACGGCCAGGCTGCCGGGCCGCAGTGCCTCGCGCGCGCGGCGCAGCGCCAGCCCGAAGGCGTCGGCATCGGCGGGCTGGTCGGCGCTCAGGCCGGCGTTGGCGTGTACCAGCCGGTCGAGCAGCTGCAGCAAACTCTGCTTGCTGCGCCGGGGCTTGACCTCCTGGGGTTCCTGAGTCCCGAAAACCAGCCCGCCGACGCGGTCGTTGTGGCTCAGCGCGGCCCAGCCGACCAGGCTGGCCGCGCGCGCGGCGACCACCGACTTGAGCGCCAGGCCGCTGCCGAAGAAGAGTCGGGGGCTCTGTTCGACCAGCAGGTAGATGGGGCGCTCGCGCTCCTCGTGGAACAGCTTGGTGTGCGGCTCCTGGGTGCGTGCCGTCACGCGCCAGTCGATAGTGCGCACGTCGTCGCCGGCCTGGTAGATGCGCACCTGGTCGAAGTCCACGCCGCGCCCGCGCAGCTTCGAGTGGTGCAGGCCGACCAGCGGGCTGCGGCGGTGCGGGGTGGAGAATAACGGCACTTCACGCACCCGGTGACGCATGTCGATGAGCTCGCTCAGGCTGACGCGAACACCCGGAGCCTCCGCCGCGTCCTGGCTGGGGGCTGGCATCAGGCCACCGCCACCACGTCGAGGATGCGTTGCAGCACGCGGTCCTGGTCGATGCCGGCGGCTTCGGCCTCGAACGAGAGGATCAGGCGATGGCGCAGCACGTCGAAGAGCATCGCCTGGATGTCCTCGGGGCTGACGAAATCCCGGCCGGCCAGCCAGGCATGGGCGCGGGCGCAGCGATCCAGCGCGATGGAGCCGCGTGGGCTGGCGCCGTAGGCGATCCAGCCGGCCAGCTCGCTATCGAACTTGGCCGGGGTGCGCGTGGCCATGACCAGCTGCACCAGGTACTCCTCCACGGCATCGGCCATGTACAGGCCGAGAATTTCCTTGCGGGCGGCGAAGATCGCCTGTTGCGAGACGCGCTGTTCGGGCAGCGTCTCGCCATTGATGGCCTCGCCGCGGGCCTGCTGGAGAATGCGCCGTTCAACCGATGCGTCCGGAAAACCGAGTTTGACGTGCAACAGAAAGCGGTCGAGCTGGGCTTCGGGCAGCGGGTAGGTGCCTTCCTGCTCGATCGGGTTCTGCGTGGCCATGACCAGGAACAGTGGTGACAGGTCGTAGGTACTGCGTCCGACGCTGACCTGGCGTTCCGCCATTGCCTCGAGCAGCGCCGACTGGACTTTCGCCGGGGCGCGGTTGATCTCGTCGGCCAGCACCAGGTTGTGAAAGATCGGCCCCTGCTGAAAGACGAAGCTGCCGGTTTCCGGCCGGTAGATCTCGGTACCGGTGATGTCCGCCGGCAGCAGATCGGGGGTGAACTGGATGCGGTGGAATTCCGCTTCGAGGCCTTCGGCCAGCTCCTTGATCGCGCGTGTCTTGGCCAGCCCCGGAGCGCCTTCGACGAGCATGTGGCCGTCGGCCAGCAGAGCGATGAGCAGCCGCTCGATCAGCCGTTCCTGGCCGAGAATCTGGGTGGAAAGAAACTGTCGCAAGGCGACGAGGGCTTCACGGTGGTCCATCGTTGAACTCGTTTGCTGGGGCGTATCCGGGCGGGCGCTCGATCAGCATGACTTTAATGCATTTGCCGAGGAGCCGGCTATGCGCCGCTCGGCAACTTCAGCGACATCTGGCGCAGGAGCCGGCGTGAAGCCTGTCGTTCCGGGCGGCGGGCCCCGCGCCGCAATTAAATGTGACCGCCGGGTCGCGCAGAACGCCACACAGGAGAGGGACATGCAGCGATGCAATCCCGGTCCGCTGAACTACCGTTGAACTTACAGCCAGCGTTGCCGGTCAGGTCACGCGACTGCCCCAGTCCAATTCCAAGCCAGAATGGAGCGAACAAATGGCGTTCTTTACAGCTGCCAGCAAAGCCGATTTTCAGCAACAACTGAAAGTGGCCCTGGCGCAGCATGTCGACGAGAAACTCCTGCCACAAGTGGGACTTTTCGCCGAGCAGTTTTTCGGAATCGTCGCACTGCCCGAGCTTACCCAGCGGCGCATGACCGACCTGGTGGGTTCAACGCTGGCGAGCTGGCGGCTGCTGGAGCGCTTCGACCCGAGCCGCCCGGAAGTTCAGGTATTCAACCCCGACTATGAAAAGCACGGCTGGCAGTCGACCCATAGCGTGGTCGAGGTGCTGCATCCGGACATGCCGTTTCTCGTCGACTCGGTGCGCATGGAGCTGACCCGCCGGGGCTACGCGATCCACACGCTGCAGAACAGCGTGCTGCAGGTGCGCCGCGACGCCGATGGCAGCCTGATCGAACTGCTGCCCAAGGGCAGTACGGCGGACGACAGCGATGCCGAATCGCTGATTTTCGTCGAGATCGACCGGTGCGCCAGTTCCGCTGCGCTGCACGAACTGGAGCACTCGCTGCATGGGGTCCTGGCGGACGTGCGGGTTACGGTCAGCGATTTCCCGTCGATGAAAGCCAAGGCCGAAGAGCACCATGCGCGACTGGGTGGCCTGCGGGCGGAGGTCGCCAACGGTCAGCTGGACGAAATCATGGATTTCATGCGCTGGCTCGCTGATGACCACTTCACGTTCCTCGGCTACGAGGAGTTCACGGTGGTGGAGCAGGGCGAGGGCGGTCGCATCATCTACGACGAGTCGTCCCTGCTGGGGCTGTCACGTACGCTGCGTACTGGCCTCGAAGAGGGCGATCAGCTGATCATGCCGCCGGCATTGGCTTATCTGCGCGAGCCGTTGCTGCTGTCGTTTGCCAAAGCCGCCACGCCGAGCCGGGTGCATCGGCCGGCTTATCCGGATTTCGTCTCCATCCGCGAATTCGATGACCAGGGCCGGGTCGTCAAGGAGTGCCGCTTTCTCGGCTTGTTCACCTCATCGGTCTACACCCAGAGTGTGCGGCGCATCCCCTTCATTCGCAGCAAGGTTGCGCAGGTTGTCGAGCGCTCCCAGTTCGATGATTCAGCGCACCTAGCTAAAGAGTTGATTCAGGTCCTCGAAGTGCTGCCGCGTGACGAATTGTTCCAGATGACCCTGGATCAGCTGTTTGACACGGCCATCGCCATCGTGCAAATCCAGGAGCGCAACAAGCTGCGGCTGTTCCTGCGCATCGATCCCTACGGTCGTTTCTGCTACTGCCTGGCCTATGTGCCACGCGACAGCTATTCCACCGAAACCCGCCTGCGTATCCAGCAGGTGCTGGTCGACCGGCTGGAAGCCAGCGACTGCGAGTTCTCGACCTATTTCTCCGAATCGGTGCTCATCCGCGTGCAGTTCCTCCTGCGCCTGGACCCGAACAAGCGGGTGCAGTTCGACCCGGCTCAGCTGGAGCGGGAAGTGGTGCAGGCCTGTCGTACCTGGCAGGACGACTATTCCAGCGTGGTGGTCGAGCGCTTCGGCGAGGCCCAGGGCACCGGCATCCTGGCCGACTTCCCGAAGGGCTTTCCGGCCGGGTACCGCGAGCGCTTCGCCCCGCATTCGGCTGCGGTCGACATGCAGCACGTGCTCAGCCTGACCGACGAGCGTCCGCTGGTGATGAGCTTCTACCAGCCGATCACCGCTGAAGAAAACCGCCTGCACTGCAAGCTGTACCACCTCAACGCGCCATTGCCGCTATCGGACATGCTGCCGATTCTGGAAAACCTCGGCCTGCGCGTATTGGGTGAATTCCCCTTCCACCTCAAGCGCAAGGATGGCCGCGAGTACTGGATTCACGATTTCGCGTTCACTTACGCCGAGGGGCTCGAGATCGACCTGATGGAGATCAACGAGCCGCTGCAGGACGCCTTCATCGCGATTCACAACGGCCAGGCGGAAAACGACGCCTTCAACCGGCTGGTGCTGACCGCCGGGCTGACCTGGCGTGAAGTGGCCCTGCTGCGCGCCTATGGCCGCTACCTCAAGCAGATCCGCATGGGTTTCGACCTGGGCTATATTGCCAGCGCGCTGCTCAACCATACCGCGATCGCCCGCGAACTGGTGCGGCTATTCAAGATGCGCTTCTACCTCGCTCGCAAGCTCGGCGAGGACGACCTGGCCGACAAGCAGGCGCGCCTGGAGCAGGCGATCATCACTGCGTTGGACGACGTCGCAGTGCTCAACGAAGACCGGATCCTGAGGCGCTATCTGGCACTGATCAAGGCCACGCTGCGCACCAACTTCTACCAGACCGATGCCAACGGCCGACCGAAGAGCTACTTCAGTTTCAAGCTCGACCCGCGCTCGATTCCGGAGATGCCGCGTCCAGCGCCGAAATTCGAGATATTCGTCTACTCACCACGCGTGGAAGGGGTGCATCTGCGTGGCGGTAAGGTCGCGCGCGGCGGGCTGCGCTGGTCCGATCGTGAGGAGGACTACCGTACCGAGGTGCTGGGCCTGGTCAAGGCGCAGCAGGTCAAGAATGCGATCATCGTGCCGGGCGGCGCCAAGGGCGGCTTCGTGCCGCGGCGGCTACCGACCAGCGGGTCGCGTGACGAGGTGCTGGCCGAGGGTATCGCCTGTTACCGGATCTTCATCAGCGGCCTGCTTGACATCACCGACAACCTCAAGGATGGCCAGGTGGTGCCGCCGACCAACGTGCTGCGCTACGACGAGGACGACCCCTATCTGGTGGTGGCTGCCGACAAGGGCACCGCGACCTTTTCCGACATCGCCAACGGGATCGCCGCCGAGTATGACTTCTGGCTCGGCGATGCTTTCGCCTCTGGCGGTTCGGCCGGCTACGACCACAAGAAAATGGGCATCACAGCCAAGGGCGCCTGGGTGTCGGTGCAGCGGCATTTCCGCGAGCGCGGTATTGACGTCCAGCGCGACCCCATCAGCGTGATCGGCATCGGCGACATGGCCGGTGACGTGTTCGGCAACGGATTGTTGATGTCCGAGACGCTGCAGCTGGTCGCAGCCTTCAACCACCTGCACATCTTCATCGACCCCAATCCGGACGCGGCGCGCAGCTTCGTCGAGCGCAAGCGCCTGTTCGACCTGCCACGCTCGGCCTGGACCGACTACGACGCGTCGCTGATCTCCACGGGCGGCGGCGTGTTCCCGCGCTCGGCTAAGCGCATCGCGATCACACCGGAAATGAAGGCGCGCTTCGATATCGAGGCCGACTTCCTGACCCCAGCCGAGCTCATCCACGCATTGCTCAAGGCACCGGTGGACCTGCTCTGGAATGGCGGTATCGGTACCTACGTCAAGAGCACAGTCGAAAGCCACGCCGATGTCGGCGACAAAGCCAACGACATCCTCCGGGTCAACGGCAACGAACTGCGCGCCAAAGTCATCGGCGAGGGCGGCAACCTGGGCATCACCCAGCTCGGCCGTGTCGAGTACTGCCTGCATGGCGGTGCGGCCAACACCGACTTCATCGACAACGCCGGCGGGGTGAACTGCTCCGACCATGAGGTCAACATTAAGATCCTGTTGAACGAGATCGTCAGCGCCGGCGACATGACCGGCAAGCAGCGCGACCAGCTGCTGTTCGACATGACCGATGCCGTGGCCGACCTGGTGCTGCACGACAACTACAAGCAGACTCAGGCACTGTCTCAGGCCGAGCACCGCGCACGCGAAGGCAGCGGGGAATACAAGCGGCTGATCAGTTCGCTGGAGTCGGTCGGCCTGCTGGACCGGGCGTTGGAATTCCTTCCCAGTGATGAGGCCTTGGCCGAGCGCGCCAACCTCGGCAAGGGGCTGACCCGCGCGGAGCTGTCGGTGCTTATCTCCTACAGCAAGATCGAACTGAAGGAGGCGCTGCTGCAATCGAGGGTACCGGACGACGCCTATCTTGCCCGGGAAATGGAAAGCGCCTTTCCGCAGCTGCTGGCCGAGCGCTACCGCGACGCCATGTTGCAGCACCGCCTTCGCCGGGAAATCGTCAGCACCCAGATCGCTAACGACCTGATCAACAACATGGGCATCACTTTCGTCCAGCGGCTGCGCGAAGCGACCGGGCTCAGCGCGGCGAACGTGGCGGGCGCGTACGTGATCGTGCGGGACATCTTCCATCTGCCGCATTGGTTCCGTCAGATCGAGGCGCTGGATTACAAGATCCCCGCCGAGCTGCAGCTCAACCTGATGGAGGAACTGATGCGCTTGGGCCGCCGTGCGACGCGCTGGTTCCTGCGCAACCGCCGCAACGAGCTGGACGCGGCACGCGACGTCGGCCACTTCGGCCCGCGGGTCGCGGCGCTCGGGTTAAAACTCGACGCGTTGCTGCAAGGCGGAACCCGCGAGCTGTGGCAGGCCCGCTACGAGCGCTACACCGAGGCTGGCGTGCCGGAGCTGCTGGCGCGCATGGTCGCCGGGACCAACCACCTCTACACCCTGCTGCCGATTCTCGAGGCGGCCGACGAAACCGGTCAACCGCCGGCGACGGTCGCGGCGGCGTATTTCGCAGTGGGCGGTGCGCTGGAATTGCCCTGGTACTTGCAGCAGCTGACGGGCCTTGCAGTCGACAACAACTGGCAGGGGCTGGCGCGCGAGGGCTTCCGCGATGACCTCGACAGCCAGCAGCGTGCTATTACGGTGTCGGTGTTGCAGATGAGCGATGCGCCGGATGATCTCGATGCCCGGGTGCAGCTCTGGCTGGAGCAGCGGACGTACCAGGTGGATCGCTGGCGGCGCATGCTCGCCGAGTTGCGTGGCGCCAGCAGCGTGGACTATGCCATGTACGCCGTGGCGGGACGCGAGCTACAGGACCTGGCATTGGAGAGTGCCAGGCGCTGAGACCGGACGCCGTCCGGCCAAGGGTCGGATGGCGCGCCCGAACGGACGACGCCGGTGCGTAAGCACCGGCGTTTTCAATATCGTCAGATGTTGGGCCAGGCCAGTCGCGCATTTCGGATACCTGTGCGGCGCAGGGCTTCAATCGTCGGCTAGCGCCCGGTTGCCGAGGCGGAAACGGGTGATCTGCGGCAGGTCGCGCAAGTAGCGGACCATGTCCGGGGAACCGGCGAGCTTGAGCCCTTCACCAAGCGCGTTGGCGGCCGGATGGCGTTTTTCCAGCAACAGCAGTTCCGAATTGTCGGCATTGCGCAACAGCGTCAGGCGCGCATAGGGAATCTTCGCTTCGAGCAACAGGCTCATGAACGTGCGGTCGCTCCATGCCTGGGCCGGCATCGTCACGGCGTGGTAGTCGTTGTCCAGCGCTTGCAGGCCGGCGGCGTCCAGCCGGTAGTCGGTCAGCTCGCACGGCAGGTTGACTTCCAGGCCGCGCAGCCGCGCATAGGCGATCGCACAGGCGAACGCCTCGGCGTGGTGCTCGCCCGCCCAGTAGATACGCTCGCCCAGCCAGCTCGCCTGGCGCAGTTCGACGACGCCCTGCTGGTGGAACTCGGGCAGTGCCGTGGCGATGGTCCGGACGAAGTCCTTGTAGCTGATGATGCGCAACTGGCGGCAACCAGACGTAGCGGCAAAGGCTTCGAAGGTCGGGTACGTTTGGCCCTCGGTGCCTTGCCCGCCGACGCCATCGACCTGCCGCAGATCGAGCGATGAATGCACGCTCTGCTCTTGTCGCACCAGTCGCGTCAGGGCTGCGTGCGCCCGCGCCTTGTCTTCCTGGATCGGTCCGGACAGCGCACCGCGGGGCAGGTCGACGAAGCGCTGCAGGCACGGGCCGTCCTGCCAGAAGATGCTCGGCGCCGGCTCGGTGAGCGGCGAGAAGGGCAGTCTGATCCGGGCGGCGCGCTCCAGCACCTGGCGCGGCGACTGGCCGGTCAGTCCAAGGCGTTGGGCAAATCTGGCGATTCGGGAGGTCACGTGGGGTACCGGCTCGGGCAGGCTCATCATTGCGGATGAACATCTAGGACGATGGACGAAGTGTGGCAGAGCCGCTGCCGCCGCGCACCGTATTTGCTGAACGAACGCTGCGCGACGTGCCAGGAGCGAGCTGTGCGGGTGCCATGGTATGGCAGAATTGCCGAGCTGATCATTGAGGAGCCTCCATGCCAAGCCTCGTGCTGGATATTGCGCTGCCCTCCGAGAGACTGCTCGCGGTCTACCAGGGGCGGGCCAATCGTATCCTGATGAAGAGCCGGGAGGGGAAAAGCATCAGCCTGCCGGCCCACCATCTTCGACCGTTTCTGACTTCGGCTGGTGTGTTTGGTTCATTCCGGCTGGATTTTTCATCGGAAGGAAAGCTGGAAGGCCTCAGCCGGCTGACCTAGCGGCTTCGATGGGCGAAGGCAGGGCCGCGCGCCTTCTGCGTTCGGCCTGCTGATGACCGCGGCCGGCTGCTATACTGCCGCGCCATTCTTCCTCAGGATCTAGGCTGCGTATGTATAACCTGGCCCGCCAGCTGCTGTTCAAGTTCTCCCCCGAGACCTCCCACGAGCTGTCGCTCGACCTGATCGGCGCGGGCGGCCGCCTGGGCGTCAATGCGCTGCTGAACAAGGCGCCGGCGGACCTGCCGGTGCGGGTCATGGGGCTGGACTTTCCCAACCCGGTCGGGCTGGCGGCGGGGCTGGACAAGAATGGTGAGGCGATCACCGGGTTTTCCCAGCTCGGCTTCGGTTTTGTCGAGGTGGGCACCGTGACGCCCCGACCGCAGCCGGGCAATCCCAAGCCGCGCATCTTCCGCCTGCCGGAAGCCGAGGCGATCATCAATCGCATGGGCTTCAACAACCACGGCGTCCAGGCGCTGGTGGAGCGGGTCGAGGCGGCGCGCTTCAAAGGAATCCTCGGAATCAACATCGGCAAGAACTTCGACACCCCTGTCGAGCGCGCGCGGGATGATTACCTGCTCTGCCTGGACAAGGTCTATCACCAGGCCAGCTATGTCACGGTGAACGTCAGTTCGCCCAACACGCCCGGGCTGCGCAGTCTGCAGTTCGGCGACTCGCTCAAGCAGCTGCTCGACGCCCTGCGTCTGCGCCGCGAGGAGCTCACCGCGCTGCACGGCAAGCGGGTGCCGCTGGCGATTAAGATCGCGCCCGACATGAGCGACGAGGAAACCGTGCTGGTGGCCCAGGCCGTGCTGGACGCCGGGATGGATGCGATCATCGCGACCAACACCACGCTGGGTCGCGAAGGCGTCGCCGGTCTGGCCCATGCCGACGAAGCGGGTGGCCTGTCCGGTGCGCCGGTGCGCGAAAAGAGCACCCATGCGGTGCGGGTGCTGGCTGAGACGCTGGCGGGACGCTTGCCGATCATTGCCGTCGGTGGCATCACCGAGGGCCGTCATGCGGCGGAAAAGATCGAGGCGGGCGCTAGCCTGGTACAGCTGTACACCGGCTTCATCTACAAGGGACCTGCGCTGATCCGCGCATCGGTGGACGCCGTGGCGGCGCTGCAGGCTCGGACGAAGGAAAGTCACCGCTAGCAGCCTGGTGGGGCTCCCGCGGGAGCCCCTGGGCTTCAAGCCCGCCGCCCGGGTGGGGCGGCCAGTCGAAAGCGATGGCTGTGGTGTCAGCCGACCGCGTGGAGTTCGTTGAGTCTATGAAGGCCGGCGGCGCCGGTCAGACCATCCCAGTTGTCGCCACGACCCTCCCGCCAGCCGTTTATCCAGGCCTGGCGCACTTCGGTATGGGAAAAGGGACACAGGTCGCGAGATTTGCCTTGAATGCCATGTTGATAGCCGCGCAAGAATGCTCGTTCCATCGGATCACGCTTGAGTCTTCTCATTGGGTATTGCCCTCAGTGGTTGACTGGTGTTCCTGTGACCTCATGGCGAGGTCGGGCAGATAGACTGCCAGTGATCCCCGCTGCCGGCGTGGCGGGGTTCTACCGAGCGTCATTGCGACGCCGGACTGAGTCGAGTTCTAACCCAATGACTCGGATGCGGGAATGATCGTTTTGTAATAAGCAGGTAACGAAACCATGGCCTGTTCCATAAGCCCTGCGAGGCCTGCTTTCGACGCCGCACTTCGCGCGCCACGATGCCCGTGGCGCAGACACTTTTCAGCTTCGTTCAGCTCTCGCTGGCGAAACCGGCCCGATTTTCCGCTCGTGCCGCTCACTTTTTGGACCTGCCATGACTGAACGCCACGAAATCATCCTGACCTGCCCCAAGGGGCTCGAGGGCCTGCTGCTCGAAGAAGCCACGTCCCTTGGCCTCGAGGAGGCGCGCGAGCAGACCGCCGCGATTCGAGGTGCCGGGACCCTGGAGGTCGCTTATCGGCTGTGTCTCTGGTCGCGCCTGGCAAACCGGGTGCTGCTGGTCCTGCACCGATTTGCCACCACCAATGCCGATACGCTCTACGACGGCGTGCAGCAGGTCGAGTGGGCCGACCATCTGCTGGCTTCGGGGAGCCTCGCGGTGGAGTTCAGCGGGCACGGCTCGGGGATCGACAACAGCCATTTCGGTGCGCTCAAGGTCAAGGACGCCATCGTCGACCGCTTGCGCACCGCCACCGGCGAACGGCCGAGCGTCGACAAGCTGAACCCCGATGTCCGCGTGCACCTGCGGCTCGATCGCGGCCAGGCCGTGCTGTCGCTGGACCTGTCCGGGCATAGCCTGCATCAGCGCGGCTACCGCTTGCAGCAGGGCGCGGCGCCGTTGAAGGAAAACCTTGCGGCCGCTGTGCTGATTCGCGCCGGATGGCCGCGGATCGCAGCCGCGGGCGGCGCCTTGACCGACCCGATGTGCGGCGTCGGTACCTTTCTCGTCGAAGGTGCGATGATCGCTGCGGGCATCGCCCCCAACCTGCGCCGCGAGCGCTGGGGCTTCAGCGCCTGGCTCGGCCACGTGCCGGCGCTCTGGGCGCGGCTGCACGAGGAGGCACTGGAGCGCGCGAGGAAGGGGATGGAGCGGCCGCCTCTGTGGATTCGCGGCTATGAGGCCGATCCGCGCCTGATCCAGCCTGCCCGCAACAACATCGAGCGCGCCGGGCTGGCCCATTGGATTCGTGTCTACCAGGGCGATGTCGCCACCTTCGAGCCGCGCCCGGACCAGAACCAAAAGGGGCTGGTCGTGTGCAACCCACCGTACGGCGAGCGTCTCGGGGACGAGGCCAGCCTGGTCTACCTCTACCAGAATCTCGGCGAACGCCTGCGGCAGGCCTGTCTTGGCTGGGAGGCCGCGGTACTGACGTCCGCCCCTGAGCTCGGCAAGCGCATGGGCATTCGCAGCCACAAGCAATATGCGTTCTGGAACGGCGCGCTGCCATGCAAGCTGTTGCTGATCAAGGTCGAACCCGAGCAGTTCGTGACGGGGCAGCGTGCCGCTGACGGCGAGGCGAAAGCGGGGCAGGAGCTTGTCGCCGAGCAGGCCCGCCTGAGCGAGGGCGGTCAGATGTTCGCCAACCGGTTGCAGAAGAACCTGCGGCAGCTGGGCAAATGGGCGCGCAAGCAGGGCGTTGAGTGCTACCGGCTGTATGACGCGGACATGCCCGAGTACGCTGTTGCCGTCGACCTCTACGGCGACTGGGTGCACGTACAGGAATACGCGCCGCCACGCTCGATCGATCCGGACAAGGCACAGACCCGTCTGTTCGACGCCCTGGCCGCTATCCCCCAGGCGCTGGGCGTGGCCCGTGACCGGGTTGTGGTCAAGCGTCGCGAACGCCAGAGCGGCACGCGCCAGTACGAGCGCCAGGCCAGTCAGGGCGCGTTCCGCGAAGTGCGAGAGGGCGACGTCAAACTGTTGGTCAACCTCACCGATTACCTGGACACCGGGCTGTTTCTCGACCATCGGCCGATGCGTCTGCGCATCGCCCGTGAGGCCGCGGGAAAGCGTTTCCTCAACCTGTTCTGCTACACCGCGACCGCAACCGTGCACGCGGCGAAGGCGGGTGCGCGCTCGACCACCAGCGTCGATCTGTCGAAAACCTACCTCGACTGGGCCAGGCGCAACCTGGCGCTCAACGGGCTATCCGACCGCCAGCGGCTGGAGCAGGCGGATGTGATGGTGTGGCTGGAAGCGGATCGCGGCGAATACGACCTGATCTTTATCGACCCGCCGACGTTCTCCAATTCCAAGCGAATGGAAGGCGTGTTCGATGTCCAGCGCGACCAGGTCGCCTTGATCGACCTGGCCATGGCGCGCCTGGCACCCGCCGGCACCTTGTATTTTTCAAACAACTTCCGGCGCTTCGTCCTCGACCCGCAGGTCAGCGAACGCTACGCGGTAACCGAGATCACTGGCGAAACACTGGACGAGGACTTCCGCCGTAACGAGAAAATACACCGCGCCTGGAAGATCCAGGCACGGTGATCGGATGAAGCTGGGGAGGTGCGGTGCGCCGTGAGCGCCGCTGTTCAGCGCTGTGCGGTGTTCTGGCTGCTGGGTCGGTTGTAGAGGCTGACCAGCACCTGATCGAGCACCGATGAAGCGCCCCAGGGACGCGGGTGATTGAGGATGGCGACCACGGCCCAGGTGTTTCCGTCGCCGTCGCGGCTGTAGCCGGCGATCGCCCGTACCGTGTTCAGCGTCCCGGTCTTGATGTGCGCCTTGCCGGCGACGCCGGTATTGCGCAGGCGTTTGCGCATCGTGCCGTCGACCGCAGCAAGGGGCATGGAGGAAATGAACTCGGCGGCATAGGGGCTGCGCCATGCGGCTTGCAGCAGACCGGCCAGTTCCCGCGCGCTGACCCGTTCGGCGCGTGACAGGCCGGAACCGTTTTCGATCACCAGGTGCGGCGAGATCAGCCCTTTCTTGGCCAGCCACTGACGAATCACACGCTGGGCGGCCAGCGAGTCGTCGGCATCCGAGGCGTTGCGGAACTCCGCGCCAAGGCTGAGGAAGAGCTGCCGGGCCATGGTGTTGTTGCTGTACTTGTTGATGTCACGAATGATCTCGGCGAGGTCCGGCGAGAACGCCCGTGCCACCATCCGGGCGTCGTCCGGCACTTCTGCGACGCGATCGCCGCCCAGAATCCTGCCGCCCAGCTCTTTCCAGATCGCGCGGACCGCGCCGGACGCATAGCGCTGGTGATCCAACAAGGATAGGTAGGTCTGCCCGCTGCACCCGGCTGCCAGCTTTCCGGTGACCACCACGGTCACGCCGTCTGCGGTCTCGCTTGGGCTGTAGCGGATATCCGGCCAGCCCGGGCATTTGGCTGCCGGCAGGGCCTGGATCCGGTTGTCGACGTGGATCGCCTCGATCGGCGGCTCGACCGTTATCTGGACCTTGCCGCCCTCGTTTCGGGCGATGAACCGCAGCGCCTTGAGATTGACCAGCAGCGCATCGGGCCCGACCAGGAACGGCTTGTTCTTATCGTCGCCATCGTCATCGAATACAGGCAGCTTCGGCTGTACGAAATGGCTTCGGTCGAGCACCAGGTCACCGGTTACGGTCTGCACGCCATTGGCACGAAGATCGCGCAGCAACAGCCACAGCTTTTCCATGTTGAGCTTGGGGTCGCCACCGCCCTTGAGATACAGGTTGCCGTTCAGCACCCCATTCTCGATCGGACCATCGGCGAAGAATTCGGTTTTCCACTGGTGGTTCGGCCCCAGCAGCTCCAGCGCCGCGTAGGTGGTGACCAATTTCATGGTCGAGGCCGGGTTGACCGAGACATCCGCATTGATGAAAGTCGGGGCGCCGCCGCCATTGAGAGGCAGCATCACTATCGAGAGAGCGCTGCTATCGATCTTGTTCGCCTTCAGAGCCTGGGCCACACGCGGCGGCAGGGTCTGGTTGACCGTTTCGGCGAACACGGGAAGCGCCAGCGGTAATGACAGACCAGCCACGGCGAGCCAGCGTCGCAGGTTAGTCCAGCGATCGGTGCAGGTTTGGCGTGCGGTAAGAGACATGGAGGTTCCCTACAACGTTAAGGGAAAGTGGCGGGTCATTATGCCCGCGCCCGAGTGTGACGCGTTTCTCATCCGACAAGCGTAGACGGTCCGGCCCCGGGCACGCAAAGGGCCTGCGGTGCGGCGTGCAAGTATTTCTTGCATGGCGGGAGCGGCCGACGCCCGTCATCGCACAAGCCGGGCGTTGCTGTTAGAGTGCGCGCCATCATTCTCGGCAAAAAGGACCGACCTCAATGGCTACCAATCGCTCGCGCCGCCTGCGCAAGAAACTCTGTGTCGATGAATTCCAGGAGCTGGGCTTCGAGGTCACGTTGACCTACCGCGACGGCCTGGACAGCAAGGGCGTCGATGCATTTCTCGAGGCCTTTTTGAACGAGGCGATCGAGGCCAACGGGCTCGGCTATATCGGTGGCGAAGATTACGGCTTCGTCTGCCTGGCACGCCGGGGCTCGGTCAGCGAAGAGCAGCGTGGCCAGGTGGAAGCATGGCTCAAAGGCCGCGATGAGCTGGCCGAGTGCAGCGTGAGCCCGTTGATGGACGTCTGGTATCCCGAGAACGAGATCAACGCTCCAGCCTGATCGGCGCCTAGGGCGCCTAGGGCGCCTGCCGACTGGCGGCGGTACGCCCGGATCTGCGCAACGCGATCCGGGCGACCAGCCGGCGAAGCCCGACCATCAGCAAGGTTACCGCCAGGGCGACGCCGACTCCCACCGCGGCGTTGACCAGCCGCAGCTGCGGCAGTCCCCAGTCCTGCGCCAGCGTCTCGGCCAGCAGGACAAAACTCAGCGT
The DNA here is from genome assembly GCA_032064305.1 of Pseudomonas sp. GTDB lineage: Bacteria > Pseudomonadota > Gammaproteobacteria > Pseudomonadales > Pseudomonadaceae > Stutzerimonas. Next base: position 56,460 of record DAMBNU010000019.1, on the reverse strand, counting down.
CGTCTGCAGCACGAAAAGCCCGTAGTGATGGGCCTGGAAGGCGCGGCTTAGCATCACCAGCGGCAGCATGATCATGACCATCAAGGGTGGGTCGGCTAGGCTGTGGCCCATGTAGATCAGTACGGTCGCGGCGCCCAATATGCCGATGCCGGCCTGAAGCGCACGGGTCAGGCTGCGCTGCAGATCCATCTGCAGCGTGGTGAAGACGGCAAGCGTCAGCCAATAGCCGCGCGGCAGGTTGCCCAGGTTGACGACCAGACCACCCACCGCCGCAGCCAGCATGTAGGTCAGGGCGTGCACACGCCATTGCCGGATTGGCGTACGCCGTGCCCGACGGTGCAATACCTTCATCAGGCTCAGCAGGCGGGGCATGTACGGCCACATGCGCAGCCCATGCATGCCGCGCAGGCCAAACGCCAGCAAGGTCACCCAAAGGCCGCCCAGTGCAAACAGCACGGCGATCGCTTGGGGATTGTTGAAGTCGCTAATGCCCTGTTGGCCCTGGCCCAGGCACAGGCAAATAGCCAATCCGATGCCCAGCTTGCCGGCCTCGCTGCCGTAGCGTTGCAGCCATGCCAGCAGCAAGCCGTAGAAGGCGAACAGGCCGAGACTGGCCAGTGGGTGCGTGGCCGACCAGAATCCCAGGCCCGCGCTGCAGGCGCCGAGACCGATAAGTAACAGCATGCGCAACATGCCCAGGCGATGCAGCGGGTTCGCCTTCGCCGCCTGGAAGGCCCCCACTGTGGCCCAGAGGAACCCCGGATGCCCACTGAACAGCCCGAGCAACAGCGGCAGCGCGCAGCCAAGGCCGGCCACCGCAGCGGCGCCCCAGGCCGGGCGGCCCGGTTCCCAGCCGATGACTTTCCAGAGGGGCTTGTTCATCGTGCTCACGTCGGGCTCGAACGACCGGTCATTTCACCCGCCATTTCGGTCGCGTAGCTGTCCGTCATCCCTGCGATAAAGTCGATCATGCGCACAAACGACTGGTACAGCGTCCAGTCGGGCTTCGGTGCATTGGAGCCGAGCAGGTCGAGGATTCGACGATTCTTGAACGACAGTGCCCGCCCGCCGTGCTGCTCAAGCGCCGCGCCGCAGAACGCGTTCAGCAGGATTTCGAGGGTGGTGTAGGCGCCGATTTCATGCAGCGTCTTGCGCTTGTCCTGGAAGATCTTCTCCCGCGCCATGGCTTTGGCCTGCAGCACGCATTGCTTGGCAGCGCCGTGCATGTGCTCGACCAGATCCCCCGCCAGTTCGCCGCGCAGCAGGGTAGTTTGTTGTTCGACGAAGGCTTGCGCCGCAGCGTTGGTCAGGTGCTCGATGGCCTTGCCGCGGAGGATCGCCAGCTTGCGTCGCCGCGAATCGGCCGGTCCAAGCTGCCGGTAGGTTTCCGGCAAGTCGTCACCGACCAAGTCGAGCAGCAGCGCCTCCACTTCGCCATATTCGAGCAGATCCATCTCCAGGCCGTCCTCGAGGTCGATCAGCCCGTAGCAGATGTCATCCGCTGCTTCCATCAGGTACACCAGCGGGTGACGGGCCCAGCGATGGTCGTCCAGCTGCGGCAAACCGAGCTTGCCGGCGATCTGTTCCAGCAAGGGCAGCTCGCTCTGGTAGCAGCCGAACTTGTGCTTCTTGTAGCCGAGCGCCTCGGCGTGGTGCGAGGTCCAGGGGTATTTGAGATACGTGCCCAGCGTGGCGTAGGTCAGCCGCGTGCCACCGTCGAACTGGTGGTATTCAAGCTGGGTCAGGACGCGAAAGCCCTGGGCGTTGCCTTCGAAGTTGAGGAAGTCCGCGCGTTCGGCATCGCGCATGTCGTCCAGCCAGCCGCGGCCGGCAGCTTGCTGGAACCAGTGACGAATCGCGTCCTCGCCGGAATGGCCGAACGGGGGGTTGCCGATGTCGTGCGCCAGGCAAGCGGACTGCACGACCATCCCCAGGTCCGCCGGGCTGCACCAGTTCGGCAGCTCGTCACGAAGCACTTCGCCGACGCGCATGCCGAGGGAGCGACCGACGCAGCTGACTTCGAGCGAATGGGTCAGGCGTGTATGGATATGGTCGTTGCTGGAGACCGGATGCACCTGGGTCTTGCGGCCGAGTCGCCGAAACGCACCCGAAAAAATGATCCGGTCGTGGTCCTTGTGAAAGGGGCTTCGGCCAAGTTCGTCGGCGCTATGAAGGGACTTTCCCAGTCGTTCACGATTCAGCAGGGTTTGCCAGTCCAAGAACCTACTCCTTAGTTGCCACGACCCCGCGTGCTCGCCTGTTGCAGCGAACATCACGATTACGGGTCGCAGCTTACCGCACTTCCAGCGGCGCTTCGGGAACATCAACAGGCCGCAAGGGGGCAGGCACAGGCCTTGCCCCTATCGTCGGCCTATCGGCGCAGGCGTCGGACCAGCGGATACAGCGTGATGCCGAGCCGGGCGACCTTGCCGAGCTTTCCCAGCCGCCTGCCGAAAAGCGCCAGGGCGACGGTGGCGGCAACCAGCAGCGGCCCCTTGCCGGGACCTGAATGGTCGGACTCGCCGCCCCCGGGGATCATGCTTCGGACGCGCTGGAAGGGGTGCACCAGTGGCTGCGAATGGTAAAGGACCTGTTGACGGTTCATCTCCATGCGCAGACGGATCAGATCCTTGCGCATGGCCAGATCGCTGGAGCTGCTCAGGGGAAGGCTCATGGCAGTAGACGCTCCCGGTTGCGGGCCAGTTCTTCGACGGTTGCCTGGAAAGGTGATGCGCTTTCCCGGGCGATACGTGTCGCGCGGCTGATGCAGATTGCCATGACTATGCCATACAGGGCGCAGAGCACCAGGATGGCGGCGATGGGGTTGCTGTCCCAGAAGGCGATCACGATCGCGGCGGACAAGCCTACCAGTATCAGCAGCCCCAGTACGAAGCTGACGCTGGCCAGGAGAAACAGCTTGAAGACGCGAGCCCGTTCCTCCTGGATCTCGATGCCAATCAGCTCCAGATGGCCCTGGACGAGGCCCGCCAGCGCACTGCCCATCTTCTTGATCGACGGCGTCGGCGCCTCGTCGGCATGCTTGCTGTCCATGGGATCGGTCCCTTGCATCAACGGCGGGTGATCAAGCCAAAGAGAAAACCGACGCCCGCGGCAATCCCGATCGACTGCCAAGGATGCGAGTGCACGTATTCCTCGGTGCATTGAATCGCGGCCTGGCTCTGTTCGCGCAAGCTGCCTTCCTGATCCTTCAGCATCTGGCGCGCGCGGTTCAGATTGCCATTGATCTTCGTGCGTAGCTCTTCGGTCTGAGTGCCCGCAGTGTCCTGGGTGTGCTTCAGCAGGCGCTCGGTATCGCCGATCAGGGTGTGGAACTCCTCGATCAGGGCGTTCTGTGCGGCCTGGATGTTGCGGCGATGCGCGGACTTGTCGATGAGAGACGAGGCGCTGTGTCCGGTGGTGCCGTCAGGTATGGGCGTGGTGTCGCTGGTGCCAAACGTCGATTCGGTAGACATCTGCAGTTCCTCTAGCGTCGTGCAGGGACGGAAGGTCCCGGTGCCTTCATGATTCGAGCGCCTGGGTGGCGCAAGGTTCCCGCTTCGGTTGGAAGCCATTGTCGCAGGATCGATTGTTTGCGCGCCTCGCAATATCATCGAACCGAAAGGTTGGATGAACTATAGAAGAAGCCCAAAAAGAAACCCGCCGAAGCGGGTTTCTTTTCTCACGCGTAATAACGATTTGCCAAAGGCATCGTTACATCAGCGGGATGGTGTAGCTGACGATCAGGCGGTTCTGGTCGATATCTTTGGTGAAGTTGCTGCGATAGGTGCCATTGCGCCACTTCACGCCGAGGTTCTTCAGGCTGCCTTCCTGAACCACGTAACCGATATCGGTATCGCGCTCCCATTCCTTCTTATTGCCATTGGCGCCAAAGTTGTCACCAGTGACGTAGCGGGTCATGAAGGTGAGTCCTGGAATGCCCATCGCTGCGAAGTTGTAGTCATAGCGTGCTTGCCAGGATTTTTCGTCCGCGTTCGCAAAGTCCGCAGCGATCATCACGTAGTTGACGAGATACGGGTCAGTGCTGGCGCCGGTATAGGCGAAGCCAGTGTCACCGCTCATCTTCTGATAACCCAGACCGAAGCTGTGTCCGGTGAGCGAGTAGGTGACCATGGCGCCGAATGCATTGTTGTCGACGTTGGAGGAACCATCATCGGTCGAACGGGCATAGCGCAAGTCAGTCTTCAGCGACTGATCCTCGCCCATAGGCAGTACGTGGATCAGGTTGAAAGAGTGCTGCTTGTAGATCTCTTCTAGGTTGCTGTAGTAATACGCGCCCTTGAGGTCTTTGGTGAAAGAGTACGTCGCGCCAGCAAACAAGAAATCATCAGGTTTGCCGCTGAGAGCGGCATCTTTCCCATTGAATTTCAAGTCTTCATAGTTGGTGGAGTCGCGGTCGTTTTCCTCGGTCAGGTAACCGGCATCCAGGGTAAGACCATCGATTTCATTAGAGATGATCTGGCCGCCTTTGAAGGTTTGCGGCAACAGGCGGGAGTCACTGCGAGCGATCGCCATGTTCTTCGGTTCGATCGTGCCAACCTTCAGTACGGTCTTGGAGATCTTCGCCTTCGCTGTCAGGCCAAGCGACGAGAAATCGCCGGGGGCCTCGTTACCAAACTTACTCGGCATCAAGCCGGTGCCAGCGGTATCTTCGCTGGAGTAGAGCTTAAGACCCAACAGGCCCAACGCGTCAACACCAAAGCCAACGGTGCCCTCGGTGTAGCCTGACTCAGCACGAAGGATAAAGCCTTGGCCCCACTCCTCCGACTTCGATTGAGCAGGGGCCGCATTGGTGCGGTTGTCGCTGTTGTAATAGAAGTTACGCAGTTCCAGGTTGACCTTGCTGTCGTCAACGAATGCAGCTTGAGCCATGGTCGGGATGGCCAGTGCAGCTCCCAGAGTGGCAAGGGCCACGCCCCGGGCGATGGGGGTCTTGAGCATTTCTTATTTCTCCTCGTTGGATGATGCTCTGAAGTCGCTCTTACGGCGCCGTGCAATAAAGCACTCCATCAGTAGTTGAGCCTTTAGACCTTAGTCGTTAAGGCTTAAGCATGAGAAGCTCGATCAATTTGTCCGGCCATTGGTGTCGGGTCGAGTGCAGCAAGACCACCATCAATACCGAAACACGCGACGCTTCAGGCCCCTGCAGCTCTCTGGCGGCTTGGGTGGCAGCATCCTAGCGGTTTGCCAGCGTTCCGTCGATTGTCGAAATCAAACTATCGTTTGATCGAGTTCACGGTCAGCGTTTATTCAGCGCCCTAGTCCAAAAGTACCGGCTGCGACGCGGTCAATTGCGTGGTGGTATGGCTGCTAGAATGCAAGGCTCGATACAAGGAGTCGTGATCATGCAACTTCCGGAATGTCAGTTATTCGGTACGCTGGGCTGCCATCTATGCGAGCAGGCGGAAACCGTCATGCTGCCGCTGGTGGAGCACGGTTTGCTGGTCGAGTTACTGGATATCGCAGAGCGCCCGGAATGGGTTGACGACTACGGCTTGCGAATTCCGGTGCTGCGTCGTGTCGATACGGGTGAGGAATTGGACTGGCCGTTCGAACCGGAGCAGGTAGTACGATTTCTGCAGCGCTAGGGCGCGCCTGCCGAGATGGGGACGGTTTAGAACCCATAAAAAAACCGGCCAGTGGCCGGTTTTTTGCATCACCGCTAGTGCAGTGGATGTCGGGAATTGGTCGGAGCGACTGGATTCGAACCAGCGACCTTCTCGTCCCGAACGAGACGCGCTACCAAGCTGCGCTACGCTCCGAAGATGGCGCGCATTTTACAGAAAAAGTTTTGTTTCACAAGAGCTTGGCGAGGCCTTTTTAAAATGCGCGCAGCGCTCCGGGTTTTTATCGCGGGCACGTCAGAGTTCCTGAACGGTGCGTACCTGATCCTTGTTCACCCGGCCGGCCTTGCCGTCGAGGTTTTCGAACTCGTAGAAACCTGTTTCTTCGTCGTAATCGGGACGATCGAGTGTCTGGATCTCGCGCCCGTCGTTCAGGGTGATGACGCTGGGGTTGGCACAGCCCGTGAGCAAAGCCAGGCCCGCTGTGAGTGCCAGCGCCGGCAGGGTGGTTGCGCGCATGATTGTCCTCCTCTGGTAGATGCGTCTGTGACGAGGCTTGGCGGCGTTAAGTTCCCGGTGGCGCCGGGTGTTGGGCAAGCAGTTCTGGCGAGTTCAGGTTGGCAAGGCGGGGGTCGCCCGGCTTGAGGTCGAGGGCGCGCGCGCCGAGGGCGAGCAGGATCCGTCGGTTGCTTCGCTCGCCGCGCCTCCAGGCGTCCTCGAAGACGTGGGCACGTTCGACCGGTATCACGCAAAACAGCGGCTCCCATTGGCCGTTCCGGCGCGCCATTGCGGGCTTGTCGGGAGGCGTCTGTGCGGTGTTGTACAGCGATCTGAGCAGAGTCTGGTCGACCAAGGGCGCATCGCAGGGCAGCACCATGAGCCAGCGGTTGCGGGCGGCTGCGAGGCCGGCACGAATACCGGCGAGCGGGCCGGGGAAGTCCGGCTCGTCATCGACAACAAGCCGGTCGGCAAAGGGGGCGTAGCGGGCCTGATTGCGGTTGCAGGAGAGCAACAGGTCATCCGTCAGCGGGCGCGCGACATCATGTGACCATGCGATTAACGGCCTGCCGTGCCAAGGTACGAGGCCCTTGTCCATGCCATTCATCCGCTGGCCCCGTCCGCCGGCCAACAGAAGAATAGAACAGTCTGCGAGCCTGTCTGGATGCATCGGGAGCTCCGCCAAAAGCCTGTGATATAACACCGCCAATGCCAACCAACAACCGGGAGCCGTATGAGCCACCTTGCTGACCAAGCCTTCGTTCCGCTGAATATTGCTGTCCTGACGGTCAGCGATACACGCTCGATCGATACCGACACGTCCGGGCAAATGCTCGTGGATCGCCTGTCAGCCGCAGGCCATCGACTCGCGTTCCGTGTGCTGCTCAAGGATGATCTTTATCGCATTCGCGCCCAGGTGGCGAACTGGATTGCAGAAGACGAGGTGCAGGTTGTGCTGATCACCGGTGGTACCGGCTTTACCGCCCGCGACAGCACGCCTGAAGCGGTCGCCTGCCTGCTGGATAAACAGGTCGACGGATTCGGCGAACTATTCCGCCAGATTTCGGTTCCCGACATCGGCACTTCGACTGTCCAGTCGCGAGCGCTCGCGGGGCTGGCGAACGCCACGCTGGTCTGCTGCCTTCCCGGCTCCACCAATGCCTGCCGCACGGCCTGGGACGGCATTCTGGCCGAGCAACTTGACGCGCGCCACAGGCCCTGCAACTTCGTGCCTCACCTCAAGCAGGCGGCGCCGTGCGGGAGCCGTAGTTGATGGCGGCTGCGCTGGAGCTTATGCCGGTCGAGGAGGCGCGCGAGGCCCTGCTGCGACAGGCGAGTGCCGCCCCAATTACCGAAACCGAGCACATAGCGCTCGATAAGGCCGACGGTCGCGTACTGGCCGAGTCCGTGAGCGCCGGCTTCGACCTGCCGCCATGGCCCAACAGTGCAATGGATGGCTACGCACTGCGCGCCGCCGACCTTGACGACGCGCCGATGGCTGTCAGCCAGAAGGTATTTGCCGGCACCCAGCCTGCCGCGCTGACGCCGGGAAGCTGCGCGCGGATATTCACCGGTGCGCCCCTTCCGTCTGGCGCAGACAGCGTCGAGATGCAGGAAAATGTCGAAGTCCTCTGCGATGGGCGAGTGCGATTCTTGCAGCCAATCCGCCGCGGCCAGCACGTCCGGCCGCAAGGCGGAGAAGCTCGAGCGGGGGAACAGGTCATCGCGGCTGGCGTCCGCCTGGGTCCCATCGAGCTTGGCCTCGCGGCGAGCCTGGGCGTTTCTCGGCTGACCGTGGCGCGCAAAATCCGGGTAGCACTGCTGTCAACTGGCGACGAGTTAGTCGAGCCGGGGCAGGTGCTGCAGCCGGGGCAGATCTACAACAGTAACCGCGTGCTGCTGCGTCACTGGTTGCAGCGCCTGGGCTGCGAGGTGGTCGATGCAGGGATTCTGCCGGACGATCTCGATCAGGTCCGCAGTCGCCTTGCGACGCTGGGCCACGCAGACGTGATCCTCTCCACCGGTGGCGTTTCGGTGGGCGAGGCCGATTTCCTTGGCCAGGTGTTGCGTGAAGCCGGCGACCTGACCTTGTGGAAGCTGGCGATCAAGCCGGGCAAACCATTGACCTGCGGACAGTACGGCGGCGTTCCGCTGATTGGCCTGCCCGGCAATCCCGCCTCGACCTTGGTGACCTTCGCCTTGCTGGCGCGGCCCTACCTGCTCCGCCGGATGGGCGTGCTGCGCATCGAGCCGCTTGGCGTACAAGTGCCTGCTGGCTTTAGCTGGCCCAGGCCGGGCAAGCGCCGCGAATTCGTCCGGGCACGCGTAGAGTCGGGCAGGGCAGTGCTTCATCCGGACCAGGGGTCGTCCATTCTGCGCAGCGCGGCGTGGGCCGACGGGCTGGTCGAGGTGCGCGAGCATTGCGAGCTGACAGCTGGCGATCCTGTCACGTTCATCCCGTTTTCCGAGCTGCTCGGTTAGTGCGTAGCTCCCTGTTCGGCGCTGAACTGCCGAACGGGGGGGGCGATGGGGCATCACCAGGCAGTCGGGTAAAACCGATCGCCATTTTCGTTGTCTACACCCCCACTTCGTGCCAGCGTCGGCTGCGCATTGTCCGGGGACCGCCTGTAACAAGGAGAATGGTGATGCAGGAGAGAAATGCCTGGGTCGATTACGCCAAAGCCATCGGGATCATTCTGGTGGTCTATGGACATGTCGCACGAGGCGTGTTCAATGCGGGGTTACCGATGGGGGAGGACAGCTATGTGCTGGTCGACAGCATCATTTACACCTTCCACATGCCGTTGTTCTTCTTTCTGTCCGGGCTGTTCTTCTTCGATTCATTGATGAAGCGCGGTGCCGGTGGCCTTGTTGTGAATAAGGTCGATACCATCGTCTATCCTTTCATCGTCTGGTCGTTGTTGCAGGGTTCGATCGAGGTGCTGCTGGCGAACTATACGAATGGCGACCTCACCTTTGGCAAGGTCTTTTCACTGCTCTGGTCGCCCCGGGCACAGTTCTGGTTCCTCTACGCACTGTTCCTGGTGTTCGTCGTGTGTTCACTGGTTTACGCCCGGGCTGATCGCCGGTATTTCCTCCCGCTGCTGCTTGGTTTCGCGGTGCTCTACGTGTTCGAGCATGACCTGGAATTCGGCAATTTCGGGCGGTTCGTCTTTGGCAATGCCGTGTTCTTCGCCCTCGGCGTCTGGTTCAACGACATCAAGGCGTATTTTCTCGCTCGGCATGCGCCGCTCACCTGTCTGTTCGGGGCGTTGTTTGTGATCGGGCAGTATCTGTTCCACATCACCTTCGGCCTCAATTGGGAAGTCGGCGGTCTGCCAGTGCTGGCCCTGGCAACCGTCTCGATTTTCTTTGTCACCTGCTTGTCGATGTGGCTGGGGCGGGTTCGTATCGAATGGCTACTGTTCATCGGCGCCTCTTCGATGACGATCTATCTCATGCATATCCTGGCCGGAAGTGGCGTTCGGGTGATCCTCAGCCACTTCCTGGGCATCGACTCGGTTCCGATGCACCTGGTACTCGGCACGCTCGTCGGGCTACTTGCGCCCTTGGTAGCGCAGATGATCATCAAGCGTTACGACCTCTACTTCCTGCTCGCCCCACCGAAAGCGCTCTCGGCCACAGGCCTGCGGACGCGACTGGCGGTGGCGAGCTGAGGGCTTCGCCTGGCCGGTGACACGGTGGATGTTCGTCAGCCGCAGCCGACCCGCTGGATGACCATCGCCTCGTCGGTTGTCAGTGTCAGGCGTCGTTCCAGGTATTCAAGGGTGGTGATGGCGCCCGGGCGCAGGATTCGTGCTTCGGCGGCACCGCTGTCGCGTCGAGCCTGGTCGAGCACCGCCGGTGACGCCCGCTTGCCGATCAGCTGTTGCACGGCCTGCGAATGGCAGGCGTCCGTCTGGTCGGTTGGGGCGTTCAGTGAGGCGGGGGTCTTGCAGCCAGCCAGTAGCGCGCCGCTGGTCAGGATCAGGGCGAGCCCGCGAAGGGTAAAGCGCATGTGGGTGTCCTCTTGCAGGTGGTGTGGTCTTCGACAGGTCTAGCCGTGCAAACGTGCCTGCTCGCGATGGCTGCAGTTAATGGCCGGTAGATCGGGAACTGGCTGAACGGCAACACCGTCTTAGCTGTGACGGTCCGTCGTAACTATGCGACGGGCTATCGAACAACAACGATAAGGAGTTCCGCCATGATCAAGTCACGCCCGATGAAGCAGTTGGCCAGTTTGCTGGCTGCGTTGCATTTCATGCTGTTCGCCCAGATCCCCCTCGCGCAGGCGGCGATGATCGGTACGCCCGAAGTCATCGCCGAACAGCAACAGCAGGTCGACCGCCAGCAACTGAGATCGATGCTCGACGATCAGGATGTCCAGAACAAACTGGTGGCCATGGGGGTGGATCGAGATCAGGTCGAACAGCGCATCAATAGCCTTACCCCGGCGGAACTCGCGCAGTTCAACCAGCAGCTCGATCAGGCTCCGGCCGGTGCAGGCGCGGTGGGAATCATCGTTCTGTTCCTTGTGATCTTCATCATCACCGACATGCTCTGTGCCACCAACATTTTCAACTTCATCAACTGCATCAATCGGTGATAGCGCGTCTGGTTCTGCTTCTTGCTGTCGCTCTGCTCGGGGCTTGCGCACGCGCACCCATCGTTCCGATGGGTGCGGCGGGTCTTCCTGACAGGGGCGAGCTTGTGGCGGTGCCGTTCTTCCCGCAGCAGGCGTATCAGTGCGGGCCTGCTGCGCTGGCCACCATGCTGACACAGCGGGGCGTGGATACCGATCCCGAGCAGCTGGTGCGGCGCGTATACCTGCCGGAGCGCAAGGGTAGCCTGCAGGTCGAGATGGTGGCAGCGGCGCGCGCCTATGATCTGCTGGTTTATCCGCTGGCTCCCAGGCTCGAGGCCGTGCTGAGCGAAGTTGCACAAGGCAACCCGGTGCTGGTTCTGCAGAATCTTGCGTTCGAGCGCTGGCCTCAATGGCATTTTGCTGTGGTCGTGGGGTACGACCTCGCCAAGCAACAGATCATCCTGCGCTCGGGTACCTCGAGGCGCTGGATCGGCACTTTCCGTCAGTTCGAGCGCAGCTGGGCCGGGGGCGACCGTTGGGCCGTGGTTGTCGTGGCGCCCGATCAGCTACCGGCAACCGCCACGGAAACGTCCTGGTTAAAGGCGGCGAGCGATCTGGAGCAGACCGGCCATCGGGATGCGGCAGTGCAGGCATATCAAAAGGCTGCGTCGCGCTGGTCCGGCAATCTGGCGTGGTTTGCCCTTGCCAATGCCCGCTACGCACAGGGTGATCTACGCCTCGCCGAACAGGCCTTGCGTAACAGCCTGCATCGCGAGGGGCGGTTTGCGCCCGCCTGGTTCAACCTGTCCCAGGTGCTCGCTGAGCGAGGCTGCCCGCTGGACGCCCAGGCGGCGCAACGCTGCGCGGTACGCCTTGCGCCAGACGATGCCCGTTTCAAGTCGTCGCGCCTTGGCGATACGCCCGTTGGGGAGCGCTGCGAGTTCGTCCCAGCTTGCCCGGCACCTTAGCGAATCAGACCCCGAGCCGGTCCCGCAGGCTGTAATAGAGCGCACCCAGGGCGCTCAGGGGTGCGCTGAATGCCTGTCCGCCGGGAAACGGATAGTGAGGAAGGCTGGCGAATGCGTCGAACCGTTCGGCCTGGCCGCGTAGCGCTTCGGCGATCACCTTTCCGGCTACATGGGTGTAGGTCACGCCATGCCCGCTGCAACCCTGGGAATAATAGATGTTGTCGCCAAGCCGGCCGACCTGCGGCAGGCGCGACAGCGTCATCAGGAAGTTGCCAGTCCATGCGAATTCGGTCTTGACGTCCTGCAGCTGTGGAAATGTCTTGAGCATCTTCGGTCGGATGATCGATTCGATATCGGCAGGGTCGCGCGCGCCATAGACGACACCGCCGCCGTAGATCAGGCGCTTGTCACCCGAGAGCCGAAAATAATCCAGCAGATAATTGCAGTCCTCGACGCAGTAGTCCTGCGGCAACAGCGTGGCGGCAAGCTCGGGCGACAGCGGTTCCGTTGCGATCACCTGCGTGCCGCAGGGCATGGACTTCGCCGCCAGCTCGGGAACCAGGCCTCCGAGATAGGCATTGCCTGCTACGACAATGAACTTTGCCGTGACCTGGCCTTGCGCAGTGTGCACGCGAGGGGTGCTACCGCGGTCGATGCGGATGGCCGGGCTTTGCTCATAGATGACGCCGCCCAGCGACTCGATCGCAGCGGCTTCGCCCAGCGCCAGGTTCAGCGGGTGGATGTGGCCGCCCCCGTGATCGAGCATTCCACCTGCATAACGTTCGCAGGCCACCACATTTCGGATGGCGTCGTGATCGAGCATTTCGAGCTGATCATAGCCGTGGCGGTTCCAGAGTGATTTCTGCGCTTCAAGATGGCGCATCTGCCTGGTGTTGAGCGCGGCGAACACGCCGCCGTTCTTCAGGTCGCACTGGATGCCGTACCGAGCTATCCGCTCGCGAATAATCTCGCCACCTTCGAATGCCATGGCACCGATCAGCCGTGCCTCCTCCCGACCGGTGCTCTGTTCGACCGAATCGATGTCCCTGCTATAGCTGTTGACGATCTGGCCGCCATTTCGCCCTGACGCTCCGAAGCCAACCTTGGCGGCCTCTAGGACAACGACACGAAAGCCCTGCTCCAGCAGAAACAGTGCCGTAGACAGTCCGGTGTAGCCGGCGCCGATCACGCACACGTCCGTATCGATCTGGTCATTCAGTGCGCTGCGCAGCGGTGCCGGATTAGCAGATGCCGCGTAGTAGGAAGAGGGGTAGGCGGTGTGCGACATATCGTGTGCCCTGTTTCGAATAATTGACGCTGATGCTAGCTCGGCTGGCCTTGGGATGCCAGAGCGCACTCAGCATCAACCGTTTCGGTCAAAAATTACAAATATCAGTGGTTTAGCAAAAAAAGCGCTTGACTCGAGTTGGCGAATCTCTAAAATGCGCGTCCATCGGAGGCACATAGCTCAGTTGGTTAGAGCACCACCTTGACATGGTGGGGGTCGTTGGTTCGAATCCAATTGTGCCTACCAAATTCCGAGAAAAAGGGTCGCCATAGCGACCCTTTTTTTATGCGCTGCTTGCCGGCGCAGGGGCTTTCTGAAAGCATCCGCGGTTCATTTCTCCAGAGACTTCGGTTCGCCTGAATCAGCCTTCGGGCTCCCATCATCGTGCGGTGGGTCATTCGGCGGGCCGCTTTCCTGGCTCATCCCAACCCACGTGGCCTTTGGTAGGGGTCACCACTAGGAGAGGAGGCGCCATGCCCACCATTACTCTTCCCGACGGCAGTCAGCGTTCGTTCGATCATCCGGTTTCGGTCGCTCAGGTCGCGCAATCCATAGGTGCCGGCCTGGCAAAGGCGACGCTCGCCGGCAAGGTCAATGGCCGCCTGGTCGATGCCTGCGATCTGATCGATGCCGACGCGACCCTGCAGATCATCACGCCGAAAGATGAAGAGGGGTTGGAGATCATTCGCCATTCCTGTGCGCACCTAGTGGGGCATGCGGTCAAGCAGCTGTATCCGTCGGCCAGGATGGTCATCGGGCCGGTGATTGCCGAAGGGTTCTACTACGATATCGCCTTCGAGCGGCCTTTTACCCCCGACGACATGGCGGCGATCGAGCAGCGCATGCGGGAGCTGATCGATACCGAATACGATGTGGTCAAGAAAATCACGCCGCGTGCCGAGGTGATCGACGTGTTCCGTTCGCGTGGCGAGGACTACAAGCTGCGCCTGGTCGAGGATATGCCCGACGAACAGGCCATGGGGCTGTACTACCACGAAGAATACGTCGACATGTGCCGCGGCCCGCACGTGCCCAACACCCGTTTCCTCAAGTCGTTCAAGCTGACCAAGCTGTCCGGCGCCTACTGGCGCGGCGATGCGAAGAACGAGCAGCTGCAGCGCGTATACGGTACCGCTTGGGCGGACAAGAAACAGCTGGCTGCCTATGTCCAGCGGATTGAGGAGGCCGAAAAGCGCGATCATCGCAAGATCGGCAAGCGCCTGGATCTGTTCCACACCCAGGAAGAAGCGCCCGGCATGGTGTTCTGGCATCCGAACGGCTGGGCGATCTACCAGGTCCTCGAGCAGTACATGCGGGCAGTGCAGCGGGAAAATGGCTATCTGGAGATCAAGACGCCCCAGGTCGTCGATCGCAGTCTGTGGGAGAAATCGGGCCACTGGGCGAACTACGCCGAGAACATGTTCACCACCGAGTCGGAGAGTCGCGACTACGCAATCAAGCCGATGAACTGCCCCTGTCATGTGCAGGTGTACAACCAGGGGCTCAAGAGCTACAGGGAGCTGCCGCTGCGTCTTGCGGAGTTTGGCGCATGTCACCGCAATGAGCCGTCCGGTGCGCTGCATGGCATCATGCGGGTGCGCGGCTTTACCCAGGACGACGCGCATATCTTCTGTACCGAAGAGCAGATGCAGTCCGAGTCGGCTGCTTTCATCAGGCTGACCCAGGCGGTCTACGCGGACTTCGGGTTCGACAATATCGAGCTGAAGCTGTCTACTCGTCCGGAAAAACGGGTCGGCTCGGACGACCTGTGGGATCGGGCCGAGGCGGCCTTGGCTGCGGCGCTCGACAGTGCTGGGCTTCCTTACGACCTGCAGCCCGGCGAAGGTGCCTTTTACGGGCCGAAGATCGAGTTTTCGCTCAGGGATTGCCTTGGTCGGGTCTGGCAGTGCGGCACGCTTCAGCTGGACTTCAACCTGCCGATTCGCCTGGGCGCCGAGTACGTCAGCGAGAACAATGACCGCCAGCATCCGGTCATGCTGCACCGCGCCATTCTCGGCTCCTTTGAGCGCTTCATCGGAATCCTTATCGAGCATTACGAAGGCGCGTTTCCCGCCTGGCTGGCGCCGACCCAGGCGGTGGTGATGAATATCACCGACAAGCAGGCCGATTTCGCCCTCGAAGTGGAGAAAACGCTTAACCAAAGCGGCTTCCGTGCCAAGTCCGACTTGAGAAACGAAAAGATCGGCTTTAAAATCCGCGAGCATACCTTGCTCAAGGTTCCCTATCTTCTGGTTATCGGAGACAGGGAAGTAGAGACACGAGCCGTTGCTGTGCGCACCCGTGAAGGCGTCGATCTGGGCTCCATGCCCCTGGATGACTTTGCGCAGTTGCTGACACAAGCGGTTTCCCGGCGTGGTCGCCAAGAATTGGAGTAATGACTATTAAGCGTGAAATGAGACAGGATAAACGAGCTGCACCCAAGGCCCCGATCAACGAGAATATCTCGGCTCGTGAGGTCCGTTTGATTGGTGCTGATGGCGAGCAGGTTGGCATCGTCTCGATTGATGAAGCGCTTCGTATAGCTGAAGAAGCCAAATTGGATCTGGTGGAGATTTCCGCCGATGCGGTTCCGCCCGTTTGCCGGATCATGGATTACGGCAAGCACCTGTTCGAGAAGAAAAAGCAGGTTGCTGCGGCGAAGAAGAATCAGAAGCAGATCCAGGTTAAAGAAGTAAAGTTTCGTCCAGGGACGGAAGAAGGTGACTATCAGGTCAAGCTACGCAACCTGGTGCGTTTCCTGAGTGACGGGGACAGGGCCAAGGTTTCGTTGAGATTCCGCGGTCGTGAGATGGCCCATCAGGAGCTGGGGATGGAACTGTTGAAGCGGGTCGAGACTGACCTGGCTGAATACGGTTCGGTCGAACAGCATCCGAAGATGGAAGGACGCCAGCTGATCATGGTCATCGCTCCCAAGAAGAAAAAGTAACCACCAGGGCACTGGCAGGCCTTGCGGTTATTTGAAATCACCCACACTGTGGAGTACCGAACATGCCAAAGATGAAGACTAAAAGTGGCGCTGCGAAGCGCTTCAAAAAGACGGCGAATGGCTACAAGCACAAGCACGCTTTCAAGAGCCACATCCTGACCAAAATGTCTACCAAGCGTAAGCGTCAGCTGCGTGGTACATCTCTGATGCACCCGTCTGACAACGCAAAAGTAGAGCGCATGCTGCGCGTTCGTTAATTCGGTCAAGACTCAGAGGAATAACTCATGGCTCGTGTTAAGCGTGGCGTCGTCGCTCGTCGCCGTCACAAGAAAATTCTGAAACTCGCTAAAGGCTATTACGGCGCTCGTTCGCGCGTGTTCCGTGTTGCCAAGCAGGCGGTAATCAAGGCTGGCCAATATGCCTACCGTGACCGCCGTCAGCGGAAGCGTCAGTTCCGCGCTCTGTGGATCGCTCGTATCAACGCCGGCGCGCGTGTAAACGGTCTGTCCTACAGCCGTTTCATCGCTGGCCTGAAAAAAGCGGCCATCGAGATCGACCGCAAGGTTCTGGCCGAGTTGGCAGTGAACGAAAAAGCAGCGTTTGCTGCGATTGTCGAAAAAGCCAAAGCTTCTCTGGCCTAAGCCCATCGACAATCGAATCTTCGGATTCGTAGCGTCACCGATAGGGGAAGAGCCTGTGCTCTTCCCCTATTTCGTATCTGAAGGGGCCTTTGCAAAAGTGCACCTGCGCCAACATCGGTCCGCCGGGTGCGGTTCTGCAAGAACCTCTGGAGGTTGTACATGGAAAACCTGGATGCACTGGTCTCGCAAGCGCTCGAGGCGGTGCAACAAAGCCAAGACATCAATGCCCTGGAGCAGATTCGGGTCCACTATCTCGGGAAGAAGGGCGAACTGACCCAGGTCATGCAGACCCTGGGCAAGCTGTCGGCAGAGGAGCGCCCCAAGGCCGGGGCGCTTATCAACGCCGCCAAAGCCCGCGTCCAGGATGAACTGAATGCGCGCAAAGCGGCGCTGGAGCAGGCAGCGCTGAGCGCCAGGTTGGCCGCGGAGCGAATCGATGTCACCTTGCCCGGCCGGGGAGAGGCATCGGGTGGATTGCATCCCGTCACCCGTACCCTCGAGCGCATTGAGCAGTTCTTCAGCCATATCGGCTATCGCGTCGCCGAAGGGCCTGAAGTCGAAGACGACTACCACAACTTCGAAGCCCTCAATATTCCGGGCCATCATCCCGCCCGGGCGATGCACGATACCTTCTATTTCAACGCCAACATGCTGTTGCGTACCCATACCTCGCCCGTTCAGGTGCGCACCATGGAGTCGCAGCAGCCGCCGATCCGGATCGTTTGCCCTGGGCGCGTCTACCGGTGCGACTCGGACATCACGCATTCGCCCATGTTTCATCAGGTCGAAGGTCTGCTGGTGGACGAAGGAATCAGTTTCGCTGACCTGAAAGGCACCATTGAGCAGTTCCTGCGCGTGTTTTTCGAAAAGCCGCTGGGCGTTCGGTTTCGCCCATCGTTCTTCCCCTTTACCGAGCCGTCTGCGGAAGTGGACATGCAGTGCGTCATGTGCAGCGGTAAAGGCTGCCGCGTCTGCAAGCAGACCGGCTGGCTCGAGGTGATGGGGTGCGGCATGGTGCATCCGAGCGTGCTGCGCATGTCCGGTATCGATCCCGAAAAATACCAGGGATTTGCGTTCGGCATGGGCGCCGAGAGGCTTGCCATGCTGCGCTATGGCGTCAATGACCTACGCCTGTTCTTCGATAACGACCTGAGGTTCCTGGCGCAATTCCGCTAGGCCCGAGTCCGTCAAAGAATAGTCAGGAGAGCAGGATGAAATTCAGTGAGCAGTGGTTGCGTACATGGGTTAGCCCGCAGGTTTCCCGCGAGGAGCTCGTAGCGCGACTGTCGATGGTGGGCCTTGAGGTAGACGCGGTCACTCCGGTGGCCGGTAACTTCAGCGGTGTGGTAGTCGGGGAAGTGTTGAGCACCGAGCAGCACCCGGATGCAGATAAATTGCGTGTTTGCCGGGTCAGCAATGGCAGCGAAATCTTCCAGGTGGTGTGTGGGGCGCCAAATGTGCGTCCGGGTTTGAAGATTCCTTTCGCTCAGATCGGCGCGCAACTGCCCGGCGATTTCAAGATCAAGAAGGCCAAGCTTCGTGGCATCGAATCCAACGGCATGCTCTGTTCGGAGACCGAGTTGCAGGTCGGCACGGACGATAGCGGCCTCATGGAGCTGGCCGGGGACGCTCCGGTAGGTACCGATTTTCGCGTCTATCTCGGCCTGGACGATGCCAGCATCGAGATAGGTTTGACGCCCAATCGCGGCGATTGCCTGTCCATCGCCGGCCTTGCCCGGGAAATCGGGGCAATCTACGGCGCTGAGGTGGACGCGGTCCCGGTAAGCCCATCGGAACCAGGACATGAAGACGTCCGGCCGGTCGAGGTGCTTGCTCCTGCGGCATGCCCCCAGTATCTGGGGCGCGTGATCCGCAACGTCGACCTGTCGCGGCCAACGCCGTTGTGGATGGTAGAGAGGCTGCGGCGGTCTGATATCCGGAGCATCGATGCGGTCGTCGACGTAACCAACTACGTCATGCTGGAGTTGGGCCAGCCGCTGCATGCCTTCGATCTCGCGGAAATCCAGGGAGGCATTCAGGTGCGGATGGCCGCCGAGCAGGAAAGGCTCGTCCTGCTCGACGGCCAAGAGGTTACCCTGCGGCCCGATACGTTGGTCATTGCCGATCATCAGCGAGCCCTTGCGATTGCGGGCGTGATGGGCGGTGAACACAGCGGCGTGAGCGCCACGACGCGGGACCTGTTCCTGGAAAGCGCCTTCTTCGATGCCATTGCTCTTGCTGGCAAGGCTCGTTCGTACGGTTTGCACACGGACGCATCGCATCGCTACGAGCGCGGCGTCGACCCTCAGCTGACGCGTCGGGCCATGGAGCGCGCTACCGCCTTGCTGCTGGGCATTGTCGGTGGCAGTGCGGGGCCAGTGGTGGAAGCGGTCAGTGAGGAGCATCTTCCGGTGGTTACCCCGATCTTGCTGCGCAAGGAGCGGGTGGAGCAGATGTTGGGACTGGTGCTGCCGAGCGAGCAGATCGTTTCGTCGCTCACCGCGTTGGGGCTCGATCTGATCGAAGAAGGGCGCGACAGCTGGCGGGTCACTGTGCCCAGCCATCGTTTCGATATCAGCCTCGAAGTGGATCTGATCGAAGAGCTTGGCCGCCTCTATGGTTACGACCGGCTGCCGGTGCGTTATCCTCAGGCGCGCCTGGCGCCGGAGTCCCGGCCCGAGTCCCGTGCCGAGCTGCCTGCTCTGCGCAGGCTGTTGGTCGCTCGCGGCTACCAGGAGGCAATCACTTATAGCTTCATCGATCCCAGACTGTTCGAGCTGTTCAGTCCGGGCGTCGAGCCATTGCTTTTGGCGAATCCTATTTCGGCGGACATGGCGGCCATGCGCGCATCGCTATGGCCCGGTCTGATCAAGGCGCTGCAGCACAACCTGAACCGCCAGCAGAGAAGGGTCCGGCTGTTCGAAAGCGGCTTGCGCTTTGTCGGTCAGCTCGATGCGCTGAAGCAGGAGCCGATGCTTGCCGGTGTGGTAACCGGCAGCCGTCTGCCGGAAGCCTGGGGCAACGGCAGGGATGAGGTTGATTTCTACGACGTGAAGGCCGACGTCGAGGCACTGCTTCAATATGCCGGCGATGGCGAGGCCTATACTTTCGTCCCGGCTCAGCACTCTGTACTCCATCCCGGCCAGACGGCAAGGATCGAGCGGGCAGGACGCCTCGTCGGTCATCTCGGCAGCCTGCACCCAGAGCTGGCCGCTACGCTGGGAATCGATGCGCCTGTGTATCTATTCGAGCTGCAGCTGGCCGAGCTTGCCAGTGGACGTCTCCCGCGCTTTGAAGAACTATCGCGATTCCCTGAGGTGCGTCGAGACCTGGCGCTGCTGGTGGCTCGGGATGTTCCGGCCGACGCCCTGTTGGCTTGCATCCGTGAAGCCGCGGGCGAACATCTGACAGACCTCAGGTTGTTTGATGTTTACCAGGGTAAAGGCATTGATCCGCTTAGCAAAAGTGTGGCAGTCGGCTTGACCTGGCAACACCCTTCACGCACTCTAAACGACGATGAGGTGAGTGGCGCGATGCAGCGAATCCTCGCCTCCCTGGAAGAAAGGTTCAATGCCACGTTAAGGAAATAGCGCATGGGGGCTCTGACGAAAGCTGAAATGGCCGAACGTCTTTATGAAGAGCTAGGCTTGAATAAACGCGAGGCCAAGGAACTGGTCGAGCTTTTTTTCGAAGAAATTCGTCAGGCGCTCGAGCATAACGAGCAGGTCAAGCTGTCGGGTTTCGGCAACTTTGACCTGCGTGACAAGCGCCAGCGCCCTGGGCGCAACCCCAAAACCGGCGAAGAAATCCCGATCACGGCGCGACGCGTCGTGACGTTCCGGCCAGGGCAAAAACTCAAAGCCAGAGTCGAGGCATATGCTGGAACCAAGTCATAACGACGAACTCCCGACCATCCCTGGCAAGCGCTACTTCACCATCGGTGAGGTAAGCGAGCTCTGTGCGGTGAAGCCGCACGTGCTGCGTTACTGGGAACAGGAATTCCCTCAGCTCAACCCTGTGAAGCGCCGCGGTAATCGGCGCTACTATCAGCGGCAGGACGTGCTGATGATCCGACAGATTCGTTCACTGCTCTATGAGCAAGGATTTACTATCGGCGGTGCACGACAGCGCATGTCTGGCGACGAAGCCCGGGAAGATACAACCCAGTACAAGCAACTAATCAGGCAAATGATCACCGAGCTGGAAGATGTCCTGCTTGTGTTGAAAAACTGACCTAGGCGAAAGAAAAAACTTTCACATATTCAGTCGCTTAATGTATAGTTCGATCCGTTTTCAGCGAACCTGAAAGCCCAGTCGGGGCGTAGCGCAGCCTGGTAGCGCACTTGCATGGGGTGCAAGGGGTCGAGTGTTCGAATCACTCCGTCCCGACCAAAAATCCCTAGAAAATCCAATCACTTAGCGGTGATTGGATTTTTTTATGCCTGATGGTTTTTGATCACCTCCGTAAAAGTGGCTTTCTGGTTGCCAATTGGTTGCCAATTGAGATTGGCTTCTCAGTCCTGAGGGATTAGGATCAATTTGACAACGGAGTGGTGTTCGCGAGCCTTGGGAAGGGCGGATGTCGGCTCTGATCAGCAAAGAGAGGGCGACGGCATCATGGAACTGATCGACAACATCAACACCCTGCTTGGTGAAAACCTCAAAGGTACGCTCAAGCCGGGCTCGAAGCTTAAGATTGCTGCTTCGTGCTTTTCGATCTACGCCTACGTTGCGCTGAAGAAGGAACTTAAGAGCATCGACTCCCTTGAGTTCATCTTCACCTCGCCCACCTTCGTGCCCAACGAGGTCAGCGACAAGATCAAGAAAGAGCAGCGCGAGTTCCATATTCCCAAGGCAGAGCGCGAGCGCAGCCTGACCGGCAGTGAGTTTGAAATCCAGCTGAAGAATCAGCTCACGCAAAAGGCCATTGCCAAGGAGTGCGCTGACTGGATACGCCGTAAGGCAACCTTCCGCTCCAATCGTGGTCAGGCTCCGATGCAACCCTTTATCGGTACACGTGGAGCGGCGGGTGACGCCGTCTTTATGCCCGTTCAGGGATTTACCGCTGTCGACCTGGGCTACCAGAAGGGCAATGCGCTCTCGAACATCGTTACTCGTTTCGATGAGCCAGCCCACACTGGCATGTTCCTCAATCTGTTTGATCAGATCTGGAGCGACCCGGAGAAGCTTGAGGACGTAACCGCCAGGCTCTGCGACCACATCGCCTCGGTCTATAAAGAAAATGCGCCGGAGCGAATCTACTTCCTGATGCTATACAACATCTTCCGCGAGTTCCTGGAAGACATTAATGAGGACGTGCTGCCCAACGACCGCACCGGCTACCAGGACAGCCTGATCTGGCAGAAGCTGTTCAACTTCCAGCGAGACGCTGCAACCGGCCTGATCAACAAGCTGGAAACCTACAACGGCTGCATCTTGGCCGACAGCGTGGGCCTGGGCAAAACCTTCACTGCGCTGGCGGTGATCAAGTACTACGAGCTGCGCAACAAGTCTGTCCTGGTGCTCTGCCCGAAGAAGCTTGCCGACAACTGGCTGAACTACAACCGCAACCTCAAGACCAACATTTTCGCCAAGGATCGCTTCAACTACGACGTGCTCTGTCACACCGACCTGAGCCGCACCCGTGGCGAGTCGCTGGGCATCCCGCTGGATCGGGTCAACTGGGGCAACTACGACCTGGTGGTGATCGACGAGTCACACAACTTCCGCAACAACGACGTCTACAAAGACAAGGAAACCCGCTACCAGCGGCTGATGAATCAGGTGATTCGTCAGGGCGTGAAGACCAAGGTGTTGATGCTTTCCGCCACCCCGGTCAACAACCGCTTCAGCGATTTGCGTAACCAGCTGGCGTTGGCCTACGAGGGCGACAGCGACAACCTCAACGACAAGCTGCGTACTGAAAAAGACATCGACGGCATATTTCGCCGCGCTCAGGCGGCCTTCAATGCCTGGTCGATTCTGCCGCCAGAAAAACGTACCGCTGCAGCAATTCTCAATACCCTGGACTTCGACTTCTTCGAGCTGCTCGACAGCGTGACCATTGCCCGCTCACGCCGGCATATCGAGACCTTCTACGACACCGCAGACATTGGCAGCTTTCCGGAGCGCCGTAAGCCGCTGTCCTTTCACTGTCCGCTAACCCATCGTGACGATGTCATCGGCTTCAACGAGATCTTCAATCAGCTCTCGTTGCTCAAACTCGCCGTCTATGCCCCGGTCAGCTACATCCTGCCTAGCCGGATGAAGAAGTACGAGGAAATGTACGACACCGAAGTGGAGGGTGGCAGAGGCAAACTCAAGCAGGTCGACCGTGAAAGAAGCCTGCAGGCGCTGATGACCACGAACCTGCTCAAGCGCCTGGAAAGCTCGGTCGAATCCTTCCGTCTGACCCTCAAAAATCTGCAGGCGACTCACCTCAGTGCGTTGGACAAAATCGCCACCTTCAAGAAAACCGGCGTAGCCAGCGGCTTTGCTGACGTCACTGCCGCGTTTGAGGATGCGGACTTCGATGATGACAACCTGCCCCGGCCGGGCGACATCAGTATCGGCAAGAAGATTCAGATCAGCCTGGAAGACATGGACGTGCCGTCCTGGGAGCAGGACCTGCAGGGCGACCTGGTCTTCATCGAAGAGTTGCTGGCCGAAATGGCCAAGGTCACGCCGGCTGACGATGCCAAGCTGCAGCATCTTAAAACCCAGATCACCAGCAAGCTGACCTCGCCGATCAACCCCGGTAATCGCAAGGTGCTGATCTTCACCGCCTTCTCCGACACCGCCAATTACCTCTACGACAACCTGGCCGAATACCTGCTGGCGAACCACAAAGTTCACTCGGGTAAGGTCACGGGGAGTGATGCACCCAAGTCCACATTGGGCAATATGCAGGGCAGTCGGCAGACCTATGACTTTCAAGGGCTGCTCACCCTGTTCTCACCGCGATCTAAGGAAAAGGCCGCTATCTACCCGGATGAGCCGCGCGAGATCGATATTCTGATCGGCACCGACTGCATCTCCGAAGGCCAGAACCTCCAGGATTGCGACTACCTGATCAACTACGACATCCACTGGAACCCGGTGCGGATCATCCAGCGCTTTGGCCGTGTGGATCGGATCGGATCGCAGAACGCCAGCATTCAGTTGGTCAACTACTGGCCGGACATCAGCCTCGATGAGTACATCAACCTCAAGGAGCGGGTTGAGAACCGCATGATGATCGCCGACGTCACAGCCACTGGCGACGACAACGTGCTCAATGCCCAGGCCAACGACGTGGCCTACCGCAAGGAACAGCTGCGTCAACTGCAAGATGACGTGATCGAAATGGAAGACATCAAAACCGGTGTATCGATCACCGATCTTGGCCTGAATGACTTCCGTATGGATTTGCTCAACCACATCAAAACCAATGGCGACCTTGAGCATGTCCCTAACGGCATGCATGCCGTCGTGCCGGCGCGGCAAGAGCTTGGCCTGTTGCCTGGGGTGATCTTTACTCTGCGTAATCGCAACAAAGGCTCCAGTCTCAATCAGCAGAATCGCCTGCATCCCTTCTACCTGATTTACATCAGCCTTGAGGGGCGGATCATAAGCGACCAGACAGAAGCCAAGCGCTTGCTGGACCTGGCTCGCAGTGCCTGTAAGGGGCATAGCCAGCCGATCCCAGAGGCCTACCAGCTGTTCAATCAGGCCACTCGTGACGGGCGTGATATGCGCGTCTACTCCGACCTGCTCGATCAGGCCATTCGGTCGATGATCGACGTAAAGGAAGAGCGGGATATCGACAGCTTGTTTAGTGGCGGTAAAACCACGGCTCTGGTGGATACCATCTCCGGGCTGGATGACTTCGAGCTGATTAGCTTCATTGTTGTTCAGGGCGTGGCATGAGCCAGGCAATCATCGCACCAGCCCTATTCAGCTTTCCTGCGCAGGCCAGGGTTGCCCGCGTGGTGCCGAAGAGCAAAATCTACGAGCACGGCCCCGTTACCTCTGCATTGCGCGATAGGTTTGTCGGTCAGGTCGAGCAGATAACCTGGGCCTACAAGCTGGCATCGGAAACGATCAACCTGCCGGCCCGTGGCGGGGTGGCGGAAATCCAGGTGTTCGATATCACGCAAAAAACGTCCGAGCTGGATGAGGACGTGCTGCGCGCCATCGATCGCGCCATCCCGCTGCCGATCATCTTTCAGTTGCACCATGAGCAGCGCATCCGCATGGTGGCGGCTTTTAAGCGCCCTAGCGAAGCTGATGCCAGCAAATGGGTGATTGATGGCTACTTCGCAGGTGGCTGGTTGCCAACTGACAGCCCGCGTCAGGCTCTGCCGGTAGCACTGGATCTGCAGGGGCTCTACGAACAACTGCTGCGCAGCTTGCTGCCTAGTCCGGCTAGGCCGGGCGAGAGCCTGGCCGAGCAACTGCAGCGACTAAACCGTTTGCGTAGCCTCCACAGTGAGCGCGCTAAGCTGGATGCGCGCCTGCACAAAGAAAAACAGTTCAACCGCAAGGTGGCGCTCAACGCCCAGCTGCGGGAAATCCAGAATGAAATCGCCGACCTGAGCGCCTAACCTCGGTTCGCGCCAAGCACTCAAGAGATACAGGAAGTCCCATGGACAAGCTGAAAATGCACTCTCCCAACCTGACAGATGCCAATATCGCCAAGCTAGCCGAACTGTTCCCCAATTGCATCACCGAAGCGCGGGATGCCAAAGGCGGGCTAAAAAAGGCTATCGACTTCGATCTGCTGCGACAGGAGCTTTCTTCGTCCATCGTGGATGGACCGCAGGAACGTTATCACCTGAATTGGCCAGGGAAACGTGAGGCGCTGCTGACAGCGAATGCTCCGATTGCCAAGACACTACGCCCGTGTAGGAAAGAGAGTGTTGACTTCGACCTCACTCAAAATTTGTTTGTTGAAGGGGATAATTTGGAAGCGTTAAAGCTTCTTCAGGAATCCTATCTTGGCAAGGTGAAAGTTATTTACATTGATCCGCCGTATAACACGGGGAATGACTTTGTTTATGCGGATGACTTTGCGGAGAATGCGAGCGATTTTTTGACGCGAACTAATCAAAAAGATGCGCAAGGCGCAAGGCTTGTAGCAAATACTGAGTCTAATGGACGTTTTCACTCTGATTGGTTGTCGATGCTGTATCCGCGTATAAAAGCGGCGCGAAATTTTCTAAGTTATGATGGTGTTATTTTTATAAGTATTGATGACAATGAAGTTCATAACTTGAGAAAAATCTGCGATGAGGTCTTTGGTGAGTTTAACTTTTTAGCTAACATCGTATGGGAGAAGGTGCATACTCGGAAAAACTCCTCGAGGTATTTCTCAACCAGTCACGAGCATATTCTGGTCTACGCTCGGGATAAAAATAGATGGGATAGGATTCTTTTGCCTCGTGAAGGTGAGAGCGCTTACAAGAATCTAGACAATCATCCCAAAGGGCCGTGGAAGCTGGATCCTATAACTGCGCATAATGAATATAGTGCTGATTATAAAATAACTAAACCAAATGGCGTGGTTCTCTCTCGACCACAGGGCCGTTATTGGGCTTTTAGTGAGGAGAATATCAGGAAAAAAATTGAGAATAACGAAATTGTTTGGGGTGAGGGTGATAAGTACCCAATGATCAAGCGCTTCCTGTCGGAAACGCAAGATGGTTTGGTGCCGATTACTCTGTTCGATCGTAAGTTTGCTGGTGATACTTCATCTTCGAAGAAAGAGGTTGATAACCTTTTTGGAGTGAAAAGTCTTTTTGATTACGCTAAGCCAACCTTGCTTATTAAGAGGCTTTTGCAAATATCCTGCCGCTCTGATGAGCTCGTGTTGGATTTCTTTGCGGGGTCTGGCTCTACTGCTGATGCCGTGATGAAACTCAATGCTGAAGATGGTGGGAATCGCAAATTTATAATGGTTCAGCTTCCAGAGATATGTGATGAGAAATCAGAGGCGTTCAAGGCTGGATACGAAACGATAGCTGATGTGAGCAAAGAGCGTATTCGTCTTGCAGGTAAGAAAATTCTTGACGGCCCATGCTTAGATGGTTGGAGGAAGGACACCGGTTTTCGCGTCCTAAAGGTCGACACCTCCAATATGAAGGATGTCTACCACGCCCCGGATGCAGCGAATCAGGATTTGCTGTCTGATCAGGTCGACAACATCCGCGAAGACCGCACCCCCGAAGATCTGCTGTTCCAAGTGCTACTGGACTGGGGCGTGGATCTGGCTCTGCCAATCAGCCAACAAAGCATCGCTGGCAAAACCGTTTTCTTCGTCGACGGTAACGCCTTGGCCGCTTGCTTTGACGCCGGCATCGATGAGGATTTCGTTAAGCAACTCGCTGCTCACAAGCCGCTGCGCGTGGTGTTCCGTGACGCCGGCTTTGCCAGCGACAGCGTGAAGATCAACGTCGAGCAGGTGTTCAAGCTGTTGTCGCCGGCTACTGAAATCAAGACCCTTTGACCGACAGGGAGCCGTCGTCATGGACAATCAAGCACTGACACAGCTTCAGCAACGGCTGGATGCGCTAGTACAGCGCGTGCCGGATGAGAATATCGAGTTCTGGTTCGCTCGTGATCTGCTGGAGCCTTTGGGTTATGCCCGTTGGGAGAATTTCCTCACGGCTATCCAGCGTGCCATGACCTCATGTGAAAGCACGGGATACGAGCCTTCTGATCATTTTCGTGGCGTCACGAAAATGATCGAGATCGGCAAAGGCGGTCAGCGGCCGGTCGACGATTTCATGCTGACTCGTTATGCCTGCTACCTGATCGCTCAGAACGGCGACCCGCGTAAGCAGCCTATCGCTTTCGCCCAGAGCTACTTTGCCTTGCAGACCCGCAAGCAGGAGCTGGTCGAGGATCGGATGCGTCTGCAGGCTCGGTTCGAGGCGCGTGATCGTCTGCGCGAGTCGGAAAAAGAGCTGTCGCAGAACATTTATGAGCGTGGCGTGGATGACGAGGGTTTTGCACGCATTCGGTCACGGGGCGATACCTCCTTGTTCGGGGGCAAGAGCACCCAGGCTATGAAAGATCGCAATGGCATCGTCAAGTCTCGCCCGCTGGCGGATTTCCTGCCGACGCTAACCTTTGCTGCGAAGAACTTGGCCACCGAAATGACCAATCACAACGTGCAGAAGGCTGACCTGCAGGGTGAAACAGCGATCAGTAAAGAGCACGTGCAAAACAACCTGAGCGTTCGCGGCATGCTGGATCAGCGCGGTATCAAGCCCGAAGAGCTGCCTGCAGAAGAAGACATTCGCAAGCTGGAGCGCCGCGTGAAGTCGGAAGAAAATAAAATCGCCAAACGGGCGTCCAGGTTGCCTGCGGGTGATGCGAGTACAGACGCATGAAACTGAAATTTAAACAGCAGCCGTACCAAACCCATGCCGTCGACGCGTTTGCCGACTGTTTTGCTGGCCAGCCCAAAGCTTCGGGCGTGAGCTATCGCATCGACCCCGGCGCCAACCCTGTAAAACCCTTAACGCCGCAGCAGATCGATCTCTATGGCACGCCGAGTGCTGCTGAAACAACCGAGGCCGGCTTCAAGAATGCCGAACTGGCACTTAGCCCAGCCCAGTTGCTGGAGAATATTCAGACAGTGCAGCGCCGACAGAACCTGCCGTTGTCCCCTGCGTTGGCACGGGACAACAAAACCGGCTGCCCGATCAACCTCGATATCGAGATGGAAACGGGTACCGGTAAGACCTACTGCTACATCAAGAGCATGTTCGAGCTGAACAAGCGCTATGGCTGGAGCAAATTCATCGTCGTGGTGCCGAGCATTGCCATCCGTGAGGGTGTGTTCAAATCTCTGCAGATCACTGCCGAGCACTTCCTCGAAAGCTACGGCAAGAAGGCACGCTTCTTCATCTACAACTCCAAGCAGCTGCATAACCTGGAGAGCTTTTCCTCGGACGCGGGCATCAACGTCATGGTTATCAACGTCCAGGCATTTGCTGCTCGTGGCGCAGACCAGCGGCGGATTTACGAAGAGCTGGATGACTTCCAGTCCCGACGGCCTATCGACGTGATCAAGGCCAACCGCCCGATCCTGTTTCTCGATGAGCCGCAGAAGATGGAAGGTGCCAAGACGCTGGCGTCGTTCAGCGAGTTCAATCCGCTGATGATCGTGCGTTACTCGGCCACCCACAAAACCGAGTACAACAAAATTCACCGTCTCGATGCGCTGGACGCTTACAACCAGAAGCTGGTGAAGAAGATCAACGTGCGCGGGATCACGATCAAGAATCTGACCGGCACCAACGCGTACCTGTTTCTGCAGGACATCGAGGTCTCCACCAATAAGCCGCCCATGGCGCGCGTTGAGTTTGAGGTCAAGCAGAACAACGGCATCAAGCGCGTGCTGCGCAAGCTCGGCCGCAACGACAATCTGTACGATCTATCCGGTGGGCTGGATCAGTACAAGGGCTATGTGGTTGCCGACATCGACGCGCGCATCGACACCTTGAGCTTCACCAATGGCGTAGAGCTGGTTGCTGGCGATGCCGTGGGCAATGTGGATGAGGCCGCTATGCGCCGCATTCAGATCCGCGAGGCCGTGAAGGCGCACTTTCAGAAAGAGATGATGCTGTTCAGTCGAGGCATCAAGGTGCTGTCGCTGTTCTTTATCGATGAAGTGGCCAAGTACCGCGATTACAGCGCGGCGGATGAAATGGGGGAGTACGCACGGATCTTCGAGGAGGAGTACAACGCTTACCTTACCGAGGTAATGACGCTGGATGACACCCCTTATAACCGCTACCTCAAAGGCATTCAGGCGCGCCAGACGCACAACGGCTACTTCTCCATCGATAAGAAGAGCAAGCGCCTGGTTGATCCTTTGGTAGGCAAGAAGGCAACTGAAACCGATGACGTCGATGCGTACGATCTGATTCTCAAGGACAAGGAACGCCTGCTGTCATTCGATGAGCCGGTGCGTTTCATCTTCTCTCACTCAGCGCTGCGCGAAGGCTGGGACAACCCCAACGTCTTCGTCATCTGCGCTTTGAAGCACAGCGATAACACCGTCTCCCGTCGTCAGGAAGTAGGGCGCGGCATGCGCTTGTCTGTGAACCAGCTGGGCGAGCGTATGGACAACCCGGCCACGGTACACGAGATCAACGAACTGACCGTGGTGGCCAGCGAAAGCTATAAGGACTTCGTCAGCGCGCTGCAGAAAGACATCAGTGAATCATTGTCAGCACGACCGCGAGTCGCGGATGAAAAGTACTTCACTGGCAAGGTTCTGCAGGCCTCTGGTGGCGATGTAGAAGTCACGCCTCAGCTGGCTAAGCAGATCTACAAATACCTGCTGAAGAATGACTACACCGACGATAACGATCAGATCACTCAGGCCTACCATGAGGCCAAGCGTGAAGAGCAATTGGCCGAGCTGCCAGCCGAGCTGCAGCCTTATGCCGAGCAGGTGTTCCAGCTGATCGATAGCGTGTTCAGCGCGGCGCAAATGCCGGAGATCGGCAACGACCGCAAAGCCAAGCTCAACCCGCTGAACTCGAACTTTGAGAAGAAAGAGTTCCAGGCGCTGTGGAACAAGATCAACCGCAAGGCGGCGTACACCGTTCACTTCGAAACCGATGAGTTGCTGGACAAGTGCGTGGCTGCGTTGGACGCAGAGCTGCGGGTCAAGCCGATGCAGTACATCATCGAGCGCGGCACCCAGCTGGAGAATGCCAGCTTCGATGATATGAAGAGCGGTACAGCCTTCAAGGTCTCCGAAAGCTCAACCGAGAAGTACACGCACTCTGCTCATTCTGCAGTGAAATACGATCTGATTGGCAACCTTGCAGAGCTTACCCAACTGACGCGCAGCACCATTGCCGCCATCCTCAAGCGCGTGAACGTGGCCGTGTTCAGTCAGTACAAGACCAACCCGGAAGACTTCATCGCCAGGGCTGGTACCTTGATCAACGAGCAGAAGGCCACGGTCATCGTTGAGCACATCGCTTACGACCCGGTCGACGAGACCCATAGCTCCGACATCTTCACTGCCGAGAAGCCGCGTGACGATTTCAGCAAGGCATTTGAAGCCAAGCACCACGTCTACGATTACGTGTTCACTGACTCCAACATCGAGCGGAAATTCGTTCAGGAGCTGGATGCCAGCACCGAGGTGGCGGTTTACGCCAAGTTACCGAAGAGCTTCTTCATCCCGACCCCGGTCGGCAACTACAACCCTGACTGGGCGATTGCCTTCCAGGAGGGGAAGGTGAAGCATGTTTACTTTGTCGCCGAAACCAAAGGCTCGATGTCCTCGCTTGAGCTACGTGACATCGAAAAATCCAAGATTGCCTGCGCGCGAAAGTTTTTCGCCAAGGTCACTTCGGAGCAGGTGAAGTACCAAGTGGTGGATGGGTATGGGGCTTTGATGGATCTGGTGAGGTAGAACCGAGGCGGGCCTGGCCTTGAGGTCGGCTTGAGCTTTCTACGAGCGCTCAAGCCGACTCGGAGTAGGCGCAAACGGGCTTTATTCGGCGTACGGTAGCGCACGCGGTCTTCGAAGCAATAGCTAAAAGGGGATTGCTTTGGTGCAGCGTGATGCCTAAGGCAGCGGAACTGATAATAGGGAATGGATATGGCTGATGTAGCGGAAAGGGAGTCCGAGTTCTCGTTTTTCAAAGGGACTGAGGATGTGGTCGCCGCAAAAGAGGGGAATCCTTTCAACTGGGACACGGCTGCATCCCGAGTTCGCGAACACTTACATGATGCGTTAAATGCGAAACACCTTTCGTTCCTGTTCGGTTCAGGATGTTCGTCGCTCATGAGGGAGAGCCAGCAAAGAGGCATTCCGACAATGGCTCCGTTGGCCACTGAGTTTCTCGGCACCGCACCCGGCACTGACGATGCACAGTTTCCGAGCGAGGCGGAGCGAGATGCATTGTCCGTGCATCTTGGCTTCGATCTGGAAGCAGAGGAATTCCAGAACAATCTTGAACGTCTCATGGAAGTGCTCTATGGCTTCCAATTCGTGCTTAAACGAAGCTCCAATCAAGAACTTGTCAAAGGGGCTGAAGCCATTGACTCGCTTATTGGGAAGGTGACGGCCTTCGTGACAAAAAGATGCTCTGAGGGGCTCTTCGCGAACGGGGACGCGCACGTTGTCAATCTCTATCAAGCCTTCTACCGAAAACTCGCTTATCGTGATCGAACGCTTCCTCGACCTTGGGTCTTTACGACCAATTACGACTTGTTCAGCGAAACTGCCATGGATCGCTTGGGGATGCCTTACTGCAATGGCTTCTCGGGAACTATAGAAAGACGGTTTAACCCCACCACATACCGCTATGCGCTTGCTGAACAGCTTGACTTGACGAATCGTAAATGGGCCGCGGTTGACAGCTTCATTTACTTGTGCAAGCTCCACGGGTCCATCAACTGGGTTGAAGAGGGCGGAAGTTTGTTTCCGATACGGGAGGTGAGCCCCGCGACCGCAGTGAAGGCCGACCGTGTGATGATCTACCCAACACCGATGAAGCAGAACGCGAGCTTCGGCTCACCTTACTCCGATCTGTTCCGTGAGTTTCAAGCGCGGATTGTCAGAGAGCAAAGCGTTCTTTTCACGCTTGGTTACAGCTTCGGTGATGAGCATGTCAATAACATTATCTTCCAGGCGCTCACTGTTCCGACCTTCCGACTAGTCGCCTTTTTGCCACCTAACGCCACGGGCATCCCAGAGAAGCTAAGGGCCCTAAACGATCCTCGCATTTGGCTGATAGGGGGCGACGGACCTGCTGCGGGATCAAAAGCTCATTATTTCGATACTTTTGTCGAAAAATTCATGCCTGAATCCCCTGGAAACAAGGTGGACACCGCTGTTCAGAAGGTGCTTCAGGAATTGATCGCACAGGGTAAGAAAGCCAACTTTTCTGAAGAATCTGACCATGACCTCTGATGATCGCCGTCGTGCCATCGGCAAGGTCGTATCTGTTGCGGCCGACCGATTGGTCGTAGAGCTGCATGGTGGTACTGCCAACTTTACAGTTGTCGGGTTTGACGATATTCACTATGTCGCTCGACTGGGTTCTTTTGTTGTTATGCCGGCACAGGCCGAGTATGTGGTGGCCGAGGTCGTCGGACTCAGGGAGAAAGATTCGCCCA
The DNA here is from genome assembly GCA_032064305.1 of Pseudomonas sp. Lineage (GTDB taxonomy): Bacteria > Pseudomonadota > Gammaproteobacteria > Pseudomonadales > Pseudomonadaceae > Stutzerimonas. The sequence goes on along the minus strand of DAMBNU010000019.1, from coordinate 23,811 downwards.
GTTCACGAAGCTCCGTGATAGATCCCGTCGAGATGGACAAAGCTTCATCTGCAAAATACCTTGATCTCGTGCCCGTTGGGATGTTGCCGCAGCAGCGCGACGGCTCCTTCCGGTTCGGTGTATCGACGTTTCCATCATTGTATGCCGATGCGCTGTATGTGCTTGACGAGGAGCTTGATAGGATTTTCGAGGTCCAGAGCGCACGGGAGGTTATTCCCGCGCCATTGGGCGACGGAATGGCGACGCGGTACAACGCACTATCGATTGGCACATCAGTCGTCTTCAAAGACTATGACGTCAAGATCCGCATTGATGAGTTTTTCGGTGGACATTCAGCGGTACTTGGCAACACCGGAAGCGGGAAGTCCTGCACCGTGGCGACGGTGCTCCAGTCGCTATTTGAGAAGAAGGATGAATACTTCGCGAGAGGTGCCTCCTTCCTGCTGCTCGACGTCAATGGCGAGTATCGATCAGCCTTCTGCGAATTGCCCGGTCATATTAAACGTCATTATGTAAAGCTTGAAACAAATCCGCTGACTAAATCAAAGGAGTCGCTCGATTCCTCCGAGACAACAGCTGTGTTTCGACTTCCGCATTGGTTCATGTCGGTCGAAGAGTGGGAGCTGCTGTTGCGGGCGAGTGAGCGGACCCAGCAGCCTGTGCTTCGAACTGCGTTGGGCCTCTCAACCTTGTTTGCAGGTAACAGCAGCGCAGAGTTGGACGAGTTGCGTAATCACATACTCGCATCGTGTCTACTTTATGTCATGCAAAGTGATGCAGGAACGCCGTCGAAGAAAGACCGGATCATAGCGCTGTTATCGACGTTTCGTACCGACGGTCTGAACATCGATGCAGTACGCACGAAGATCGAGGTGAAGTATGGCGAGATGGCGGATGCGAAGGGCTTCAGTGAGTTACTGACGAGCTTTGTGAAAAACGAAGTGACGTTGCCGAACTATGCGAATCGTCAGTTTGCGTTCGACGATCTGGAAAAGGCACTCGACCTAGCTTTGCTGTACGAGGAGGCCCATGGGAATCGTCAGATCCGCGATTACTGTTCGCAAATGATCACTCGCTTCAAGTGGATTCGTGAGCGGGAAGAGTTCGCTTTCCTACGGGTTCATCCAGACCAATTACAGGCAGATGAACGCGATGTCTCTCAGTTCGTGGAGCGATGTATCGGGCTGTCTAGAGGGGCCGGGAAGTTGAAAAAGTCGGCCCAAGTTATCATCTTGGATATGAACGAGGCTCCCGACGAGGTGGTCGAGGTGGCTTCGGCAGTTATCGCGCGGCTGATCTTCGACCGCTTGCGCAAAGCGGAGCCGAGAAACCGGATGCCGGTCAATTTGGTACTGGAGGAAGCGCACCGCTATGTGGCTGAGAGGCCGTCCGGCTACGCGATTGATGCGAGCCGCATCTTCCAGAGAATTGCCAAGGAGGGCCGCAAATACGGACTTTTCCTACTGGTCGCGTCGCAGCGGCCCAGCGAACTTTCAAAAACGGTGCTTTCTCAGTGCTCCAACTTCGTGGTGCACCGCATCCAAAACCCCGATGATCTGCAGCACATTCGCCAGATGACACCCTTCGTTTCAGACAGCGTGATGAAACGGCTGCCGTCCTTACCCAAGCAGCATGCCTTGATCTTCGGAAATGCCGTCAACCTGCCGACAACATTCAAGGTCCGGGATGTGAGGCCTAAGCCAATGAGCGACGACGCTGCGATCCGGGAGCTTTGGTTCCGTCCGGATGGAACTGCCATCGACATGCCGTTTCCTGACTGATCTGCCCCAGGCACTTATCGACGCAACGTCAATGGAGGCTATAACGTTCAGCTTCTCGGAAGCTTCTTCAGCCTCGTCGCGCCCCCAGCTCGCTGGGGCGTACTTCAACGCTAACGGTATGTAGGCTGGTGCTGATCGGTGGGCCGGGCACCGGGAAAACCAGAGGAGCGGCATACCAGTCGGCCGGAGGCGTTAGTTGGTTACGGATCAAAAAAATAATGGCAACCAGCGTGAGCAGCCCTCTGGCTGCGCCACGCTGGTTTATGCCGTTTATTGAAGAGGCTTACCTACCTTGTTCAGTAGCTGGAAGAGGATGCAGCATGCCAGCGCCACCGCAATCGGCAGCGGTGGAGAGCGAACCATCACAATCATCAGCAGCGACGTTGCTAGGCAATCAGTGAGGATGCCGACAAAAAACGCGCACACGGCAGCGAAGGTGCGTAGCAATATTGAATACGCTCTTCCTACAGGTAGCCCTGCTCCGCCAGGGATACACAGCCTTCGTGGCCCACTACGATGTGATCGAGCGTCCGCACGCCGACGAGATCCAGCGCATCTTTCAGCTTGTGGGTAAGCGTGCGATCTGCCTGGCTGGGCTCGGGGTCGCCGGAAGGATGGTTGTGCACAAAGATCATTGCGGCGGCGTTGTGCTCCAAGGCGATTTTGACGACCTCCCTGCGATGGACGCTGGCGCCATCCAGGGTGCCCCTGAATAGCTCGTGAAAGGCGATGACTCGATGCTTGCAGTCCAACATCAGCAGGGCAAAGACCTCGTATTCATAGGCTTCCAGCAGCGTCTGCAAGTGGCTGAATACATCCCGTGGCGCAGTGAGTTGCCGTCCCCGTTGCAGGCGCTGGCTGGCCAGCTGTTTGGCCATCAGCAGGATGTCAGCCTCGGTGACCGGTGATTCGATCAGGTAGGTGCCAGCGGTATCGCCGGCCTTGATTTTGTGCAGTCTCATCATCAGCTCCTTTGGCCGGGTGGCCGGGCTCAGGCATTCAGGGATTGGTGCTGGATTTCTAGCTTTTCAGCCAGGCTGGGCTTGCTCGAGGGCTGGGTGGTGGATCTGGAGCGGTGTTCATCGCTGCTGCTTTCAGCGAGGAAAAACTCGTCGACGATGGCGCCAACGTCCTCCTCGCTGTCCTCGAAGGCGCCGTTGCCGAAGCCGCGCTTTGCCGCTTCGTCTAGCGCGTTCTGATCGAAGCCCGCCGCTTGCCGCTGTTCATCGAGCTCACCGGCCAAGCGCAGCGCCTCAGTCATGTCCATGCAGCTGCGTACTGTCAGGTCGGTATAGAAGATCGGTGTGCCGTGGCTCTGGCGAGTGGACTTGCCGCGCAGGCGCAGCTCTAGCGGCAGGCAAGCCAAGCGGTTGCCAGAGATGGCCTGGAAGTAATGCAAGCGAGCGGCCAGGGTGCGGATGCTGTTGAAGCCCGTGGTACGGAATACAAAGCTACCCAGCGGATCTTCATCACCAATCACCACGTTCAATCGACCATAGGGCTTGCAGGCACCACCCTTGGCCAGCGAGCAGGCGTCCGGTGAAGGGCAGGGCAGAGACTGCATGCCGTCCTGGGTAACCCGCTTGCAGGTCTCGCCATTGCCTACGCAAACAGGGCGACCCGATTGCCGGTTGAACAGCGTGTAATCCGCGCGGAAATTCAGTTCCGGCTCGTTGAATAGCAGCCGTACTGGGATGCTGCGCAGCTTGTCGTCTTTGCCTTGGCGCAGCTCATCATTGAGCGGATGCACCAGCCAGCCGTCGCGGCTCTGTACTTGCGAAGTGATGGTGAACTGATCATCCTTTTCCGGCAGGCGCTTGCCGTTTTTCTCGATGACCTTGCCGATGGAAATACGCCCGAGCACAGGCGGGGTGATAGCCAGACCTTTGAGCATGGTTGCTCTCCTGGAAATGAAAAAAGGCCAGCCACGCGGCGCGAACTGCATGGGCTGGCCAAGGGGAGGGAGTGATGAAAAGAGGTTGGAATCAGCCGGCCAGGAAGCGCCGTGCGCCGGGTTTAACCAGCGAGTATTTGGCTTTCAGGTGCGGTCTCTCCTGAAGTAGCCGGGCCACGTCGAAGCCGACGCTGTCTTTGGCTTTGCGCCAACTGATGTACCCATTGGTGAACTCAGCCCGACTGGCTTCGCCCATGGCCTGCTGCAGCATCTGCTTGAGCTGGGCTTCACGCTTTTCCTTATCGGCTATCGATTGGCGCAGAGCCTTGAGCTCGATGTAGGCTGCTGACAATCCGGCATGACCACTGAAATCCACGGTCTCGCCTGAATCCGTTGGGAACAGGCAGCGCAGGGCGGTCTCGGCGGAAGCGGTACCGTCGGCGGGTGGAGGTGTATCGGTTTCCACGTACTGCCAGAACCGGCGTTCGAGCTCGATCAGGCGAGCAATCATCTGCTCATCCCGCTCTATGCGATGGATCTCTAAGTGCTGCCCACCGAGCACAACCGCGACATCGGCAGCCTGCTTGCCGGTGACGGCGAGCTGGTGCATCACCTGCAACTGCACATATTCGGGCACGCCCTCTTTCCAGAGGCGTGCCCCGTTTATGCCGGCGGTCTTGCATTCGAGGATCTGCACGTCGTCGGCACCGATTACCTCCCGGTCTATATTGGCCAGCATCCAGGACAGCTCCGGATCCGGGTGCTGCAATACGGCATTGACGCGTCGAACCTTGTTCTTGGTGCGCTTGCTGTAGTGCCAGGCCACGATCGGTTCCAAGACGTTGCCCCAGTACATTGGGCTGTCCTCATCATCAGGATCGGTTTTCGGTAGTCCGGTATCGCGCTCGGTCTTTTCCAGCCACAGCTCCAGCTGCGACTTGTAGGGGTTGAGGCCCACGGCAGCTGCAGCATCGGAGCTGCCGATGCCTTGCTTGCGGATCTGCAGCCAGTCTTCGCGAGGCAACTCTTTGGTGCTGATCAGGCGCAGAGCCGGGCGGGGTTTGCTTGGGCTGCGGTTCAATGAAGTGGCTTTCATCATGATTCTCCTGCAGACATAAAAACGCCCAGTCAGCACGAAGCTGACCGGGCGATACGGGGGAGGTGGGGTGACGGGTTAGGCGGCGAGTTGCAGCGCTGCATCCAGGGCGCGTTGCTTGATCTGCGCGCCTTGGCCGAACCAGGCAGAATCCAGCCGGTATTCGGTGCTGCGTGCACGCCGCTCGTGATCTACGTATTCGGTCACGGCATTGAGCAGACCCCAGGCGGTGCCCTTTGCCGATTCCAGCTGACTGCCCCGGCCACGGCCTTCGTACAGGTCCTGAACCTTGCGCAGGGCGCGCTCGTTGGGCAGCTGTTCAGGAAGCTGGCCGGTCGGACTGACTTCGCACATGACATTCATAAAGAAGCCCATTGCCTCATGCCACTGCACCTTGCGCTCAGCCAGATGGCGCATGCGATACATGAAGTCGTCCCATTGCGAGACGGCGATACCGAGCTGCTTCTTCACCAGATTCGGATCGAAGCGAGTGTTGTGCGGCACCTTGATAGCTCGGCTGGTGCCGTCCAGGGCGACGGTCAGGGTGTTGTTGCACACCACGCGAACAGTGGTCGGCGTTGCGGTGGTGGCCAGGGTGCCGTCGCACGACGTAGCCAACAGCAGGTAGCCGTTGACCTGGTCGTTACCCTTGATCGCTGTGCCTTGCCCGGTGCGTGCAAGTGCCCAGAATTTGCGGCCACCCTTGAGCACGCCAGCGGTTTCCAGCTCGTAGCCGGAGACTTCGGTCAGATCTCGGTAGAACTCCAGTACCTCCCGTGGCTGCACGGTGTGATATCGCTTGGAGACCACTGACAGTGGCGCCTTGGTGTCGGAACGGTAGAGCACCTTCTGCTCTGGGAAGGAATGAATTGCGCCGAGATGGCCGATAGCGTCCGATTTGAAATGAACAGGGCTTTCCAGGATTTGCCAGTCCATACCGGCTTCACGTTGCCAGACTTCGATGGGTTGTTTTTGCGGCAGGTTGTTGCCCAAGCCGTGCCACGGTGTAGCGCCGGTATAAACCATTTGTTCTATGAGATGAGCCATGATATTTCCTTACTAAAGAAACATATGTAATAGCGTCCAATTACTAAGGGTAAAACGGAATCAATATTCTGTTTGCGAAAAAGAAACACCGCAGTGATGACACTCATAGTTGTCGAGTACATGTGAGTCGAACTTCTCACCCATCTTCGCCCCGGCTAGTCCTCCGGCAGTCCCGCCGGCCAGGCCGCCTAGAATCGCGCCGGCCAGACTGCCGATAGTGATTCCTATAGGTCCAGCAAAAGCTCCGATTAGTGCGCCACTCTGTGCACCTGCCATAGCTCCGGCAGCTCCGCTGGCTGTTCCGCCAACGGCACCAACAGCACCTCCGATCTTCCGGCCCTGATTACGTGCAACGACTCGAAGAGAACCGCAGGAAGGACAGCAAATACTCATTATTTAAGCTCCTTTAATAGTCATTGGGCGTGCGGGTATGTATTGCCCGGCTGCCAATGAGTAATACAGGTCTGAAATCTTTTTAATGCGCAACGCTATCCACACTGAGCCTATCCGGATGCGGGGGGCTGGACGGCGTGCACCAGCCGCAGCTAGATGCTTCCTCCGCTTTTTAAGTTGGTACCTTTCCAAGCAAAAGTTAGTTCCTGGGCGCTGCTGGCGGGCCCTCCAGCAGGCTGGATCGAGTCGGCGGTACGAGTCCCGGTTACGCCTGTAGACCCCCAATCTAGAGCGCCCATGGTGGTGAGCTTGCTTTCAGTATTTTTTTACACGAAGCACACGTAAAGACATCTCCCCGGCCGGTTTCTATAGTCCAGCCCCATCAGCTTTTGCACACGAAGAGGAGAAGCGCCCATGGATCAGAGGAACTCGCAGATGAGGATTCTTAGAATTAAACAGGTTCAAGAACGTGTGGGACTTTCGAGATCAACGATCTATGACCGAATTAACGAGAGGTCCCCTCGATATGATCCTGAGTTCCCAAAACCGGCGAAGCTAGGCGCCTATGCGGTTGGATGGCTAGAAGAAAGTATCAATGAGTGGATAAACAAGCGGGTGAATGGATCTGTATGACCAAATCGCACTCGCTGTGAGCCTAACTATCTGCTGTGATTTAAGTTTTGTGCTTTAGGGTTGTGGTGCTGTTTTGTTGTCGAATGGCTTGCCTTAAGGAGGTTGTCTTAATGTCGAATATTGGTTTATTTGTTATTAATTAATTTGAATTAATCAATTTGAGAGTTGGTTGTTTGGCTACTATGAGTGAGTTCGTCTTATTGAGTCTGAGTATATGTGAATTCGTACTTGTAGGCGTAAGCACTGAGTGATAACGACAGGCACTCAATGCCTGTCGTAAAGCTAACGAAAGAGGCTGTTAATGAATGAGTGATAAAACAAGCAAGGCATGTGAATGGAGCAGGGAGGGTGTAATCGAAGGGCTTCATGATGGTTGCTACGATTACTTTGAAGGTGGTTACGTCTATGTCTGTCCAGAAAGGACTGTCTGTGCTTATCTGGTAAGATTAGAACGCTTGGTAAAGGAGGTGGTAGCACATGGTCAGGAAGTATTCAAAATAAAAACGAAAGGTTGGAATAAATATTTAGTTTACGATGCTTTAGGGCGGGATATTCTGAGATTTATATGGCGAGAAGAATGGATGAGATATCATTATCCACTTCATAGGTTCAGTCCTCATGTCGAAGCTTTTTTCAGGTGCTCAATAGCCTTTCGGCAGAAATACTGTGATCCAGGAGTTTCTGGATACCCGAGCGAAGATGTATGTTGCGTTGCCGAATCATTGAACAGAATGATCGAAGATCTTAAAAAAGTAGTATCTAGTGACAATTTTAAGAGCGAAATCAACCAGCATACTCGTTCCTCAAACAAGAATCGCAGAAGCATTGTTAAGTATATAAATGCTCTCTTTGATTCGAGGTCTAGGCTGCTTGTTGTTAGGGTGGATCTAGGGTATGAATCAAGAACCAAAAGAAATGGTGGGGATGTTAGCTATGCTCAGGCGAAAGAGCACAGAGAGGAATTTTTCAAGGAGCTAAAAAAGTTATTTCCTAAGGGGGATTTGGTTGGTTATTGCTGGAAGTTAGAGTTCGGTATTTCCAAGTCTTATCATTATCATGTTATGGTATTTTTAGATGGCGCAAAAAGAAGAGAGGATGTTTCGTTAGGAAGGTTGATTGGAGAGATTTGGCAGGAAAATGTTACGCTTGGGAAGGGTGTGTATTTTAATTGTAACTCTAAAAAATCAGCTTACAGGTCTTGCGGGATAGGAATGATAAACCATGGTGAGCTTGAGAAGCGAGAAAGCCTTTTAAAGGCTGCGACATATTTAACTAAGCAAGATGTCTATATCAAGATTGCTCTTGACGGTGGAGGACGATGCTTTGGTCGAGGCGAATTACCAAAGGTTGGCTCAGTAAGGAAAGGCAGGCCACGAAAAAGCGCTGCCAAACCTAAGGTAACGTTGTGATATCAGCGGTTATTTTAAAATTCCAATTCGCGTGCGGGCCTCGGTGGATAAGGTTTTCTCCAGAGCTGATCTAAGTTCTGTATCCTTCCTCGTCCATCTTCGCAGGGTTTCCGGAAGTGCTGCCTGTTTCAGCGGTATTCTCTGCGCCTTTATGAATTCGTACAATTTTTTATCTATTTCGTCAATGGCTTGGGCGATGCTCATCCAGCCGTTGGCAGGTTTGCATGATTCAAAGAGTCTTGCTGCCTCCTGTTTTGCTGGGTGGTAAATGTGTGAGCGCGCCTTTCCGCCGGTTGACGCTATGAATTTTTGCTGGCCAAGCTCATGGTACAGCGGGTGGTAATATGGGGTGCCAGCCAGCCTTAATAAGTACTCAATGTATGGGATGATATCTTCTGGAACCCTTAGGTCCTTTTCTATGAATCCTTCGATCTGCTTCATTATGACGTAGGATCCTTTTATTAGCTCTAAGCAGATCTTCCATGGCTGCTGTGTTCGAAACAGTGAATCGATTTCCTGTTGTGTAGTTTCAATACATTCGTTTTCGATTTTTCGTGCCCCGGGCTTCACAATTATTTTGTCGTAATCCATTTCGGGGAACTTGGAGCTAAACAAGTGTTTATTCTGTTGCTTTGCATGGATGAGGAACTCAGAGAGTTCAATATTTGAAATTGACATGCTTTAACCTAGTTAATATGTTTCAGGTCTGATATTTTATCGCCAAGCACCTCCCAGGCATGAGCCATTTCTTTTGAATAGTTGTGTCTTTGATATGTCCGCTTGACCTTGTTTTCTTCGGTGTGGTTAAGGCACCGCTCTGCTACTTCTGGTAATACGCCCAGAGCTGTCATCAGTGTTGCACCAGTACGACGAAGGTCATGGGGTGTCCATTTTCCACCTGGTAGTAATAGAGCCTGTGCCTTTGCGCTGCGATTGCTCATAATGCCTATATCTGGGCGTCGCTGTCTGTCGCCGAGTTGCTTGGTCACCGTTTTGGAGCAGACTGGACCCGTGTTTGTGCTATTGGGATAACACCATTCGCTATCACCGCTTAGTGATTCAACTATCTCAAACTGCGCGGTCGCAAATTTAGAGAGTGTCACGGTATGGGCTTTGCCATTTTTGCTATCTTCAGCAGGTATGAGCCACCTGCCTGCTTTTAGGTCGATGTTGTTCCAACGGGCGTTCATCAGCTCTCCGATGCGACAGCAAGTCGAGAGGGCTACCCATATAGCGGCCTCAGTTGACGGAAGCAAGCCAGCCTCGGGGGCAAGCCTGGCCAATGTTCGGATTTCATCTTCATTGAGAACTCTGTCCCGCTCCGTGTCTTTCCCTCCGATCTTGGCTTTGCGGATGCTTGCAGTTGGATCATGGTCAATCATGTCCCGATCCACAGCGAACCTAAACATCTGACGCATTAGACTGAAGATCATCTTAGCCATGCGGTTGACGCCGCGGGCGAGCAATGCATCGGTGACTCCAGTGATGTGCCCTTTTTTCACATCTTCCAGAGGCAACTCTCCCAGAAATGGCAGGACGTCCTTTTTGAACATGCGGCGAACCTCATCCCCGCCATCTTTGCGATTGATAAGGTCAACCTTTGCCCAGCGGTCAAACAGATCTTGGACTGTTTTCCTGGCTGCCAGTCGAGCGTTTGCCTCTGCAATAGCAGCTTTTTCAGCGGCAGCTCTTGCAAGCTCGGCGTCGCGAGCTGCAATACGCGAGGCTTCCTCTGCCTCGAGGTGTTCTTTTATATCCTTGGTGCCCGACTTGTGAATTCCGGCAAGCTCTTTAGCCCGTTGCCCGGCTTCGGCGAGCGTCATGGTGCCCTCGCTCCCATCTCGGCTGTAGGTACCGAAGGGAAGGGTCACTCGCTCACCGCGACTATTGGTATAGCGAAAGTAAAAGAGGCGTTCACCGCTTGGCGTGATGCGAGCCACGAGGCTGCCGTGACCCCATATAGCTACTTCGCTCAACCATTTGTCGCTTAGCCCGGGTTTGCCAGTCATCTGGCGATCTGTAATCTTGGCCATTAGGTCGAGTTCCCCGTTGCCAATTGGTTGCCAATTGCGATCGTCTGGTTGCCAATTCGTTGCCAAATGAGATCGGCTTGATTCGAATCGCTTTGGGCTAGTTTGGACGAGATACTCGCTGAAATCCAGTAAGATCAAGGGGTTAGGGGGCACTTCGGATTAGCTTGGAACTGCTCAGACAGGTTATTACCTGTATGGGGTGCAAGGGGTAGAGTGTTCGAATCACTCCGTCCCGACCAAAAATCCCTAGGAAATCCAGTCACTTAGCGGTGTCTGGATTTTTTTATGGCTGATGGTTTTTGATGGTCTGCGTTTTTACCCCGCTTTTTACCCCACCGGTGATCAAGGCAGGTAAAAGAGATAAGAACCATCGGCGCGGCTGATCCACGTTGAGTATCGACGCGTCTGACGTCTGCCTGCTAAAGGTCTAGCTAAATGCGTTGGCGAATAGCAGAAAGGCAGATTGCAGCGAATGAAAGGCTCTTTCCGGAAAGCCAGGCCTAGCTATCGAACCCTAATCGAGCTCGTTCGTCGGTGGCCTTGGGCTGGCTTTGAAGCGTGCACAGCTTCTCATAGCACGCTCGTGCTGGTCATCGCGTTAGTACCTGTCTCGTCCCTCCAACGTGCGCATGGCCCGCAAAGACGGTTCGCCATTTGGTGACTATCTGCAATTGCCCGCCTTCCGATATCCGTCAGCGACTGCCTTTACTTCGGTAGGGAAGGGTACCTGGTTCTTCAGTGAGACCTTGTCGTAGCTCGGGCACCCATTAGGCAAGTGATAGATTTTGCTGTTCCGGTTTTCGATGATCACTCCATCGCTGGAGGCCGCAGTAGATGTCGCTGCGGTGTTCTGACACGAACCGGGCTGACAAGACCCTCGCGTAACGGCTTGTGCCCGAGACTCCAGGAGCGATCGCCAGTAATGAACGGGTTCTGGTGACCCATAACCTTGGCGGTTCGGCTGTTCCATTCCTGCTCCCAAGCGGAGACCGGATACTGCCGGGCCCATGCCATAAGCAGCTGTTGCTGTTGAAGCGACATGGACAGCCCGTAGCGGTCGCACATGTAAAACGTGGAACTGGCGACGATACCCTTGGTCTCGTTTCGCGGCACAGCGGTACGTCCTCGAAGTCAACCCGAGTGGTGCAGGCGCCGTACTGTGGCGCTACGCCAGTCACCATGCCGTATTGGTAGTTGATGCGGTCGCCATTGACCTCGCCAACTGACGGATAAAGGTTGAACAAATCGGCTTCCATGACTCGGAAGACTGGATCATCTGCGATGCAGTTTTTGCGACCGCCGTTCTGCCAGCACTTTTCGCTGATGGCCGAAGACTCAGGCCGGCACGATGTGTTTCCACTCAATCCGATCGGCGCGGTTCTGCTGAGCGCGTGTCTCATAGCTGTCAGTACCGGTGCTAAACTGACCCACCCTACCGGTTGAAAACTGACCCACTTGGGCAAAATGCAGCTTTTGCGAGCTGCCTATGCTGTCCAAGGAGCAATACGTAAAATCAGTGTTCTTAGTCATCAGGGTTTGTCTATTCGGTCCATCGCTCGGCAGATGGGCTGCTCGAGAAGTACCATTCGACGCCATCTCAAGTTACAGGCTCAGCGCCAGCCCCTCGTCTATGGCCGCGCGCGCAGCACGCGGGGAAGCTTGTGCCTTTCGAGGCCTACATGCGCCAGTGCGTAGAAGCTGGTCGACCACATTGGATTCCGGCCATTGTGCTGTTGAGGGAGATCCGCGAGCAGGGTTACGAAGGCGGTTAATCCATTCTCACCAGCTTTCTGCTGACCTTGTAATCCAAGGCAAACGAAGCCGTCGTGCGTTTCGAAACCGAGCCCGGCGAACAGATGCAGGTGGACTTCACGATCATTCGGCGTGGCCACGATCCGTTGCTGGCATTCGTTGCAACGTTGGGCTGGAGCCGCGCGATCTACGTCGTTTTCTCCCGTCGCGAAGACTCCGCAGCTTGGTGTTCCGAAATCGAAAAGGCGCTGCGCTTTTTCGGCGGCACACCGAGAAAATTACTCTTCGACAACGCCAAAACTATCATCCAGGAGCGTGACGTCTATGGCCCTGGTGAGCACCGTTGGAACCCCGCTCTATTGAATTTGGCGGAGCGTTACGGCTTCACGCCAAAGGTGTGTAGGCCCTATGGGGCCCGGACCAAGGGCAAAGTCGAGCGCTTCAACCACTGCCTGAAAAACAGCTTCGTGGTGCCATTTGCCGCCTCGCTCAATCAGGTCAACCTGCTGCTAGATTTGGAGGTCGCTAGCGGCAAAATCGGCCGTTGGCTGATGGAAGTTGCCAATGCACGATTGCATGCAACGTCTGGGAAAATTAGAAACAAGCTATGCTGACTTCTTGGAGCAGCTTCTGCTAAGTGAAGATCGCGCTCGGAACGAACGGATGCGACAAGCGCTGCTGCAACTGTCGGGACTGCCGGCCGTCACGACGGTTGAACAATACGACTTCAAGTTCGCCAGTGGCGCGCCGAAAAGTCAGTTCCTGGAACTGGCCAGTCTCGCCTTTATCGAGCGTAAAGAAAACGTGGTGCTGCTGGGGCCGTCAGGCGTTGGCAAAACACACCTGGCCAGTGCTCTGGCCCATCGAGCAATCATGGCCGGCATCTACACCAAGTTCATCTCCGCCGCCGATGTCCTTGCAGCTCGTAGCAGCACACCATCAGGGGCGCCTGGCTCAATACTTCAGTCGTGCTGTTCAGCGCTCGAAATTGCTGGTGATCGATGAGATCGGCTATCTACCGCTCGGCCGTGACGAAGCCAACCTGTGCTTCAATGTCATCGCCAAAAGGTACGAACATGGCAGCGTGGTGCTCACCAGTAATTTGCCGTTCAGCCAATAGGCAAAGACCTTTGCTGACGACTCGACGCTAACCGCTGCGCTGCTAGATCGTCTTCTGCACCACGCCCTTTTTCGTCCAGGTCAGCGGGCAAAGCTATCGACTGAAAGACAAGCTGAAATCGGGCCAGGTGGTACCGGGAGAAACGGCTTCGCTACAACCATAAACAGACTCCAAACACTGCCGGGGTGGGTCAGTTTTACGTCGGTAGGGTGGGTCAGCTTTCAACCGGCGTTGACAAGTAGAGAAGGGTTAATCACTCAAGCCGCCGCATCCCTTTGTCGATTCAAGTTGCGACCCAGCACATTTCGCTCGATTGATTGACGCGGCCTAGCGCGCTTACTGATAGCATAAGGCTATCTCGCCTGGTCCAGTAACGGACGTGTCTAGAGGCATAGGCGATGGTTGGAGTGGTTGAGTCATGGCAGACATTGAGCTGAGTGTGGAGGGCAGCTACCGCAGGGTCGCGTATACCGTGACTTTGATCGGCTCTGCCTTCGGACGCGAACAGTGGACGTTTAACGTAGACATCCGCCCGCTTCAAAGCTGGGTTACTGGCGATACCTTTATTTCACCAGGTTTCTACAGTACCGATGCTCAGGCACAGGAGGCTGCTGTCGAGCTAGTAAAACTGTACGTTGATCGGCAGTGGAGCCTGCGAGCTCACTGACGATGCACCGCAGCCTCTAATCCGTGATGGAAGATTGATGTGAGTTACCTGCCGTCATAAGGAGCATCGGCGTATGAAAAAGGATTTTGGTGAGTTTTGGGTCGAGGCGATCGCCTATCAAAACGACCTGGCAGCGTTCACTCAGTTACTGACCTACCGGCGCGAGACAGGCAGCCTAATTAATGTATCCATAGCGCCCGCGATGATGCCCGAGAGTAGGGCTGCGGCTCGAGCCGAGGCCGCAGCTGCGCTATGCAGAGTCATCAGCGTGACGGCAGACGGTGAGCTGGTCTTTGATCCGGCTCCTATTCCTCAACCGGTATCGACCCACACGGCAGTCAGGGTTCGCCGGGCGTAGGTACTGGATCGGTTCCAATTTCAACTTTGCTCCGCACTGCGAGGAACTGACCGTTCTTCAAGCCTTAGATGGTCCAAGCGAGTGGTAGCTGCTTGATGCAGTCGTGCTGTTGAAGCGAGGAGCGGACAGACCGTTCTTCATGTTTTCCACGTCTGAATCATGTGGATTATTGAACCGCTTTCGCAGAAAGGCAGTCGTTTGTACCAGGACATCAAACGGAACGTAGAATACCTTATAGCGTCATGAGGGTGTGGCACCGCCCAGAGGCTATCAAAATTGCCCCGCTGGCGCGGTCGCTGCGCCAGTTGCTGGAAATCGACCTGCACATTTGCGTCACCGGTCAGCACCGAGAAATGCTGCGTCTGGTCCTTGAGACATTCGAACTCGACGTCGAGCAGGATCTGGCGGTCATGAACCGCGGACAGACTCAAAATGGCTTGACCGAGCAGCTGCTAGTTCGGCTCGATCATGCCTATGACGTCTTCCGCCCAGACTTGATACTGGTACACGGCGATACCACCACCAGCTTCGTCGCAAGCTCGCCGGTCTTGAGCCGCCCGCTTTGTGGCATCTAGCCCGATCAACTCAACGAAGCCGATTGATTAAGCGATCGAGCAATCTCCCTACCATGCTCTCGGGCACGCTCGCGACCGAGATAGATGAAGTGCGGACTTTCGATGACCCTGGCGTTTCTATGCCCGTATTCTCTCAGGTACTTGTTGGGCTTTGCACCATGCACCAGCATGACTTGAGGCTTTATCGTCTCAAGCAAGAAGTCGAAGATCTTCGTCGACTTCTGTTGGCTCCGAAGCATGTTCTCTCGGGCAGTAGGGAACGAATAGATATTGGTCTCTAGAAACCTGACATCACTGTTTGCGCCAACGGCTTCGTCCATCACGATTTTCATGACAGTTCGCGTTCGGCTCGGTTTAGCGCGGGTGGCTTGATATGCGCTGTACCATGCCGCCTTGTCGAATCCATAACCCGGAAGCCAGAATTCCCAGAAGTCTTCCGTCATGCTGGAAGCTGCGTTGATACCGACTATGAATACTTGGCAATCCAGCGGAGATCCGTCGCACATAAACGGACGGTCATGAAATGGAGAGCCCATCAGGTCTCGCAGGTCAGCTTCGAATTTCCCTATGTCCATTCGCTTTGAGTCCATGCAGAAAACGAAAAGCCTGCTAGAAAGCAGGCTTTTTTACAACGATCAGATTAGCGCTGTGTGACGGTCGCGCTATTGCTCATGCCGTTCTGAGTGATTGTCGCTGTGTCTACGCCGAAGCTTGAACCGTAGACACCTTGAGTCAAGGAGGCATGGTTAGCGGTACCGGTCTGATCGATGATGCCACCATCGCCGTAAGGCGAGCCGTTCTGCGCAACTTCGATTATGTTGTCAGCGCCGTTTTGGGCGATGTCGAGCGAGCTACCATCCCCATCCTGCTGGATATCAACTAGGTTGCGCTCACCGGTTGAGACACCGTTAACGCTATTGGAGCGGCCTGCCTGGTCTACATTCAGCAGGTTGTCAGCACCCGACTGGGTAAAGGTAATCGAACCCATTGCTGAGTTGTCATTAATCTTGGCCAGATTGCGATCACCCTCCTGCGTCAGGTTGATATAGCCACCCGAGTAGCGACCGCCGCCCGATTGAGAGACCGAGACATCGTTGTCATTACCGGTCTGGCTGATGCTTGTATGAGCACCTTGGAAGTCAGCGTACTGGCTCAGGCTGATAGTGTTCTGCGTACCGGACTGATAGGTGTCCGCCGATACAAATCCACCGCTTTGTACAGCGTGAAGCTCGTTGCCTTGGCCGTGCTGTTCGGCCACAACGCTATTAAAGGCACCCGACTGATCCAGGTCAGTCAGGTTCTCCTGACCATCCTGGTAAATCTTGCCGTAAAGTCCTTGTTCGCTACCTATCTGATCGACGCGAACATCGTTGTCATGGCCGATTTGAGCGACTTGAGCGTACGAGCCGCCGCCCGTAGTCGTTTGAAAGACGCTTACCTCGTTGCCCACGCCGTCTTGGGATAGATTGGCTTCAGAGCCATAGCCCACCTGATCAGTAGTCAGAACGTTTTCGGCGCCATACTGGGTGGCCGAGACTGTAAGGTCGCTTCCTTCTTGCTCTGATTGAGCCACATTGAGGTCACCACTCTGAACAAGGGTGGATGCATTGCCGGTACCGGCCGACTGGGTGGTTTCCGCTTTATTGAGGTTGCCAACCTGTTCCACCGACGCGGAGCTGTCGGCAGCTTGTGCGTGACCAGACAAGACAAGAGCGACTGCAGCGGAGAGAAGGGTGCGAATGAACATTGGGATAAACCTTTTGTTTGGAGCCAAGGATGGTCGGGCTTCAACGAGTTAGGCATATGGGCCGAATAATAGATTGTTGACCCGTTGGGGCTTCGATTCAGAAGGGGAGTCTCGAGCCAAGCTCCCCACTAGAGGTCAGTGACCTTGAACGACAGTCGCAGAATTGCCTGTACCGTTTTGCAAGATATTGGCCATGCTGGTGGAAGCGCCTTCCTGGGTCAGGTTTTGAGTCAACAATGCAGAGTTGGTTGACCCGGTCTGGCTGATAACACCGATGTCGCCTTCACCCCACCAGCCGCCTTGGTTCGCCACGATGATGTTGTCGTTACCGGACTGAGCCACTTCAAGCGAGTTGAAGTCACCACTCTGGTTGATGTCGATCTGGTTACCGTCACCGATGGACGAGCCGGAGAAAGAGGTGTTGCGTCCGCTTTGCGCAGCAGTCAGACGGTTGGCTGAGCCTGTTTGCTCGAACTCGAAGGTACTCCACGCACCGGTTGCAACAATGTTGGCTGTGTTATCGAGTCCATTCTGCGTCAGGTCGACACTTCCGCCCGAGTGGCGCCCGCCATCTGTCTGGTAGATATTTGCAGAGTTAGAGGAGCCGGTTTGAGATACGTTTGTGCTCGCGCCGTACGGCCAGGCTCGCTGGTGAAGATAGAGGGTGTTGTTCGTGCCGTTTTGAACGGCCATAGCATCTGCGCCACCTTCCTGCGTTACCAGTGCGTAATTGCCCGTGCCGCTTTGCTGTCCAGCATAACTGTTCACCCGCTCAGACTGGCTGACGGTAGTGATGTTGTAGTTGCCTTCCTGCAGCACCTCAGCACTGTGGTTGGCTACGTCGTATTGAAGGACTACAGCAGTATTGTTTCGTCCGATCTGGTCGACGACCGCGCTATGGTTCCCGCTGTACTCGTCCTGAGCGTCATACTGGTAGACACGTTGATAGTTACCGTCGCCCTGCTGAGAAAGGCGGGCGGTATTGCCGTCGCCGATCTGCTCGGTATCCACGACGTTTTCTTCACCACTCTGGTAAATGGAAAGGCCGAGGTTGGTGCCACTTTGACTAGCTTCAATGCTATTTAAGCTGCCAATCTGTTCGGTAGTAACCTGGCTGTCAGCAGCCTGTGCCTGGCCGATGAGTACCAGAGTAACGGCAGCCGCGAGGAGGGAGCGTGAGTGCATGCTCAGAATCCTTTGAGTGAGTGGAGACAGGATTCTCGTCACATGACGGCACACTGGTATCAATCGTTCGGTGGATTCAGACAGGCGCAATGGCTTTAGCCTGACTTATGAGTCGGATCAGAACAAATTAGGCTAGGGATGCGAAGCTAACTCGGATAGTAAGCAGGATTGCGGGATGGCATTTGCAAAAAAAAGGGTGAACGGAATGCCTCGTGTGCAGCCACCCTTCGGCGGGGTTTTTGTTGCTGGTGCGTATTACGGGCCACGCAGCAAGCCGATCGTGCTTAACGCTCGGCTCTGAGCGATGATCTAGGCGAAATGTATTTCAGATCGCGCTGGGTCCCGCACACTTGGCACGAACCTGCGTCCCAGTGCCGATATGACGGCTTATACCGAAAGCAGCGGGACAGCGTTGCTGGGTAGAAAGGTCCGCAAAAAGAAAGCCAGGCATTGCCTGGCTTTAGCTAATCGAGCCGCTGCTTTATTGCAGCCACCCCTCCACCTGCTCAGCTCCGTACTGCTCTTTCCAGGCCTTCAGTACCTTATGGTTGCCGCCTTTTGTCTCGACCGTCTCTCCGGTTTCTGGGTTTTTATACACCTTGACCTGGCGCTGGCGGCGCGGGCCACGCGCAGCTGGAGTAGCGCTTTCCGGGCTTTCTTTCGGTTCTAAAATATCGATGATGCTCCGCAGGCCTATTCCGTACTCGGCCATAAGGTCGCGAAGCTTTTCTTCGAATTCAATTTCGCGCTTCAGTCCACCATCGTTTTTAAGAGCATCAAGCTGTTTGAGTTGGGCTGCGAGTTGAGCCTCAAGGGCTTTGAATTCTGCAAGTTTGGACATGAAAGAGCCTATCTATTGAGGGGGATGCATAACTTAACGGTAAATCTTACTTGTGTTTTATGAGCCCGGCTAGCCCCGGTTATTCTGGCCGATCAAGCTGAGCCGAGTTACCCGGTTATGCATAGAAGGGCCAGGATCGTTGGCAACGACCACGTAAAAAGAGCTCCGTTTACCGCCGGCTGCCTACGTAGATGACTAGGTAGGTGGGGAGCATTGGAGTTAGATACACGTCTCGATTCGAAGACAGCGGATCGCAAGTTTGGAGTTCGCTAATACTAGGCCCAGCCAACCCCTACCTCAAACGTGAACAAGGGTTAGCAGCGAACCTCTATCCAGCCGACTAACGTGTTTGGACGGGCTGCGGCTGGTTCGCTTTATGTCCCTATTGAAGAAAGCAAATTCGCTGCGCCCTTAGGGTGGTCATTGCTATTTCCGCTATCGATAGCAGCAATAGCAATGGCAGCCAGCCTCAGAACGCCGGATCCAAGTGAGTCGAGCTTATCGCGACGCCGCTGTCAAGAGGCAAGCCGTAACGGCCGTAACGGCCTTTCCGTTACCATGTCGTCATTGCCATTTCAATGTCAGAGTTATATGTTTTTCTCCGCATCTAGTGCGGAGGAAGTTTAACTATGAGCAGCCAAGAAGCGATGCCCATAACAATGCTGCGATTGAAGGAGGTTACAAAGCGAACTGGTCTGTGTAGATCAACTATATATAACAAGCTTGACTCAAAGTCGCCTCGCTACGATGCGAGTTTTCCTAAACAAGTTAAGTTGGGAAGCGGCACCGTGCGCTGGATAGAGGCAGAAATTAGTTTATGGCTTGAAGAGTGCATAAATATTTCTAGACAGTACAGTCAAATCAATGGTGGAAAATATCCAGAAAAGTACGGCGACGTCCATCTTGGGAGAGGGAGTAAAAATGTTTGACCAGAGCCATGACCAGTTTTGGATGCGAAATTTTAAGTTGGGAAACGAACCATCTCTCGCGGCGCTCCCCTTGATAAGTGATGCGGTTAACGAGGCGGTAGTTAATATACAAGCCCCCCGTGCGATCATTCTCAACGCGGTACTGACTGCAATTTCTACTGCACTTCAGGGGTTAGTTGACGTCCAGAAGCCAAACGGGCAAGTAACGCCGTGCTCTCTTATGCTGCTTGCGATTGCAAACTCGGGCGAAAGGAAATCAACGGTTGAAAACGCTTTTTTGCAGCCTTTCAGGGATTTTCAGTTCGAGCAGGAACCAAAGCATGATGAGGAAATATGTGACTGGAAGGCCAAGAATGATGCTTGGTCAGCACGGCGGCACTCAATCGTAAAAGAGATTAAAAAAAAGAGCTCCAAAGGTTTGCAAACCAAAGCTGAAGAGGCAGCATTGTTATCTATTGAACGAGAGCGTCCAGCTAAGCCAAAGAGGTTCAAAATCCTCTATGAGGATGTCACCCCTGAAGCGTTGTTTCATGGGATGCACAAGGATCTCCCAACTGCTGGACTTATATCAAGCGAGGGAGGTGGGATACTGGAAGGACGTGCTTTCAATGAATTTTCAAAACAAAACGCTATCTGGAGCGGCGATTCAATAACCATCGATAGGAAAACTGTAGACAGTTTTCAGCTTAATGACGCAAGGCTTACCGTGTCTCTGATGGTTCAGGAAAGCGCTTTTTCTGCACATATGAAGCAGCGGGGCGAGCAGGCTAGAGGTTCGGGGCTATGGGCGAGATTTTTGATATGCCACCCGCACTCTACTCAAGGCACTAGATACGTTGGTGCAGGAACTAATTCATGGATCAAGAAAGAGACATTTAATTTAAGGCTGGGATCATTGCTCGAGGAGAACCTTCGTGTGTACAAGGCGGGCGACAGAAAGCGCAGTTTGGTTGCCTTTACTCCTGAAGCGGTACAGCAATGGATACAGACATCTAACAAAATTGAGGCGCAGATATGCGCTGGCGGGAGATTCCATGGCCTGGGGGACCATGCATCGAAACTGGCTGACGTCATTGCTCGCCTAGCGGTGCTGTTACATCGCTTTGAAGGATTCGAAGGAGATGTATCTGTTACCACCCTGAACACAGCCGAGGAAATTGCCGGATTCTACTCGGAGGAATTTATCCGGCTTTTCAGTCAAGACCACAAGGATCTAGTTGATGAAGAAGTCATGCTGAACTGGCTGGTCAGAACACAAGCGAGTGGTCAAAGATTTGTAAAAAGAAATTTGATCAGGCAGTACGGCCCTAACAGGTTTAGGCATAAGGACGCGTTGGACTCCGTGCTTATCCGGTTGGCGAGTAAAGGAAAGATAGCAGCTGCCACGTTTGCTGGCGACAAATCTCTATACGTAGATACTTGTCCATGGATGCCTTTCCTTACACCAAACCCGTCGCAATTACAGGTTACTAACTTCTACCACGACAATGGTAATCAAGCAGCCGGCCACCCAGCACTACATTTCACTCAGTGTCTGCCTGGCTATACAATTTAAGCATGTATCGAGCAGATGGAATTAAGGATTACATTCTAATTGGTTGCATGTATCTACAGGGTAATCATTAAGTAACATTGGATTGCTCTTACATGCTTAGCATGGCTACCCCATGCATGTAAATGCATGGGGTCACTGCTTCAATCAAAGCTTGTGGTTTGGACAATGTTGTTATGACACAAGCAATATGGCCGCTAAGAGCCATATTGCGTGTTTGATCAAGGATAATGATTATGCTCTATGGGACTGACTGGTTAGCTAGTGTAGAGCTTGAAAAGCTAATAATTGAAGAGCATAAGGGGTCTGAATGCTTCCATCTAGAGGAGAGCTTGATATTAGAGGTAAGAAACATAGAGCGGCTAATGCAAATGATTGGAAGTAGCGAAGAGCCGCTGTTCTTTTTTGATTCCCTCAAAGAGGGAGCGGTTATCTGTCGGAAGCTTGGACGGTCGCTATACACATTGCTGAGGAGGGGGGTTGTTACGATAACGCATACATTACCCTATCATGAGATGAATCCATATGTGGAAGTTTATTTTAAGCACGTTGATAAGCTCTCCTCGTTCTGCGAATTTTGGCCAGTTGACGCCATGCGAGGGAAAGTAGCGGAATCTTTTGTCCTGGCTGCTAACGACCTCGTGTCAGAACTTCGATGCGAGCTCTCAAGTGCAGACTTTAAGTCAATATTGAAGCGTTTCAAAAGAGCTTCCCTAAAACGAACTAAAGGGCTTGAGCGCTACATTGATGATTTGTTTCAAAAGTATGCAAGGATGTTGGTTTTACGTATTGACTTGTCATATGAGAGTGGTTATCTAAGTGGTCGGCTTGATTTTGGTTCCGACCTATCAGTAGTTAAACGACATTGGTCAAAAATGCAGAAAAACCTTCATAAGGGAAAACCTGTCAGTGGTCTTCTAGGTTTCGCTTGTAAGCTCGAATACGGTCATCTGAAAGGCTTTCATTTCCATCTACTGCTTTTTTACAGCGGTTCGGAGCATCGTCAGGATGGTGGTTTGGCACGGATGATTGGCGAGCATTGGCAAAACAGCGTAACCGAAGAGCGGGGGCGGTTCTATAACTGCAACTCGAATAAACAGCGTTACAGGGACGTGGGGATTGGCATGATTAAATATGATCAGAAAGACAGAATAGAGGTTTTGAAAAACAAGGTTGCCGCTTACCTTACCAAGATCGATTATTGGGTGCGTTTGTCTCCATCGGTGGGTCGCTCGTTTTTTAAAGGCAACAGCCCAAAGCTGAGCTCGACTAGGAGAGGGCGCAAAAGATCAAACGGCTAGATCGTTCGTGCGCGTGATGTTCAAAGCTGGTAACCTTATGATTGTGAAAACGGCAGTCGCTAGCCGCTTTGTCATTTGATATTTATTTGTAAGATATTCAATGACCTCATTTTTTTTAGCATAATGTTTCTGAGTGCTGTCATTTCTAAGATTCCAAAAATGGATAGCGGCCTCGTTGATCATGATTAATGAGGGTGATGCATGCGCTGGGTATTTCTCAACGATATCCGTCGGCACAGCATGTTCAGGGGTCATGTCGTAAAGCTCGGGTGGGAGCACAGAAAGCGCTGCCTGACGCAGTAAATCAATTCCGGTATTAGAAAACTCTTTTTTCAGCCAAGTCACCATGTTTTTGGTTACAAACTCCTTGTTCTCGGGTGTTATGGTTTGCCCGGCGATTAGCTCACTAGATGCCTTGTTGAGAATGTATAGGTCTTGTGACATCCATTCTTCTTTTTGCATCTGTTCAGGTTTTTCTATTTTAATCTTTTCAGATTTTTCTATTTGTTCGATGATATCTAGCGCGTCATTTCGTCGGATTAGTATCTGTCGTTCAGATACCGCTATTTCCTCTGGGGAAAGGTCCGTCGTTGCTGTTGCGACAAAAAAGTCTGCGGTTGAAACAAAAGCTCGCAACGGGCTGATGCTGTTTTTAAATTGCTCAGCGGCTAAAGTTTCTACGATCGATCCGCTGGGGTTGAAAACGAAGGCTTTTTTAAAGCTGCGCTTTAAAATCTGTCCGGTCTTTGTAATCTCTTCCCATTCGGGAATCTCGACTGGAAAGAGTTTTATCTCTGTTTTTACTTTTTTACAGTGATTATGATCATCGCTGAAAGTTGTTCCCTCTTTTTCTCTGAATGGGCTTTGATATGCTTTGAGTTCAGCTTTATCGAGCACCAAAGCGTGCGCTGACACCCACACATCGATATTTTTTGGACGATGAAATAAGAGGGTTACCCCAGCAGCCCTTAGTAGTGCATTTAGTGCATCTCTAGATACCTTCAAATCATCGATTAGGCGGCTTATCGGAAGGGTGGAAACGCATTCGTCAATTAACATTCTCGGTACCTATGGGCACAGCATGGCTTCGTCAAGCACAGTAGGTTTTTTTGGGGCTGTCAATGGGGCTCAAGCGCTAAAGCACGATACGGCGGCGGCACCATGCTAGGGAATGGGAGAAACTTGGCCATACGGTGCGCGAGGTCAAGAAGAAGCCTAGAGAGCGGCTGGAAGCGCCTCGGGTGCAGGCTGACGCTTTGCCCGACATGGCGGGGCACTTCAAATTTAGAACTGCGCTTTTCCGGCTATCGGCTGGTATATCGAGTTGTGGAGGAGCACGTGGTTGTGGTCGTAGTTTCCGTTGGCAAGCGCGAGCGAGGAGCGGCGTAGCAGTCGACTAAGAAGCGTTAGCGACCGACAGAATTGGATACTCGGGGTTGGATTCGCTAAGGACAGTCTGAAAAAGACTTTCTGATTTTGGCAAAATAGCCGAACGCCA
>DAMBNU010000018.1:19485-82703 GCA_032064305.1 Pseudomonas sp. | reverse complement strand
GCAATGACGCATTTGCAGAGGCCTTCTGTAGGGTGGGTAACGCGAAGCTTACCCACCGATTTTGAGTGCAACGTTCGAGACCAGTCGCTACGTCGATCGCGGTGGAAAATGCTTTGCAGTTTTCCACTCTACGAAGCCTGCCGAAGATTGTGCTTTGTTGCAGTCGCTGTTCAAGAACGTCCAGACGACTCGGTCCCGAGTCCCCTTCAGGAGGCCGAGCGTAGGCGTTGCGCAGGGGGACGCGAGGCACGGATGCCGAGCGAGGAGTGATGGGACAGGGATGTCCCTTCGTGAGGGGACGCCTAGTCCGGCCCCCGGAGCGGCGCCGGAGGGAGGGAGTTTTGTGTAGCAAACCGGGGACGCTTAGTCCTGATGCAGGGGTGGCCTTCTTTTTGGTTACTTTTTCTTGGCCACGCAAGAAAAAGTGACTCGCCCAGCAGGGCGAAACCAATGCCTCAGCCACCCGGCCAATCGGGGTAACCCACGAACCCGAATCCTTGCCCACCGAACTACCAGACAGCGCCGAACGCCCCTTTCAGCAGGCCGAATGAAGTCGCTGCGTAGATGGGCGAGCGGCATGGATGCCGCGAGAGCTGTGAAGGGTCGGGGCCGCCATCGGTATGGATGGCCCTTGCACGGCGACCATTCCAAAAGGAACTCGCCCAGCAGGGCGAAACCAATGCTCCAGGCTACTCGATAAAGGGCGCCGTCATCGAGCCCGAAGTCGCGATCTCAGCCAGATACGCTCCCGGTTCGTCACCGTGCGCAGGCAGCACAATTGACCGATTCCCCCCTCCCACGGTCCAGATAAACCAAGGCCCGCCAATCGCAGGGCCATCCGATCACAGGAGACCCCCATGAAAGTGCTCATCGTCCTCACATCCCACGACCAGCTCGGCGACACCGGCAAACCCACCGGCTTCTGGCTCGAGGAATTCGCCGCCCCTTACTACGTGTTCAAGGATGCCGGCGCTGAAATCGTCCTCGCCTCACCCAAGGGCGGACAGCCGCCACTGGACCCGAAAAGTGATGCGCCGGACGCCCAGACCGAGATGACCAAGCGTTTCAAGAACGATGCCGAGTCCCAGGCGCTGCTGGCCAACACGCACAAATTGGAGGACGTATCGGCGGAGGACTTCGATACGGTGTTCTATCCCGGCGGTCACGGCCCGCTGTGGGACCTGACGGGCAATGCAACGTCCATCGCCCTGATTGAATCCTTTATCAAGGCACGCAAGCCCGTAGCGGCGGTCTGCCATGCGCCGGCGGCGTTGGTGCAGGTGCGCGGCGTGGACGGCGAATACCTGGTCAAGGGCAAGCAGGTGACCGGTTTCACCAACACCGAGGAGGAGGGCGTGCAGCTCACCGAGGTGGTGCCCTTCCTGCTGGAAGACAAGCTCAAGGAGATTGGCGGCACCTACAGCAAGGGGCCGGACTGGTCCTCCTATGTGCGGGTCGATAGCCTGCTGGTGACAGGCCAGAACCCGGCGTCCTCGGAAGAGGCCGCACGGGAATTGCTCAAGCTGCTGAAGGCCGGCTGAGCCGCGATCAGCACGGCCGGTCGGTTGGCCAGGGAAGGGCGTCGGCCTGGCTGCAGGCCTCGAATAGCGGCTTGCTGAACAGATAGCCCTGCAGCAGGTGGATGCCCAGGTCCTGCAGGGCGCTGCTTTCGTCGGCGGTTTCCACGCCCTCTGCGATCACCTGGATGTCCAGCTCGGTGCACATCGCCACGGTGCCGCGGACGATGGCCTGGCGGGCACGGCTCTGGTCGATGCCGCGGATCAGGTCCATGTCCAGCTTGATCAGGTCTGGCTGGAAGTCGGCGAGCAGGTTGAGCCCGGCGAATCCGGCGCCGAAGTCGTCGATGGCGGTGAGAAAACCGATGCGCTGGTATTCGCGAAAGACGTCTGTCAGCCATTTGGCATCGCTGACCCGCTCGCCTTCGACGGTCTCGAAGATGATCCGCTCGATGGGAAAGTCGTGGGCGCGGGCGGCCTCCAGCGTCGAGCGGATGCACAGCTCCGGACGGTAGATGGCGTTGGGCATGAAGTTGATCGACAGCCGGCTCTGCATGTTCAGACGCGATGCGGTCTTGATCGCCTTGACCCTGCAGGCCTGGTCGAAGCGGAAGCGGTTTTCCTCGGTGACCTGGGCCAGCACGCTCGGCGCCGGCTCGCCCTGGACGCCGCGCACGAGCGCTTCGTGGGCGAAAATCTCGCGGCGGCTGATGTCAACGATCGGTTGGTAGGCGTAGCTGAAGCGAAAGCCGAGCCGCTCGCCGCTGGCGCAGCTGGGGCAGGCGCCGTGTTCGCTGGCCGAATGGCAGCTGTACTCCGATGGGGCAGGGTTACCGTCAGTGTTGCTTTGAATCATGGGCGAACTCGCTCGAAACCTGTTGCTGAAGATAGCGGCTAGTCTGGCTGGGGCTGGAGTCCGTTCGTCACCAGACGGCCATCGCTAAAAAATGACCAAGCGTCATAGTAGGTCCGAAACTTAAGCGGTGATGGCAAAATGCTACGACCTGATGCATTAAGCCGAGTTCCCCGTGCTGTTGTTTCACCGTTCGGTGGCGGCGAGCACGATTGACGGCCCAGTAACCATTTTTGGCTTTCGGTGGGCGGCCAGCGATTGGCTTGATAGGGCCGGCTCGAAATGCGAGCCCAGCGGTGCCCTTGAATGGCTGCACTGGCGCGAAAGCTGACAAGGCAGTCCCCGCATGAGCGCGCGCTTCGAGAGGGTGCGCTTCCGGCGTGCCCTGCCCGATCACTTCCTGCAGAGGCTCGGCGCCGTTGGCGGGCCGATCAGGTGTTCCTGCAGTCAACCGCGGCGGCGCAGTGTCGGTGGCGGTCTCCAGCCGAAAAAACGCAGGGCCGGCTGCGCGTCCGCCCCTTGCGTGACGCATGCGGAACCTCAGGCGATGACGCGGGCGATCGCCGCCGCCAATTGATCGAGTCGCGCAGCGTCCAGCCCGGCGATATTGGCCCGCCCGCTTTCCACCAGATACACCGCATCGTCACGCCGAAGGCGCAGCACCTGCTCGGCGGTGAGACCGGTGTAGGAGAACATCCCGCGTTGCTGGGCGATGTGCGCAAAGCGCTCGGCCAAGCCATGCGGTGCCAGTGCCTCAACCAGGCCCTGGCGCAAACCGGCGATGCGCTCGCGTTTGGCGGCGACCTCCTGCTGCCAGAGCTGTCGCAGCTCAGGGTTGGCCAGAATCGTCGCCACCACGGCCGCGCCGTGTGAGGGTGGTGTCGACCAGAGGTTGCGCGCCACCGAGGCAAACTGGCTACGCACATCGATCAGCGACTCGCCGTCAGCGGTGACCACGATCAACGCACCGGTACGCTCGCGGTACAGGCCGAAGTTCTTCGAGCAGGAACTGGTGATCAGCACCTCGGACAGCGCTTCGACGAACAGCCGTACCGCCCAGGCGTCTTCGTCCAATCCATCGCCGAAGCCCTGGTAGGCGAAGTCGAACAGCGGCAACAGCTCGCGACGACGCACGATTTCCAGCACCTGTCGCCAGTCGTCTTGGCTCAGGTCGTAACCGGTGGGGTTGTGGCAGCAGGCGTGCAGGAGCACCACGTCGCCCGACGGAATCTGCTCCAGCGCGGCGAGCATGCCCGGCACGTCGAGGCGGTTTTGCGCATCGACGTAGGGGTAGTGCTCGACCTTCAAGCGGGCGGCGGCGAACAGGGTTTCATGGATCGGCCAGGTCGGGTCGCTGAGCCAGAGGCTGCGCCCCGGCAGGCACTTGGCGATGAACTCGCCGACCAGCCGCAGGGCGCCGGTGCCGCCCGGTGTCTGGGTGCAGCCGGCGCGGTGCTCGGCCAGCGCTGGCGAGCCCTCACCGAGCACCAGCTGCAGCAGCTGCTCGCCAAACAGCGGATCGCCGTGGCCGCCGATGTAGCTCTTGGTCTGCTCGCTGTCGATCAATCGCTGCTCGGCCAGCTTCACCGCCTTGGGGATCGGTGTCAGGCCCAGCGCATCCTTGTAAACGCCGACACCCAGGTCGAGCTTGGCCGGGTTCGGGTCGGCGCGATAGGCGTCGAGCAGACCGAGAATCGGGTCGCCAGGCACCCGCGCGACGTCGCTGAACTGCTTCACTTGCGTCCCTCGGCGTTTTTCGCGACCTCGTCGGTACGCGCGGCCATGATGAAGTCGTTGCGGTGCAGCCCTTTGATCGAGTGGCTCCACCAGGTCACAGTGACCTTGCCCCATTCGGTGAGCAGGCCGGGATGATGACCTTCGGCCTCGGCGATCTCGCCAACGGCGTTGGTGAAGGCCAGTGCATGGCGGAAGTTCTTGAACAGGAAAACCTTCTCCAGCTCCATGTGGCCGTCGCGGGTTTCGATGTTCCAGTCCGGAATCTGCTTGATCAGCTCGGCCAGTTCGTCATCGGAGACCTTCGGTGCGTCGGCGCGGCAGGCTTCGCAATGCGCTTGGGTGAGGGCGGTCATGGTTGGGTCCTTGTGCTAATCGGTTGGTTGATTGGATCGGTGGGCTAAAGCCCACCCTACGTGATGGGGTTGATGAGAGTTAAGCAGCGTAGGGTGGACAACGCCGGAGGCTTGTCCACGCGTCGGGTTCGGTCCGGCACATTGCCTGGGCAACGTAGGGTGGATGACGCCAGAGGCTCATCCACCAATGGGTCGGAACGACCCGCGCCGCCGGGTGACACCGTCGAAGCCGAAACCAACGCGTGGAAGATGCTTCGCAGTCTTCCACCCTACGCCGCTTTCGGTGGGAACTTCGGCTGGCGCAGGCCCAGCTGCATAGCGGTGCGGACGTGGGCCATGATGTCTTCATGCGCCACATCGAACAGCCGCTTGAGCTCGGGAAGGACGAAATACACCGGCTGCAGGATGTCGATGCGATAAGGCGTGCGCATGGCTTCGACCACATCGAAGACCTGGTGCTCGGGTTCATCGGAAAGGCTGTAGAGCGTTTCCTTTGGCGAGGAAAGAATGCCGCCGCCATAGATGCGGCGTCCGGCTGAGGTTTCCACCAGGCCGAATTCGATGGTCATCCAGTACAGCCGCGCCAGGTAGACGCGCTCTTCCTTGGTCGCCTTGAGCCCGAGCTGGCCGTAGGTGTGGGTGAACTCGGCAAACCAGGGGTTGGTCAGCAGCGGGCAGTGGCCGAAGATCTCGTGGAAGATGTCCGGCTCTTGCAGGTAATCCAGTTCTTGCGGGGTGCGGATAAAGGTGGCGACCGGGAAGCGCTTGCTGGCCAGCAGCTCGAAAAAGGTCTGAAAGGGAATTAGCGCCGGCACCCTGGCGACCTGCCAGCCGGTGGTCGCATCCAGCACGCGGTTGATTTCGCCCAGCTGGGGGATGCGGTCATGGGGAAGAGCGAGCTGTTCGATGCCGTCCAGATACTCCTGGCAAGCGCGGCCATCGAGCAGTTTCAGCTGGCGTTCGATCAGCGTTTGCCAAACCGCATGTTCACTGTCCGGGTAGTGGATGTGACCTTGCGCATCCGGTTCGCGGGCGACGTATTGAGTGGCTTTCATCTGACCTCCTGAGCGGGGCGGCCGCCTGAGTCTTTGTTGTTATGGATGCCTCATCTGACCGCGGCATCCGTGCCTTGGCGAGGCCGCAGCCAGCTTTAAGGGTGAGGCCAGATGCCCCTACCTGTAACGAAATGATTACGATACGGCGTGATTGGGCGAATATCGCCTTGCTCGACGTCGCGCCTGTCAAATAACCTTGACGAAAATCAACGGCGATCCGCAGAAAAGCCGGCGCCGCTCATAACAACAAGCCCAAAGGCACCCTTGCATGCGTATCAAGATTCACTGCCAGAACCGCATTGGCATCCTCCGTGACATGCTCGAACTGCTGGTCGACTACGGCATCAACGTGGCGCGCGGTGAAGTCGGCGGTGAGCACGGTAATGCGGTGTACCTGCACTGCCCCAACCTGATGAACCTGCAGCTCCAGGCCCTGCGACCGAAGATCGAGGCGCTGCAGGGCGTGTTCGAGGTGCGCAAAGTTGGCCTGATGCCCAGCGAGCGGCATTCGCTTGAGCTCAATGCGCTGCTCGGCGCGCTGGAGTTCCCCGTGCTGTCCATCGACATGGCCGGTGCCATTGTGGCGGCCAACCGTGCCGCGGCGCAGCTGCTCGGGGTTCGCGTGGATGAGGTCCCGGGCATGAGCCTGTCGCGCTACGCCGAGGATTTCGACCTGCCGGAGCTGGTGCGGGCGAACAAGGCTCGGATCAACGGCCTGCGTGTGACCATCAAGGGCGACGTCTTTCTCGCCGATATCGCACCGCTGCAGTCGGAGCACGATGACAGCGAAGCCCTGGCTGGTGCGGTACTGACACTGCATCGCGCCGACCGAGTCGGTGAGCGCATCTATAACGTGCGCAAACAGGAGCTGCGCGGTTTCGACAGCATCTTCCAGAGCTCGAAAGTGATGGCCGCCGTGGTTCGCGAGGCGCGGCGGATGGCGCCGCTGGATGCACCGTTGCTGATCGAGGGCGAGACGGGCACCGGCAAGGAGCTGCTGGCGCGTGCCTGTCACCTGTCCAGCCCGCGCGGGCAATCGCCGTTCATGGCCCTCAACTGCGCCGGCCTGCCGGAATCCATGGCCGAGACCGAGCTGTTCGGCTACGGCCCCGGCGCGTTCGAAGGCGCACGGCCGGAGGGCAAGCTCGGCCTGCTGGAGCTGACCACCGGCGGCACGCTGTTCCTCGATGGCGTTGGCGAGATGAGCACGCGCTTGCAGGCCAAGCTCGTGCGCTTCCTGCAGGACGGCTGCTTCCGCCGCGTGGGCAGTGACGAGGAGGTCTATCTCGATGTGCGAGTCATCTGCGCGACGCAGCTGGACCTGTCCGAACTCTGTGCCAAGGGCGAGTTTCGCCAGGACCTGTACCACCGCCTCAACGTGCTGTCACTGCACATTCCGCCGCTGCGTGAATGCCTGGACGGGCTGGAGCCCCTGGCGCTGCACTTTCTCGATCAGGCCAGCCGGCAGATCGGCTGCGCCTTGCCGAGCCTGTCACCCAAGGCACTGGAGCGCCTGGCCGGCTACCACTGGCCGGGCAACGTGCGACAGCTGGAGAACACGCTGTTCCAGGCGGTTTCGCTGTGCGAGGGCGGGGTGATCAAACCCGAACACATTCGCCTGCCGGATTACGGTTCACCGCAACCGTTGGGTGACTTCTCGCTGGACGGCGATCTGGACAGCATTGTCGGCCGCTTCGAAAAGGCCGTGCTGCAGGAGTTGTATCAACGCCATCCAAGCAGCCGGCTGCTGGGCAAGCGCCTTGGCGTTTCGCACACCACCGTGGCCAACAAGCTGCGGGGGTACGGAATTGGCAAGGACGGCTGAGTCTACATCTCCTGGAGCAGGGCGCCTTTTTCTGTGGCAGGCGCGCCTCACGGCGAGCGGCGTCGGCTCGGTTCGCCCCGAGATTGGGGCTCCCACAAAGCGGGTCGCGCGCTGGGTGCTGTTTTCTGTGGGAGGCGCGTTCTCGCGGCGAAGGGTGTTGGCTCGGTGTCCGAAAGCTTCGCCCCGAGGTCGGGGGCTCCTACGAAAGCGGGGCGTGCGCTGGGTGCTGTTTCTTGTGGGAGGCGCGCCCCGCGGCGAAGGGCGCCGGCTCGGTGTCCGAAAAGCTTCGCCCCGAAGGTCGGGCCGCAAAGCAGGCCTCCTGCGGGCTTAGTGCACCGCCTGGGTCACGGCGTCGATAAGCGCCTGCAGGTCGATCGGTTTGCGCAGGTGCAGGGTAAAGCCGGCGGCCTTGGCTTTCTCCACGTCGCGCAGGGTGCCGTAGCCGGTCAGGGCGATGCTGGGGGTTTGCGCGTTGGTGCTGCCTTCGCGGATCGCCGTCATCATCTTGTGGCCGTCGATCTCCGGCATGCCTATATCGGAGACGATGACGTCGAAGGTGTGCTGCTCGGCAAGTTCGATACCCTTGGCGCCGCCGTCGGCGGTGGTGACCTCAGCGCCTTCGCTTTGCAGCAGCTCGCACATCGTCTCGAGAATGTCCGGCGAGTCATCCACCAGCAGAATGCTGATCCCCGCGAGGCCACCGATTTCCCCGGCGCCGGCCAGCTCGCTGAGCTCCAGTTCAGTTTGCAGGTGGATAGGTAACCAGACGCTGAACTTGGCGCCGCGGCCGAGGCCTTCCGAATAGGCTTCGATGCGGCCGCCATGGGCTTCCACCAGTTGCTTGACCAGCGCCAGGCCGATCCCGAGGCCATGCTTGGACCGCTGGGAATGCTGCATTTCCGCCTGGCCGAACATGTCGAAGACCTTGGGTAGGAAATCTGCCGATATGCCTTCGCCGGTATCGATGACGTCCAGTCGCGCCTGCTCACCGTCGCGCTCGAGTTGCATGCAGATGCGCTCGCCACCCTTGGTGAATTTCCAGGCGTTGTTCAACAGGTTCAAGATGATCTGATCGAGCCGTGTCGGGTCGGCAAGAACATAGATCGGCTGCTCCGGTTTGAACGCCTCGAAGGTGACGTTCTCGGCTTGCGCCAGCGGGGCGAACACCGCTTCGATGCCGCGCAGGACTTCTTGGTAATTCAAGGTCGAGAATTGCAGCTTGAGCTTGCCGGTACGGATACGGGACACGTCCATCAGGTCATCGATGATCCGTGACTGGCTGCGAACCGCGTTCTGGATCGACTGGGTTGCCTTGCGCAAGCTTGGGAAGTTTTTCGCGGCCTGGGAGCGCGCGATCAGGTCGGTGTTGAGCTGGATCAGGTTCAGCGGGTGCTTGAGCTCGTGCGACAGCACGGCGAAAAACTGATCCTTCTGCATGTTGACAGCCTGGATGTTTTCCAGCTCGTTGCGCTGGTGGGCCTCCTGCTCGCGCTCCTCGGTGAGGTCGCGGGCGATCTTGGCAAAGCCGATGACCTTGCCGTCGTTATCCACCAGCGGATTGACCAGGCCGCTGAAAAAGCACCGACTGCCATCCTGACGCACATGCCAGCGCTCATCGGCGGATTGGCCTTGGTCAAGGGCACGCTGGCGTTCGGCGCTGGGTACACCCTTGTTGCGGTCTTCTTCGGTGTAAAGAATGTCGACGGTATGGCCGATCACTTCCTGCTCGCCGTAGCCGAATATCTTTTCCGCACCACGGTTCCATGTGGTGATGAGGCCGTCGCAGTCCAGCGTGATGATGGCGTAGCCCTTGGTACTCTGCGCCAGCAGCCGCATATGGGCTTCACCGGCACGCAGGCTTTCTTCGGCACGGCGTCGGTCGGTGATGTCGATGAAGGTCAGCACGGCGCCTTGGATGCGGTCGTCCAGCGTGCGGTAGGGCACGAAACGCGCGAGGAACCAGCGGTTGTCGTCCTTGGACCTGACTTCCCGCTCGACCAGGTGCAACTCGTCGAAGGCTTTCGCAGCGTCCGCGTGCAGTCCGTGGTAGTCGAGACGATGGGTGATGTCCGAAAGTGAGCGGCCGGCATCGTTGCCGATCACGTTGAAAATTTCGCGTGCGCGGGGCGTGAACCACTTGATGCGCAGCTTGCGGTCGACGAACACCGTGGCGATGTCGGTTGAAGAGATCAAATTCTGCAGGTCATCGTTGATCTTGCTGGTTTCGTCGACCTTGGCCTTGAGCTCGGAGTTGACCGTGGTCAGCTCTTCGTTGATCGACTGCAGCTCTTCCTTGCTGGTCTCCAGTTCCTCGGTGGCTGAGCGCAGTTCCTCGTTGATGGCCTGTAGTTCTTCGTTGGACGCACGCAACTCTTCAGTCGAGGTTTCCGAGTGCTCCATGGTGATCTGCAGCTGCTCTTTGGTCTGCTGCAACTCGGCTTCGAGCTGGGTCAGCACGCTGTCCTTGGTGTCGGAATGCTCCTGAGCACTGCTGTCCATGCAGGCTTCAACCTCATCGAAGATCACCAGCATGTAGTCGCTGCCGGCCTCGCTGTCGCGAAACGGGCGGACCACCATGTTCACGTAGAAGCTGCGGTCGTCGCGCTCCAGCCGAACCCGTCGCGCCTCGACGCTCTTGCCGGTGTGAGCCGCCTGATACAGCGCGGTGCGCAGCTCTAGCCGCAGTTGCGGGTGTATCAGCGTCGTCAGGTTCAGTGAGGGCTCGCCGCCGACGTAGCGCAGGAAATTCCCGGCCCGGTCGGACATGTGCACGATATCCGCTTCTTGGTTGACGATGACGCTGGGCGGGGCGTACTGCTCGAGTGCACGCTGGTGGACATCGGCGTAGGAAAACTTGCGGTGGCGTTTTGAGGGTTCACTGAAGGGCGGGCGACTCGGTGCGCTCAGCGTAAAGCCATGGTACGGGCCGGTGGGCGCGCGACGCAGCGCGGATGACACCTCCTTGGCGCGATAGATACGGTTCTTCTTATCCACCGGCGTGAACAGCTGACTGCAGGCATCGGCGGTCTCGGAGCTGCCAAGGAACAGGTAGCCGCCCGGATTGAGGGCGAAGTGAAACATGCGCAGCACTTCCAGCTGGATGTCCCTGTCCAAGTAGATCATCAGGTTGCGGCAGGAGATCAGATCGAGCCTGGAAAACGGCGGGTCGCGCAGGATGTTGTGGCGGGCAAACAGGATCCGCTCGCGCAGCTCCTTCTGCATGCGGTAATGATCCTGCTCCTTGATGAAGTACTGTCGTAGCCGAGTGGGTGGCACGTCGGTCACGATGGCTTCCGGATAGACACCGGCGCGAGCGGTTTCCAACGCCCGATCATCGATGTCGGTGGCGAACACCTGGGAGTGGATTTCACCCTTGGCATTGCTGACTTCTGCCTGATCGTTCAACAGCATGGCCAGGGAGTACGCCTCTTCGCCGGTCGAGCAGGCGGCCGCCCAGACGCGAATCGATTTGTCTTCACTGTGCTGTTTGCGCTCGAACAACGAAGGAATGATGTCGCGCTCCAGCGCTTCGAACGCCTCGCGGTCGCGGAAGAAGTTGGTTACGCCGATCAGCATGTCGGCCAGCAGGGCCGGCGTTTCTTCCGGGTGGCTTTGCAGATGCTTGGCGTAGCTGGGCATGTCGCGCACGGCATTGACCTGCATGCGACGCTCGATGCGGCGCAGCACCGTGGCCTGTTTGTAATGGCGGAAGTCGTGTCCGGTGCGGGCACGGAGTGCCGCGAGAATTTCCCGCAGGGCCAATTCATTCGGTTTGGATTGTGCGTGGGCCTGGGCGGATTCCAGTTCGCCCTGGTCCTCGTTGGCCTGTTCGGTGTCGCCCGGCGACGCGATCGGGTCCTGCCGGTTCAGCAGCACTTCCTGGTTGCGGCGCAGTTCGACCAGCCGCTGAGGCATGTCGGCAACCGGCAGCACGATATCCACCATCCCGGTTTCGATGGCGTTGCGTGGCATCGAATCGTATTCGGCATCTTCCGGTGTCTGTGCCAGGGTGACGCCGCCTTGCTCCTTGATGCGGGCCAGCCCGACCGAGCCGTCCGCGCCGGTGCCGGACAACACAATGCCCATGGAGTGGGTGTGATGCACATCGGCCAGGGCGCGAAAGAACAGGTCGATGGCCACCTGGGCACCGCGCTCGCGCTCAGGCTTCGCCAAGCGCAAATAGCCGTCGTTCATCGACAGGTCCATGGCCGGTGGAATCACGTAGATGTGGTTAAGCTCGATGGGCACCGGCTGGGTGACCTGCAACACCGGCATCCGGGTGACATTTTGCAGGATCTTGTCGACATTGCTTTCGTGTTTGGGCGAGAGGTGCATGATCACCACGAACGCCATGCCGCAGTCGCTGGGCATGTGTTCGAACAGGGTCAGCAACGCCGTGAGGCCGCCTGCCGAGGCCCCGATCCCGACTACCGGGAACTTCAGGGTGCTGCGGGTGAGCTGGCTATTCTTCGGCGTGGCCGCCTCATGGCTGGTGGTCATCAAATCCTCGGCATTATTTCCGGTTGTTTCCGGGGCGCGCGACGCATGTAGGGAAGACAGCGAGACCTCGGGTGGATTCCTTTGCCACCCCAGGCACTGCTGAACGGATGATAAAGCTTCACGGTGCGGATTACTGCCGATGAAACGGTCAGCGATGAGCCGCCAATGGAGTCAGCACTCGATGATGTTTACCGCCAGCCCGCCGCGGGCGGTTTCCTTGTATTTACTCTTCATATCGGCGCCGGTCTGGCGCATGGTGCGGATCACCTTGTCCAGGGAGATGAAGTGCTTGCCGTTACCGCGCAGCGCCATGCGTGCCGCGTTGATCGCCTTGACCGAGCCCATGGCATTGCGCTCGATGCACGGCACCTGAACCAACCCGCCAACCGGGTCGCAGGTGAGTCCGAGGTTGTGCTCCATGCCGATTTCAGCAGCGTTTTCGACTTGTTGCGGTGTGCCCCCGAGCACTTCGCAGAGAGCGCCAGCCGCCATTGAACAGGCCACGCCCACTTCGCCCTGACAGCCGACCTCGGCGCCGGAAATCGAGGCGTTTTCCTTGTAGAGGATGCCGATGGCCGCCGCCGTCAGGAGAAAACGCACGACGCCGTCTTCATTGGCGCCGCGGATGAAGCGCATGTAGTAGTGCAGCAGGGCAGGCACTATCCCGGCCGCACCGTTGGTGGGCGCCGTCACCACACGGCCGCCCGCGGCGTTTTCCTCGTTGACGGCCAACGCGTAGAGGTCGACCCAGTCGAGTACGCTGAGCGCGTCACGCAGGTTGGCTTCGGGGTGCTCGCTGAGCTGACGGTAGAGGCCGGCGGCGCGGCGCTGAACCTTTAACCCACCAGGCATCACCCCTTCGGTATTGCAGCCGGCCTTTACGCAAGCCTGCATCACGTGCCAGATCTTCAGTAGCCCCGCCCGTGTTTCGGCTTCCGGGCGCCAGGCGGCCTCGTTGGCCAGCATTAGTTGGCTGATGGATAAGCCATGTTCGTCGCACAACGCGAGCAGCTCGTCGGCGCTGTGGAAGGGATAGGGCAGGACAGTCTGGTCCTCGACGATGCGGTCGTCGCCCGCAGCTTGCTCGTCGACCACGAAGCCGCCGCCGACCGAGTAGTACTCGCGACTGCGCAACTGCAGCCCGGCCGCATCGAAGGCGCGGAAGATCATGCCGTTGGGGTGGAATGCCAGCGGCTTGCGGATGAAGGCCAGGTCGCTGCCGGGATCGAAGCGCAGGGTCTTTTCACCCAGTAGACGCAATTCGCGCGACTCGCGCATCGCCGCGATGCGCGGCACCACGCTGGCGGTGTCCACCGTTTCGGGACGCTCGCCTTCAAGCCCCAGCAGCACGGCCTTGTCGCTGCCATGGCCCTTGCCAGTGGCGCCGAGCGAGCCGTACAGCTCGACCTTCAGGTGCTCGGTTGCGGCGAGCAGCTCATCGCGCCGGAGCCCCTCGGCAAAGCGCAATGCGGCGCGCATCGGGCCGACCGTGTGCGAACTGGACGGGCCAATACCGATCTTGAACAGGTCGAAGACGCTGAGTGACATGCAGGTGCTCCACAACGAACGGGCGTGCTTTGTAGCCTAGACCCTCCGCCGCCGGTGGATGCTGCGCGCCGTCATCGACGCGGCGGCGGTGGCGCAGCCGTCGGCACCGGCAATCTGGACGCTTGCCTCAGCCCGTCTTCGGCGGCCGCGAGCCACCCCAGGGGTTGGCTTCCAGGCTGTTGTGCACGGCGGTCGCCGCCTGCGCCGCCTGGCCGATGGCCACGCTCATCTGCTTCAGGCCCATGGTCACGTCGCCGATGGCATAGAGGCCGCGCAGGGAGGTCTGCAGGTGGTCGTCGACGCGAATGCCGCCGCACTCGTCGCATTCGATGCCCAGTTGCAGCGCGAGCTCGGAGCGAAAGCGGGCGCCAAGGCTGGGATAGATGACGTCGAAGTGGTGCCGCTCGCCGCCGCAGGTCAGCAGTTCGATACCGGTCTGGCAGGGGTGCAGGGACTCTACGCGGTCGCTGATCAGGCGGATGCCGTAGTGCTCGGCGAGGGCGACGGCCTGGTCGCAGGCATTCGGCTCGCCGTGCACCACCACCGTTACCTGCTCGGTGAAGGTGCGCAGGAACACCGCGTGGCTGATGGCGTTTTCCGCCTCGCCGTAAACCGCGACGTTGTCGCCGTCCACTTCGTAGCCGTCGCAGATCGCGCACAGCCGCACCTTGCCCTCACCGATCGCCTGCTCCACGTCGGGCATCTCCGGCAGGGTGTCCTCGATGCCGGTGGCGAGGATGATCCGCCGGGTCACGCAGCGTTTGTCGTCGTAGCGCACGCTGAAGCCGTCGGCATGGGGCTCGATGTGCTCGACCCGGCCGTGCTCGAGCCGCGCCCCGTAGCCGCTGGCCTGCTCGCGCAGGCGCACCAGCAGGTCGTTGCCGTTGATGCCCGGCGGGAAGCCCGGGTAGTTGTGCGAGCGCGGAATCCAGGACGCGCGGCTGGAGCCGGCGTCGACTATCAGACAGCTGCGGCGAAAACGGGCAAGGTAGAGCGCGGCGGTAAGGCCGCCGGGGCCGCCACCGACGATCAGGCAGTCGATCGTGGTGGTCGGAGTGTCGGGCTGGCGTGCGGTCATGGCGATGCCTGTCGGTTGCTTTGCCTGTAGAAGCGCCGCCGCGTCGGAAGTTCGCCGGTTCCGATGGGCGCAATCTCCGGATTTGAGAGCTGGTTGGACAATCCCGGCTTGTGTCGGCTACGCCGATGACCAAAACTTCTCGTTTCGTGCAATGCCGCTCTGGCATCGGTTGCGCACGATCCGCATAGCCATAAGACCAGCCACCGGCGTCCCGCCGAGAAGAGCCTGGCGTTCATGTTCGATACGGATTCGCCGCGTCCGCGCGCGAGTCGAATCGTCTCGCAATCAGTCCACTTCATCGAACCGTGCTCACGAGGCGCGGATTCGTGCTATTCCCGTTGGGGGTTCAGATGTTCAAGTCTTGTGTAGTCGCGTTGGTCGCCATTCTCTGTGGGGCGAGTGCGCCGCTCATGGCCGCCGAAGCCGAGCCGTTCGTCATCAGGTTCGCCCACGTGGTGGCCGACGATACGCCCAAGGGCAAGGGCGCGCTGCTGTTCCAGAAGCTGGTGCACGAGCGCCTGGCGGGCAAGGTAAAGGTCGAGGTCTACCCGAACTCGACGCTGGTCGGCGACGCCGACGAGATGCAGGCGCTGCTTGACGGCAAGGTGCAGATGCTCGCGCCGTCGCTGTCGAAGTTCGGTAAGTACACCAAGAAGCTGCAGGTGTTCGACCTGCCGTTCCTGTTTGATGACCAGGCCGCGGTCCAGCGTTTCCAGAAGCGCGAGATGAGCCGCGAGCTGCTGCGCTCGATGGCCGACTCCGGCATCTACGGGCTGGCCTACTGGGACAACGGGCTCAAGCAGCTGTCAGCCACCCAGCCGCTGCGCACGCCTGACGACGCCGCCGGCCTGGCGTTCCGTATCCAGCCCTCGTCGGTGCTCGAGGCGCAGTTCCAGGCGGTGGGCGCCAAGCCGGTGGTTCTGCCGTTCGCCGATGTCTACAAGTCGCTGCAGAGCGGTGTGGTCCAGGGCGCCGAGAACCCCTGGTCGAACATCGCCAGCCAGAACATGCACAAGGTCCAGCCGTACATCACCGAGAGCAACCATGGTGTGCTCGACTACATGCTGGTGACCAGCTCCAAGTTCTGGATGAGCATGCCGTTCGCCGTGCGCTCGGAACTGGAAGGTATCGTGCTGGAAGTCACCCAGGCGGTGAACAAGGAGGCCGCAGCGCTCAACCAGCGCGACCGCGAGCGGATCCAGGCCAGCGGCAGCAGCAAGATCATCAGCCTGACGCCAGAACAGCGCCAGGCCTGGCGCGAGAAGATGATGCCGGTCTGGAAGCGCTACGAAGACGAGATCGGCGCGGACGTAATCCGTGCGGCCCTGACCGTCAACCGCAAGCACTGACCCTCAGGCCATCCGCTCGCCGGCATAACAGGTCGGCGAGCTGGGTTCGCGGCGTCGCTCGAGCTCTTCCTCCAGCCATTCGGCCAGCACCTGCGCGTTGTTGCACCGTTCGTCGCGCGCCGCGTAGACCAGCGTCAGCGCACCGCTGGCGGCGATGTCCAGCAGCGGCCACCAGTGTTCCGGGTGGCTGGCCAGCTCTCCCCGGTACGCCTCCCGAAACGCCTCGAAGCCCAGCTCGCCGCGCTTGAAGGCGCGGCGTAGTGCATCCGAGGGCGCCAGTGCCTTGCGCCAGTCGTCCAGCGCCAGGTCGTCCCGGCGACGGTTGCGCGGCCAGAGCCGGTCGACCAGCACACGGTAGCCGTCAGCCGGCGCGGCGGGGTCGTAGGCGCGTTTGCAGCGGATCATCGGCGAGCCTCCAGGGTCGTGAATTCGCATCCATGTAACCGGGTAAAAATCACTTGGTAACGGGTTTATATTACCTGAATGATCGAGGTATAAAAGACAATCAACTTATTAAGCGTTTGAAATATAAGGGGTTTAAAAGCGGCACGCTTCATGACTGTAGTCAGGGAAACGACACAACACACAATGGAGCATCGCATGAAGAATCTAGTCGCTTTGGTTACCTGTGCAACTCTGCTGGCCAGCTCGCTGGCGGGTGCCGACGAGGTGGTGTCGGCGCATAAGGATCGCGTCGTCGGGGGCGGTTTCGGTGGGCTCAGTGGGTTCATGCTCGGCGCGGCCGCTGGCGGCCCCATCGGTGCGCTGGTCGGCGGCGGGCTGGGCTACCTGGCCGGGCAGGGCGTGCAGGAGGCGGCCGGGCTCGAGCAGACGCTGTACGTGATCGAGACGGAAGATGGCAGCAGGTCGCGGCTGCGCACCTCGCGCAATGACCTGGTGGCCGGCCAGCAGGTACAGCGTGACGGGTCCCGGCTGACGGCACAGAACCGCTAGGCTGGCTGTTCGGATGGGCCGTCCGCTCTGCTAGGCTGGCCGCCCCACGCACGAAGGAGCCGAGATGAGCTATTCCCTGTTGCATGTCACGCATTTGCTGGCCGCGATCTTTTTCATCGGCACGCTGTTCGTCGAGGTCGCGGTGCTTGCCCGCGTGCGTCAGCAGGTCGAGCCAGCGACGATGCAGGCGGTCGACAAGGCGGTCGGTGCGCGCCTGCGGGTGGTGCTGCATTGGGTGGTGGTGTTCGTCTACGGCGCCGGCATCGGCCTGGCCTGGCAGCATCGCCAGGCGCTCGCCCATCCGTTTTCCAGCAGTTTCGCCACGCTGTTGTTGTTGAAGATCCTGCTGGCGATCGGCGTGTTTTTCACCTTTGGCCTGGTGGCGCTATTACTGCGCAGCGGGCGCATGACCCCGTCGCGCTATCGGCTGATCCACTGGGCGATCTTCGCGCAAATGATCGGCATCGTGCTGCTGGCCAAGGGCATGTTCTACCTGCAGTGGTAACCAGACCGCCGCATCCGGTTGCCTGAGGTCAAGCGAATACCGCACCTAGTGCATCGGCGTTTGGCTGGCGATGACTTCGGTCAATCTCCGGTGCCTTATCGCGCAGCGTGATTGAGGGCCGATTCAGCCGCTCAAGGCTCGTTTGTTCTGCCCTGCAAGGGGCCTATCGTGAGTGCTTCCCGATCAGCCCGATCAGCGAGGTATCCCGATGCATTTCGCCTACAGCCCGCATGTGCAAACACTGCGTCAGCAGCTCATCGCTTTCATGGAGCAATACATCGTGCCGCGCATAGGCGCCTGGCATGAAGAGGTCGCCGCGGGGCACTACCCGGTGTCCTTCATGGAGGACCTCAAGGTCCTGGCTCGGGAAGAGGGGCTCTGGAATCTGTTTCTGCCCGCGCTCGGCGTGGACGAACCGGGCACGGGCCTGAGCAACCTCGAGTACGCGCCGCTGGCCGAAATCATGGGCCGCGTGCACTGGGCTTCAGAGGTGTTCAACTGCAACGCGCCGGACACCGGCAACATGGAGTTGCTGCACCTGTTCGCCTCCCCCGAGCAGCGCGAGCGCTGGCTGAAACCGCTACTCGAAGGTGAGATCCGTTCGGCCTTCGCCATGACCGAGCCGGATGTGCCGTCCTCCGATGCCACCAATATCCAGACGCTGATCCGCCGCGATGGCGACGATTACGTGATCAACGGACGCAAATGGTTCATCACCAACGCCTCGCATCCCAACTGCAAGCTGCTGATCGTGATGGGCAAGACCGACCCGGATGCCGACAGCCATCGACAGCAGAGCATGATCCTGGTGCCCTTCGACACGCCCGGTGTCGAGCGGGTACGCAACATCCCGGTGATGAACCACATCGCGCCGGAGGGCCACTGCGAACTCGTGCTGCGCAATGTGCGGGTGCCGGTCGCCAACCTGCTGGGTGAGGAGGGCGATGGCTTCATGATGGCCCAGGCGCGACTCGGGCCGGGGCGTATCCATCACTGCATGCGAGCCATCGGCATGGCCGAGCTGGCGCTGGAGCTGATGGTCGAGCGCTGCCAGGAACGCAAGGCATTCGGCAAATACCTGCAGCAGTACTCCAATGTCGCCGACTGGATTGCCGAGTCGCGTATCGAGATCGAGCAGGCCCGCCTGCTGGTGCTCAAAACGGCGTGGATGATCGACGAAGTGGGCGCCAAGGCCGCGCGCAAGGAGATTGCCATGATCAAGGCATTGGTGCCGCGCATGCAGACCCGGGTCGTCGACCGGGCCATGCAGGTCTATGGCGCCATGGGGCTGACGCCGGATACACCGCTGGCCGATATGTGGACCGGTGGCCGTGCCCTGCGCTTCGCCGACGGCCCGGACCAGGTGCACTTGCGCAGCATCGCGCGAATGGAGATCAAGGCCAGCGAGGCGACCCGCGGCGCGACCGCGGCCTACCTGACGCCGCCTGGGCGGCAGGCGTAGGGGGAGGTCGCGTTTGATGTCCAACATGGGCCGTTTCGGTGGCTCGGTGAGGCGTGATCCACCCCGAGAGCTCAAATGAAGCGCCGTCTGGTCTGCGCTGCGGTTAAAGCGACCAACGGTACACCCACCGCTTCGGTCTGTTCTAGGCTCCGTACAAACGTATAATCCGGTGCTTGGCAGGCCGGTGCCTGCGCCTGCCAGATACCGTCATATTGACGTGGCTCAATGCAATCAGAGTTACCGGCCAATCTTGATAGCCGTCAAGGGACGCGGTGTTCGCGCGCCCCTACCATCACTGCACATTCGCATCACCCGAGGTTGCCATGAAGTCCTTCTTCCTCACTGCCGCTGGCTGCAAGCACGCCTGGAGGCAGGGCTTTGTCCTGTTGCTGGCTTTGGTGCTCGCCTCCTTTACGTTTAGCGTGCAGGCGCGCGAATACGAAGCCGAGCAGCAGCGCCTCGAGCAGTTCTTTCCCGATGCAACGCTGTCTGCCCCCGAAGGCGACTACCAGGTGCGCACCATCCGCAAGGGTGACGAGGTGCTCGGCTACGCCTTCCAGAGCATCAACGTGGTGGACATTCCGGCTTACTCCGGCAAGCCGATCAATATCCAGGTGCTGCTTGACCCGCAGGGCGTGATCGTCGACGCCTATGTGCTCGAGCACCACGAGCCGATCCTGCTGGTGGGCATCCCGGTGGAAAAGCTGCATGCCTTCACCGCCAAGTACAAGGGCATCAAGGTCGACCAGCGGGTCGTCGTCGGCCATTCCAGTGACGAGAAGGCGGTCACCATCGATGCGGTCACCGGTGCCACCGTTACGGTCATGGTGGTCAACGAGATCGTCATGCGCGCCGCCCACGATGTCGCGGTATCGCTCGGGCTGGTCGAAGACAAGGCCGGCGCCGCACAGAAGCCTGCCACGATTCGCCAGGACGACTATCAGCCGGCCAGCTGGAGCGAGCTCACCGGCAATGGCGCCATCCGCCGTCTACACCTGACCCGTGGCGACATCGACAAGGCGTTCAAGGGCACCGAGGCCGAAGGCATCGACGAGGCCGCCCCCGACGCTGTCGACGAAACCTTCATCGACCTCTATGCCGCCGAGGTCAACCCGCCGACCATCGGCCGCAACCTGCTTGGCGAGAGCCAGTACCAGACCCTGATGGAAGGCCTGAAGCCGGGCGAACACGCAGTAGCGGTGATGGCCAGCGGCGACTACTCGTTCAAGGGCTCGGGGTATGTGCGTGGCGGCATCTTCGATCGCGTGCAGCTGCGCCAGTTCGGCAACGTCATCAGCTTCCACGACCGCGATTTCCAGCGCCTCGACGACGTCTACGCCGAAGGCATCCCTGACTTCGGCGAGATGGCCATTTTCATTGTCCGCGAGCATGTGGCCTTCGATCCGGGCTCGCCCTGGACGCTGGAGCTGCTGGTACGACGTCAGACCGGCCCGGTCAGCGGTGTGTTTACCAGCTTCGAGCTGCCCTACCAGATGCCGGAGGCCTACCTTGACCGTCCGCAGCCGACCGCCGAGGAACTGGCCGCTGCTGAGGAGGCCAACCGGCCGATGTGGGTCACCATCTGGTATCAGAAGA
This sequence comes from Pseudomonas sp., assembly GCA_032064305.1. Classification (GTDB taxonomy): domain Bacteria; phylum Pseudomonadota; class Gammaproteobacteria; order Pseudomonadales; family Pseudomonadaceae; genus Stutzerimonas. The sequence continues at coordinate 62,371 of DAMBNU010000018.1, read as the reverse complement.
GCTTCCAGATCGGCGTGATCCTGGTCGCCCTGGCGCTGCTGACCGTCATCCTGTTCCTGCAGGACACCTTCACTCGCCGCCCGCGCTTCATGCACTGGCTGCGCCGCGGCTACCTGGTGTTCACCGTGGTGTTCATCGGCTGGTACGCCCTCGGGCAGCTGTCGGTGGTCAACGCGCTGACCTTCGTCCATGCGCTGTTCCAGGACTTCCGCTGGGAGCTGTTCCTCACCGATCCGGTGATCTTCATTCTCTGGACCTTCACCGCGGCCAGCATCCTGCTCTGGGGGCGTGGCGTGTTCTGCGGCTGGTTGTGCCCCTTCGGCGCCCTGCAGGAATTGATCAACGAGGCCGCGCGCAAGCTGAAAATCCCGCAATACGAGCTGCCGTTCGCCGTGCATGAGCGGCTCTGGGCGATCAAGTACATCGTGCTGCTGGTGCTGTTCGGCATCTCGCTGGAGTCGATGATGATGGCCGAGAAGGCCGCCGAGGTGGAGCCGTTCAAAACTGCCATCACCCTGCATTTCGATCGCCAGTGGTGGTTCGTCGCCTACGCGGTGGCGCTGCTGGTCATCAATATCTTCACCCGCAAGGTGTACTGCCGCTACATCTGCCCGCTGGGCGCGGCCCTGGCGATCCCCACCAAGTTCCGCCTGTTCGACTGGCTCAAGCGACGCAAGGAGTGCGGTTCGCCGTGCCAGCTGTGCGCCAAGGAGTGCGAGATCCAGGCGATCCATCCGGACGGCCACATCAACGCCAACGAGTGCCACTACTGCCTCGATTGCCAGATGACCTACCACAACGAAAACAAGTGCCCGCCGCTGATCCTGAAAAACAAGCGTGCCAAGCGCGGTAAGAAAGCCCCCGCTGGCCCGACGCTGATTCCCGTAGTGCAAGTGATGGACCCACAGAGCGAGGCGCCTGGGCGCAGTAGCTCGCAACCGATCGTCTGACCAAAGTTGTCCCAAAGGAGCAATCACATGAGCGACAAAGAAACCAAGAACCCCCAAGTATTGGAGAAGGCCGGCCTCAGTCGCCGCGGCTTCCTCGGGGCCAGCGCCATGACCGGCGCGGCGGTCGCTGCCACGGCTTTGGCCGGCGGGGTGATGACGCGCGAATCCTGGGCGGCGGCGGTCAAGGAGTCCAAATCCAAGATCCATGTTGCCCCGGGCGAGCTGGACGACTACTACGGCTTCTGGAGCGGCGGTCACCAGGGAGAGGTGCGGGTACTCGGCGTGCCCTCGATGCGCGAGCTGATGCGCATCCCGGTGTTCAACGTCGACTCGGCCACCGGTTGGGGCCTGACCAACGAGAGCCGCGCGATCATGGGGGAGAGCGCCAAGTACCTCAACGGCGACTGCCACCACCCGCACATTTCGATGACCGACGGCCAGTACGACGGCAAGTACCTGTTCATCAACGACAAGGCCAACAGCCGCGTCGCGCGCATTCGCCTGGACATCATGAAGTGCGACGCGATGCTCACCGTGCCGAACGTCCAGGCCATCCACGGCCTGCGCCTGCAGAAGGTGCCGCACACCAAGTACGTGTTCGCCAACGCCGAATTCGTCATTCCGCACCCCAATGACGGCAGCAACTTCGACCTGCAGACCGAAAATGCCTACACGATGTACAACGTGATCGACGCCGAAAAGATGCAAATGGCGTTCCAGATCATTGTCGACGGCAACCTTGATAACACCGATGCCGACTACACCGGTCGCTTCGCCGCGTCCACCTGCTACAACTCGGAAAAGGCCACCGATCTGGGCGGCATGATGCGCAACGAGCGCGACTGGGTCGTCGTGTTCGATATCCACGCCGCCGAGAAAGCGGTCAAGGCCGGCAAGTTCATCACCCTGGGCGATTCCAAGGTGCCGGTACTCGACGGCCGCAAGAAAGAAGACAAGGACAGCGAGTTCACCCGCTACATCCCAGTGCCGAAGAACCCGCACGGCTGCAACACTTCGCCGGACGGTAAGTACTTCATTGCCAACGGCAAGCTATCGCCGACCTGCTCGATGATCTCCATTGACATGCTGCCCGACCTGTTCGCTGGCAAGCTCAAAGATGCGCGTGACGTCGTCGTCGGCGAGCCGGAGCTGGGCCTGGGCCCGCTGCACACCACGTTCGACGGACGCGGCAACGCCTACACCACGCTGTTCATCGACAGCCAGCTGGTCAAGTGGAACATGGCCGACGCGGTCCGTGCCTACAAGGGCGAGAAGGTCAACTACATCAAGCAGAAACTCGACGTGCAGTACCAGCCGGGTCACAACCATGCATCGCTGACCGAAACCCGCGACGCCGATGGCCAGTGGCTGGTGGTCCTATGCAAGTTCTCCAAGGACCGCTTCCTGCAGGTCGGCCCGCTGCACCCGGAAAACGACCAGCTGATCGATATTTCCGGCGATGAAATGAAGCTGGTGCACGACGGCCCGACCTATGCCGAGCCGCACGACTGCATCCTGACCCGCCGCGACCAGATCAAGACCAAGAAGATCTGGGACCGCAAGGATCCCTTCTTCGCCGCTACGGTGGAAAGGGCGAAGAAAGACGGCATCACCCTGGAGACGGACAACAAGGTCATCAAGGACGGCAACAAGGTGCGGGTCTACATGACTTCGTCGGCGCCGATGTACGGCCTGACCGAGTTCAAGGTCAAGCAGGGCGACGAAGTGACCGTGACCATCACCAACATCGACGAGATCGAGGACGTGACCCACGGCTTCTGCATGACCAACCACGGTGTGAGCATGGAGATCAGCCCGCAGCAGACCTCCTCAATCACCTTTACCGCCGACAAGCCCGGCGTGCACTGGTATTACTGCAACTGGTTCTGCCACGCACTGCACATGGAAATGGTCGGCCGCATGCTGGTCGAACCGGCCTGAAGCCGGCGATGTAATCCGCGTTCCTGGACCGGAACGCGGAGCGGTATTCAAGCCCTCGCCCCGAGGGCGGGCCTCCCACAAAGGTATCGGCGACATGCAGCCCTGTGGGAGGCGCGACCCGCGGCGATCAAGCAATGATGCAATAGCGCCGTGTTACAGCCTGGACCCGCTGGAGGACGGCAACCAACCTGCCTGGAAGCTGAAAAGGAACAACGCAGTGCTCAGATATCAGGCGATGAACAGGCTACATCCGCTGGCAGCGCTGCTGCTGGCCCTCTTGAGTGGCGTGGCCCAGGCGGCGCCGCAACCCATCACCTCGCTGCCGCTACAGGCGGACGGGGAGCACCGCTGGCTGCTGCCGGCGGGCGAATACCAGGGCTCGTTCAGCATCGACGAGTCGCTGCAGCTGCGCTGCGCGCCCGGTGCGATCATCGATGCGCAGGGCGAGGGCAATGCCCTGACCATCACCGCGGCTGACGTCCGCGTCCAGGGCTGCACCCTGCGTAACTGGGGACGCAACCTCACCGACCTCAATTCCGCCGTGTTCATCGGGCCAAAGGCGCGCGGCGCAGTGATCGAGGACAACCGGATGCAGGGCCCGGGCTCGGGCGTCTGGGTCGACTCTACCCAGGACGTCAGCGTGCTCGGCAACCGCATCCAGGGCGACCCGAGCATCCGCTCGCAGGACCGCGGCAACGGCATCCACCTCTATGCCGTCAAGGGCGCGCGGGTGATCGGCAACCAGGTGCGCGAGACCCGTGACGGCATCTACATCGACACCTCCAACGGCAACCTGCTGCAGGACAACGTGCTCGAGGACCTGCGCTACGGGGTGCACTACATGTACTCCAACGACAACCGGGTGATCGGCAACCTGACCCGCCACACCCGCACCGGCTACGCACTGATGCAAAGCCGCAAGCTGACCGTCATCGGCAACCGTTCCGAAGGGGACCAGAACTACGGCATCCTGATGAACTACATCACTTACTCGACCCTGCGCGACAACCAGGTCAGCGACGTGCGCAGCGGCTCGAGCGGCGACAGCATGATCAACGGCGCGGAGGGTAAGGCGCTGTTCATCTACAACTCGCAGTTCGACGTGATCGAAAACAACCTATTCGCCAATAGCCCGCTGGGAATCCACCTGACCGCCGGCTCCGAGGACAACCGCATCGCCGGCAATGCCTTCATCGGCAACCAGCAGCAGGTCAAGTACGTGGCCACGCGTACCCAGGAGTGGTCGCAGGAAGGCCGCGGCAACTACTGGAGTGACTACCTGGGCTGGGACCGCAACGACGACGGCCTGGGCGACGTGAGTTACGAACCGAACGATAACGTCGACCGCCTGCTGTGGCTCTATCCCCAGGTGCGCCTGCTGATGAACAGCCCGAGCATCGAGGTGCTGCGCTGGGTCCAGCGCGCCTTTCCGGTGGTCAAGTCTCCCGGCGTGAAGGACAGCCACCCCCTGATGAAATCGCCCATCGAACCCTTGATAGCCAAGACGCAGGAGCCGACGCCATGAGTGCCGTACAGATCCAGGGCGTGAACCAGCGTTACGGCAGCATGACCGTGCTGCACGACTTGAACCTGGAGCTCGCCCAGGGCGAGGTGCTGGGCCTGTTCGGCCACAATGGCGCCGGCAAGACCACCAGCATGAAGCTCATCCTCGGCCTGCTGTCGCCCAGCGACGGGCAGGTGCGGGTGCTCGGCCATGCGCCGAACGATCCGGCGGTGCGCCGCCAGCTCGGCTACCTGCCGGAAAACGTGACCTTCTACCCGCAGCTCAGCGGCCGCGAGACGCTGCGCCATTTCGCCCGGCTCAAGAGCGCACCGCTGGCGCAGGTGAACGAACTGCTGGAGCAGGTGGGCCTGGCCCACGCCGCTGAGCGGCGGGTCAAGACCTACTCCAAGGGCATGCGCCAGCGCCTCGGCCTGGCCCAGGCACTGCTCGGCGAACCACGCCTGCTGCTGCTCGACGAACCGACCGTGGGGCTGGATCCGATCGCCACTGGCGATCTTTACCAACTGATCGATCGGCTGCGCCAGCGCGGCACCAGCATCATTCTCTGCTCCCACGTGCTGCCGGGCGTCGAGGCGCACATCAACCGCGCGGCGATCCTCGCCAAGGGCCGCCTGCAGGCGGTCGGCAGTCTGGCGCAATTGCGCGTCGAGGCGGGCTTGCCGGTGCGCATCCGTGCCAGCGGCGTGGACAACGGCGCCGCCTGGCTGCAACGCTGGGATGCCGCCGGGCACAGCGCGCGGTCGCTGGGCGAGCGCAGCGTCGAGGTCAGCGCGATCAATGGGCACAAACTGCCGCTGCTGCGCGAACTGCTCGGCGAAGGCGAGCCGGACGACATCGAGATTCACCAGCCCTCGCTGGAGGACCTGTATCGCTACTACATGGAGCGCGCCGTGGACGTCCGCGCCGCGGAGGGCACGCTATGAGCCAGGTCTGGAACATCGCCCGTAAGGAGCTCAGCGACGGCCTGCGCAACCGCTGGTTGCTGGCCATCAGTCTGCTCTTCGCAGTGCTGGCGGTGGGCATCGCCTGGCTCGGCGCCGCGGCGTCCGGCCAGCTCGGCTTCACCTCGATTCCCGCCACGGTCGCCAGCCTCGCCAGCCTGGCGACCTTCCTGATGCCACTGATCGCGCTGCTGCTGGCCTACGACGCCATCGTCGGCGAAGACGAGGGCGGCACCCTGATGCTGCTGCTGACCTACCCGCTGGGGCGCGGGCAGATCCTCCTGGGCAAGTTCGTCGGCCACGGTCTGATCCTGGCCCTGGCGGTGCTGATCGGCTTTGGCTGCGCAATGCTGGCCATCGCTCTGCTGGTGGACGACATCGAGATCGGCCTGCTGTTGTGGGCGTTCGGCCGCTTCATGGTGTCCTCGACCCTGCTTGGCTGGGTGTTCCTGGCCATGGCCTACGTGCTCAGCAGCAAGGTCAGCGAGAAATCCAGCGCGGCCGGCTTGGCGCTCGGTGTGTGGTTTCTGTTCGTGCTGGTTTTCGACCTGGTCCTGCTGGCCTTGCTGGTACTCAGCGAAGGCAAGTTCAGCCCCGACGCGCTGCCCTGGCTGTTGCTGCTCAATCCGACCGACATCTATCGACTGATCAACCTGTCCGGCTTCGAGGGCGGCAATGCCATGGGCGTACTGTCACTGGGCGGCGATCTGCCGGTGCCGGCGATCGTCCTCTGGTTGTGCCTGCTGCTCTGGGTAGGCGCATCGTTGTCGCTGGCCTACGGCGTGTTCCGTCGCCGTCCCGCATGATCCACAAGAAGGAAACTGTCACGATGAATGCGCTATACCGATGCTCGTCCCGCCTGTTGCTAGCCGCGGCGCTGCTGCTGGGCCTGGCCGCCTGCAACGAACCCGAGACGAGCGAACAGGCGCTTGCCCCGGTGGCCTTCCACGCAGGCGACGAGTGCCACGTCTGCGGCATGGCGATCAGCGATTTCCCCGGGCCCAAGGGCGAGGCAGTGGAAAAGGGCAAGGTGCGCAAGTTCTGCTCCACCGCTGAGATGCTCGGTTGGTGGCTGCAGCCGGAAAACCGCACCCTGCAGGCCAAGCTCTATGTCCATGACATGGGCCGCAGCACCTGGGAGGAGCCCGACGACCAGTACCTGATCGACGCGACCAGCGCCTACTATGTCGCCGGCACGCACCTGAAGGGGGCCATGGGCGCTGTGCTGGCGACCTTCGCCAAGGAAGAGGACGCCCAACGGCTGGCCACCGAGCAGGGCGGGCGAGTGCTGCGCTTCGATGACATCGACCAGTCTGTGCTGCAACCGGCGGCCGCGATGAGCTCCGGCATGACCGATCACCAGGCCCACGCTGGCCACTGAACGACTGGCCCGCGTGGGCCGCACTGACACAACTTGAACGAGGTATTTGCAATGATGGGTATCAGTATCTGGCAACTCCTGATCGTGCTGATGATCGTGGTCATGCTGTTCGGCACCAAGCGCCTGCGCGGGCTCGGCTCCGACCTGGGCGGTGCGATCAGCGGCTTTCGCAAGTCCATGAGCGACGGCGACACCAGCGCCACCGACGCGGTCAAGCACGAACCAAAATAACGATCGGTCTTCTCCCGCCGACCGCTCGTGCCACGGTATGCCGTAGGTTGGATGTCGCTTTTGCATCCACCGTGCGCTGGTTCGCTGGTGAATCGGTGGATCGCGAGCCACCCTACGGACTCGTCGAGTGCACGCGTAGGGTGGATCTCGCTCTTTACATCCACCGCGACCCGGTGAATCGGTGGATCGATGAAGCGTGATCCACCCTACGAACTGGTGTGCCTGTAGACGACAGCGTTTTAGACAACCGTCGAGGGAGGCCCGCCCTCGGGGCGAAGCTTTTCAGACACCGAGCCGGCGCCGTTCGCCGCGGGTCGCGCCTCCCACAAGGGGAGCGCCGTGCATGGGCTTGTCCGAAGTCCTGCAGAAGATAGCGTCGTGCGCGGCTGTGGGAGACCCGCCCCGGGGCGGAGCTTTTCAGCACGACTGTGGCAGGCCCGCCCTCGGGGCGAAGCTTTTTCAGACACCGAGCCGGCGCCGTTCGCCGCGGGTCGCGCCTCCCACAAGGGAGCGCCGTGCATGGGTTTGTCCGGAGTCCTGCAGAGGATAGCGTCGTGCGCGGCTGTGGGAGGCCCGCCCTCGGGGCGAAGCTTTTCAGACACCGAACCGCCATCATTCGCCACGGGGCAATCGGCCCGTGAGTTGGGCGCCGCGCCTCGAACCGCCCGCGTCGATGCTCGCTTGCAGACGCTCTGCCACGGCCGGCCCACGGGACCCTCGGCAAAAGATGATTGCAATCAAGTCTGCCGAAAGGCCCTAACCTGTAAAAAGTAGTCCTGGCTCCGCGATTCGCGAGCGATCACTGTTCTGCCCGGCGAAGCTGTTTTCTGCCGGGGGACGTAAAGGAAGTTCAGGAGGCCACCGTGCAAGTCATCGATCGGCGAAAAGCCTTGAGTATTCCACCCGTGTGGCGGCTCGCTTTCCGTCCATTTTTCCTCGCCGGCAGCCTGTTCGCCATGTTCGCCATTCCGCTCTGGATCGGTGCCTGGACCGGGCTATGGTCCGGCCTGCAGCCGACCGGTGGCTGGCTCGCCTGGCACCGTCACGAAATGCTCTTCGGCTTTGCCATGGCCATCGTCGCCGGCTTCCTGCTCACCGCGGGGCAGACCTGGACCGGCCAGCCGGGTGTATCCGGCAATCGCCTGATGGCACTGGCGATGGTCTGGCTGCTGGCGCGCCTGGGCTGGCTGTTCGGCCTGCCGGTGACGCTGCTGATCCCGCTTGACCTGCTGTTCCTGCTCGGTGTCACCGGACTGATGGCGCGCATGCTCTGGGTGGTCCGGCAGAAGCGCAACTATCCAATCATCGCGGTGCTGAGCCTGATGCTCGGCGCCGACGTGCTGGTGCTGTGCGGGGTCGCGCTCGGCGACGACGGGCTGCAGCGCCAGGGCGTGCTCGCCGGGCTGTGGCTGGTGGCGGCGCTGATGGCGATCATCGGTGGTCGGGTGATTCCCTTCTTCACACAGCGCGGCCTCGGCCGTACCGAAGCGGTGAAGCCCTGGCTCTGGCTGGATGTGGCGCTGCTGGTGGGCACCGGCCTGATCGCCGTGCTCTACGCCGCTGGTGTCGCCCTGGTGCCCCATGCGCTGCTCGGGGTGCTGTTCCTCGCCGTTGCCGCCGGGCACCTGCTGCGCCTGGCGCGCTGGTACGACGCTGGCATCTGGCGCGTGCCGCTGCTCTGGTCGCTGCACCTGGCGATGCTCTGGCTGGTGGTCGCTGCCACCGGGCTGGCGCTGTGGAATTTCGGCGTGCTGGCCAACTCCAGCGCGGCGCTGCACGCGCTTTCGGTGGGGGCCATGAGTGGCCTGATCCTGGCAATGATCGCCCGCGTCACCCTCGGTCACACCGGTCGCCCGTTGCAACTGCCGCCGGGCATCGTTGGGGCCTTCGTGCTGTTCAACCTCGGCGCGGCCTCGCGGGTGTTCCTCGCCACCGAATGGCCGATGGCCGGGCTCTGGCTGGCGGCGACCTGCTGGGCGCTGGCGTTCGCCCTGTATGCCTGGCGCTATGCGCCGATGCTGGTCCGCGCACGGGTCGACGGCCATCCAGGCTGACCACCCCCCAACGTTAGCGCAACCCTTCGAATCCAACTGAATAACCGCTGCCCGCCCATCCCGGGTCGGGCGGCTTGTGGCTCGGCGACCGCCGGCAACGGAGTGAGTGATGAAGAACGAATTCAAGGACCGCCTGGCTGTCGTCACCGGCGCCAGTTCCGGGATCGGCCTGGCCCTGTGCAGCGCCCTGCTGCAGCGTGGCGCCCGGGTGCTGGGCATGTCGCGCAGCCTGGGCGGCCTGGGCCAACTGATCGAAGCCTATCCCGAACAGCTGGATTGGCTCGAAGGTGACGTCACGGTCGCTGCCGACCTGCAGGCGCTGGCGCGACGTGCCGCGGTGCTCGGGCCGGTGGATTATCTGGTGCCCAATGCCGGCATCGCCGAGCTGGGCGACAGCCTCGACATGGCCTGCTTCGACCGCCAATGGGCGGTCAACGGCGCGGGCGCGCTGAACACCCTGGCGGCGTTGCGCGGCGAGCTGGCGAAGCCGGCGTCGGTGGTCTTCGTCGGTACCTTCCTCACCCGCGTGACCTTTCCCGGCCTGGCGGCCTACATCGCCAGCAAGGCTGCACTCGTTGCCCAGGCGCGCACGCTGGCGGTCGAGTTCGCCTCACTGGACGTGCGCATCAACGTGGTCTCGCCGGGGCCGACCGCCACCGCGATCTGGGGCACCCTGGGGCTGGCCGACGAGCAGCTGGAGCAGGTTGCCGAGAACGTCACCAAGCGCCTGTTGCCGGGGCATTTCCTCGAGTCGGCGGCGGTGGCCAACGTCATCCTGTTCCAGCTGTCCCAGGGTGCGCGCGGCGTGTACGGGCAGGACTGGGTGGTGGACAACGGCTACACACTCAACTGACCCGGGGAGACGACCATGATCTTCAGCAGCCGGCGGCGTGCCCGCGAAGTGGAGCAGGAGCGTGAGCGCCTGCAACGCCTGTGTGACGAACAGGCGGCGCGCCTCGCTGCCCTGGAACAGGCGCTTGCGGCCGAGCAGGGAGCTCGTGTCGAGGAGCAGCGGCTGCTCGACTACTACCGCGGCGTTTCCCGCCACCTGGCGCGGTTCAGCACCTCGGTCGGACACCTGGGGGATTCGTTCGAATACCTCACCGGCCAGCTGGGCGACAACCACAGCCGCGCCGAACAGGTAGCCGACGCGGCGCTGGACAACCAGCAGCGTTTTGGCGAATTGCAGGGCAAGGCGGTGGAAATGGAAGCCGGTCTGGACCAGGCCTCGCGCCAGGTCGAGACCCTGGCTGGCCACTCGCAGGAGATCAACGGAATCGTCGACCTGATCAGCGGGATCGCCAGCCAGACCAACCTGCTTGCCCTCAACGCGGCGATCGAGGCGGCGCGCGCCGGCGAGGCCGGCCGCGGCTTTGCGGTAGTCGCCGGGGAGATCCGCACCCTGGCCGAACGCACGGCGCTGGCGACGGCGGACATCGTGCGCAAGATCGCCGAGGTGCAGGGCGAGATCGCCCGCGTGCATGACTACATCCAGCTGCAGGGTGGCCTGGCGCAGGGTTTCAGCCAGATCACGGCAGACGCGGTCGGCGCCATGCAGCATTTGCATCAGCTCGCCGGCATCATGCGCGACGGCATCGAGCGCTCCTCGTTTCGCGCCGGCATCGAGTTGGCGAACCTGGACGAGCTGTCGCTCAAGTTCGTGGTCTACAACCAGGTCCTCGGCGGCGGTGCAGCGCAGGCGCCGACGCTGCCCAGCGAACGTGAATGCCGCTTCGGCCGCTGGTACTACGCCGAAGGCAGCCGGCACATGCAGCGCCTGACGCACTTCGCGCAGATCGAGCGACCCCACACGGCGGTGCACCACCAGGGACAGCAGGCACTCGAGGCGTTCGCCCGAGAGGCCCTGGAGGGTGCCCTCGCCCATTTGGGCGAGATGGAAGCGGCCAACCTCGAGGTGATGCGCATCGTCGCTGCGTTGATCGACGAGCATGAAGGCCTGGCGCGCGCCGTGCCGGGCGCGCGGGGCTGACCCCAGGCACGAACGGATCGCGACCCTGGAAGCGGCACAGATGGCGCTGCAGCAAAAATACTGCTGTCAAACAGCAACGGTATTCATTGGCCACGCTGTGACGCTGCACTGACAATGCGCGGCCGGCTGGCCGGTGCCCGTTTCGGGTGCATGCGGGCCGGCCGCCTGACGGAACGCCTTGCGGGTCCGTCGCCGTCTGTCTCCCTTTGAGCAAACAGGTCCATGCAACAACTTCTCGACTGGTGTCGCTCCTTCGCGCCGACGCCGTTGTCGGCGCGCCCGGTCGAATGGCTGCGCGCCGCCTTCGGCATCGGCCTGGCGCTGCTGCTGGTCATGCCGGCCGGGGCGATGGCCTTCGGCAGTGCGATTTCCCTGCCGCTGGTAGCGCCGGCTGCCGCGTCGGCGGTACTGCTGTTCGCAGCGCCTTCCAGCCCCTTCGCCCAGCCCTGGTCGGTGATCGCCGGCAACCTGCTGGCCACCACGATCGGCATCGCGCTGGGCACCAGCGGCCTGCCGCTGGCTGCCGCCGCCGGCATCGGCGGGGCGCTGACCATCGTTTGCCTGTTCGGCCTGCGCTGCCTGCACCCACCTGCGGTGGCGCTGGCGCTGGTGGCGGTGGTCGGTAGCCCGGCGCTGCACGCCTATGGCTACCAGCTGCTGCTGCCGGTGGCCTTCAACTCGCTGCTGCTGATCGCCGTGGCGCTGATCTACAACAACCTCAGCGGGCATCCCTATCCGAAGCCGCGGCCGCACAAGGGCAACCCGCACCACACCCTCGACCCGCTGCCCAGCGAGCGCATGAGCTTCAGCGAGGACGATGTCGAGCGGGCGCTGGCGGACTTCGGGGAATACGTCGACGTGACCCGCGACGACCTCGCGCAACTGATCAAGCAGACCGAGAAACACGCCTTGCGCCGCAGCATGGGCGAGGTCACCGCGGCCGACATCATGTCCCGCGACCTCTACTGGGGCACCCCCGAATGCTCGATCCAGCGCGCGTGGCAGAGCCTGCGTGAGCACCGGTTGCATTCGCTGCCGGTACTCGAGCCTGACAGCCACCGCTTGGTGGGCATCGTCACCCTCGTCGACCTGCTCAAACACTTCCGGCCGGCGTCGGCGCGGATCAACTTCGGCCAGCTCAAGTTCCTGCGCGGCGTGCAGCTGCGCGCGATCATGAGTACGCCGGTGGTCTCGGTGGGGCAGGACACGCACATGGTCGACCTGGTGTTTCTGCTCTCCGACCGTGGCCTGCACTGCCTGCCGGTGGTTGATGCCGACCAGCGCCTGGTGGGCATGATCACCCAGACCGACCTCATCGCCGCGCTCTACCGCAACTGGCTCAAGCAGCTTCCGGACTGAGCCGGGCGCGGGCCGCCCCGGGGGTTACAGGAACCGAACGGCTGGTTACAGTGCCTGACGCCCGTCCTCCCGGAACCGCAGAGCCCATGCAAGAACGCCTCACCGACTGGTTGCGCTCCTTTCTTCCTGCGCCGCTGGGTGTTACGCCCAGGCAGTGGCTGCGCGCCGTCGTGGGCGTGGGGCTGGTGGTGTTGCCGATGGTGGCGATCGGCCTGGTGCTGTTCGGTGGCCCGGTGACCCTGCACATCGTGGCGCCGGCCGGTGCGTCGGCGGTGATCCTGTTCAGTGCCTCCTCCAGCCCCTTCGCCCAGCCCTGGTCGGTGATCGGCGGCAATCTCATTGCCGTGGCGATCGGCGTCTCCCTCGGGCTGATCGGTCTGGGCCCGGTGGCAGCTGCCGTGGCGGCCGTCTGCCTGGCCATCGCCTGCCTGTTCCTGCTGCGCTGCATGCACCCGCCGAGCTGCGCGTTGGCGATGGTCGCGGCAATCGGCGGACCCGGGATCACCGAACTGGGCTACGGCCTGCTGTACCCGGTCGCGTTCAATTCACTGCTGCTGGTGACCTTCGCGCTGCTGTACAACAACCTCACCGGGCATCCCTATCCGAAGCCGCGCAATGCCGCGCCCGGTGCTCAGGCTGGCAGCGTGTCGCTGGGCGAGGAGCCGCTGCAGTTCACCCACGACGACGTGGAGCGCGCCCTGGCGGATTTCGGCGAATACGTCGATGTGACGCGCGACGACCTGGTGGAGCTGATTCAGCGCACCGAGAAGCATGCCATCCGCCGCAGCATGGGCAAGGTCACGGCGGCCGATATCATGTGTCGCGACCTGCACAGCTGCGCACCGGAGGACACGGTCGGCCACGCCCGCGCCCTGGTGCGCCGCCACCGCCTGCATGCCCTGGCGGTGCTCGAGCCGGCCACCGAGCGGCTGGTCGGTATCGTCACTCAGACCGACCTGCTGCAGCACACCGGCTCCCGTGCCGCACGCTTCAGCCTGCGCCGCCCATCGCGGTCGGACGCCCGGGTCGACGCGATCATGAGCTCGCCGGTGGTTTCGGTGCGCGAAGACGCGCACCTGCCGGATCTGGTGCATCTGCTGGCCGATCGCGGCATGACCTGCCTGCCGGTGACCGATCAGGCCGAGCGCCTGGTGGGCATGATCACTCAGGGCGACCTGGTCGCCGGGCTCTACCAGAGCTGGATGAAACGCCTGGGCGGCTGATGGCAGGGTCAGATCTCGTAGTACCAGCGCGACCAGTCATAGTCGTCCTCGGCGGCCTCGCGCAGCAGTTCCAGCGCCCGAAACAGCGCTGGTGATTGCGCCGCCCGCGAATACACCAGGTAGACCGGGTAGCTGAATTCCGGCGCCTGCTCGACCCGCTTGAGGGTGCCTTCGTCCAGGTAGCGCTGCACGACGCGGGTTCGGAAGTAACCACGGCCGCCGCATTGCAGCAGGTATTGCAGCGCCAGCGGCCCGAGGCTGAAGGACAGCGCGGCGCGCATGTGCCCCGGCAGGGCGAGGTCATGCTGCTGGCGGAACGCCGGGCCCCAGTCGACGTAGAGGTAGGGGTCCGGTTCGGTCGCATGGACCACCTGGATGAGTTTTTCCTCGAGCAACTGCTCAACCTGCAGGCCCGGCCAGTATTCGGGCTGGTGCACCAGTGCGGCATCCAGCGCGCCGAGGTCGAGCTGCTTCTGCAGTTCGCTGCCGCTGGCCACCTCGTTGCGCAAGGCATGATCGGGCAATGCCTGGCGCAGGCGCTGAACCCACGCGAGCATCAGCGGGTTGCACAGGCTGACTTCCGCACCGAGCGACAGCAGCTTGTCGTAGCCGCGTGGCAACGGCAGGTCGCGCCGCGCCGTTTCCCAGGTCTGCACCAGTTGCGTGGCATAGGCGACGAATCGCTCGCCATCCGGCGTCAGCCTGGCCCCGGCCCGGTTGCGCACGAACAGGCGGCAGCCCAGCTGCGTCTCCAGGCTGCGCACCCGCGCGGTCACCGCCGTCTGGGTGATGTGCAGGCGCTCGGCAGTTGCGATGAAACTGCCGCTGCGAATGATCTCGAGAAAGGTGCGGGCGAGATCGATGTCCATGGGGAAAGCCTGCTTCTATAAAAGGGAGTGATATGAAAGCAGGTTGGGATCAAAGTTTAAAGGTGTTACCGGGGTGAAGCCAACAGAGGCGCTAGGCTGGACGGTAGCTGGCGGACGCGTTGGGTGTTTTTCAGGTGCGGGGACGGCGGCTTTGGCTGGATGGCCTTGGCTGGGTATCAGGGCGCTGGCGGCCACAGCCAGTAGCCGGGCCTTCCGGTAGGGTGGGCTTCAGCCCACCGCTTGATGGCAATCCCGACTCAAGCGTTTGCCTGCGCCATTGCACCGTGCGGTTTTCCGGTGGGCTGAAGCCCACCCCGCCCTGGAACCGGGTTGGAGGCTCGATTCCTCAGCCTCCAGCCGCTTCCCCGGTCTTGCGCCCTTAATGCGAAGTCCCTTCGGCGAACTCGATCTTGTTGCCGACGTTGTACTTGCCTGACGGCTTGTTCATGGGGATGCGCTTGATCTCCTCGAGGGTCTTGGCGTCGTAGACGATCAGGGCGCCGTCGGTGTCCCAGACGCTGAGCAGGGCGTAGCGGCCGTCGTTGGTGAATTCGACGTGGGCGGCGTTCTTGCCCGGCATCGGGCGCAGGGTGTGGGCGACCTCCAGGGTCTGCTTGTCGATCAGGTGCACGGCGTCGTTGTTCGGGCCGAAGAAGACGTCAGTCCAGGCGTATTTGGAGTTCAGGTGGCTGCGCATGAAGAAGCCCGGACCTTCGGTTGGGATCTCCTTGATCAGCTTCCAGCTCTCGAGGTCGAGTACCGAGATCAGGCCCTTGCTCACGTTGGGCGTGGCGAACACCCACTTGCCGTCGCGCTTCCAATAGATGCCCGAGCCCAGGTGCGGCATGCCCGGCAGCGGGATGTCGGTAACCGCCTTGCCGGTGTCCAGGTCGATGACCTGACCGCCGAGGGCCTTGCGCGAGGTGGCCAGCAGGTAGCGGTAGTCCGGGGTGAACGAGAAGTCATCGAGGAAGTCGGCGGCCTCGATGCGCCGCGGCTTGAAGGTCGGCTCGCCGGCATAGGACAGCTCCCAGGCTTCCTTCACGTCCTTCAGTGCAACCACGAAGCTGTCGCGCGGCGGCGCGGTGTAGACGGCGCTGACCCGCGACGGCGTGCCGTCCGCGGTGACCGCCGGGATGTGCTTGACCAGCGACAGGTCGCGGGCGTCGAGCAGCACCAGGTTGCCTGGCAGGTAGTTGCCCACCAGCACCCAGCGGCCATCGTTGCTGACGGCCAGGTTGCGGGTGTTCAGGCCGGCGCGGACCTCGGCGATCATGGTCAGGTTGTTGAGGTCGTAGACGCTGACCCAGCCGTCACGCGAGGCGAAGTAGACGAAGCGCCCGTCCGGCGAGAATTTCGGCCCACCATGCAGGGCGTAGTGCGACGGGAAATTGGCCAGCTCGGTGAAGCGGTCGCCGTCGAGCACGCGGACGTGGTGATTGCCGGCCTCGACCACGACGAACAGGTTGAGCGGGTCGGCGCCGTGCTGCGGCATGCTCGGCAGCTTGGAGACGTCGGCCAGGATACGATGACTGGCGCGGATATCCGCGTCGCTCCAGGTCGGCGGGGTCGCCGGCGGCTGATAGAGATAGCTCACCAGACCATTGATCTGTGCATCGTTCAGACGGTCGCCGAATGCCGCCATCTGGCTGGCCGGCCGACCGTTCTGGATGACCTCTCGGGCCTCGTCGGGCTTCAGTCGGCTGAGGCTCTCGGGCAGCAGCGCCGGCCCTGCGCCACCCAGGCGATCGACGCCATGGCAGCTCTGGCAATGTTGCTCGTAGAGCGCGCCGGCCTGCTCCAGGCCCACCACCTCCGGTGCCGCCTGGACCGCACCAGACAGCGCCAGCAGCATTAGCGGAACTACTCGCATAGAGCCTCCTGTGGAGCGGATTGCATGCGCCGGTCGGCGCGCAGCCGAGCCGGGAATTCCAGTGCGGTGTCGGCGAACAGACCGACTACCTGGCCGATCACGGTCAGGGTCGGCGGCAGCAGCTGGTGTTGCTGGGCCATGGCTGGCAGCTGCTTGAGGGTGCAGCGCACCACGCGCTGGTCGGCGCGGGTGCCGTTACCGATCAATGCCGCGGGGGTGTCCACCGGCAGGCCGGCGGCGATCAGGTTGCGCGAGATCTCGCCGAGCGCGGCCAGGCCCATGTAGAACACCAGGGTCTGCTTGCCCTCGACCAGGCTGCTCCAGGCCAATTGCAGCGCGCCGTCTTCCTGCAGGTGGCCGGTGATGAACTGGCAGGAATGCGCCAGGTCGCGGTGGGTCAGCGGAATGCCGGCATAGGCGCTGCACCCGGCTGCGGCGGTGACGCCCGGGACGACCTGGCCGTTGATGCCATGCGCCAGCAGATATTCCAGTTCTTCGGCGCCGCGGCCGAAAATGAACGGATCGCCACCCTTGAGGCGCACCACGCGCAGGTTCTGCTGCGCCAGGTCCACCAGCAGCTGGTTGATCTGCGGCTGCGGCAGGCTGTGGTAGCCGCTGGTCTTGCCCACGTAGTGACGGGCGCAGCCGGCCGGCAACAGTTGCATCAGGTCATCGCTGACCAGGCGGTCGTAGACCACCGCATCGGCCTGTTGCAGCAGGCTCCAGGCGCGCAGGGTGAGCAGGCCCGGGTCGCCGGGGCCGGCGCCGACGAGGGCGACTTCGCCAGGGGCCAGCGTGGCGCCGAGTGCAGCGGGGAGAGTGGTTGGCTGATCCATGCGAACTCCTGAAAATCTCATCGGACGGCGGTAGGTCTCAGGCGGCCTCGGCCGCGCTCGGTATCAAAGGGCGACGCTGGGAATGCGCTGCGGTTGCGGCACGCCGATTTCGTCGTCACTGAGGTAGCAGCCGGGGTCTTCGCCCCAGAGGTTGCCTTCGGCCCAGGCCCGGGTCCGGGTGTTGCCGTTGCAGATCGACAGCCAGCGGCACTTGGCGCAGCGGCCTGTCACGGCACGTGGGTGCTGGCGCAGTTCGGTGAGCAGCGGCTCGGGCTGGTCCAGCCACAATTCGCGGAAGGACTGCCGGCGCACATTGCCGACGGTGTGCTGCCACCAATAGGTGTCCGGGTGCACGTCGCCGATGTTGTCGATATTGGCGATGCCACTGCCCGACGCGTTGCCGCCCCAGGCGCGCAGCATCCGCTCCAGGCGGTCACGATGTTCGGGCAGCCGGGCCTCGACCCACTGCAGCAGGAGCACCGCGTCGGCGTCATTGTTGCCGCTGACGAAATCGGTCTCGCGGCCGTGCTGGACGTCGTCCCAGGCCTGCTCGAACAGCTGGTACATGGCGTCGCGGGTCATCTGGTGGTGGGCGTCGGCCTTGCGGCTGCGGCTACGCTTGCCGCGGCCGCTGTAGTTGAGGTGCGAAAGGTAGAACTTCTGCACGTCGTGTTCGCGCATCAGCGCCAGCAGGGCCGGCAGCTGCGGGTAGTTGTTCTGGGTCAGGGTGGTGCGCAGGCCGACGCGGATGCCGTGCCCGCGGCACAAGTCGATGGCGTGCATGGACGCGGCGAAGCTGCCCTTGAGCTGGCGCCAGTCGTCGTGCACCGCTTCCAGGCCGTCGATGCTGATGCCCACGTAGTCGTATTTCGCCGCGGCGATCTGCGCGATGTTCTGCTCGTCGATCAGCGTGCCGTTGGTCGACAGCGCGACGAAGAAGCCGCGCAGGCGCGCGTACTCGGACAGCTCGAAGATGTCGTCGCGCAGCAGCGGTTCGCCACCGGAGAGGATCAGCACGCGGACGCCGGCTTCGTGCAGGTCGTCGATGACCTTGAGGGCTTCGGCGGTGTCCAGTTCGTCGCGAAATTCACTGTCGGCGGAGGTCGCGTAGCAGTGCTTGCAGGTCAGGTTGCAGCGCCGCAGCAGGTTCCAGATCACCACCGGCGGCCTTGCGCCACCGGTGCTGCGTGCGCCCAGTACCGGCATGGCGGGCCGGGCGAGGGCGCGCAGGTAATGGCTGATTCTCAACATGAGGGTATCTCCCCGCGTCACGCATCTTGCGTGTTTCGATGGAGGCAGCATCCCCGACTGGCGACCGCCAATCCTTGACCGTAAACAATAAAGAGGTGGGGGCCGGCCCCGTGGTAGAGCAGGCCGGTCTTCTTGGGTGCGTCAGTTGTCCGGGTAGCAGGACGGGCTGGGCGGCGGTCAGTTTCAGGCCGTCATTGGTGCTACAGAACAGGTTGCGGTGGGCTGAAGCCCACCCTGCGCGCTGGCCTTGTGCGGGTGGTCCGGCACAGTGTCGTAGCCGACCGTAGGGTGGGCTTCAGACCACCAAGACAAGTCGCGTTCGGTAGCGATAGCGGTGGGCTGAGGCGGAATGCCGCCCGGCCCACGCAACCGGGTCTGATCGGCGGACCTAGCGCCGGCCGCCTACCCGCAGGCCAGTCTTCTTGAGGATGCGGCTGCTGACAAGCATCTCGTCGGCGCGGCAGGCGTTGCCGAGCAAGGCGCGGATCTCGGCGCGGTAGCCGTCGATCTCCTCGGCGCTGCGGCCGTGCACCATGGCGAACAGGTTGTAGTGCCAGCCGTCCTGGCGTGGCCGACGGTAGCAATGGCTGACGAAGGTTTGCGCGCCAATCAGCGGGCCGAGGCGGGCGATCTCGGCATCGTCGACGTCCCAGACGGTCATGCCGTTGTGCCGATAGCCGAGGCGGTAGTGGTTGGGCACCGCGGCGATACGGCGGATGGCGCCCTCGCCCTGTAGCTGCTGCAGCAGCGCGAGGGTGGCCTCGACGCTCAGCTCCAGGCGCTCGGCGAGCCAACCCCAGGGGTCGTCCACCAGCGGCAGCCCGCCTTCGGTGAGCGACACCAGGCGCCGGGCGAGCTCGGCCTGCTCGACACGGTCAAACGGCGAAATGCAGGCCGACATGGTAGGTCTCCTCCTTGGGCAGGTTGAGTACCGGCAGGCCGGTCTCGGCTTCGATCCGCGCAATGGTCTCGGCGATGCCTTGCGGGGTGGCGCAACCAAGTACGAACCACATGTTCCAGGCGTGTTCGCGGCGGTAGTTGTGCGCCACTTCCGGCATCGCCGCCAGTTGCTCGGCGACCTGATCGAAGCGCGCTTCGGGCACCGACAGCGCGGCCAGGGTAAAGGCGCCGCCGAGACGCTCGATGTCGAACATGGGGCCGAAACGGGTCAGGGTGCCGTCGTCGAGCAGCGCCTGGACGCGTTCGCGCAGCAGCGCGGCATCGGCGTTCAGCTCTTCGGCCAGCGCCTGCCAGGGATGGCGGACCAGTGGCAGGCCGTGCTGCAGGCGGTTGATCAGGCGCCGGTCGAGTTCATCCATGGGCCGCCACCGACGTCGCCGGCGGCGCATAGCGGCCGCCGCATTGCTTGAAGGCGCGGGTGCTGAACAGCAGCTGGTGCGGCACGTCGCTCAGCCCCTGTTCGGCGAGCAGCGCGGCGATCAACCGGCAGACCTGCTCGCGCTCGCGGCCGTGGACCATGCAAAACAGGTTGTAGGGCCAGTCAGGCAGGCGTCGCGGCCGTTGATAGCAGAGGTTGACGCCGGCAGCTTGGCCAAGGCGGCGACCGACCGCGTCGACGATCTCGTCCGGGATGTCCATCACCAGCATCGCGTTGGCGCGAAAGCCCAGGGCGCGGTGCTTGATGACCAGCCCCATGCGGCGAAACAGCCCGCTGTCGCTCCAATACCGGACCTGCTCGAGCACCGCCTCTTCGCTGGCGCCGATGCGCTCGGCCAGCAGTTGATAGGGGCGGGCGGCAAGCGGAAGGCCCGCCTCGAGCAGACGCCGCAGCTGCAACGTCTGAAGATCGTCGAGCAGGGCGTTCATGAGGCGTCTCCGATGGGAAAACCGAGGTCGATGCGGTAGGCCGCCCGCATTGGCAGATCGAGCGGCGTGAGCCCGGTTTCCGCCTCGATCCGTGCCAGCAGCGCCTCGACGTGAGCCTGGTCGGGGCCGGTCAGCACGAACCAGAGGTTGTAAAGGTGCTCGCGCAGGTAGTTGTGGTTGACCTCGGGATAGCTGTTGATCAGCGCCGCGACTGACTCCAGGCGCGGCTCGGGCACGGCCAGGGCGACCAGGGTGCTGGCCCCGGCGCGGCTGTGTTCGAACACCGGGCCGACGCGCGAGAGGCCACCGCCGTGCTCCAGGGCCTCGAGGCAGGCCAGCACTTCGGCTTCGCTGCAATCCAGCGCCTCGGCCATGGCGCGGTAGGGCTCGGCGCACAAGGGCATGCCGTGCTGGAAACGGTCGATCAGGCGACGGCTAAGGGCATCGATCTGCATGTCACAACCCCGTCTCGTGGGCACGGCTGCTGAAGAAGATGCCGCTCGGGCTGTCGGCTGGCAGGCGCTTGATCAGCTTCAAGGTGTATGGATCCCACACCTGGATTTCGTTGCCGTCGCGCACCGACAGCCAGAGCTGCTCGCCGCGCGGGGTGAATTCCATGTGCAACACGGCCGGGCCGGGTTCTAGGGTCTTGACGATCTGGTGGGTTTCCGTGTCGATGACCTGGACTTTGCCGTTGTCCGGGTGGGCAAAGTTGACCCAGAGTTGCCGGGTATCCGGGCGTGACATGACGAACACTGGCTGGCCGGCCACGTCGATGGCGTCGGTCTGTTTCCAGCTCTGCGTATCCATCACCAGTACGCGGTGTTGGCCGACCGCGGGCACGAAGGTCTGGTCACCGGCGACTGTCCAGCCTTCCAGGTGCGGCATCTTGTAGACCGGCAGTTTTTCCTGGCCGCGGCCATAGCCGTCGATGATCCGCTCGACGCCGCGGTCCGGGTGCCAGAGATCGATCTTGGCCATGCCGTCCTCGCCAAACAGGCCGGCGATGTAATAGCGGCCTTCCGGGGTGAGCAGGCCGTCGTAGGGTTGCTTGCCGACGTGCTCGAAGCGGGTCACCACCGGCGTGTTGCCCTGGCTGAAGTCCAGCAGCCAGCTCTCGCCGGTGTCGAACAGGCTGTAGATGAAGCGCCGGCCGGGGGCGTCGATGACGCCGACCACGCGGGAGTTGCGGCTGCCGTCGGCCAGTGGGGTGGCCGGGACGTCGGCCACCAGCTCGAGGGTTTGGGCATCGAAGACTTTCACCCCGCCGGGTTCGTAATTGCCGACCGCGATCAGCTTGCCGTCCTGGCTGATGGCGCCGCCGATGCTGTTGCCGCCCTGGATGATGCGTTTGTCGATGCGCTGGCGCAGCAGGTCGACCTTGGTCAGCCCGCCGTCACGGCCGAAGACATAGGCGAAGCGCTCATCGCGGGAGAACACCACCGAGGCGTGGGACAGGTCGCCCAGCCCCTCGATGCGGGCCAGGCGCGTCTGGCCGGTGGTTTCGACAATCTGCAGGGCGCCGGTGGCGCGCTCGACCACCACGCCGAGGTCGCCTGTGCCGCGCAGCGGTTGCCCGGCACAGGCGCCGAGCAGCAGGCTGGCCGCGGCCAGCAACAGGGAGGGACGCATCATGGCGTGGGTGTTCCTTGCAGGAGTCGGTCGACCAGCCAGGCGATGTCCTGCTCACTGAGCAGCGCGCTCCAGCCTGGCATGGCGGTGTCGGGGCGACCGTGGGTGACGGTGGCGATCAGGGTGTCGCGAGACTTGCCGGCGATGGCGTCGCGGGTCAGGGCCGGGCCCAGTCCGCCGGTCAGGCGCATGCCGTGGCAGGAGCCGCAATCCTGCAGCAGCAGGCGTTCGAGCTGGTCCTGGCGTTCGGCCGTGAGGTCGGCCGCCAGCACCGTGGAAAAGGGGAGGAGGGACACCAGGGTGAGCCCCAAACCGATGACTGCATGTCGGGACCGCTTCATGATGCCCTCCTGGGTGTTACTTCTTGCTCAAGACCCACTCGGCGAGGGTCTTGGCTTCTTCTTCAGTGACCGGGTTTGGCGGCATCGGGATCTGGCCCCAGGTGCCGACGGTGCCGTTCTTGATGCGGCCGGCGAGCAGGTCTGCTGCGCCTTCCTGGCCGGCGTACTTGGCGGCGACGTCCTTGAATGCCGGTCCGACGACCTTGGTATCGACGCTATGGCAGGCCGCACATGGCTTGCTCTTGAACAGCGCTTCGCCATCCTGCGCCATGGCCGGCTGGATCATCAGCGCACCGCCCAGGGCGAGCAGCGGGATCAGTACTTTTTTCATCGGTTACTTCCTCAAGGCTAGGGTGGGGGAGTCTGCGCTCCCCCGAAGGACACTCAGTACACGTCGTGCTGAGTGTTGTAGACGTTAAATTTACCGGTTGGGGTGATCAACCTTTTGTCTTTGATCACCTTTTTCAGCTTTAACGTCTTGTCATCGACAACCACGATGGCCGAAGGCTCCTCCTGGCCGCTCCAGACCGAGAACCAGACTTCGTCGCCGGCTTCGTTGTACTCCGGCTGCACGACACGTTTGGCGCCGCTGGTCAGGCCGGACCATTCGCCGATCGGCAACACAGTGTAGCCGGCGCCCAGGTCATCGATGTTGAACACCGCGGCCGACTGGCTGACCTTGGCGTCCGGGTTGAAGGTGGTGTCCAGGTAGATGTGCCTGGATTTCGGATGGGTCTTGATGAACAGCGAGCCGCCGCCCTGGCCCTTGAGGGTCTCGACCACTTTCCATGCCTGGGCCGGGTGCTTGTCCGGGTCGGTTCCGATCAGCGAGATGCTCTCGTCGCCCAGGTGGCTGGTGGCCCAGACAGGCCCGAACTTCGGGTGCACGAAGTTGGCGCCGCGGCCCGGGTGCGGCGTCTTGCCGACGTCTACCTGGGCGGCGAGCTTGCGCTCCTTGGAGTCGATCACCGCGACCTTGTTGGAGTTGTTCGCCGCCGTCATGAAGTAGCGGTGGCTGACGTCCCAGCCACCGTCATGCAGGAAGGGCGCGGTGCCGATGGTGGTGGTGGTCAGGTTGTTGATGTCCTCGTAGTTGACCAGCATGACCTTGCCGGTTTCCTTCACGTTGACGATGAACTCGGGGTGCTCGTGGGAGGCGATGATTGCCGCCACGCGTGGCTCCGGGTGATATTCCTGGGTAGCGGCGGTCATGCCGCGGGTGGAGACGATCTGCAGCGGCTCCAGGGTCTCGCCGTCCATGATGGTGAACTGCGGCGGCCAGTAGTCACCGGCGATCACGTACTTGTCTTCGTAACCCTTGTACTTCGAGGTTTCCACCGAGCGGGCCTCGACGCCCACCTTGATCTCGGCGACCTTGGTCGGCTCCTTGGCCCAGAGGTCGACCATGTCGATCCGGGCGTCGCGGCCGATCACGAACAGGTAACGCCCAGAGGCCGACATGCGCGAGATGTGCACGGCATAGCCGGTGTCGATGGTCTTGATGATCTCCTTGCTCTTGCCGTCGATGAGGGCGATCTTGCCGTCGTCGCGCAGGGTCACGGAGAACAGGTTCGGCAGGTCCAGGTCGTTCATCTGCTTGGTCGGCCGGTCTTCGGGCTTGACCAGGACTTTCCAGGTGTCCTTCATCTGGGCCATGCCCCACTCCGGCGGTGTCGGCGGGGTGTGCTGGATGTACTTGGCCATCAGGGTGATCTGGTCTTTGGTCAGCGCGTTGGAGGTGCCCCAGTTGGGCATGCCGGCAGGCGAGCCATAGGTGATCAGTGCCTCGAGGTAGGCCTGGCCGCGCGCCTGGGTGATGTCAGGGGTCAGCGGCTTGCCGGTCGCGCCCTTGCGCAGCACGCCGTGGCAGCCAGCGCAGCGCTGGAAGTAGATTTCCTTGGCCTGATCGAATTCGGCGGCGTTCAGATCCGGGGCGCCGGGCGAGTGGACGACCTGCGCGCTGGCGGGATCGACTGCAGATGCCTGGCCCTTGTAGGCGGCATCGGCGGCTTCCGGATTGACGGCCGCCTGGGCAACTGCCAGGCCGAGCAGTGAAAAGCCGGCAATGATGCCTGCCAGTATGGGTTTGCTCATGTTGATCTCCTCTGACCGCGTCGTGCGGTTCCTGCTAATGACGAGCGATGTGGCAGTTCCCGGGTCTTGCTGTGTGCGGTTGCATCCTATGGCGCGCATCCGGGTAACGCGCTTGATGGCAATCAAGAGACAAGCGGTGATGGGGCAGGCGTGACGCCTTGTCGCGGGGCGTCCGGGTAACCGCCTCGACGGGCCTCGGCAGGGGCCATTTGCACCTGGGCTTGACCGTGATCAAGCTTCGCCTGCGGATGGCTTGAGGCGCGCGGGGCGCGGCGGGTAGCTTGGCGGCAGATGCTTAACCAACCGTTGCAGTGAGGTATTGCCAATGAATGCGCCCGAGAACCTGGTCGGCGTGACGGCTGCTCCGTTCTATCAATCGCTGGGCAACGAGGAGACCCTCTTCGAGCAGGCCTGGCGGCACGGCATGCCGGTGCTGATCAAGGGACCCACCGGCTGCGGCAAGACCCGCTTCGTGCAGCACATGGCCCATCGGCTGAACCTGCCGCTGTACACCGTGGCCTGCCATGACGACCTGTCCGCCGCCGACCTGGTGGGCCGGCACCTGATCGGTGCCCAGGGCACCTGGTGGCAGGACGGCCCGCTGACCCGCGCGGTGCGCGAAGGCGGCATCTGCTACCTCGACGAGGTGGTGGAGGCGCGCCAGGACACCGCCGTGGTGCTGCACCCGCTGGCCGATGACCGCCGCGAGCTGTTCATCGAACGCACCGGCGAGGCGCTCAAGGCGCCCCCGGGTTTCATGCTGGTGGTCAGTTACAACCCCGGCTACCAGAACCTGCTCAAGGGTATGAAGCCCAGCACGCGCCAGCGTTTCGTCGCCATGCGCTTCGACTACCCGGCCGCCGCCGAGGAGGAGCGCATCGTCGCCAACGAGGCGCAGGTGGACGCCGCCCTGGCGCATCAGGTGGTCAAGCTTGGGCAGGCCTTGCGCCGTCTCGAGCAGCATGATCTGGAAGAGGTCGCCTCGACCCGTCTGCTGATTTTCACCGCGCGGATGATCCGCTCCGGCATGAGCCCGCGCGAAGCCTGCCTGGCGTGCCTGGCCGAGCCGTTGTCTGACGATGCGCAGACCGTTGCGGCGCTGATGGATGTGGTCGATGTCCATTTCGCATGAGGTGATGGCGCCTGCACAGCGGCGGCTGCCGGGCGACCTGGCCATGTGGTTCTTCATCCTCGCCGAGCTAACCGTCTTCGCCATCCTGATCCTGGCCTTTGCGGTGGCCCAATGGCTCGCCCCCGAGGCGTTTCGCGAAAGCCGCGCGGCGCTGGACAGCTCGATCGGGCTGGCGCTGACCCTGAGCCTGCTGACCTCCGGCCTGCTCGCCGCCCTGGCGGTGGAGCAGGTGCGCCAGGGCCAGTCCCGGCGAGGCGCGTTGCTGCTTGTCGGCGCCTTGCTCAGTGCCTGCGTCTACGTGGGGCTCAAGCTCAACGAATACAGCCATCTGGCCGGGCTGGGTCTGGGGCTGGAGCACAACACCTTCTTCACCCTGTACTGGATCCTCACCGGCTTCCACTTCCTGCACGTGCTGCTGGGGATGGTCATCCTCGCCTGGATGGCCGAACGCTGCCGTCGAGGCGCCTACCGGCCGGGCGACAGCGCCGGGCTGGAATCCGGAGTGCTCTATTGGCACATGGTGGATATGGTCTGGGTGCTGCTGTTTCCGCTGGTCTACATCATCAATTGAGGAGGGGCGGATGTCCGCGTCCATCGTGCTGGTCCTCTGCTGGCTCGGGCTGGCAGTGCTGACCACTCTTACCGTGCTGCTGGGCAGTGCCGGCTCGACCCTGCTGCTCGCCGCCGCGGTCCTGGCCCTGGCCCTGGCCAAGGCCTGGGTCATCTCCGACGGCTTCATGGAGCTGCGCCACGCGCCCTCGATGTGGCGCCTGCTGCTGTTCTGCTGGCCACTGGTGATGGCCGGCGGCGTGCTGCTGACTTTGGCGCTGTAGCCGGGCGCCGCCTTTGCTGCGCAGCCGTTTCTATCGGTGGGCTGAAGCCCACCCTACCTGCTGCTGTCTGATGCAGCCCCCGCGGTGATGCGGATCGTAGGGTGGGCTTCAGCCCACCGGGATGCGCGCCGGGTTGCCGCGATGCATCGGCCCGCCAACCTCCGCTTCGATACGCTGCCCGTCCGTCAATCCAGTCACTGTCTTTTGCGCTGGTCCACCCCATTGGTGGGCTGAAGCCCACCCTACCTGCTGCTGTCTGATGCAGCCGTCGCGGTGATGCGGATCGTAGGGTGGGCTTCAGCCCACCGCGATGCGCGCCGGGTTGCCGCGATGCACCGGCCCCCAAGCCAAGCTTCGATACGCCTCCCGTCCCTCGATCCGGTCACTGTTTCGCGCGCTGGTCCGCACCTTGGGTGGGCTGAAGCCCCGCTACGAAACACGCGGCGAGCGCCGTTGGGGATTCGGGAAAGACCCACCACCGCGTTCAGGTTTTTCTTGATTGCCATCAAGCAGGTTTCGATAGCTGCCTTCTTAAACTGGCCACGCCAACTGAGGAGGCGACCATGTCCGAGACCTTTACCAAGGGGATGGCCAGAAACATCTACTTCGGGGGAAGCGTGTTCTTCTTCCTGGTGTTTTTAGGCCTGACCTATCACACAGAGCAGACTTTCCCCGAGCGATCCAACGAATCGGCGCTGACCGAATCCGTGGTTCGCGGCAAGGCGGTCTGGGAAAACAACAACTGCATCGGCTGCCACAGCCTGCTTGGTGAAGGTGCCTACTTCGCGCCGGAACTGGGTAACGTCTTTGTCCGTCGCGGAGAGGATGCGGCTTTCAAGCCCTTCCTGCAGGCCTGGATGAAGGCCCAGCCACTGGGCGTTCCCGGTCGCCGTACGATGCCGCAGTTCAACCTGAGCGAACAGCAAGTTGACGATCTGGCCGAGTTCCTCAAGTGGACCTCGAAGATCGACACCAACAACTGGCCGCCAAACAAGGAGGGCTAAGAGATGAGCATCATGAATCCGCATCTCAAGTTTCAATCGCAGGCCGTCGCCAAACCCTACTTCGTGTTTGCGCTGATGCTCTTCGTCGGTCAGATCGTGTTCGGCCTGATCATGGGCCTGCAGTATATCGTCGGTGACTTCCTGTTCCCCGTGCTGCCCTTCAACGTGGCGCGGATGGTGCACACCAACCTGCTGATCGTCTGGCTACTGTTCGGCTTCATGGGCGCGGCCTATTACCTCATCCCTGAGGAAGCGGACCGCGAACTGCACAGCCCGAAGCTGGCGATCATCCTGTTCTGGGTGTTTGCCGCCGCCGGCGTGCTGACCATTCTCGGCTACCTCTTCGTGCCCTACGCCGGCCTCGCCGCGCTGACGCACAACGAGCTGCTGCCGACCATGGGCCGCGAGTTCCTCGAGCAGCCAACCATCACCAAGATAGGCATCGTGGTGGTCGCCCTGGGCTTCCTCTACAACGTCGGCATGACGCTGCTCAAGGGTCGCAAGACCGCGATCAGCATGGTCATGATGACCGGTCTGATCGGCCTGGCGGTGTTCTTCCTGTTCTCCTTCTACAACCCGGAAAACCTGGCGCGCGACAAGTACTACTGGTGGTTCGTGGTGCACCTGTGGGTGGAGGGCGTGTGGGAACTGATCATGGGTTCGATGCTGGCCTTCGTCCTGATCAAGATCACTGGCGTCGACCGCGAAGTGATCGAGAAGTGGCTCTACGTGATCATCGCCATGGCCCTGATCACCGGCATCATCGGTACCGGCCACCACTTCTTCTGGATCGGTGCGCCTGAGGTCTGGTTGTGGCTGGGCTCGATCTTCTCGGCCATGGAACCGCTGCCGTTCTTCGCCATGGTGCTGTTCTCGCTGAACATGGTGAATCGTCGCCGTCGCCAGCATCCGAACAAGGCCGCTTCGCTCTGGGCCATCGGCACCACCGTGACGGCGTTCCTCGGGGCGGGCGTATGGGGCTTCCTGCACACCCTGGCACCGGTCAACTACTACACCCACGGCTCGCAGCTGACAGCCGCCCACGGCCACCTGGCCTTCTACGGTGCCTACGCGATGATCATCATGACCATGATCAGCTACGCCATGCCGCGCCTGCGGGGTCTGGGTGAAGCACCGGATGCACGGGCACAGCGCGTCGAGATCTGGGGCTTCTGGCTGATGACCGTCTCCATGGTGATGATCACCCTGTTCCTCACCGCCGCCGGCCTGGTCCAGGTCTGGCTGCAGCGGATCCCGGCCGACGGGGCAGCGATGTCCTTCATGAACACGGTGGACCAGCTGCGGGTGTTCTTCTGGCTGCGGTTGATCGCCGGGGTGTTCTTCATGATCGGCCTGGTGTGCTACCTGACCAGCTTCAGGCAGCGTGGCCGGGCAACCGTGGACGTGCCTGCCGCTATCGCTGCGGCCTGAGCGACACGCTGATGGAAACGACGGCCCGGCTGACCCAGCGGGCCGTCGTCGTTTCGATACCTGATTTACCAACAGTGCCAGGGGAGTGATCGCAATGGCCTTTACCATCGAAGTCGAAGAGTGGGTCGGCAGTGTCTGGCACCGCTTCATCACTCGTCGGGCCAGCCCCGACTTCCCCGAGGCCAGCGTCGAGCTGCAGAGCATGCAGCGCAGCCTGTCGGTGCTGTTCCGTGCCATGGGCGGGGCCAGCGGGGTCGGCGTCGAGGTCGCCAACGCCCGCGACCTGATGCTGCGGCGCAACCTGCTGCAACAGGTCGCCGGCACCTGCAAGCAGTTGCCGGTGGCCTGGTGCGACGCCAACAACCTGCGCTTGCCGCAGCATTTGGCGGTCTATCCCGAGGTTTCCCTCAATCAGGATCTGTATCGCTGGCTCGCGCTGCTCGCAGCGCAAGCGGGCGAGATGCGCCACTGGGCGCGTGACAACCAGCGCTGGACTCAAGCCATCCTCCAGCGCTTCCCGGCCATGCGCCCGCGCTACGAGCGGCTGGTCGAGGCGCACCTGCAACTGCGCCCGGACCCGGCCACGTTGCCGCGTGCCGAGGGTGCCCTGGAGCGGGCCCTGTGCCAGGCCCTGCGCGAACCGGGCAGCGTCTCCCAGTTCCCGCGCAGCGAAGTCGCGCCCTGGCCGCTGCCAGTGTGGCTGTATCCGGCGGAAAACCTCGGCGTGCCGCAGGCCACCGAACTCGCCGAAGAGGACCAGGACAACCATCTGCAGGCGCCCCCCACCGAGCAGAAGGGCCTGCGCAAGCGTGCCAAGCGCGTCGAGGACAGCACCAGCAAGGGCGGCCTGATGCTGTTCCGCCTGGAGAATCTGTTCAGCTGGTCCGAGCATGTCGAGCTCGATCGTCAGGGCGACGACAGCGAAAACGAAGACGCCTCGCGTGTGGCCGAGGACCTCGACGAAATCGCCATGTCGCGCCAGCGCCTGCAAAAGGGCGGCGGGCTCAAGCTGCATCTCGATTTGCCACCCTCGGACGTCGACGACATCCCGCTGGGCGAGGGCATCAAGCTGCCCGAGTGGGACTACCGCAAGCAGCGCATGCAGGACAACTTCGTCAGCCTGCAGATGATGCTGCCGCGCGGCTCCGAACCCATGGGCCTGCCGCTGCGGCTCAGCCCGCTGGCGCGCAAGCTGCGTCGGCAGTTCGAACACCTGCGTAACGATCGGCAGTGGCTGCGCGGGCAACCTCAGGGTTCGGAGCTGGATATGCAGGCCTGGCTCGACTTTCACGTCGAGCGCCAGCACGGCCAGTGCGCCGAGCGCGGGCTGTTCATGGAGCAGCGGCAGAACCGCCGCGACCTGGCCTGCCTGCTGCTGGCTGACCTGTCGATGTCCACCGACGCGCACCTGGACGACGAACACAAGGTGATCGACGTGATCACCGACAGCCTGCTGCTATTCGGCGAGGCGCTGTCGGCGGTTGGGGATGATTTCGCCCTGTACGGGTTCTCCTCGCTGCGCCGTCATCAGGTGCGCATGCAGGAACTCAAGAGCTTCAAGCAACGTTACGGCGACGACACCCGCGGGCGTATCCAGGCGCTCAAGCCCGGCTACTACACCCGCATGGGCGCGGCCATCCGTCAGGCCACCGAGCTGCTCGGCAACTGCAAGCAGCGGCGCAAGCTGCTGTTGCTGGTCACCGACGGCAAGCCCAACGACCTGGACCTCTACGAAGGCCGCTACGGCGTTGAAGACACGCGGCAGGCAGTCATGGAAGCGCGCAAGCAAGGCCTGCTGCCGTTCTGCATCACCATCGATCAGGAGGCCGGTGACTACCTGCCCTACATGTTCGGTGCCAACGGCTACACCCTGATCAAGGAGCCGCAACAGCTCCCGTTCCGCCTGCCGCAGCTGTACAAGCAGCTGACTCAACCGTAGGGTGGATGTCGCTCTTTACATCCACCGATGGCACCGCTCGGTGGATTGCCACCTCGTGGATCGCCACCCCGTGGATCGGTGAAGCGGGATCCACCCTACGAGCTGCTTTGTAGGAGGCCGCCCCGGCGCGAAGCCTTTTGGCTTTTGCGGGCTTTTGCGGGCTTGCAGGGTTGCGTAGCTTCTTTGGCTTCTCAGCCAGATTACAGCCCCTATTCGTCGCGGTCACGCCTCCCACAAGGGTAGCGGCGTGCACGACTGCTTGCTTGTAGCAGGCGCCCTCGGGGCGAAGCTTTTCGGGCACCGTGCTGGCGCCGCTCGGCGCGAGGGCGCGCCTATCAAAATGGATGCGTGTGCGTATGCACTGCTGTTTTTTGTAGGAGGCCCGCCTTGGGTCGACGCGTTTCAGGCCGGTCGGGCGGGGCGGGCGGCGTTCGACTTCAGCCCACCAGGTGCCCGGCGCAGTGTCTGGCCGTCTGCCCCTAGAAAAAGTGGCGCGGCAACCAGACGATCATCACGGCGCAGAATGCCGTCAGGCCGATGCAGAACCAGAAGAACTTGCGTTGCTTGCGTTCGATGGCGGTGTCGGCGTGCGCTGGCAGGGGCATGCCGCAGTTGCTGCATTCGGCTTCCTGCGGGGGGTTGGGTTGCTGGCAATACAGGCACTTGGGCATGGCGGGTTCCTCGGTCTGTCAGGTCCAGCTTGCCATGCCCCGCGGCCGCCCGGGATTGATTGCAATCAATCCCGGAGAAAGCCGTTGGATGCCTCTGCAGCGGGGCGTGGCGCCGGGTGGTGGCGCCCGTCGGTCATTCGAATTGCTCGAGACGCTGGCGGTCCAGAATGGTGATCTGGCGACCTTCCTGGGTAATGATCCCTTCGTCGATCAGGCGGCGGATGATCCGCGAGAAGGTCTCCGGCTGGATCGACAGGTGACCGGCGATCAGCTGCTTGGCCATCGGCAGTTCGAAGCTGTTGCCTTCGTCCTTGAGTCGCGCCAGTTGCGTCATCAGGTAGCGCACCACGCGGTGGGTGGCGTTCTTCAGCGACAGCGTCTCGATTTCGTTGATGCGCTGATGCAGGCGCACGCTGAGTTTGCCCAGCAGGGCGAACGACAGCTTCTGGTTTGCCTCCAGCAGGCGCATGTAGGCGGTGTTGGAGAAGCGGTAGACCTGGGTCGGGCACACGGCCTGGGCCGAGGCCACGTAGTTCGGCGTGTCCATCAGCATCATGGCTTCGGCGAAGGTCTGCCGGTTGCCGATCACCTCGAAGACTTTTTCCTGCCCGTCCGGGGTCAGGCGGTAGATCTTGATCGCCCCGCTGATCACGAAATAGAACGAATGTGCCGGCTCGCCCTGATGAAAGAGGTTGTCGCCCTTGTCGAGATTGAGCAGCTGGCTGGCGCTCATCAGCTCGTCCATCTGCTCGTCGTTCAGCGGCTCGAACAGGTGGTGGCTGCGGAGGATCTGGTTGTGTACGCGGTGAAGCACCATGCAAGGCATCCTGTCATTCAAGTTATGGGCGCACCCGCGCCGTCGCCCTGACGCGGCAGCGCGGTGCGGAACGCGTGAGAGCCTAGCCCAGTTGAGGGCTTGGGTGTTGAAGCGGGCCGCCCACTAGGCGGCGGCGGGGCGGTTCAGGACGCGGTGCCGGCGCTCGCCGGATGCGGCGTGTCGATGACCAGGTCCAGGGCCACGCTGCTCGCCAGCGCCAGCATGAGCGCCATGGCCAGGCCCCACACGACGGGTTGGATGATCGCTTTCATATCGCCTCCAGTACTTCTTGGCGGGCCGCAGCGGCCCGCACGGCTCAGGTGCGCCTCAATGGGCGCAGGCGTTGACGAACAGGATGTTGTTTTCCAGGTGGATGTGTTGCATGAGGTCGCTGCGCAGCTCCTCGAGCCCGCGGTACAGGGCGCGCCAGGTGTTGCACGCATTGGCCGGCGGGGTGATGTCATCCGTCAGCTCGGCGAGGCGCTCCAGGGCCGCGCCGTGCTGGTCATGCTCGAAGCGCATCACCGCGATCGGCCCCTGCGTCTGGGGTAGCTGGATGTTGCGCTGGAGCATGGGAAAGAGGATCTGTTCTTCCTTGAGCATGTGACTCTCGAGCTCCTGCTGCATGCTCCAGAGGTGTTCGGCCAGGCCCAGCGGGCAATCGGCCTTGTTGCCATGCACCTGCTCGACGCGGCTGGCCAGGCGGATCAGCTCGGGCAGCTGCTCGCGATGGCGCTCGTGGTAGCGCTCGAGAATGTGGTCGATCAGCTCGGCGGCCGGCTCGTTGCGCCAGTCCGGCTCGCTCGACGGATCGCTGCCGAGAGCCGCCAGCTCGGCGGCGATGGCCTGGGCGTCGAGGTTGCGCAGTTCGGCCGCAGCGCGCAGCGCGGTGTTGCCGCCGCAGCAGAAGTCCAGCTTGTACTGGCGAAACACGCGGGTGGCGCCGGGGATGAGGCAGGCCAGGCTGCCCAGGGTTTGCTCGGTAAGCGCGATGCTCATGGTGGCGGATCCGTGGGGTGGAGTTATCGGTTACTGGGGCAAAGCCTGTGCCATCGTCAATCGATTGATTTATAAGGTTCTTCAATCCGCAATGGTCAAAACTACCTGAATTGTGTAGGGTTAAAAAAACCTTGAAGGTTATTCGAACCATGATGGAAGAAGCCCTGCTGGCCGACCTGGTCACCGAACTGCCCAATGCCGTGCGGCTGCAACGCCTGGTGCATACCCTGCACCAGCGCTTCAATTGCGGTGCGGTGGTCCTGCTGCGTCTCGACGAAGACACCCTGCGTCCGCTGGCTGCGGTAGGGCTGGTCCAGGAGGCCCTCGGCCGGCGTTTCGTGGTGGCGCAGCACCCGCGGCTGGCGGCGATCCTTTCGCAGCGCGAACCCACCTGGTTCGAGCCCGACAGTCGCCTGCCGGATCCTTACGACGGACTGCTCGACGCGCATGTCGGCGAACCGCTGCCGGTGCACGACTGCATGGGCGTGAGCCTGTTCGTCGAGGGCAAGCTGTGGGGCGCGCTGACCCTCGATGCCCTGCATGCCGGCACCTTCGACGACGAGGCGCGGCGCGATCTGCAGCGCTACACCCTGGTGATCGAGGCGGCGATCCGAATCACCCGGCTCGAGCACGAAAATCGCGGCTTGCGTCTGGCGCGCAGCGACGCGCTGGAGAGCACGCCACTGCCGGGCGATGGCGAAATCCTTGGCCAGAGCCAGGTGATCGCCGACCTGCTGCGCGAGCTGGAGGTGGTCGCTGATTCCGAGCTGCCGGTGTTGCTGCTGGGCGAAACCGGTGTCGGCAAGGAATTGTTCGCGCGCTGGCTGCACCGCCATTCACGCCGGCGCAACAAGCCGCTGGTGCTGGTCAACTGCGCCGCGCTGCCCGAGTCGCTGGCCGAAAGCGAGCTGTTCGGCCATGTGAAGGGGGCATTTTCCGGCGCCACCACTGACCGGCCCGGCCGCTTCGATGCCGCCAACGGCGGCACCCTGCTGCTCGACGAAGTGGGCGAGCTGCCATTGGTGGTCCAGGCCAAGCTGCTGCGCACCTTGCAGAACGGCGAGATCCAGCGCCTGGGGGCCGACAAGCCGCGCCAGGTCGACGTGCGCATCATCGCCGCGACCAACCGCAACCTGCGCGAGAGCGTGCGCGACGGGCATTTCCGCGCCGACCTCTATCACCGGCTGTCGGTGTACCCGGCGCCGATTCCGCCGCTGCGCGAACGCGGCAACGACGTACTGATCCTGGCCGGGTATTTTCTCGAGCTGAACCGCGCGCGGCTGGGGCTGCGCAGCATGCGGCTGTCACCGGCGGCCGAACGCGCCTTGCTCGGCTACGCCTGGCCGGGCAACGTGCGCGAGCTCGAGCACGTCATCAGCCGTGCGGCGCTGCGGCTGCTCAGCCGCGGCGCCTCGCGCAGCGAGATCCTCACCCTGGAACCCGACCTGCTCGATCTCGACAGCAGCGGGCCGGCTTCGTTGGCACCGCTGGCCGAGGCGCCCGAGCCGCTGCTGCCCGCCGAAATCGCCTCCCTGCGCGAAACGGTCGATCATGCCCAGCGCCAGGCCATCATCCGGGCGCTGGAGGCCAGCGGGGAGAACTGGGCCCAGGCAGCTCGGCTTCTGGACGTGGACTCGAGCAACCTGCACAAGCTGGCGCGGCGGCTGAAACTCAAATAGGCCCGTCTCCACGACGTCAACCCGGCTGCCAGGCGCCGCGGCACGAGTCATGTCGCCCAGGCGGTGGTCTAAGCTGCATCACCTTTGCTCACCAAGGAGAGCCGCCATGGCCCTGGACCACACCCAGTTCGACGCATTGCTGGCCGACGCGCTGACCCACGCCGAACGCGCCGCCAGCGAAAACGACCCGCAGCTCTACCGGCAGGCATTCATCGCCAGCATCAAGGCCATGCGGCTGCTGGCCGACGAGTCCGGGGCCTGGCGGCAGATGGTCGCCCGTGCCACCGAGGAATATCAGGGTGACGAAGGCATCTGAGAGTGCCGGGGCGGGAAGCCGCTCCCTGTCTTTCACGCGCCGTAGACACCTCGCCGATTGTTGATCGGCCACCTCCGCCTGAAGCGCCGTTCCCCGGAGGAGCGAGCCTGCTCGCGAAGCTTTTTGGCACCGAGCCGTGGCGATTCGCGAGCAAGCTCGCTCCTGCGGAATGGCCTCGCTGACGTTTTCGATCCCTTGCGGCCTGCACGGGCGGTGTCCGAGGTGCGTCTTGACCTCCATCAATGCCGCTCATCGGAGCGCTACCTAGACTGCCCGCCTTGCGTCCAACCGGACAGCGCCGCTGCCACGGTACGGTGCGCTTGCTTACGACTGTCTAGGAGTCTCCATGCATTTGGTCTGTCCAGCAGGTAGCCTGCCCGCGCTCAAGGCAGCGGTTCAGCAGGGTGCCGATGCCATTTATGTCGGTTTTCGCGACGACACCAATGCCCGCCATTTCGCCGGGCTGAACATGGACGCCAAGCAGCTCGACAAGGGGCTGCAGCTGATCCGCGAGCAACGTCGCCAGCTCTATATCGCCGTCAATACTTACGCCCAGCCGCAGGGCTGGACACGCTGGCAGCGTGCCGTGGACCAGGCCGCCGACCTGGGTGTCGATGCATTGATCGCCGCCGATCCAGGCGTGCTGGGCTACGCCGCCAAGCGCCATCCGCAGCTCAACCTGCACCTGTCCGTGCAGGGGTCGGCGACCAATGCCGCGGCGCTGGCGTTCTATCAGCAGCGCTATAACATCAAGCGCGCCGTGCTGCCGCGGGTGCTCTCGCTCAAACAGGTCAAACAGGTGGCGGCGGGCAGCCCGGTGCCGATCGAGGTGTTCGCCTTTGGCAGCCTGTGCATCATGGCCGAGGGCCGTTGCCATCTGTCTTCCTACCTCACCGGTGAATCGCCGAACCTGTGCGGCGTGTGCTCGCCAGCCAAGGCGGTGCGCTGGAGCGAGGAGCCTGAAGGTCTCACGTCGCGCTTGAACAACGTGCTGATCGACCGCTACGCCGAGGGCGAGTCGGCGGGGTATCCGACCTTGTGCAAGGGCCGCTTCATGGTCAACGGGCAGCGCTTCCATGCCCTGGAGGAGCCGACCAGCCTCAACACCCTGGACCTGATTCCGGAACTCGCCAGCATTGGCGTCACGGCGATGAAGATCGAGGGCCGCCAGCGCAGCCCGGCCTACGTCGAGCAAGTCACGCGGGTCTGGCGTGCGGCGCTCGATGCCTACCTGCAGGCGCCGCAACGCTACGCCGTCCAGCCGGGTTGGCGCGAGGCGCTCGACGGCTTGTCCGAGGGCTCGCAAACCACCCTCGGCGCCTATCACCGGGCGTGGCAGTGAATCCCTTCTGCAAGGAGCCATCCATGAAACTCAGCCTCGGCCCGGTGTTGTTCTACTGGGATCGCCAGCAATTGCTGGATTTCTACGCCGACATGGCGAGCCAGCCGCTGGACGTCATCTACCTGGGCGAGACGGTCTGCTCCAAGCGCCGCGATATGGGGCTCGACGACTGGCTGGGCCTGGCCCGCGAGCTGGGCGAGCAGACGTCGGCGCAGCTGGTGCTGTCGGGCCTGACCCTGGTCGAGGCGGCCTCGGAGCTGTCCAGCCTGCGCCGGCTGTGCGACAACGGCGAGCTGCTGGTCGAGGCCAACGACATGGGTGCCGTCCAGTACCTGTCGGAGAAGGGGCTGCCCTTCGTCGGCGGCCCGGCGCTCAACCTCTACAACGGCTATGCCCTGGCCGAACTGGTCAACAGCGGCATGCGGCGCTGGGTGCCGCCGGTGGAGATCGCCGGCAGCATGATCAGGCAGGCGCGCGAGCAGCTGGCGCAGCTGGGCGTGAGCCTGCCGGAGATAGAGATTTTCGCCTACGGCCACCTGCCGCTGGCGTACTCGGCGCGCTGTTTCACCGCGCGTGCGGAAAACCGGCCAAAGGACGACTGTCAGTTCTGCTGCCAGAACTACCCCGAGGGCATACCGCTGCTGAGCCAGGAAGACGAGGCGCTGTTCACCATCAACGGCATCCAGACCATGTCCGCGTCGGTCAGCAACCTGCTGGCCGACTACCCGGCCCTGGTCGACAGCGGTGCCAAGCTGCTGCGGCTCAGCCCACGGGCGTCCGGCATGGCCGAGGTAGTCGCGGCATTCGATGCGGTGCGCCACGGCGCGTTGCCGCCGCTGGCGGTGGAAGGCTGCAACGGCTACTGGCATGGCCAGCCCGGCATGCTGCGTGCCGAGGAGGCCGGGCTATGCTGAAGCCGCACCCCGCACAGCTGCTGAAACTGGGCGAGCGTCTGCTGCCCCTGGCCGCGCGCACACCATTCCCGCTACAGCGCATCGCCCTGGAGCGCAGCCTCAACCAGGTGTTCGCCGAACCCCTGGCCGACGACGCCTTCTATGCACTGGAAGGCCACTGGATGCGCCTGGAAGTGGCCGACCTCGGCCTGGCCTGGTGCCTGACGTGCGAGCGGCAGCGCCTGCGCATCGCGCAGCAGGCGCCGGTGCAGGTGACGATCCGTGGCAACTGGCGTGAGTTTCTGCTGCTGGCGAGCCGCCAGGAAGACCCGGATACGCTGTTCTTCCGGCGGCGGCTGGTGATCGAGGGTGACACCGAGCTGGGCCTGGCGATCAAGAACCTGATCGACAGCCTGGACCCGGACCTGCTGCCGCCCTGGTTGTGGAAACTGCTGCAAGGTGCCGGTGAACAGGTGGCGCAGGCGGGACGGGTACAGCCGGCAAGTGCCTGAGACGTCGGCGGCCGCGTTCGGGCTAGTCTGCTAGACCGAGCGCAGCTGCGGGCGGGGGAGCATGCGGTCGCTGGCGATGATGGCGCGCATGTCCTCGAACAGGGCGTCGGCCTCGGCCTCCGAGCAGTCCTCGCGGTAGCGTTTGCGCAGGCCATAGCTGCTCAGCGTGATATGAACGTCGGCGGTCACCCCGTGCTGGGCCAGGCAGGCGCGGGCGCAGTGCAGCGGGCAGCCGTCGATCGCCAGGATCGGGCGGCCCGAGTTGGCCTTGTTGACCAGCGAGTTGACCCGCCCGCCAACGCCGGCGATGCAGGACATTTCCGCGAGCCCGGCACGGTCGAGGCGCACGGCCAGGGTGTTGGCCAGCTGGGCGACGTTGGAACAACCCGAGCAGGAATAGACCAGAGGCAGGCGAGGCGTCGGCATTTCGATCTCCTGTTGCGTGAAGCGCGGAGGTCCAATATCCGGGCCTTGCCGCTGTGCGCGTTTGATGATGGTCAAGAAGCTGGGGCAATCGGCCGCAGCTAGTCCTGGTAGGCCGCCAGGCCGCGGCTGTCGAGGATCTCTATGCGGCGTCGTTGCACGCTGATCATCCCGGACTCGATCAGCCGGTGCAGGATGCGCGAAAAGGTCTCCGGCTGGATGCCCAGCTTCGAGGCGATCAGGCGCTTGGGGACGTCGAGCGTGACCACGCCGCTGTCGTCTTCCTGTGACTGGTAGAGGAAGCGCACCACCCGGTGACTGGCATTGGCCAGGGTCAGGGTGTCGATCTCGTTCAGGCGCTGGTGCAGGCGAATGCTCAGGGTGCCGAGGATGTCCAGGCAGATGCTCGGGTGCTGTTCGAGCATGCGCCGGTAGTGCGGGCCGTGGAGGCTGGCGACCAGGCTGGCCTTGAGCGCGGTGGCGCTGACCGGGTAGTTCGGCGCGCCGGTGAAGAGCAGGGCCTCGGCGAAGGATTCGCCACCCCGGATGACTTCCACCAGCTTTTCCTGGCCGTCGCAGACGACGCGGTGCAGCTTTACCTGGCCACTGAACAGGAAGTAGAAGCGCTCGGCCTTGTCGCCCTGGTGGAACAGCGAGGCGCCGGCGGGCAGCCGCTTGAGGTTGGCCGAGGCACAGACCTCCTGCAGCGCGCTCTCGGGTAGCCGGCTGAACAGGTGGTGGCGGCGAAGCTCCGCTACAAGGGATGTCTCGGTGAGCATGGTTCCTCCACCGGTACGCGTCCGGGATTGTTCGAGGTTGCATCCTAGAAGCGGCGGCGGCGACCCTTCCTTGATCCCAGACAAGATCGCCGGCCGCGGCGCGGCGCAGCCGGGCCGGGCAAAAACAGCCGATGGCACTTGACGCTGGTCAATTCGCTTTGGGCGATCATCCCCTAGATTGCACATCATCTTGTGGTTTTGTTTGTTCGTTTATCTACATATGGTGATGGAGAGAAGATGTCCGGGCTCGTGGAGAGGGATCAACCCGTGTCGCTGCGCAAGCGTGACGGCCGGCTGGTGGCGTTCGAATTGGCCAAGATCGGCACGGCGATCGAGGCAGCCGGCCGGGCCAGCGGCGAGTTCGAACCGGCCACGGCGGCCGTGCTGGCCGCCCAGGTGCTGGCGCGCCTGCCGCGCCGCGTGGTGGCTGTCGAGCAGGCGCAGGACGCCGTCGAGCGCGTATTGATGGAGGCCGGCCACTTCGACACGGCGCGTGCCTACATTGTCTACCGAGAGCGCCATGCCCGCCTGCGCCGCGATCGAAAGGCGGTAATCGACGTCGCCGCCTCGATGAACGAGTACCTCTCGCGGGAGGACTGGCGGGTGCGTGCCAACGCCAACCAGGGTTATTCGCTGGGCGGGCTGATCCTCAATGTGGCCGGCAAGGTCACCGCGAACTACTGGCTGGACGAGGTCTATAGCCCGGCCATCGGCACCGCGCACCGCGAGGGCGACCTGCATATTCATGACCTGGACATGCTCGCCGGCTATTGCGCCGGCTGGTCGCTGCGCACGCTGCTCAACGAGGGCTTCAACGGCATCCCCGGACGGGTCGAGGCGGGGCCGCCGAAGCATCTGTCCAGCGCCTTGGGGCAGATGGTCAACTTCCTCGGCACGCTGCAGAACGAGTGGGCCGGCGCTCAGGCGTTCAGCAGCTTCGATACCTACCTCGCGCCGTTCGTGCGCAAGGACGGGCTCGGCTTCGACGAGGTCCGCCAGGCCATCCAGGAATTCATCTACAACCTCAATGTGCCATCGCGCTGGGGCACCCAGACGCCGTTCACCAACCTGACCTTCGACTGGGTCTGCCCCGAGGACCTGCGCGAGCAGATCCCCTATATTGGCGGCGTCGAGATGCCCTTCGCCTACGGCCAGCTGCAGGCCGAGATGGACCTCATCAACCGCGCCTACATCGAAGTGATGCAGGCCGGCGACGGCCTGGGGCGGGTATTCACCTTTCCGATCCCGACGTAC
This sequence comes from Pseudomonas sp., assembly GCA_032064305.1. GTDB lineage: Bacteria > Pseudomonadota > Gammaproteobacteria > Pseudomonadales > Pseudomonadaceae > Stutzerimonas. The sequence goes on along the minus strand of DAMBNU010000018.1, from coordinate 22,029 downwards.
AACATCACCCATGATTTCCCCTGGGACAGCGACAATGCCGAGCGGCTGTTCGAGATGACCGCGCGCTACGGCTTGCCGTACTTTCAGAACTTCCTCAATTCGGACATGCAGCCCAACCAGGTGCGATCGATGTGCTGCCGCCTGCAACTGGACGTGCGCGAGCTGCTCAAGCGCGGCGGCGGCCTGTTCGGTTCGGCCGAGCAGACCGGTTCGCTCGGCGTCGTCACCCTCAATTGCGCGCGGCTAGGGTATCTACATCAGGGCGATCGCAAGGGGCTCTACGAACACCTCGATGCGCTGCTGGACATGGCCATGCAGAGCCTGGAGGTCAAGCGCAAGGTGATCCAGCACCACATGGACGCCGGCCTCTATCCCTACACCAAGCGTTACCTCGGTACCCTGCGCAACCACTTCTCCACCATTGGCGTGAATGGCCTGCACGAGATGGTGCGCAACTTCACCGAGGATGCCGAAGGCCTGCATACCGAGGCCGGGCGCCGCCTGGCAGTCGAGTTGCTGGACCACGTGCGGGCACAGCTGGTGCGCTTCCAGGAAGAAACCGGCCACCTCTATAACCTCGAGGCGACACCGGCCGAGGGCACCACTTACCGCTTCGCCAAGGAAGACCGCAAGCGCTTCCCGGACATCCTCCAGGCGGGCTCGGTCGAGGCGCCGTACTACACCAACTCCTCGCAGCTGCCGGTGGGCTTCACCGACGACCCCTTCGAGGCGCTGATGCTGCAGGACGAGCTGCAGACCAAGTACACCGGCGGCACCGTGCTGCACCTGTACATGGCCGAGCAGATCTCCTCGGCGCAGGCCTGCAAGAACCTGGTGCGCACCGCACTGGGCCGCTTCCGCCTGCCGTATCTGACGATCACGCCGACGTTCTCCATCTGCCCGACCCATGGCTACCTCGCCGGCGAGCACGAGTTCTGTCCGAAGTGTGACGAGGCGCTGCTGGCCAAACAACAGGGCTGCTGCGCCTGAAACCTCTAGTGGCTGGGACGCGGGCGTTGCACGCTCCGGCGTAAATGCATACGGATCAGCCAGTAGGAGCCAGCTTGCTGGCGATCACCATTATTGATGCGTCAGCTGGCGCATCGAACTGAGCTGTAGGAACGAGTTTGCTCGCGAAAAGGGTTCGCCTCGCATTTGCGGGCAAGCCCGCTCCTACAACCAACACAACCTGAAGGAGCGACACATGACCCACGCCACTCAACTGCTCGAAGCCCAACGCCAGCGCTGCGAAGTCTGGACCCGCGTCATGGGCTATCACCGCCCGGTCGCGGCATTCAACCCGGGCAAGCAATCCGAGCATCGCGAACGCACGCCGTTTACCGAGCGGGCCGCCGGGCTCGCGCGGTAGCCATGGGCGCTGCATTGCGGGTCGGGGGCCTGGTGCCCCTGACCACCCTCGACTTCCCCGACCACCTGGCCTGCGTGCTGTTCTGCCAGGGCTGCGGCTGGCGCTGCCGCTATTGCCACAACCCGGAGCTGATTCCGGCGTGCGGGGCGCAGGAGCGTAGCTGGGGCGAGATTCTCGACTTCCTTGATCGGCGCGTCGGGCTGCTCGAGGCGGTGGTCTTCAGCGGCGGCGAGCCCACCCTGCAGCTGGCGTTGCCGGAGGCCATCGCCCAGGTGCGCGCGAAAGGTTTCAAGGTCGGCCTGCACAGCGCCGGAATCAAGCCCCGGCTGTTCCGCCAGGTGCTGCCGCTGGTGGACTGGGTGGGTTTCGACGTCAAAGCGCTGCCCGAACATGGTGCGCTGATCACCGGCGTCGAAGGCAGCGGCGCCGCTAACTGGAAAAGCCTCGATGCGCTCATTGGCAGCGGCGTGGACTATGAGTGCCGCACGACCGTCCACTGGCAACTGTTCGATGCCGAGCGCCTGTGGGACATGGCGCAGCGGCTGCGCAAACGCGGCGTCGAGCGGTTCGCCGTGCAATGCGTGCGCACCGCTAGGATGCTCGACGAATCCCTCCCCGACAGCCGCGCGCCCTACGACCAGCAGAAGCTGTGGGAACGCATGGGCCGGCTGTTTCCATCGTTCGTATTGAGAGGCTGACGCCGGGCTACGAGAAGCCGCTTTTTGTAGGAGCGGCCTCTGGCCGAGAACCGGCTGCGTGGCGGCGGTTCGCAAGCAGAGCTTGCTCCTACAGGTGCGCGTGGTGCTTGGGCGCGCGCGGTAGGGTGGGCTTCAGCCCACCATCGAGTCCGATCGACTCAGTCCAGCCCCAGAACTGCAAACACCGGCCGTAATCGACCACCGCGGTCGCCAGGGCCACGCAGCCGAAGGCTAGCGGCTCGCACCCAGAACGGGCGCCTACAGGGCAGCATGGTGTAGCGGTGACTCCGTTGCCCTTGTAGGAGCGACCTCTGGTCGCGAACCGGGCTTCGGCGGCGGTTCGCCAGCAGAGCTTGCTCCTACAGGTGCGCGTGGTGCTTTCGGCGCGCGCGGTAGGGTGGGCTTCAGCCCACCATCGCATGCGATCGACTCAGTTCCAGCCCCAGAACTGCAAATACCAGCCATAGCCGACCACCG
>DAMBNU010000018.1:0-19385 GCA_032064305.1 Pseudomonas sp. | reverse complement strand
GCAGCCGAAGGCTAGCGGCTCGCACCCAGAACGGGCGCCTACAGGGCAGCATGGTATAGCAGTGACTCCGTTGCCCTTGTAGGAGCGGCCTCTGGTCGCGAACCGGGCTGCGAGGCGGCGGTTCGCAAGCAGAGCTTGCTCCTACAGGTGCGTGCGGTGGGGTGGGCTTCAGCCCACCATCGAGTCCGATCGACTCAGTTCCAGCCCCAGAACTGCAAATACCAGCCATAGCCGACCACCGCGCTCGCCAGGGCGATGCAGCCGAAGGCCAGCAGGCGACGCAGGCCGTTGGCGCTATGGCGGGTGATCACTTTCCAGGCCAGCGACAGACTCCAGCCGATGGCGCCGGCCAGGAGCAGGGCGCGGGTCGGTTGTGCCCAGGCGAGGATAAAGCCTTCGTAGCGCAGCAGTTTGATGGTGGTCGCCGAGAGGCCGAGAAACAGGCCGGCGCCTCCGAGCGGCGTGAACGCCAGCGCCAGGTGATGGAACACCTCGCCGCGGCGATTCATCAGGCGCACCGCACCTTGCAGCAGCAGCCAAAGCGCGCCGCCGATCAGCAGGGAGCTGGCGCCGATGTAGCTGAGGATCGCCGCGCCATCGAGCCAGGTGAAGGCGTCGTTGTTCTGTGGGTAGTGGGTTAGCAACCACCAGGGCGCATTGGCCTCCAGCGGCCAGAAGATGTCGCGGTCGACCAGCCACTCGGCCGCGGTCTGCTTGAGGGTGATGAACCAGGGGCTGACCGTCCACTGGAAGGCCCCCATGGCCAAGCCGATCATGCCGAACAGCAGCAGGGTGCTGTCCCAGTGGCCGTGCTGCGACTGGTTGCCGACGATGAGAATCTCCTGGTTCGGCGAGCGGGCGGCGAGCTCGACAGCACCGCGTTGCCCGCTGCAGCGACCGCAGGCGTGGCACTCGCTGTTGCCCTGCATGCGGCGAATATCGATCAGCGGGGCGCAGTTGGGCGTCGCCAGCTTCGGCCCCTGGTTGGCCTGCCAGCGTTCTTCGTCGACCTTGTAGTGCATCGGCGCCAGGCGCGCGAGCAGGCCGAACACGCCGCTGACCGGGCACAGGTGCCGGCACCAGACGCGTTTGCCGCGACCGTAGAGGAAGCCGACGATCATCGCGGCTACCGTCGAGCCGCCAAGGATCAGCGCGGCGGCGCGGCCATAGTCATACACGCTGATCAACTGGCCGTAGACGGTGGTCAGCACGAAGGCGACCGTCGGCCAGCCGCTCCAGCGAATCCATTTCGGGGTGCCCTTGTTCAACCCGCGCCAGCTGATCCATTCGCTGAGCGAGCCTTCCGGGCAGAGCACGCCGCACCAGAGCCGGCCGAAAATGACCATCGACAGCAGCACGAAGGGCCACCACAGGCCCCAGAACAGGAACTGGGCGAACACGGTGATGTTGTCGAGCATGCGCGCCTCGGACGGCGGCAACGAGAGCACCGCCGGCACCAGCAGCAGGACCAGATAGAAACCGACTACTAGCCATTGGATCAGGCGGATGGTCTTGGCGTGCTGGCGCAGCAGATCGCCGATTCGCGCCAGCCAGGGGGTGTTGGCGATCATACGGTGCGAGCCTCCAGACGAGCCTCCGACTTCGGTCGCAGCCAGGCCCAGACGGCCAGCCAGTAAAGCGCCATGGTGATCACCGCCGCCAACGATGGCATCGCACGGTAGCCGGTCAACCCGGCGATGGTGCTGCCCAGGGCGCCGCCATCGCTGAGCAGGCCTGAGGTGTCCCACAGCGGATCACCGAATACCGTGTACAGCACCTCGGGCACCTCCATGCCCATCAGCTGGCCGCTGAACCGGTCGAGCCCGGCCATCAGCAGTGCCGCGCCGAGCAGCAGCAATAGGGCTTCGCTGACCTTGAAGAAGCGCTTCCAGGAGAAGAACCGGCTGCCCGCCTGCAACGCCGCGTAGCTGAGCAGGGCGAGGACAAAACCGAGCACGCCGCCGACGACAAAGCCGGTCAGGTCCGCGCCTTCCTGCTGGTGGCCGATGCCATAGAGGAACACCACCGTCTCGCTGCCTTCGCGCGCCACGGCGAGCATCGCCAGCACCAGTAGGCCGATGCCGCTGCCCTGGCTGAGGCTGGCCGCCGCGCTGTCGACCAGGTTGCGCTTGAGGTTGCGGCCATGGTGATGCATCCAACCGACCATTTGCAGGATCAGCAGGGCGGCGATCAGCAGCATGGCGCACTGGAACCACTCACCGGTCGGCCCGGCAAGCCAGTCGCCGGCGCTGAGGATGCCCCAGGCCAGCAGCGAGGCCAGGCCGACCCCGGCACCGACGCCGCCCCAGAGCATTCGCAGCGCATGGCGGTTGTTCGGCTGCTGGCTCAGCCAGGCATGCAGGATGCCGATGACCAGCAGTGCTTCGACGCTTTCGCGCCAGACGATGAACATCGATTGGCCCATGTCGCTTCTCCTGTGAAGGGACTACTTGGCGATGATCTCCCCTTCCGGCAGGTCCAGATGGAACTCGTCGAAGAAGGGGTAGCGACCTGGTTTCAGGGGATGGATCACGACAAACGAGGAGACGCCGGGCGACAGGACCTTTTCCACCCGCAGCGGCGTGCTCTCGAACTCGGTCGGGCCGCTGCCGGCATTGGTGACCACGATCTTGAAACGCTGGCGAGCCGGCACCTCAATCGTGGACGGCTCGAAATGGCCGTCACGGATGGTCAGCTCGTAAGTCGGCAGCCCGGCCTGGGCGCCGCCGGCAAAGCCGGCGAGGCACAGGGCCAGGGAGGGGATCAGGGCGCGTCGCATGGCTTGCCTCCGGCTCAATAGCCGCCTTTCTTGCCGATGCCGGCATAGGTGAATTCGTAGTCGAGCTTGCAGGTCTTGAACCAGGGCGCTACGCCAGTTTCCTTGTCCGCATGGCGGCCGAACATGCTGTGCTTGCCGTCCGGCGGCGAGACGGTGAAGGTCAGCTGGTACTTGCCCGGGCCCATCAGCTTGACGTTGTCGCCGTAGTGCGGGCCGTCGTTAGCGACCATCGGATGGAATTCGCCTTCGATCTTCTCGTCCGAGCCCTTCTTGCTCAGCGCGTAATGAATGTTCAGGTAGGAGACGAAGCTGCCTTCCTGCCAGCCGTTGGGGTTGTTTTCCGTGGCGGCGATGTCGGCTTCCAGGTGTACGTCGGACTTGGCCGCATCGAGCATCATGCCGGCTGGCTCCATTTCGACGGGCTGCAGGTAGACCGCGCCAACTTCCATGCCGCCGCAGGACTGCGGCTCACCGATGGGGTATTCCTTGGCCTGGGCGAGGGGAGCGACGAGCAACGAAACGACGGCGAGGGTAGCGGGAATGCGCATGAAGGCCTCCAGAAGATAGGGTTCTGTGTGTCGAGCTAAGGTTCGCACCTGCGATGCTTAACGATAATGATTCGCGTCAATTGTGAACGAAATACCTTGTAACGTATAGTCCCGCAGGGCTTTTTCTCGTCCCCGTACCGGCTACAGGGCGCGGCGCCCGCGGCATGGCGGACCGGGGTGCGTTGCGATGTCGCACCGCGGCGCCTGTGCCCCGCCCGTGTGCCTGCATGGTTTCGCTGGCCGCGCCGGGCCGTTCCGCTGGAGGCAGGGGCTGCGATCAGACCGTTAGGCGCCTACCATATGGTTTTCGAATCGGAACCCGCCATGCCCCACACGGCCCTACTGGATGCTCGAACCGCCCGGGTCCTGCCCTGGCTGGTGGCCATCGCCTTCTTCATGCAGACCCTTGACGGCACCATCCTCAATACTGCACTGCCGGCAATGGCGCGCGACCTGGCCGAGGATCCGCTGCGCATGCAGGGCGTGGTGATCGCCTACATGCTCACCGTGGCCCTGCTGATCCCGGCGTCGGGCTGGCTGGCCGACCGTTTCGGCACCCGCCGGATTTTCTTCTCCGCCTTGGTGCTGTTCACCCTGGGCTCGTTGTTCTGCGCGATGAGCACCAGCTTCGGCCTGCTGGTCGGGGCGCGGGTGTTGCAGGGCATGGGCGGGGCGCTGATGCTGCCGGTGGGCAGGCTGGTGATTTTGCGTGCCTACCCGCGCAGCGAGTTCGTGCGGGTGATGACCTTTATCGCCCTGCCAGGCATGGTCGGCCCGCTGATAGGCCCGACGCTGGGCGGCTGGCTGGTGGAGTATGCGTCCTGGCACTGGATTTTTCTGATCAACCTGCCGGTGGGGCTGGTCGGCTGCCTGGCCGCGTTCCGCTTCATGCCGGACCTGAAGAGCCCGGCGCGGATGCGCTTCGATACCGTCGGCTATCTGCTTTTCGGCGGCGCGATGGTGCTGATCACCATCGCCCTAGAAGGCCTCGGCGAGATGCAGATGCCCCACGCCCGCGTGCTGTTGCTGCTGGTGGTCGGCAGCGCCTGTCTGGCGGCGTACTGGCTGCGCGCCGGTCACGTCGACAACCCTCTGTTCAGCCCGGCGCTGTTTCGCACACGCAGCTTTGCCGTGGGTATTTTCGGCAACCTGTTCGCCCGGCTGGGCAGCGGCGCCTTGCCGTTCATGCTGCCGCTGCTGCTCCAGGTCGCGCTGGGCTATTCGCCGGCCGAGGCGGGCATGATGATGATTCCGCTGGCCGTCGGTGCGATGCTGATCAAGCCTCTGGCCAAGCCGCTGATCGACCGGCTTGGCTATCGACGCATCCTGATCGGCAACACGCTGCTGCTGGGCTGCCTGATCGCCAGCCTGGCGACGGTCGACGCGCAGACGCCTAGCGCCCTGCTATTGCTGCACCTGAGCCTGATCGGCATGGTCAATTCGATGCAGTTCACCGCCATGAACACCGTGACCCTGGTGGGCCTGACGCAGAACAATGCCAGCAGCGGCAACAGCCTGCTGTCGGTCGTGGTGCAGTTGTCGATGAGCCTGGGGGTCGCGTCGGCCGGAGCGCTGCTGGGAGGCTTCACTGCCCCGGGCGCGGTGGGTACCGAGGTGCTGCAGGCCTTTCACCTGACGTTCCTGTGCGTCGGCGCCATGGCGATGCTCGCCGCTTCGCTGTTCTTTCAGCTCGATAGCAAGCAGGCCATGGCGGCACGGCTCGTCGATGAGGAATGAGGCGCCGCTCAGCCGGTGCAGCAGCGCGCGTCGTCCAGCTCTTCTTCCGGGATCTGGTCGGTGACGATCACCCGGGCGTGCTGGCCGGTGTCTTCCTCCATGCGCAGTCCGTAGTAACGGCAATCGTACGCATCCCAGAATGCCTCGACCTGGGCCATGGTGCCGGCTTCGAGCAGCACCTCCAGGCTGTGTTCCAGGACAATTGTGTAGAGTTTTTCGCAAGACATGATGGACGGGCTCGGCTCGAACTGGAGAGATAGCCACTGCGTTGCAGGGTGATGTCATTCTGACAGCTGCGAGGCGTTTCGAAGCATCCGCTCATCGCCTGGGAGCGGAATCCCGCTGAACGGTTAGGCTCGCCCACGGTCTGTCTGCGGCGCCCTGCACCACGGTGCGCATTGTCACTGTTTTGTGTCGCTAATAACGACATATCGCCGGAGAAGAGGGTGGGCCCATCACGGCGCCCTTCCTGCCTGAACCCGGCTCCCGCGGCGCCTGGACGCCAAGTGCGCGCCGTAACAGCCTGCCCGGCACCGCTTTCAACCCGCTGCGTTTGTTTACCTGTTCAAGTAAACATTATCGACCTGTCGCCTTTCAGGACATAACGTTCGACACCTGCCGGACGTGACCGGCGTTGACCGAAGGAGTGGATGAATGAACGCAATGGGCTTGGTCTGGCTGGGGATGATTGGCTCCCTATGCGCGGTGTTGCTACTGGCCATCGTGCTGTGGGTGCAGTTGCTGCAGCTTCGCCACCAGCGCAGCGAGCTGGGCGTGCTGCGCGACCTGCTACAGAGCCTGGGCGACGTCATTCGCCGGCTCGAGCAGGAAAAGGCCGAGTTGAGCGCCGGGCTGCGCGCGGAGCGCGGCCAGGTCGAGCTGCTCAAGCGCCGGCTGGGCCAGCAGTCCTGAAGCGTGTTCAGCCTTGCGGGCTCTGCTCGACCTGCTCGCAATACTGGCGCAGCTGCGCCGACAGGTCGGGAGGGCAGACGCCACACTGGCGGTTGCCCGGCACGGCATGGTCGATGAAGCGCGGGTAGGGCAGGTCGAGGCCGGCCATGATCGCCTTGAACTGCTCCAGTGACAGCTGCTCGCCCAGACGCGGGTTACGCTGCTTCTCCTGGCCGATGGTCGAGACGTGACGCCCCTGATAGTCGTGCCCGGGATAGACCAGTGTGTCGTCCGGCAGCGTGAACAACTTGTCCCGAACGCTGTGGAACAGGGCCTCGGTGTCGCCGTTCTGGAAGTCCGTGCGGCCGCAGCCGTCGATCAATAGGGCATCGCCGGTGAACAGGCGCTCGCCGACCCGGTAGGCGAAGTGACCATCGGTATGGCCCGGCGTGTGCAGCGGCTCGATGTGCAGGCTGCCGACGACGAACGGGACGCCTTCTTCTATTGCTGTGTCGGTACAGGGCAGCCGGTCAATCGCGGGGCCCGCGATGCGCGAGCCGGTCCGTTGCTTCAGCGCCAGCGCGGCGGTGATGTGGTCGGCATGAATATGGGTGTCCAGACTGTAGGCGAGGCTCAGCCCCAGCGACGCCAGCAGCGCGAGATCATGCTCGACGCGCGAAATCACCGGATCGATGAGCACGGCCTGGCGGGTCTGTTCGCAGCCCAGCAGGTAGGTGTAGGTGCTGGACAGAGGATCGAACAGTTGGCGGAATAGCATGGCGGACCTCGTCGGGCAGTGGAGGGGGCGGCGCCCGTGCCGTGCGGGCCGGCATCCGTCACAATCGACAGTAGTGCAGGGCCGCGCCAGGCGCCAGACAATATATTGAAATATATATTAATAGACTATAAGATCAACCCCAATCTGAATGACCGGTACCGACATGGCCTCGACGGCAGACCTTGACATCGAAACCCTCCGCAGCAGTGCAGCCCAGGCGTGCGGCCTGCTCAAGGTACTCGCCAACCCGGATCGCCTGCTGCTGCTCTGCCAGATGACCCAGGGCGAATACTGCGTCAGCGACCTGGCGGCAACGACGGGCATCGCCCAGCCGACCCTGTCGCAACAGCTCACCGTGCTGCGCCAGAACGGTCTGGCCAGCACCCGACGGGAGGGCAAGCAGGTCTACTACCGCATCGCCAGCCCCGAGGCGATGGAGGTGATGCAGGTGCTGTACCGGTTGTATTGCCAGCAACAGACTGCGGAGGAGGATGCGTCATGACCATCGATTGGGTGCAGTTCACTCCATGGCGATCGCTTGCCGGCGGTGCCCTGATCGGGCTCGCGGCTGCCCTGTTCATCCTGCTCAACGGCCGCATCGCTGGCATCAGCGGTGTCATCGGCGGGCTGCTGCGGCCGCAACGGGGCGACCTGCTCTGGCGGCTGTGTTTCGTCGGCGGCCTGGTGATCGCCCCGGTGCTGGTCGCTGTCGCCGGCGCCCGGCCGCCGGTGGAGATCGAGGCCGGCACCGCCACGCTGATCGCTGCGGGCCTGCTGGTCGGCATCGGCACCCGTTACGGCTCCGGCTGTACCAGCGGCCACGGCGTGTGCGGGTTGGCGCGCCATTCGCCGCGCTCGTTGGTTGCGACCGCCGCCTTCATGGTCAGCGGCTTTCTGACCGTATTCATCGTGCGTCATTGGATCGGCTGAGGAGCGGTGATGAAACTATTGAGTGCGTTTGTCTCGGGGTTGATATTCGGCCTGGGCCTGATCCTCTCCGGCATGGCTGATCCCGCCAAGGTGCTGGCCTTTCTCGACCTGGCCGGAGCCTGGGACCCGTCATTGGCACTGGTCATGGTGGGCGCCATTGCGGTGGCCAGCGTCGGCTTCCATTTCGCCCAACGCCGCAGCACTGCGGTGCTGGGCGAACCGATGCGCCTGCCGACCGCCAGTCGCATAGACCACCGCCTGGTGCTGGGGAGTCTGACATTCGGCGCGGGCTGGGGACTGGCCGGCTACTGCCCCGGGCCGGCGGTGGCCTCGCTGCTGAGCGGGCGACCGGAACCGGTGATCTTCGTCATGGCGATGCTGGCGGGCATGGGGCTCTACGAGCTGCAGTCGCGCGTGGCCGGGCAGCGCTAATGGCCGCCGTCACGGGCGCGCAGGAGTTTCGCGCCAGACGACCGGAAGACGCGCCATGATCGAGGCTGGCCTCGGCTTGATCGTCGGCATCCTCTTGGCCCTGACCGGCGCAGGCGGCGGGATTCTCACGGTCCCGCTACTGGTCTTCGTCGTCGGGCTCGACCTGCCGCAGGCGGCGCCCATCGGCCTCATGGCCGTGGGCCTAGCCGCCTGGACCGGCGCGCTGCTCGGGCTCCGGCAAGGCATCGTGCGCTACAAGGCGGCGGGCTTGATGGCGTTGTGCGGCGTGGCCCTGGCACCGGTGGGGATCTGGGCGGCCGGCCGGCTGCCGCATGACATGCTCGCCGTGCTGTTCGCACTGGTTCTGGTCTGGGTCGCCTTTCGTGCATGGCGAACCCCTGAAGGACCGGCGGCGGATCGCGCGATCGCGCCCTGCCGCCTCGATCCGCAGACAGGACGCTTCCGTTGGACGCCCCGCTGCGCGGCAACCGTTGCGGCATCCGGCGTCGTGGCCGGGTTCCTGTCGGGGCTGCTCGGCGTGGGGGGCGGTTTTGTCCTGGTTCCGGCGCTCAGTCGGTTCAGCAATTTGCCGATGCGCTCGATCGCCGCCACTTCCCTGGCGGTCATCGGTCTTGTCTCGCTCAGTGGTGTTTTCTCGGCAGCCCTCGTCGGGCAGATGTCCTGGACGATTGCCGTCCCGTTTTCCGGCGGGGCCGTGGCCGGCATGCTGCTTGGCCACCTCGTATCATCCCGTCTGGACAGCCGTCATCTGCAGCGCGCCTTCGGCCTTATCGCCGCCATCGCAGCGATTGCGCTGGTGGTGCGTGTGGTGGGGTAGGGCTGGTCCGGTTTCCCCCGGGCTTTGCCGGAGCTAGGCGGCAGGGAAGGGAACGCTGGCTGCCGTAGGGTCAGTGCTGCCGAGGCAAGCCCATCGCGCGCTCTGGTAGGGCTGAGAGGGATGCTGGCGTGGCGAGGCGTGCAGGCTCAAATGGTCTAGACGCAAAAAACCTGCTGTGGCTGTTTTCAGACTTCCAAGACGGCCCGAGAGGCCATCCGTTTATGGTCTTGATTGCTTGCTTGGATGCACTCGTTCTTCTAGCGGAGGCACGTCATCGTCGAGTCTTGATTCGGATGGCAAAACTCCACCCGGGGTTTGTACGTCGGGTACCTGTTTCGCCGGTTGCATGAAGCCCGGGCGACAGGTTCCGTCAGTCAGCATGAAGCAGTAAAAATTCTCGAAATACTCCCGATCTTCCGCAGAGACGGATTCATCCTGATTCTGCTGCTCTTGATTTGTCGCGGCCGCGCGGCGCTGTTCAATGCGCTGGAGGGAGTGCAGCAGCAAGCCGAGTGAGAGGAAGCCGAGTGCCAGGATCAGGCTGGCGAGCGTAAGAATGTCCATGCTGTTTCCAAGAGTTCCGTGCGATGGGTGAGGAGCGCAACTGTGCACCCCAAGCCACGTTAGCTGCTGGCTACGTGCCGGCACGCCGCTGTTACTGCCCGGCGCGGCGTTGATGACGCTGGTCGGCGATGCACTGGTGAGTGACGCGTTGCTGGTCTCGTTCGCCTCGGCCTCGGCGCGCCGGCGCCCTAGAAACCCTCGTTCAACAGCGGGCATGACAGCTATTGAGGCATTTGAATCGGTGTCGGATGTTCAAGTACCTAGCTCTGCGCGCTATCGAGCTGCGTGATAGATGATTGAGCCAGAGCCGGCTCTGACCTTAACTGATCGCCCAGCTGAGTTGAGTAGCGGCTTTTGCCGTTTACCCTGGGCGCTCTTGCGTGAAGCAACTCCGCCAGGATCGAAGCTGTTGCCTAGCAGGCCTAAGTCGTCATTCTTACGACAGTCGCTGCGCCCCAAAGCAAAAACCCCCGAAATTCACTTGGAAAATCAGGGGTTTAGGTGTTTCGAATTGGTGGAGCCGGGGGGATTTGAATCCCAAACTTCAATATCCCGGCCAAATCAAGGCTTCAGCGCATTGTGCAAGAAATTTTGATTTGTTGGATTGCTCACAGTGAGCGCGAGTATATGAACCTTTCGAGTCTTGTCAAGCATGGCATTAACCTATCTGTGAGAGCGGTTTTGCATGCATTGGCGAGTAGAGCAATCCGACGTCGGTTGGGTTTAGGCTGCGTTGAAGCCAAACGTTACCTGGGTTTGAAGTTACCAATGATCTAGCGAGGCGTCTTGGGTTTCAAAGGTGTTCTCATGGGCACTCGATCATGATCAACTCAACTCTCGGTCTTATCTCGACTGCGGTTCGAGGTTCATGGAGTGGCCTTGCTTGGAGGGACTGAAAAAGCGTCGGTCAGCTTGTATCGCGGGCGAGCCTGATTCTGGGTTTCAATCGCGAGCTGCGAAGCGGCGCGAAAAAGGATGGGGGCTGACAGCGTTCGCTCAAGGCGTGCTTGCCAGTACCTTATGGGCGAAGGTAACCAGCTCAGCGCAGTCACCGTTGTTGCTGGTTCGGTCGACAAAAAAGCCTCGGATGCCTACTGCGGTTGGCCCATCTCGGTCGCAACGCTGGGAGTCACCGACCATCCATGATGCGGTTGGGGATGCTCCAAGCTGATCGCAAACCCAACTGTAGATAGCGGGTTCCGGCTTCATTACGCCTAAGCCACAGCTAAATGCATACGCGTCTAACGTGGGGTAACAACGCAGGACAGCTTGCCGGTACGGGAAAGCCAGGTTCGAGCAAACACCGATTCGAATGCCTTGTCCTTGGAGCAGTTTCACTGCTTCGAGTCCGTCCGGATATGCCTCAACGGCTGCAATCTCATCCGCCAGGACAGTTTCCAGAGCGCTCAATTGTTCAGGGCTTGCAGTAATCCCTAAATGCGCTGCGGCTTGCGTCAAAGTAATCGGAGATTTCATCAGGACAGACGCGTCGTCCGGACGGGAGCGCCGACCATGCGCCTTTCCGATCTTCATCAATTGCCGATAGGGATGCGAGCCATCTTGAATCCTTCATCAGTGTCCCGAAAGCATCAAAAATAACGGCTTGTATGGTCATTACTCATCCCGTTACGACAGGGTATTCGTAGGCCGGCGCATTCAGCCGACGTGTTTGATTGGCCCTGAGTACTTCGCTATAGCGTGATCACTGGTTACGAGGATGAAGCCTTCCGTAGCTGCTTGTCCGATGAGCATCCGGTCAAATGGGTCGCTGTGAAGAAGAGGCAAGGCCGCGGCCGCAATGGCGTGTTGGCTGGTCATGGTCAGTTCCGTGTAGTCGCCGTCCAGAAGAGCCCTTCTTAGCACTCCTGGATCGAACTGAAAGCTGGCTTTGCCCATTGCGTTTTTAATGCCGATTTCCCAGATGCTAGCGGCGCTGAAGAACAGCTCATTGGCGCGATCCTCGATCATCTCCACAGCCTCTCGTGGGAGAGATGATGGGGCCGCGCAGGCCCAGAGTAGGATGTGAGTGTCCAGCAGCAGCTTCATACGCCAAACATCGCTTCGATTTCGTCTCGAAAAGGCGCATCGATATCGTCTGGTACCGCAAAGGCACCGCTAAGCATGCCCAATCGCGGTTTGGCTTCATGATCGACTGCGACAACACGGACCATAGGCTTGCCAGCCTTGGCGATTATGAACGGGTTGCCTTGACTCGCCTCGAGGATGAGTTGGGACAGGTGAGTTTTGGCATCGTGGATGTTGACCGTTTTAGGCGAAGTGCCGAGATCGCTTTCAGATTTCATCGCCTGCCACCTCAGGTTAGCTAAGCTGCTTAGTCTATTCCCGCTGGGGCGAGGGGGCAACTGTCGTCGTCAGCTGCGAGCTGTTATGGCTCGCAGTTTGTCCGTAACGTTGCGGTTATCAGAAATTATGAACAAGCCATAATTATTGCTGAGCCATAATTCCAATTAATTCGTGGCGCCGCCGTAGATGACGAGGGGAATCGCGCCTGTTCCCTTCCGCGTCACAGACGCGCCTCGCTTGTCGTCATAACCCATGCTTGTGAGCAATTTTGAAATTCGAAAGGGCGACTCCGGGCCGGTTGGGTCAGCATCGCATCGACCGCGACGAGAGGGCTCGATCCCAATTGGTTATTCATCGTGCCCAAGACCTGCGTCCGATTGATAGTTGTTTTTGTACTGTTCGGATGGGTAAGTAACGCGATCTTGTCAATATATACGAATCAGATATACCGACGGTCGATGGTTGCACTTTAGTTTTCTAAAAGTGCTTGACGTACAGTGTTGAGGGTTGGATTATCTTCTCGTCTTGAGATGTTAGATTGTTCTATAGCTGAGCGTAATAGGTCATTGCCCCTGCATCGAATAGATAAGGAAGTGCCGTGATTTTAATAGTTATGACTGATGTGGATTCTATGCTGATCGTCGCAAACTCGATTTGAGTTAATAACTGCAAGCCGCCTACTCGACCGTTAAGCTATAAATAGGCGATAGTCAGAACCGAAATTAATTGGAACGCATATTGTTCATCCTTGGGGCAGGTTCGCCGGGGCAGAGAAGTATCGCCTAAATTATACCTATTGAGATATTGATACTTGAAATAAGGAAGAGGCTATGGGCGATTTAAAGAAGATATCCAATTTATTGTATGCTCCGGGTGAGGTAATGCCTGGCATCGAAATGTCATTGGAGGAGGCGTGCGCGCGGGGTGCCGCGGCTGCTTTGTTTGATGCCATGCCATTTTGTGCTGTGCGTGATTGGGTATGGATTGATCTGATCGTTCCTGAATCAATACGACAAACGTTACAAGCATCCGGTCAACAGCCCGTGATGGTGTATGCAGGCCAGGTGTTGTATGACAGCGCTCGCCGTTTCGAAGCGGGTGACTGGGTGCGGACGACGCAACTTGTTGAGTTCGTTGACGAGTGCATTTTTAGAACGCGCAATACGCGCTATGTGCTTGTTGGGCCGGGCGTTCGCAAGAGCGCTGAGTTCTCTACTGTCTTCAGTATCTTATGGTAGGCGGCTCGGTATGGGAGCGTGGACATGGCAGTTCTAGCTAATCGTGATAACGATGTGCATTGCGACGTCTGTGATACCTCCACTCGGGTACCTGGTTACGGCGAGCAATTCGGCGCGTTGCAAGCGAGCTGGGGGTACGGCGCGCGGCATGACGGTGAGCGTTACCGCGTCCGACTGTGTGAGTCCTGCTTCTTCATGGCTTTGGCGTACCTCCGGCAGGAGCGACGCGTACATCACTTGTTTGATGGCGCAGTACAAGATGACGACCATGACTTTGGGCGTATCGCTCGCGATGACTATTGGGCCGACAGCTAGCCGTGTATCCAAGCCGAATAGCGGCGTTCTCGACCTTTCTTTCATGCACAACAGGGTCTCGTCATGCGTATTCATCTCTTGTCAGATTTGCATCTTGAAGTGAGCCCTTACGTGCCGGCTGCTACGGACGCTGATGTCGTAATTTTCGCGGGTGACATTCACACCAAAGCCCGTGGCGTTCGATGGGCTTTAGATAGCTTTAGCGGAACGGTTCTCTACGTGCCAGGTAATCACGAGTTCTACTCCGGCCACCTGACCCACACATTGGTGACGATGCGTTCCGCCGCTCGGGACGGTCGTGTACAGGTCATGAATATGCAGGAAGCTGAGATTGAAGGGGTTCGCTTTCTTGGATGCACAATGTGGACGGACTATGCGGCCGCCGGCAACGCCCATCAGGCCGGCTTGTATGCGCGTTCGTGCATGAACGATTTTCGGTACATCCGCACCGAGTCGTTCCGGCGGATCGTACCGAACGATTTGGTACAGGAATCAGTTAAAGCGCGTTCCTGGCTGCGCTCGAAACTAGACGAGCCGTTCGATGGAAAAACGGTGGTGATCACTCATCACGCGCCATCGCTTCGCTCGCTGATAGATAGTCCCGATGCGGGAACATTGCTCGATGCAGCTTACGTCAATGACTGTGAACATCTTATGGGTGGGGAGCGCGTTGCGCTCTGGCTCCATGGCCATTCACATTCTGCTGTGGATTACGAGATTCGCGGAACAAGGGTGGTATGCAACCCGCGTGGTTATCCATCTGAAGAAACGGGTTTTATTCCGAATTTGGTGCTGATGGTATGAGCTCAACTAAGCGGATTGTCGAACAAACGCGCAATGTGGCAGAAGCTTTGGCGCGAGCGATGGGCACGTCTTTCGGTAGGGAAGTTACGGCCTACCTAACGGATGCTTATTTAGTCGCAGGCTGTTGTGTCGGCGTGGTTCATCGTCACGTGCGAGCGGATGTGTATGGGAGGTTCCAGGACGGTCACCGGGTTCGCACCTCCGACGTATTGAAAGCTCATGAACAGGGTGGGTTTTGGGCGCTGTATACCGCCACGGGAAGCCTGTACGTAATTGTAACTTTCATAGAAGGCAGCGGGCGCCAGTCGCTGGATGTGCTGCTGGAGCAAAGAGCGAAAGGCATGCACGCCACCCCTGCAAGAATTCAGTGAGCCGTCTGGGATGAGACGAATCTCACATAATTCCTATAAAAGTGTGTCCGTGATTCATATGTTTAAGAAGTGCTGATTTCATAAGCTGAAAGGGCACTATTTTAGTATTTGCTACGAAAAAAAAGACTCTAATTTTTGATCTTTGGAAGGAAGTCTAGAGTATAATAAATGGCTCTACTATATACCAAGGTCGGATAGGCGCATTGCAAAGGTGCGGTGATTTCCGGTGCGTTAAAAAAGTTAGTCGAACAGCGAAACGTAAGCGTAACTAATCGCTAGCACCGCTAGTTTCCAATACTGCATCCTGGCTGCAAACTGACTGGCAAGCATGGGGAAGGGTAAGGCGCATGGGTCTGCTGATAATATCGAAGAAGCGGACATAGGTTCGTCGTGCTCAAACCAACAGCGCTCCTATTTTATCTGAGTAACCGTTTGTCAGACGTATCAGAGTTTCGCAAGTTATCGCATTTCTAAAAATAGATACCTTCATGGTCATTTTAAAAATGGCTCGTTCCACCGGCTAAGTGCTTTTGCTTGCCTGTACGTAGTTAAGTGAGTGGCATCGCAAGGCTACCGGTTACTCTGTAACTTTGATCGGCGGGGCTGCTTTAAAGGGCTTAGCGCGGATGCATTGTATGCGGATTGTCTATTGACTTGTGCTGGGTAAATAGCAGCCACAATGATTTACGCATCTTTCGGTATTCGTCTGCTTGCCAACGCCTGAGTTACTGTGTGAGGCATCGGTTCCAGTATCAATGGATATTGATATCGAATAATCCTGCAAGATATAGAGCGTAGCCAGTAGCACCGCTCCGAAGTGAATAATGTAATGGACGATGTTGGCGATTTTGTAGATTCGAGAGTCTGTGCTTCGGCTCATTTCCCAGTCCTTTTAAAATGTGCTTACATTGAGTGGCTTGTTGAACTCCAATTATTATTCTTTAGCTGATGCTTAGCAATATTTCTCATTTATGCTTATTGACAAAAAGCGACTTTTTTTAAGCGCGTATGTGGTTGGCTATGCTGGAAGCTATAAGCTGATGTTGTTTCTGTTGATGCTTAGGAACTTTAAACAGGCGATGCTGGTGATTAGACTCTTGAAATTCGGAAAATAAGCGCGATAGGCGCTTTCCCGGTTTGTTATGGCCGCGAGTGGTGTCTTCCACAGGAACGAGTAGTGACTATGAAATGAGCACAGATTACGTGTGCGCGATGCAATGACTTATGAAGAGGGGTGGGTGTCATGCAGGTAAAGCGTTGGGGGCAGCTTGATGCCCTTCGTCAACAACTTGGAGAAAGTCGCTGGTTACTTTGCGTGGATCTGGAAGCGACCTGCGATGACTACCCAGTCGGCCTAGACGAGGCGGCCCGGAACGCCCATGTGTTGGAAGTCCAGCGCCATGAGATGGAGACAATTGAAATTGGTATCGCGCTGTTGGATGTTCAGTTGGAGTACAGGATTGTCGATCATTTCGGACAGTTTGTCCGGCCGCTGCTTCGCCCCAAGCTAACTGAGTTTTGCACGGGGCTGACCGGCATATCTCAATCTGACGTCGACACTGCGGAGCGTTTCGCGGCGGTACAAGAACAGCTTGGTGACTGGCTGGCGCCGCGAGATACAGAAGGCTGGCGCTGGTGCTCTTGGGGAGATTACGACCGAAATCAGCTGAAGGAGGACGCTATCAGAGCAGGGGTAGATGTATTACTCGATCCGGCGCGTCATATCAATCTAAAGAAATGCTTTTGGAAGATTTTCGCTTGCCGTGCGCTAGGGCTGAAGTGTGCAGTGGAAAGCATAGGCCTTTCCTGGGAGGGCAAGCATCACAGGGCCATCGACGATGCGCGCAATCTGGCACGGTTAACACAGCTGCTGCTAAGTAGTGACGCCCAGCGCCACGGGCGTCACGGAATGGACTGATCATTGCGAAGGGCGACGATGGTGCAGTAACAGCTGTTCCATGGAAACGGATTGTGTCTATCAAAGGGTGTTTCCATGCAGAACGGTGCAGATGCGAGTGGTGGTTTCCACGGAAACGTGTTGTGACTGTGAATGGCTGTTTCCATGGAAATACGGGGTTGCTGCAAGTGACGGGTGCCGCGGAAACGTGTTGTGACTGTGAATGGTTGTTTCCATGGAAACACGGGATAGCTTCAAGTAGCGGCTTCGATGGAGGCGAGTTGTGACTATGCAATGTTTGTTTCCATGGAAACATGGGTAGCTGCAAGAAGCGGCTTCCACGGGGACCGGTTGCAGCTATGAATGGGTGTTTCCATGGAAACACGATGCGCCATAAGGCACACCCTTCGCCGTTCAGATGAGATGACGTCCTCTCTCTGCTACGTTTTCTGTGACCTATCTCTTAGTTTGCGTGTGGTTATATGTGGGCAGAATCGAACCATTTGAATGGCAGACTAGGGTTCGTCTGGTCAAGATGGACCGCAGTCTGGCTTCAGCCCAAAGCTGCGGTGATGGCTGACTAGGTCTATGGCTGAGCTTTTCCAGTGGCGAGGGCTATCGCTTAACCAATCTCGTGCTGTTTGTTCATGACAAAAAGGTGATTTCAGCGGCTGTTTGTCGAGGCGACCATCTAGCCCCTTGCACCCGAGCCCTCTCGGAAGGCAATGCTTCGTATTGCTTAGGCAATGCGATTGCATTACCATGCGGACGTCAAT
Source organism: Pseudomonas sp. (assembly GCA_032064305.1). Lineage (GTDB taxonomy): Bacteria > Pseudomonadota > Gammaproteobacteria > Pseudomonadales > Pseudomonadaceae > Stutzerimonas. The sequence goes on along the minus strand of DAMBNU010000018.1, from coordinate 2,183 downwards.
CCAGATCCGCAGGAGACTGCCATGGCCGCGACCTTCGAAGTCGAATCCACCCTTACCGATCGCTACCAGACCACGGTGCCGGAGACCGTCCGTCGTGCTCTCAAGCTGGGCAGGCGCGACAAGATTCACTACACCATTCGCCCCAGCGGAGAAGTGGTGCTAACGCGCGTCGAAGCATCCGACAGCGACGACCCAGTGCTCGGTCAGTTCCTCGGCTTTCTAGCTGCTGACATCACACGCCATCCCGAGCGGCTGCAATCTGTGGATGCCGGGCTCGTCCAACGGCTCCAATCATTGGTAGCCGGCGTCGATGTCGATCTTGATACTGTCCTGTCGGCGGACGATGAATGAGCGCAGGGAAGCCCGAGCCTCTTGTTATTCATGGTTGGACGGTTTTTGCTCATCCACTATTCCTCGCACAGATGGAAGCGCTGGCGCGGCAAGTCGAGACCCTTAAGCAAAAAGACCCCGTCGGGTATGTGAAGAAGAATGCCAGTAAACGACTGGCCGCGATCATCAAGCTGGCGTTTGATGTTATTCCACAAGATCCGACTCGATCGGAATACCGCCAGGGCGGGACGCTCGGTGACGATCACAAGCACTGGTTTCGCGCTAAGTTCTTTCAGCAGTACCGACTATTTTTTCGCTACCACGCCCCGAGCAAGGTTATCGTCTTCGCTTGGGTGAATGATGAAGACACAAAACGCGCCTATCAAAGTAGCGATGACGCCTATCGCGTGTTTCGAAAAATGCTCGAAAGCGGGCACCCGCCTGACGACTGGGATCGGCTCTTGGCTGAGGCGCAAATAGAATCGCTGCGGATGCAAGAATCATTCGCAAAGGCGACAACGGTGCAGTGATAGCTGTTTCCATGGAAACACGGCGTAGCTGCGAGTGACGGTTTCGATGGAAACACGATGCGCCATAAGGCACGCTCTTCTCCATTCAAGGATGAGATGAAGCGCTTTCTCCGCTACGTTCCCTATGATCGCTATTTCTATAGTTTGCGTATGGTTATATGTGAGCGGTATCGAGACATTTGAATGCCACACTACGGTTCGTCTGCTGTAAACGAACCTAATTCCCGGTACGTCCAACGCGGCTAGAAGGGGGACGAGTAGCGCATTGGCTTGAGCTGGCTTCGGCGGGAAAGAATGGTCTCGATTTGCGAGAGCCTTACTAGGTCTGTAGTGGTCAATCCATCCCGGATAGTGGGTTAAGTTTTCCTCGGCCACCGCAGGTGGTAGCCCGTCGTTAAATTGATGCGGTCTGATCCAGTTGTAGCGGTGCATTAGGTAGTGGCTGATGTCTCGCTGGGCCTCTAGGGAAGGTCTGAAGTAACCCTGTATTTCCGGTCGACTTCAGCCCTCGCTGCTTTTGAAAGCGGGCCGCCGATCAAAATCGACCAGGTAACCCGCTCAGTTCTCCGTTTTTGGCCGCCGCGAGCACCTCGCAGCAGCCATTTTCCGCATTACAGGTGCACCTTTCCTGCGGTAGTCAGCAAATGTCGGCGCGCCATCCATAGGTTCGACAGCGCGAACAGCGTCACCAGCTGAGCGGTGTTCTTGGCCAGGCCACGGAAGCGCACCTTCACGTAACCGAACTGGCGCTTGATCACTCGAAACGGGTGCTCGACCTTCGCTCGCACTTGTGCCTTGGCCTTCTCGATCTTGCGCTTGGCTTTGTACAGGGCGCTGCGTTTATCGAGCTTCTTGTAGGTGCTGCGGCGTGCTGCGACCTGCCAGATCACTTCGCGGCCAGCATGTTCGGGGCGCTTTTCGACGCCGGTGTAGCCGGCATCGGCGCAGACGACGTTCTCGTCACCGTGCAGCAGTTTGTCGACCTGGGTGATATCCGCCACGTTGGCTGCCGTGCCTACCACGCTGTGTACCAGCCCCGACTCATCATCCACGCCGATGTGCGCCTTCATGCCTAAGTAATACTGGTTCCCTTTCTTGCTCTGGTGCATTTCCGGGTCGCGCTTGCCGTCCTGGTTCTTGGTCGAGCTGGGCGCGTGGATCAGTGTGGCATCGACGATAGTGCCCTGGCGCAGCGACAGGCCGCGATCCCCCAGGTAGCCATTGATTACGCCGAGGATGCCGGCTGCCAGCTCATGTTTCTCCAGCAAGCGACGGAAGTTGAGGATGGTGGTTTCGTCGGGAATGCGCTCCAGGCTCAGCCCG
>DAMBNU010000017.1:0-100733 GCA_032064305.1 Pseudomonas sp. | reverse complement strand
GTGGATCTGGCCACCGGCATCACGCTGCGCGGCACCTGGCTGAACAACAAGATCACCAAGCATCCCGATACCACCAACGCCGTGGACGGCGTGCAGCTGCCCAACTGGGACGGATTCATGAAGCTCGCCGCTGGCTGCTACGAGCTGTGCGGCCTGGGCTATATCGGCGTCGATATGGTGCTCGACCAGGACAAGGGCCCGCTGATCCTCGAACTCAACGCACGACCCGGCCTGAACATCCAGATCGCCAACGATTGCGGCCTGACGCACCGCGCCCATGCGGTGGAAGCCCGGATCGAGGAGCTCAAGGAAAAGGGCCTGCAGGAGACTCCGGAAGAACGCGTGCAGTTCGCCCAGTCCCTGTTCGGCCACATCCAGCCCCAGGCATGAACCGCGCGCCCGTCCGGGCGCCGCGCCCCCGAAGCGATTGACCGCCCGAAGTACCCCGATGCCCGTCTGCACCGCCCACGCCCTTGCTTACCAGCCCGACCCGAGCCTGCGGTTCGAACGTATCCGGCAGGCGCCCGGGGCGATACTGCTCGACTCGGGTCGCCCCGCGGCGGACCGGGGTCGGTACGACCTGCTGAGCGCCTGGCCGAGCGAGCAGTTGGAGCCGCTGGAGAGCGAAACCGGCCAGGCGTTTTTCCAGCGCCTGCGTGACGCACTGGGCCGGCTGGGCCAGGCGCAGGCGCCAGCAGGCTTGCAAATGCCTTTCACAGGCGGCCTCATCGGCTTTCTGGCCTATGATTTCGGCGCACGACTCGAGCGGGTGCCAACCACCGCGGTGCAGGACCGGAGGCTGCCGCACGCCCGACTCGGTCTGTACAGCTGGGCCCTGGTCAACGATCATCTGCAACGCACCACGTATCTGGTCTTCCATCCCAGGGTCGCCGACGCGGAACGCCGGCGCCTGATCGCGCTCTTCGACGACGCGCCTTCGCCTCACCTGCCTTCATTCCGACTCGCTGCGCAATTCAGCGCCGACCAACCCCGCGTGCAGTACCAGCGCGCGGTCGAGCGCATCCAGCGCTACATCGCCGCCGGCGATTGCTACCAAGTCAATTATGCGCAGCGGTTCCAGGCGCCCTGCTCGGGCGATCCGTGGCACGCCTACCAGGCGCTGCGGGCCGCCTGCCCAACGCCATTCGCTGCGTTCACGCCACTCGCTTCCGGTGCCATCGTCAGCCTGTCGCCAGAGCGATTCCTGCGTCTAAGCGAGCGCCGTGTCGAAACCCGACCGATCAAGGGCACCCGCCCCCGCCGGGCCGACGCCCAGGCAGACCGGGCCGAAGCGCAGGCGCTGCTGGCGAGCAGCAAGGACCGCGCGGAAAATCTGATGATCGTTGACCTGCTGCGCAACGACCTGGGGCGCAGCTGTGAGATTGGCAGCATCGAAGTTCCGGAGCTTTTCTCGCTGGAAAGCTATCCAAACGTTCATCATCTGGTCAGCAGCGTGAGCGGGACCCTCGCGCAAGACCGCGACGCGCTGGACCTGCTGGCGGGCAGCTTTCCGGGGGGCTCGATCACCGGCGCACCAAAGATCCGGGCCATGCAGATCATCGATGAACAGGAGCCCACCGCGCGCTCGATCTACTGCGGCTCCTTTCTCTATCTGGACGTACGCGGCGAGATGGACAGCTCGATCGCCATCCGCACGCTGCTGGTCGAAGACGGGCAGATCAGCTGCTGGGGCGGTGGAGGTATCGTCACGGATTCGGACTGGCAGGCCGAATATCAGGAGTCCCTCGACAAGGTCAGGGTCCTGATGGAGACCCTCGAAAAGCTCTAGCGACGGGCCACCGGCGGCAAGCGGGACAACCGGACGCCGGACGCGGGGGCCGTGAGCAATCCTGTACCTGTCGCTCACGGCTTGCGGCCTGGTCTGGCTCAGAGCGCGAGTTGCCGATTCGACGCCTTGAGGAATTCCTGCTTGAGCGCCTCGAAGGTGTGCACGGCGGGGAATTGCGGGAACTCGCGGATCACATTGTCCGGGGCGTGGAAAAGAATGCCGGCGTGCGCCTCGCCGAGCATGGTGGTGTCGTTGTAGGAATCGCCTGCCGCGATCACGCGGTAATAGAGGCTCTTGAGAGCGATTACTGACTGACGCTTGGGGTCCTTCTGGCGCAGCTCATAGCCGACCACACGGCCTGCGTCGTCCGTCACCAAACGATGGCAGAGCAGCGTCGGGAAGCCCAGCTGGCGCATCAAAGGCTGCGAGAATTCATAGAAGGTGTCGGACAGGATTACCACCTGGAACCGTTCGCGCAGCCAGTCGACGAACTCTACGGCGCCATCGAGCGGCTTCAGCGTCGCGATGACCTTCTGGATATCGGCCAGTTTCAGCCCGTGCTCGTCGAGGATTCGCAGACGCTGCTTCATCAGCACGTCGTAGTCGGGAATGTCCCGTGTGGTCGCCCGCAGCGATTCGATTCCGGTGGCCTCGGCAAAGGCAATCCAGATTTCCGGAACCAAAACACCTTCTAGGTCGAGACAGGCTATTTCCACGGGTCGCTCCTCAAAGCAGAAAAATAAAGCCGGCACTCTAACGGCACGGCCCAACTGCCGCAACGTGGCCCTTATTCCCTTAACAGAGCAGTCGGTAGAGCAAAGGTTATTTAGCGGAATAAAGCCGGTTTGCTACCATCGCCGGCCTGCACAGAGCGCGAAGCGCCAGACCGAGGAACCCGCCTGATGAACCCGTCCATCGATGTTGCCGAGCTGGCTGCCGCCTACGCCAGCAAAACGCCCCAGCAAATCCTGCAACTTGCCTTCGACCTGTTTGGCGATGACCTGTGGATCTCCTTCAGCGGCGCCGAAGACGTGGTCCTGCTGGACATGGCCTGGAAGCTGAACAAGCAGGTCAAGGTGTTCACCCTCGACACCGGCCGGCTGCACGGCGAAACCTACCGTTTCATCGAGCAGGTACGTGACCACTACGACATTGCGATCGAGATCATGACGCCGGACCCGGCGCTGCTGCAGCCGCTGGTCAACGAAAAGGGGCTATTCAGCTTCTACCGCGACGGCCACGGCGAATGCTGCGGTATTCGCAAGATCGAACCATTGCGCCGCAAGCTCGCCACCGTACGCGCCTGGGCTACCGGACAGCGCCGCGACCAGAGCCCCGGCACCCGCAGTCAGGTGTCGGTGCTTGAGTTCGACACCGCGTTCTCCACCGAAACCAACACGCTCTACAAGTTCAACCCGTTGGCGCAGATGACCAGCGAGGAAGTCTGGGGCTATATCCGCATGCTCGAGGTGCCCTACAACCCGCTGCACGAACGGGGGTTCATCAGCATCGGCTGCGAACCCTGCACCCGTCCGGTGCTGCCCAATCAGCACGAACGCGAGGGACGCTGGTGGTGGGAGGAATCTACGCAGAAGGAATGCGGCCTTCACGCCGGCAATCTGATCGCGCGCTCCTGAGGAGGGGCGTCATCGCGGCGACGCACCTGCCGCCGTGGCCCGCTACCGGGCTACGGAATGGTGCGCCGGCTAGAGCGTCGGCAACTCCACCTGTTCGAACAGCGCGTCGACCTCGGCCTTGTTGCGGCACTGCACTGCCTTCTCCAGCATTTCGCGGTCGAGATGGGGTGCAAAGGTTTCGATGAAATCGCACATGAACCCGCGCAGAAAGGTCCCGCGGCGAAATCCGATGCGGGTGACGCTCGATTCGAACAATTCGCTGGCGTCAAGCACCACCAGGTCAGGATCGAGCTTTGCGTCGACCGCCATGCGCGCCACGATGCCCACCCCCAAGCCGAGGCGGACATAGGTTTTGATCACGTCGGCGTCCGCCGCGGTGAACACCACCTTTGGCGACAGACCGCGGTGATTGAAGGCCTCGTCGAGCTTTGAGCGCCCGGTAAAACCGAACACGTAGGTAACGATGGGATATTCGGCCAGCGATTCGAGCGTCAACTTGTCCAGCTTGGCCAGGGGATGTCCCTGCGGCACCACCACACAGCGGTTCCAGCGGTAGCACGGCATCATCACCAGGTCGCCGAACAGTTCGAGCCCTTCGGTGGCGATGGCGAAATCCACGGTGCCGTCGGCGGCCATTTCGGCGATCTGCATCGGCGTACCCTGATGCATGTGAAGGGACACGTCCGGGTATTGCTTGATAAAGGCGCTGATCACCGAGGGCAGCGCATAGCGCGCCTGGGTATGGGTGGTGGCGATGCTGAGGGTGCCGCGCTTCTCGTTGGAGAATTCCTGGGCAATCTGCTTGATGCTTTCGCACTTGCGCAGGATTTCCCCCGCCGTAGTGATGATGCGCTCACCTGCCGGTGTGACACGGGTCAGGTGCTTGCCACTGCGGGCGAACACCTCGACGCCCAGTTCGTCCTCGAGCAGACGGATCTGCTTGCTGATACCCGGTTGCGACGTGAACAGGCTCTGGGCGGTCGCTGAGACATTGAGGTCATGATGCGCCACTTCCCAGATGTAACGCAGTTGCTGAAGCTTCATAGAATTCCCTCAAAGGCCAATGGCGCCCATGCGCCGCCACGGTTATAACTTCGCGCACCAGAGCGATGGAATTCTAGGCCATTTCCCTATTGGCCGCCTGCCGCGGATCACGTCGCGGCAAGCGCATCGCCCGCGACCACGGTTCTCGGCCCCGGCACGTTTCGCCTCGCCTTCCGAGGCTGTCACGTGCGCGAGTCGCTCTGGCGCACGATCCGCCACATGCTCAGCGGCGGGCTTCTATGAACCGCAAGCTCTGGTACAGAGCCTCTGTCCGGGGCATGGCGTAGCCGGCGTGCGCGGCCGCAGCCAGTGGAGCGGCGTAGATCGCGTCGAGCTCCATCGGCCGGCCGCAGGCATGGTCGTGGTACATGCTGGGCAGGTAGTTGGGCATGTGGTCCGTGGATGCGAGCATCCGGTCCACCAGCACCTCCGGCAACGGATAGCCGCACGCCGCCGCGGCGCCGCAGGCTTCCTGCATGATCGACCGGATCAGGGCGCGGCTGTCAGGGTTCGCCATCATGGGCTCCGTGCCGGCATCGAGAATTACCGAAAGCCCGTTGTAAGGCATGTTCCAAACCAGCTTCTGCCAGCGCGCCTGCGCCAGATGGGTCGCTGCGCTAGAATCGACGCCGGCAGCGCGAAACATCGAGACGCCTTCTTCCAGCACGGCCTGCTGCTCCTGGGCCGACGCCGCCGGACCCGAATGGTAGCCGACGTTGACCCCGCCCAGCGCCTGGTGCTCGACCACGCCCAGGGCGGATCGATGCGCGCAAATGAAGCACAACCCGCCCAGCAGGTGAATACCATCGGGCAGCGCGCTGCGCAGCGCGTCCTCAACCCCCAGGCCGTTCTGCAGCACAACGACTTTCGCACCGTCGGCCGCCGCCGCCAGGATCGACGGCGCCAGCTCCGGATTGCTGGTGCTCTTGGCGCCCACCAGCAGCCAGTCGCAGGCGGGCATCTCGTCGGCACGCCGATATGCCTGGACTGGAGACACCACCAGCGAGCCGTGGACGGCACTGTTTATACGCAAACCGTCGCGTGCCACCGTCTCGTACTCGCTGCGCAGCAGGAAATGCACGTCGTAGCCCGCGCGCGCCAGCATCGCGCCGTAGAAGCCGCCAATGGCACCAGTGCCGATGATTCCGATTCGAGGGGACGTTGGGGTCATGCGCAGCTCCAGAAGGTTTGGGCGCGCGAATGGCGCGCGTTTAGCCGTTCACCTTATCAGCCCGGATTGCTTGCGCCCAGACGTCACAAACGGCCGACACGCCAGGCCGCGAGGCACTGACAGCGGGGCCGTGTTCGACTTCAAGGTCATTGTCGAGCCCGGGCATTACGCGCTAAGGTTCCGCTCTCCCGCTGCGCCCCAAGGCCCAGTTCCGCCGCACCGGGATGGCTGGCGGACGGCATCCGTGACCCTGACGAGAACCCGATGGCTGATTTACCGATCGATGACCTAAACGTTTCCTCCAACGAGACACTGATCACCCCGGAGCAACTGAAGCGCGATATACCGCTCACTGCCTCGGCACTCAAGACGGTCTCCGAAGGGCGCCAGGTCGTTCGCGACATTCTCGACGGCAAGGATCACCGCCTCTTCGTCGTGGTGGGCCCCTGCTCGATCCACGACCTCAAGGCGGCGCACGAATACGCCGAGCGCCTGAAGGAGCTGGCCGAGCGCGTCGCCGACAGCTTGTTCCTGGTGATGCGGGTGTACTTCGAGAAGCCTCGCACCACCGTGGGCTGGAAAGGTCTGATCAACGACCCCTACATGGATGACTCGTTCAAGATCCAGGATGGCCTGCACATCGGTCGCCAGCTTCTGCTCGACCTCGCAGAAATGGGCCTACCCACCGCTACCGAGGCACTCGACCCGATCTCGCCGCAGTACCTGCAGGATCTGATCAGCTGGTCGGCCATCGGCGCCCGCACGACCGAATCCCAGACACATCGCGAGATGGCGTCGGGGCTGTCGTCCGCGGTCGGTTTCAAGAACGGCACCGACGGTAGCCTGACCGTCGCAATCAACGCCCTGCAGTCGGTTTCCAGCCCGCACCGTTTCCTCGGCATCAACCAGTCCGGTGGGGTGTCCATCGTCACCACCAAGGGCAACGCCTACGGGCACGTGGTGCTGCGCGGCGGCAACGGCAAACCCAACTACGACTCGGTCAGCGTGGCCGTGTGCGAGCAGGCCCTGAACAAGGCCGGCATCAGCGCCAACATCATGGTCGACTGCAGTCATGCCAACTCCAACAAGGATCCGGCGCTGCAACCATTGGTGATGGATAACGTGGCCAACCAGATCCTGGAAGGCAATACATCCATTGTCGGACTGATGGTAGAGAGTCATCTGGGTTGGGGCAGTCAACCGATCCCGAAGGACCTGGCCGAACTGGAATACGGAGTTTCAGTCACCGATGCGTGCATCGATTGGGCGGCTACCGAAAAGGCCATTCTCGGCATGCATGCCAAGCTGAAGGACGTGCTACCAAAGCGTGCCCGCAGCTAAACGTCCTGCTACAGGAAAACGCTGCACGCTGGCGTTTTCCTGCCCCGTCTCACGCGGGTCTCATTCAGGATCTTGGTCGGCCGCCGCGGTTCCCTGGCGTTCGATATAGCGCTCCACGTAGGAACACGACGGAATCACCGTATAGCCCTCGCGCTCGGCATAGTCCAGTGCGTGCTGCGCCAGCTCGGCGGCCACGCCGCGCCCCCGGAGCGCGTCAGGCACATAGGTGCGGTAGATATCCAGAGTCTGTTTACCCAAATCCACATACGACAAATAGGCGCGATAGCCGTCCACGGTAGTTTCGAACTGATGGTTCGTTCGATCGTGATGGATGCTTAGCTTGTCGGTCATCTCGCCTCCTCTGCAGGCTTGCCCTGCCCTTGTTCGACTGGTGGATGGTATGTCATGACTGCATACCATCTGTTTTTATTGTTAGCTGGACACGGCATGCTACCGCCATGACTCGTGCGGCTTCAATTGCTTAACGCCTCTCCGATGTCGCTGCAATCGCTGAGGCGCACGGGGTCCGGCCCTTTGACGTGCAACTTTCGGCAATCCGATCGGTCCATGTAACAACTGCTTCGGCTGGCCTGGTTGATTTTCAATCAACTTGACCGGCAGTCGCCGTGAAGAGAATTGAGCTTGCAGAAATTTCGTGCAGGAGCTGCTTGCCTCAGTTTACTTAACGCAACTTATCGGTAGTATGTGCGCGCCAACTTTCCATAACGGAAGTTGCCATGGATTTCATCCTTAAGGGGAACACGATGAACAACGTTCTGAAATTTTCTGCTCTGGCTTTCGCCGCAGTTCTGGCTACTGGTTGCAGCAACAGCATGACCAAAGAAAGCGAAGCCCGTCTGACCGCGACCGAAGACGCCGCTGCCCGCGCCCAGGCTCGTGCCGACGAAGCGTACAGCAAGGCCGACGAGGCCATGCAGGCTGCTCAGAAGGCTCAGCAAACTGCTGACGAAGCCAACGAGCGTGCTCTGCGTATGCTGGACCGCGCCAGCCGCAAGTAAGCTTCAGGCGATAAAAAAAGCCGACCTGCAGGTCGGCTTTTTTGTGCCAGCTCGAAATATCCGTTTCGCTATCAGAACACCGATTCCGGCTGGGACTGATCGGCCAGCGCCTGACCCTGCTCGGCGATCTGGATCGGTAAGCCGTCTTCACCAGCGATGATCTCGCGGATCATCTCCCAGTCCAGCTGCAGCACACCAGCCGCCTCGTCACGCTTGAGCAGGGTGTTGACCACCACAGCGTGCTTGTCCATCAGCGTCATGTGCTTGTCCTCGTCCTGCAGCGGCGTGTGCGCTTCCAGGTAGATCTTGCCCTGGCTGACGCCGAATTTGTACGGCTCGTCGATGATCCGCACCGGCGTGCCGACCTTGACCATACCGGCCAGCTCGAGGACGTTCGGGTTGAGCATGCGGAAACAACCGTGACTGACACGCATGCCGATGCCGAACTTCTTGTTCGATCCGTGGATGAGGTAGCCCGGCAGGGCCAGGTTCATTTTGTATGGACCGAGCGGATTGTCCGGTCCCGGCGGGACCACCTTGGGCAACGGGTCGCCATCGGCAGCGTGTTCCTCACGGATCGACTGCGGCGGATACCAGGCGGGATTGCTGGTCATCGCCGAAATGCGCGTCGCCCCTACTGGCGACCCCCAGCCTTCGCGACCGATGCCCAGCGGGAAGGTATGCACCACGTTCTCGCCCTTGGGGTAGTAATACAGCCGGTACTCGGGAAGATTGATGACGATGCCTTCGCGCGGGCCCGGCGGCAAGATGTAACGGGTCGGCAGGATGACGTCGGTGCCCTCCCCGGGCAGCCAGGGGTCGACGCCCGGATTGGCCGCGACAAGCTCCACATAACCCAGGTCGTGCGCCTCACCCAATGCGGCGAAGGTGTCCTCGTAGCGCGCCTTGATCACCTGGATCTGGCCAACGACATCCTCGCCTTCGGGCGGCAACGGCAATTCGAGAGCCGAGGACTGCCCGGCCACCAGCCAGGCAGCGAGAGACACACAGGAGGCGACTGCAGACGCACGCGAGAGCATTCAGGGGTTCCTTGGAGATAAGATAGGCAATGCCGAAGATTGTACTCGAAGCCGCTCCGGACGCCGAGCTACCAGGCGCTGGCGGCAGACGGAAGGCCCTTGCGCTGCGCACTCAGCACATCCCGACAGGCCGAGCAGAGCTGGCGATCCTTCAGCACCGCACGCTCCATGTCACGCCAGCGCGGGCGCGCCGGCAGGAAGCCGCCACACAGCGTGCGGTCGACACGCCCGTTCAGCTCGAGCTGGCGCAGCGTTAGATGCAGGCGGTTTTCGCGGCAAGCAAACAAGTCGTATTGCTCGTCCGGCACGATGAGTCGATAGGCAAAGAGAGTCCAGGCAGGGCGCGACATCTGAGGCTCCGTTTCGAGGGCGCGACAGTAGCGGCGCACACGCTTCAAAGCAAGGGCTCGAGCGCCGGCCAGACGTTATCCAGCAGGCGCTCCTGCGCGCCGGCAGCAGGATGGACGCCGTCGGCCTGCATCATTCCCTCGACGCCGCCGATGCCGTCGAGAAAGAACGGCACATAGGGCGTCTCCGCCTGCTCAGCGACAGCGTCGAACGCACCGGCGAACGCCGTGGTGTAGCGCACCCCGAGATTCGGCGGCAGGCGCATGCCCAACAGCAGTACCCTCGCCCCCGCCTCGCGGGACCGCTCGACCAGCGCCATCAGATTCTGCTGCAACTGGGCCGGCGGCTGCCCGCGCAGCCCATCGTTGCCGCCGAGCTCGAGGATCACCACGTCTGGCCGATGCTCGGCAAGCAGGGCCGGCAACCTGGCCAGGCCGCCGGCGCTGGTGTCGCCCGTGATCGAAGCGTTCACCACCCGATAGTCCGAAGCATGTGTATCAAGGCGTTGCTGCAGCCTGTGCACCCAGCCCTGACTGGTTTCCAGCCCGAAAGCGGCGCTGATACTATCGCCGAGCACCAGCACCGTGCCCGCCCAGGCGCCCTGGGCCCAGCAGACCAGCAGCAGGGCCGCATATTTCCGCCAACTTCGCATCGGAATCTCCATGAGCAGCAGCATTCTCTTCGCGCGGAACCTTAGCAAAGCGGTACCCAGCGCGGAAGGCGAGCTGGCGATACTTGATGACGTGTCGCTCGATCTGGCCAAGGGCGAGAGGCTGGCCATCGTCGGCACGTCCGGGTCCGGCAAATCGACGTTGCTCGGCCTGCTCGCCGGCCTCGACCTGCCAAGCTCGGGCGAAGTGTGCCTGGCCGGGCACTCGCTGGGCGCACTCGACGAAGACCAACGTGCCCGCGTCCGAGCCGAGCACGTCGGCTTCGTGTTCCAGTCGTTCCAGCTGCTGGGCAGCCTGAACGCCCTGGAAAACGTCATGCTGCCTCTCGAGCTGCACGGCCATTCTGACGCCCGAGCGCGGGCCACGCGACTGCTCGAGCGAGTCGGCCTGAATGCACGCCTGCATCACTACCCGCGGCAGCTGTCGGGCGGCGAGCAGCAACGCGTCGCCGTGGCCCGCGCCTTCGCAGCCGAGCCGGCAGTGCTATTCGCTGACGAGCCGACCGGTAACCTGGACAGCCATACCGGCGCGACCATTACCGAGCTGCTATTCGAGCTGAACCAGGAGCGCGGCGCGACGCTGGTTCTCGTGACCCATGACGAACGCCTCGCGCAACGCTGCCAGCACCTGCTGCGGCTCGAAGGCGGCCGACAATTGCCCGCCGAGCCGCAGTTTTGACCGGCGTCCCCCTACGCCGCCTGGCCAGCCTGGCGTTGCGCCAGCTCTGGCGTGATGCGCGCGCGGGCGAGCTGCGCGTACTGTTCGGCGCGCTGGTCATCGCGGTAGCCGCCAGCACAGCCATCGGCTATTTCGCCGCGCGCCTGAGCGATGCGATGACGCAGCGCGCCACCGAATTTCTCGGCGCCGACCTGGTACTCAGCGGCACCGCGCCCGCCGCGCCCGAGCAGCTCGCCGCCGGCGACCGGCTGTCGCTCGATCATGTACGGGTGGTGGAGTTCTCCAGCGTCATCGCCACCGATGACAATCTTCAGCTGACCAGCGTGAAGGCCGCAGGTGATGGCTATCCGCTGCGCGGCGAATTACGTAGCGCAGCGGCGCCCTATCAGCCGGAAACCCCTGGCGGCGCGCCTCGCCCCGGCGAGGTATGGGCCGAAGCGAGGTTGTTCGCCGCGCTCGACCTGGCCATCGGCGACAAAATCGAGGTCGGCGAGCGCTCATTGAAACTGACCCGGGTCCTGACCTACGAGCCGGATCGCGCAGGCGACTTCTACAGCCTGACCCCCCACGTGCTGATGCACCTCGATGATCTGGCCGCGACGGGCGTGGTCCAGCCCGGCAGCCGGGTGCGCTACCGCGAACTCTGGCGCGGTCCGAACGATCTGTTGCAGGCCTATGCGGCCGACATTGAGCCTTCGCTGCAAGCCCACCAGCGCATCGAGACGGCCAAGGACAGCAACCGGCAAATCGGCGGCGCTCTGGGCCGTGCGGAGCGTTACCTGAACCTCGCCAGCCTGGCCGCCGTGCTGTTGGCTGGCGTCGCGGTGGCGCTGTCCGCAGCACGGTTCGCCGCCCGCCGCTTCGACGCCAGCGCGCTGCTGCGCTGCCTAGGCCTATCGCGAGGCGAAGCCCTGCTGCTGTATGCCCTGCAACTCGGCTACCTCGGCGTGCTGGCCAGCGTGATCGGCGCCTTCACCGGCTGGGCAGCGCAGCACGGCCTGTTCTACCTGCTGCGCGGCCTGATCGTCAGCGAAGTGCCCACCGCCACGCTTGCTCCCGCGCTTGCGGGGATCGGCACCGGCCTGGTGGCCCTCGCCGGCTTCGCCCTGCCGCCCCTGGCCGCGCTGGGCCGTGTACCGCCGCTCAGGGTACTGCGCCGCGACATGCTACCGGTGGCGCCAAGCGCCTGGCTGGTCTATGGCGCCGCCGTGGTCTCGCTCGGCCTGATCATGTGGCGCCTCAGCCTGGACCTGAAGATCACCCTCGCACTGCTCGGCGGTGGTCTGCTCGCCAGCGTGCTGCTCGGCGGCCTGCTGGTGCTGGCGCTGCGCGGGGTGCGCAGGCTGCTTGCGGATGCATCGCTACCCTGGCGACTGGGCCTCGGCCAGCTACTGCGTCATCCATTGGCCGCAGCCGGCCAGGCGCTGGCCTTTGGTCTGATCCTGCTGGCCATGGCGCTGATTGGCTTGCTCCGCGGGGAACTGCTGGACACCTGGCGCGACCAGTTGCCCGCCGATGCACCCAATCACTTCGTGCTCAACATCCTGCCAGCCGATCGCGACGCCTTTGCCGCAGAGGTCGGACGCATTTCCGACCACACCGCGCCCCTGTACCCGGTAGTGCCGGGCAGGCTGACCGCGATCAACGGCGAACCGGTGCGCCAGCAGGTCAGCAAGGACAGCCAGGGCGAGCGGGCGACCCGGCGCGACCTCAGCCTGACCTGGGCCAGCGAGCTGCCGCCGGACAACCGGCTCAGCGCCGGGCAGTGGTGGTCAGGGAGCAGCGGTGAGCGACCGGGCGTATCGGTCGAGGCCAAACTCGCCGACAGCCTGCAGATTACGGTCGGCGACCGCCTGAGCTTCACGGTCGGCGGCATCGTGCGTGAGGTCCAGGTGACCAGCCTGCGGGAGGTGAACTGGGACAGCTTCCAGCCGAACTTCTACATGATCTTCGAGCCGGGAACCCTGCAGGACGTACCCGCCACCTACATGACCAGCTTCCACCTGCCGGCGGGCAAGGACCGCGAACTGGTGCAGCTGGCACGCGCCTTTCCCGCGGCGACCATCTTGCAGGTCGACGCCCTGCTCGGTCAGCTGCGCAGCATCCTGGCCCAGGTCTCACTGGCGGTCGAGTACGTGTTGATCTTCGTCCTGGCGGCCGGCCTGGCGGTGCTCTTCGCCGGGCTGCAGGCCACTCTGGACGAGCGCATCCACCAGGGCGCCTTGCTGCGTGCGCTGGGAGCCGAACGACGTTTACTGCTGCGGGCGCGTCGCACCGAGTTCGGTGTGCTGGGCGCGGCCAGCGGCGTGCTCGCCGCGCTCGGCTGCGAACTGGTCAGCGCGCTGCTCTATCATTTTGTGTTCGACCTGCGCTGGCATCCGCACCCCTGGCTGCTGATCCTGCCGGTAGCCGGCGCCGTGCTGGTTGGCGGCGCAGGCCTGCTGGGCACGCGCCGGGCACTCACCGCGAGCCCACTCACCATCCTGCGTGAAAACTGACCCTGCAGCGCCGCGCCTACACCCTAGAATGTGCATTTCCCTGCCAGACGGATGACTCCATGAGCCGATACCGCCCACCCCGCCCTGCCGGCACGCCCCTGATCACCCCGGAGGGCGAAGCACGTCTGCGCGCCGAACTGCACGAGCTGTGGCACGTGCGCCGCCCGCAGGTCACCCAGTCGGTGAGCGAGGCGGCGGCACAGGGCGATCGGTCAGAGAACGCCGAGTACACCTACGGCAAGAAAATGCTCCGCGAGATCGACAGCCGGGTTCGCTTCCTGACCAAGCGCCTGGAAAAACTGAAGGTCGTCGACACCCGTCCCAGCGACCCGGGCAAGGTGTACTTCGGGGCTTGGGTCACGATCGAAGACGAGGACGGCGAGTCGGCGCGCTACCGCATCGTCGGGCCTGACGAACTGGACCTGCGGCAGGGCCTGATCAGCATCGACTCGCCGCTGGCGCGGGCGTTGGTGGGCAAGCCGCTGGACGCGGAAGTCCAGGTCAGCACCCCGACGGGCATTCGCCTGTACTACGTCGTGGCTATCGACTACCCATGACCCGGCGGTTTTTATTCGACCGTATAGTCGGTAAATTCGCCGATCACGCCGACATAATGCCGCGATTACCCTGACATTCCCCGCGAACATCACCATCCTACCCACTTCACGTTCCGCCAGGTAACAGAGTCGCCTGCACCGTCATCCAGACCGCGAACGGGCCGTCACGCTGATGCGCGACGGCAGAGCGGTGCAGCGCAAAACTGGCGGCGGCTGGCACGATATCTGCCCCTCTCATGCCTGCAGTACGCGCAACGCGCGGTGAACGGCGAAGGATTGCCTCCCGATTCACCTCTGACGAGTGCACCCATGAACAAGAAAAAGAACAAGATGCTGATTGCGCTGTGCCTGGGCTCGGCGATGACCCTCTCCGGGCCAAGCTTCGCCGGGCTGTTCGGCTCCAGCGGCTATACGCAGACGCGCTACCCCATCGTGCTAACCCACGGCATGCTCGGTTTCGACCGCATGCTCGGCGTCGACTACTGGTACGGCGTGCCCCAGGCCCTGCGTCGGGACGGCGCCCAGGTCTACGTGACCGAGGTCAGCCAGTTGAATACCTCCGAACTGCGCGGCGAGGAACTGCTGCAGCAGGTCGAGGAGATCGTCGCCATTAGCGGCCGGCACAAGGTCAACCTCATCGGCCACAGTCACGGCGGCCCGACGGTGCGCTACGTGGCAGCAGTACGCCCAGATCTGGTCGCTTCGGTCACCAGTGTCGGCGCACCCCACAAGGGCTCGGCAGTGGCCGACCTGATCCGCAACATCCCCGAAGGGTCGGCCGGCGAAGCGGTGGTCGCCGGGCTGGTCAACGGCCTCGGCGCGCTGATCAACTTCCTGTCCAACAGCTCGAGCACCAGCCCGCAGGATGCGCTCGGCACCCTGGAATCGCTCAACAGCGAAGGCGCCGCGCGTTTCAACGCCCGTTATCCCCAGGGCATCCCGGCCTCCGCCTGCGGCGAAGGCGCCTATCAGGTCAACGGCGTGCGCTACTACTCCTGGGGCGGCACCAGCCCGCTGACCAACCCGCTGGATGTCAGCGACGCCATGCTCGGCGCCGGCTCCCTGGCTTTCAGCGAGGCCAACGACGGCCTGGTGGGACGTTGCAGCTCGCACCTGGGCATGGTCATTCGCGACAACTACCGAATGAACCACCTGGACGAAGTCAACCAGGTGTTCGGCCTGACCAGCCTGTTCGAAACCGATCCGCTGACCGTCTACCGCCAGCACGCCAACCGCTTGAAGAACGCGGGCCTCTGAAGCCCGGCCGGGGCCACGCGCCCCGGCTCCCCCTGATCCTGCTCATCCGTGAAAAGGCGTCCCGAATGAAGACACTCGCTTTGCTATTCCTGCTCAGCCTGGGGCTAGGTCTGGCGCTGCAATGGCACCAGGCGCGGCCAGTCGCCGAGCCCCTGGCCGAGGGGCCTGCTGCCGCCATACCGGGCACCGCCACGCCGGCAAACACGCCGTCCCCTCGCCCGCCCGAGCCCGCCGGCCGCCCGGCAGCACTGGACCGCCTGCCCGCATCCTTTGCCGGCACCCAGGTCGACGGCGTGCTGCACGCCGACACTGCGGGAGAGCTGATCATCGATGGGGACATTCGTCGCGTCTTCGACTATTTCCTCGCGGCGATCGGCGAGGAGCCGCTAGGGACCAGCGTTGCCCGTCTGCGCCGCTACATCGCCGCGCAGCTTCCCGCGCCCGCCGCGGATCAGGCCTCGCACCTGCTAAACCAGTACCTGGAATACAAGCGACAGCTGCTCGCCTTGGAGCAGCAGCATGGGCGCCGCGCCGATCTGGACGCCTTGCGCGCGCGCTTCGACGCGGTCCGGGGGCTGCGGGCGCAGCTGTTCGACGCCGCCGCGTACCGGGCGTTCTTCGCTCTCGAAGAAGCTGCAGATCGTTTTACCCTGCAGCGCCTTGCGATCGCCCAGGACCCGGCGCTGGATCCCGCGGCGAGGGGCCAGGCGCTCGACCGCTTGCGCGCTGACCTGCCGGACGAGCTGAACGCCACCGTCGCTACCCAACTGCAGAACGAATTGCGCGTCCGGACGCAGACCCTGCAACACCGCGGTGGCGACCCAGCGCAGCTGCGTGCCCTGCGCCAACAGCTGGTGGGTAACGCCGCCACCGCTCGCCTGGAACAGCTCGACGCAGCGCGAGAGGACTGGCAGCACCGCGTGCGCGCTTACCGAAAGGAAAAGGCGCGCATCGTCGACAGCCGGGGCCTCGGCGACACGGACAAGCGCGCCGCCATCGAGCAGCTGGCCGCCGCACGCTTCGATGCACGCGAGCGCTTGCGCCTGGATGCCGCCGAACGGCTGCTGGCGGCCGGCGACGACTGAGATCAGTTGGCCGCGCTTTGCGGCCCGCCCTCGAGCAGATAACGTTCGCGGGTATAGGCCAGGTAGTACTTGTTCACCGCATTGACGTAGCTGACCACGCCCATGCCCATGGTCGACATGGCGACACGTTCGACCTGGAAAAACCACTGGTCCGGGTTCAGCCCGCGGCGGCGGGCCTCGGCGCGCATCGCCTGGACCCGCTGCGGGCCGAGGTTGTAGGCGGCGAGGACAAACGCCATGCGCTCACGCTCGTTCAACCGCGGGCTGGCGAAGAAGGTTCTGCGCAGACTGGCCAGGTATTTCGCGCTGGCCAGCACGTTGTCGTCCAGCCGGGTAGCGTCGCGCACCCCCATGCTGCGGGCCGTCGAGGGCGTCATCTGCATGAGCCCGACGGCCCCGGACGCCCCGCGTGCCGACGGGTTGAGGGTCGACTCCTTGAACGCCAGGGCCGCAAGGTTGAGCCAGTCGAGGTCTTGCTGCCGGGCATGACGCTGCAAGGTGGCGCGAACCTTCTCCAGGCGCTGGCGGCCCAATCGGTCCAGCGGATATTGCACCCGGTAGAGGCGCCGGTAGACCCGGTCGAACGCGGCGTCCTGGTCGTCCGGCGCCCGGTAGTCCCGCAGGAAGCGGTCAACGCTGGCGTTCAGCATGCTGGCGTCCTTGCGCACGTACCACTGCATGTCGGCCGGCTTGCCCAACACCAGCTGGCGGTCGATGCGCAGTTTCGGCAACACCTTGGCCCAGCGCTCGGCGATCGGCTGCTCGACGACTGTCGCCGGATAAATGCCGGCCTGCACCATCTCCAGCACGTCTTCCACCGCCAGGGTCGGATCCACCCACTCGAGCACGATCGGCGCGCGTCCGGCGGCCAGCAGTTGCTGGTTGACCTGCGCCAGCGCCGGCCCGGCCGCACTGCCGGCAGCCAGGGCAAGGCTGCGCCCGGACAGCTGCTGGTAATCGCGGTAACGCGGGCCGCCCTGCCGGCTGACCAGCACCATCGGCACCGCCCTGACCACCGGCCGGCTGCTGCTGACTTGGCGGGCGCCGGTCGCCGGGAGCAATTCGCCGGGCGCGACCAGATCGCCCTCGCCCCGCTGCAGCGCCGACAGCAACTGATCCTTGGCTTTTGGAATCAGCTTCAGGGTGATGGCGGCACCCTTGGCGTTGCGGTTGAGGAACTGCTCGAACGCGCGCAGCCGCACCGACTCCACGCCGATCGCCCGTCCCTTCACTTCGCCGGAACTGTTGCGGCTCTGGTTGACCAGCACCCGCAGGGTGCCGCTGCGGCGGATCTCCGCCAGATCGCGTACCGTATCGGCCGATTGCCAGGCTTGAGGCCCCGTGACGCGGGCAGCCACCGGCCACGGCGCACTCAGCGCCAGCAGGCACAGCAACAGGGGCAGGAGTCGGCTCATGGTTGGCGTATCGACTGCAGCGGGCCGGAATCCAGGGTGGACGCCGCCAATGGCGGCGGAGAGTGTCACAGCTGGCCCACGGCCGCCAGCATGAGCTGACTGAATGCTTTAGGTAGTAGCGCCAACTAACTGATTAACATCGTTATATTTTGATTTCATAAGCGAGGACCAAATGCAGCTTGTCGACATCGGCGTGAACCTGACCCACCCGACCTTTGCCCGCGACCCGCGCGCCGTGCTGGCGCGCGCATACGCCGCGGGTGTCACGCAGCTGGTGCTGACCGGCACCAGCCTCCAGGAAAGCGAAGCCGCACTTGCGCTTTGCCACGAGCTGGATGAGACGGGCACGCAGCTTGTCTGCACCGCAGGGGTCCACCCGCACGATGCCAGCCAGTGGACGGCGGCCAGCAGCGCCCAGCTCCGCTCACTGCTGGCCGAACCGCGGGTACGGGCGGTCGGCGAGTGCGGGCTCGACTTCAATCGCGACCTGTCACCGCGCCGCGAGCAGGAACGCGCCCTGGAAGAACAACTGCAGCTCGCCGTCGAATCCGGCTTACCGGTATTTCTCCACGAGCGCGACGCCGCCGCACGCCTGGTCGAGATCCTGCGGTCCTTTCGCGATCAGCTCAGCGCCGCCGTCGTGCATTGTTTCACCGGAGAAAAAGCGGCGCTGTACGCCTACCTCGACCTCGACCTGCACATCGGCATCACTGGCTGGATCTGCGACGAGCGCCGCGGCACCCACCTGCATCCGCTGGTGGGCAATATCCCCGCGACGCGCCTGATGCTGGAAAGCGACGCGCCTTACCTGCTGCCGCGCACACTGCGTCCGAAACCCAAGGGCGGCCAGAACGAGCCGGCGTTCCTGCCGGAGGTCTTGCGCGAAGTGGCACGGCACCGTGATGTCAGCGAGCAGGCGCTGGCCGAGAGCACCACGCAGTGCGCACGCGCGTTCTTCGGCCTTGCGCCGCTCGAAACCCCGTGACGGGACTCAAGCCCCGCCTGGCGCTGCCGTTAAACGAACAGGCCTGCCTGAAGCGCAGCGCCGCCGTCCCTTACGGGCTGGTCCGGCCACTCACCACAAGAAGAGCAGTCAATGGCTTTATGGATTCGTGATCTGTCGCTGAAGTACAAGTTCTGGGCGCTGAACATGGTGGCCTTCGCCACCACGCTGCTACTGGTGCTTTTCGCCCTGCAGCTCGAACAGCGCGCCCGCAGCCAGGATGCCGAAGCGGCCGCGCGCGGCCTGGGCGAGGCGCTTCAGCACTGGCCCGAGGCCACTCCCCTGCCAGCGCTGGAGCGCCTGCAGGTGGTTCCAGCGGGCCAGCCGGTCGTGCTCGATGGTCAGCGCCTGTCGGCGAGTACCGGCTGGGTCGAGGTCGAGCACGACCGCCTGCTCGGGACGCAACCGGCGATCGGCGCACAGCTGGTTACCCGGCCGGGCGGCGAGACCCTGGCAGTCGTGGCGCGGGCGCCAAGCGCCTGGGAACTGCTGATCGAGCATTTCTTCAGCTACGCGATGGCGGTGGCCGTGCTCATGCTCGTGCTGCTGGCCGCTTCGCAGCTTTTGATCCGCTTCCTGCTGAGCCATCTCAACACCCTCAAGGACGTGATGGTGCACGTAGAGCGCAGTGGTGATCTCGCCGTCCGGGTACCACTCGACAGCCGCGACGAAGTCGGCGAGATGGCGGCAGCATTCAATGCGATGCAGGCTGGCTATCAGCGCATCGTCAGCACCGTCGCCCAGGCGGCGACCCGGCTGGACGAGGGTGCTGCGCGGCTGGCCTCGAGCATGGGCGAAGTGCGCCAGGGCATGCTTGGCCAGCAGAGCGAAACCGACCAGGCGGCGACCGCGATCAATGAAATGACCGCCACCGTCCACCACATCGCCGAACACGCCCGGGAAACCCGGGATCAGTCGCAGAGCGCCGACCGCCTCGCCGGTGACGGCCACAGCGTCGTCGCCCGGGTCGAACGCTCCATTTCCAGCCTCTCCCAGGGGGTGCAGCAGACGGCCGAGACCATCGGCCAGCTCGCCGCGGACAGCCAGAAGATCAACGGCGTGGTCAGCGTCATTCACAGCATCGCCGAACAGACCAACCTGCTGGCGCTGAACGCCGCGATCGAGGCCGCCCGCGCCGGGGAGATGGGCCGTGGTTTCGCCGTGGTGGCCGATGAGGTGCGCAACCTGGCCAAGCGCGTGCAGGTCTCGACCGACGAGATCACCCAGATGATCGGCGGCCTGCAGGCGATGACCCGCGACGCGGTGGAGTTCATGCAAGAGAGTTCGCTCAAGGCCGACGATTGCGTACGCGAGGCCCGCGAAGCTGGCGTTGCGCTCGAAGCCATCACGGCAGCGGTTGCGCAAATGCGCGAAAGCAACACCCAGATCGCAGTGGCGGCCGAGCAGCAGAGCGAGGTCGCCGAGGAACTGAACCGTTCGGTTACCGGCATCCGTGATGTCACCGAGCAGACCGTCGGACAGACCGTCGCCTCCGCCACCACCAGCGCCGAGCTGGCCGCCCTGTCGGGTGAATTGAGCAAGGCGATCCATCAGTTGCGGCTCTGACCGGGGCGCAGCCGCCGGTCGCGGCGTGACGTGGCCGGTTAGCCGAACACCGTCACGGTCTGCCGGCTGAGCGCCACCAGTTCGCCACCGCCTGTCCACAATGCCGCAGCGCAGTGGCCGTAACCGTCCTGGGCATGCTCGATCACCGCGCGATAACGGCACCACTCATGGGTATCGAGCAAGGGCAAGGGCTGTACGAACTCGATCGTCCAGGTCAACGAGCTGCCCGGCGCAAAGGCGTTCAGATGCGGCAGGACTGCCGGCGGCCAGGCGTCGACCAGCGCCAGCAAGTGCGCGACGGTCGCCGGCTCACGTTCGACCTCGCCACGCTGGCGTACCCAGCCACCCATTTCACGCGAACTGTTCCCGGAGAACGGTAACCCGCCAAGCCCCCAGCGCATGACCAGATGCTGGGTGAACTCCGGCGTCGCGCCCTTGATATAGGGCAGCTCCTGGCATTGCTCTACGGGCGGCAGCTCCGGCGCGGGCTCGGCCGCGACCCGCACCGCCGACACCCGCGGCGCGCCGAAGCTGCCCTGCACCAGGGTCACCACCTGGCCGTTCTGCACGGCGCGCCCGAGCATCTGGCTGACCGCCTTGCCTTCGCGCAGGACTTCGGCCTCGAAACTGACCGGTACATCCACGGCCAGCGGCCCGACAAAGGTGATCGCCAGCGACCGCACCGGCCGGTCTGTCGGCACCTTGGCCTGCATCGCCTCGTACACCAGCGCGGCAGCCAGCCCGCCGAAGCCGGCACGCCCCTGCCCCCAGCTTGCGGGCACGACGACCTCCTGAGGATTTTCACGCACGGCTTGTATCAGTTCGGACAGGTTCATTCCCACCTCGGCTCGTTAGGATCGGCGGCCATCTTATCGTCGCGGACAGGACTGGGGGCAACGGTGATGTCACCCCATCGCAGACGCCTATGCCGGGCCGGCTCCTCCCGCCGGTGTGCGTTTGCGCGCGCGGCGCCAGGGCAGCCGCTGCCGCAGCCTCGCCAGCGCGCGGCGCAACGCGGTGCGATCAGCCCGACCGGCCGCCTGTTCGGCATAGCGCAGCCGCTCGAAATGCGTGGCGAATGCCTCGATCGGCTCGGCGGCCCCCGGCAAGGCCCGTGCGGCACGGGCAGCGAAATCGCGTGCGCCTTCGCCAGGAAAGCGGGTTACGCCCTGTCGCGCCAGCAGGGTTTCGAACCGCAGGAATAACCGCAACGGAACATCCCGCTCGCGCCGCCAAGGCTTGAACAGCAGCACGGCGAGCAACGCGACGATCAAGCCCGCGGCGGCCACCGCGAACAGGCCGAGCCGGCGCGCATCCAGCGGGCCGAACAGCCCGCGCAGGACATCCAGCTGGCGCTCTCCCTGGTAGTTGAGCACCCAGCGTTGCCAACCGTAATTGAGCCGATCCCAGGCGAACCGCAGGTCGCTTAGCCAGCCGACCGTATTCAGCCGGCCGAGCCCCGCCGTGCCCCCGTCGAAGAGGTCCTGCTCCTCGGCAAGCGCCACCTCCAGGCCCTGTTCTATACGCTCCGGCGCCACCTGAAAGGTCGGATCGATGCGGACCCAGCCGCGGCCCGCCTGCCAGTACTCGACCCAGGCATGGGCGTCGAGCTGACGCACCGCCAGGTAATTGCCCGCCGGGTTCAACTGCCCGCCCTGGTAACCGGCGACGACCCGCGCAGGGATACCGGCCGCACGCAACACGAAGGTCATGGCGCCGGCGTAGTGGATGCAGAAGCCGTTGCGGGTGTCGAACAGGAAGCCATCGACGATATCCGCACCGACCGGTGAGGGCCGCAGCGTGTAGCGGTAGGGTTGGCGGTTGAAATGGGTCAGCAGCGCCTGCACCGTGTCCTCGGGCGTCTGGTACTGCCGGCGCAGCTGCCGGGCCCAGGCGCGGCTGCGGGGGTTGCCGCTCTCGGGCAGTTGCAGGGACCGCTGCAGAATCGTCGGCTCAGCGCCCGGTTCACGCAACGCCTCGGGCCAGGAGGTGGCTCGGTACAGCAAGGGGTTGTCCACTGGCATGGGCCGCTGCAGGTGGAAATCGCCCATCAGGCGCACGCCGCCTTCACCGACCTGGGCCACATCCAGCGCATACAGCCAGGGCCGACCACTGGGCTGCATGACAATGCTGTAGGTCAACAGCGACCCGCGCGCGAGCCAGTCCGGCGCTTGCGGGTCGAACGAGGTCGCGGACCGGGACCAGCGCCTGCCGTCGAACTGTTCAAAGGTCACGGCCCGCCAGTACAGCTGATCGCGGGGCGGGATCGGACCGTCGAAGCTGACCCGGAAGGCCAGCGCGCTCGAGCGGCTCAGCTCGGCGATATCGCCAGGGGTCATGCTATCGGACAACCCGGTCGTGCCGCGGTCCCCCGGCTGCGGCAGCGACCACAGCGGGCCCAGGCGCGGAAACAGGACGAACAGCACCAGCATCAGCGGCACCGCCTGCAGCAGCAATGCACCCGCCACTCTCAGCGCCGACCACGGGTGAGCGCCGCTGGCGCTTTGCTGCAGGCCGATCATGGCGGCGAGCAGCGCGGTGACTGGCGCCAGGCTGTAGAGCCCGGCGAGCAGGCTGTCGTCGAACAGGTAGCTGGTGACCACCGCGAAAAAACCGAGGAACACCAGCACCAGTGCATCGCGCCGCGTGCGCATCTCAACGAGTTTGAGAATGAACGCGGCGATAAGCAACACCACCCCCGCATCGAGGCCGATCAGGCTGCCCCGCGACAGGTAGACGGCGGCAGCCGCACCGATCATCAGCGCCGCCTTCATCCAGGCGCGCGGATAGCGCACGCGCATGCGGAATATCTGCACGCGCCAGGCGGCGCAACCAAGCCAGAGGCCGATGATCCACAGCGGCAGGTGCGCCAGGTGCGGGAGGATCACCAGCACCTGCGCGACCAGCAGCCAGACCAGGCCGTTGCGTGCGATGGGCTGCGCGCGGCTCATCGCGCGTCCTCCGGTGCCTGGCCGAACAGCGCCAGTGCCCGCAGGCAACGGTCGCGGTGCTCGACGCCGCTGCCGGCCACCAAGTGCTGGCCGCCCAGGCGCAGGGCGAACGTCTGCTGGAGAACCGACAGGGCCAGGACCTGATGACAGAGCAGCGACAGGCGCGCTTCGAGATCGCCCTCCAGGGCGTCGAGATCGAGCAGCGGGTCTTCGCCGGCCAACGCCGCGAAATCCTTGACCAGCAAGCCCTGGCCGCGGGAATAGGCCTTCCAGCTCAGTCGATTGCGCGAGTCGCCTGGCTGCCAGCGGCGCAAGCCGCGGTAGTCGTCGATGCCGTCGCCGCTGGCGTGGGTGCCTTCGCATTCGTCCTCCGCCAGCCCGGGCGCCGTAAGCGGTGGGCCTTCGACAGGACGCGGATAGACCAGCGCGGCGAGCTGCAGGTCGACCCAGCTCCAGGCGACCAGGATGCCCAGGGGAAAGCGGCTCTCGACCCGCAGCCGGCCCGGCCGCAGCCAGCCACGTCGCTCGCCGGGCAGGTGCAGCTCCACTTCGCAGGTGCCGCCCGCCGGCACGTCGACCCGCTGCAGGCCGCTGCTCGGCCAACCGACCGCCACGGCCTGGTAGAGCCGGGCGCGGCTTTCCAGGCGCACCCGCAAGCGCGCAGGCTCACCGAGAAAGCCGGCCTCGGCACCGCCCGCCTGCAGCTCCAGCCCGGCAAGGTTGCGCCAGGTGTGCAGGATCGCGACGACAAACACCGCACCCAGGAGAAAGGTCAGCGCATAGGCCAGGCTGTTCTGATAGTTGATGCCAGCGACCAGCATCAGCAGGAGCGCAAGCAGGTAGGTCATACCCACGGCCGTCGGCATGATGAAGATGCGCCGCTGGTCCAGGCGCACGCTCGGCCCCGGCGGGATGCGCTTGAGCAACCAGCGGTCGCGGATCCTGGGCAGCAGGCGCATGGCGGCGCTCCCTAATCGGCTCTTGGACAGGTCACAGCGCCGGGACCTCGCGCAGCAGCCACTGCACCAGGGCACCGCCGCCCTGCCCCGTGGCGTCGGCACGCTCACGCAGGCGATGGCCGACCACCGACGGCAGCACCGCCTGGACATCCTCCGGAATCACGTAGTCGCGCCCGTCGAGAAAGGCCCAGGCGCGCGCCGCGGCGAGCAGCGCCAGGCTGCCGCGCGGAGACAGGCCCCAGGCAAACTGCGGCTGCGTTCGCGTCGCCTCGACCAGACGCAGCACGTAGTCGACCAGCGCATCGCTGACGCGCACCTCACCCACAGCGTCCTGTACGGCGGCCAGCGCCGCGCGGTCGAGCTGCGGCTCCAGCCGCGCCAGCAGGTTGCGTCGCGCGTCGCCCAGCAAAAGAGCGCGCTCCGCGGCCTTGGCCGGGTAGCCGAGCGAGAGGCGCATGAGGAAACGGTCCAGCTGTGATTCTGGCAGCGCGAAGGTCCCGCCGGAGCTCACCGGATTCTGCGTCGCGACCACGAAGAAAGGCTCCGGCAACGGGCGCGTCGCGCCCTCGATGGTGACCTGCCCCTCCTCCATCGCCTCGAGCAACGCGCTCTGGCTCTTCGGCGTGGCGCGGTTGATCTCGTCGGCCAGCACCAGCTCGGCGAAGATCGGTCCCGGATGAAAGACGAACTGACCACTGTCCCGGTCGAACACCGAGGTGCCGAGGATGTCCCCGGGTAGCAGATCGGAGGTGAACTGGATGCGTTGGAATTCCAGGCCCATCACCCGTGCCAGGGCGTGGCTGAGCGTGGTCTTGCCCATGCCAGGCAGGTCCTCGACCAGCAGGTGTCCCCGCGCCAGCAGACAGGCCATGGCCAACCGCACCTGTGACTGCTTGCCGAGCAGGACCTCATTCACCGCTTGCAGACAATTATCCAATTGTGCGCGCATACCACTCCCCCGTACCGGTCGCGGTCGATGCTACTGGTCTGCGCACGGCGCGCAAAGCACTGGCGTGCAAGGCCGTGATCCGGTCGCGGCGGGGGCTGACAGCGGCTTCAGGGCCGCTGCAGCTGGAAGCGATCGCGAGTAAAGCTGTAATGGCTGCCACCCAGGCGCCCCACCAGATCGAGACGCGCAGCATCGATGCGGCCATCGCTGTCGAGGACCCGGTCGTCGATATGCGCCACGAGCACCTCGGCGAAGATCAGCTCGCAATTGGGCGACTGCGGCGGGTACGGCAGGATCTGCGCGACGCGGCATTCAAAGGCGACCGGCGCGCCGGCGACACGGGGCGCCTGGACCCGGCTGGACGGCTCGCTGGCGATGCCGCAATGCTCGAACTCGCTGACGCCGTGGGCCAAAGCGGCCGCGGAGGCGTTCATCGCTTCGGCCTGGGCCGCGCTGACCAGCTGGACGACCAGCTCGCCGCTGTCATGCGCGTTGCGCGCAGTATCCTTGAGCGCGCCATCCTTGAGCCCAACGTTGATCAGCAGCGTTGCCGGGTTGCTGCTGATCACCTGGAAGAAGCTGAACGGGGCGAGATTGCTAACGCCTGCGGCCGAACGGGTCGAGACCCAGGCGATCGGGCGCGGGGTGATGGTCGAGGCCAGCCAGCGATAGGCCTCGACCGGCGACAGATTCGAAAAGTCGAGCTGCATGGGGATTCCCGATATGGCGCCGGCAACGCCGGCCAGGCGAATGGGCAGCTCCGGACGGAGCCGCCCGTGGGGCTCAGCGTCCCGCGCGCGACTCGCGTAGGTAGAAACGGGCCTTCTTGGCCTTCTCGACGCAGCCCTTGTAACCCTCGAACTGTTGCTGCGTCTTGGCGCCGGTCAGCAGCGCCATGGCTTTGGAATAGCTCACCGTCCCGGCGAAGCCTTCGGCTTCGGCAAGACTCTGCTCTTCCCAGGCGGCGTTGAGCTGGGACGCGCAGTTGTCCCGATAAGCGGTTTTGGCGGCGCAGCCGGTCAGGGCGAACGCGAGTACGGACAAACAGATCAGCCTTTTCATCTTGCTTCCCTCTAATGAACCTGCATGGACACTGCTCAGTGTTGCTTGCCTGCGCCACGTGCACGCAGGAATTCGACGACGGCGTCCTGCTCGCCGGCGAACAGGATGCGCTCGGCCTTGCTCTCGCGCTGGTAGGCATACATCGGATCGTAGTACTGCCGCAGCAATATCTCGATCCAGCCACGATGCAGGTCGACCGCGCCGCGGCTGGCCTGCTCGGCCAATGCCTGGTTCATGATCGCCGCCAGGCGCTGATAGCACTCGCCACCGAGGCGCTTCTGGATATTGACCAGGCTTTGCTGCAAACGCTCAGCGAACGCAGCAAAACCGTCTTCGCCCTGCTCGGCGATGAATTCGGCGCAAAGGTCGATCACGTAATCCTTGAGGATGCGATCGACCCGGCCTTCGAAACTGTCTTCCAGCCAGACCAGCGGATAGCGCTGCATACCTTGGAACAAGGGCAGCGGGATCGAACAGCGCCCCACCAGGCGCGCCTCGTCTTCGAGCACGAATTGCCGGGCACCGGCGGCCTGCATTTTCAGCAGCCGGATCGCCAAGGCATTCTCGAAATCGATTTGCACCGGCTGCGGCGTGGCGCGCTTGCCGAAGCTGGAACCGCGATGATTGGCGATGCCTTCCAGGTCGACGCCGTCGTCGAGCCGCGCCAGTACTTCGGTCTTGCCGGTACCGGTCAGTCCACCCACAAGGATGAAATCATCGGTCGCGGCAGCCTGCTCCAGGGTCTCGAGGAGAAAATGACGCATCGCCTTGTAGCCGCCGACCACACGCGGGTATTCGATGCCCGCTTCGGTCTTGAGCCACTGCTGGACCAGCTGCGAGCGCAGGCCGCCGCGGAAGCAGTACAGGTAGCCGTCCGGGTGACGGCGGGCGAAGTCGGACCAGGCCTGGATACGCTCGGCCTTGATCGCCCCGTTGACCAGGCGATGCCCCAGCTCGATGGCGGCCTGCTGGCCGTGCTGCTTGTAGCAGGTGCCGACCTTCTGCCGTTCCAGATCGTTCATCAGCGGCAGGTTGACCACGCCGGGAAACGCACCCTTGGCAAATTCCACCGGCGCGCGGGCGTCCATCATCGGGACGTCGTGCAGGAATAGCTCGCGGTAATTGTCGGTATCGCCACGCATCAGAACACCTCGACGGCGTAGCGGCCGGCAGCCACCAGTTCGCCGATCGGCTCGAGCGCCAGGCCAAGCTCCTTTGCCACCGCCAGGAACGCAGGTTCACCTTCGGGCGCCACCGCCACCAGCAGGCCGCCGCTGGTCTGCGGGTCGCACAGCAGCTGCTTTTGCGCGTCGTCGAGCGGGGCGATGCGCTCGCCGTAGCTGTCGAAGTTGCGCCCGGTACCGCCCGGCACGCAGCCCTGCGCCAGGTAATGCTCGACCGAGGCGAGCCGCGGCACGCGCGCGTAGTCGAGACGCGCGGTCAGGCCACTGCCATCGGCCATCTCGACCAGGTGGCCGAGCAGCCCGAACCCGGTGACGTCAGTCATCGCCCGGACGCCATCCAGCTTGCCGAAGTGACTGCCTGGCGTGTTCAGGGTGCACATCCAGTCACGCGCCAGCCCGACATCCTCGGCGCGCAGCTTGGCGTGCTTTTCGGCCGTGGTGAGAATGCCGATTCCCAGTGGCTTGGTCAGGTAGAGCCTGCATCCAAGGGTCGCTGTGTCATTGCGCTTCATCTGGTTGCGGTTGACCAGTCCCGTCACCGCCAGACCGAAGATCGGCTCGGGGGCATCGATGGAATGGCCGCCCGCCAGGGGAATGCCCGCAGCGTCGCAGACGGCCCGGCCACCGGCGATGACGTCCCGGGCGACTTCCGGCGGCAGTACGTTGACCGGCCAGCCGAGGATGGCGATGGCCATCAGCGGGTCGCCGCCCATGGCGTAGATGTCGCTGATCGCGTTGGTCGCGGCGATGCGACCGAAGTCGAAGGGGTCATCGACGATGGGCATGAAGAAATCGGTGGTGGACACCACGCCCCGCTCTTCGTCGATGCCGTAGACCGCGGCGTCGTCGCGCGAGGCATTGCCGACCCACAGGCGGGGGTCGAGGTGCTGCGCGCCACTGCCGGCCAGGATGACGTCCAGCACCCTGGGCGAGATCTTGCAGCCGCAGCCGGCACCATGACTGTATTGCGTGAGGCGTATGGGTTCGCTCATCTGGAGGGTTCTCGCGACGCAGGCAAAACGGGCGGCGATTGTAGCAAAGGCTGGCCGGCGCCACGCCTTGCCATCGCGCACGACCTGGCCGCAACCAACTTGCGTGCGGCTTTGGACTTGAAGCTTCCGGCCCGAAGCTCGAAGCTACACCGATCGTCACAGGGAGATTTGCATGGGCAACAAGGTTGCGCTGGTACTGGGCTCGGGAGGCGCGCGCGGCTACGCGCACATCGGCGTTATCGAGGAACTGCTGAACCGTGGCTATGAGATCAGTTGCATCGCTGGCTGCTCGATGGGCGCGGTGATCGGCGGCATCTACGCGGCCGGCAAGCTGGACGAGTACCGCGAATGGATCGAAAGCCTCGACTACTTCGACATGCTGCGACTGGTGGACCCCAGCTTCAGCCTGGGCGCCATCCGCGGCGAGAAGATCTTCGGCCGGATCCGCGAGATGCTGGGCAGCATCAACATCGAGGACCTGCCGATCCCCTTCACCGCGGTGGCGGCCGACCTGACCAACCAGCAGGAAATCTGGTTCCAGGAGGGCAATCTGGAACTGGCCATGCGCGCCTCGGCCGCCATCCCGAGCCTGTTCACGCCGGTCAAGCAGGGCAACCGGATGCTGGTGGACGGCGGGATTCTCAACCCGCTGCCGATCGTCCCGGTGGTCTCCAGCCACAGCGACATCATCATTGCGGTCAACCTCAACGGCAACAACCACCGCCGCTATCCCTTGCCGGAGGTGATCCGCCCGGGGCGCTTCGACGCGATGGTCAGCTCGATCAGCTCGCACATTCCGTTCTGGCGCACCAAGGGCCTGGACGAACAGATCGCCGCCATCGAGGGGCCGGAAGGGGCAGGTGTCGACGCCCAGCCGCCTGCGGCGCCCCTCGGCCAGCACGCACCCAAGTCGGCCGAGGGTTCCATGGTGGTGGACGTCGCCGGCCCCGCCTCGTTGCTGGAGCTGATCAACCAGAGCTTCGAGGTGATGCAGTCCTCGCTGACGCAGTACAAGATCGCCGGCTACCCGCCGAACGTGCTGATCAACATTCCCAAGCGCGCCTGCCGCTTTTACGAGTTCTACAAGGCACCCGAGCTGATCAAGCTGGGCAGGCTGGTCGCCAGCGACGCGCTGGACCGCTACGAAGAAGAACAGCAGTAGCGCGGCGCCCTCAGTCCGGCTGGCTGCCCGGCAAGCGGCCCGGTGCGGCCACCTCCGGCACTGCCTTGAGCAACCAGTCGCCGAGCAGGCTGTAGGCGACGGCCAGTAGCGTGGGCCCGAGGAACAGGCCCATGAAGCCGAACGCCAGCACGCCGCCGAACACGCCCAGCAGCACGACCACCAGCGGCAGGTTGCCGCCGCGGCTGATCAGGTAGGGCTTGAGCACGTTGTCCACGCCACTGATCACGAACATGCCCCATATACCGAGGAAGATTGCCATGCCGTACTGGCCCTGCCACGCGAGCCAGGCCGTGGCCGGCCCCCAGACCAGCGGCGGCACCATCAGGAAACTGAATGCGAAGGTCAGCAAGCCGAGGATCAGCGCACCGGGAATCCCGGCGATGCTGAAGCCGATGTACGCCAGCAGGGCCTGGGCGGCGGCGGTACCGATCACGCCGTTGACCACGCGCTGCACCGTCCCGGCGACCAGTTCCAGATAATGGTCGGCGCGGTCGCCGATCAGCCGGTGCAGCAGGCTGTGCACGAAGGCCGCCAGCTTCGGCCCATCGCGGTAGAAGAAGAACACCAGGATCAGGCTGAGCGCCAGCTCCAGCATGCCGCCACCGACCCGCGCACTGCGCACCAGCAACCAATTGCCGACCTGCCCGATATAGGGCCGGATGGTGGCGAAGAAGGCAGTGCCTTGCTCGTCCAGGGTGTACCAGAGCGCCAGCAACCGATCGCCCACCAGCGGCACGTCATCGAGCCAGGTCGGCGGCTCCGGCAGGCCTTGCATTTGCAGGCTGTGGACCAGCACGTTCACTTCACGCACCTGGTCGGCGATATTGAAACCGAGCCACACCAGCGGCACGGCGACGAGCACCATCCAGCCGAAGGTCAACAGCGTCGCCGCGAGGGTCGAGTTGCCCTTCAGCCAACGGGTCAGCACGCGCATGACCGGCCAGCTGGCAAAGGCCAGTACGGCCGCCCAGAACAGCGCCGAGGCAAAGGGAGCCAGCACCCACACACAGGCGCCGAGCAGCACCAGGAGCAGGATCTGCACCAGCAGACGATCGTTGTTGCGCATCGGATTACCTATGCAGAGATGCGGTAGCCTGGAGCCAGGCGTACCCGGAAGATGGCTATTGCAGTCTGAAACGGGACGCTAGCGCAACAGCTCGATGCGCAGGCCATCCTCGTCGGTGACCTCGGCATCGAGCCGGCGCGCCTTGATCCGCTCGCCGGTCAGCGCCTCGTGCCAGGCCGCCGCCCCCTTGCCTCGCAGCAGCACGCGTATGGTGCTGTCGAGCCGCAGCACATCGGCCAGCACGGCGCCCCACTCGGCCGTCGGCACGGGCGGCAATCGTGGTAGCCAGAGCTCGCCGGTACTCTTGAGCTGCCGCAGCAGCGTCGCCGAACTCGGCAGGATGACGCCGAGCGGCGCATTCGGCGTGAACCGCTCGACATGCAGGTAGGGCCGACCGTTGCCACGGGTGATGCCATACAGCGCCATCAGGCGATCGCTGTCGCCCGGCAGGCGCGCCAGCAGGTAGGCCTGCCGCGCGTCCGGCCCGTAGAGAGTGGAACGCTGGAAGACCTCGTTGGCCCACAGACTGCTGGAGCCGCAGTCGCGGGCTTCGCACCAGAACAGCAGTTCGGCACCCTGCTCGAGCAAGCGGTTGCGTGCACCCTCGAACGCCTCGATGCCGGTATGGCTGTCCGGCAAGCGATAGGTGATCGCAGTCAGCTCGCCCGCCGCACTGATCTGCGCGCTCATGCGCAGCCGGCCACTGATGCGGCGGATCGAGTCCAGCGGATAGATTCGTTCGTGCACAGGCTGCGACTTGAACGCGACGATCTCGGCCTGGGGATAGCGCGGCAGTTCGACGAAATCCTGGCTGCCGGTCACGTCCGCGGCGCCCGCCGCTCGGGTGAGCAGCACCAGCACGCCAACCGACAGCACGCGCAGCAGGCGGCTCACGGGATCACCCAATAGAGGGCGACGGGGTCGGGGCAGAACGTGACGGTGGGGCGAAGACTCATTACGGCGTGGTTCCTGTGCGGCGATGCGCCAGCGTCACCAGTTGGTCCGGGCAAGTCAAGCAAGGCTTTGCGACAGATTCTTGCCGACGCCCCGCGTCGCGCGGTCAGCCGGCGAACGCGGGGTTGAACACGGCGGCGACCGCCTGCGCGCCGGCCTCGGAATCCAGGTGCAGATGATGACCGCCCGGCAAGCGGTGCAGGGCGAAGGGCATCCGCTCGACCAGTTCGACCATGGCCGGCTGGGTCAGCAGGCCCTGCTGCGCCAGCACCAGGCTCGCCGGACAGGCCACCCGGTCGACGAACGCCAGGGCATGAGCGCGGCTCAGGCGCATCGGCGATGGCAGCATCAGCCGCGCATCGGTGCGCCAGGTGTAGCCGCCAGGGACGGGCATCAGGCCGCGCTCGGCGAGCCGTTCGGCTGCCTCGTGGCTGACGGCGCCCACCCCTTTCATGCGCGCCGCGACCGCCTGCTCGAAGGTGGCGTAGACCGGCTTGCGCTTGTCGTCGACGTTCAGCAGCGCCTGCAGCGACTCGCCGAGCTTTTGCGGCGCCGTGTCTGCTTCACCGGTGTAGGGAATCACCCCGTCGATCAGGGCCAGGCGCTCGATACGCGCCGGCATCGCCCCGGCGAGCAGGACCGAGACGATGGCGCCCATCGAATGCCCGAGCAGGGAAAATCGCTCCCAGCCGAACTGCGCCGCGGCCTGCAGGACATCGTGCGCGTAATCCCAGATATGGTAGGCCGCCCCGAGCGGACGGTGATCCGAATGGCCGTGCCCCGGCAAGTCGAGCGCGACGATGCGCACGCCTTCAAGCAGCGGTGCGAGGCGCGAGAAGGTCGCCGCGTTGTCCAGCCAGCCATGCAAGGCAATGACCGGCCGGCCGCTCTCGGGGCCGTATAGGTGGGCCGCCAGCTCGATGTGCGGCAATTTGAGGCGGACCTCCTCGAAGACGATGCTCATGCGGCGCCCCTTTGCAGGCGCTGATCCCAGCGCGTAAACAGTGACCGGAGCAGGTCGGCGGTCTCGTCCGGACGCTCCAGGGGAAACATATGACCGCCCGGCAGCGTATGCGCCTCGCCATGGGCGACCAGCCGCAGCAGGAACAGGTGATGAGGCAACACCACTTCGCTTTCGCGGCCGCGCACCACGGCAAGCGGAATCTTCAGTGCATGGGGCCAGCCGGGCGTCACGTGAGGCACGCTGCGGTAGATGCGTATCTCGGTATCCGGATCGAAGCGCAACCGCACGCCCTGCCCGTTCGGCTCGAGGCCATGCTCGAGGTAGGCATCCAGGCAGTCCGGATCGAACGCGCGAAACAGTGCCTTGTCGGCGAAATAACGCCGCGCCTCCTCCACCCCGCCGAAGGCCTCGCGCCGCCCGAGGGTGCGCCCGGCAGGCGTGAGCCTATCGATGAAGCCCAGGCGCTTGGCAGCCCAGATAAGCGTCTGGTCGAGCCAGGTGGGCATCGGCGAATCGAGCATGACCACGCCACGGTAGTAGTCCGGACGCTGAAGGGCGGCGTGGTAGTGGAGCATGCCGCCGAGCGAGTGCCCCACGCCCCAGACCGGCTCGCCCAGCCCGTCCAGCTGTTCGAGCAGCTCCTGCACCAGGTTCTGCCAATTGTCGTCGACCGGGAAGCGCGGATCGTGCCCGTGCCGGTCGAGATAGGTGACGGCATAGTCGGGCGCCAAGCGGTCGAACAGCTTGCGGTAGGTCGCCGACGGAAAGCCGTTGGCGTGGGCGAAGAATAAATGCTGGGTCATGGGTGCGATGCGGCCGGAGAAAGTCAGCCATTGTCTGGCCCGCACCCGTCGACGGCAATTGGCCGCAGGGGCAGAACCGAAGGCAGTCCTGCCAAACGAGACGGCTAGCTGGTCTCAACGCGGCGCGGGCTGGTTTCGCCGAGGGGCACGACTGCCACCGTCAGTCGCGAGATGCAGCTGAGCCTGCCATCGTCGCCGGCCAGGCGGATGTCCCAGACATGGCTGGAGCGTCCGAGATGCACCGGCCGGCATACCGCGGTGACACGACCGCCGCGCAAGGCACGGATGTGGTTGGCATTGACCTCGAGGCCGACACAATAGAACCGGTTGGGATCGATGCATTGGTAACTCGCCATTGAGCCCACGGTTTCGGCCAGCACCACGGATGCGCCGCCGTGCAGCAGGCCGTAGGGCTGATGGGTGCGCGAGTCGACAACCATGCTGGCGGTCAGCGAGTCGTCATCAACGGCCTCGAAGCGGATGTCGAGCAGTTCGACGATGGTGTTCTGGCGGTTGGCGTTGAGTTGTTCCAGATCAGGGGCGCGGTGCCAGATGCTCACGTATCGGTCTCCAGGTCAGGGATAAGTCGGTTTCAGCTCGGGTGACGCAGGCCGACCAGGCGCATCAGGCCCGTGGCGACGTGCTCGCCGTCCAGCTCCGCCAGGCTGGCAGTCGCCATCGCCAGCGGGGTCTCGCGGTGGCCATGGACCAGCCAGCCGGCAAGAATGCCCACCAGTGGCTGATGGGTTACGAGCAGCAGGTGCTCTTCGGTTCGGCGATCAAGATAGAGCATCGCGTCGCCCGGGTCTGATTCCGGCGTCAGCCAGGGCACGGTTTCCACCGGTGCGTCAAAACCCAGCTGCTGGCGGACGATCTCGGCGGTCTGCTGCGCCCGCTGGTACGGACTGGCGAGTATCGCCTGCAGCGGTCGGGTGTGAAGGTGCGAGGCAGCGGCTTGCACCTCGAGGCGCCCGTGGTCCGTCAGGCTGCGCTCGGCGTCTGTGCGCGCGCGCGGCTCGGCTTCGCCATGGCGCAACAGCCACAACTTCACGACTGGGGCTCCGAAGGCGTCGGTGCCGGCGCAACGGGCGGGACCGCTTCTCGGTCAGCCGGACGCGGCGCGGGCCAATCGGACATCGGCCACGGCTTGCGATCGGTATTGAATGTGCCGAAACGGCCAATCTGCGCCACGTACTGGCTGAGGCTGTCGCCCAGCTCCAGCAGGCTATCGCTGGGCTTGCCGTTGACTGCCTGCAGCACCAGCTGCGCGACGACGACCACCAGCAGAACCAGCTCGGCGAGTTGCCAGACAAAGAAGAAAACCAGCATCCAGAGGACGCGCAGAATCAGCGATTCACGCTCTGCGCTGCGTTGTGTCGTGTTCATTGCCATCTCCGCAATCGTTGTCAGAAGCCATCGGTTGAAATGAAGTCCACGTCCGTCTTCGGCTCGCCACGCATCAACAGTGCGATGACCTGATCGAGCGTACGCCCCTCGAACAGGATGGCATGCAGCCCCGCGACCAGCGGCATGTAGACCTGCAGCTCCTCGGCTTTGGACTTCAGCACTTTGATCGTATTGACCCCCTCCGCGACTTCCCCCAGCCGTGACACGGCCTCCTCCAGGCTCAGACCTTCGCCGAGGGCGTAGCCGACCTGGAAGTTGCGGCTCTTGGCGGACGTGCAGGTGACGATCAGGTCGCCAACGCCGGCCAACCCGAGAAAGGTCATTGGGTTCGCCCCGAGCCGGACGGCAAAGCGGGTCATTTCCGCCAGGGCGCGCGTGATCAGCATGCTACGGGTGTTCTCGCCCATGCCAAGCGCCGCCGCCATGCCGGCCATGATCGCGTAGACGTTCTTCAGCGCCCCGCCCAACTCCACGCCAAAGCGGTCGGCACTGGCGTACACCCGGAACGTTCGCCCGTGCAATGCCTGCTGCACGCTGCGGCACAGCGCCTCGTCCTCGCTGGCGACCACGGTCGCGGTCAGCGCGTGCTCGGCCACTTCCCGGGCCAGGTTCGGGCCGGAGATCACGCCGATGCGGGCCGCGGGCGCGATCTCCTGCAGGATCTGGCTCATCAGCACGAAGCCTTGTGCCTCGATGCCCTTGGTCGTGCTCACCAGCATCTTGCCGGCCAGTTGCTCGGCGAATGGCGAAAGCGCCTGACGCAGGGCGCTGGAGGGCAATGCGACGAATATCAGCTCACAGTCATCCAGGGTCGATCCGAGGTCAGTCACCGGATCGACCGCCGGCAGGATGTCGACGCCCTTGAGGTAACGCGGATTCTGCCGATTCATCCGGATGCTCTCGGCCTGCTCGGCGTCGCGCATCCACAGGCGGACGCGGTGGCCGTTCTCGGCCAGCAGGTTGGCAATCGCGGTCCCGAAGCTTCCGCCGCCAAGCACCGCTATGGGTCGCTGTTCAGTCATGGTGTATCCGTTCTTGGCCAGCCGGTGGCAGTGCGGGGCATTATACGTCGCACGCCGCGCTCAACCAGTGCAAGGTCCCGCTTAATGCAAGCCTAAGGTTGCCTGCGCAGGATCTGTCCGGCAGTGGCCGTCGCGGCACCGGCCGGCGCATTCCCCTATTGTCTAGGGGCGCCGGGGTGCGACATGGTCGTGGTGGCCGGCCAGGAGTGTTAAAGTATCGGCCCGTTTCTGCCATGGTCGTTTCGTGGTTGGTCGAAACGAACGGTATCCATGTCCTTGAGCTGTGACTTTCAGCCCAAGGTTGCAGTCTATGACTAGGCTTTATGTACGGACTCCCGCTTCGAGTCGGATAAAGCAGCAAGCCCTCCTAAAGGGACCATTGAGGAATACGCATGACCAAACAACAGGCCTTTACTCGGGAAGATCTGCTCCGTTGCAGCCGCGGCGAGCTGTTCGGGCCCGGTAATGCGCAACTGCCCGCGCCGAACATGCTGATGGTCGATCGCATCGTTCACATCAGCGAAGTGGGCGGCAAGTATGGCAAGGGCGAACTCGTCGCCGAGCTGGATATCAATCCGGATCTCTGGTTCTTCGCCTGCCATTTCGAAGGGGACCCGGTCATGCCCGGCTGCCTGGGCCTGGATGCCATGTGGCAGCTGGTGGGTTTCTACCTGGGCTGGCAAGGCAACCCCGGCCGCGGACGCGCGCTGGGCTCTGGCGAGGTGAAATTCTTCGGCCAGGTACTGCCGACCGCCAAGAAGGTGACCTACAACATCCATATCAAACGCACCATCAGCCGCTCGCTGGTCCTCGGCATCGCCGACGGTACCGTGAGCGTGGATGGTCGCGAGATCTACAGTGCCGAAGGTTTGCGTGTCGGCCTGTTTACCTCTACCGATAGCTTTTGAAGGACTTCCGCATGCGTCGCGTCGTGATCACCGGCCTGGGTATCGTTTCCTGCCTCGGCAATGACAAAGACACCGTCTCCGCCAACCTGCGCGCCAGCCGCCCTGGCATTCGTTTCAACCAGGCCTACGCGGACATGGGTTTGCGCAGTCAGGTGTCGGGTTCGGTCAACCTGAACCTCGAGGAGCTGATCGACCGCAAGGTCCTGCGCTTCATGGGCGATGCAGCGGCCTATGCCTATCTGGCCATGCAGCAGGCGCTGGAAGATTCGGGCCTCAGCGCCGACGAAATCTCCGATCCGCGCATCGGCCTGATCGCCGGCTCGGGCGGCGCGTCGACCATCAACCAGATGGAAGCCATCGACATCCTGCGTGACAAGGGCGTCAAGCGCATCGGCCCATACCGAGTGCCACGCACCATGAGCAGCACGGTTTCCGCCTGCCTGGCCACCCCGTTCCGCATCAAGGGCATCAACTACTCGATCGCCTCGGCCTGCGCCACCAGTGCGCACTGCATTGGCCATGCGATGGAGCAGATCCAGATGGGCAAGCAGGACGTGGTATTCGCCGGCGGCGGCGAAGAGGAGCACTGGAGTCAGAGCTGCCTGTTCGACGCCATGGGCGCCCTGTCCAGCCAGTACAACGACACGCCGGAAAAGGCCTCGCGCGCCTATGACGCCAAGCGTGACGGCTTCGTCATCGCCGGCGGTGGCGGCATGGTGGTAGTCGAGGAGCTGGAACACGCCCTCAAGCGCGGCGCCAAGATCTACGCCGAAATCGTCGGCTACGGCGCCACTTCGGACGGCTACGACATGGTCGCACCGAGCGGAGAAGGCGCACTGCGCTGCATGCAGCAAGCCATGGCCACGGTTGAAGGCGAAATCGACTATCTCAACACCCACGGCACCTCCACGCCGGTGGGTGACGTGGCCGAGAGCAAGGCTGTGCGCAACATGTTCGGTGACAAGATCCCGGCCATCAGCTCCACCAAGAGTCTGTCCGGCCACTCGCTGGGCGCCGCCGGCGTTCACGAGGCGATTTACTGCATGCTGATGATGCAGGGCAACTTTATCGCTGGCTCGGCCAACATCGACGAGCTGGACCCGGAAGTGGCCGACATGCCGATCGTTCGCGAAACCCGCGAGAACGCCAAGATCGACACCATCATGAGCAACAGCTTCGGCTTCGGCGGGACCAACGCCACGCTGGTGCTCAAACGCTGGAAAGGCTGAGCAACCGCAGTTGACGAAAACGGCGCCCGAAGGCGCCGTTTTTGTTTGTGCTCGAGGAAGCCAGGGCCGGCCTCCTGGCCGGCACACCGATGCGTCAGATGCGCGAGCCGTCCATCCCGAGCGCATCGTCCACATCGCCATGGGCCAGGCAGGACGCGGCAGTGAACAGCGCATCGGTGGACGAGTTGAGCGCGGTTTCCGCCGAATCCTGCACCACGCCGATAATGAAACCGACCGCGACCACCTGCATCGCCAGGTCGTTGGAAATGCCGAACAGGCTGCACGCCAGCGGAATCAGCAACAGCGAGCCACCGGCGACGCCCGACGCGCCGCAGGCACAGATTGCCGCAAGCAGGCTCAGCAGGATGGCGGTCGGAATGTCGACTACGATTCCCAGGGTGTGGGCTGCTGCCAGCGTCAGCACGGTGATGGTGATGGCTGCGCCGCCCATGTTGATGGTCGCGCCCAGGGGGATCGACACCGAATAGGTGTCCTTGTGCAGGCCGAGGCGTTCGCACAGTTGCATGTTGACCGGGATGTTGGCGGCCGAACTGCGGGTGAAGAAGGCGGTGATCCCGCTTTCGCGCAGGCAGGTGAAGACCAGCGGAAAGGGATTGCGGCGGATCTGCCAGTACACGATCAGCGGGTTCACCAGCAGCGCCATGAACAGCATGCTGCCGACCAGTACCAGCAACAGCTGGAAGTAGCCGGCCAGCGCCGCGAAACCCGACTCGGCCAGCGTCCCGGCCACCAGGCCGAAAATGCCCAGCGGCGCGAAACGAATCACCGCCTTGACGATCAGCGTCACACCGTCGGCGACATCGGCAATCAGGTCGCGGGTGCTTTCGCGCGCGTGGCGGAAGGCGATGCCCAGGCCGATCGCCCACGCCAGGATGCCGATGAAGTTGCCCTCGATCAGCGCGTGGACCGGGTTATCGACGATGTTGAACAGCAGCGTCTGCAACACCACGGCGACGCCGGACGGCGGGACCACGTCGCTGGCCTCGCTGGCCAGCGTCAGGGTCGTCGGGAACAGGCTGCTGGCGATCACCGCCACGGCGGCGGCGCTGAGGGTGCCTAGCGCATATAGCATCAGGATGGGGCGAATATGGGTCGGCTGACCACGTTTGTGGTTGGCCAGCGATGCGGTGACCAGGACGAACACCAGCACCGGCGCAACGGCCTTCAGGCCGGAGACGAACAGGCTGCCCAGCAGGCTGGCCGACCGCGCGGCATCAGGCGCCAGCCAGGCCAGCAGACAACCGGCGATCAGGCCAATCACGATCTGCATCACCAAGCCGACTCGGTTGTAGGCGCGGAATAGACGGGTAGTTAAGCGGGACATGGCGGGCTCTCGAGGTAAGCGGCAGTCAGGAAGTCGCCATCGTCCCGAAAACGAGGGCGACTATCCGGTGAAAAACGCCGGATAGTACGCACCTGCGTCGCTCCTGCCCAGCCTTGCCGCCGGCCTCACTGCCCGCCCCGCCCTGCCATTGGGGGCCAAGGCCGGTCGTGCGGTATCAGATGCGGAAGCGCGACACCAACTCGTTAAGGTCAATCGCCAGCCGCGCCAGCTCCTGGCTGGCGGCGCTCGTCTGGTTGGCGCCAGCCGAGGATTGCAGCGACAGGTCGCGGATGTTGACCAGGTTGCGGTCCACTTCGCGAGCCACCTGCGCCTGCTCTTCCGATGCACTGGCGATCACCAGGTTGCGCTCGCTAATCTGGCTGATCGCCCGGGCGATGTCGTCCAGCGCCTCGCCAGCGGTCCGGGCAATCTCCAGCGTGGCGCGAGCACGCTCATTGCTGGTTTGCATGGCCATCACAGCTTTATCGGTGCCTTGATGCACGTCACCGATCATCTGTTCAATTTCTTGGGTGGACTGTTGGGTCCGATGCGCCAGCGCCCTCACCTCGTCAGCCACTACTGCGAATCCTCGCCCTGCGTCTCCCGCCCGCGCAGCCTCGATTGCAGCGTTCAATGCAAGCAGGTTGGTTTGCTCGGCAATCGAGCGAATCACATCCAACACCTTGCTGATATCACGCACCTGACCGGCAAGCTGTTCAACCTGGGTGGCGGTGGTCGTTACATCTCCTGCCAGCAGCCCGATAGATTCGACGGTTTTGAGGACCTGTTGACGGCCGTGCTGCGCGGTTGCGTCGGACTCACGCGACGCCTCGGAAGTTGCCACAGCATTGCGGGCTACCTCATCCACCGCAGCGGTCATCTCGTTTACCGCGGTCGCGGCTGATTCGATCTCATGATTCTGCTGGTGCAGGCCGCGGGTGGAGTCCTCGGTGACCGAATTCAATTCTTCGGCCGCCGAGGCCAGCTGGCTGGACGAGTCGGAAATCCCCTGGATAGTGCTGCGCAGGCTCTGCTGCATGGCTTTTAAGGCAACGAGGAGGCGTGCAGGCTCATCCTTGCCTTCGATAATGAAGCTTTCGGTCAGATCGCCGGCGGCAACGGTTTCCGCCACCTGCACGGCCTGGTTCAACGGCCTGACGATGCTGCGCGTGAACAGCAGCGCCAGGATAATGGTCGAGATGGCAGCCAGAACGATGGTGGCAACTACCCACATGAAGGCTGTTTCATACACCGCCAGCGCACGATCGGCAGCATGGCTGGCTTGGTCACTGTTGATACGCTGAAGATCAAGCAATGCACGGGTCATATCGTCGGCGTGGCTATTGATCGAACCGCCCACCACTTCGACCGCCCGCTCCCGCGCACCTTGTGCGACGAAGTCCATTATTTTTTGTTGTTCGGAAAGATATTGGCGCTGGGCGCTGACAAAACGTTCGTAAGCGGCTTTTTCGTCCGGGATGGTGATGCGCTTTGCATAGGCTGAATTAAGCGCGCCCACCTCATCGACCAGGTTGGTCAGCGCCTGCTTTGCTGAAGCAAGCTCCTGGCCTTCTACAAGCATCGACCGCATGGTCATCGCGCGGATACGTAGCATGGTTGCGTTAAGTTCATTCAGGCTAACGATGCTGGGCAACCAGTTTTGGTCAACCTCACTGGACTCCTTACGCATGTCTCCCATCTGATCCAGTGAAAACAGACCGAGCATCAGAACGATGGCACCAATGAGACCGAAGCCTATCGCCGAGCGAGTGGATACAGTTAAGTTACGGATTAACATGGGAATTCATGCTCCATGGTTGCGCTACATGATCGTAGCGATTGGATCCCATTATCGGAGCAGCAATGAAAAGCTTTAGAGTTCTGACGTCATAAATACGCCAGTCAGTAAGTTGCACGATGGGTGGTTATTGCGTCAATTAACACTGCAAGCTACCGCCAGCTTTTATCGCACCTCTGCCTGCCGCCTACGCGGCAGTACAGCGAGAAAATTGTCACGCGCTACATTGCGCGCCACGGCCTCTGGCAAAGCATCCAGGAAGGGGTCAAATTCACGCATCGCTTCTCCCAACCCCTCGAAGCGCCCCACCACATCGGAACCAATCATGAACCGGGTTGGATGCCGTTTGACCAGGCTCACCCAGTCAGGATCGGGTAAGCCTGCCCCATCCAGCAGATAGGGCCGCAGCACCGTCCAGGACAGGTCGATATAGAGATTGGGGTAGTCGTCGAGCAACCGGGTGACGGTGGGCAATAGGAAGTCGAGCTTCTTCTGGTGACGGTGCAACTCCTTGCTGGTACCGGCATGCGCCCAGATGAAGCGCGTGTGGGGATGGTTGCGCAGCGGCTCTTCAAGCTCCTGCAGGTACAGCGGGTTGCGCTCGCGCTTGGACGTGATGTTCGAATGCAGCATCACCGGCAGATCGAACTCGGCTGCCAGGTGGTAGACCCGCGCCAGCGCCTCGTTGTTGGCGCGCGGGGTGTCGCCCTGAGTCAGCGCCGTCACGTCGTCGTGGCGTGTGAAGACTTCGCCCAGGCCCTGCCAGAGCCCCGGGTCCAGGTCGAGCATGCGGCGGATATGGGCGTCGGCGTTCTTGTCGTTCGGGTTGAAGCCGGACAGGAAAGGATGGAAGCGCTGGCGCTGCTCCGGCTCCAGCTCCTTCAGCGCCGCCGCGACCACCACGTCCGTCGCGCTGTACCAGTACACCGGCGCGTCATCGCCGGCGTAGTAGCGTGGACGCTTGGGCTCGTTCTCGTGCCATTTCTTGGCCACCGGTATGCCGCTGATCATCACCTGGTCGATGCGGCCCGCGTCCATCGCCTTGAGCAGCCGGGCCATACCGTCGCTTTCCTGGAAGAAGTCGACGAAGTGCAGGTGAGCATCGCTGTACCGGTATTCGCGCGATTGAGCCGGCAGTGCCAGTGCAACAAGGCACAGCGCAACAGAATATTTCTTAAGGTTGAACAACGACTGACCTCCCGATAGCCAAGCGGATAGACCGCCCTGCCCCATTGCGGTTCATTGCGTGTGGCTGCTGGCGGATGCGAACAGGGCGATCATGTGGAAGCGGAAAGAGACGAAACGCCCCCGCAGACCTCAGCGCCGGCCAGCCAGGGCCTTGCGAGCCGCCTTCTGACCTCAGCTGCAGCCGATACACGTCAGCCCACCAGCAACAGCTTCCGGCGCTTGCCGGCGCTAGGACCGCGCGATCGATGTCATAAGGACATCACACAACTGACTTATAACGACGGCCATCCCCACTGTCGAAGTAGGCCCCTGTGGAATCGCTCAGATCTTTCCTGCCCCGCCGCCGCACCCAGCGTCCCACTCGCCAGTGGCTCCGCCGCATTCGAATACCCGCACGCCTGGTCCTGTGCTTTGCCATTACGGCCGTTCTGCTCGGCGGCCTCGGTGGATTCTGTCTTTGGCAGATGCAGCTGATCCGCCAGCAAAGCAGCGTTGTGGAAGCCGGCGCGCTACCCAGCATCGCCACCGCCGACGGCATCGCCATTGCGT
The DNA here is from genome assembly GCA_032064305.1 of Pseudomonas sp. Classification (GTDB taxonomy): domain Bacteria; phylum Pseudomonadota; class Gammaproteobacteria; order Pseudomonadales; family Pseudomonadaceae; genus Stutzerimonas. The sequence continues at coordinate 58,101 of DAMBNU010000017.1, read as the reverse complement.
TGGGCAAGCTGCGCGCGGAAAGCCTCCGACTGGTTGCCAATGCCGATGACCCCGGCAGCGTGGTGAACAGCAAAATTGCCATCGGCCAGCTGGCCGATGAAGTCGCGGCCGCTTTCAAAAGCTATCTGGGACGAAACACCAGCAGGACCGAACAGGACTCGATCCTTGCCCTGCAAGCGGCGGCCGATACATTCATGACCGGCCTGCGCGACGAAGTCCGGCTGATCGAGCAACAGCAGCTCGCCCAGGCCAAGGCGCTGACCGATAACACTCTGGCCATGCAAGGCGACCTGATGGACATGCAGGTGCAACTGCTGCGCGAACTCAACAGGCAAAGCGCCGCCGACGCGGTGGCGGCAGCGGGCGCCTATTACCAGAGCGCCCGCACGATCGCTTTGAGCGCTATTGGCGCAGCGCTGTTGTTCATCGTGCTGCTGGCCTGGCGCCTGATTGTCAGTATCGTGCGCCCGTTGCGCGAAGCGCTGCAGATTGCCGGCACCATTGCCAATGGCGACCTCAGCCAGGGCGTGACGGTCAGCGGCCGCGACGAAACGACCGATCTTCTGAACATGCTCGAACGCATGCGAAGCAACCTGCACGGCGCAGTCGGACAGATCGACGCGGCAGCCGATCAGCTGAGCATGTCGGTACAGGAAATGACGTCGATCGCCGAAGCCAGCGCACAGAACCTGCGTCACCAGAACCAGGAGATCGAGCAGGCGGCGCTGGCCGTGACGCAGATGACCGAAGCAGCCAGCGATGTAGCGTTCAACGCCAACGACACCTCTGCCCAGTCCCAGGCTTCGAGCGAGGCAGCCGGTGTCGGCCAGGGCATGCTCAAGACCACCATCGTGTCGATACACGAGCTGGCAGATAGGGTCCTCGGCTGCTCGCAGCAGGCCCAGGGACTGGCCGAGCGCACGCAAAGCATCAGCCAGATCCTCGATGTCATACGCAGCATTGCCAACCAAACCAACTTGCTAGCGCTCAACGCCGCCATCGAGGCGGCGCGTGCTGGCGAGACCGGACGTGGTTTTGCGGTGGTTGCCGAGGAGGTCCGTTCGCTGGCCCAACGCACCAGCGTGTCGACCGCCGAGATCGAAACCCTGATCAGCGATGTACAGGCGCGTGCGCAGGGCACCGCCGATGCCTTGCGCGCTACGGCAGAGCAATCCGGCCAGACCCTCGAGCAGGCCGCCGGTACGCAGCAGGCGCTCGCCCTGATCATCGATGCAACGGCAACGATCAACGACCGCAACCTCCTGATCGCCAGCGCGGCCGAACAGCAGGCGCAGGTCGCGCTGGAGGTGGATCACAACTTGGGCAGCATTCGCCAGCTCTCGGTGAAAACAGCCTCCACGGCGCAGCAAGCCAGCACGGCGAGCAATCAACTGGCGCAGTTGGCAGGCGATCTGAATCAGACGGTCAGTCGGTTCGTGCTGTGACGATGCGCTGAAGGGATGGGATCGGCACTCCGGCCTGGGGAACCGGCGAGCCTGGAAAGAGAGACACCGCACCCGGCGCTGGCCGGGTGCGGTGCGGGGAATAGCCCAAACGAGTGCTTAGGCGGAGAGCTCCACCAACAGCTTGTTCAGACGCTGCACATACGCCGCCGGATCCTTCAGGCTGTCACCCGCGGCCAGGGCGGCCTGGTCGAACAGGACGTGCGAGAGGTCGGCGAAACGGTCTTCGTCCGCTTCGGCATCCAGCTTTTCGATCAACGGATGCTGCGGGTTGATCTCGAAGATCGGCTTGGATTCAGGCACCTTCTGCCCGCTGGCCTCGAGAATCTGGCGCATCTGCAGGCCGAGATCCTGTTCGCCGATTGCCAAAATCGCAGGCGAGTCGGTCAGGCGGTGGGACACACGTACTTCGGCGACCTGATCGGCCAGTGCCGTCTTGAGGCGCTCGACCAGGCCTTCCTTGGTCTTGGCGATCTCTTCCTGGACCTTCTTGTCCTCTTCCGAGTCCAGCTTGCCCAGATCGAGGTCGCCGCGTGCGACGTCCACGAACTGCTTGCCATCGAACTCGGTGAGGTAGCTCATCAGCCACTCGTCGATGCGATCGGTCAGCAGCAGCACCTCGATGCCCTTCTTGCGGAACACCTCGAGGTGCGGGCTGTTCTTGACCTGCGCATAGGACTCACCCGTCAGGTAGTAGACCTTGTCCTGCCCGTCCTTCATGCGGCCGAGGTAATCAGCCAGCGAGACGCTCTGCTCACCGGAGGTGTCGCTGGTCGAAGCAAAGCGCAGCAGACCGGCGATCTTTTCCTTGTTGGCAAAGTCTTCGGCGGGCCCTTCCTTCAGTACCTGGCCGAACTGCTTCCAGAAGGCCTTGTACTCTTCCGGTTTATCCTTCGCCAGCTTGTCGAGCATGTCCAGCACGCGCTTGGTCAGCGCCGACTTCATCGAATCGATCACCGGATCCTTCTGCAGGATCTCACGCGACACGTTCAGCGAAAGGTCGTTGGAGTCGATGACGCCCTTGATGAAACGCAGGTACAACGGCAGGAATTCGTCGGCCTGGTCCATGATGAAAACACGCTGGACGTAGAGCTTGAGGCCCTTGGGCGCTTCACGCTGGTACAGATCGAACGGTGCGCGGCCCGGTACGAACAGCAGCGAGGTGTACTCGAGCTTGCCTTCGACCTTGTTGTGACTCCAGGCCAGTGGGTTCTCGAAATCGTGCCCGACGTGCTTGTAGAACTCCTGGTACTCCTCATCCTTGATCTCGGTGCGCGCACGGGTCCAGAGGGCACTGGCACGGTTGACGGTTTCCCACTCCGGTTCTGCCGGCTTGTCCTTCTCCTCGCCGTGGAACTCCTTCGGCAGTTCGATCGGCAGCGCGATGTGATCGGAGTATTTCTTGATGATGTTGCGCAGCCGCCAGCCATCGGCGAATTCTTCTTCGCCGGACTTCAGGTGCAGGACGATACGGGTGCCGCGCTCCGGCTTGTCGATGGTGGCGACTTCGAAATCACCCTCGCCTTTCGAGGACCAGTACACGCCCTCTTCGGCCGGCGTGCCGGCCCGACGGCTGAACACTTCGACCTGATCGGCAACGATGAACGCCGAGTAGAAACCCACCCCGAACTGGCCAATCAGGTGCGAATCCTTCTTCTGGTCGCCGGTCAGGTGCTTCATGAAATCGGCGGTACCCGACTTGGCGATGGTGCCCAGGTGCGTAATGACATCGTCGCGGTTCATGCCAATGCCGTTGTCCTCGAGGGTCACGGTCCTCGCATTCTTGTCGAAGCTGACGCGGATCTTGAGCTCGGCGCCACCTTCGAGCAGGTCCGGCTTGGCCAACGCTTCGAAGCGCAGTTTGTCGGCCGCATCCGAGGCGTTCGAAATCAGCTCGCGAAGAAAGATCTCCTTGTTTGAGTACAGGGAGTGAATCATCAGGTGAAGCAGCTGCTTCACCTCGGTCTGGAAGCCCAGGGTTTCTTTGTTTTGAGTCTCCACACTCATCGTCTTGCAAACTCCACATCGTAATGGCACGGACCGCGGTTGCGGCGATGACAATCAGATGGGGGCTTGGTGGTAGATTTCAAGACCGGCGCATGTCGGACACGATGCAGGCGCGCCCAGCCGAAGGGCGCGGCGGAGTCAGGGATCGATCAGCTCGAGTTCTGCAATTTCCGCCGGCGCCAGGGTGTAAGTCGCCTCGCCCGGGCCCCTGAGGCGCCTGCTAATGGCCAGGTTGCCCTCGGCATCGAACCCGACGAAGCGCCCCTCGGCGATACCGCCCCGCCTGGTATGGGCGCGAACTTGGCGCTGTGTGAAGCGCGCCGGGTCGCCCACCAGCTGGTCCAGGGAAATCGGCTGCGGACGCTTTTCAGGTGTCACCGGATAGCGTTCGGCCTCCGCCGGCAACGACCTGTCTGGCTCAAGGCGTGAAGCTTCGGCGATGGCGGGCAGCGGCGGATACTCGTCACCGGACACCGCCCAGGCGCCGTTGCTCTTGTCCGCGCCAAGGGACAAACGGGCCGGAGCCCCATCCACCTCCGCTTCGACCTGCAGCACCAGCGATGCGGCGGGGAAGCTCGCCGGGGACAGCGTTGTCACCTGCACGTCGCGCGTGCCGAAACGCCGTTGCAGATAGTCCGTCACCAGATAGCGCAGCGTATCCGCCGAGTCGTGGCTCAGGTCGACGCGACCGTCACGATAGCGCAGCCCATCGGTGAACAGTTCGACCCGCCCGCTGAGGCTGGTCTGGTAATGGGCCGGCAGGACCAGATGAAAATCGCCGGCCAGGCGGTTGGGTGGCACTGGCTGCAGGTCCAGGTGCAGGGTGTAGCCGCTGCGGATCTTTCGTGCTTCAGGCAATGCCTGGCCTGGGCGCATCCAGTTGATTTCCACTTCCGGAACCGGGCGCGCATCCTGTGGAAGGACGTCAATGCGCACATCGCCGGGCGCGACGCCCCCCAGGCGGATGCTCACCGCCTGGCGCGCAAACAGTTCGTCGCCCTCGCGCAAGGTCAGGACACCATCGGCGAACTCGCCGATCTGTGGCTGGAAGGCACGCCCGTCGAGTTCGCCTTGCAGGGCAATGGCCAGACGCTCACCAGAGGCCTGCTCATCCCGGGCATGCCAATCGAAGCGGGCAATGGCCGCCATGCGTTCCGGATCATGGCTGGCAAGCATCGTGAAGCCCACCACCAGCGGAATGAAGCCGAGCGCGGATAGCCCGACCGCCTTGCGCGCCACAGCCCAGTGACGCACGGCGAAGACCACTGTGATGGGCGGGACCAGACTGCCGGTACCCCATAGCAGGCTGATGCCGAACGCCAGCAGTACCAACCAGATGAGACCCGCGACCACGAGCAGCAGCCCGCCCAGTATCAGCAACGCATCCATTCAACACCTTCGAGAACGACGGCGGACCCGTGCGACGTCAGGGCTCGTTGACCTTGAAGTGGCAACGCGCCGTCGCGATAGGCTCGGCCTGATGGGTCTGCCAGGCGGTAACGGCGACATTCGCCACACGACGCCCCTGGCGCCAGACCTGGCAGGCAGCAAAGGTGTCACGATAGTGACCGGCTCGCAGATAATCTATCGAGAAGTCGATGATTTTGGGCAAATGTGGCGCACCCATGAACATCAACAGGTGGAGCATCGCGGCGTGCTCCATGAAACCGGCGATGACTCCGCCGTGGATCGCCGGCAGCGTGGGATTGCCGATGTTGTCGTCGTTGCGCGGCAGCCGGAACACCATCTCGTCGCCGAGCCGCAGGCATTCGATCCCAATTAGCCGCGCATAGGGCACGGTATTCAACAGCGCGTCGTAGTCGTTACTCGCGTGGGCTTCGCGCACCATGGCGTCCAGATCCGTCTTGCTCATCGTCACGCCCCCTCCGATCGCACGGTGGTGTGGCCGCCCATGCGCATGAATGCCCCAACCACGTGCGCGATCGGCTCGTTGATGTCGCGCTGGTAGGCAACGCCTCGGGTAAAGATGACCGTCGGTGTCACCCGGTAACACTCGGCGAAGCCAAACACATCGTGGTTGGGCTCGGCCGGGTGCATGTAGTCGATGCGCAGATCCAGGGTTGGGCAGATTTCGAGCTCAGGTAACGCACAGGCGGTGGAAATACCGCAGGTGGTGTCCATCAAGGTGGTGATCGCGCCACCGTGCACCCGGCCGCTTTCAGGGTCGCTGACAATTTTTTCGCTATAGGGCAGGCGCAGGGTCAGCCCCTGACGGTCAGCGCGCTCGACCTGCATACCCAGGACTTGGCAATGGCGTAACAACGAGAGGAAGCGCCGGGTGCGCTCCAGGATAAGCATGTCGCTCATGACGTCCTCTTGGATTACCGAAACGGAACGGGTCGAAACCCTACTCCTTGGCCGGCTCGGTCGGCAGGGTGGGCGTGAACACCATGACCTCGAGCACGTCGGAATGAAATTCGCGGCGGTACAGAATCAGCACCACCCCGGCAGTCACCAACATGAAGAACCAGGGGTGGATGAACCAGGCCAGGGTCGCCATGCCGAAGTAGTAGGCGCGCAGGCCGAAGTTGAACTGGTTGGCCGCCATGGAGATGACCCGTGCGGCGCGTTCGGCAAATGAACGTCGCTCCTGATCGCTGACGTTGCGCTCGCCTGCCATGGGCGCCGAGGCGACCAGGACCGCGGCAAAGTTGTATTGCCGCATGCACCAGCTAAAGGTGAAGAACGCGTAGACGAAGACGATGCCCAGCGAGAGCAGCTTGATCTCGGAGAGGCCGCGGCTGACCGGCTGCGCAAAGGGCAAGTCGGCCAGCAGCATCACCGCACGTTCGGACGCGCCCAGCGCGGTGAGGATGCCGGCCAGGATGATCAGCGTGCTCGAGGCGAAGAAACCTGCATTACGCTCCAGGTTGCCGATCACGTTGGCGTCGGCGATCCGGTTGTCGCGCAGCAGCATGCGGCGCATCCAGTCCTGACGATAGAGGTGCAGCACGCTCGCCAGGCAGGCGGTATCGCGGCCGCGCCAGCTGGCGTAGCGGGTGTAGCCAGCCCAGCAGAGGATGAACCAGACAACGGCGATCAGGTGAGGTAGCAGGTGACTCGGGATCGACATGGCAGACTCCAGGGCAGTCGCGCCGCATTATAAGCCAGCCCGCGGGCCAGGGCCCGCGTCTGGATCAACGTGGCTCCAAGGCTGTCGGGCCACGGCCGAGCAACCGGTCAGCAAGCCCCGCTACCGCCAGCGTAAGCAGGACCGGGACCAGCCAGCCCATGCTCTGCGCGGCCAGTGGCATCGCCGTGAACAGTGCCGGGACCAGCGCGGTAAAGCCCGCGGCGGATAGACCGTCGGCCAGGCCGAACACCAGCGTCACCGCCATGACCGGGACGAAGACTCGACTCCGCGAGACCCAGCAGCGATCCAGCAGGTTCAGCGCGACCAGCATGATCGCCAGCGGATAGAGCCCGACCAGCACCGGCACCGAAAGGCTGATCAGCTGGGTCAGGCCCTGATTGGCGACCAACAGGCTGAACAGCGTGAAGGTCACCGTCACGACGCGGTAGCTGACCGGCAGCAGCCCACTGAAGAACTCGCCACAGGCCGCCGTCAGCCCGACCGCGGTGGTCAGGCAGGCTAGCGTGATGACCACCGCCAGCAACAGGCTGCCGGTCATGCCGAAGGTGTGCTGGACGTAGGTGGTCAGGATCTGCACGCCATTCTGCGCATCGCCGGCGATGCCCTGGCTGGTCGCACCGAGGTAGAACAGGGCCAGGTACACCAGAGACAGGCCGGCCGCGGCGATCGCCCCGGCGATCATCGAATAGCGTGTCACCAGCGTGGCATCAGAAACACCCCGATCCCGGATAGCCGTCGCAATCACAATGCCGAATACCAGGGCGCCGAGCGTATCCATTGTCAGGTAGCCGTCGAGAAAGCCCTTCAGAAGAGGCCCGTCTCGATAGCCCTGCGCCGTCACGCCGACCTCCCCTGCCGGTGCGAAGACTGCCGCGCCGCCCAGCACCAGCAAGGCAGCGAGCAACACCGGCGTGATGAACTTGCCCACCCGGTCGACCAGCCGGCCGGGGTTCAGCACCAGAAACAGGACCGCAGCGAAGAATGTCAGCGTGTACACCAGCAAGGGCACCGCCGCGTTGCCGGTGAAGGGCGCCACCCCCATCTCGAACGACACGACCGCCGTCCGCGGCGTCGCGAACAATGGGCCGATGGCGAGGTAGACGGCCACTGCCAGTACCGTGCCGGCGCCTCGCCCTAGCGGTGCGGTCAGCCGATCCATGCCACCGCCGACGCGGGCCAGGGCCACGACCGTCAACAGGGGCAAACCGACCCCAGTGAGCAAGAATCCGGCCGCCGCCGGCCAGATGGCCTGCCCCGCCGCCATGCCGGCACTGGGAGGAAAAATGATGTTGCCCGCGCCAAGAAACAGGGCGAAGGTCATGAAACCAAGGGCCAGTAAATCCTGGCCGTTCAATCGATTCATCGGGTTTTCACTGCTGCGAGAAAATGCGGAGCCGCCATGCACCCTTGGATGCCAACTGCCTCGACGCCGAGCGGCCTCAGTTCACGGGCCGGCCGGAACACGAGCCGATATATGCCGAACCGGCGCGTACGTTAACGCGGGGATACGCTGGACGGATCCGTCAGAAAGAAAAATGCCAGTCAGGCGAGCTGACTGGCATTGGGTGGCAGACGCGGGGGATTAGCCCTGCTTGACGGCCCAGCCGGTGATCTCGGCGAGTGCCTTGCCGATGTCGGCCAGCGAGCGCACCGTCTTCACGCCGGCATCCTGCAGCGCCGCGAACTTCTCGTCCGCCGTGCCCTTGCCGCCAGAGATGATCGCGCCGGCATGTCCCATGCGCTTGCCAGCCGGAGCGGTCACACCGGCAATGTAGGACACCACCGGCTTGCTGACGTTGGCCTTGATATAGGCCGCTGCCTCTTCTTCTGCCGAGCCACCGATCTCGCCGATCATTACGATCGCTTCGGTCTGCGGGTCATCCTGGAACAGCTTGAGGATGTCGATGAAGGTCGACCCCGGAATCGGGTCGCCACCGATACCCACGCAGGTAGACTGGCCGAACCCAGCGTCGGTGGTCTGCTTCACGGCTTCATAGGTCAGGGTGCCGGAGCGCGACACGATGCCGACCTTGCCTGGCATGTGGATATGGCCCGGTTGGATGCCGATCTTGCACTCGCCAGGGGTGATTACGCCGGGGCAGTTCGGCCCGATCAGGCGTACGCCGAGCTCGTCACACTTGATCTTGACCTCGAGCATGTCCAGGGTCGGGATGCCTTCGGTGATGCAGACGATGAGCTTGATGCCGCCGAACGCCGCTTCCAGGATCGAATCCTTGCAGAAGGGCGCAGGCACGTAGATCACCGAGGCGTCGGCGCCGGTCGCCGCGACCGCTTCCTTGACGGTGTTGAACACCGGCAGGCCGAGGTGCGTGGTGCCGCCCTTGCCGGGGGTCACGCCACCGACCATCTTGGTGCCGTATTCGATGGCCTGTTCGGAATGGAAGGTCCCCTGCGAGCCGGTGAAGCCCTGGCAGATGACCTTGGTGTCTTTATTGATCAGGACGCTCATTACTTGCCCTCCGCGGCTTTGACGACTTGAATGGCCGCATCGGTCAGGCTGGTCGCACCGATGATGTTCAGACCACTTTCACTCAGCTTCTTGGCACCGAGTTCGGCATTGTTGCCTTCAAGGCGAACCACGACCGGGACCTTCACGCCGACTTCCTTCACCGCGCCAATGATGCCTTCGGCGATCATGTCGCAGCGAACGATGCCGCCGAAGATGTTCACCAGAACCGCCGCCACGTTTTCATCGGAGAGAATGATCTTGAACGCCTCGGTCACACGCTCTTCGGTCGCACCACCGCCCACGTCGAGGAAGTTGGCCGGCTTGCCACCATGAAGATTGACGATGTCCATGGTGCCCATGGCCAGGCCCGCGCCGTTGACCATGCAACCGATGTTGCCGTCGAGCGCGACGTAGTTGAGCTCCCACTTGGCCGCGTGAGCCTCGCGGGGGTCATCCTGCGAAGGATCCTGCATGCCACGCAGCTTCGGCTGGCGGTAAATGGCATTGCCGTCGATGTTGAGTTTGGCATCCAGACAGTGCAGGTTGCCGTCCTTCTTGATCACCAGCGGGTTGACCTCAAGCAGCGCCAGATCGTAGTCAACGAAGAGCTTGCCAAGGTTGACGAAGATGTGAACGAACTGCTTGACCTGGTCGCCCTTCAGGCCCAACTGGAAGGCCAGCTCGCGGCCCTGGAACGGCTGCGCGCCGACCAGCGGGTCGATGGTCGCCTTGAGAATCTTCTCAGGGGTGTCGTGAGCAACCTTCTCGATATCCACGCCACCTTCGGTGGAAGCCATGAACACGATGCGGCGCGTGGCTCGATCGACCACGGCGCCCAGATAGAGCTCCTTGTCGATGTCCGTGCAGGCTTCGACCAGGATTCGGCTGACCGGCTGGCCGTTGGCGTCGGTCTGGTAGGTTACCAGACGCTTGTCCAGCCACTGCTCGGCGAACGCGCGGGCTTCGTCCTTGCTGCGGACCAGCTTTACCCCACCCGCCTTGCCGCGACCGCCGGCATGCACCTGGGCTTTGACTACCCACTGGGTGCCGCCAATATGGTCGCAGGCTTCCGCCGCTTCCTTGGGGCTTTCGACCGCGTAGCCTTTGGAAACCGGCAATCCGTATTCGGCAAACAGCTGCTTGCCCTGGTATTCGTGAAGATTCATCTTAGCTACCGTTCGGTTTGATGTGCATCAGACACCGCGGATCGCGGTGTCACCTCAAGTCGCTGAAAACTATCGAAGATACCTTTCAGAGACCTGTCATACCTTGCGCCAAGGTATTCGGCGACCTGCGCAGCACTCTGGCCAGGCAAGCCGCCGTGTACAGCGCGGTTAGCGCTTCTTGCGGTTGGCGACGTGGATGGCATGACCATTCACCGCCAGGGCTGCTTCATGCAGCGCCTCGGACATGGTCGGATGCGAGAAGACCATCATGCCGAGGTCTTCGGCACTGGTGCCGAATTCCATGCCGATGGCACCCTGCTGAACCAGTTCGGCTGCCGCCGGGCCCATCACGTGGACACCCAACACGCGATCGGTCTTCGCATCAGCGATGACTTTGACCAGACCTGCCGTGTCGTTGGCCGCCATCGCCCGGCCACTGGCTGCGAACGGGAAGGTGCCGACGTTGACTTCGACGCCTTCGGCCTTGAGCGCCTGCTCGGTCTTGCCGACCCACGCGATTTCCGGATGGGTATAGATGACCGACGGAACCAGGTCGTAGTTCATTTGCGACTTGTGGCCGGCAATCCGCTCGGCAACCATCACGCCCTCTTCCGAGGCCTTGTGGGCAAGCATCGCACCGCGAACCACGTCACCGATCGCGTACACGCCCGGAACGCTGGTGGCGCAATGATCGTCGACGAAGATGAAACCGCGCTCGTCCATATCGACGCCGGCATCGGCGGCCAGCAGATCGGTGGTGACCGGACGACGGCCGACCGCAACGATCAGCTTGTCGAAGGTCTGCTGCTGCTCGCCTTCGGCGTTGGTGAAGTTGACGGTGACCTGGTCACCCTTGACTTCCGAACCGGTTACACGGGCGCCCAGCAGGATCTTCAGGCCCTGCTTGCTCAGCACCTTGAAGGCTTCCTTGGAGATTTGCTCGTCAGCAGCCGGCAGGAACTTGTCCATGGCTTCGAGCACCGTGACTTCCGCACCCAGGCGAGCCCATACCGAGCCCAGCTCGAGGCCGATGACACCGGCACCGATGACGCCGAGTTTCTTCGGCACGCTCTGGAAATCCAGGGCACCGGTCGAGTCGACGATGATCTTCTGGTCGACAGGGGCCGGCGGAATGTCGACGGGCTTGGAACCGGAGGCAAGGATCACGTTCTCGGCGCCGAGCACCTGCGTGTTGCCGTCCAGGCCGGTGACTTCGACCTGCTTGCCGCTGAGCAGCTTGCCGTGACCTTCGAACACTGTCACCCCGTTGGCCTTCATCAGGGCGGCGACGCCACCGGTGAGGTTCTTAACGATCTGGTCCTTGCGGGCCACCATCGTCGGGACGTCCATCGCGACGTCGCCGGTGCTGATGCCATGGACCTTGAAGCTCTCGTGGGCTTCATGGAATTTGTAGGAACTGTCCAACAGCGCCTTGGAGGGGATGCAACCGACGTTCAGGCAGGTGCCGCCGAGTGCGGTCTTGCCTTCCTTGCCTTGGTATTTCTCGATACAGGCCGTCTTCAGGCCCAGCTGCGCTGCACGAATGGCGGCCACATAGCCGCCAGGGCCGGCACCGATCACGACGACGTCGAATTTCTGGCTCATTGCGAATCCTCTTTTCTAAGCGGCAAGCAAAGCTACAAGCCACCGGCGGGCTGCCTTGTACGGCAGCTTGCCGCCTGCGGCCTGTAGCTGTCTTTTTAGATATCCAGCAGCAGACGGGCCGGATCTTCCAGCAGGTTCTTGATGGTCACCAGGAAGCTGACCGCTTCCTTGCCGTCGATCAGACGGTGATCGTAGGACAGCGCCAGGTACATCATCGGGCGAATGACCACCTGACCGTTGATGGCCATGGGACGCTGGATGATGTTGTGCATTCCCAGGATGGCCGCTTGCGGCGGGTTGACGATCGGGGTCGACATCATCGAGCCAAAAGTACCGCCGTTGGTGATGGTGAAGGTGCCGCCGGTCATCTCGTCGATCGACAGCTTACCGTCACGGGCCTTCTTGCCAAAGGTGGCAATGCCGCTTTCGACTTCGGCCAGGCTCATCAGCTCGGCGTTGCGCAGCACCGGCACGACCAGGCCGCGATCGCTGGAGACCGCCACGCCGATGTCCTGGTACCCGTGGTAGACGATGTCGGTGCCGTCGATCGAAGCATTAACCGCCGGGAAGCGCTTGAGCGCCTCGACCGAGGCCTTGACGAAGAACGACATGAAGCCCAGGCGGACGCCGTTATGGGTCTTCTCGAACAGATCCTTGTACTTCGAACGCAGGGCCATGACTTCGGTCATGTCGACTTCGTTGAAGGTGGTCAGCATCGCCATGTTCGACTGTGCTTCGACCAGACGCTCGGCCACTTTGGCGCGCAGGCGGGTCATCGGCACGCGCTTCTCGGTGCGGTCGCCGGCGGCCGTCACGACAGGCGCGGCGGCGGCATTGCCGGCCGGCTTGGCAGCCGGTGCGGACTTCTTGGCTTCGATCGCGGCAACCAGGTCTTCCTTGGTCACGCGGCCGTCCTTGCCGGTGCCCTTAACGCTGTTCGGGTCGATGCCGTTTTCTTCCGCCAGCTTGCGGGCGGCCGGCGCCAGGATGGCGTCCTCGCCACTGGCGGCCGGAGCCGAAGCAGTGGCCGCTGCCGGCGCGCTCGCTTCAACCGGAGCAGCAGCCGGAGCCGAGGAAGCGGCTGCCGTGGCGCCGGCGTCCAGCTTGCCGAGCAGCTCGCCGCTGAGCACGGTGTCGCCTTCGTTCTTGACGATTTCGCTGAGCACGCCGTCGGCTTCAGCCAGTACTTCCATGACGACCTTGTCGGTTTCGATGTCGACGATCAGCTCGTCGCGCTTGACCGCGTCGCCCGGCTGCTTGTGCCAGGTGGCGACGGTGCCGTCAGCAACCGATTCCGGAAATTGAGGGGCTTTGATCTCGATAGCCATTAGCTGGGGTCCTATTGATTCGTTTTTTACATCGAGGCCGCGATGTCCGCGGCCTCTTGCAAGAATGATTAAACGGTGAACGCGTCCTGCAGCAGTTTTTCCTGCTGTTCGGCATGCATGGAGGCGTAGCCCACTGCCGGTGCAGCGGAGGCGTCACGCCCGGCGTACTGCAGGAACAACTCCTTCTTGTGCGCAACGGCAACGCGCCGCATATGGTGCTGGCTGCAATACCAGGCCCCCTGGTTCATCGGCTCTTCCTGACACCAGACGATGCTCTTGAGGTTCTGGTACGGCGCGAGCACCTCGGCCAGATCATCCTCGGGGAACGGATAAAGCTGCTCCAGACGAACGATCGCGATGTCGTCCCGGCCTTCGTTACGGCGCTTGTCCAGTAGGTCGTAGTAGACCTTGCCACTGCACATGATCAGGCGTTCGACCTTGCTCGGCTCGATCTGATCGATCTCCGGGATTACGGTCAGGAACGAACCTTCCGTGAGATCCTCGAGCGTCGAGGTGGCAAGCTTGTGACGCAACAGCGACTTGGGCGTCAAGGCTACCAGCGGCTTGCGCAGCGGACGAATCGCCTGGCGACGCAGCATATGGTAGACCTGCGCCGGCGTGGTCGGCACGCAGACCTGGATGTTGTGTTCGGCACAGAGCTGCAGGTAGCGCTCCAGTCGCGCCGACGAGTGCTCTGGGCCCTGCCCTTCATACCCATGCGGCAGCAGCATGGTCAGGCCGCAGAGCCGGCCCCACTTGTGCTCGCCACTGGTGATGAACTGGTCGATCACGACCTGGGCACCGTTGGCGAAGTCGCCAAACTGCGCTTCCCAGACGACCAGCGCGTTCGGCATGGTGGTCGCGTAGCCGTATTCGAAGGCCAGAACCGCTTCCTCGGAGAGGAACGAATCGTACAGGTCGAACCGCGGCTGCCCTTCATAGAGGTGCTGCAGGGGAATGTAGGTGCTGCCGTCCTTCTGGTTGTGCAGCGCCGCATGGCGGTGCGAGAAGGTGCCACGACCGACGTCCTGGCCGCTGATGCGGACGGGGTGGCCCTCGAACAGCAGGGTCGCGTAGGCCAGGGTTTCGGCGTAGCCCCAGTTGATAGCCAGCGCGCCGGCGCCCATCTTCTGGCGATCCTCGAGGATCTTGGCGACCTGCCGCTGGACCACGAAGCCCTCGGGCACCATCAGCATCTTGCTGGACAGTTCCTGCAGCGCCTTGAGGTCGAAGCGGGTGTCGTAGCGTGCCGTCCAGGTATGGCCCAGATACGGACGCCAGTCCACGAAGAGCTCCTTGTTCGGCTCCTTGACCAGGCTCTTGACGACGTGCAGGCCGTTGTCCAGCGCGGCGCGGTAGTCATCGATCTTCGCCTGGACGCTGCCATCGTCCAGCACGCTGGACTGGATCAGGGAGTCGGCATACAGCTCGCGCGTGGTGCGCTGCTTGGCGATCTTCTGGTACATCAGAGGCTGCGTGCCACTTGGCTCGTCGGCCTCGTTGTGCCCGCGACGGCGATAGCAGATGAGGTCGATGACAATGTCACGCTTGAACTGCATGCGGTAATCGACCGCCAGCTGCGTCACGAACAGGACGGCCTCTGGATCATCGGCGTTCACGTGGAAGATCGGCGCCTGAATCATCTTCGCAACGTCGGTCGCGTATTCGGTCGAGCGCGCGTCTTCCTGTTTGTTGGTGGTAAAGCCGACCTGGTTGTTGATCACGATACGGATGGTCCCGCCCGTGCGATAGGCACGGGTCTGGGACATCTGGAAGGTTTCCATCACCACGCCCTGGCCCGCCACCGCGGCGTCGCCATGGATGGTCACGGGAAGAACCTTGTCGCCAACCGCATCGGAACGGCGGTCCTGCCGCGCCCGCACCGAGCCCTCGACCACCGGCGAAACGATTTCGAGGTGCGACGGGTTGAAGGCCATGGCCAGGTGGATTTCGCCGCCAGGCGTCATCACGTTGGACGAGAAACCCTGGTGATACTTGACGTCACCGGAGCTCAGGCCTTCGACCTTCTTGCCCTCGAATTCGTCAAAAAGATCGCGCGGGTTCTTGCCGAAGGTGTTCACAAGCACGTTGAGACGGCCGCGGTGGGCCATGCCGATGACGATTTCCTTGGTGCCGTACGAACCGGAACGCTGAATGATCTCGTCAAGTAGCGGAATCAGGCTCTCGCCGCCTTCCAGGCCAAACCGCTTGGTGCCTGGGTACTTGGTGCCCAGGTATTTCTCGAGGCCCTCGGCAGCGGTCAGACGCTCGAGCAGATGGCTTTTGATCTCCGGCGAGAACGCCGGGCGGCCACGCACGCTTTCGAGGCGCTGGATAAACCAGTTGCGCTGATCGGAGTCGACGATATGGGTGAATTCGGCACCAATGGTGCGGCAATATGTCTCTTGCAGCGCCTGCTGGATTTCACGCAAGGTTGCTTGATCTTTGCCAACTGCCAGGTCGCCGGTACGAAAGACCGTATCCAGGTCCGCGTCCGTCAGGCCGTAATTGTTGATGGCGAGATCCGCCGGCGCGGGGCGCTGCTGCAGACCAAGCGGGTCGAGCTTCGCCGCCTGGTGGCCACGCATCCGGTAGGCCTGGATGAGACGCAGGACTTCGACCTGCTTCTTTTCGTGCTCGCTACTGACGCTACCGGCCGACACCGGCTGGGCGCGGCGCTGATTCTTCGCCAGCAGGACGAAGTGATCGCGAATCGTCGAATGCGAAACATCGGCTGCAGAGCCACCATTGACAGGCAGCTTCTGGAAATAGGTGCGCCATTCTTCTGGCACAGCGTTGGGATCGTGCAGGTAGAGCTCGTAGAGCTCTTCCACGTAGGCAGCGTTTCCACCGGATAGGTGGGCACTGTCCCACATGCGCTGCATTACGCTTTCTTGCATGTCTGGTCACCTTCGATAAGGAGACACCACCAGCGTGGAGACCGCAGCATGACTTCCCAAGTTCTGAAGCAGCGACCCAGGTAAAGCCACTACGGACCGCGCAGATAGTTTCCGAGAACAACCCCGGATGCTCCTGCTGGTCATCAATTTTCAGAGTGAAGCCCCGGCCTTGTAAGCTGGGACCCCTACTAAGACTGCGGCGCCGGGCTCAAGCGCCGGCGCCACAGGTGTCGCGGTGAAGCATCAGCCGCCCAGGACTCGATGCCGGGGACAGCTGCGTCGCATCAGGTTGCGCTCTGCAGCAGCATGTTGCGCACGTGGCCTATCGCCTTGGTCGGGTTCAACCCTTTCGGACAGACGCTCACGCAATTCATGATGCCGCGGCAGCGAAACACACTGAACGGATCGTCCAGGGCGGACAAGCGGCTCTCGGTCTCGGTGTCACGGCTGTCGGCGAGGAAACGATACGCCTGCAGAAGTGCAGCGGGGCCAAGGAACTTGTCCGGGTTCCACCAGAAGGACGGGCAGCTGGTCGAGCAGCAAGCGCACAGGATGCACTCGTACAGACCGTCCAGCTTCTCGCGATCTTCCGGGCTCTGCAGACGTTCGATAGCCGGAGCCGGCGTATCGTTCATCAGATAAGGACGAACCTTCTCGTACTGCTTATAGAAGATGCTCATATCCACGGCCAGGTCACGTATGACCGGCAAACCAGGCAGCGGACGGACCACCAGCTTGTCGCCCTTGACGACCGCCGACAACGGCGTGATGCAGGCCAGACCATTCTTGCCGTTCAGGTTCATGCCGTCGGAACCGCAGACCCCTTCACGGCAGGAACGACGGTAGGAGAAGCCCTCGTCCTGTTCCTTGATCAGCGCCAGCACGTCCAGCACCATCAGGTCCTTACCGTCGGTATTGACCTGAAAATCCTGCATGTAGGGCTTTTCGTCTTTATCCGGGTTATAGCGATAAACGCTTACTTGCAACATATCGGCAACCTCAGTAAGTCCGGACCTTGGGTTCAAAAGTCGGCACTGTCTTCGGAGAGAAGTTCACGGCGCGCTTGGAGACGCGCTTCTCACCTGGGAAATACAAGGTGTGGCACAGCCAGTTTTCGTCGTCACGCTCTTCGAAATCCTCACGCGCATGCGCACCGCGGGATTCCTTGCGGGCCTCTGCGGCAACAGCGGTCGCTTCGGCCACCTCGAGCAGGTTCTGCAACTCCAGCGCCTCGATGCGCGCCGTGTTGAATGCCTGACTCTTGTCGGAGATTTTCACCGTCGCGATGCGCTGGCGCAGGTCAGCCAACTGCGCGATACCCTTCTGCATGTATTCGCCGGTACGGAACACACCGAAGTAGTTCTGCATGCAGCTCTGCAGTTCCTTGCGCAGCGGTGCGACGTCTTCGCCGGCCGTGCGCTCGTTGAGGCTGGCCAGACGATTGAGCGCGCCGTCCAGGTCGGTCTCGGTAGCACCGCGGTGCTCGATGCCATCCTTGAGCGCCTTTTCCAGGTGCAGGCCGGCAGCCCGACCAAAGACGACCAGGTCAAGCAGCGAGTTGCCACCGAGCCGGTTCGCACCGTGCACCGACACGCATGCCACTTCGCCGACCGCGAACAGGCCTTCGATGACCTTGTCGTTGCCATTGGCATCCTGGGTCATTGCCTGACCATGAATGTTCGTGGCGATGCCGCCCATCATGTAGTGGCAGGTCGGGACGACCGGTACCGGCGCCGTGACCGGATCCACATGCGCGAAGGTCTTCGACAGCTCGCAGATACCCGGCAGGCGGCTGTGCAGCACTTCCTCGCCAAGGTGATCGAGCTTCAGCATGACGTGATCGCCATCCGGGCCACAGCCATTGCCGGCGAGGATTTCCTTGACCATCGAGCGAGCCACGACGTCGCGACCGGCAAGGTCCTTGGCGTTCGGCGCATAGCGCTCCATGAAACGCTCGCCGTGCTTGTTGATCAGGTAGCCACCTTCACCGCGGCAACCTTCGGTGACCAGTACGCCCGCGCCGGCGATGCCAGTCGGGTGGAACTGCCACATCTCGATGTCCTGCACCGGCACACCCGCGCGCAGCGCCATGCCGACACCGTCACCGGTGTTGATCAGGGCGTTGGTGGTGGATGCATAGATGCGACCGGCGCCACCGGTTGCAAGCACCACGGCCTTGGAGCGAATGTAGACGGTCTCGCCGTTCTCGATGCAGATCGCGATGATACCGACGATTGCGCCATCCTGGTTCTTCACCAGGTCGACGCCGTACCACTCGTTCAGGAACGAGGTGCCGGCCTTGAGGTTCGCCTGGTAAAGGGTATGCAGCAACGCGTGACCGGTACGGTCTGCGGCCGCACAGGTGCGGGCAGCCTGGCCGCCCTTGCCATAATCCTTCGACTGGCCGCCGAACGGACGCTGGTAAATGCGCCCCTGTTCAGTACGCGAGAACGGCAGGCCCATGTGTTCCAGCTCGAACACGGCCTCGGGGCCCACGGAACACATGTACTCGATCGCGTCCTGGTCGCCGATATAGTCGGAACCCTTGACGGTGTCGTACATGTGCCAGCGCCAATCATCGTTCGGATCGGCCGAGGCGATGGCGCAGGTGATGCCACCCTGGGCGGAAACAGTGTGCGAGCGGGTCGGAAAGACCTTGGTCACCACCGCGGTCTTGTGACCACCCTGGGCCAACTGCAGCGCGGCGCGCATGCCCGCACCGCCGCCACCGATGATGATGGCGTCATAGGAAAGAGTACGAATGCTAGCCATGGATCAGATACCCCAAAGAATCTGCACGCCCCAGACGAAGAAGGTGAACATGGCTATGCCACACACCGCCTGGAAGAGAAAACGCACGCCGGTCGCCCACTTGCCGATCGCCATGTTGGTCAGGTAGTCGGTGGAAATCGTCCACATCCCGACCCAGGCATGCACGCTCAGGGCAACCAGCGCCAGCAGACTGAAAATGCGCATCCAGCTCGACGAGAACAGCTGCTGCCACTGGGCGTATTCGAGCCCCGGATTGAACAGCAGGTATCCGATCAGAAAGAGGAAATAAGCCGCCAGAACCACTGCAGAAACACGCTGCGCCATCCAGTCGTACAGACCCGAACGCGAGAAGTTGGTGACGTTGGTTACCATATCCACACTCCCGCCAGAACGATCAGCACCGCCGAAATGGCCAGAACGATTTTCGAGCCGAGCTTGCCGCCTTCCAGCGTCTCGCCATGCCCGGTATCCATAACCAGGTGACGCACACCGGCCACCAGGTGATACAGCAATGCAGACAGCAGCGCCCATACCACGAGCTTGGCCAACGGACTGCCCAGATACGCCTTGACATCCTCGAAGCCTTCGGCAGAAGAAAGCGAGGTATCCAGAGCAAGCAGAAGGATGGCCACACCCACAAACAGGATCACGCCGGAAACGCGATGAAGGATGGAGGTGTAAGCGGTGATTGGGAGTTTTATTGTCCTAAGATCTAGGTTTACAGGTCGTTGGCTTTTCACGGCTGTTTTCACACTTGAGAGCCCCCAGGGACGCAGGGCAAAGTTGTTGGGAAGAGCACGCAGCGGTACCCGCCACCCACGAGTGACAACCCACAGGAAACTGCCTGTCAGGCCCCTGCCGGTCGGTCGCCGAGTATAAACAGTTAGGTCGCTAATGACAATGTGGTGAAGTGCCACTAAAGGCGGATGGCGGGGCCGATTACAAATGCCGTAAATAGCCTTTTCTGTGTTGAGAATTCACCCGCAAACCCCTCTGCTGCAAGGGCCCGCTCAAATTGACTTTGTGATTTATCTCACTATAGTGATGCGGGCCCTGCGTGGGGGGCCATGATGATTCCAAGCATAAAACAGGAGGCCATACATGGCTGACAACAAAGCGCAGTTGATCATCGAAGGCGCAGACGCCATCGAACTGCCCGTTCTATCCGGCACCGTAGGGCCTGACGTAATCGACGTACGAGGCTTGACCTCCACGGGTCGCTTCACCTTCGATCCCGGCTTCATGTCCACCGCCTCTTGCGAATCCAAGATCACCTACATCGACGGCGACAAAGGCATCCTGCTGCATCGCGGCTACCCGATCGAGCAGCTGGCTGAAAAGTCCGACTACCTGGAAACCTGCTACCTGCTGCTGAACGGCGAGCTACCCACTGCCGAGGAGAAGGCGCAGTTCATCAGCACCGTCAAGAACCACACGATGGTTCATGAGCAGCTGAAATCCTTCCTCAACGGTTTCCGCCGGGACGCCCACCCGATGGCGATCATGTGCGGCGTCGTCGGCGCGCTTTCCGCGTTTTACCACGATTCCCTGGACATCAACGACCCGCATCACCGCGAAATTTCGGCCGTGCGCCTGGTCGCCAAAATGCCGACGCTGGCCGCGATGGTCTACAAGTACTCCATGGGTCAGCCGATGATGTATCCGCGTAACGACCTGAACTACGCGGAAAACTTCCTGCACATGATGTTCAATACCCCATGTGAAGTGAAGCCGATCAGCCCGGTACTGGCCAAGGCCATGGATCGCATCTTCATCCTGCACGCGGACCACGAGCAGAACGCCTCCACCTCGACTGTTCGCTTGGCTGGTTCCACTGGCGCCAACCCGTTTGCCTGTATCGCTGCTGGCATCGCGGCACTCTGGGGTCCGGCGCACGGCGGCGCGAACGAAGCCGTACTCACCATGCTCGACGAGATCGGCGACGTATCGAACATCGAGACCTTCCTGGCCAAGGCCAAGGACAAGAATGACCCGTTCAAGCTGATGGGCTTCGGCCACCGCGTCTACAAGAACTTCGACCCTCGCGCAAAGGTCATGAAGCAGACCTGCGACGAAGTGCTGGGCGAGCTGGGCATCAACGATCCGCAGCTGGAACTGGCGATGAAGCTCGAAGAAATCGCGCTGAACGACCCCTACTTCGCCGAGCGCAACCTCTACCCGAACGTCGACTTCTATTCGGGCATCATCCTCAAGGCGATCGGCATTCCCACCAGCATGTTCACCGTGATTTTCGCCTTGGCGCGCACTGTGGGCTGGATTTCCCACTGGAAGGAAATGATCGCGATGGGGCAGAAAATCGGACGTCCCCGTCAACTGTATACCGGCCACCCGCAACGCGACCTGGTGCGGTAAGCAGGCCAAGCGTTCACAAGGCTGCCGAAAGGCAGCCTTTTTTGTGCGTGCCTTTTGCCGGCATTGTGCTGTGTCGTTTTGTGGCGGCACGAGGTGGCGAGACTCCAGGCCTGTCGCACTGCCCGGTTCTGCTGTAGCGCATGGGTTGTTCCGCCCCCTTCCCTCAGCGGTATCGACTAACCCTGACCCGCTTCCGACCTCGATTCGCACACCGGGGCCACTGCCTGTGTTTTTTGCGAAGTCCTGTGCACGTCGGATACCCGGCTCGACGGTGCCGAGCGATCCGCAATCCTAACGCCACCCCTCCCGCCAAATCGTGTCGGGGGAGCCGCCCGCTACGAAGCCAAGCAGCTGCGCCGCTGAAAGTTTCGTCCGCAGCGGCAGCAAGCGTTGAACCCGATCGCTTTCAGGCAAACGCCACGTCCATGTAGTGCCGGTTCATCGGCGCCGCTTGACCGGCCTTCGGCAAGACCAAATACTGTATCTATATACAGTATTTGGAATTCGATCTTGCCATGGCCTCAGTGGTCGCCCTGGATCACCTGCTCGATTCACGCCGTTTGTGGCGCGGTCAGGCAGGCAGCACCTCACCCAGCACCCGATCGACCGGGCATGCTGCGCTGGATGCTGCCTTGCCGGGCGGCGGTTGGCCGGAGTCGGCACTGAGTGAGATCCTCCTGGCCGAAGGGGGGATCGGCGAGCTGCGCCTGCTCTGGCCAACTTTGGCCCGCCTGAGCATGGCCGGCGAACGCGTGGTCTTGATCGCGCCGCCGCATCTGCCCTACCCCCAAGCCTGGCTTGCGGCCGGTGTCGACCTGCAGCAGCTGACGGTGATTCACGCAGGCAGCCGCGACGCTCTCTGGGCCGCCGAGCAATGCCTGCGCTCGGGCAGTTGCGGCGCCGTGCTCTGCTGGCCGCAGCAGGCCGATGACCGCGCCCTGCGCCGTCTGCAGGTGGCTGCCGAGACCGGACAAACCCTGGGTTTCGCCTATCGCCCGTTGCAGGAAGCGGTGAACCCCTCCCCTGCGGCGCTGCGCTTGGCACTCGATGCCCAACCAGCCCAGCTGCGGGTACTCAAATGCCGGGGCGGCCTGGCGCCGGCACGGCCGATTCCCGCCACGGCATGGCAGGGCTGAGCATGCTCTGGGCCTGCATTCTGCTGCCACAACTGGCCATGGACGGCGTGCTGCGCAGCCGCACCGATGCCGAAGCTCCCCTGGCGTTACTGAGCGGGCCGCCCCAGCGGCGGATACTGCAGACGGTCAATCCCGCGGCCCGGGCCCTTGGTCTCAGGCCGGGACAATCGCTGATTTCCGCCCAGTCACTGACCCGGGACTTCCTCACGGCAGACTATGACCTGGCCTCGATCGAACACTGGCAACGCTTTCTTGCCGCCTGGGCCTACGGCTTCAGCTCGCAGGTCAGCCTGCATTACCCCCGCTGCCTGCTGCTGGAAGTGCAATCCAGTCTCGCCCTGTTCGGCCCCTGGCCGCGCCTGGAGGCACGCCTGCGCGACGAGCTGCGCACGCTGGGGTTCGGTCACCGCATCACCCTGGCGCCCAATCCGGCTGCCGCGCGGGTACTGGCCAACGTGCACGACGGCCTGAGCGTGATGGACAGCCCATCGCTGCCCCGGGTGCTGGCCGGCCTGCCGGTCGAGCGCCTCGGCCTGCCGCGTGATGTGGCGATGGCCCTCTCGCGCATGGGCCTGCGCACGTTCGGTCAGCTCCTCGCGCTGCCCCGCGACGGCCTGGCGCGGCGCATCCCGGCAGCAGCCCTGCAGCAACTCGACACCCTGCTCGAACGGCGCGCCCTGGGCCTGGATTTCTATCGTCCGCCTGATCGTTTCGATGCGCGCATCGAGCTCAACTTCGAAGTCGAATCGCACCAGGCGCTGCTCTTTCCGCTGCGCCGGCTGACGGCCGACCTGGCCGCCTACCTGGCGGGGCGCGACAGCGGGGTCCAGCAGTTCACCCTCGTGCTCGAGCACCGCAGCCTGGCCGACAGTCAGCTGTCGGTCGGCCTGCTCAGCGCCGAACGCGACCCGGCGATGCTGTTCGAACTGACCCGCGGGCGCCTGGAACATCTGCAACTGCCGGCGCCCGTGCTTGCACTACGGCTGGAGGCACACCAGTTGCCGGCCTTCGTACCCGAGCATCGCGAGTTGTTCAACGAACGCCCCCAGCAGTCGCTGCCCTGGGAGCAGTTGCGTGAACGCCTGCGCGCGCGCCTGGGTGACGAGGCCGTGCAAGGGCTTGCCGTGCACGCCGATCACCGCCCCGAGTGCGCCTGGCGTGCGCAAGCTGCGACCAGCGATGCCTCCCTGCCGCCCCAGGGCCCGCGCCCCGGCTGGCTGCTGGCCGAACCGAAGCCGCTGCACCAGGGCTCGCTGCGTATCCTCGCCGGGCCCGAGCGCATCGAGTCCGGCTGGTGGGACGGCGGAGACGTACGCCGTGACTACTACCTGGTGGAAACCCGCACCGGCCAGCGTGGCTGGGCCTACCGTCCCGTTACCGGAGGGCCGCTGCTGTTGCACGGCTGGTTCGCATGACCCCCGACTACGCCGAGCTGCATTGCCTGTCCAATTTCAGCTTCCAGCGGGGTGCTTCCAGTGCCCGCGAGCTATTCGAGCGCGCGGCGCAGCACGGCTACCGGGCGCTGGCGATCACCGACGAATGCACCCTGGCCGGCATTGTCCGAGCGTGGCAAGCGTCCAAGAAAGCGAAACTGCCGCTGATCGTCGGCAGCGAATTCTGCCTCGATGATGGCCCCCGGCTGGTGCTGCTGGCCGAAGACCTGAGCGGCTACCAGGGCCTCTGCCGCCTGATCACCCGAGCCCGGCGACGCGCCGAAAAGGGTCGCTATCGGCTGCTGCGCGAAGACCTCGACGAACCGCTGCACGGGCTGCTGGCCATCTGGCTCGCCCCGCACGGCGAAGCCGATGGTCAGTGGCTGCGCCAGTGCTTTCCCGGACGTCTCTGGCTGGGCGTCGAACTGCACCGTGGACCGGATGATGCCGCCGTTCTGAAGACGCTGCAGGCACAGGCCAGGCGCATGGGCATACCCGCGGTGGCTTGCGGCGACGTGCACATGCACGCCCGAGGCCGGCGCGCGCTGCAGGACTGCATGACTGCGATCCGCCATCACCTGCCGGTGGCCGAGGCCGGCCAGTACCTGTTCCCCAATGGTGAACGTCACCTGCGCCGCCGCGAGGAACTGGCGCAGCTGTACCCGCCCGAACTGCTCGCCGAAACCCTGCAAGTCGCCGAACGCTGCCGGTTCGACCTTGGCCAGCTGCGCTATCAGTATCCCCATGAGCTGGTGCCTGCCGGCTACAACGCCAGTTCATGGCTGCGCAAACTGGTCGAAGACGGGATCCGCTGGCGTTGGCCGGCCGGCGTAACGGAGAAAGCGCGCAGGCTGGTCGAACACGAGCTGCAGCTGATTTCCGAGCTGCATTACGAAAGCTACTTTCTCACCGTACACGACATCGTCCGCTTCGCCCGCGAACGCCACATTCTCTGCCAGGGCCGCGGTTCGGCCGCCAATTCGACGGTCTGCTTCGTCCTGGGTATCACCGAACTCGATCCGTCGCACAGCCGGCTGCTGTTCGAGCGTTTTCTCTCCCGCGAGCGCAACGAGCCGCCGGACATCGACGTGGATTTCGAGCACGAGCGCCGTGAGGAGGTCATCCAGTACGTGTTTCGCCGTTACGGCCGCAACCGTGCCGCACTGACTGCCGTAGCCAGTTCCTACCGTGCCACGGGAGCGATTCGTGACATTGCCAGAACGCTCGGCCTGCCCGCCGACCAGGTCAATGCACTGGCCGATTGCTGCGGCCGCTGGAGCGAACATATTCCCGACGATGCTCGGCTCAAAGAGGCCGGCTTCGACCCCGACAGCCCGGTACTGCGCCGGGTGCTGGTGCTGACCGGTGAGCTGATCGGCTTCCCCCGCCATCTCTCCCAGCATCCGGGCGGCTTCGTCATTTCCGAGCATCCGCTGGAGACGCTGGTGCCGGTGGAAAACGCCAGCATGGCCGACCGTACCGTGATCCAGTGGGACAAGGATGATCTCGACGCGGTCGGCCTGCTCAAGGTCGATGTGCTAGCCCTCGGCATGTTGACTGCACTGCGCCGTTGCTTCGACCTGGTCGCCCAGTACCGCGGTACGCGCTGGACGCTCGCCACGCTGCCCAAGGAAGACCGGCCGACCTACGCCATGATCAGCCGCGCCGATACCGTCGGCGTGTTTCAGATCGAGTCGCGGGCGCAGATGGCCATGCTGCCGCGCCTGCGTCCCCAGACCTTTTACGATCTGGTGATTCAGGTGGCCATCGTGCGGCCGGGGCCGATCCAGGGCGACATGGTTCATCCCTACCTGAGGCGACGGAACAAGGAAGAGCCGGTGGAGTACCCGTCCGAGGAGTTGATACCCGTCTTCGAGCGGACCCTTGGCGTGCCGCTCTTCCAGGAACAGGTGATGGAGCTGGCGATCGTCGCCGCCCAATACACGCCCGGTGAGGCCGATGAGCTGCGACGTGCCATGGCCGCCTGGAAGCGCCACGGCGGACTGGAGCCTCACCGCCAGCGGCTGACCGAGCGCATGCTCGCCCGAGGCTATGCGCCCGAGTTCACCGCACGCATCTTCGAGCAGATCAAAGGCTTCGGCAGCTACGGCTTTCCCGAGTCGCACGCTGCCAGTTTCGCCTTGCTCACCTACGCCAGCTGCTGGCTCAAATGTCACGAGCCGGCTGCCTACGCCTGTGCCCTGATCAACAGCTGGCCGATGGGCTTCTACAACCCCGACCAGATTCTGCAGGATGCACGCCGCCACGGTCTGGAGATCCGCCCACTGGATGTCTGCCACAGCGACTGGGACTGCACCCTCGAGCCCTCCCCCGGCGAGCAGCCGGCGATCCGCCTGGGCCTGCGGCTAGTACGTGGCTTTCGGCAGGAGGACGCCCGGCTCATCGAGGCGGCGCGCCAGCAGCAGCCCTTCAGCACGGTCGACGATCTTTGCCTGCGGGCCCGCCTGGATGCCCGTGCCCGCGCCCAGCTGGCCGATGCCGGCGCGCTGCAGGGGCTCGTCGGGCATCGGCACCTGGCACGCTGGGCGGTTGCCGGGGTTGAACCGCAACTGCCGCTATTCGCCGAGCAGCCGGCCGCGCCCGAGGCAGTGGTCCCCCTGCCCGTGCCCACGATCGCTGAAGAGCTGCACGCCGATTACGCCACCCTCGGCACCACCCTCGGGCCACACCCGCTGGGCCTGCTGCGCCCCGTGCTGCAGCGCCGGCGCTGCCGCAGCTCCCGCGAGCTGGCCGAGGTCGAACATCGCCGCCTGGTCAGCGTCGCCGGGCTGGTGATCGGTCGCCAACGCCCGCAGACGGCCAGCGGCGTCATCTTCGTCACCCTCGAGGATGAGTTCGGCATGGTCAACGTGGTGGTCTGGAGCAGCCTGGCCGAGCAACAGCGGCGGGCACTGATCCAGTCGCAGCTGCTGCGCGTCGACGGACACCTGGAGTCGGTGAACGGCGTGCGCCATGTCATCGCCGGACGGCTGACCGATTACTCCACATTGCTGACCGGCCTTGATGTGCGCAGCCGGGATTTCCAGTGATTCACATGCCAGCCCGTCAGGCGCTGCTAACCACCGCGCGTCAGCAGATCGGCAATGGACAGGGTGAACATCAGCACCAGCCAGAACCCCGCTCCCAGCGCAAAGAAGCGCACCAGTGCCGTATGCGTGCCCAGCTCGGCCAAGCCGAACAGCACAAGCCCCGCCTGCCCGGCGGCACAGGCCAGCGCCACCAGTGCCCACTGCGGGAACTGGATGGCCACCGTGGCGGCGGTCGCCAACAACAGCAGCAGTCCGGCATAGATAAGCAGCAGCTTGCCGACCTTCATGCAGCCCTCCCGACCAGATAGAGCGAGGGATAAAGAAATATCCAGATCACGTCGATCAGGTGCCAGTAGAGCCCGACCATCTCCAGCGTAATGGCACGTTCAGGCAGGCGCATGTGGGCGAAATGGATGCGTGCCACCATGCCCAGCACGATCGACACCCCGATAGTCACATGCACCGCGTGCAGCGCAGTGGCAAAGAAGTAAATGTTCATGAACAACCGCGCCGCAGGCTCCTTCAGCGGCGACTCGGGTCCCATGCCGGGCAGCAGCCCCTCGCGGTATTCCCAGCCGTACTCGAAGAACTTCACCGCCAGAAAGGCCAGGCCGAAAAAGGCCGTCAAGAGTAGAAATTGCTGCACGCGCCGGTAGTTACCCAGACGCGAGGCCTGCACCATTAGGCTCATGCACAGGCTGCCGGTCAGCAGCAGCGCGCTGTTGAAGCCAGCCAGGATCGAATGCAGATGGTGCACGGCCTCGCCGACCGCCTCGGCGTGCTGCAACCGGTAGTAGTAGATGACCAGGAACAGCACGCCGAACATCATGATTTCGGTGGCCAGAAACAGCCACATGCCGAGAAAGCTCGCCTCGCGCTGCTGGGCCGCGGTCTGATAGGGCTCGGCCAGATACTGTTCACGAACGGCCATGGGTCGCCTCGGGCGGGTAATCGTAGGCTTCGAAGTCAACGATCGGCGTTTCGAGGAAGTTGTGCTTGGGTGGCGGCGACGAAGTGCGCCATTCCAGCCCCGCCGCTTCCCAGGGATCATCCGTGGCCTGCGGCCCGTAACGCAGCGACCAGAGCAGATAGCAGAACGGCATGACGTAGCCGACCGCCAGCACTGCCGCACCGGCCGAGGACATCACATGGAGGAACTGAAAATCCTCCGGATAGCTGTGATAACGCCGCGGCATGCCCAGATAGCCCAGCAGGAACTGCGGAAAGAAGGTCAGGTTGAAGCCGAAGAAGATCATCACCGCCGCGATCTTGCCCCACAGCTGCGAGTACATCCGCCCGGTGATCTTCGGCCACCAGAAATGCAGGGCGCCGAAGAAGCCCGCCACCGCCGCGCCCACCATGATGTAGTGGAAATGCGCGACCACGAAGTAGGTGTCATGAACATGCACGTCGGCCGCCAGCAGCGCGAGAAACAGCCCGGTCACACCGCCGATCACGAACAGGCCGATAAAGGTCAGCGCATAGAGAAAGTGTGCGTCGATGGTCAGGTTGCTTTTGTAGAGCGTGGCGGTCCAGTTGTAGACCTTGATTGCCGACGGGATCGCCACCAGAAAGCTCAACAGCGAAAACACCATGCTCGCGTACATCGACTGTCCGGCGACGAACATATGGTGACCCCAGACCATGAAACCGATCACTGCGATGGCCATGCTCGAATAGGCGACAAAGCTGTAGCCGAATACCCGCTTGTGCGCCGCTGCCGTCACCAACTCGCTCATCACGCCCATCGCCGGCAGGATCATGATGTACACCGCCGGGTGGCTGTAAAACCAGAACAGATGCTGGAACAGCAGCGGGTCGCCGCCCAGCGCCGGGTCGAACACCCCGATATGGAACAGATGCTCGCCCGCGACCAGCAACAGGGTGATCGCCAATACCGGCGTCGCCAGCACCAGGATTACCGAGGTGGCGTAGAGCGACCAGCAGAACAGCGGCATGCGAAACCAGGTCATGCCTGGCGCGCGCAGCGTATGGATGGTGACGATGATGTTCAGCCCGGTGAGGATCGACGAGAACCCGGTGATGAACACCCCGAGAATCACCGCCACCACATGGCCGTTGCTGAACATGGTCGACAGCGGCGTGTAGAAGGTCCAACCGGTGTCGACGCCACCGGCCAGCAGCGCGAAGATCGTAAAGCTGCCGCCACCCACCAGCAGGTACCAGCTGAACAGGTTCAGCTTGGGAAAGGCCATGTCCCGCGCGCCGATCATGATGGGAATGAGGAAATTGCCGAACACCGCCGGGATCGACGGGATCAGGAAGAACCACACCATCACGACGCCGTGCAGGGTAAAGGCGCGGTTGTAGCCATCGGCCGTCAACAGGTCACCCTCGGGCGTGATCAGCTCGATACGCACCAGCCCGGCGGCCATGCTGCCGAGAAAGAAAAACAGCGTGATGCCGATCAGGTACAGGATCGCGATCCGTTTGTGGTCCGTGGTCAGCAGCCAGGTGCGCAGGCCATGCTCGTCGGCCAGGTAACTGGGCGCACGGTCGGCGGCGGGGTTCTTCTGGCTCACGGAGCGGTCTCCTCTGATGTCTGGCTGCGCGGGCTGTCGGCGTGCGGCTCACCTTGGCCACCCTCGCCTACCTTGCCGAGCGACTGGATGTAAGCGGTCAGGCGCAGCACGCCCTCTTCGTCGATCACGTTGGCAAAGCTCGGCATGATCGGCTCGAAGCCGGCGACGATCTGCTTGTGCGGCAACAGAATGCTGTCGCGAATGTAGGCCTGATCGGCGAGTACCGAACCACCATCTTCCAGCGCCACGCGTCGCCCATAAAGACCCTCGAGCTTCGGCGCCTTCGCCACCGCAGCCGCGCCATGGCAGCCGCTGCAGCCGAACTGACGAAAAAGCACCTCGCCCTGTTCGGCGAGCGACTCGCTGGCGCCGGCCTGGGAAAGCCATCGCTCGTACTCCTGCGGCGGTTGCACGATGAGCGTGGCGAGCATCTTTGAATGATCGGTGCCGCAGTATTCGGCGCAGAACACCTCGTAGCGGCCGGCGTCGGTGGCATTGAACCAGAGTTGGGTGTAGCGCCCCGGCAGCAGGTCCTGCTTGATCCGCAGGGCCGGGAAATACAGGCTGTGGATCACATCCTGGCTGATCATGTTCAGCCGCACCGGACGCCCCACCGGCACGTGCAGCGTGTTGATCTCACGCTGACCACCGGGGTGCTGGAACTTCCACATCCACTGCTTGGCAACCACCTGGATCTCCATGGCATCGGCCGGCGGCGTGCGCACCTCGTAGTACAGCTTGGCCGAGACCACGTAGATGATCATCGAGCCGATGAAGGGCAGCACGATCCAGGTCATCTCGATCTTCATGCTGCCTCGCGGGCGGTGATCGCGCGGCACCTTGGTGCCTTTGCGATAGCGGATCGCGAACAGCAGGCAGAGCACGAACACCGGGACCACGAAGAGCGTCATCATTCCGGTGAACGACCAGATCAGCCAGTCGATACTGTGGGCGTGTACGGATGCCGCCTGTGGCCACAACCGGAGGAAATTATCGTTCATCAACGCCCTCCCGCTTGCGCTTCTCGCGCCACAGCGACAACCCGATGAAGCCGATCAGCGCCACCGCCGTGCCGGTGCCGCCGACCTGCAGCGCGCCGATTATCCAGTTGTCGTAGCCGCCAGTGCTCGGGTTGTAGTGATAGCAGAGCAGCAAGAGCTGATCGCTGAAATCGCCCACCTGCCCTTCGCCTGCCTCTGTCAGCGCCAGCCGCAGGTCGTTGGGCTGATAGCCGAGCCCGTAAAGCCACTGCACCAGCTTGCCGGACGGGCTCAAGGCAGCGACCGCCGAGGCGTGGGCGTACTCCTGGATCTCCGGATCCCAGCGATAGCGAAAGCCCAGTGCATCGCTGACGGCTCGACTGGACGCTGCCGGGCCGGTGAGCAGGTGCACGGCGTCAGACGCCGCGAGCTTCGGCCAGCGCTTGGCCAGCTTGTCGCGTTCGGCCCGCGCGTCGGCCGGCGTCTCGCGCGGGTCGAAACTGTAGACGATCAACACGTAGTCCTTGCCCAGTTCGAACGGCACCGCGTCGAGCAGGTTGAACAGACTCGCCAGCTGCGTACCGCAGACGTTCGGGCAGTTGAAATAGACCGGCACCAGCACCGCTGGGCGCCCGTCGAGCAATTCGCCGAGGCTGACCGACTCGCCGTTGTCGTCCTTGAAGCGGGCATCCAGTGGCATCTGCGCGCCGGGGCGCGCATCGATGCCGGCCTCCTCGAAGGGCTTGAATGGCTCCTTGCCATAGGCCGGCGCGGCCAACGTCAACGACAGCCAGGCGGTCACGAACAGCAGGCGGATCATCAGGGGTTGGCCCTCCGTTTGGCTTGTTGCAATCGCACATCCGTGTCGCCGCTGGCCTCGACCGGTTCTGGCCAGCCGCGCTTGAGCAGCAGCGCCTGCGCCCGCGTCAGCGGAATGCGCGCCACACCCGCTTCACGGTCGACCCAGGCGTATCGGGCCAGGCGTGACTCGGCGTCGCGAATGACCTGCTGGCCGCCGCCGCGCGGATCGCTCTCCAGGCGCGGTTGCGGCGTGACGATGCGGTCGCGCTCGAGTGCCGTGACCAGCGCCTCGGGCTGTGCGTTGTAGTAAGTGACCAGCAACCCGACCGCCGCGAGCGAGACCGCCAACGTGGCCAACAAGCCGAAGCCGATGATCAGCAGCACCTTGACGTTGGCATCGTGATGCTCGAAGCCGTCTTCGCGCGATTGCGGATCGACCGGCACGCTCATGCGGACCTCCTCGGCAGGACCAGCAATGCCATCAGGCCGGCTCCGGCGGCCGTCGCAGCAAGCAGTGCCAACGTAACGATGAGGCCATTCATGTCCGGCAGGCTGGACAAACTGAGCCACGCGCCTTCGGCCAGACCGAGCAGCAGTGTGCCTCCGGCGAGGACGGTCAGCGGCAGGCGACGGGCTGAAAGCGGCCACCAGGTCGCGATGAACACCAGGCTCTGCAACGCCACCAACCAGGTCAGCAGTGGCCATTCACTTGCGCGCACCTCGTACCAGCGCACTTCCTCGGGCAGGTTGCCGTACCAGACGATCAGGTACTGCATGAAGTGCAGGTAGACCCACGACAGAGACGCCGCCGCCAGCATCCCCCGCAGGACACCGGGCCGCGAAGCGCCCGTCATGAGGCAGAGCAGGATGCAGGCGGCAATGCCCGACAGCATCAACCGAGCCAGCCAGAGCAGCCCGAAGATACTGGAGGCGAAATGAGGATCCATCGACTGCGCCCAGTCGAATGCGGCCAGCGACACGCTTAGCACCACCGCGATCAAGCCGAGACCGGCACCGGCCGGATTGCGCAATGTGGTCGGCAGCACCCAGCGCGCCAGCGCCCACCATAAGGCCACGTACAGCAGGCCACGAACCACGAAGCTTGGCCACCAGAGCCACAGGCCACGAAATCCGTCGCTTTGCTGGTGGGCCCATTCGTAGATCACCCCGGCGCCGAGCAGCCCAGGCAACACCATCAGCACCAACGCGGGCATCGCCCGACTCGCCACCAACGCCCACGGCCAGAGCTGATCGCGCACGCTGCCGCTGACCGGCGCCAGCGCCAACCCCAGCGCCAGCGCACCGAGCGGAATGCCGGCCAATCCCAGCAAGCTGGCGATACAGGCG
Source organism: Pseudomonas sp. (assembly GCA_032064305.1). Taxonomy (GTDB): domain Bacteria; phylum Pseudomonadota; class Gammaproteobacteria; order Pseudomonadales; family Pseudomonadaceae; genus Stutzerimonas. Next base: position 25,612 of record DAMBNU010000017.1, on the reverse strand, counting down.
GCCAGCGTGTCACGCGGTGCCAGCAGCAGCCCGAGGCCAACCCCGAACACGCCGATGATCAGCGCGGCCCAGGCGATCCGCCGGGTCTTGCTCGATTTGTGGATCATGGCTGCGCCTCCAACGCCTGGCGATCCGCTTCCGGCAGGTCGGCAGCAGTGGCATTGCGCGCCAGTTGCAGGCTGCGGATGTGCGCGACGATAGCCCAGCGGTCGGCCGGTTTGACCCGCGCGGCGTAGCTGTACATGACGCCGTAGCCTTTGGCGATCACCTCGAGGAAATGCCGGTCCGGCGCGTTCATCAGGCGCGGCTCAGTGAAGTCCGGCGGCTGCGGAAAACCACGTTTGACCACCGTTCCGAGGCCATCACCCGCCACGCCATGGCAGGGCACGCAATTGATGCGGTAGCGCTCCTCGCCGCGCTCCAGCAGCCGCGCCGTCAAGGGTGGACGGGTATCGAGCACGGCTTCCCACGCCAGCTCGCCGCGTGCCACCGTACCCACCGGCGGCGCCTGATTGACCTTGCCGTCGGGAAAGAACTCGCTCGCCCCCTGGGCATCGGCGCGCGGCTGCTTGGCCATCTGGTCGCAGCCGGAGAGAAACGACAGGACTAAAACTGCCAGGAACGCGCCGGGCCGCAGGCCGATCGAGCGGGTCGCAAGCGCAGGCCAGGCCAGGCTAAAACCGCCGACAAAGCGGAGCGGAGTTAACGCACGTGGGCATTTTGAGGTGGCGCTCAACGCCGCAGCGCCAAGCGCAGTGGCGATCAATCGATTTTTCGTCATGCGGGGACCTCGCTGACGGACACGGCGCTCTGCGCCAGCCACAACGCGGTGCCTGTCTCGTCGAACAGCGGGTCGTCGGCGCGGATGCACAGCAGAAAACGATCATCCGTGGCCCGCTGAAATGCCTCCACTTCGAACAGCTGGTGGTGCAAGAGCGGCAGCCGGCAGAGAAACAGCAAGCCGAACAGCGCCCCGATCGCGCCACCGGTGACGGTCAGTAGAAAGACGATCACGGCGAAACCCTGAATGGCGATCAGCGGGCGCCCACCGATGTCCAGCGGGTAACTGAGGTTGGCGTAGACCTGCATCGCTGCGCCCAACCCACCGCCGATCAGCGCACCGATGATGCCCGCCCAGTAGGCGCGGTTGCTGCCCTGTCTGAGGATGGGTTCGAGCTCCGGCAGCATGAACGGGCTGTACGCCTCCAGCCGGGTGTAGCCGGCCTCGCGGGCGGCGCGGGCTGCGTCGATGAGCTGTTCAGGATGGGCATAGTCGGCCAGCAAGCCGTAGCGCCGTCTAGTCATCCTTCCCTCCTCGGTAGCGGTGCAGCACCTCCTTGACCTCGAAGCTGGAAATCATCGGCAACAGCCGCATGAACAGGCAGAACGGCACCAGGAACAGCCCGAAGGTGCCGATGAACAGCGACCAGTCCCAGAAGGTCGGGCTGTAGCTCTGCCAGCTCGAAACCAGGTAATCCCGCGTGGCCGGCGTAATGATCAGCATCCAGCGCTCACACCACATGCCTATCAGCACACCGATGGCGATCGCCAGCAACGCCTTGCCGTTGCGCCGCACCTGCGGCCACCAGAGCGCCTGCAGGCAGATCAGATTGAAGAAGATCGCCCCCCAGTAGCTCCAGGCCATCGGCCCGGTCAGCCGCGCCATGGTCACGGTGATTTCATGTTCCTTGCCGGAATAGAAGGCGATGAAGGTGTCGGCGAAGTAGCCGTAGGCGGTCATCCAACCGCTGGCCAGCAGCAGCACGCCAAGCACGTCCAGATGCTTGACGGTGATCAGCAGGTGCCAGCCGAAAAAGCGCCGCAGCCCCAGCGCAATGATGATCACCAGGGCGAAGCCGGAGAAGATCGCGCCGGCAACGAAGTACGGCGGAAACACGGTGGAGTGCCAGCCGGTTTCAGGCCCCAGGTCGAGCAGAAAGGAGTAGCCGCTGGACACCGAGAACACCAGTGGCACCGCCAGCAATGCAACAAAGCGGTAGGCCCGACGCCAGTGCGCCCAGTGTGACGACGCGCCGCGCCAGCCAAGCGCCAGCAGGCCGTAGAAGATCTTGTAGCGGCGCTTGCGGGCATGGTCGCGGGCCGAGGCGAAGTCCGGAATCGCGCCGATGTAGATGAACATCAACGAGACCAGCAGGTAGCCGAGCACGGCGAAGAAGTCCCACGAGGTCGGGCTCTTGAACTGCGGCCACAGCCCCATGGTGTTCGGGTAGGGGGCGGTATAGAAAAACAGCCACGGGCGGCCCAGGTGCAGGATCGGGTAGATGCCTGCGCAGACCACCGCCATGATCGTCATCAGCTCGGCCAGGCGGTTGAGCGAATTACGCCACGGCCGGTTGAGCAACAGCAGCATCGCCGAGATAAAGGTGCCGGCATGACCGATGCCCAGCCACCACATGTAGTTGAGGATAGGGAAAGCCCAGTTCACCGGAATGTTGTTGCCAAATACGCCGATGCCCTTCCAGACCACCACCACCGACGAAGCGACGAACAGCCCCAGCAGCAGACAGCTGAACAGGAACAGCGCCCACCAGCGCTTGCGATAGGGCGCGAAGTCCACCGGGATGGTCAGGATGCGGTCCGATACCTCGCCCAGCGGCATCTGCCGGGGCAGGAAGTGCGGCGTGTCGGCGCCCGGATAGCGCGGGTCGGCTTCAGCGCGGCTCATGCCTCTCCCTCGTCGATCTTTGGCAGCTCGACCACGCCGAGGTAGGTGGTTTTCGGCCGCGTCCCCAGTTCTTCGAGCAGTGCATAGTGGCGCTTGGTGTCGCGCCCTTCGCGCACCCGTGCGCCGGTATCGGACAGGTCGCCAAAGACAATGGCCTGGGTCGGACAGGACTGCTGACAGGCGGTCACCACCTCGCCATCCGCCACGGGGCGGCCCTCGATGCGCGCGGCGATTTTCGCCTCGCTGATCCGCTGCACGCAGTAGGTGCACTTCTCCATCACACCGCGCGAGCGCACCGTCACGTTGGGATTGCGCTGATGTTGAAAGGACGGCTCGTCATCGCCGGTGTAGTCGAACCAGTTGAAGCGTCGCACCTTGTACGGGCAGTAGCTGGAACAGGTGCGGGTACCAATGCAGCGGTTGTAGATCTGCTCGTTGAGCCCGTCCGGCCCGTGCACCGTGGCGTTGACCGGACAGCCCATCTCGCACGGTGCCTGCTCGCAGTGCATGCAGGGCACCGGCTGGAAGGCGGAAGACTTCGGCTCGGCCGGATCCCCGGCGTAGTAGTGGTCAACGCGCAGCCAGTGCATGTTGCGGCCCATGGCCACCTGCTCCTTGCCCACCACCGGAACATTGTTCTCGGCCTGGCAGGCGACCATGCAGGCGTTGCAGCCGATGCACTGGTCCAGATCGATGGTCATGCCCCACACCGGCTCGCTCGGCGGCGAAGGCGGATAGAGCGTCTTCGAGGGCTGGATGAGGTACTGCGGCTTTTCGGCCACCTTCTGGTAGGCCATGTCGCGCGGCTCGCTCTTGATAATCTCTTTGCCGTGCGGAATGTGATGTGGCTGGGTCGTGGCCAAGGGCAGGAACTCGCCGGTCTTCTCCAGCCGGGCGCCACGGCGCAACCAGGGCTCGGCCGCCGTGCGCAGCGGCGACACGTCATAGCCCTGGTGATCGCCGACGCGCCCGGCGCGGGATCGGCCATAGCCGGCGTAGAGGCTCAGGGTGCGTTCGGCGTGGCCGGGCATGACCCACACCGGACCGCTCACCACCTGCTGACCCAGCATGACCCGCACCAGGTCACCGTTGCCCAGATCGTTCGCTTCGGCGAATGCCGGCGCGACACCGATGATGTTGTCCCAGGTCAGCTTGGTAATCGGCTTGGGCAACTCCTGCAGCCAGCCCAGATTGGCCAACCGCCCGTCCCATACACTCGGGTCGGGCAGGAAGCGCAGCGTGAGCCCTGCTGCAGGCTCGACCGGCGCATCCCAACGAATCGGCGCCGCCTCGGTGCTGACCCTCGAAAGTGCCGAGTCAGGCAGAAAGCCCAGCTCCAGCGACTTGCGCCAGGCGGTGTCGTCCAGCGAACCCCAGGTCTTGCGCAGTTCGGCGCGACCATCGGGCTGCAGATCGCCCGACAGCAGGGCCAGCACCTCCGACAGCGTCCGGCTGCTATAGAAGGTACGCACCAGCGGCTGGCCGAGGCAGACGCTGCCATCCGCGGCGCGTCCGTCGTGCCAGCCGTCCAGGTCGTGACTCTGCGGCAGGTGCCAATGGCTGTTGGCCGCCGTCTCGTCATAGTAGAGGCCGGCATGAATGCGCAGCGGCACCTTGTCGAGCGCCTGCTCGAACGCGAGGTCGGCTGGCGCGGTATTGACCGGGTTGCAGTCGAGCATCAGCAGCGCCTCAACCTCACCACCGCGCATCGCCTCGACCAGTGCCGGCAGGTCGGCCAGGCGTTGCCCGTTAACCTCTTGCCAGACCACCGGTTCGCTGTACGCGACCGTGTGGCCGATGTTGCCAAGCTGCTGATTGAGCCGATGGACCGCCGCCTGCACATCCATTGGCGCGTGCTCGCCAACGGTGATCAGGCAACGCCCACGGCGCTGCTGCAGCCCGCGGGCGACGGCTTCGACCCAGCGCTGCCGTTCGGCGGGCAGTGGCTCGGCGGGGCTGCCAACGGGTACGCCTTCACCCAGCGCCGCCGCCAGTGCCTGAACGTGGCGACGCAGCGCCTCCGGTTCGATCCGCTTGCGCTCGCTGGCCCTGGCGCTAGTCAGGGTCGGCACCGACTCGACGACCAGCAGCCGCGCCTCGCCTTCACCCTTTGCCGCCTTGCGCTTGCGCTCGCCCCAGCGCACCGCATGGGCTAACTCGCGCGGGCCGGCGCCGAGCCAGTCGTGCTCGAAGCTCAGCACCCATTCGGCCGACTCGAAGCGATAGTGCGTTTCCAGCGGACGACCAAAGGCGCGCTCGGCCGCCCGGTAGTGATCACCCTCGAACGGCTCGTGACGGTACAGCCGCGCCTCGGGCCAGCGTGCCAGTAGCTCGCTCAACTGGCGGCGCAGGGTCGGTGAACTGCTGGCGCCCAGCAGCAGGTGCAGGCCGCGGCCACCGTCGCGGTCCAGTCGCTCAGCCAACTGACTGGCTTCGAGCTGGAAGCTGCTCCAGGTCGTATCGGTGCCCTTGAAGCGCGGCGCCTGGGAGCGGTCCGGGTCGTACAGTTGAAGGATCGCCGCCTGGATGATCGCTGTGCTGGCGCCGCGGCTCACGGGGTGATCAGGATTGCCTTCGAGCTTGGTCGGCCGGCCCACGTGCGTGCGACCCAGCACCGGTTGCGCGTAGCCGGCAAAGTTGACCGAGCTGGCGTACCACTCGGCTTTTCCCGGAACCACTTTTTCCGGCTGCAGCACATAGGGCACGCCCTTTTCCGGCTTGCTGCAGCCTGCCAATCCGGCCATCGCCATGGACGCGCCCATCACCTGCAGGAAACGGCGCCGGTCCATCTGCGGCGCGATGGAGGGAAATTCGGCCTCGATGAATTCAGCGAAGGCCGGTGCGTCGGCCAGCTGCTCGAGGCTGCGCCAGTAGCGCGGCCCGCGCTCGCTCTCCAGACGCTCGCGGATTGCGGTCCAGTCGAGTGGCTTGCTGTCCGGAGCTGAGGCGTCGTCTCGCATATCCATGGCTTACCTGTGGCAGGTGTAACAGTGGGTCAGGTCTCCCTCACCGATTTCGTGCTTTCGCATCAGCGCTTCGCCAAGCTTTCGTCTGTCGCCCTGGTACTGCCAGCTCATGTCGGTGACCTTGTCACGCGGCCTGAGGTGCGGTGCCGGATCGCGATGACAACTCAGGCACCAGCCCATGGTCATCGGCTCGGCCTTGCGCATCAGCGGCATGGTGTCGACCTGCCCGTGACACTCGACGCAGCCGACCCCGGCATTCACATGCACGCCGTGATGAAAAAACACGTAGTCGGGTAATTCGTTCACGCGATTCCAGCGCAGCGGCTCGCCCTGGGCCAGGCTCTGGCGCACCGGAGCAAGCATTTCGGCGCCGGTCCACAGTTGCGAATGGCAGCTCATGCAGGTGTGGGTCGGTGGCAGTCCGGCAACCGGGCTGGACTCGACGCTGTCGTGGCAGTAGCGGCAATCGATCTGCAGCGCGCCGGCGTGATGTTCGTGGCTGAACGGCACCGGCTGGTCCACCGTCCAGCCCTGATCGGTGACATAGGACGAGCGCGACAGGATGACGAACGCCACGAACACGAGCGCAAGTCCGCCGAACAGCACGAGCAGTGCCAGGCGTAGCCACATGTCGGCGGAACGAGGAAACAACTGAGCCATCAGATAAGCGGCGCCCTGAATGTATCTATCTGTTTCAGGCTTCCGAACACCGGGTGAGTTCCACAAAAGGTCCTTTTGGCTCACGAAGCGCAGGGGAACGTTTGAGACTGGACGTCTGTCCCCTTTTAAACAACGAGCCTCGCGCACCTCGTCTCGTCGAGAGCTGCACAAGTGAGGCACCGGGACGACCGCCGGACCGTGCCGGCATCAGGCCAGGACGCCAATCTGCATCCATCCGAAAACAATAAACGGAGGTCTGATGAGCGACTGCACGATCCACTACGACGGCAAGCCCCTGACCGGCGAGGTCGACACCCCTCTGATCGACTTTCTCGCCAGCCACGGCGTCGACCTGCCCCACGTCTGCTACCACCGCGCGCTGGGCTCGCCACAGACCTGCGACGTGTGCTGGGTAGAGGTCGACGGCGAGCTGGTGCGCGGCTGCACGCTCAAGGCCAGCGACGGACTCCAGATCACCAGCGCCAATGCCGAAGCCAAGGCCGCCCGCGAAGAGGGCATGGATCGGCTGGTCGCCAAGCACGAGCTGTATTGCACGCTGTGCGAGCACAACACCGGCGACTGCACGCTGCACAACACCTATGCGCAAATGGACATGCCCATCCAGCGCTACAAATTCCAGCGCAAACCCTACGAGAAGGATCATTCAAACCCCTTCTACACCTACGATCCGGACCAGTGCATTCTCTGTGGCCGCTGCGTTGAGGCCTGCCAGAACGTCGAGGTCAACGAGACGCTCTCCATCGACTTCACCATGGACCACCCGCGCGTGCTCTGGGACGGCGGCAAGCCGATCGACGATTCCAGCTGCGTGAGCTGCGGCCATTGCGTCACCGTCTGCCCCTGCAACGCGCTGCTGGAAAAGACCATGCAGCCCGACGCCGGTCCGTTCACCGCCCTGCCCCAGGACGTTAAGCGACCGATGATCGATATGGTCAAAAAGCTTGAGGAAACCATCGGCGCGCGGCCAATCACCGGCGTGTCGAAGATGGACGTGGCCTGGCGGCAGCCCGAGATCAAGCGCACCAAGACGGTGTGCACATACTGCGGCGTGGGCTGCACCTTCGAGATGTGGACCCGCGACCGGCATATCCTCAAGGTGCAGCCGGTGGTGGACGCCCCGGCCAACGGCATCTCTACCTGCATCAAGGGCAAGTTCGCCTGGGACTTCGTCAACGACCCGAAGCGCCTGACCACGCCGCTGATCCGCGAGAACGGCCAGTTCCGCGAGGCCAGCTGGGACGAGGCGCTGGGCCTGGTCGCCCATCGGTTGCTGCAGATTCGCGACAGCCACGGCCCGGACGCCATTGGCTTCATCGGCTCGAGCAAGGCGAGCAACGAGGAGGCCTATCTCACGCAGAAGATCGCCCGCGCGATCATCGGCACCCACAGCGTCGACAACTCCTCGCGCTACTGCCAGAACCCGGCCACCAAAGGCCTGTTCCGCACGGTCGGCTACGGCGGCGATTCCGGCACCATCGAAGACATGGAGAAAGCCGAGCTGATCGTGATGGTTGGCAGCAACCTGTCCGAAAACCACCCGGTGATCGCCTCCAAGCTGAAGGCGCAGAAGAAGCACCGCGGGCAGAAATGGGTGGTGTTCGACCCACGCAAGCACGAAATGGCCGAACGCGCCGACGTTCACTTGCGCCCCAATGCCAGTACCGATCTGGTCTGGGCCTCGGCGTTGTCGCGCTACATGTTCGACCATGGCTACGCCGACCTGGAGTTCCTCAGTGGCCGGGTCAATCAGGTCGAGGAATACCGCAAGTCGCTCGAGCCCTTCACCATGGACTTCGCTGCCGAGGTCACCGGCATCGCCAAGGAAGAGCTGATCGAGGCGGCCGAGTTGATCGGTCAGGCGAAAAGCGTCTGCCTGCTCTGGGCCATGGGCATCACCCAGCACAGCCACGGCTCGGACACCAGCACGGCGCTGTCCAATCTTCTGCTGGTTACCGGCAACTACGGCCGGCCCGGCACCGGCGGCTATCCGATGCGCGGCCACAACAACGTGCAGGGCGCCAGCGACTTCGGCTGCCTGAAAAACATGTACCCCGGCTACGAGAAGGTCACCGAGGAGCAATACCGCGACAAGTGGGCAGAGGCCTGGGGCGTGCCGAAGGATCGCCTGCCGCTGGAAAAGGGCAACGACAACTTCACCATGGTGCAGAAGGCCGGCGAGGGCTCGGTCAAGGCGATGTACATCATCGGCGAGGAAACCGCCTTCTCCGATGCGGACAGCCGCAACGTGCACAGCGGCTTTGAAAACCTCGACTTCATGGTGGTGCAGGACATCTTCCTCAGCCGCACCGCGCAGTTCGCCGACGTCGTACTGCCGGCCTGCCCTTCGGTGGAGAAGGACGGCACCTTCACCAACACCGAGCGACGCATCCAGCGCTTCTACCAGGTACTGGCGCCGCTGGGCGACAGCCGCCCGGACTGGCAGATCTTCACCGACCTGGCCAAACGCATGGGCCACGACTGGGGCTACACCCATCCAAGCCAGATCATGGACGAGTGTGCCGGCATTGCCACCATGTTCCAGGGCATCAGCTATGAGCGGCTGGAGGGCTGGCAGTCGCTGCACTGGCCGATGCAGACCGATGGCACTGACACACCGCTGCTCTACACCGACCGCTTTCACACCGACGACGGCAAGGCCGTGCTCTTCCCGCTGGAATGGAAGCAGCCGGCAGAATCGGCTGACGCCGAGTACGACCTGATGCTCGACAACGGCCGCATGCTCGAACAGTTCCAGAGCACCAACCAGACCGGCCGCGGCCCACGCATCTGGTCGCAGGCGCCGAACTGGTTCGTCGAGGTCAGCCCGCAGCTAGCGGCCGAACGCGGTATCGAGGATGGGACCTGGGTGCGCGTGACCTCCCGACGCGGCTCGGTGGAGGTCCGCGCCACCGTCACCGACCGGGTCGCCGGCAAGACGCTGTTCATGCCCATCCATCAGGGCAAGCCCGGGCTGAACCTGCTGACCGGCGAGCACCATGACCCGGACGTGAACACGCCCGCCTACAAGGAAACCGCAGTCAGGCTCGACGTGCTACCCGAGAAAGGCGAGCCGCCGCTGCCGCCGAACAACTTCCGCCATGCCCGGCGCACGCCAACCGAAGGCGTGCCCGTCGAGGTCAAGTGGTACCGCGACGACTATGTCGCTCCGCCCGCCCACGCCCCGCACCCGGAGAGATTCTGATGGCCCAGCGAATCGATTTTGACGTCAAGCCGACTCCGATCGGCCCCAGCGCCCGCGAGGAGCTCGACACCCTGCTCGAAACCCTGCACCAGCGCGGCGTGCTGCGCTTCGCCAACGATCTGGCGGGCTCCCATGATCAGTTGCTGAAAGTGCTGGTCAACGGCATGAACAAGGAGGGCTCGCTCAATGCCATCCAGAACCTGTCGATCCTCGGCATGGCGCTGTCGCGCATCGAGCCGGCGCAGTTCTGCAAGGTGGTGTTCGCGTTCCAGGAGGCCTTCCACGCCGTCGGGCACTACAAGCCCGACGGCAAGCACGACGAGGCGCCGGGAGTCACCGGCGCCTACAAGATGCTCCACGACGACGAGCTATGGGCCGCGCTGATGCCAATCATCGAGGGGCTGAAGACCTTCGCCGGCGGCCTGGACAAGGATGCGGAGAAACCCATCACCGCGTTCAGCGGCAAGCAGACGACGCAGTAGCGGCCACGCTGGTTGGCCCAACCGTCGGCACTGCCCCGGCGCCTCGGCACGCCCCCGCGAGGCGCCAGACGGGGGCGCGGCGGCGACCTGACAGGATTGTAATCAGGCGAGTCGGAACCCGTGGAAAAGTACGGCAGTCCCAAAATCAGAGCCCGCGCGAAATGCCAAGCCTGAGACAGCGGCTCGGTTTGCTCACAGCGCTGGCAATAGGCGCATTGGGTGGGTAATCGACAGCGGCCATGTCGCCGCTGCCTGAAACGGCACCTCAAGGCGACGCCAAGCGGTAGACGCGAGCCGTCCACATCGACCATCCACCGACCGAGGAGCGCTGCCCATGGAACTGCTGACACTCTCGATCATTGTGATGGTCATGCTGGTCGCCGGCCTGGCCCTGCAGCGGCCCTGGCGGACGCCGTCCGCCCCATGGCCACAGCGCGCGCCCTTCCTGGGCGGTGGGCAGCCGGACAGCCACGCCTGGAGCCGCTTCCACGTCCGTTATTACCCAATGACCTTACTGCTCATCGCCTTCGAGATGGAGATGATGTTCATGTACCCCTGGGCGGTGGTCTACGTCGCCGAAGGGGCGAAGGCGATGATGGAGATGGGCATGTTTCTCGCCATCCTCTCGGTCGGCATCGTCTACGCCTGGCGCGAAGGGGTGTTCCGGTGGCAGTGAGCTTTTTGCAGCGCCTCTCGGCCGGCCGTCCGGCTCCGGTCTTCGTGGCCTCTGGCATGGCCGGCACCGGGGCGCGCGACACCCTGGCACTCGACCCGCGTATCGACGTGGTGGACTCGCCTCGGCACGCCAAGATCCTGCTGGTGGCCGGCGGTGTGCCTGCGGACCAGCATGAGGCGCTGCGCAGGCTGCATGATCAGCTGCCGCGACCGGCTGCAAGCCTGTGGTTTCGCAGCGATCCACTGATCGAACTGGACCATGCGCGGCGCATCGACCGGCTGGATGAGCTTCCAGCAGAGGCTGCACGCCTGCACCGTGCATTGATTGACGGCAGCACGCCGGGCGAGCCAGGGCTGCTCCCCGATCAGCCTCCTCATCCCTGGCAAGGCAAGGGAAAGCACGGCCAGGGTGGCGAAGGGATGATGGGCGGCATGCCTTACGGTCGACCGATGGCCATGGCGATGATGGAGGATCTGCGCGATGGGCTGCAGCTCGATTCGCTGTCGTTCACGCTGGGGCCCTTCTACCCCGCTCTGCCGCCCGGCTTGCAACTAAAGCTGACCCTGCAGGGCGACCTGCTGCAGATGGCGATGATCGAGTCCGCCGCGTACCCGTTGCACCTGTCGCCTCTGTTCTTTGAGGCATTGGAACAGCCAGTGCCCGTCGCCGCGCTGGAAATCGAACGAGCCCGCTATCACCTGTATCGCCTGGCGCACCTGATGCGGCTTGCAGGGCTCTCATCGCTGGCACAGCGCACCTTGCTCGATGCCGCCCAGCTAAAGCCGGGCTCGCGGCTGCCTGATCTACAGCGGCGTATCAGGCACAGCGGTCTTTTGCGCAGCTTCGATCCAGGGCTGGGCCAGCTCGACCTGGAGCAGGCGCGCATGCTCGGCGGTGCAGCCTGGCGCGCATCGGGCATGCCCAAGGACGCCCGGTCGGAAGACCCGAGCTACGCCCGGATCGGCTTCAAACCGCTGACGCACGAAGGCAGCGACATCCGCGCCCGGCTCTCCCAGCTGGTCGCGGAGATCACCCAGGCTCTGGCGCTTGCCGCCGCCGCCGACGAGACCGGGCTGCAGACAGGCCACACCGAGCACATTGAAACCCCCAGAGGCGAGCTGACAGCGGAGCAGCGCCCCGCCGATGCGAGTCACCTGCTGATGGAGCTCTTACCCGGCCTGGAGTGGAGCAAGGCGCTGCTGCTGATTGCCAGCCTGGACATCGCTGCGCTCTCGCCTTATCCGCTGGAACAGCAGGAGGCAGCGCCATGCTGAGCGAGTTGTTCCTGCCCTTGCTGCTGGTCTGCCTTACGCTGGTGTTCGGCCCCTATCTGCTGGCAGTGATCGACGGCGCGATCGCCGCGGGCATTGAGCGCCGCGCTGTCGGAAATCTCTGGCTCGCACCGCTGCAGCATGGAGCCTGGCTGTTCCTGCAGCCGCGCAACGCCACCGAACGACCCGACAGCCTCAACTGGCAGCTCGCACCGGCGGCCTACCTCGCGCTGGCGGCGGCGGGACTTGCCGTGGTGCCCTGGTCGGCCACGCTGATTCCCACTGATATCAGCACCGGGCTGGTGCTCTGGGGCTCGGTAGAGGCACTGGCCACGGTCGTCATCTTCCTGCATGGCTGGTCGGCCAACGCCCTGCTGCCGCTGATCGGTGCCTATCGCTATGTGGCGCTGGGGCTGTCCTACATTCTCATCAGCATGTTTGTGCTGATCGGCGTGGCGCTGCCGGCGGAGTCGTTGCAGGTATCGGCCGTCGTCGACTCGCAGCGCGAGCTGTGGAATGTCATCCGCCAACCGCTCGGGCTGCCGCTGTTTCTCATCGTTGGCCTGGGCGTGAGCTTCTGGGGTCCGCTGAATCTGGCGGACTCAACCGACCTGGCCGGCGGCACCGAGGCCGAGATCAGCGGCCCGTCGCGGCTGGTCTGGCAGTGGGCACGACGCGCCATGCTGGTGGCGTTCAGCGCCATGGCGGCAACGGCTTTCCTCGGCGGCTGGCTCGGGCCCTGGCTGCCCGGACCCCTGTGGCTGGCCCTGAAAACCCTGGCGGTCATTGCGCTGCTGCTGTGGATTGGACGATCGCTGGCGCGCGTCTCGCCGGAGCGCTTCGTCAGCCTGGCATGGCTGCTGTTCCTGCCGCTGTCGTTCGTTGACCTGCTCTGGGCTGGCGTGGAGGCGATGCGCTGATGCTTGTCGATATCGTGTTTTTCATCTGTGCAGCCGTGGCACTGCTGGCCGGCTGGCGGGTGTTCTGCACCGACTCGATGATCCGGGCCTCTTTCCTGCTGCTGGTGTCGTTCGTCGCGGTCGGGGTGATCATGCTCTTGCTCGCCGCCGAATATCTGGGCGTGGCGCTGTGGTTCATGATGGCCGTGGAAATGACCGTGATGGCGCTGTTCATGGTCATGTTCATGATGAACCCGGCCGGCCTCAACCCGATGAACATGGTGCACCAACCGCGTATTGCCATCGGCGCCGGCGTGGCGATTTTCCTGCTACTGGGCGCCGTTGCCCTCCTCTCCAATTTCGGCGGCACACCGGCACCTGCCGATCTCAATCCGGTGCGCTCGCTGGGCACAGAAATGCTCGGCCCCTCAATGTTGATCTTCGAATCCGCCGGGCTGGTGCTGCTGGCCACGATGATCGGTGTGGTGGTGCTGTCCAGCCACCGGGGCCGCTATGGCGCATCCGGCGATGGATCGGTGCCGCCGGGGCTGGTTCCTGGCGGCGACCCGGCAGGTATGCCGCCCAAAGAGGATGACGACGATGAAGGAGGCCACGGCCATGCCCATCACCACTGACCCATGGCGGGAGGATCGTCGATGACCCTGACCACCCTGCTCCTGCTGGCTGCCGGCCTGATTGGTATCGGCGTCTATGGCGCGCTGTCGCAACAATCCTTTGTCATGCTGATGATGGGCCTGGAGCTGATCCTCAATGGCGTGATGCTGGCGGCCGTCGCCTTCTGGGCGCTGTCGGGCGCCGGTGCACCCGAGGGCCAGTTGCTGACCATCGTGGTGATGGCGGTGATGGCGATCGAAATGGCCATGGGCTTCGCCCTGGTGGTGGCCATCTACCGGGCCAAGCAGGCCGACACCACCGAAGCACTCGACGGGCTGAAGCACTGATGCTCTGGCTGGTGCCGTTGTTGCCGCTGGGCGCCGCGCCGCTGCTCTACCTGCTGCTGCGCCGCAGTTCGCCCGCAGCGCTGGGCTGGACGGCGGCGATCGTGGTGCTTGGCAGCCTGGCGCTGATGCTGCTGGCGCTCCCCGGCGACTGGAGTGGCAGCTATCGCTGGAGCGATCAGGTCGAGCTGGGCCTCGGCCTGTCGCCGGCTGGCACGCTGTTCGCCCTGGTCGTGCCGCTGGTGGCTGCGCCGATCCTGCTGTACAGCGCCTATCACGAGGCGCAGACCTCGAAAGGCCAGGCCCTGACACGGTTGATGGCCCTGTTGCTGGCCTTCGTCGGCGCCATGCAACTCCTTGTCCTGGCTACGGACCTGCTGACCCTGCTGATCGCCTGGGAGCTGGTCGGCATGCTGTCCTGGGCGCTGATCGCCCACGACTGGTCGAGCGAGCGTTCGGTGCGCAGTGCGGCGTGGGCGTTTTTGGTGACGCGCTTCGGCGATCTCGGCCTGTATGTCGCAGCGGGCGCAGCCTTCGCAGGTATCGGCTCGTTCGACTTCGCCGCGCTCGCCCAACTCGAAGGCATGCCCTTGCAGGTGTTCGTCGTAGGCATCCTGCTCGCATGCGCCGCCAAGTCCGCACAGCTGCCGTTCTCGCCCTGGCTGTTTGCGGCGATGTCCGGCCCAACCCCCGTCTCGGCGTTGCTACATGCCGCAACCATGGTGGCGGCCGGCGTTTACCTGATCATCCGCCTGCACCCGGTGCTGGACGGCGTCGTCTGGTTTGCGCCACTGGCCATGGCGCTAGGCCTGGCGACCGCTATTGGCGGTGGCGTGGTGGCCAGCCTGCAGGGCCACGCGAAGAAACTGCTGGCCGCCTCGACCTCGGCACATTACGGCTTGATGTGGCTGGCAGTGGGGGCCGGCTTTCCCGGCGCTGCACTGCTGCATTTCGTCACGCATGCGTTTTTCAAGGGTGGCCTGTTTCTCGCCGCCGGCCTTGCCGAGCACCAAGTCGACAGCTATTCCCTAGGCAAAATGCGGCTGGGCCGCCAACTTCCCGGGGTTGCCCTGGCTACCTTGGCCTGCAGCCTTGCGCTGGCTGGCATTCCGCCAATGGGCGGCGCCTGGAGCAAGGAGCAACTGATCGCCGCCAGTGGACATCGGGGTATCTGGCCGCTGGTCATCGCCCTGCTGGCCGGTGCGCTCAGTGCGCTGTACGCGACCCGCTTCCAGTGGCTGGCTTTCGGGCCAGGCGAATCCGCTCGTGACCGGCCGGGCACGTCTCGCCAAAGCTGGGCGGAGCGTCTTGCGCTGTATTGCCTGGCCGGCGCGACGCTGGGTCTGTCGGTGCTCTGGTGGCCGGGGCTGGGTGAGGCGATTGCCAACTCCCTGGGCTTTGCGCTGCCACCGGTCAAGACTGGGGAAACCCTGCTGTCGCTGGCCTCGGTGGTGCTCGGCATCCTGCTCGCGGCCCTGGTGCTGCGCCGGCATTGGGCTAACCGCGACGTCACCAACCCCCGCCATGCCACGGCCAGCGATTGGCTGGGCATTCCGTTCCTCGCCGTGCGCATGGCCAGTGGGCTGATGGCGGTCAGCTACGCGCTGGCACGCTTCGACGACCGGGTGGTGGATGCCACCGTGCAACGCATTACCGGTTATGCGCGGCTCGCAGTAACGCTGGGGCGCTTCGACGACCGCGCCGTGGATGGCGGCATCCGCCTGACGGCCCACTTCGGTAATTGGCTGGCACGCACCGGGGATCGCGACGGCGAGGCATTGTTCGACGGTTTCGCCATGCAACTTTCACGCTTGACCGGCTGGCTTGGGGGCAAAGCACGCCAGCTGCAGAGCGGCCAGACGCACCATTACTACACGGGCATCGCCGTCGGGCTGGCGGCGGTGTTCGTCATTCTCGCCATAGGAGGCCTGCCTTGATCCTTACCGCTGCTGTGGGCTTGCCCCTGCTGGGCGCCCTGACGCTCGCTGCCGTTCCGCGCTGGAGCGAAGCCGGCGCACGACGCTTCGCGACTGGCGTGGCGCTGCTGTCGCTGCTCTGCCTGGTCCTGGCCTGGCTGCGCTTCGCGCCGGACGGCGAACTGTTCCAGTTGGTGGAGGAAGTCCCCTGGGTGCCAGGGCTGGGCATGGCCTGGCGGCTCGGCGTCGACGGCATCGCCCTGGCGGTCGCCAGCATGAGCGCGCTGGTGTTCGTCGCCAGCATTCTTTATCCCGCCGATACCAAGCATCGCGCCGCGCACTATTACGGCTGGATGCTATTCCTCCAGGGCGTATCGCTGGGCGTGTTCCTCGCACTGGACCTGCTGCTGTTCTACGTGTTTTTCGATCTGTCGCTGGTGGGCATGTTCTTTCTCATCGGCCGCTGGGGCCATGGCGACCGGCAGCGTTCGGCGCTGAAATTCTTTCTCTACACCTTCCTCGGGTCACTGCTCATGCTACTGGCCTTT
The DNA here is from genome assembly GCA_032064305.1 of Pseudomonas sp. GTDB lineage: Bacteria > Pseudomonadota > Gammaproteobacteria > Pseudomonadales > Pseudomonadaceae > Stutzerimonas. Next base: position 9,326 of record DAMBNU010000017.1, on the reverse strand, counting down.
ATCGGCCTGTACCTGTCGGTCACCCCCCACACCTTCGACATGCGCGTGTTGATCGCCGAACAGCCGATGGTGGGCTCTGCCATCCCCGCGGGACTGGTGTTCCTCGGGCTGATGATCGGGCTGGCGATCAAGACGCCGATGGTGCCAGTGCATACCTGGCTGCCCCAGGCGCACGTCGACGCCCCCGCGCCCGCGTCAGCGATCCTCGCCGGCGTGCTGCTGAAAATGGGCACGTTCGGCATCCTGCGCATTCCCTTCGCGATGATGCGCGAGACCTTCGCCGCCTACGCCGGGGTCATCGCAGTGATCGCCGTGGTGTCGATCCTGTACGGCGCGACGGTTGCACTGGGCCAGCGAAACCTCAAACGGCGGATCGCCTACACCTCGATCAATCATATGGGCTACACCGTGCTCGGCATCGCCGTCGCCGGGACGCTGCTCAGCGGCAGCGAGGCGGCGCGGCAGCTGGCGTTGGTCGGCGCGACTGTGGAGATGGTGGCGCACGGGCTGATCACCGGCAGCCTGTTCCTGATCTGCGGCTCGTTCTGGCAACGCACCGGCGATTATGAACTGGCGCACTACGGCGGCTTGGCCAAGCGTGCGCCTGCACTGACCGGTTTTGCCGTGCTCGCCGCCTTTGCCAGTCTCGGCCTGCCGGGCCTGGCCGGGTTTGTCGCCGAGTTCCATGTCTTCGCCGGCACCTTCGCGCTGCATCCGTGGCTGGCGGTGTTTGGCGTGCTCGGCATCCTGATCACCGCCGCGCTGTTTCTGCTCACGCTGCAACAAGTGTTCTTCGGCGAACTGCCGCAGGCACGCAGCGGATTTACCGACCTCACGGGCCGGGAGCGCCTGGTGCTAGGCACGCTGGCGGCGGGGTTCGTGATCATCGGGGTCGCACCGCAATTCCTGCTCGCGGTGGTCGAGGCCAGCGCAAGCTGGCTGGTAGGCGCGCGCTGATGCCGGTCGGCGACCTGCTCCCGGAGATCTGCCTGCTGCTGGGCGCCGTGGCGATTATCCTGGCGTCGTCCTTCCTGCCCCAGCAGCGGCTGGGCTGGATGGCAGGCTTGGCCATGCTGACGATCGCGGGGGCGATTGGCCTGTCCCTGACGCAGTGGGGCGCGCCTGCCCGGCTGACGTTTTCCGGCGTGTGGGCGCTGGACGGGCCAGCGATCGCCGCCAAGCTGATCATCCTGAGCGCCGGCGCCCTGGTGGTGGCCTTGTCGCCTCGCTGGTTCGCGACCGACCACCGGCACGGTGAGTTCTACGCACTGCTGCTTTTCGCCCTGCTGGGGGTGATCATGCTGGCCTCGGCCAGTGACAGCATGGAGTTGCTGGTGGGCATACTGTTGTCGTCGGCGGCCAGTTATCCGCTCGCCGCCTTTCATCGCAGCTTCGCCCCGGCCCTTGAGGCAGGCATGAAGTATTTTCTGGTCGGTGCGCTGACCAATACCCTGCTGTGCATTGGCGTGGTCTGGCTGTTCGGCCTGACCGGCAGCACCGGCTACCCGGCCATAGCCGATCGACTGGCGCAGGGAGTCGATAGCCTGGCGCTGCAGGTCGCGGCAGGCTGCATCATCATCGGCTTGACATTCAAACTCGCGGCCTTTCCCGCCCATGCCTGGATGCCGGACGTCGCCCAGGCCTCACCGGCGCCGGCGGCCGCGTTCCTAACGGTAGTACCGAAGATTGGCGCGGCCGTCGCCCTGGCGCGCTTCGCCTCGCTGCTGCCGACCCAATCCGGCGTGATGCTGCTGGTTGCGATACTGGCCGCCGTAACCATGAGCCTCGGCAATCTGGCTGCCCTTTGGCAGCAGGATGTCCGCCGCCTGCTCGGCTGGTCGTCGGTGGCTCAGTCCGGCTTCGCCCTGATGGCAGTGGCCGCGCTGCCCGCTAGCCCTGACGCGCTGGTCGCCCTGCTGCTGTTTCTTGCCGCCTATGCCATGGCGAACCTGGCGGCTTTCGCGGCCGTGATCGACCTGCGCGGCCGCACGGCCCTGGGAGACTATGCCGGCTTACTGCGCAGCGCGCCGGTCCCTGGACTCACACTGATCCTGGCGCTGCTGTCATTGGTCGGCATCCCGCCGCTGGTCGGTTTCTTCGGCAAATTCATGCTGTATCGCACCACGCTCGACGGCGGCCTGGGCTGGCTGGCGCTGGTTGCCGCGCTGAACAGCGCAGTCTCGTTGTTTTACTACCTGCGGGTCGCGGGCACGCTGGTGTTCGGAAGGCCCGTAGACGCCGTGCACCGCCTGGGTGGGAGCACCTGGCTGGTGGCCTGCATTGCCGGCGCCCTGCTGATCACGGCTGGCCTGGCGGCCGAGTTGCTGGTGGGCGCGCTACAAGCAACCGGAGGCTTCGCCGCAAGGCTTTGATCCAGACCTCAGGCAGTCGCCTGCTCGAGCCAGCCGAGCAATCGCAGGGCGTCTTCCCGCTGTTCTCCGCACACCTGCGGGTCGGCATGGAAAGCGGAACACACAGCGGGCCGGGCCGGATGGCCGAACAGGCCGCACAGATTCTGTTCGGACAGGTGCAGGCAGCGCTCGCCGGCAGCCTTGCCAGCTGGCATTCCGGGAATCGGAGAACTGATCGAAGGGGCAACACAGCAGGCACCGCAACCGGGGCGACAATTCATTTCAATGGTCCGAAATGAAAAAACGGGGCGGCGATGATAATGGCTGTCCGGACAAAACACACGATGGCCGGCGGCCACATCCGTCGGAAAGGGGCGGACCGATCACATCACACCGCCCGAGGACATCCGCAGCGAATGGACTGGCGCAGCAGCGGCGACTGGTCATGCCGCTCACAGGCGAAAAAATAGCCTACCGTGACGCAGCCATATGGCGTTCTACGCCGGGCCTGATAGGATTCGCCGTCCTCCCGAAGCGTGACCCATCATGCCGATCTGGCTTCAAACCGCCGCGCTGCTCAGCCTTTCCAACCTCTTCATGACCTTCGCCTGGTACGGCCACCTCAAGACACTCAGTGGCAAGCCCTGGCTGGTCGCGGTGGCGGTGAGCTGGGGCATCGCCCTGTTTGAATACCTGATCATGGTGCCGGCCAATCGCATCGGTTACACCGAGCTGTCGATAGGCCAGCTGAAGATCATGCAGGAAGTCATCACCCTGGCGGTGTTCGTGCCGTTCAGCGTGCTCTACATGCAACAGCCGATGAAGCTCGACTACCTCTGGGCAGGCCTCTGCCTGCTGGGCGCGGTGTACTTCGTGTTCAAAGCGTAACCGCACGGGAATGCCACGGGCGCCGAGCCAACCGACCGGTGACGCCGCCATACGGCTTCGGCATACTGGCCGCTTTTTACCGCACCCCTAGAGGTTTTGAATGTTCAAGGTCAACGAGTACTTCGACGGCACCGTCAAATCCATCGCCTTCCACATGGCCGCCGGCCCCGCCACCATCGGCGTCATGGCGCCTGGCGCCTACGAGTTCGGCACGGCTCAACTGGAAGTCATGCACGTGGTTGCGGGCAGCCTGGACGTCAAACTACCAGGAAGCGAGAACTACGAAACCTTCGGCGCCGGCACGCAGTTCACCGTGCCGGCCAACAGCAAGTTTCAGTTGAAGGTATCCGAGGCGACTGCCTACTTGTGTGAGTACCGCTAAGCGGTAGGTTTTGCTGCGGGGCAGTCCGGAACGTCGTTACGGTGGATGGATAAAGCGCCATCCACCCTACGCCGCCTGTAGCCGTGGGGTGGGCCGGGCGGCGCTCCGTTTCAGCCCACCATGCCGCGGCACGGTGAACCGCTCCTCGTAGGATGGAATCGCCAGAGGCGCTTCCGTCGTTCACCGCGTACGGCGCCGTTTCTCACCGCGGCACCACAACCGCATCAACCGGACCTCGGACTACTCCGCCGGCCAATCCAACCTACATCACCTGTAGGGTGGGCTTCAGCCCACCAAAGCCGGAAACAGACATTGATCCCAACCGGTTCAGCCCAACGGCTTGTACGCCTGATTAACCTGCTTCGACTGGTTCAAGCGCGTCAAGTCCCCAGCCAATCGCTCTCGCTCCGCTCGACCAGCCTGTTGAAGCTCGTCATAAACGCCGTGAAGTTCCGCCAGTTGCTCGCGTAGCTCCAGGTCAGAGGCATCTCCATCACCTAGTGCGGCCACCAGGGCACGGCATTCTTCATCCAGCAGCGCAATGGCCTCCCAGTCGCCTGCTGCAAATGCATCGCGCAATTTGTTCGCAAGTAACGCGAATGATTGCTTAGGTGACGACATGCCATCCTCGCTTCTCAGCGCATGGTGAGTAAATTGGTAGCCAATCCGCAGAATGCTTAGAGAGCAGATAACTTATGCCTTGGGCGCAATCTGATCCCAGGCCACCTTGATCTCGCCCAGGAGCCGACCTACTTCGTTCAGCTTGGCGACATCGTTATGCCGGCTCGCCTCAAACAGGCGCATCGTCATGTATTCGTAAAGCCGATCCAGGTTTTCAGCCAGCTCGCCGCCAATGCTCTTATCCAGCCCATCGCGAAGCCCACCGATAATATTGATGGCCTTGCCAACCAGCACACCTTTCTCAGCGAATTCATTGCGCTCCATCGCGCCTTTGGCCTGAGCGATACGATCCAGACCGCCCTGCATCAACATCTGGATCAAGCGATGAGGGTCAGCTTCGGTCACCTGGGCCTTCACGCCAACCTGCTGATACTGCTTCATTGCCGACATTGCGTACATGTGGATAAGCCCCTTGCTACATCGTTTGCATGTTCAGCTTATCGGTCGAAGGTGCTCAAGCTTGATAGCGTTTGCGCGCTCCAGAACGAAAAAACCGCCTGAAGGCGGTCTGTTTCGTATAACCACTGTCAGTTCTTCGAGTTGTTCGCCGCCCAAGGCAGATTCTCCAGCGACGCGAGCAGGCTCGACGAGGTATTCGACAGCTGCCCAACCAGCAAGTCCATCGCGTTGAACTGCTTATACAGCCGCTCCTGCAGCGAGCTAATGCGCCGGGTCAGGTCTTCCTTCTGCTTGTCGATGCCGGAGATGGTTTCCGTCATCTGCTTGTTGCGCTGTTCGAGGATACCGCCTGTCTCGGTATAAGGTTTGAGCTTCGCATCGAGCCGGGCAGCCAGCCCGGTATCGCCGGTGAAGAATCCCGGCAGTTGCTCGAAGCTACCGGACAAGCTCTTGTCGAGCTTGGTGCTATCGATTGCCAATGTGCCGTCCTTCTGGGTAGTGATACCCATGTCGGTCAACGCACGGATCGCGCCGTCTCCCTGCGCATTGACCAGCTCATTGCGGATGGTACCGAGTAGCGTGCGAGCCGTCGCGTCACCAACGAGCGCACCGGTGACAGGCGCCTTGCCATCGCCTACGGACGTAACCTTCGTCTGTGCGTTGACCACGCCGATGAGCTTGTTGTATGCGTCTACGAAGGACTGCACTTGTTTCTTGACGCCCGCCTTGTCCTCCGCGACGGCGATGGTGACCGGTTCGTTAGCGACGGTCTTGGCTTTCAGATCGAGCGTAACCCCATCGATGGCGCCATCGACCTTGTTGGTCTCACTGACCACCTTCAGTCCATCGATATAGAGCTCCGCGCTTTGCGCCTGGGACAAGACCCGGGCACCGGCACCAGTGCTCGAGGTGGCGCCATCGAACGCCAGCGTGGACAATGCGGTCTGCCCGGGTTGCGCTGCTGTCTCGTTCGGGACGGCTACGGTGATATCACGCCCCGCACCAGTCTTGGTGCTGGACAATACAAGCCGCGAACCAAACTCATCGGTCACGATCGTGGCGCTGACGCCCATTTCCTTGCCGGCCGCGTTGATGGCGTCACGCACGCCCCCGAGGCTGTTGTTGCTGTCATCCACCGTGACAGAAAAGCTCTCGGTCGTTGGCGGAACACCGGGTGTCCCCAGCGAAATAGAAAGCGTGCCGCTCGCAAAGGCCGCAGGCGCTTCGGCGGTGTTGGGAACAGCGGCCAGGGCCACTTTACTGCTACTCGCCAGACCCTTGACTTCCACCTGGTAGCTACCGGCTCCCGCCGTGGTGCTAGCCGTGACGCCCACCAAATCTGCCTTGCTGGATGTTGCCGACCGCGCCTGGAACAGATCGGCCTTGTTCAAAGCGCCGAGCGTCGTCTGGAACTCGCTGATCGCGCTTTTCAATGCGCCCACAGCGGTAATCTGGGTTGTGGTTTTCTTCTCGAGATTGGCAAGCTGCGTCTCTTTCGGCGCACGTTCAGCCGCGACCATGCTCGCTACGATACTGTCGATATCGATACCCGAACCAATGCCTGTCACGCCTGCCATAGCTCACCCCGTCAAGAAAAAATCAGCAGCACATCCGATACAAGAAGCGTACCGATTATGCCTTGGCTTCAAACATCAAACTGCGCATCTCATCTAGCCGCTCGGTAAGCCGGAGAATCTCCTCCGAGGGAATCTGCCGAACGACCTTGCCCGAATCGCCATCAATAACCTGCACAACGACATCGCCGGTGGAATCATCGACACTGAAGTTCAGATCACGCTGGATACTCTGTACTTGTGAACGAAACCGCTCGACCAGATCAGTCATATCGACAGACGCTTCGGCGTCCGCCGCTTTCTTTGGCTGACCCGAATCGTCAGACGCAGAAAACCCAACCTCCTTGAGGAGGCTGGGTGAAGAACCAGCAGTCATGGGCGATGCAGTTCCGCCCGATATTTTCCCGACGTCCATTGATTCACCTCTCATGAATCAATGGGGGCAGAACTCGCTCTGCCCCCATCGCTAACGCCTTCTGCTCGATTACTGCAGCAGGCTCAGAACAGCCTGAGGCAGCTGCTTGGCCTGTGCAAGGATCGCGGTACCAGCCTGTTGCAATATTTGGTTCTTGCTAAGGTTGGCGGTTTCAGCAGCAAAGTCGGTGTCTTGGATACGACCGCGGGCTGCGGATACGTTTTCGCTGATGTTGGTCAAGTTGGCAATTGTATTATCGAAGCGGTTCTGTACAGCGCCCAGATCGGCTCGCTGCGTATCGATGCTTTTTAGCGCGGCGTCAATAACATCGATAGAGTTTTGGGCCCCATCAACAGTCGAAATATCGATGTCAGCTACTGACTTCACCGAAGAAGACCCCCCAGTTGTCTTAAACACTTCAGCGCTCGCGTTCGAAAAACTGAAAGAGTCCACACCGTTCAGCACTACTTGGCCAACGGCAATGTTAGCAGTGTCAGTTTCGTCAACTGAGGCAGTTGCTGCCCCATTTATACCCACATCAAACGAAGCACCGGTAACGGCGGCCCCTGCAGAATCTTTAGCGGTAATGCTAAAGCTAACATCGTCTTTTCCCGTTAAGACGATTTTAGTTTTATCAAGGGAACCGTCATCTTTTACAGCAAACTCAGCCGTCACCCCTGCATCAGCGGAGTTAACCTGATTCTTCAAGTTCGAAAGATCGTTACCGTTGAAGTTGGCTACAGAGACAGTCTTTCCGTTGATCTTTAGATCTACGGTTCCACCTTGCAAGGCGGCAGCGAAATTGCTCATTTCAATTTCGTTCTTTACTTCCGCAGTAACACCGACACCGGCTTCAGCAGTTGCGGTGTTGATGGCGTCCGCAATATCTTTTGAAGTAGCGTTCGCGCTATAGGCAATCGCTCCTGTCGATCCTTTAGCATCAGCAATTTTGAAGTTATCAGTAGCTGCGACTGCAGCCGTCCCGTTAGTGGCGGCCTGTACAAGCTTGCCGGCTACCGTGCCATCCAATTTATATTCGTTCGAACCTAGCTTGGCTGCGGACGTAGATGAGATGGAAAAGCCAATCGTTTCGTTAGCCTGAGAGCCAACTTGAAACTTGACATTAGAAAAATCTCCGTTCAGAAGCTTGCGCCCACCAAACGTGGTTGTATTAGCGATACGGTCAAGCTCCTCCTTCAACTGGCCAACCTCTTGGTTCAGGGCTTGACGCTCAGTAGTTGAATTGGAGCCGTTAGCCGATTGAAGAGAGAGATCCCGCATACGCTGCAGAAGGTTTGTCGATTGCTGCATTGCACCTTCGGCAGTTTGAGCAAGCGAAATACCGTCGTTCGCGTTTTTAACCGCAACACCCAATCCATTAATCTGGCTAGTCAAGCGATTCGAAATCTGCAGTCCAGCAGCGTCATCTTTAGCACTGTTGATGCGGCTACCAGTAGACAGGCGCTGCATGGAGGTGCTGAGGGCGTTAGATGAAGATTGCAGGTTGCGCTGAGTATTGAGCGACGCAATGTTTGTGTTGACTGTAAGAGCCATGATGAGCCTCCAAGGGCGCTAGTTACTTTGGTTGCCTGAGCTTGCGACTCCGGGCCGGCTTGTGCCCAGGCACCCATTGAGTTCGCATTCGATTAGCTTATCGGCGTCGTTTCGGTGAGCTTTAGGAGGCGGTCGAAAATAATTTGCAAGCCTCGAGAACAACCTGTACGACACCGGCGGACTCGCACCAAGCGAGCCGCCTGCTCAGGTTTTCGGACAGGTGGCGAAATTCTTTAATGAAGACTGGACCAGCACGAGGAAGCGCCGGACGCGCGAACTCTGCCGCGCCTATTGGACACTGGGCGGGCCGAAAAGGCTAATTCACCGCGGGGCGCGGCTCCTACGGGTTCGTTGTAGACTGGTGGCAATTTCATCGGCATCAAGACGGCGAGTTCACCCGCCCTGCACCACGGCAGGCTCGTATGACAATCAGAGAGGTTGAAACCGCTCTGGGCCAGCACCCCAACATCAAACTGGCTTACGTTTTCGGCTCGGTGGCCGGTGGCTCGGCCCGAGCTAACAGTGACGTAGATGTAGCAGTTCTGTGCGACGCAGCCATGACTGCTGACTAACAGATACAGCTTATCCCGGACATTGCCGAAACGACGGGGCGCACTGTAGATATCATTGATCTGGCAACCGTTGTCGAACCCCTGCTCGGGCAAATACCTCGACACGGGGTCCGCATCATCGGTGATGCGGAGCAACATACGCAGCTCGTATCGAAACACATCCTCAATAATGAAGACTTCATGTCGAGCAAAAGCTCGATTCGCACATGCGATGTTTAGAACGCATACGCACCAAGCCCCCGAAAAACATTGACGAGTTGCTGCTCCACGATCTGGATTTGAAAGACATGCTGGTGCTCAACCTCAGCAGGGCCGTTCAGCTTTGCGTGGATATCGCCGTCCACATCCTCAGCGAGCGTAAGCAGCAGCCGCCGGAACGATGGGCAAGGCCTGTACTTAGAAGTCCAGCGAATTTTTCCGCGCGCAAAGACAAACCCCCGACCCTCTTACGAGGGTCGGGGGTTTGGTGTAGAAGCTTGACGATGACCTACTCTCACATGGGGAGACCCC
>DAMBNU010000016.1:0-104650 GCA_032064305.1 Pseudomonas sp. | reverse complement strand
CGACTCGGAAGAATTCATCGACGGCATGGTCGCCTGCGCCGTGCCGGTGCGCGATGGCCGTGGCGAACTGAGCGCCTGCCTGTTCACCCATGCGCCGGTGATTCGCTGCTCGATGGAGTCGCTGCTGGCGTTCGTGCCGCGCCTGCGTGCGGCCGCCGGGGAGCTCGAGGCGATTGTCAGCGGTTGAGGTGCCGTAGGGTGGATGTCGCTTCTTACATCCACCGTGACGTACCGGTGGAGCACACCCGGCGGATCGCCACCCGGTGGATCAATGGAGCGTGATTCACCCTACGGCGGCTGCTCGGTTCGGCAATGAGTAGGGTGGATGACGCTCTTTTCAACCACCGTGGTCCCGCTCGGTGCTGCGCCATGTGGTGAATTGCCCGCCGGTCAATCGCGATCCGGTGGACCGCCACCCGGTCAATCGCGACCCGGTGGATCGCCACCCGGTGGATCGGTGAAGCGTGATCCACCCTACCCCTGCTTGATCCGTGAAGGCGGTGCTACTTCTTCAACATCGCCCGCATTGCTGCCAGCGCATCATTGCCGCGGGCCGCTTTGACTTCGACCGGTGCATCCTCCTGGCCTTCCCAGACCAGGTCTTCGGGCGGCAGCTCGTCGAGGAAGCGGCTGGGTGTGCAATCGATCACCTCGCCGTACTGCTTGCGCTTGGCGGCGAAGGTCAGCGCAAGGTTGCGCTTGGCGCGGGTGATGCCGACGTAGGCCAGGCGCCGCTCTTCTTCGATGGTGTCGGACTCGATGCTGGAGCGGTGCGGCAGGATCTCCTCCTCGAAGCCAATGATGTACACCGAGGGGAATTCCAGGCCCTTTGAGGCGTGCATGGTCATCATCTGCACGCCTTCGGCGCCTTCTTCCTCTTCCTGCTGGCGCTCGAGCATGTCGCGCAGCACCAGCTTGCCGATGGCGTCCTCGATGGTCATGTCGCCGTCTTCGTCTTTATCCAGCGTGTTTTTCAGCGCGTCGACGAGGAACCAGACGTTGCCCATGCGTGCGTCAGCCACCTTGTCGCTGGAGGCGTTCTGCCTGAGCCAGTTCTCATAGTCGATGTCCATCACCATGCTGCGGATGGCGGCGATCGGCTCGTTGACCACGCACTGCTGGCGGACGTTGTCCATCCAGTGCTTGAAGCGCGACAGGCGCTCGGCGTAGCGGCTGTCGAGGTGGGCGCCGAGGCCTATTTCGTCGGCGGCGGCGTACATCGAGATGCCGCGCTCGCTGGCGTAGTTGCCGAGCTTTTCCAGAGTGGTGGAGCCGATCTCGCGGCGCGGCACGTTGATGACTCGCAGGAAGGCGTTATCGTCGTCCGGGTTGACCAGCAGGCGGAAGTAACTCATCAGGTCCTTCACCTCCTGACGGGCGAAGAAGCTGGTGCCGCCAGACAGGCGATAGGGAATCTGGTGGTGCTGAAGCTTCAGCTCCATCAGCTTGGCCTGGTAGTTGCCACGATAAAGAATGGCGAAATCGCTGTAGGGGCGCTGGGTACGCAGGTGCTCGGTGAGGATCTCCAGCGCCACGCGCTCGCACTCGGCGTCCTCGTTGCGCGTGCGGATCACGCGGATCTCGTCGCCGTGGCCCATGTCCGACCACAGCTGTTTCTCGAACACGTGCGGGTTGTTGGCGATGAGGATGTTGGCGCATTTGAGGATGCGGCTGGTGGAGCGGTAGTTCTGCTCCAGCATCACCACTTTCAAGGACGGGTAGTCCTCTTTGAGCAGCATCAGGTTTTCCGGTCGCGCGCCGCGCCAGGCGTAGATCGACTGGTCGTCGTCACCAACTACGGTGAACTGGTTGCGCATGCCGACCAGCAGTTTCACCAGGAGGTACTGGCTGGCGTTGGTGTCCTGGTATTCGTCGACCAGCAGGTAGCGGATGCGGTTCTGCCACTTCTCCAGGATGTCGGCGTGCTCTTGGAAGAGCTTGACCGGCAGCAGGATCAGGTCGTTGAAGTCCACCGCGTTGTACGCCTTGAGCGTGCGCTGGTAGTGCAGGTAGACGATGGCGGCAGTCTGTTCCTTGGGGTTGCGCGCGTTGGCCAGTGCCTCGTCAGGCAGAATCAGGTCGTTCTTCCAGCTGTCGATGGTGTTCTTGACCTCATCGGCCCCGTCATCGCCGGAATACTCCTTCTGCATGATGTCGGTGAGCAGCGCCTTGATGTCGCCGTCATCGAAGATCGAGAAGCCGGGCTTGTAGCCCAGGCGCGCGTATTCCTTGCGGATGATGTTCATCCCCAGGTTGTGGAAGGTGGACACGGTCAGCCCGCGCGCCTCGGCGCCCTTGAGCAGCGTGCCGACGCGTTCCCTCATCTCGCGTGCGGCCTTGTTGGTGAAGGTCATGGCGACGATGTGGCGGGCCTGGATGCCGCACTGCTGCACCAGATAGGCGATCTTGCGAGTGATCACGCTGGTCTTGCCGGAACCGGCGCCGGCGAGCACCAGCATGGGGCCGCCGACGTAGTTCACGGCTTCCTGCTGCCGGGGATTGAGTCGGGACATCGTCGTTTGGTCTGTCGAAGCGGGGGCGAGAGTTTAGCAGGGCTGGGGCGGGGAATCGGCATTGCCGCTACCGGTCGTCGCCGGCCACGCTGGGTTCGGCGGCGGATTGCTCTAGTCTATGCGCCGACGCCCGTTTTAGGCTGCTCGGCCTGACGTCCCGCTGTGCACAGGGAGGTGTGACCGTCGAGGTGGCAACGCCATCTCCTGCTCCGCATGTATCGGAGAACAACCGTGACATCGTCCGCACAACCGCTGCGCCTGGTCCTGCTCGCCGACCGGCCCGAATGGCGCGAGCAGCTGCAACTGGCGCTCGTCAGCCTGCCGGGCGCCTACACGCTGCATGTCGTGGCCGACTGGCCCGCCGCGTACGCGGCGCTGGCTGAGGCAGGCCCCAGCCTGCTGCTGGTCACACCGGGCAGACGGCCGGAGTCGGGGCGCTTCCCCTGGCCCAGCGTGCTGCTGCTCGACGAAGAAGTCGCGGAGTCGCCCGAGGGCGTCATCGACTGGCTGATCGGCCCGTCGCTCAACCCAGAACTGCTGCGCCGCTGCCTACGCTATGCCCGCGAGCGGTGCAAGCTGCAAGGAGTGGTGCAACGCCTGGCGCTGCAGGACCCGCTGACCGGCATCGCCAACCGCCAGGGTTTTCAGGCGTTGCTGGTTACCGCCCTGGTGGACCACGAGGGTGCCGGGCTGGCGCTCGGCGTGCTCGACCTCGACAACTTTCGCCGGGTCAACGATGCCCTCGGCCACCAGGCCGGCGACCGGCTGATCGTCCAGGTGGTGGCGCGCCTGAAGGCGCAGCTGGAGGTGGGCGACCGGCTCGGCCGGCTCGGCGGTGACGAGTTCGCACTGCTGCTCGATGCGTCCCGTCCGGGGCGGATCGAGCTCTTGGCGGACCGCTTGATGGAGGCCCTCGCCGAACCCTACTGGCTGGACGGTGAAAGCCTGATGCTTGGCTGCAGCCTCGGCCTGGCCGATGCGACCGATGGGACCGATGCCGACCAGCTGTTCTGGCTCGCGCAGATCGCCATGCGTCAGGCCAAGGCAACCCAGGGCTGCAGCTGGCACCGCTACAACCCGCGGATCAACCGCAGCGCCGGCAGTTTCGCCGATCTCGAAGGCGAGCTGCGGCGTGCCCTGCGCCGCGATGACCTGGAGCTGCATTACCAGCCGCGCCAGTGCCTCGACACCGGCCGAATCGTCGGCCTCGAGGCGCTGGTGCGCTGGCCGCATGCCGAGCGCGGCGTGCTCGCGCCGGACGAGTTCATTCCCATGGCCGAGGAGAGCGGGCTGATCGTGCCGCTGGGCTACTGGGTCATCGCGCGGGCCCTACGCGACCTGCAGAGCCTGCACGACAGCGGCGTCGGCGAGCTGCACATGGCCGTCAATCTGTCGTTCCGCCAGTTCCTCGACAGCCAGTTGCTGGCCACCTTGCAGCGGCTGATCGAGGAGCGCGGGGTCGACCCGCACTGGCTGGAGTTCGAACTGACGGAAACCGCCGTGATGCGCCGCAGCGACCAGGTTCGCAGCACCATGGACGCCCTGGCGTCGCTCGGCGTGCGGTTTTCCCTGGACGACTTCGGCACGGGCTTTTCATCCTTCGTGCACCTCAGCCGGCTGCCCATCAGCCTGCTGAAGATCGACAAGAGTTTCGTCGACCAGATGACCTCGCGACCCAAGAACGGGCGGCTGGTCCGGGCAATGATCGGCCTGGCCCACGAGCTGGGCCTGGAAGTCGTCGCCGAGGGGGTCGAAGGCGCGGCCCAGCTCGGCCAGTTGCGGCGCTTCGGCGCTGATCAGGTGCAGGGCTTCCTGATCAGCAGGCCGTTGCCACTGGCCGAACTGCGGCCGTTTCTCGATCAGGACCGCGCGCAGGACGCGCGCGGCTGAGAGCGAGTTACGGACGCACCATGTGCAGGAAATGCATGTGCTTTTCGTACTGGTCGAGGATGTCGCCGATCACGCCATCGCGGCTCCAGCCCATGACGTCGTAGTTCTGGCCGCCTTCCTTGAGGTGCACCTCGGCGCGGTAGTAGTTGCGCTCGTCCTCATCGCCCGCTTCGGTGACCACGAAGCTCGGCATCGGGTAGCCGCGCGGACGTATCTGGTAGATGAAATCGGGCGCGCCCTCGTGGGTGATTTGCAGGCCGGTGCGGCCGTCTTCATCACCGGTCAGCTCCACGCCGTAACCCTGTTCACGTAGTTCTGCAGCCACTGCGGCGCAGGCCGGTGCGGCAACGTCGGCGATGAAGCGTTCGACGTCGCGGCGCCGCGGATAGCGGGTCAGGTTCTGCACGCGCCGGCGCCAGCCGCCCTCGGACTGCGGGGCGGTCGGCGTGGTGTTCAGCGACTGGTAGCGCAACCCCTGTTTGGTGGCATCGACGCGCAACGCCTTGAGCAGGCCCCACATGGCGCAGAGCAGAACGATGGTGAAGGGCAGGGCGCTGGCGATGGTCGCGGTCTGCAGCGCGGTCAGGCCGTCGGCAAGTAGCAGGGCGATCGCCACGGCACCCATCGAGCCGGCCCAGAAGATGCGTTGCCAGATCGGCGTCTGGCCCTCGCCCCCGGAGGCCAGCATGTCGACCACCAGCGCGCCGGAGTCGGCCGAGGTGACGAAGAACACCACGACCATGATGATCGCCACCAGCGACAGCAGCGACGCGAAGGGAAACTGCTCGAGAAACACGAACAGCGCCAGCGAGCTGTCGCGCTCGATGGCCTCGCCCAGGCTGGTGATGTGGTCCCAGAGGATCATGTGGATCGCGGTGTCGCCGAAGACAGTCATCCACAACAGGGTGAAGGCGGTGGGTACCAGCAGCACGCCAGTGACGAATTCGCGGATCGTCCGGCCGCGCGAGATGCGCGCGATGAACAGGCCGACGAAGGGCGACCAGGCCAGCCACCAGCCCCAGTAGAACAGCGTCCAGCCGCCAATCCAGTCGTTCGGCTCATAGGCATAGAGGTTGAAAGTGGCGGTGACGATCTGTGAGAAGTAGTTGCCGGTGTTCTGCACGAAGGTTTGCAGGATGAACACGGTGGGGCCGGCGATCAGCACCAGCAGCAACAACAGTACCGCCAGCGTCAGGTTCAGCTCGGACAGTCGGCGCACGCCCTTGTCCAGCCCGGTGACCACTGAAATCGTCGCCAGCAGCGTGGTACCGATGATCAGCGCTATCTGCACCGGGATCGAAATTGGCACGCCGTAGAGGTGGTTGAGCCCGGAGTTGATCTGGGTGACGCCCAGGCCCAGCGAGGTCGCCACGCCCAGCACGGTGCCGATAATGGCGAAGATGTCCACCGCATGCCCGATCGGCCCGTGGATGCGCTCGCCGATCAGCGGGTACAGCGCCGAGCGCAGGGTCAGTGGCAGGCCTTGGCGAAAGCTGAAATAGGCCAGGATCATCGCCACGACGGCGTAGATCGCCCAGGCGTGCAGGCCCCAGTGAAAGAAGGTGATCTTCATTGCCTCACGCGCCGCGGCCACGGTGCTGCCTTCGCCAACCGGCGGGGAGAGGAAGTGCATCACCGGCTCGGCGACGCCGAAGAACATCAGGCCGATGCCCATGCCGGCCGAGAACAGCATCGAGAACCAGGTCAGGTAGCTGTAGTCCGGCTCGCTGTGGTCGGGCCCGAGCTTGATGTCGCCGTAGCGGCTGAGGGCCAGCAGCACGACCATCAGCAGGATGATCGCCACCGCCAGGATATAGAGCCAGCTGACGTTGGCGATGATCCAGGCCTGCAGGTCGCTGAACACGCCCTGGGCATGTTCGGGGGCGGCGACGCTGTAGAGCACCAGGATCAGGATGAGAACGGCCGAGCCGTAGAACACCGGGGGGTTGAGGGTGGGAGAAGAAGACTTGTTGGCCTCCATGCTGCGCTCCTTGAGTTACCGATTGGGGAGTGGCCGCCTGTGGCGAAGAGGGTGCAATCTAACATACCGGTCGGCGCGCGACCGGGCGCGGACCCGTCCAGCGGGCTGGCTGGCCCTGCATCGGACCGCATGGCGCCGCATTTTACAGCGATGGCCCGAATGATTTTCGTCCTCACGCAGGCGCGGCGCCGGGGTTCAGCCGGCCTGGCTGCCCGGTCGGTACTGCAGGGCCTCGGCCAGGTGGGCGCGGCCAATGGCAGCGTGCTGCTGCAGGTCCGCCAGGGTCCGCGCGACCTTGAGAATCCGGTGCGCGGCACGCAGCGACAGTCCCAGCCGCTCGCAGGCGCGCTCTAGCCATTGCTGGTCCTCGCTCTGCAACTGGCAATGGCGACGCAGGCCGGCCAGGTCGAGAAAGGCATTGGCACAGCCCTGTCGGTCGAGTTGGATGCGCCGCGCCTCGGCGACCAGCCCGGCCACCTGGGCGGTGGTCTCGTTGCCTGCCAACGGTGCATTGAGTGCGGTGGCTTCGCGCGCCACCGTCAGGTGCAGGTCGATGCGATCGAGCAGAGGGCCGGACAGCTTGCCGCGGTAGCGCTGGATCTGGTCCGGCGAACAGCGGCAGCGGCCGCTGGGGTCGCCGAGATAGCCGCAAGGGCAAGGGTTCATCGCCGCAACGAGCTGGAAGCGCGCCGGGAAACGCACTTTGTCGCGCGCCCGGGCGATGACAATGCAACCTGACTCCAGCGGTTCGCGCAGGACTTCCAGCACCTTGCGGTCGAACTCGGGCAGCTCGTCGAGAAACAGCACGCCCTGGTGCGCCAGGGTGATTTCGCCCGGCCGCGGCCGGCTGCCACCACCGACCAGGGCGGGGCCCGATGCACTGTGATGGGGCTGGCGGAACGGCCGCTGCGGCCAGTGCGCCAGCGGCGACTGGCTGGCCACGGACTGGATCGCCGCGACCTCCAGTGCTTCCTGTTCGTCGAGCGGCGGCAGCAGGCCTGGCAGGCGGCTCGCCAGCAGCGTCTTGCCAGTGCCGGGCGGGCCGGAGAACAACAGGTTGTGAGCGCCGGCGGCCGCGACCAACAGGCCGCGCTTGGCTGCGGCCTGGCCCTGCACGTCGGCCAGGTCGGGGTAGGGCAACACCTGACGCAGCAGGCCCTGCGCCTGGAAGGGCTCGATGGGGGCGACACCGTTGAAATGCGCGGCGACTTCCAGCAGGTGGTCGGCCGCGTAGACCACCAGGCCCGACGCCAGGCTGGCTTCCTCGGCATTGGCGCGCGGCACCAATAGCGCCCGACCTGCCTGGCGTGCGGCCAGGGCTGCGGGCAGGACGCCCTGCACGGGGCGCAGTGCACCGGACAGTGCCAGCTCGCCCAGGCACTCGAGGCAGTCCAGGCGGTCGCCCGGAATCTGTGCACTGGCCGCCAGGATGCCAAGCGCGATGGCCAGGTCGAAGCGGCCACCGTCCTTGGGCAGATCGGCCGGGGCCAGGTTCAGCGTGATGCGGCGCGCTGGGAAATCGAAGCCCGACGTGAGGATTGCGCTGCGTACGCGGTCCTTGCTCTCCTTCACGGCGGTTTCGGGCAGGCCGACCAGAGCCAGCGAGGGCAGGCCGTTGGCCAGATGCGCCTCGACCGTAACGGTGGGCGCTTCGACGCCGACCTGGGCGCGGCTGTGGACAATTGCAAGAGACATCGATCACTCCTTTGATCGTTGCCGCCGGTTTTACTCGGCGGTGGGCGGCGTCAGCCTTTCTTCCAGCTCGGCCACCTTGGCTTCCAGAGCCTCGAGGCGGGCGCGGGTGCGTGCGAGCACCACCATCTGACTGTCGAACTCGTCGCGACTGACCACGTCGAGTTTGCTCAGGGCGCCCTGCACGATGCCCTTGAACTGGGCTTCGATTTCCGCCCGGGGCAGCGGCGTTTCGCCGTTGAAGAGGCGCGAGGCCTGGGAGCCGATGGCATCGAGAAAAGCTTTGGGCGCAAGCATGGTGGTCACCTGTTTTTAAGCGGGCTGCAGTGTAGCACGGGGCGCCGGCGGGGCTCCGGGGCGGGCCGATGCCCGAATGCGGGCACGGTTCCCTGCGCGCCAGCACCATGTTGGTGCGCCGCTGCGCTTGGTGCAGGGCGCTCGCTGGCACCCGGGGCCGCGCTGCGGCGGGGCGTACCGCCGGTCCGGTGGAATTGGCATTGTTTCTGCTTTGCTCGTGGTGACGCATGCACCGACAGGTTGCGGTGCTTAGGCGATTCGGGACGTTTCGTCGGATCGGTTGATGGTGTCGGAAGGTCGCCGGGCCATGCCGGCGCGTTACAAGAGCCAGACACTGCGCTTAGACTTGACCCGGGTTCGTACTTCTGGGGCAAGTCCACCTAAACGGGAGAAGTTTCATGAAACTAGTCACTGCCATCATCAAGCCGTTCAAGCTGGACGACGTGCGCGAGTCGCTGTCGGAAATCGGCGTCCAGGGCATCACGGTCACCGAGGTCAAAGGTTTCGGACGCCAGAAAGGGCATACCGAGCTCTACCGCGGTGCCGAATACGTGGTCGACTTCCTGCCGAAAGTGAAGATCGATGTGGCCATCGCCGACGACCAGCTCGACCGCGTGATCGAGGCCATCACCAAGGCGGCCAACACCGGCAAGATCGGCGACGGCAAGATCTTCGTCGTCAATCTGGAACAGGCCATCCGCATCCGCACTGGCGAAACCGATACCGACGCGATCTGACGGCCGCGCGTAGCGAGCGCCCGGGCGGTCTCGCCCGACGTTACTCGCCACGCGTACCGAGCTTCGCGATTGCCTGCCCAGGCAGGCCTACGAACCCCACACGCCCCAGGAGTAAAACCATGACTCTGCGAAAAATCGCAGGGCTAGGAGCCCTTTTGTCTCTGATCAGCCCCGGCATCGCCATGGCACAGGAGGCGACGCTAGACTCAGGCGACACGGCCTGGATGCTGACCGCGACCGCGCTGGTGTTGTTCATGACGATTCCCGGCCTGGCCCTGTTCTACGGCGGCATGGTCCGCTCGAAGAACATCCTCTCGGTGATGATGCAGTGCTTCGCCATTACCGGCCTGATGAGCATCCTCTGGATGGTCTATGGCTACAGCCTGGCGTTCGACACTGCCGGGATGGAAGCGGGCGTCACCAACCTCAACTCCTTCGTCGGCGGCCTCGGCCGGGCCTTCCTGGCCGGCCTGACGCCCGACAGCCTCACCGGCGCGGTGCCGGAAAGTGTGTTCATCACCTTCCAGATGACCTTCGCCATCATTACCCCGGCGCTGATCGTCGGCGCCTTCGCCGAGCGCATGAAGTTCTCGGCGATGCTGGTGTTCATGACGGTGTGGTTCACCCTGGTCTACGCGCCGATCGCGCACATGGTCTGGGGCGGTGATGGCGGCCTGCTGTGGGACTGGGGCGTGCTCGATTTCGCTGGCGGCACCGTGGTGCACATCAACGCCGGTATCGCCGGCCTGGTGGCGTGCCTGGTGCTGGGCAAGCGCAAGGGCTACCCGACCACGCCGATGGCGCCGCACAACCTGGGCCTGACCCTGGTGGGCGCGGCGATGCTGTGGATCGGCTGGTTTGGCTTCAACGCCGGCTCCTCGCTCGCCGCCAACGGCACCGCCGGCATGGCCATGCTGGTGACGCAGATCGCCACCGCTGCGGCTGCGCTGAGCTGGATGTTCGCCGAGTGGCTGACCCACGGCAAACCCAGCGCCCTGGGTATCGCCTCCGGCGTGGTCGCCGGGCTGGTCGCCATTACACCGGCAGCCGGCACGGTTGGCCCGATGGGCGCCCTGGTGATCGGCCTGGCGGCGGGCGTGATCTGCTTCTTCTGCGCCACCAGTCTGAAACGCAAGCTCGGCTACGACGACTCCCTGGACGCCTTTGGCGTGCACGGCATCGGCGGCATCGTCGGCGCGCTGCTCACCGGCGTGTTCGCCGCGCCTTCGCTGGGCGGCTTCGGTGAAGTGGAAAACGTCGCCCTGCAACTGTGGATCCAGTTCAAGGGCGTGCTGTTCACCGTGGTGTACACCGCCATCGTCACCTTCGTGATCCTCAAAGTGATCGACGTGGTGATGGGGCTGCGGGTCAGCGAGGAAGACGAAACCGTCGGCCTGGACCTCAGCCTGCACAACGAGCGCGGCTACAACCTGTAAGGACACGAAAGGCGCCCGCCGCCAACCCGGGCGCCAACAGGTCGTTGCCAGCCAGCGTGACGCCTTGGCGGGTGGCGACCTGAACCCGAACTGCGCCGATCGGCGCGACGGAAAGGTGATCAAAATGGACAGCACAGCACTGATACCCGTCCAGTACGGACTCGATACGTTCTACTTCCTCATCTGCGGCGCCCTGGTGATGTGGATGGCGGCCGGTTTCTCGATGCTTGAGGCCGGGCTGGTCCGGGCGAAGAACACCGCCGAAATCCTGACCAAGAACATCGTGCTCTACGCCGTGGCATCGATCATGTACCTGCTGATCGGCTACTACATCATGTATTCCAGCCCGGACGGCGGCATCCTGCCGAGCCTGGGCTTCCTCATTGGCGACGAAAATGCCGTGGACCTGGTGGCCGCTGGCGGTGAGGACGCGCCCTACTATTCGACCCGGGCCGACTTCTTCTTCCAGGTGGTTTTCGCCGCGACTTGCATGTCGGTGGTCTCCGGCGCGGTGGCCGAGCGGATGAAACTCTGGGCTTTCATCGCCTTCGCCGTGGTGATGACCGCGGTGATCTACCCGGTGCAGGGCTATTGGAAATGGGGTGGCGGCTTTCTCGATGCGGCCGGTTTCCTCGACTTCGCCGGCTCCGGCCTGGTGCACATGGCCGGTGCCTCGGCCGCCCTCGCCGGTGTGCTGCTGCTCGGCCCGCGCAAG
The DNA here is from genome assembly GCA_032064305.1 of Pseudomonas sp. GTDB lineage: Bacteria > Pseudomonadota > Gammaproteobacteria > Pseudomonadales > Pseudomonadaceae > Stutzerimonas. The sequence goes on along the minus strand of DAMBNU010000016.1, from coordinate 93,389 downwards.
GGCAAATACGGCCCCAACGGGCAGATCAATGCGATTCCCGGCGCGAACCTGCCACTGTCGACCCTTGGCGCCTTCATCCTGTGGATGGGCTGGTTCGGCTTCAACGGCGGCTCGCAGCTGAAGATGAGCACTATCGAGGACGCCAACGCCGTCGCCCAGGTGTTCACCAATACCAACATGGCCGCCGCCGGCGGGCTGGTGGCCGCGCTGATTACCGCTCGCCTGCTGTTCGGCAAGTCGGACCTGACCATGGTGCTCAACGGGGCCCTGGCCGGGCTGGTGGCGATCACCGCCGAACCGCTGACGCCGACTGCGCTGCAGTCGGTGCTGATCGGCGGCGTGGGTGGCGTACTCGTGGTGTTCAGCATTCTCGGCCTGGACAAGCTCAAGCTCGATGACCCGGTCGGGGCCATCTCGGTGCATGGCGTAGTCGGCATGTGGGGGCTGCTCGCCGTGCCGCTGACCAACGCCGAAGGCTCGTTCGGCTCGCAGCTGCTGGGCCTGGTGTCGATCTTCGCCTGGGTGTTCGTCGCCAGCCTGGTGGTCTGGGGCGTCATCAAGGCAGTGATGGGCCTGCGCGTCAGCGAAGAGGAAGAGTACGAGGGCGTCGACGTGGTCGAATGTGGCCTCGAAGCGTACCCGGAGTTCACCGGCAAACGCTGAGCCGTTCCGGCCACGACAGGGCGCCTTCGGGCGCCCTTTGTTTTTTCTGCCGCCGCGCTAGAATGCGCGCGACCAGGGGCGAGGGCGGCGTCATGTGGCAACAGACAATCATCACGCTGCGTCCGCGGCCGCGGGGGTTCCACCTCGTCACCGACGAGCTGCTCGCCCGGTTGCCGGAACTGCAGCAGTGCCGGGTCGGTCTGTTACACCTGTGGCTGCGCCACACCTCGGCCTCGCTGACCGTCAACGAGAATGCCGACGGTGCGGTAAGGCGCGATTTTGAGCGGTTCTTCAACCGGCTGGTGCCCCAGGGCGAGGCGGGTTACGAGCACGACTACGAAGGGCCGGACGATCTTCCAGCTCATTTCAAGGCCAGCCTGCTGGGCTGTCAGGTGAGCGTGCCGGTCAGCGAGGGGCGGCTAGCGCTGGGGACCTGGCAGGGCATTTACCTGGGCGAGCATCGCGACCAGGGCGGCGCCCGCCAGGTCGTGGCAACGTTGCATGGGATGGAGAGTTGAATTTCTTTTGGCGGTGGCCGAAAAGGCGCATCGCCGGGCTATAACTTCCGCTTTGGCAAGGTACGAGGTTGAACATGAGTGACGAAGAACTAGAACAAGACGATCTGGACGTAAACGACGAGGAGGACGACGAGGAGCTGGCGCCGGCCAACGAGGGCGAAGCCGACAACAGCGCCGACGACGAGAGCACCGACAGTGACCGCGCCACGCCGACCGGCAAGAAGGCCAAGGCCAAGGCGGTGGCCGTCGAGGAACTGCCGAGCCTGGAAGCCAAGCAGAGGGAGCGCGATGAACTGGCCCGGGCCATGGAGGAATTCCTCGCCCGCGGTGGCCGTGTCCAGGAAGTCGAGCCCAATGTCGTCGCCGATCCGCCCAAGAAACCGGACAGCAAGTACGGCAGCCGACCGATCTGAGCGCGGGAAACCGTACGAGCGCGTCTGCGCAGCGCCGAGCCAGGCAAGCGGTCATTTCAACAAGGCCCAGCACGGACATGCTGGGCCTTGTTGCATCTGGGCGGCGGGTAGGCTAGCGCCAGGCGGCGAGCAGCGCAGGCAGCTCGGCCAGGCTGCGTACCTCGGCGTCCGGCCGACCAGCATGCTGCCAGGGTTTGCCCGCGGGGTTGAACCAGATTGCCCGAACCCCGGCGCGCTGTGCTCCGGCGATATCGTCGTCGGGATGGTCGCCGATGTGTACGGCATGTTCGGCAGCCACCTCAGCACGCATCAGCGCCTCCTGGAATGGCCGTGGATCGGGCTTGCCGATCCCCAGGTCTTCGGCGCAGAGCGTGAACTGGAAATAGTCGGCCAGGCCCAGGCGACGCACGTCGGCGTTGCCGTTGGTCAGCACTCCGAGCATGTAGTGGTTGGCCAGGTGCTCCAGGGTCGGATGCACGTCGGGGAACAGGTCGATGGCGTGCCGCGCTTCGAGAAACACCTCGAACGCCTGATCCGCCAGCCGCTTGGCCTCTTCGGACGCATAACCGGCGTCGTGCAGCGCATGGAAGAGAATGCGCCGACGCAATTCGCTGATGCGGTGCTTGAGGTCCGGCTCGGATTCGATCAGCAGTCGACGGATCGCCGCCAGGGATTCGACCGGGAAGCCGCCCAGGCGCGGAGCATGCTGGCCGAGCCAGTCGCGCAGGCGGTTTTCGGCGCTGTGGATGACCGGGCCGACATCCCACAGGGTGTCGTCGAGATCGAAGGTAACCAGCCGGATGCTCATGGCTCTTGCTCGCCTCACTGCTTGCGCTTGGCGCGGGGATGCGCCTCGTCGTAGACCCGTGCCAGGTGTTGAAAGTCCAGGTGGGTGTAGATCTGCGTGGTGCCAATGTCGGCGTGCCCCAGCAGTTCCTGCACGGCCCGCAGGTCCTGGGAGGATTCGAGCAGGTGACTGGCGAAACTGTGCCTGAGCATGTGCGGATGCAGGTGCTGGCCGAGCTCGCGTACACCGGCCTGGCGCACGCGAAGCTGCACCGCTCGCGGGCTCAGTCGGCGCCCCTGCTGGCTGACGAACACCGCACCGTCGGCCGGACGGCTCAGGGCGCGCAAGGGCAGCCACGCCGCCAGCGCCTCGCAGGCCTTGCGGCCAACGGGCAGGACCCGCTGCTTGTTGCCCTTGCCCAGCACCTGGACCAGCCCGGCTGGCAGATCTAGCTGGTCCAGATCGAGCCCGACCAGCTCGGCCAGGCGCAGCCCGGAGGAGTAGAACAGCTCGAGCATGGCCTGGTCGCGATGGGCGAGGAAATCGTCCTCGACACCGCCGTCGAGCAGTTGCATGGCTCGGTCGGTATCGAGCAGCCGCGGCAGGCGCGTTTCACCCTTCGGCGCGGTGATGCCGGCGGCCGGGTCATGGGCGCAGCGGCCCTGCTGATTGAGGTAGCGGAACAGCCCGCGCAGTGAGGAGAGCAAGCGCGCCAAACTGCGGCTGGACTGCCCGTGGCGATGGCCTTCGGCAACCAGTTGGCGCACCTGCGCCGCCCTCAGCGATTCCCAGGTGCCGATGCCTTGGCGCTCGCAGAAGGCGAGCACTTTGGAGAGGTCCCTGCGATAGCCGTCGAGGGTATGCGGCGACACCTGGCGTTCGGTTCGCAGGTGCAGGAAATAGGCATCGAGTTCGGTTTGCATCGATAAAAACTCAGGGGCCGAGAGAAGCGCTGCAGGGAGAAAGGCTGGACGAGAAGGCGACGCGGAGCCAGGTGTCCAGCCTCCAGTTCGTAGGATGGAGTCGCCGGAGGCGTTTCCGTCGGTTACCGCGACCCGTCTGCCACGGCTGCCGGACGCCAACCCTCCCGGACGTCGGAGTACGCCTTCGGCTCATCCAACCTGCGCTGGCCTCCAGCCTCTCAGCGCACCGAGCGCAAGGGCGTGGCGCAGGTCGGCAGCACGCGGGTGAGCACTTCGGCGATGTAGCCGAGGAACAGCGTACCCAGCGAACTCTTGTAGTGCTGCGGGTCTTCGCTGCCGATGGCCAGGATGCCCTGCTGCTGGTCGAGAGCCACCACCGCGGCCGAGCCGATCGCGCGGCTTTCGTCCTCGCCGAAAAGGAACGCCAGTTCGTGCGGGCGCAGGACGCCGCACACCGTCTTGCCGCTGCCGAGCAGGCCGCCGATGGCCTGCTGGGCTTCTGCCGTGGTCACGCTGCGGCCGACCGGCAGGGGCGTGTCACTGAACAGGATCAGGCTGACGAAGGGCACCTGGAATTCGTGGCGCAGGCTTTCGTCCACGGCACCGATGACCTCTTCCAGGCTGCTGGCGTCGAGCAGGTCGAGCACCAGACGGCGGGTCTTGTCAAACAGCCGGTCGTTGTCGCGGGCCACGTCCATCAGCTGCGACAGGCGGTGGCGCATCTCGATGTTGCGTTCGCGCAGCAGCTTGACCTGGCGCTCGACCAGCGAAACGGCGCCGCCGGGCAGGTGCGGGATGCGCAGCTCGGGAATCAGCTCGTCATGGTCGACGAAAAACTCGGGATGCGCCCGCAGATAGGCCGCGACGGCTTCGGCGTCGGGCATCGACGGCGTGTCCTGGTTGTGCTCGGTCATAGGCGAACCTGTCCTTCGAATACGCGAACGGCGGGACCGGTCATGATAACGGGCTGGCCGGGGCCTGCCCATTCGATGGACAGGCGGCCGCCAGGCAGGTCGATGTGCAGCGGCGAATCCATCCAGCCCTGGCGAATGGCCGCGACGGCCGCTGCGCAGGCGCCGGTACCGCAGGCCTGGGTCTCGCCCGCGCCGCGCTCCCAGACGCGCAGCTTGGCGTGCTCGCGGTCAACGACCTGGAGAAAGCCGGCGTTGGCCCGCTGCGGGAAGCGCGGGTGATGCTCGATCTTCGGGCCCAGCGTGTGCACCGGGGCGGTGGCCACGTCATCCACGCGCAGCACCGCATGCGGGTTGCCCATGGACAGCGCGGCGATCTGCAGCGGCTCGCCGTCGACCTCGAGGGTGTAGTCCAGGGCTTCGCGGTCGGCCTGGAACGGAATCTCCGCCGGGACCAGCCGAGGCGGGCCCATGTCGACGCTGATCTGGCCGTCCGGGCGCACGTCCAGCTCGATGATGCCACCGCGGGTCTCGACCCGGATCCGGCGCTTCATCGTCAGCCGCTTGTCCAGCACGAAGCGCGCGAAGCAGCGTGCGCCATTGCCGCATTGCTCCACCTCCGAGCCGTCGGCGTTGAAGATGCGGTAGCGGAAGTCGACGTCCGGGTCGTGCGGCGGCTCGACCAGCAGCAGTTGATCGAAGCCCACGCCCGTGTGCCGGTCGCCCCACTGGCGCGCGTGCTTGGGCTGAATATGTGCGTGCTGGCTGATCAGGTCGATGACCATGAAATCGTTGCCCAGGCCGTGCATCTTGGTAAAACGCAAAAGCATCGTGGTGGCCTCAGGCAGGCAGCAGGCTTTCGCCGGCCAGTAGCTCCTGCACGCTTTCGCGGCGGCGCACTTCATGGGCTTGCTCGCCGTCCACCAGCACCTCGGCGGCGCGGCCGCGGGTGTTGTAGTTCGAACTCATGACGAAACCATAGGCGCCTGCCGAGCGAACGGCCAGCAGATCGCCCTCGGCAAGCACCAGCGGCCGCTCCTTGGCGAGGAAGTCGCCGGTCTCGCAGATCGGCCCGACGATGTCGTAATGACGCGCCTCGCCCTCGCGCGGCTGCACCGGCACCACGTCCATCCAGGCCTGGTACAGGGCGGGGCGGATCAGGTCGTTCATCGCCGCATCGACGATGGCGAAATCCTTGTGCTCGGTGTGCTTGAGGTATTCGACACGGGTCAGCAGCACCCCGGCGTTGGCGACGATCGAGCGGCCGGGTTCGAACACCAGTGCCAGGTCGCGGCCGTCGATGCGCTGGCGCACGGCGCGGATGTAATCGCCAGCCAGTGGCGGCTGCTCGTCGCGGTAACGCACGCCAAGGCCGCCGCCCAGGTCCAGGTGACGAATGCGGATGCCGCGCACGGCCAAGCGGTCGATCAGTGCCAGCAGGCGGTCGAGCGCGTCGAGGAATGGCGGCAGGGTGGTCAGTTGCGAGCCGATGTGGCAGTCGACGCCGATGACTTCGAGGTGGCTAAGCGCATGGGCACGGCCATAGACGGCATCGGCATCGGCGATGGCGATGCCGAACTTGTTTTCCTTGAGCCCGGTGGAAATGTACGGGTGGGTCCCGGCATCCACATCGGGATTGACCCGCAGCGAGACCGGCGCCACCACGTCGAGCTCGGCGGCGACCTGCTGCAGGCGCTCGAGCTCCTCGGTGGATTCGACATTGAAGCAGTGAACGCCCACCTGCAGCGCACGACGCATGTCGTCGCGGCTCTTGCCGACGCCGGAGAAGACGATGCGGTCGGGTTGGCCACCGGCGGCGAGGACACGCTCCAGCTCGCCGATCGACACGATGTCGAAGCCGGCGCCCAGCCGGGCCAGCACGTTGAGCACGCCCAGGTTGGAGTTCGCCTTCACGGCAAAGCAGACCAGATGCGGCATGCCGCGCAGGGCATCGGCGTAGGCGTGGTACTGGGCCTCGATGTGGGCACGGGAGTAAACGTATGTCGGGGTGCCGAAGCGTTGCGCGAGAGCGGGCAGCGCCACGCCCTCCGCGAAGAGTTGACCGTCGCGGTACGAGAAGGCCTCCATGGAATGCCTCCTTACAGTTCGAATCGGTCTTTGGAATGCTCTTTGGCGGCGGCCTCGTCATCCGGGAGGTAGAGCGGGCCCTTCTGGCCGCAGCCGGCTAGCGCGGAGGTGAGCACCGCCAGTGCAATGAGTGGAAGCAGCAGACGCTTCATTTCGGGGGGAATCCTAGAAAAATCGATGGGCCGGAGTATACCCAGCACCCGCTGGATTGCCTATGTGGCCGCGCGAGCCGGCAAGCTGCTCGCTCGACGCGGCGACCGCCTGCTAAGCTCGCCGGCACCGTTGGCGGCCGGGCGCCGCCTGCCAAGTTTCCGTATCGAGGATGAGTAGTGATGAGTCTGAGCGAAGCCCGCTTCCACGATCTGGTCGACGCCGCACAGGAAGAGATCGAAGACGTGTTTGATCACAGTGACATGGACGTCGATCTGGAAAACGCCGGGGGCGTGCTCACCGTACGCTTCGAAAACGGGACGCAACTGATCGTCAGCCGCCAGCCGCCGCTGCGCCAGCTCTGGGTCGCAGCGCGCTCTGGCGGTTTCCACTTCGATTTCGACGAGGCCGCCGGACTGTGGATCTGCGACAGCAACGACGAGCGCCTCGGCGAACTGCTGGCCAGGGCCACCCTCGAACAGGGCGGCGAGGCGCTCGAATTCGAGGAGCTCTGAGCCGTCGGGTACACCCTGAAACGCTCGCCCCCTTGCTTATTCGAGGCCCTGTGTTACGGTCGGGCCAGTTATCAAAGCCCCGCATTCCAGACCCTGTGAAAACTGCGCTGCTCGGTTATGCCGCGTAAATCGGCGCCGAGTGCTCATTTGCGGCTCGTGAGCTCGCATGCGTGCCCAGCTCGCTGCCTCGCCTGTTCTGAGTGAACGTCCGGCCCTTGCCTCGGCGTCACTCGCTGCGTTTTTCACTCGAGTCGGATTCCAGGCCGCGCCTGGACGCCGGTGCTCGGTCATGCTGGTCAAAATCAGGTTCGCGCCGCTCGCCTTGCCAGTCGAGGCGGCCGCCGCAGCCGGGTTTTCGCCATGCCTGGCCGTTGCCCTCGACGTCTTGCGCGGCCTGGCCGTGCGGGGTTTTTCTTTTCCGATCCGCATACCACAGGAGCTTATCCGGACCCATGACCAGTGCACCGCCCATCATCATCACTCAATCCGATCTGCAGCGGCTCGAGCGTCTCCTCGACGGCCTGGCTGACTATGGCCCGGCCGCCGAGGCGCTCGAAGACGAGTTGTCGCGCGCGCAGGTGGTCGAGCGCAGCGAGCTGCCGGCGGGCGTGGTGTCCCTAAATTCCCGGGTTCACTGCCGCGACGAAGTCAGCGGCAAGGATTACCACCTGACCCTGGTCACCCCACAGGAGGCCGGCAAGGAAGGCACCGTATCGGTGCTGGCGCCGGTGGGTACGGCGCTGCTGGGCATGAGCGCCGGCCAGCACATCGACTGGCCGACTCCGGGCGGCAAGGTACTCAAGCTGACGCTGCTGGCGGTGGAATACCAGCCGGAGGCGGCCGGCGACCTCAACGCCTGAGTTAGCACGCCGGCCGCGCATGCCGGTTCAGAGCGCGGCCAGCGCCTGGTTCAGCGCCGCTTCCAGGTGAGCGCGGTAGCGAAGGTGCTGGACCGTCTGCGTGCGCCCGCCGCCGTGCAGCCCGGACAGGTCCAGGTCGGTGATGTAGCAGGGGTAGCGGGCGGCGCCGCTGCGCTGCGCCAGGATGTAGCGTGCCACGGCAGCAAACAGGCCGGCACCGTACTCCAGGCTGGAAAACTCCTGATGATTGCAATACAGGGTGACCTGCGAGCGGCCCTGCTCGCCAGGCTCGACGATGGCCTGGACGTCGTAGAAGGGGTTGCTGGCCTCCTCGCGCGGCAGCGCCCGGCGTTCGAGCGCCAGCGGCTGGTCGGGCGCCGGCTGCTGCAGCCGGTAGAAGAGGATGTCCATGGCGGCGAGGCGGCTTTCCTCGAACGGCAGCTGGGTGATCCGCCGGTAGCTCACCGAGCGCAGGAAGCGCAGCAGCGGGGTCAGCAGGCTCTGCTCGTCCTGGCAGACCGTTTGCTGGCGCCACAGGGCATTGAATTCGTCCAGCACCGTGATTTCCGCCGAGCCGCCCTGCAGGCGATAGAACACCTGCAGGCAGCCGGCGCGCGCCTGGCCGAGAATCAGCGCGAGATCCAGGCCTTCGAGGGCGTGCCGCTCGATGCGCAGCGGTCGGTCACGCTGGTGCGCCTCGCCCAGGTGCTCGATCAGCGCGGGCAGGTCGCTCAAGCGGGTGTGCTGCACGCTGCCGGCGGCCAGGTCGAAGACATGGAACTGCTGGCGGATCTGCAGCAGGTAGCGGCTGTCCGGCGTCGCGTCCAGCCCATCCCCGGCATCGAGGAAGAGCGTCTCGACCCGTCGGGCGATGGCCTGCCCCGAGCGGCGGCAAAAGCAGCGGACCCGCAAACCGGGGTGTGGGCCGTTCAGCACACGCGTATCGAGAAAGTCGCGCAGGCAGTCCGGCAGCGCCGAGGCGCCTTCGTAACGGTTGGCGATCAGCTCGTTCCAGCTGTTTAGAGTGAGCTGGTCGATGCTCAGGACGAGGTTTTCGCGCGCCGCGCCATAGCCGAAGGGGTCGTTGCGCTCGTCGGGCGACAGGGGTTGCTCGGCGCTGAACGGGTCGAGGCCGATGTTGATCACCAGCAGCACCTCGCTCGGCACGGCCGGGCTGAGCAGCGCCTGCTCGCGTACCGTGGCCAGGGGCATCGGAAATGCCTGGCGCAGGTCGGTCATCAGGGCGAACAGTTCGGCCTCGCTCAGGCCGCTGTCGCCCGGGTGCAGGGCGACGTGGGTGGCGCTGTCGACGACGCCGTTGCGATGGCACCAAGCCAGCAATGGCAGCAATTCGCGGGCGCGCTTGAGGGGGGCGAAATGGGCGATCTCGCGGGCGGTCAGGTTGCCCTCGTACAGCGCCCAGGAGACGTCCGCGACGGCATCGTAGCCCTGCACCAGCGTCAGGCTTTGTTCGGCCATGTCCGGAGAAATGCCCAGGTTGATCGCTTCAATCTTTCCCGCCTTGCGTTCGATGGCTGCGTGCAGGCGCCGGCCGAGCACGCCGAAGTCACGCCCGTTGATGCTGCTGGTGATCTGCAGGCGCCGCGCGAATTCACTGAGGAAGCGGTAGCCGTAGGTGAGTTCGTTGACCAGCACCCGGCGCTCCACGTCGACCTGGCGTGCCTTCCAGTGGCTACGGCCGTCGAGCTGGGCGAACTGGCGCTCGTCCCAGCCCCAGTCACGGGTCAGGCGCTCGAGCAGACGGCGCTGCCAGCTCTTGCTGCGACCGCGCGGCGGGCGGCTGAGCGGCTTGTCGATCTTCAGGTACAGGCAGCGCCGCAGCAGGCCCAGGCGCTCCTGGTCACCGCGTGCCAGCAGGTAGGCCTCGATACGGTGGTAGGCCACCAGGTAGGGATCCAGTGCGTCGAGCTCAAGGCGATTGGCATAAACCGCCTGCTTGAAGTCTAGGCTCAGGCAGCGCACCTCGGGGTGCTCGCTGGCGTAGACCTCGACGAGCAGCAGCTTGAACAGCGATTTGTAGGGCGACTCGATCGCCTTGTACAGCTGCCAGAGGCCGGCGCCGAGGTACTCGCCCGGCGGGATGTGGCCAAGGCTGCCCAGATCCAGCACCTCGTCGCTGCGCACGAAACGCTTGTCGAGCAGGGTGCGCACGTAGGTGGGGTAGCGGTGCTCTTCGTAGTCGGGTACCAGCCACCAGACCGGGGTGCAGCCGCCCAGCCAGATGGCGGTGCGGTAGAACTCGTCGAGCAGCAGGTAGTGCTGGGTGGTGCCGCAGTCATCGGAGGTCAGCCTGGCGTCGCGCGCACCCTGGGTGAATCGCTGCGGGTCGACGAGGAAGAAATGCGCCTCGCTGCCCTGAGTCGCTGCCCAGGCCTGCAGCAGGTCGCACTTGCGCTGCAGCGCCTCGAGCTGTTCGGCCGACAGCGTCGGATCGTGGCAAACCCAGACATCCAGGTCGCTCTGTTCGCCCTGGGCGACCGTGCCCAGGCTGCCCATCAGGTAGAGGCCGCGGATCGGCTGCGGGGTCTTGCCACGCTGGGGTTTGTGCACGAAGGATCGGCTCAGGCGCTGGGCTTCGGCAAGGGTGTCGGGGTCCGGTTCGTAGCCCGCCAGGCCAGCGGGCGCGGCATTGGAGACGTAGCCGGGCAACATCGGATGGTTGACGTGGAACAGCAGCGGCAGCAGCTTCAGCACGGCCTGCTGGCGCGGCGCCATGGCCTGGTGGGTACGCTCGAGGCGCGCCGCGTTTAGCGTCAGGAAGCGCGCACGCAGGGCGCCGAGCACCTTGCGGTCGATTCCCTCTTCGAGCACGGGGCGGATTTCCGGGTGGCGGGTCATTCGAACCAGTCGGGCAGAGCGGTGGGGGTTGCCCGTTCAGCAGGCCGGGCGCGCAGGCCGGAAAAATACCATGAGCCGCGCGCCCTGGGGAAAACCCGGCGGCGCGAGGCGCGTGCAGTGGCGCGGCAGTCGCCGCTCAGGCGGGCGCGGTTTCGGCCAGGATGGTCAGCAGTCCCCGGGCATGCTCGGCGGCGTCGCGGCCGAGGCTGGTCAGGTAGCCGCCGTCGGGCTGGGTGGTCAGGCCCTTGCTGTGCAGGCGGCGGGCCGCGGCGACGGCCGACGCGTCGGCATCGTGGTGCACCTTTAGACCTTCCAGGGAGTTATCGAGGTTGAACAGGCGAAGCATCTCAAGTTCGGCGACCAGTTCGGGGGTATAGGACATATGCGTTCCTCGGGTGGTGGGCCTGCGCCCGGTATGCGAAGTGTAGATGCTGTGTGCCGGCCTGCCGCGCTCTGGGCTATTCGCCGAGGTCGGGCAGGTTACGCAGCTGGGTTTCGTAGCGATCCAGGTCGAAGGGGCGGTCTTGGTCGAGCATGTCGCGGATCTCGGCCGCCAGCACCAGTGCCATGAGCTTGAGGATTTCATCCCGCTCGTAGCCGACCAGTGTCAGTTTGTTCAGCGTGGCCTGGGCGGCGGCGGGTTCGCCAGACTCCAGCTGGTTCTCGATCGCCTGGATCAGGGTGTCTTCGGCAAAGCGTTCGTCTTCGTCGGAGGTGGAAGCGTCGGTCATGTCGCGGCTCTTCAATGGCATCAGGACGTGGCCCTGGGCGGTGGCATCTTCCGGTGCGGCTGGGCACACTCGGGCGGAACGCTTCGCCTGGGTCGGTTTCTATCCGTACTATGGACCATCGAGAACGCGACGACATCAATGATTACATTCCACTGCCTTGAACAAGGCGCTCTGACCCGGCGCACCGCCGATGGCATAACGGCGCTGCCCGACAACGTGCTGTGGGTCGATCTGCTGGCGCCCGATGCGCAGGAGGAGCGCTTCATCGAGGCAGCGCTGGGCGTCGACATCCCCACCCGTGAAGAGCTGGCCGAGATCGAGGATTCGTCGCGCTTCTACGACGAGGACGGCGCCATCTTCATGACCACCACGGTGGTGATGGGGATCGCCGACCAGCGCCCGGAAAACGCCGAGGTGACCTTCGTGCTGACCCGGCGCTGCCTGGTCACGGTGCGCTACAGCGAGCTCAGTGCGTTCCGGCAGTTCGAGGCGAAAAGCCTGCGCCAGCCGTCGAGCTACGCCACCAGTCACCAGATCTTCCTGGCGCTGGCCGATGCCGTCGTTGACCGCATCGCCGACGTGCTGGAGAGCGTGCAGGTGGAGCTGCAGACCCTGTCGCGCTGCATCTTCGACCAGCGCAAGGAGCAGCGCACCGACCTCCAGCAGATTATCCAGCGGCTCGGCCAGCACCGTTCCCTGCTGTCCCAGCTTGGCGAGAGCCTGTTCAGCTCGACGCGCCTGATCGCCTTCTACCGACTGCACGCGAACGAGCCGCGCCAGGGCGTCGGCAAGGGACTGCTCAAGGCCCTCGAGCGGGACGTGCGTTCCCTCGGCGAGCACCAGGCGCGGCTGCTGGGCGACATCGCCTTCCTGCTCGATGCAACACTGGGGCTGATCAACATCGAGCAGAACGCCATCATCAAGGTGTTCTCCATCGCCGCCGTGCTGTTCCTGCCGCCGACGCTGGTCGGCACCGTATACGGCATGAACTTCCAGCACATGCCAGAACTGGGCTGGCCGTTCGGCTATCCCATGGCGCTGGGCATGATGGTGGTGTCGGCGATCATCCCCTACGCCTGGTTCAAGTTCCGCGACTGGCTCTGATCAGCCGACGAGGTACAGCACCACGCAAAAGGCACCCAGCAGCATCCAGACGCTGGCAAAGATGATCGGCGTGCGCAGCGAGAACATCAGCGTGCGCTTGTAGCGCTGCCCGCCAGCCGGACTGTTGCCTTCGCCGAACAAGGCCGAGTCATGGTTGGGCAGCAGCCCGACCTGACCCTCGGTCTGCAGCAGCTGGGCCTGCTTGTGGTGCCAGCGTTCAATGATGTCGTAGCTGGCGCGGATGCCCGGGATCGCATGCAGCGACGTGACCAGCCCGAGCAGCGCCAGCGCCGTCGGCACCACCAGGCGGAACAGGCTGCCCCACTCCGGGTTAGTGTTGGCCATGGACGAGGCGAAGGCGATGATCAGGAACGACTGTGACGACAGGTAGCCGCTGGTGCGGCTGGCCAGCAACGTCGACTCGAAGTGGATCTCCGAGCGGTAGAACGACAGCCGTTCGCGCGGCGACTCGAAGAGTTCGGCGCCCTGGGTGTCCTGGTTCAACAGCAGGGTCTTGAGGTCGGGCATGCAGGCCTCGGCGAGTGCGGTGGCGGGCTTCGGAGCGATCCGTCCTTGCAGGTAGGTCAAGCGCGATGCCCGGGAGTTCCGGGCACGGAGCTAGCGGCCGGCATTGCCGCGAGGGCTGTTCACGTGCGCATCGCGGCAACGCCACAGCAGCAGCGCCAGCGCCAGAAAGGCCAGCGACCAGCAACCGGCGGCGACCAGCAGCCAGGCCGGTCGTGGATCGCCCGGCAGGGCCGGCAGCACACGGGCCAGCGCTGCCAGACTGATCAGCGGCGCCACCGCCTGTATCCAGGGCTGAGCCGCTGCGTCGCGGAACCGGTAGACCAGCCGTGTGCGGGCCATGACGGCGAAGGTGAGGCTGCCCAGCGCGCCAATGGTCAAGGCATGCAGCGTTGCGCTCTGCGGCAGTCGGGGCAGCAGGCTGCCCAGGCCGATCAACAGCAGGCCAACGGCGAGCCAGGCGTAGCCGAGCAGCAGCGCCAGCAGGTCCGGGCGAGCGCAGCGCCAGGGCTGCCAGCGCAACAGGCGGATCGTGGTGAGTACCGCGGCGGCGACCAGCACGGCACCGGTCAGTTGTCGGGTCAGTGGCCAGGGCAGCAGATTCAGCAGCAGGGCGAGGCCGAGCAGGATCAGCACGGCGCCTTCGACAGCCGGCTGCACCCGCGCATCCAGCCGCCATCCCCGGCTCTGCGCGTAGCCGGCGAGGGCGGGCGCGATGATCCGCCCGCCCATGAAGAACATCAGCGTGGCGAGCAGCAACAGCGCTTCGGCGAGGAACAACCGGTCGACCCGACGGCCGACGCCACTGCCGGCGATGACGCTGACCAGGCTCAACCCGGCAACCAGCGGCGCGACCGCCTGATTGCGCCATTTCTTCGCGGCGCCGACAAACCGTGGCAGCACCACCCAGGCAAGACCTGTGGCAAAGGCGGCGGCGCTCGCCAGTGCCAGCCAGGAACCCGGCCAGAACAGGAAACTCGCGCGAGCCAGCGCCCAGCAGCCGAGCAAGCCGAGGGTAAGGCGCCGCGGCTGGGGGCCGAGCAGGTAGCCGGCAATTACCGCCAGGGCAAAGCCGAAGAGCATCTCGTGCGCATGGCCAAAGGGCGCGGCCAGGCCGGGCAGCGCGGGGATCAGGCCAAGCAGCGTCAGCACCGAAAGCGGCAGGATCAGCGCGGCATAGAGCGCGGCAGCCGGAAAGAACCAGGCATTGGCGAAGGGCAGGCGGAGCGCGCGCGGGCGGTCTGCCGCGACCGGTTCAGGAGCTGTCATGCGCGCTTGGCGGCTCAGCCGGCTGCGAACGCCGACAGGGCGTCACCGGTGAGGCGGTAGCCGATCCACTCGTTCTGCGGCCGGGCGCCGATGGACTCGTAGAAGTCGATGGCCGGCTGGTTCCAGTCCAGTACCGACCACTCGAAGCGCCCGCAGCCGCGCGCCACCGCCAGTCTGGCCAGATGACGCAGCAGTGCCTTGCCGGCGCCGATGCCACGCTGCTGCGGGTTGATGTACAGGTCTTCCAGGTACAGGCCGTGCCTGCCCAGCCAGGTCGAGTAGTTGAAGAAGTACACGGCGTAGCCGATGGGTTCGCCGTTTAGCTCGCAGATCAGGCCGTGGGCGTTGCTGGTCTCGGCGAACAGGCTGTTCTCGATGCCGGCGACGTCGGTCTTGACCTCATGCTCGGCCTTTTCGTAAATCGCCAGGTCGGTGATGAAGCGCAGGATCAGTGCGGCGTCGTCGCGCGTGGCGGGGCGGATGTTCAGGGACATGGAATTCTCTCTTTTTTGTAGGAGCGAGCTTGCTCTCGAACGGACGTCGTAGCGGCCCCGTTTTTCGCGCAGGCTCGCTCCTACGGACGACGGTCAGCGCTGGACCAGCAGCTCCCGGCCACGCTGTACGGCCGCGCGAACCTGCGCCGGCGCGGTGCCGCCGATGTGGTCACGGGCATTCACCGAGCCTTCCAGGGTCAGTACGGCGAATACATTGTCAGTGATCTGTTCGCTGAACTGGCGCAGCTCGTCCAGGCGCATCTCGGCCAGATCCTTGCCGGTCTGCACGCCGTATTTCACAGCGTGGCCGACGATCTCGTGGCAGTCGCGGAAGGGCAGGCCCTTGCGCACCAGATAATCGGCGAGATCCGTCGCGGTGGAGAAGCCGCGCAGCGCCGCTTCGCGCATGATTTCGCGCTTGGGCTTGATTGCCGGAACCATGTCGGCAAAGGCGCGCAGGCTGTCACGCAGGGTGTCGGCGGCGTCGAACAGCGGTTCCTTGTCTTCCTGGTTGTCCTTGTTGTAGGCCAGCGGCTGGCCCTTCATCAGCACCAGCAACCCGGCCAGCGCGCCGAACACACGGCCGGTCTTGCCGCGAACCAGCTCTGGCACGTCGGGGTTCTTCTTCTGCGGCATGATCGAGGAGCCGGTGCAGAAGCGGTCCGGCAGGTCGATGAACTGGAACTGTGCGCTGGTCCAGAGCACCAGCTCTTCGGAGAAGCGCGACAGGTGCATCATCGCCACCGAGGCGGCGGCGCAGAACTCGATGGCGAAGTCGCGATCCGAGACGCCATCCAGCGAGTTGCCGGAAATGGCTTCGAAGCCCAGCAGTTCGCAGGTGATCTCGCGCTGGATCGGATAGGTGGTGCCGGCCAGCGCGGCCGAGCCCAGCGGCATGCGGTTGGTGCGCTTGCGGCAGTCGACCAGGCGCTCGTAGTCGCGGCTGAGCATCTCGAACCAGGCCAGCAGGTGATGGCCGAAGGTCACCGGCTGCGCGGTCTGCAGGTGGGTGAAGCCGGGCATGATGGTGTCCGCTTCGGCTTCCGCCAGACCCAGCAGGCCTTCTTGAAGACGGGTGATTTCGCCAAGGATGGTGTCGATTTCATCGCGCAGCCACAGGCGGATGTCGGTGGCGACCTGATCGTTGCGCGAGCGGCCGGTGTGCAGCTTCTTGCCGGTCACGCCGATGCGGTCGGTCAGGCGTGCTTCGATGTTCATGTGCACGTCTTCCAGGTCGACGCGCCAGTCGAAGGTGCCGGCTTCGATTTCGCTCTGGATGTCTTTCAGATTGGCGATGATCTGGTCGCGTTCGGCATCGGTCAGCACGCCCGCCTTGGCCAACATTGTCGCGTGGGCGATGGAGCCCATGATGTCGTGGCGGTAGAGGCGCTTGTCGAACTCGACGGAGGCGGTGAATCGGGCGACGAAGGCGTCGACGGGCTCGCTGAAGCGGCCGCCCCAGGACTGGTTGGTCTTGTCGGTGCTCATGAATGCGCTCGCAGAAATCGGGATTAACAAGAGAGGGGGCGGATGATAACAGGGTTCCGCCGCGACTCGTCGCACCCGGAAAACGCCCTGCCAGCGGGCCGTGCGTGGTGGCTGCGCGCTGCGGCAGCCGGCACGTCGCTGGCTGCGGCGGAGGTTCAGCTCACGCCTTGAACCGTCCCAGGCTGGCGTCCAGGCGCTGGGCCAGTTCGCCGAGTTCGCGGCCGCTGCTGGCGGTCGCGGCGACCGCCTCGGCCGAGCGCTCGGCTTCGGTCATGATCACCTGCATGCGCGAGCGGACGGCCGCCGCGGAGTCGGCCTGTTGGGCGGCACCCTCGGTCGCGGTGTGCACCGCGTCGTGCACCTGGGCGACGGCCTGCTGTAGCGCCTGTTGCAGCGACCGGCTGCTGGCGAGCGACGCCAGCCCGCTGTCGGCCTGCTTGCCGGTCGCGGCGATCGCCGTCACGGCCTCGCGAGCGCCCCGTTGCAGGCTTTCGATGTGGGCGCGAATGTCACCCGTCGACTGTTGCGTCTTGCTCGCCAGCGCGCGGACTTCATCGGCGACCACGGCAAAGCCGCGGCCGCTTTCGCCGGCGCGGGCGGCCTCGATGGCCGCGTTCAGCGCCAGCAGGTTGGTCTGCTCGGCGATGCCCTGGATCACCGTCAGCACCATTTCGATCTGCTCGCTCTGGTCGGCCAGCTGTTCGATGACGGCGGCGCTGCCCTGCACGCCCTGGCCAAGGGCCTCGATGGTACGTCCGAGCGTGTCTGCAAGCGTCTCGTTGTCCCGCGCGGCCTGGCGAATCGAGGCGACCTGGGTCAGCGCCTGCTGCATGGTCTGGCTTTCGTAGCCGGCTCGCTGGGACATGTCGGCCAGCGCCTGCAGGCTGCCCGCCACTTCGTTGCGTTGGCGCTCGGCGGCCGCGGCGGCGGCTTCGCTGCGACTGCCTAGGGCATCGATCTGGGCGCCGGTCTGCACCGCGATGGTGCGCGCCTCGCGCACGATGGGCTGTAGCGTGGCGAGAAACTGGTTGACCGCTGCCGCCATCTCACCGACTTCGTCCTGGCTGTTGATCCGCACCCGCTGGGTCAGGTCGCCGTGGCCGTCGGAAAGGCCGCGCAACGCCGCGATCAGCAGGGCCAGGCGGCGCAGCACCTGGCGACCGAGCACCAGGGTGAGGGCGATCAGCAGCAGGGCGCCGGTGACGACCAACCCGACGCTGATTTTCCAGATCAGGTCGGTCGCCGCGCTGTTCACCGCCTGCTGGCTGTTGCGCTCGATCGACTCGGCCACACCGGCCGCTGCGGCCAGCCGCGCGGCGAGGACCTTGGCGCTGTCCGAGGCGGTGCTGGCGAGGCCGTTGTCCACCAGCGTCGAGGTGCTGGCGATCAGGGCCTGGAAGCGTTCGTCGAACGCGGCCAGTTCGGTATTCACCGCGGCGGTGGACAGTCCCAGTACCACGCGGCCGATCTCGGCGCCCTTGGGGTTGATCGGGCTCTCGGCCAGGTACAGGCCGGGGTCATGGGCTGCCGCCGCAAGCACCTTGTCGAACGCCGTGCGGCCTTCGCCCTGGTCGAGTAGCGCCTTGACGCGCGGGTCCTTGCGATTGAGGTGACGGGTGAGCTGGTTGCCCTCGGCATCGAAATACACGACGAACACCACCGCCGGGTTGCGGTGCGCCATGCGCACGAATTCGGTCAGGGCCGGGATGTCGCGGTCCCAGATTGCTGCGGGCGCGACCCCGGCGAGCAGCACGGCCAGATCATCGCCGGATTGCTTGAGGTGCTGCTCGAGTACGTTCTGCAGCTGCCGCTGCTCGTCAGTGAGGCGTTGCGTCAGGCCCTTGGCCAGGTCTTCCTGCATGCGCGCCGAGACGCTCGACAGCCCCTCGCGGACTTCGGTATCTGCGCTGCGCAATTCACCCAGCAGGCGCGAGGCATCTTCGCCCAGGCTGGTCTGGATGGCCTGCGCCAGCGCGCCGATGGTGCCGCGGGTCAGGACCAGCGCTACGGCGACTTGCAAAACCACCGCCACGCACAGCGTGAACAGCACCGGGCGCAGCAAGCGGCTACGCAACGAAGAAAACAGCAGCACGGTTCCATCTCCTGCCGCAACGGGCGGCCATTATTGGTCTGGGCGTCTAGCAATCGTCAGGCCACTTTGGGCATATCGGCACGCGTGCCGGTGCCTTTAGCCGCGGGTCGCAGTGCCTGCGTTTGCCAGAACGGTTCCCGTTTTCGCCGCACCCGGGATGCATTCGGCCCATGGGTTGCGCACAATCACATCGCGGCGTCGCGCGTGCTGGCCGCATTCGTCCTGCTGCATTGCGTGCGCCCCCGGGGCGCAGGGAAACTCGTCTGATGAAACTGCAACGGCCTGCTCGGCCGCGCCCCGAGGGGACCCCCGACGACTTCTTCGTGCCGGAGCTGTGCGAGCCCGAAGCGCTGCTCGGGCTGGTGTTGCTGGCCGAGCTGCTGGTGCTGGTGCTGGTGCTCGCCGAGCCGATGCAGCCGGGCTTCAACTGGATGCGGCTGGCCCTGTCGTCGCTGTTCGTGCAATGGGTGATGCTGCTGTCGGCGGGGCTGACCTGCCAGTTGCGGCCGTTGCTGGCGCGTCTGCCCGCCTGGCTGGCGGGGCTGGTCTGCTGCGCCATGGTCGTCGGCCTGACCCTGGCCTGCTCGGCGGTGGCTGATATCTACCAGCTCGGCGGCCCGCTGAGTCGCGTCGGAGAGGCCAACCTGTACCTGCGTCACGCGCTCATCAGCCTGATCATGTCCGGCCTGCTGCTGCGTTATTTCTACCTGCAGAGTCAGTGGCGGCGGCAGGAGCAGGCCGAGCTCAAGGCGCGGATCGAGTCCCTGCAGGCGCGCATCCGCCCGCATTTCCTGTTCAACAGCCTGAACAGCATCGCCGCGCTGATCGCTACCGATCCGCCCCGTGCCGAGCAGGCGGTGCTGGACCTGTCCGACCTGTTTCGCGCCAGCCTGGCACGCCCCGGCACCCTGGTCGCCTGGCGCGACGAGCTGGAACTTTCGCGACGCTACCTGGCCATCGAGCAGTACCGCCTCGGCGAGCGGCTGCAGGTCGAATGGGCGGTCGATGGCGTACCCGATGACCTGCCGATTCCGCAGCTATCCTTGCAGCCCCTCCTGGAAAATGCGCTGATCCACGGTATCCAGCCGCGGATCGACGGCGGGGTGGTCAGCGTCAAGGCCTGTTACGAGAACGGCATGCTGCAACTGGAGGTCAGCAACCCCTTTGACGAGAGCGCCCAAGCCCAGCCCTCGCGGGGCACTCGCCAGGCGTTGCACAACATCGACGCACGACTGACGGCACTTTTCGGTCCCGCAGCGAGTCTCAGCGTGGAGCGGCGTAACGCCCGTCACTACACCTGTCTACGCTATCCGTGTGCGACACAACAGCAGGAAGCCAGAACCATATGAATGTGCTGATTGTCGATGACGAACCTCTAGCCCGCGAGCGCCTCAGCCGACTGGTAGGTGACCTTGACGGCTATCGTGTCCTGGAACCTTCCGCCTCCAATGGCGAGGAAGCACTGTCCCTGATCGAGGACTTGCGGCCTGATGTCGTGTTGCTGGATATCCGTATGCCGGGCCTCGACGGCCTGCAGGTCGCGGCCAAGCTGTGCGAGCGAGATGCCCCGCCGGCAGTAATCTTCTGCACCGCGCATGACGAATTTGCCCTCGAGGCGTTCCAGGTCAGCGCGGTGGGCTACCTGGTAAAGCCCGTGCGTCCCGAGCACCTTGCCGAAGCCTTGAAGAAGGCCGAGCGGCCGAACCGCGTGCAGCTGGCCGCGCTGACCCGCCCCGCGGCGGTGTCCGGTACCGGCCCGCGCAGCCACATCAGTGCCCGCACGCGCAAGGGTATCGAACTGATTCCCCTGGCCCAGGTGATCTACTTCATTGCCGACCACAAGTACGTGACGCTGCGCCACGAGGGCGGCGAGGTGCTGCTGGACGAGCCGCTGAAGGCACTTGAGGACGAGTTCGGTGAACGCTTCGTGCGCATCCACCGCAACGCGCTGGTCTACCGGGACCGTATCGAGCGCCTGCAGCGCACGCCGCTCGGGCATTTCCAGCTGTTCCTCAAGGGCCTCGAAGGCGAGCCGCTGACCGTGAGCCGGCGGCACGTCGCCGGGGTGCGCAAGCTGATGCAGCATCTCTGAAGGGACGGGGCAAGCGGCCGCAAGCCGAACGGCCGCAAGCCGTTGCCCAGCGCCAGGCTGGGCCGCTGCAAGCTCTAGGCGCTCCGCCTTCCCCTTCTTTCCTTGATTCCTGCCAACCCAGCCGGGCTGCCCGGCCTGTTATCATCGCCGGCAGTTCATCTGTCTGGAAATGCCCATGTCCCGCGAAATTCGCATCGCCACCCGCAAGAGTGCCCTGGCCCTTTGGCAGGCCGAATACGTCAAGGCTCGCCTGGAAGCCGCGCACCCCGGGGTCACCGTCACCCTGGTGCCGATGGTCAGCCGCGGTGACAAGCTGCTTGATGCGCCGCTGGCGAAGATCGGAGGCAAGGGCCTGTTCGTCAAGGAACTGGAAACCGCGCTGATGGAAGGCGAGGCGGACATCGCTGTGCATTCCATGAAGGACGTACCGATGGAATTCCCCGAAGGGCTCGGCCTGTACTGCATCTGCGAGCGCGAGGACCCGCGTGACGCCTTCGTGTCCAACCGGTACGACAGCGTCGATGCGTTGCCCGCCGGCGCGCTCGTCGGAACCTCCAGCCTGCGGCGCCAGGCGCAACTGCTGGCGCGGCGGCCGGACCTGAAGATCCAATTTCTGCGCGGCAACGTAAACACCCGCCTGGCGAAGCTCGACGCCGACGAATACGACGCCATCATCCTGGCGGCCGCTGGTCTGATCCGCCTGGGCTTCGGCGAGCGAATCCGCGCCAGCATCGGCGTCGAGGAGAGCCTGCCGGCCGGTGGGCAGGGCGCGGTGGGCATCGAGTGCCGCACCGCGGACACCGAGCTGCACCAACTGCTGCAGTGCCTGAACGATCCGCAGACGGCGCTGCGCGTCAGTGCCGAGCGCGCGCTGAACCGTCACCTGAACGGCGGCTGCCAGGTGCCGATCGCCTGCTACGCGGTCCTCGAGGACGAGCAGATCTGGTTGCGCGGCCTGGTGGGGCAACCCGACGGTACGGTGCTGTTGCGCGCCGAGGGCCGCGCGCCCCTGGCCGAGGCCGAAGTTCTGGGCGTGCGCATCGCCGAAGCGCTGCTGCAGCAGGGCGCGGGCAAGATTCTCCAAGATATCTATGGTGAGGCAGGCCACGCGTGAGCGCCTGGCGCCTGTTGCTGACCCGCCCCGCCGAAGAATGCGGGGCCCTGGCGGCGGCATTGGCCGAGGAGGGTGTTCACAGCGTCAGCCTGCCGCTGATGAGCATCGAGCCCGTGGTCGAGACGGCTGCGCAGCGCGCCAAGCTTCAGGCGCTGGCGGATTATAGCGCGGTGATCGTGGTGAGCAAGCCGGCGGCACGGCTGGGGCTGGCGCGGCTCGCCCGCGTCTGGCCGCAGCTGCCGTCCGGCCCGGCCTGGTTCAGTGTTGGTGCTGCGACGGGGGCTATCCTCCAGGCCCACGGTCTGGCCGCCAGCTGGCCATCCGCCGGAGACGACAGCGAGGCCCTGCTGGCCCTGCCTGAACTGATCGCTGCGCTCGACGTGGAGGCACCGAGGGTGTTGATACTGCGCGGCGAGGGAGGGCGCGAGCTGATCGCCGAGACCCTTCGCGGCCGAGGCGCGCGGGTCGACACGCTCGAGTTGTACCGCCGCGTGCTGCCGGCATATCCGCCCGGTGCGTTGCTCCAGGCTATCGATTCGGAACGGCTGAATGGCCTGGTGGTCAGCAGTGGACAGGGTTTGCAGTCGCTGCACCATTTGGCCGGCGCTGCGTGGACGCGGTTGCGTGAACTACCCTTGTTCGTACCCAGCCCTCGCGTAGCCGAAATGGCCGCGGCTCTGGGCGCAAAAAGAATTTTGGACTGTCGCGGTGCCGGAACCGCGGCTTTGCTGGCGGCGCTGCGGGAGAATCCCCAGCCCGCTTCCTGATGCAAAGGATGGAAACGTGAGCGAAGTAGATTCCGATAAGGCAGCGCAGCACCCGACGGGCGACGCCCCCGTTACGCCCCAGCAGCCCGTCAAGAAGGACGCGCCGAACGATTCTAAAGCGCCGCCAAAGGGGCCACCTCCCCACACTCCACCGCCCAAGAACCCACCGCCGAAGACACCATCGGTCGCCGCCGATTCGCGTGGCAGCGGCAAGGGGCTGGCGGGCCTGGCGCTGCTGGTCGCGCTGGCAGGCCTGGCGGCCGGCGGCTACAGCGTCTGGCAGACCCGGCAGCTGACCGCCCAGGAACAGCAGCAGCTCGAAGCGGTTCAGGCCGCGGGCCAGCAGGCGCGTGAGCTCGATGATCGCAGCCAGCAGCTGACCAACCGCATAGCCCGCCTGGAACAGCTGCCTTCGGCCGAGCAGCTTGAGGAACGCCGTCGCCTGCTCGGGGAACTGCAGAGCGATCAGCAGCGACTCGCCGGGCGCGTCGAGCAGGTGCTCGGGGCCAGCCGCGAGCAGTGGCGCCTGGCCGAAGCGGAGCATTTGCTGCGCATGGCCATGCTGCGCCTGTCGGCTATGCAGGACATCAACAGCGCCAAATCGCTGGTCGCCGAAGCAGACCTGATCCTGCGCAAGCAGGACGATCCGGGTGCGTACGGCACGCGGCAGAAACTCCTGGAAGGGCTGGAAGCGCTGCGCAGCTTGCCGGAAGTAGACCGTACCGGGCTGTTCTTGCAGCTGGGTGCGTTGCGCGGCCAGGCCAACCAGCTCAATGGCCTGGCGCCGGTTTTCGAGAATGGGGAAGCCGCCTCGGGGCAGGCCGACAGCCGTTGGCAGCGTTGGGCGAACGAGCTGACCCGCTATGTGCGCATCGATTTCAACGCCGGCAACGACGTCAAACCGTTGCTCGCCGGCCAGAGCCTGGCGCAGGTCCGCCTGGCGCTCTCGCTGGCCATCGAACAGGCGCAGTGGGCGGTGCTCAATGGTAATCAGGAGGTCTACGAGCAGTCCCTGCAGCAAGCGTCGCGCCTGATCGCCGACCTTTTCAGCGAAGAAAACGGCCAGAGCCGGGGGCTGCGCGACCGCATCGAGCAACTTGCCGGGCAGCAGGTCGCGGTCACCTTGCCGGACCTTTCTCCGGCGCTGGAGGCCATGCAGAGCTACGTGCAGAAGCGTGAATCCGCCGAGGACCGGAGCGCGAGCCCGCCGCGCGCCGGTGACGCACCGGCCAAAGACGCGCCGGCCGACGACACGGAGCAGCCTGCCGGTGCCGAACAGCCGGCTGAAGAGGGCACGCGGACATGAAACGACTGGCCGTGGTGGTGGTGTTGCTTCTGGCGTTGGCCGGCTTGGTCGGTTGGGCCGTGGTCCAGGATGCCGGCTATGTCCTGATCAGCTATGACCGCTTTCGCTTCGAATCGAGCTTCTGGGTCTTCGTTGGCCTGGTGGTGTGCCTCTGGTTGCTTTCGGTCGTGGTCCATTGGGTCCTCGGACTGCTCTATGCCTCCGGTGCGCTTGCCAATCCCTGGTCGCGCCGACACCGGGCGCGGCGGGTCGCCAAGGCGTCCGACAAGGGCCTTCGTGAGCTGGCCGAAGGGCAGTGGAGCCCGGCCCTGGGCCACCTTCGGACCGCTGCGGAGCATGACCATCAGCCACTGGTGCACTACCTCGGGGCTGCCCGTGCGGCGAGCGAACTGGGCGAGTACGAGCAGAGCGACGAGCTGCTGCGCAAGGCGCGCGAGCGTGAACCAGAGGCCCGGCTGGCCGTTGGCCTGACCCAGGCCCAGTTGCAAATCGCGCGCGGTCAGTACGCCGAGGCGCGCGAGTCGCTCAATGCGCTTCATGGCGATCACCCTCGCCATCCCTACGTGCTGACCTTGCTGCAGCAGCTCTACGTGCAGCTGCAGGACTGGCCGGCGCTGTGCCGGCTGTTGCCCGAGCTGCGCAAGCATCGGGTGTTGCCGCCGGCCCGGCTCGACGAACTGGAACTGCTGGCCTGGACCGCCGCGCTGGAGCAGGCCGGGCAAACCAACACCGCTCCGGTGGAGGAGGCCCAGCAGGCGCTGTCCCAGCGTTGGCAGGCGGTGCCCGGCAAATTGCGCAACGAGCCCCTGCTGGTGCGCGCCTACACAGACGGGCTGTGCCGCACCGGCGCCGAAGAGAAGGCCGAAGAGGTGCTTTATGCCGCGCTCAAGCGAGGGTTCGACGACCGTCTGGTGGAGCGCTACGGCCGTGTGCACGGGCGCGAGCCGGCACGGCAACTGGCCCATGCCGAAGGCTGGCTGAAGGCGCATCCTCAGAGTGCCGAACTGCTCCTGGCCCTGGGTCGCCTGAGTCTGCGAAACGAGCTGTGGGGCAAGGCGCGGGACTATCTGGAGGCAAGCCTGCGCCAGGAGCATCGTGCCGAAACCTGTGCCGAGCTGGCACGCCTGCTGGCGCAGCTGGGCGACAACGAGCGCAGCAACCGACTCTTCCAGGAAGGGCTCGGTCTGATCGATCAGTCGAACACCGCCCGGCTGCCGATATCCGCCAGCTGATCGCGCGACAGCGTCGGGGCGTGCGGCATCTCACGCCCCGGGCGCCTGGCTGCCGTACGGCTTGCGGGCGGTCGTCGACATCACTACCGTAGCGAACTTTCCTGCCTGCGGAGTCACCATGAACCTGGCCAGCCCTCGTTCGCTGTTCCTTCTGGCCTTCATCGGCTGCGCGCTGATGATGATTGCCGCCCTCTACCTTGAGCACATCGTCGGGCTGGCGCCCTGCCCGCTGTGCATTGTCCAGCGCATCTGCGTAATCGGCTTCGGGCTGGTCTGCCTGGTCGCCGCAATCCACGGGCCTGGCCGGTCTGGACGCCGCATTTATGCCGTCGTCGCGCTGCTGTTCGCGGTCGCCGGAGGCGCCACTGCGACTCGGCAGATCTGGTTGCAGAACATGCCCGTAGATGAGCTGCCGAGCTGCCTGCCCAGCCTCGAGTACATGATGGACGCGCTGCCGTTCCAGGAAATCGTCCGGCTGGTTCTGCACGGTACCGCCGAATGCGCGGAGGTCAGCTGGACCCTGCTGGGCATGAGCATTCCCGAGTGGACGCTGCTGGCGTTCATCGCCATGGCGCTGTTCTGCTTCTGGCAGATCCTGCGGCGCGATTAGCCTTTTTATCGGGCGCAGCGAATGATCGCTGCGCCTGGCGGTCAATCCCTCGGTACGCGACGATGCCGATTCGGGGCTGCCAGGCATTTTCTCCCTGCCGCTTGATGCTTCGGTCGGCGAAGCATAGTCTGCTCGGGCAGCGTCGGTTTTCTGCCGAATAGGCTGCCACTCACCCGCGACCGGTTCATCCAGACAAAAAACCGTCTAGGACGGCGCAACAGGCATCATCGATTAGGGAAGTGAGGTCAACATGCTCGAGAGCTGTCGAAACGCCCAGGAACGCTGGGGAGGGGTGCACCTGCTGATCGATCGCTGGTTGCAGGAACGCCACGCGCTGATCACCGCATTCGATGGGCTGCACGTCAGTGACGCCAGTGCGAACAGCCGTGCCGCCTTGCAGAAGTTCTGCGAAATTCTGCTCGATTACGTGTCCGCCGGGCATTTCGAAATCTACGAGCAGTTGCTCAACGAGGCCGAAGCGTTTGGCGATACCCGCGGCCTCGACCTGGCGCGTCAGATCTACCCGCGGATCGAAGCCATCACCGAGGTGGCCGTGGCGTTCAACGATCGCTGCGACACGGGCGATTGTCTCGACAGCCCGGGCCTGCCGGATGAGCTGAAGCGCCTCGGGCAACTGCTCCACGAGCGTTTCGAGCTCGAAGACTGCCTGATCGAAGTGCTGCACACCGCCCACAAGCAGCCCGCCGCAACGGCCTGAGCCGTCACGCGAAACCACCGATGCGTTGCCCGGCAGCCGGCTTCGAGCGGCGCGCAGGGCCTGCGCCGGTCCGGGCCGTATCCATCCTCGCCAGGAAGCATGTCCATGCCTGCCAAGCAATCTGCGGTCACCACCCCGTTGCACCTGTTACAGCAGCTGTCGAACAGCCTGATGGCCCATCTGCAGGAAGCCTGCGAAGAAGCGCAGCGAGACGCTGAGCTGCTGCTTGCCAAGTTGGAGAAGCAGCGCGGGAAAACCCAGGAAAAGGTCATCAAGGCACGCGCCAGGCTCGACGAGGCTGGAGCCGCCGGCAAGAGCAAGGCACAGGCCAAGGCCCGCAGCCGGCTCGCCGAGTTGGATGACATGTTGGCGCTGCTGCAGGCGCGGCAGAGTGAAACCCTTACCTATCTCACCGAGCTGAAGCGGGACGCCGAACTCAGCCTGAAGCTCGCGCAAGGCGTCGCCCAGGTGGAACAGGCGGCGTCCCAGGCCCTGGCGACCCGCGGCAAATCCACGACGCGGGGCAAGGCGCCAGCGAAACCCTCGGAGCGCAAGCCTGCCGCGCCGCGTGGTGCTTCGAACACCCGGACTGCGCAGCAGACTAGCCAGCCGGCGGCGCGTCAGTCGCGTTCGCGCACCAAGCCGAGCGCTGCCCCTGAGACGTCAGCCACCACGCCGAACGAAACTGCTGGCGCAATGCAACGGCCCGCTGCAGAGGCGAAGGCGTCGGCAGCAACCGCCAGGTCTGGCGCGCCGTCGCGCCGCGCTGCCGGGGCGAAAAAGCCCTCCACCCGCAAGCCGGCCGCCAGGTCGGCTCCTGCTGCCAGCGGCGCCTAGTCGATACAGCTGTCCTCCCGCTGCGCGGCCTCGCGCAGTACGCTGAGCGCCGGATGATCCGGTACCGCCAGCCCGATCGACAGCGGTCCCAGCCAGTCGGTGAATGCCTCGGTCGGCTGCCATTGCCCGGCCAGTTCCTGCAGACGCCGGAGCTCGATCGCTTCGGCGTCGAGCTCCAACCGTTTGACCTGTGTGCGGATCGCCGCCAGTTCCGCATCCGCCTCGGCGCCTGAGCGCCAGTCCCGGCGCAGGGCTCGCAACGGCGCGACCACTTCCCCCTGCCAGTACTGGCTGAACGCCTGCAGGGACGCCAGTCGCGGCTCGCTGAAGCCGACGCGGCGGCGCTCCAGCCAGGCCCCGGTCAGCCACAGGCACACGTCGGCCCCTGCTGCCTGCAGGTCGAGGCAGGCGGCTTCGACGCCGGGCTGCGCGTAACAGCGGCAGGCA
Source organism: Pseudomonas sp. (assembly GCA_032064305.1). Taxonomy (GTDB): domain Bacteria; phylum Pseudomonadota; class Gammaproteobacteria; order Pseudomonadales; family Pseudomonadaceae; genus Stutzerimonas. The sequence continues at coordinate 65,876 of DAMBNU010000016.1, read as the reverse complement.
AAGCTCCAGAGATCATCATGCGGCATGGATGTTTTTTTCTCGGGGGTCGGAAGGATTCGAAGGCGACCTGATAAACTCCGCCGCCATTATGATCCGACTTCAGAACCTGACTCTACAGCGCGGTCCGCAGCGCCTGCTGGACGGTGCCGAGCTAACCCTCCATCCCGGCCAGAAAGTGGGCCTGGTCGGTGCCAACGGCGCCGGAAAATCCAGCCTGTTCGCGTTGCTGCGTGGCGAATTCGCGCCGGACGGGGGCGATTGCCAGCTGCCGCCGGACTGGCGTATCGCCCACATGCGCCAGGAGGTCGACACCCTCGACCGGCTGGCGGTCGACTACGTGCTCGACGGTGACACCGAACTGCGCCGCGTGCAGGCCGGGCTGGTGGCGGCCGAGGCGGCCCAAGACGGCAGCGCCCTGGCGCGGCTGCACAGCGAGCTGGACACGGCCGACGGCTACAGCGCCGATGCCCGTGCGCGCAAGCTGCTCGCCGGCCTGGGGTTTGCCAATGAGCAGATGGATCGCCCGGTCAGCAGCTTTTCCGGCGGCTGGCGGATGCGGCTGAATCTGGCCCAGGCGCTGATGTGCCCCTCCGACCTGTTGCTGCTCGACGAGCCGACCAACCACCTGGACCTGGACGCCATCCTCTGGCTCGAGGGCTGGCTCAAGAGCTATCCGGGCACGCTGATGCTGATCTCCCATGACCGCGACTTCCTCGACGAGGTAGTGGGCAACGTGGTGCACGTCGAGCAGCGCAAGCTGACGCTCTACCGCGGCGGCTATTCCGCCTTCGAGCGCGCCCGCGCCGAACGCCTGGCCCAGCAGCAGCAGGCGTTCGAGAAGCAGCAGGCGCAGCGCGAGCACATGGAGGACTTCATCCGGCGCTTCAAGGCCAAGGCGAGCAAGGCGCGCCAGGCGCAGAGCCGGATCAAGGCCCTGGAGCGGCTCGAAGAGCTGGCGCCGGCACACATCGATTCGCCCTTCGACTTTGTCTTCCGGGAGGCAGACAAGGTGTCGAGCCCCCTGCTGGACCTGGCCGAGGCACGCCTTGGCTATGGCGAGAAGGCGGTGCTCGACAAGGTCAAACTGCAGCTGGTGCCCGGTGCACGGATCGGCCTGCTGGGCCCGAATGGTGCGGGCAAATCGACCCTGATCAAGACTCTCGCCGGTGAGCTGGCGCCGCTGGGAGGCCAACTGCAACGCGGCGAAAACCTGGTGATCGGCTATTTCGCCCAGCATCAGCTCGACGCGCTGGACGCCAAGGCCAGCCCGCTGCTGCACCTGCAGCGCATCGCCCCGGGCGAGCGTGAGCAGATCCTGCGCGATTTCCTGGGTGGCTTCGATTTCCGCGGCAATCGCTGTGACGAGCCGGTGCTCAATTTCTCCGGTGGCGAGAAGGCGCGTCTCGCGCTCGCCCTGATTGCCTGGGGCAAGCCCAACCTGTTGCTGCTCGACGAGCCCACCAACCATCTGGACCTGGAAATGCGCCTGGCCTTGACCCTGGCCCTGCAGGATTTCGCTGGCGCGGTGGTGGTGGTGTCGCACGACCGTCATCTGCTCAAGAGCACTACGGACGAGTTCCTGCTGGTTGCCGATGGACGGATCGTCCCCTTCGACGGCGACTTGGAGGACTACGCGCGCTGGCTGGTGGACTTTCGTGCGCGCCAGCAGCCAGCGAGTCCGGCCGAACCCGCCACCGACAAGACCGATAGGCGCGCGCTGCGCCAGGCCGCGGCAGCCCTGCGCCAGCAATTGGCGCCGCTCAAGCGCCAGGCCGACGCCCTCGAAAAGGAGCTAGGCAAGGTTCACGGTGCGTTGGGTGGGCTTGAGCAGCGCTTGGCCGATCCGGCCCTCTATGGCGCCGAGTTCAAGCTGGCATTGCGCGACGTGCTCGCGCAACAGGCGGCGCTGAAGGTCCGCGAGAGCGAGCTGGAGGAAGCCTGGCTGGAAGCGCTGGAGTCGCTCGAAAACTTGCAGGGCCAGCTCGAGGACGGCGCGTGAACGACAGGTTGCTGCTGGCCTTCGACCATTGGCGCGAGCCGCTGCTGCTGGGCCTGCAGGTCACGCTGATCCTGTTGGTCGCCTTTGCTCTGCAGCGGCTGGTGGCGCGCGGCCTGGGGCGGCTCGGCAATCGCTACCCATTGCCACCCGAGTTGCTCCTGCCGTTGCGCGGTGGCATGCGCTGGCTGATCATCGGCGGGGCGCTGATCATGGTGCTCGAGCGCCTCGGGGTGTCCGCCACCGTGCTGTGGACGGCGTTCTCCGGTTTCGTTGCGGTGGCCGCCGTGGCCTTCTTCGCCATCTGGAGCGTACTGTCCAACCTGCTCTGCGCGGTGCTGATCATGACCGTCGGGCCATTTCGCCTCGGCGATCTGGTGGAGCTGGTCGAAAGCCTCGACAAGCCCATCGTCAAAGGACGCGTTATTGACATCAATCTGCTGTATACGACCCTGCAGGAAACTGCCGCCGACGGAACGGGTGCGGTCGTGCAGGTGCCCAACAGCCTGTTCTTCCAGAAAGTCGTCCGCCGCTGGCGCGGTGCCGATCTTTATCCCACCGATAACGGTAAAACTGAGTAGTCCCTATGGAATGGCTGACCAACCCTGAAATATGGGTCGCGTTTCTGACCCTGACCGCCCTGGAAATCGTCCTGGGTATCGACAACATCATCTTTATCTCGATTCTGGTTGGCCGCCTGCCCAAGGCTGAACAGCCGCGGGCGCGGTTTTTCGGCCTGGCGCTGGCAATGGTCACGCGCATCATGCTGCTGTTGTCTATCGCCTGGGTGATGCGCCTGACGAACAACCTGTTCACGGTGTTCGAACACGGCGTGTCCGGGCGCGACCTGATCCTCTTCTTCGGTGGGCTCTTCCTGCTGTTCAAGAGCACCATGGAAATCTGGCACAGCGTCGAAGGCGAAGAAGAGTCGGACGGAGCCGCTGGAGGAGCCGTCAAGGCCGGCTTTATCGGCGTGATCCTGCAGATCGCGGTGATCGACATCGTGTTCTCGCTGGATTCGGTGATCACCGCCGTGGGCCTGGTCGATAATGTGCAGGTGATGGTCGCGGCCATCATTATCGCCGTGGGCGTGATGATGCTGGCAGCCGGCACGATCAGTGAGTTCATCGAAAAACACCCGACGCTGAAGGTCCTGGCGCTGTCCTTTCTCATGGTGGTCGGCACGCTGCTGGTGGCCGAAGCCTTCGGCACCCACGTGCCCAAGGGCTACGTGTATTTCGCCATGGCGTTCTCGCTTGGCGTCGAAGCGCTGAACATCCGCATGCGCAAGGCGATGAACCGCAAACTGAAGGAACCGGTCAAGTTGAACAGGGGCACGCCGGACTGACTCCCTGCCGCAGGCGCGCCACGTGGGGCGCCTGCTTTTTGAGGAACGATCATGACGCTCGACGCCTGGCTCGCCTTTTTCGTTGCCTGTTGGGTTATCAGCCTGTCACCCGGCGCCGGGGCAATCGCCTCGATGTCCAGCGGGCTGCAGTACGGTTTCTGGCGCGGCTACTGGAACGCCATCGGCCTGCAGTTCGCGCTGGCGTTGCAGATAGCGGTGGTCGCGGCCGGTGTCGGCGCCGTGCTGGCAACTTCGGCTCTGGCGTTCAGCCTGATCAAGTGGTTCGGCGTCGCCTATCTCCTCTGGCTCGCCCTGAAGCAGTGGCAGGCCATACCGTCGATGCTCGACGACAGCGCGGCACCGCGGCCCATAGGCCGGCCGCTGACACTGATGCTGCGTGGCTTCGTGGTCAACGCGAGCAACCCCAAGGCGATCGTGTTCATTCTTGCTGTCCTGCCGCAGTTCCTCGACCCGCAGCGCGACCTGGTGCTGCAGTACCTGCACATGGGCGCGACCATGGTGGCGGTGGACCTGATCGTCATGGCCGGCTACACCGGACTGGCGTCGCGCGTGTTGCGGTTGCTGCGCACGCCGCGCCAGCAGCGTCTGGTCAATCGTAGCTTTGCCGTGATGTTCGCTGCTGCCGCCGCGTTGCTGGCTACGGTTCGGCGGGCGGTGACATGAGCGAGTCGCGACCGATGCGCGTCTGGGTCGACGCCGATGCCTGTCCCAAGGCGGCCAGGGAGCTGCTGATCCGGTTCGCCCTCAAGCGCCACTTCGAGGTGTGGCTGGTCGCCGGGCAAAGCCAGGTCAGGCCGGCCTTCGCCTGTGTGCATCTGGTGGTCGTGCCGAGCGGTCCGGATGCAGCGGACGATCACCTGGTCGAGCAGGCTCTACCCGGCGACCTGGTGATCTGTAGCGACGTGCCGCTCGCCGATCGCCTGGTCAAGAAAGGCGTTGCCGCGCTCGATCCGCGCGGTCGCCCATTCGACGAGCGCAACATGGGTGAACGTCTTGCCGTGCGCAATCTGTTTACCGACCTGCGCGAGCAGGGCCAGTCGAGTGGTGGGCAGGCGCCCTATGGCGAGCGGGACCGCCAGGCATTCGCCAATGCCCTGGATCGCCTGCTGACCCAGCTCGCCGCCAGGCGCTCCTGACAGGTTTACCCGCACAGATAGGTGCCGGTACCGACCGCCACCAGTACCCCTTCCTCGTTATGCAGTTCGGAGCGCACCACGGCGACCTTGTTGCCAGAGCGCAGCAGTGTCGCGCTGGCGCTGAAGCGTTTGCCGCGACCCGGGCGCAGGTAGTCGATGCGCAGGTCGATGGTGCCGAGGCGTGACAGGCGCAGGGCGCGCTCCTCGGCGCTGAGGTGCTGATGCTTTTCAAAGGCGCCGATCATGGCCATGGCGCCGCCGACCACGTCGAGCAGCGAAGCGATCACGCCGCCGTGCAGAATGCCGTGGAAGAAGTTGCCGACCAGCTCGTGCTTCATCGGCAGGTGCATCACCACGCGCTGGTGCGAGACTTCGTCCAGCTCGATGCCCAGGTATTCGTTGAACGGGATGCGCTCGAACAGTTGACGCACGGCCTGTTGCTGGTCAGCGACGGTGTCGATCGGGGGCGGTGTCATGGGCGGCTCCTGGCAGATCGCGCCACGCTGCCGCAGGACCGCCGAATTGCCTAGAGCCGCGGCGGGAGCGCCGGTACGATTGGCGTGAACGCCCCCGAGAGACCGTCGGTCAGCGACGCCGCAAGGGGCGGAGCGCTGTCCTCCCGCCCCTACAGCGATCGGGTCAGCCGTCGGTCAATTCCAGTACGCGGTCGACCAGCTTGTTGATGCCGGTAGCGGCTTCGCTGATCGACTGCGCAAGCATGTACGCGGGCGTCGTGACCAGATGATGGCGGGAGTCCTCGACGATCTCGCTGACCTCGCATGGCTCGTGCTCGGCGCCCATCTCCCGCGCGGCGACCGCGGCGGGCGCATCGTCGGCGCCCAGCGTGCATGCCACCCCGCGGCCAAATATCTGCGCGGCCATGGTGGGGGCAATGCACATCATGCCCACCGGCTTGCCGGCCTTGGCGAACGCCTGAGCAACGTTCAGTACAGCTGGCAGCACACTCAAGTTGGCGCCTTGGGTCGCGAAGTCGCAGAGGTTTTTCGCCGCGCCGAAGCCGCCCGGGATGATCAAGGCGTCGAAGGCCCCTGCATCGGCTTCGCGCAGGTCCTTGATCTGCCCCCGAGCCAGGCGCGCGGACTCGACCAGAACATTACGCCGTTCCGGCATTTCTTCGCCGCTCAGGTGGTTGATCACATGCATCTGCTCGATGTCCGGCGCGAAGCACTGGACGGAGGCTCCGCGCTGGTCCAGGCGGAGCAGCGTGATCACGCTCTCGTAGATTTCCGAGCCGTCGTAGACACCACAGCCGGACAGAATCACGGCGACTTGCTTGCTCATCGAAGGGTACTCCTAGTCGATTCGGTCGCCCGGCCCATGCCGGGGTAAACCGTTGATGCTAGTGGCTGGCGGCGCGCAGGGTAAGCCCCGCCATCGGGTTTGGATCCGACGCCGCGACCGGTGTTCACTCGGCCGCGAAAGCGGCAGGCCGGCCGCCGGGCGACCGACCGCTCGAAACCACTGGAAGTGCCTGCAATCGGTTGGGACAATGTCATGATCCTCCGACCGCCGCATAGTCGTTGTCATCCTTCGGTCACACTGTCGGCCTATAACCGTCATATTCGCCCGTGTTGCGGGCCAGGAGTCTGCTGTGAGTTTCGTGCCTGCCAACCGACTGTTTCCGGCCACTCGTCTTCGTCGCAACCGTCGTGACGACTTCTCCCGCCGCCTGGTGCGTGAAACGCTGCTGAGCGTCGACGACCTGATCCTGCCGGTGTTCGTGCTCGACGGCGACAATCGCCGCGAGCAGGTCCCATCCATGCCGGGGGTGGAGCGGCTGTCGATCGACCTGCTGCTGCAGGAGGCCGAGGGCTGGGTGGCGCTGGGGATTCCCGCGCTGGCGCTGTTTCCGGTGACGCCGCTGGAGAAGAAGTCGCTGGACGCCGCCGAAGCCTGGAACCCGGATGGCATCGCCCAGCGGGCCACGCGTGCGCTGCGAGAGCGTTTCCCTGAGCTGGGCATCATCACCGATGTAGCACTCGACCCGTTCACTACCCATGGGCAGGATGGCATCCTCGACGAGCACGGCTATGTGCAGAACGACGTCACGGTCGATGCACTGGTCCGTCAGGCCCTGTCGCATGCGGAGGCCGGCGCCCAGGTCGTGGCGCCATCGGACATGATGGACGGGCGCATCCAGGCGATTCGTGAAGCGCTGGAGGTCGCCGATCACCATAACGTGCGGATCATGGCCTATTCGGCGAAGTACGCCAGTGCCTACTACGGGCCGTTCCGCGATGCGGTGGGCTCGGCGGCGAACCTGGGCAAGGGCAGCAAGAACACCTACCAGATGGACCCGGCCAACGGCGACGAGGCGCTCCACGAAGTCGGTGCGGACCTGTCCGAAGGCGCCGACATGGTCATGGTCAAGCCGGGCATGCCGTATCTGGACATCCTCTGGCGGGTCAAGGATGCCTTCCGCGTGCCGACCTTCGTCTATCAGGTCAGTGGCGAGTACGCGATGCACATGGCGGCCATCCAGAACGGCTGGCTGAGCGAGGCGGTGATCCTCGAATCGCTGACGGCCTTCAAGCGCGCGGGCGCCGATGGCATTCTCACCTATTTCGCCGTCAAGGCGGCCCAACAATTGAAGCAGGGGCGATAAGCCCCGCCGAGGCAGACAGATGACGACCCAGGGACTCAGCGAGAGCGAAGTGCAGCTGGTGACCAGCAGCGAGGCGCCCGTGGCGGCGGAGCTTGTACCGCAGACCGGCTCCGTGGAAGAGGAGGCGGTGGCCGTCGCGCCGCCGCCGCCTGCCCCGAACCTGGACGATAACAGCCTGTACATTCATCGCGAGCTGTCGCAGCTGCAGTTCAACATCCGCGTGCTCGAGCAGGCCCTCGATGAGTCCTACCCACTGCTGGAGCGGCTGAAATTTCTGCTCATCTTCTCGAGCAACCTCGATGAGTTTTTCGAGATCCGCGTCGCCGGGCTGAAGAAGCAGGTGACCTTCGCCCGCGAACAGGCCGGCGCCGACGGCCTGCAGCCGCACCAGGCGCTGGCGCGGATTTCCGAGCTGGTCCACGAGCAGGTCAGTCGCCAGTATTCGATCCTCAACGAAATCCTGCTGCCGGAGCTGGCCAAGCATCAGGTTCGCTTCATCCGCCGGCGGCACTGGACGGTAAAGATCAAGGCCTGGGTGCGGCGCTATTTCCGTGACGAGATCGCGCCGATCATCACGCCGATCGGTCTGGATCCGACCCATCCATTCCCGTTGCTGGTGAACAAGAGCCTCAACTTCATCGTTGAGCTGGAAGGTGTCGATGCGTTCGGGCGCGACTCGGGGCTGGCGATCATTCCGGCGCCCCGGCTGTTGCCACGGGTAATCCGTATCCCCGAGGAAGTGGGTGGGCCGGGCGCCAATTACGTATTCCTGTCGTCGATGATCCATGCGCACGCCGACGATCTGTTCCACGGCATGAAGGTCAAGGGCTGCTACCAGTTCCGCCTGACACGCAACGCCGACCTCTCGGTCGATACCGAAGACGTGGAGGACCTGGCCCGCGCCCTGCGCGGTGAGCTGATCTCCCGGCGCTACGGGGACGCGGTGCGCCTGGAGGTGGTAGACACCTGCCCCAAGCACCTCGCCGACTTCCTGCTCAAGCAATTCAGCCTCAGCGAGAGCGAGCTGTACCGGGTCAACGGGCCGGTCAACCTGACCCGGCTATTCAGCATCACCGGCCTGGACAGCCACCCGGAGCTGCAGTACCTGCCGTTCACGCCGGCCATCCCGAAGCTGCTGCAGAATAGCGAGAACATCTTCAGCGTGGTCGGCAAGCAGGACATCCTCCTGCTGCATCCCTACGAATCGTTCACGCCGGTGGTCGACCTGCTGCGCGAGGCGGCCAAGGATCCGTGCGTGCTGGCCGTCAAACAGACGCTGTACCGCTCGGGCGCCAATTCGGAAATCGTCGATGCGCTGGTCGAGGCTGCGCGTAACGGCAAGGAGGTCACGGCGGTCATCGAGTTGCGCGCGCGCTTCGACGAGGAATCGAACCTGCAGCTGGCTAGCCGCCTGCAGCAGGCCGGTGCGGTGGTGATCTACGGTGTGGTCGGCTACAAGACCCACGCCAAGATGATGCTGATCCTGCGCCGGGAGAACGGCGAGTTGCGGCGCTACGCGCACCTGGGCACCGGCAACTACCACGCCGGTAACGCGCGGCTGTACACCGACTACAGCCTGCTGACCTCCGATGACGCCCTCTGCGAGGACGTGTCCAAGCTGTTCAGCCAGTTGATCGGCATGGGCAAGACCATGCGCATGAAGAAGCTGCTGCACGCGCCTTTCACGTTGAAGAAGGCGCTGCTGGACATGATCACCCAGGAGACGCAGCACGCCAGCGAGGGCAAGCCGGCACACATCATCTTGAAGGTCAATTCGCTGACCGACGCGAAGATGATCCGTGCGCTGTACAAGGCAAGCCAGACGGGCGTGCGCATCGATTTGATCGTGCGCGGCATGTGCTGCCTGCGGCCCGGCGTGCCGGGCGTGTCGCACAACATTCAGGTGCGCTCGATCATCGGGCGCTTCCTCGAGCACAGCCGGGTGTTCTACTTCCTCAACGGGGGAGACGAGCGCTTGTATCTGTCCAGCGCCGACTGGATGGAGCGCAACCTGGACCGGCGCGTCGAGACCTGCTTCCCGGTCGAAGGCAAGAAGCTGATCACCCGAGTCAAGAAGGAGCTGGAAGGTTTCCTGACTGACAACACGCAGAGCTGGCTGCTGCAGCCTGACGGTACCTACCTGCGTAACAGCCCGAGCGGCAACCAGAATCCGCGTAACGTCCAGAACGCGCTGCTGGAGCGGCTCGGCAGCCCGACGGCGCGCTGAGTCGCGGCACCGTCGGCGATTCGGCCGGCGCCCGCAGGGGCGCCGGCTAGCGGATCGTCAGGGTAAAATCGATTCGCTTGAGCCACTCGGCCTCAAGGGCGAAGTCGGCCTGGGTCAGGGGATTGTTCGCCAGCCAGCCTTCCGGAAACGCCACGTCCAGACTGTTCTCGCCGGCCTGGAGGGTAAACGCCGGGGCCTGCTGAGGTCCACGGATGTGGTGAAACAGGATGGCGAAGCGCAGCAGCACGCACAGTCGCGTCAGCTTGACGCCATCCTCGCTGAGTTCTTCGAATTTCTGCCGCGGGATGTTGCGGCGATGCCCGCGCACCAGCAGGGCGAGCATCTGCTGGTCCTGGCGGGAGAATCCGGGCAGGTCCGAGTGCTCGATGAGATAGGCGCCGTGCTTGTGGTAGTGGTAATGGGCGATATCCAGACCAACTTCGTGCACCCGCGCGGCCCAGCCGAGCAGTTCGCGTTGCCAGTCCTCGCTCAGATCCCAGTCGGTGGCGACCTGGTCCAGGGCTTCGAGCGCCTTGCTTTCGACCCGTAGCGCCTGCTCGGTATCGACGTGGTAGCGCTCCATGAGAAAGCTCAGGGTGCGATCACGGATGTCCTCGTGATGGTGGCGGCCGATGAGGTCGTAGAGCACGCCTTCGCGCAGGGCGCCTTCGGAGTGGGCCATGCTCGCCAGCTCGAGGGCGTCGAAGATGGCTTCGAGAATCGCCAGGCCGGCTGGAAAGATGCTGCGCCGGTCGGGCTTGATCCCATCCATGTCCAGTTTTTCCACGTCGCCCAGCTTGAACAGCTTGCGCTTGATCCAGCCAAGCCCCTCGCTGGTGACCTGGCCGGTGCCCAGCCCGGCGCCCTTGATCGCCAAGCCGATGGCACGAATGGTGCCGGAAGCGCCCACCGCGTCCTGCCAGCCGAGCCGGCGCAGGCCGTGCTCGATGCTCATCAGCTCCAGGCGCGCGGCCGTGTAGGCCTGGGCATAACGCGCCGCGGTGATCTTGCCATCGCGGAAGAATCGCTGGGTAAAGCTCACACAGCCCATCTGCAGGCTCTCGCGCAGCTGCGAGTCGAAGCCCTGGCCGATGATGAATTCGCTGCTGCCGCCCCCGATGTCCACCACCAGCCGCTTGCCGGGCGCGGCCGGAAAGGTGTGCGAGACGCCCAGGTAGATCAGTCTCGCTTCCTCGCGGCCAGAAATCACTTCGACCTGGTGGTTGATGATGGCTTCGGCCTGGCGAATGAACTGCGCACGATTGCGAGCTTCGCGCAGCGCGTTAGTGCCGACCACGCGCACTGCGCCTTGCGGCAGGTGGTTGACCAGCTGGGCGAAGCGCCGCAGGCAGTCGAGGCCGCGCTGCATCGCCTCGTCGTCGAGCATCCGTTGCTCGTTGATGCCGGCAGCCAGTTGCACCTTCTCGCCGAGTCGCTCGATGATCCGCATCTCGCCGTTGCTGGTACGGGCCAGGACCATGTGAAAGCTGTTCGATCCGAGATCGAGGGCAGCGATCATCGGCTGGGGTTCGGCGGCTGGTGGGCGCATGGGGCAGTCTCTGTGCAAAACCCCGACATCCTGACATGATCGCCCGCATCCGCCAACGCGCATAGTGCGCCGCGAAGCCTCCGGTGTCGCGCCAGCAGCCGTCCGGCGCATGCCCGCCGGCGAAAATCCAGGCGACGGCCTGCGGCTTTCGATCCGCATCCAGCCGGGCTATGATGGCATCACTTCCGATTTTGACCCTGGAGAACATCCATGAGCGAATACATCAACAATGTCAGCGACAGCAGTTTCGAGCAGGACGTGCTCCAGGCCGAAGGGCCTGTGCTGGTCGATTATTGGGCCGAGTGGTGCGGCCCCTGCAAGATGATCGCTCCGGTGCTCGACGAGATCGCCAAGGATTACGAAGGCAAGCTCAAGGTCTGCAAGCTGAATATCGACGAGAACCAGGAAACACCGCCGAAATACGGCGTTCGCGGCATCCCGACGCTGATGTTGTTCAAAAACGGCAACGTCGAGGCCACCAAGGTGGGCGCCCTGTCGAAGTCGCAACTGGCCGCCTTTCTGGACAGCAATATCTGATCAGCCGCCCGTGATCGCAAAGCCCCCGCAAACGCGGGGGCTTTTTTATGGGCCCAGGGTGGACGCTTCGCCTGTGTGGTGCTAAATTCGGCCTCGCGACGTTTCTCCGTCGCCCTCTGCATGCCGTCGCCGACGCACTTCAGCCTCATCAAAGCACACGAACCTGTTCGTCTCTTGCTGCGCGGCTTCTCAAGCTAAACGCTTTCTTCATCCCTTCTGATCTCTCTCTATGAATCTGACCGAACTTAAGCAAAAGCCCATCACCGAACTGCTGGAAATGGCCGAACAGATGGGCATCGAAAACATGGCCCGTTCGCGCAAGCAGGACGTGATTTTCTCCCTGCTGAAAAAGCACGCGAAAAGCGGCGAGGAAATCTCCGGTGATGGCGTGCTGGAGATTCTCCAGGATGGCTTCGGCTTCCTGCGCTCCGCGGATTCGTCCTATCTCGCCGGCCCCGATGACATCTATGTCTCGCCGAGTCAGATCCGCCGCTTCAATCTGCGCACCGGCGACACCATCGTCGGCAAGATCCGCCCACCCAAAGAGGGCGAGCGCTATTTCGCGCTGCTGAAGGTCGACACGATCAACTATGATCGTCCGGAAAATGCCAAGAGCAAGATCCTCTTCGAGAACCTGACGCCGCTGTTCCCGAACGAGCGCCTGACCATGGAAGCCGGCAACGGCTCCACCGAGGACCTTACGGGCCGGGTCATCGATCTCTGCGCGCCGATCGGCAAGGGTCAGCGCGGCCTAATCGTCGCACCGCCGAAAGCGGGCAAGACGATCATGCTGCAGAACATCGCCAGTAACATCACCCGCAACAATCCCGAGTGCCATCTGATCGTCCTGTTGATCGACGAGCGCCCGGAAGAAGTGACCGAGATGCAGCGCACCGTGCGCGGCGAAGTGGTCGCCTCGACTTTCGACGAACCGCCGACCCGCCATGTGCAGGTCGCTGAAATGGTGATTGAGAAGGCCAAGCGTCTGGTCGAGCACAAGAAGGACGTGGTCATCCTGCTCGACTCCATTACCCGCCTGGCGCGCGCCTACAACACCGTGATTCCCAGCTCGGGCAAGGTGCTTACCGGCGGTGTCGACGCCCACGCCCTGGAAAAGCCGAAGCGATTCTTCGGTGCCGCGCGCAACATCGAGGAGGGCGGTTCGCTGACCATCCTCGCAACGGCGCTGGTGGAAACCGGTTCGAAGATGGATGAGGTGATCTACGAGGAATTCAAGGGCACCGGCAACCTCGAGCTGCAGCTCGATCGCCGCATCGCCGAAAAGCGCGTGTTCCCGGCCATCAATATCAATCGCTCGGGCACCCGTCGCGAAGAGTTGCTGACCAGCGAGGAAGAACTGCAGCGGATCTGGATCCTGCGCAAGCTGCTGCATCCGATGGATGAAAGTGCCGCCATTGAGTTCTTGCTCGACAAGCTCAAGGACACCAAGACCAACGACGAATTCTTCATGTCCATGAAGCGCAAGTAAGCGAGTCGCCGTTGCCAACAAGGCCGGGGAAACCCGGCCTTCGTCTGTCTGCAGCTTTTGGAATTGCCGACGCCAAGGCTAAACTCTGCCACCCGATCCCGCCTGCCCACACGAGGCTCAAGCATGCAGTATCGCGATCTGCGCGACTTTATCAGCGGCCTGGAACAGCGCGGTGAACTCAAGCGCGTCTCGGCTGCCGTCTCCCCGGTGCTGGAAATGACCGAAATCTGCGACCGCACCCTGCGCAAGCAGGGCCCGGCGTTGCTCTTCGAGAACCCCTCCGGCTTCGACATGCCGGTGCTCGGCAACCTGTTCGGCACGCCGCAACGGGTCGCCCTGGGCATGGGCGCCGAGGACGTTTCCGAGTTGCGTGAGATCGGCAAACTGCTGGCCTTTCTCAAGGAGCCGGAGCCGCCGAAGGGCTTGAAGGATGCCTGGAGCAAGCTGCCGATCTATAAAAAAGTCATCAGCATGGCGCCGAAGGTCCTCAAGGATGCGCCCTGTCAGGAGGTCATCCTGGAGGGTGACGACGTCGACCTCTCGAGCCTGCCAGTCCAGACCTGCTGGCCAGGCGATGCGGGCCCGCTGATTACCTGGGGACTGACGATCACCAAGGGCCCGAACAAGGAGCGGCAGAACCTTGGCATCTACCGGCAGCAGGTGATCGGCCGCAACAAGGTGATCATGCGCTGGCTCAGTCATCGCGGTGGCGCGCTGGATTTCCGCGAGTGGTGCGACAGGTTTCCGGGCCGTCCCTACCCGGTGGCGGTGGCGCTGGGCGCAGATCCTGCGACGATTCTCGGCGCGGTGACGCCGGTGCCGGACTCGCTATCCGAGTACGCCTTCGCCGGACTGCTGCGTGGCAGCCGCACCGAGCTGGTCAAATGCCGCGGCAGCGATCTGCAGGTACCGGCCGGCGCGGAGATCGTCCTCGAAGGGCATATCCATCCAGGCGAGATGGCCGACGAGGGGCCTTACGGCGACCACACCGGCTATTACAACGAGGTCGACCGGTTCCCGGTGTTTACCGTCGAGCGCATTACCCGGCGCCGCGATGCGATCTATCACAGCACCTATACAGGCCGACCGCCGGACGAGCCGGCGATCCTCGGTGTTGCGCTGAACGAAGTCTTTGTGCCGATCCTGCAGAAGCAGTTTCCGGAAATCACCGACTTCTACCTGCCCCCGGAAGGCTGCTCCTACCGCATGGCGGTGGTGACCATGAAGAAGCAGTACCCCGGCCACGCCAAGCGCGTCATGCTCGGTGTCTGGAGCTTCCTGCGTCAGTTCATGTACACCAAGTTCGTCATCGTCACCGATGATGACATCGATGCCCGCGACTGGAACGACGTGATCTGGGCAATCACCACGCGCATGGACCCCAAGCGCGATACGGTGCTGATCGAGAACACCCCGATCGACTACCTCGATTTCGCCTCGCCAGTTTCAGGCCTGGGCAGCAAGATGGGGCTCGACGCCACGCACAAGTGGCCGGGCGAGACCAGCCGTGAATGGGGTCGCGCCATCGTTCAAGACCCGGCGGTCAAGCGTCGGGTCGACGAACTCTGGGCCGAGCTGGGCATCGACTGATGAACCGTCGCCCTTTTTTCAGGTTGTCGAATCGATGAAAGTGACCTTGCAACCCTCCGGGGCCGTCCTCGAGGTCGAGCGTGGGGAGTTGATCCTCGATGCCGCACGGCGCCTTGGTTACGACTGTCCTCAGGCCTGCCGCAACGGCAATTGCCTGATCTGCGCCGCGCTGCTGGTCAATGGCCGGGTGCGCCAGCGCGGCGAGCCCCACGATCATGGCGAGGTGTTTGCCTGCCTGGCCGAGCCCGAAGAAGACTGCGTGTTGCTCTGGGATGGTGTGCTGGCGCCCGGTGAGCTGCCGGTGCGCACGCTCAGCTGCCAGCTGGTCAGTTGCGAAGCGGTGGGCGGCGACGTGTTCCGTGTGCTGCTGCGCGCGCCGGCAGGCAAGCCGCCCCGCTATCACGCTGGGCAATATCTGCTGGTACAGCGCGAAGATGGCGAATACAGCGCCTTTTCTCTGGCCTCTGCGCCGGGCCGCGGGCGCGAACTCGAGCTCCACGTGCTGGCCCGCGAATCGTCCGCCATCGAGCTGCTGGACTTCATTCGACGCAGCGCGATGGCTCGGGTGCAGCTGCCGTTCGGCGATGCGCATCTGGCCGAGTTGCCCGCGGGCCCGCTTGTGCTGATCGCCGCGGGTACGGGCATGGCGCAGATGCACAGCCTGATCGAGCATTGCCGGGCCGAGGGGTTCGCCCACCCGGTGCACCTGTACTGGGGCGTACGGCGTCCAGAGGATTTCTACGATTTGCCGCACTGGCAGGAGTGGCAGCGCATGCCCAATCTTCACCTGCATCAGGTCGTGAGCGATGTCTGCGGCTGGC
Organism: Pseudomonas sp.; assembly: GCA_032064305.1. Lineage (GTDB taxonomy): Bacteria > Pseudomonadota > Gammaproteobacteria > Pseudomonadales > Pseudomonadaceae > Stutzerimonas. Next base: position 50,536 of record DAMBNU010000016.1, on the reverse strand, counting down.
CCGGGCGATGCGGCATGCTGCACGACGCGGTGTGCGAGGATTTTGCCGACCTGAAGCCACTGCATGTCTACGCCAGCGGTTCCCCCGCCATGGTGTACGGCACGCTGGATGCGCTGGTCGAGGCGGGCATGGAAGCTACACAGATGCGCGCAGACGTGTTCGCCTACGCGCCACGTGAGGCGTGACGGGCTGAAAAAGCCCGCCGATCAGGGGCGATAACCGGCGGGCCGGCCAGTGTCAGGTAGCGATCAGCGGACCTGACGCTGCTGCAGGAGCAGGTTGCTGTAACCGCTCGCCGACAGGGTTTTCTGGGCCTTGCCAAGCTGCTCGCGGTCGAGGTAGGGCCCCACCAGCACGCGATACCACACCTCGTCACGCACGGTGACGTTCTCCACGCGCACATCCTGCCCGAGCAGGATGATCTGCGCGCGAACCTTCTCCGCTTCGGGCTTCTGCCGGAACGAGCCGGCTTGGAGAAAGAACTGCGTGACGGGAGCCTTCGCCACGGTCGGCGGAGGCGGTGGCGGGACCTGGCCGTTCAGCGCCGCCTCGGCGCGCGCGGCGTCGAGCTTGGCTGCTTCTTCGGGCGTGGCTGCTGGCGTCTGCGGTGCTTCGGGCTTGGGCGCCTCAGGCGGCAGGATCACTTCGGATTCGGGCAGCAGGGTGTAGAAGTCGTACTTGGGCTTCACCGCCTGGCCGTCGCTCGGCGCCGGGCGCTTCGGCGGGGCGTTTGCCTTGGCCACCTCCTTGGCCCGTCTGATCTCGTCGCCGCCTGGTTCCAGGTTCATCAAAAAGGTGATGAAACCGCCGATTACCAATCCGCAGACCAGCCAGACCCAGCCGGGGACCGGTTTTTTTGCCGGGGCCTGGTAGCGGCTCGCGCCGCGCTTGGGCGCAGGTTTCTTTCGGGTGGCCACTTACATCCGCTCCAGTGTTTCCAGGCCCAGCAGTTCCAATCCTTGCTTGAGCGTGCGGCCAGTCAGCGCGGCCAGGCGCAGGCGGCTGTGCTTCTGCGCTTCGTTCTCGGCCGACAGGATCGGGCAGTGCTCATAGAAGCTGGAAAACAGCCCAGCCAGCTCGTACAGGTAGCTGCACAGAACATGGGGAACGCCCTTGTCGGCGACATTGTTCAGTACCTCACCGAGCTGTGCGAGCTTGGCCCCCAGCGCCTGTTCCTGTTCGGCCTCCAGGCGGATCTCGCCCGGCAGGTCCTCCATGCCGGTACCCAGCCTGCGAAACACGCTGACCACGCGGGTATAGGCGTACAGCAGGTACGGCGCGGTGTTCCCGTCGAAGCTGAGCATCTGCTCGAAGTTGAAGCTGTAGTCGCTGGTACGGTGCTTGGACAGGTCCGCGTACTTCACCGCGCCGATGCCCACCGCGCGGGCGATCTGCCGCAGCTCGGCTTCGTCGAGGTCGGGGTTCTTGCTCTTGACCAGGCTGTAGGCACGCTGCTCGGCCTCGTCGAGCAGGTTCACCAGCTTCACGGTGCCGCCGTCGCGGGTCTTGAACGGGCGGCCATCAGCGCCGTTCATGGTGCCGAAGCCCATGTGTTCGAGCTGCATATCCGCTGCGACAAAACCAGCCCGGCGCGCCACCTCGAAGGCCATCTGGAAGTGCAGGGCCTGGCGCTGGTCGACAAAGTAGAGGGCGCGATCAGCCTTGAGTTGCTGGCTGCGATAACGCATCGAGGCCAGGTCGGTGGTGGCGTACAGATAGCCGCCGCCGGCCTTTTGTACGATAACCGGCAGCGGATTGCCTTCGGCGTTGCGGAATTCGTCGAGGAAGACGCACTGGGCGCCGTCGCTTTCGCGCAGTAGGCCCTTGCCGGCCAGTGCCGCGACGATGTCGGGCAGGTCCGCGTTGTAGGCGCTTTCGCCCTTGACGTCTTCGGGCGTGAGGCGAACGTTGAGGCGGTCGTAGACCTTCTGGCAGTGCGACAGGGAGATCTCGTTGAAGCGCGTCCATAGTCTTAGGCAGTTGGCGTCGCCGGCCTGCAGCTTGACAACCAACTCCCGCGCGCGCTCGGCGAATGCTTCGGATTCGTCGAAACGCTGCTTTGCGGCGCGGTAGAACTGCTCGAGGTCGGACAGCTCGGTTTCCGCCGCGGCCGGGTTTTCCTCGAGATAGGCCAGCAGCATGCCGAACTGGGTGCCCCAGTCGCCGACATGGTTCTGGCGAATCACTTGGTCACCGAGAAATTCGAGCACCCGCGCCACGGCATCGCCAATGATGGTCGAGCGCAAGTGGCCGACGTGCATTTCCTTGGCCAGGTTCGGCGAGGACAGGTCGACCACCACGCGCTGCGGCGGGCCAGCCTTGGTGACGCCCAGTCGCGCGTCGGCCAACGCGGCGTCGAGTCGTTCTGCCAGCGCGGCGCTGTTCTGAAAGAAGTTCAGGAACCCCGGTCCGGCGATCTGCACCTGACTGACCGACGGGTCGGACGGCATGGCCTCGATCAGTTGCTGGGCGAGCTCGCGGGGCTTCAGGCCGGCAGGCTTGGCCAACATCATGGCGATGTTGCTGGCGAAGTCGCCATGCGCCTTGTCGCGGGTATTCTCCACCTGGATGCTCGGACTCAACCCCTCCGGCAGCACGCCCTCGGCAGTGAGGCGGGCCAGGGCTTGCTGGATCAGGTGGCGAATGCTGTCTTTCATGGTCTGCTCGGTCGGCCGAAGGCTTTGGTCGAAAACTCGGCATTATCGGGGTCCGAGGGTCGAACCTTCAAGGCTTAAGGCGGCTTGGCCGTGCGATGGGCATGGTAAACCCGCCTCAGAACAGGTCGATGGGGTCGACATCCAGTGACCAGCGCACGCTGCGACTGCCCGGGAGGGCCTCGACCTGGGGTAGCCAGACGCTCATCAGCTTATGCAGGGCGGCGCGGGCATTTCCCTGCAGCAGCAGTTGCGCGCGGTAACGCCCGGCCCGTCGTTCCATCGGGGCAGGCACCGGCCCCAGCAGCTCGACGCCGCTGACTGCACTTTGCGCCAGCAACTGCTCGGCGCAGTCACAGGCCTGTTCGAGAAAGGCTTCGGCCTGGCCGGGCTTGCTCGCTTCGGCGCGCAGCAGGGCCAGGTGGCTAAACGGTGGCAGCCCAGCGGCACGGCGTTCACTGAGCGCCTGCTCGGCGAAGGCGAAATAGCCTTGCTCGGTCAGCTGGACCAGCAGGGGGTGGTCTGCCAGGTGCGTCTGTATGATCACCTTGCCCGGCTCCTCGGCGCGACCGGCACGCCCGGCCACCTGGACGATGAGCTGGGCCATGCGTTCGCTGGCGCGGAAGTCCGCCGAGAACAGCCCGCCGTCGGCGTCGAGGATCGCGACCAGCGTGACGCGGGGAAAGTGGTGCCCCTTGGCAAGCATCTGGGTGCCGACCAGCAGGCACGGCTCGCCGCGGTTGATGGTCGCCAGCAGGCTTTCCATCGAGCCTTTGCGCGAGGTGCTGTCGCGGTCGATGCGCAGCACAGGGTAGTCGGGGAACAGTACGCCCAGGCGCGCTTCGGCCCGCTCGGTGCCGGCGCCGACCGGTCTCAGGTCAACCCGCCCGCAGTCGGGGCAGTTGAGTGGCGGTCGGCTGCAATGACCGCAATGGTGGCAGCGCAGCTCGTTATGCCGCTGGTGCAGGGTCATGCGTGCGTCACAGCGCGGGCACTGGCTGATCCAGCCGCAGTCGTGGCAAAGCAGCGACGGCGCATAGCCGCGGCGATTGAGGAATACCAGCACTTGCTGCCCGGCCGCGAGCGTCTGCGCCATGGCCTGTTGCAGCGGGCCGGAGATGCCGGCTTCCAGCGGGCGGCTCTTCACGTCGAGCCTTAGAAAGCGTGGCGCCTGTGCATTGCCGGCACGGCGCGTCAGTTTGAGCAGGGCGTAGCGACCGCTGTGGGCGTTGTGCAGGCTTTCCAGCGATGGCGTGGCAGAACCGAGCACGATCGGCAGGTTTTCCTGGCGGGCCCTGACCACCGCCAGGTCGCGCGCGTGGTAGCGCAGCCCTTCCTGCTGTTTATAGGACGCATCGTGCTCTTCATCGAGGACGATCAGGCCCGGGTGCTTCAGCGGGGTGAACAGCGCCGAGCGCGTGCCGATGACGATGTCCGCCTCGCCGTCCCGTGCGGCGATCCAGGCGTCGAGGCGCTCGCGATCATTCACATTGGAGTGCAGCAGGGCGATGCGGGCATTGAAGCGCTGCTCGAAACGCGCCAGCGTTTGCGGGCCGAGGTTGATCTCGGGGATCAGCACCAGGACCTGCTTGCCGGCTTCGAGCACCTGGTGAATCAATTGCAGATAGACCTCGGTCTTGCCGCTGCCGGTGACCCCGGCGAGAAGGAAGGCCTGAAAGCCGTCAAGGCCAGCGCGGATCGCTTCGAAGGCGGCGCGTTGCTCGCTGTTCAGCGTCAGCGCGGGTTGCAGCAGCCAGCCCCCCTGGTGCCGCGACGGTGGATGGCGGCGGCGCGTCTCGACACGCAGCAAGCCCTTTACCAGTAGCTGCTCGAGACTGTCCTTGCTCAGCTGCAGCTGGCTCAGCAGCGAATGCGCCACGCCATGGGGGTGCTGGGCGATGGTGCGCAGCGTCTCGCGCTGACGGGGTGCGCGTGCCAGGCGCACATCTTCGGGCCGCGCGCCGTCGGCGGCATACCAGAATCGCTCCTGCAAAACCGCTGCCGGTTCTCCCTGGCGCAGCAGCACCGGCAGCGCCCAACTGAAGGTGTCTCCCAGGCTGTGCTGGTAATACTGAGCCGTCCACAGGCAGAAACGGAACAGTTCGGGCGAGAGTGGTGGTCGCGTGTCGATCAGTTCGAGTGCCGGCTTGAGCCTGTCCGCCGGTACCTCGCTATGCCGGACGACCTCGATCAGGATTCCGAGCGTCTCGCGACGTCCGAACGGCACCCGCAGGCGAACGCCGGGTTGCAGGGCGTCCGTGGGCACGCCAGCCGGCGGCAGGTAGTCGAACAGCCTGCGCAATGGCGAGGGCAGGGCGAGGCGGAGTATGGGTTGGGACACGCGGGATTCCTTGGCGGAGAACGCCGATCTTAAACGATCCGGCTCGCAGGCAGGTCTGTTGCGGTCGGCCTTTCGCCGATGGTCGGCCGCCCTTGCATCAGGGTGGAGCTCTGGTATCATTCGCGCCCTTCCGTGCGGTACTCGACATCGGGTCGGGTGGCGGCACACATACCAGAGGATTCAATCCATGAAAGCCGATATCCATCCCAACTACGTTGAAATCGAAGCCACTTGCAGTTGCGGCAACGTCATCAAGACCCGCTCCACGCTGGCCAAGAACCTGAGCATCGACGTGTGCTCCGAATGCCACCCGTTCTACACCGGTAAGCAGAAGGTGCTGGATACCGGCGGCCGTATCGACCGCTTCAAGCAGCGTTTCGGTGTCTTCGGCGCCAAGTAAGCGGCTGTCGCGACGAGAACCCCTTGAGGTTTTCCATTCGCATAGAAAAGGCGTCCCGGGTGGGCGCCTTTTTTGTTTGCGTGCTGCTCAGTCTGCAGGCACAGGCGCTGTGTTCCAGCACCCAAGCGCTGCGGCAGGTTGCGGTGGAGCGCGTAGTCGACGGCGACACCCTGCGCCTGGTTGATGGGCGTCGTGTTCGCCTGATCGGCCTGAACGCGCCGGAGCTTGCTCACAACGGTCGCCGTGCGGAGCCGTACGCGCGCGCTGCCAAGGCTCGCCTGCAGGCCCTCGTCGATCGCAACGGAGGGCGCGTGGGGCTGCGCCCCGGCGCACAGACGCGGGATCACTACGGGCGCTTGCTCGCCCATGCTTTCGACGCGCGCGGTGACAACCTCGAGGCCGCGATGCTGGCCGAGGGGCTGGGGTTCTTCGTTGCCCTTGCGCCAAACACGGCGCTCGCCGACTGCCACCTGGCGGTGGAGCGCCAGGCGCGCCGCGCCGGCAGCGGCCTGTGGAAACAGTCGCCGGTGCTCGATGCCGCACGTATGCGCCATTCCGGCTTTGCGCTGGTCAGGGCCCGGGTCGAGCGCGTCGAGACCAATCGCGGCGGTGTCTGGCTGGAACTGCAGGGGCCTTTGGTGATACAGATCCCGGCCGCAGCCGCGGCTGCATTCGGTACCGCATTGGTCGACCTGCCGGGTCGGACGATCGAAGCCCGTGGCTGGATCATCGACCGCAAGGGCCGGGTCGCGGCGCGCCAGGCCCGCTGGCTGTTGAAACTGACGCACCCCTCTATGCTCGCCCTCGCGCCTTGAGGGTCAAGTGGGACCGGCTGTCGGCGTGGGCTGGTTGGATAGGCGTCTGCGCTTAAAGTCGTAGACTCAGCCCTTGACAGTCACGTTTCCTGCTCGCTTGTGACGGCGCCGGGTCTTGGCGTATGCTCGGCCCCCTGTCTGTCCCAGTAAAATAAGCGGAAATGCCTCATGACTGACCTGAAAACCGCCGCGCTCAACTATCACTCCCACCCTCGTCCGGGAAAGCTGAGTGTCGAGCTGACCAAGCCAACCTCCACCGCGCGCGATCTCTCCCTGGCCTATAGCCCGGGTGTGGCCGAGCCGGTTCGGGAAATCGGTCGTGATCCGGAGCTGGCCTACCGCTACACGGGCAAGGGCAATCTGGTTGCGGTGATTTCCGATGGCACAGCCATTCTAGGCCTGGGCAATCTCGGCCCCCTGGCTTCCAAGCCGGTGATGGAAGGCAAGGGCGTCCTGTTCAAGCGCTTCGCCGGCGTCGATGTGTTCGACATCGAGGTGGATGCCGAGAGCCCGCAGGCGTTCATCGATACGGTCAAGCGCATCTCCATTACCTTTGGCGGCATCAACCTCGAAGACATCAAGGCGCCCGAGTGTTTCGAGATCGAGCGGGCACTGATCGAGCAGTGTGATATACCGGTGTTCCATGACGACCAACATGGCACCGCAATCGTGACCGCGGCGGGCATGCTCAACGCCCTGGAGATCGCCGGCAAGACCCTGGAGGAGGCGAAGATCGTCTGCCTGGGCGCGGGTGCAGCAGCGACTTCCTGCATGAAATTGCTGGTCAGCATGGGCGCCAAGATCGAAAACATCTTCATGATCGACCGCAAGGGTGTGATTCACGCCGGGCGTGACGATCTGAACCAGTACAAGGCGATTTTCGCCCACGAGACCGACAAGCGAACCCTGGACGATGCGCTCGACGGCGCGGACGTCTTCGTCGGCTTGTCCGGTGCCAACCTGTTGAGCGCTGAAGGGCTCAAGCGCATGGCTGCCAATCCGGTAGTGTTCGCGTGCTCCAATCCGGATCCGGAAATCAGCCCGGAGCTGGCTCACGCCACCCGTTCGGACGTGATCATGGCCACCGGGCGTTCGGACTACCCGAACCAGGTCAACAACGTTCTGGGTTTCCCGTTCATCTTCCGCGGCGCACTGGACGTGCGGGCCAAGCGTATCAACGAAGAGATGAAGATCGCCGCCGCGCAGGCGCTGCGCGAGCTTGCCAAGCTGCCGGTGCCGGATGAAGTGGCGACGGCCTACGGCGTCGATCACCTGGAATTCGGGCGTGAGTACATCATTCCAAAACCGATGGATCCGCGCCTGATTACCTTGGTGTCGGATGCGGTGGCCAAGGCGGCGATTTCCAGCGGCGTGGCGACCTTGCCGTACCCGTCGAACTATCCGTTGAAGTCGGTGGATGACGTGTTCAACAGCTGATCGCGGGGCGCTAGCCCTTCCAGGCGACACGACAAAAGAACCCCGGCCTGTGCCGGGGTTCTTTTTTTCATTCCGGTCGGTTTTGCCAGGACCGATCGCGATGGTGCGTTCGAGTCAGAACAGGTCGATGGGGGCTGCTTCACCGGCTGGCAATGGGCTATCCGGAATGCTGGAGCCGGGCGTCAGCTCATCGTCCATGCCTGGCGGAGAATCCTCGCTGCGGAACAGCTCGAAATAGGCATCGGGCGTGCCGGGTGAGGCGGCCCGTCCGCTTTTCGGATCGATGCGCAGGGTGAGAATGCCTTCCGGCTCTGCCGGCGCGTGTTCGGGCGTACCCTCGAGCACGGCCCCCATGTATTTCATCCAGATCGGCAGCGCGACCGTTCCGCCATACTCGTTGCGTCCGAGGCTCTGCGGCTGGTCGAAGCCAGTCCAGACAGTGGTGACGATGTCGGCGTTATAGCCGGAGAACCAGCTGTCCTTCGACTCGTTAGTGGTTCCCGTCTTGCCTGCAATGTCGCCGCGGCCCATCGCCAACGCCCTGCGGCCGGTGCCGCGCTTGATCACGTCCTGCAGCATGCTGGTCATGATGTATGCGGTGCGGTCGTCGATGATGCGCTGTGCATATCGGGGCGCTTGGTCATCGGCATCCGATGACGTGATGCGTGAATCCTCCTGGGCGAAGGCGGTCGGTGCCGCTTCGCCATCCTCGGTCTCGCCTGCTGCTTCTTGCTCGGGAACGCGGGTGGGATTCGCTTCGAATACCGGCTTGCCGTCGCGGTCTTCGATCCGCTCCACCAGGTAGGGTTCGATCCGGTAGCCGCCGTTGGCGAACGCGGTCCAGCCCGAGGCGATCTCCATCGGCGTCAGGGTCGCGGTCCCGAGCGCCAGCGAGAGATTCGCGGGAAGGTCTTCGGCCTTGAAGCCGAATCGCTCGACGTACTCGAGGGTGTACGGAATGCCGATGGTGCGCAGCAGACGGATCGACACCAGGTTGCGCGACTTGTAGAGCGCTTCGCGCAAGCGAATCGGGCCGAGGAAGGTGTTGTTGTCGTTTTTTGGGCGCCAGACACGGTCGCCGCCGTCATCGAAGACGATGGGGGAGTCGTTGACGAGCGTGGCCGGGGTGTAGCCCGCATCGAGGGCGGCGCTGTAGACGAACGGCTTGAAGCTCGAGCCCGGCTGCCGCTTGGCCTGGATAGCACGGTTGTAACTGCTTTGGCCGAATGAGAAGCCGCCGGTCAGGGCTTCGATCGAACCGTCCCGTGGATCAAGGGAGACCAGCGCGCCCTGGGCTTGGGGGATCTGGACGAATTCGGCCTGGCCCTCGGTCAGGCGGATGCGGACTACGTCTCCGGGTCGGACGACGTCTCCGGGCGTCTTGGGCCGTGGCCCCATGCTGTTGGTGTTGATGAACGGCCGCGCCCATTTCATGCTGTCCCAGCTGACGCTGTGCTCGCTGCCATCGCGCAGAAGCACCTCAATTGTGTCTTGTTCCACGCGCTTGACCACTGCGGGCAACAGTCCGGATTGATTGTGAAAACGAGCCAGTTCACCCAGCCAGGCTTTTGAGTCCGTGCCGGCCAGCCTGGCTTCGGGACCGCGATAGCCGTGGCGCTGGTCGTATTCGATCAGGCCGTTGGTGAGAGCCTGGTTGGCGGCGTTCTGGCGGTCACTGGAAGTCGTGGTATAGACGCGGAAGCCGTCCGTGTAGGCCGCACTGCCGAAGCGGCCGACCAGCTCGGCGCGAGCCATTTCGGCGATATAGGGGGCGTCCAGTTCCGGTGAGGAGCCATGATAGGTCGCGTCTACCGGCTCGGCGAGCGCGGACTTGTAGCGGGCCTCGTCGATCTTGCCGAGGCGGTACATGCGGCCGAGGATCCAATCGCGTCGCTCTTTGGCGCGCTCCGGATTGGCCAGCGGATTGAAGGCAGAGGGCGCTTTCGGCAGGCCCGCGATCATCGCCATCTGCGCCAGGTTGAGGTCGCCGATGGGCTTGCCGTAATACACCTGCGAAGCTGCCTCGATGCCATACGCGCGATTGCCCAGGTAGATCTTATTGACGTACAGCTCGAGGATCTCGTCCTTGCTCAGCTCCCTCTCGATCTGTAGCGCCAGGAGGATCTCGCTGATCTTGCGAGAAAAACTGCGCTCGCTGGTGAGGAAGTAGTTCTTTGCCACCTGCATCGTGATGGTGCTGCCGCCTGTCTGGATCTGGCCGGTTTTCAATAATTGCGTGGCAGCGCGCATCAGGCTGGACACTTCGACGCCATAATGATTCGCAAAGTTGTCGTCTTCGGCGGCCAGCAGGGCGCCAATGAAGTCCTTGGGTATCGCATCGAATCCGATCGGCGAGCGGCGCATCTCGCCATACTCGGCAATCAACTTGCCGTCGTGGCTGTAGACGCGCAGCGGTATCTGTAGCTGTATGCTGCGCAGCGAATCGACTGAGGGGAGGTTCGGGCTGAGGTAGAGAAACGCGCCACTGAGACTGAGCAGAAGTCCACAGAAAACAGCCAGGCACGACCACAGGAAAAACTTCAGAAAACGCATCGGGGTTTGTGGAATCCAGGGTGGGAAAAGGGACGAAGGCGACAGACGATGCTGAAAGGAAAAACCGTTCACATTATAAGCGGTTTTTTTGCCGGGGAGTCATTTGCGCTTCTGTCAAGGCTGTTATCTAATGCCGACGAACATAATTAATCCGTAAGTTGCGGATAAAGATAGGAAAACGGCCGTGCTAGGGCTCTTCACTAAGAAAGCGAACACGCTGCTCGGAATCGACATCAGTTCGACCTCCGTCAAGCTGCTGGAATTAAGCCGTTCAGGCTCCCGCTATCGGGTCGAGTCGTACGCGGTCGAGCCGCTGCCGCCGAACGCGGTGGTGGAGAAGAACATCGCCGAGCTCGAGGGTGTCGGGAGCGCGCTGAGCCGGTTGCTGGTCAAGGCGAAAACCAACATCAAATCGGCGGCCGTGGCTGTGTCAGGCTCGGCGGTGATCACCAAGTCGATCGAGATGGAAGCCGGGTTGGGTGACGACGACCTCGAGAACCAGCTGAAGATCGAGGCCGACCAGTACATTCCCTATCCTTTGGAAGAAGTCGCGATCGACTTCGAGGTGCAGGGGGCTGCTGCGCGCTCTCCTGGTCGCGTCGAAGTGTTGCTTGCTGCCTGCCGAAAGGAGAATGTCGAGATCCGCGAGGCGGCGCTGGCGCTGGCAGGTCTGACGGCGAAGGTGGTCGACGTCGAAGCCTACGCGCTGGAGCGATCCTATGGTTTGCTGGCGCCTCAGTTGGGCGCAGGGCATGACGAATTGACCGTGGCGCTGGTGGATATCGGCGCCACCATGACCACGCTGAGCGTGCTGCACAACGGTCGCACCATCTATACGCGAGAACAGCTGTTCGGTGGCCGCCAACTAACCGAGGAGATCCAACGGCGCTACGGCCTCTCGATGGAAGAAGCCGGGTTGGCGAAAAAGCAGGGAGGGCTCCCTGATGACTATGACAGCGAAGTGTTGCAACCGTTCAAGGAGGCAGTTGTCCAGCAGGTTTCCCGTTCGCTGCAGTTTTTCTTCGCCGCCGGCCAGTTCCATGACGTGGATTACATCCTGCTCGCAGGTGGTACCGCTTCGATTCCCGGGCTGGATCGGCTCATTCAGCAGAAAATCGGAACCCAGACTTTAGTCGCCAACCCGTTTGCCGATATGGCGTTGAGCAGCAAGGTCAATGCGGGTGCGCTGGCCAGCGATGCGCCGTCGCTGATGATTGCCTGCGGACTGGCCTTGAGGAGTTTCGACTGATGGCTCGGATCAACCTTTTACCCTGGCGCGAGCAGCTTCGCGAGGAACGAAAGCAGCGGTTCCTGGTTTCGCTAGCAGGGGTTGCGGTCGTAGCGGTAGGGCTGTTGTTCCTGGCCGATCAGTATTTCACCCACGCGATCGAACAGCAGAACGCGCGAAACGAGTTCATTCGCAAGGAAATCGCGGTGTTGGACGCGCGTATCGTGGAGATCAAGCAGCTGCGCGAACGTCGCCAACAACTGCTCGAGCGCATGAAGATTATTCAGGACCTACAGGGCAACCGGCCAATCATTGGACGGGTGTTCGACCAGTTGGTGCGAACGCTGCCCGACGGCGTCTATTTCACCGGCCTGAAGATGACAGGAAAGACTATCGCCATCGTCGGTGGTGCGGAATCCAACAACCGGGTCTCTAACCTGATGCGCAACCTGGACCAATCCGAATGGCTGGAGGCGCCGAACCTGAACGAGGTCAAGGCAGTGACGGCCGGCGCCATCGATCAGGAAAACACCTTCCAGCTAACCGTGCAGCAGACGCAGCCGGCGGCCGCCGTTGAAGGGGGCAAGCCATGAGCCTCGCGACGTCTCTCGATAATCTTCGCAGCATTGACCTGTCCGATCTGGACATGAACAACCTGGGCTCGTGGCCTGCGGCGGTCAAGGTGATCGCTGCCGCTTTGTTGATGGTGCTGGTACTCGGCGGTGGCTACTACTTCTATCTGAGCGATATGTTGCTCAGCCTGGATCAGGAAAAGGCACAGGAAGAGACGCTCAAGCAGCAATTCTCCTCAAAGGCGTTCCAGGCCGCCAACCTGGAAGCCTACAAGGCGCAGATGGTCGAGATGGAGGCTTCCTTCGGCGCCCTGCTGCGGCAGTTGCCGAGTGATACCGAGGTGCCGGGCCTCCTGGAGGACATTACCCGCACCGGTCTTGGGAGTGGTCTCGAGTTCGAGGAAATCAAGCTGCAGCCCGAGGTGACCCAGCAGTTCTACATCGAGCTGCCGATTCAGATAAAGGTCGTTGGCAGCTATCACGACCTGGCGACTTTCGTCAGCGGCGTCGCCAGCCTGCCGCGCATCGTCACTCTTCACGACTTCGAGATAAAGCCGGAAAGCTCCGGTTCCTCGTCCAAGCTGCGCATGAGCATCCTGGCCAAGACCTATCGCTACAATGACAAGGGGCTGCAGAAATGAAAGGAGCCCGACTGGTCGCGCTGGGCCTTGGTCTGACGCTGTTGGCAGGATGCGGCGCAAGCGCGGATTTCGATGATTTGCGCGCTTACATGGACGAGGTCCGGGCAAAACCCAAGGGGTCGATCGAGCCGTTGCCAGCGTTCCTGCCGTATGAGCCGTTTACCTACAGCGCAGCTTCCCTGCGCCATCCGTTCCAGCCGCCGATGAAGATCGACCTGGCGCAGCGGCAGAAAGGGTCAAAGGACATCAAGCCGGACGAGACGCGCGTCAAACAGTTCCTCGAGCAGTTCAACATCGAAAACTTCGTGATGGTCGGCACGCTGACCAACGAGGCTGGCAAGTACGCTTTGATCAAAGGCGGCGACGGGGTTCACCGAGTCAAGATCGGTGACTATCTGGGGCGCAACCACGGACGCATCATCGATATCAGCGAGGCGGAAGTGGATGTGCTTGAAATCGTTCCGGACGGAGAGGGTGGGTGGCTTGAGCGCCCGCGCAGCCTGACCTTGAAAGAGCGGTCCTGAGTCATGGCAAAAATGGAAAAACTACACCGGTCTGCACAACGGAAGCCTTTTATGAAAACCACTCTGTCCCGCCTTGGTTTGTCCTTGCTCGCGGTTTTGATTTCGCCCGCGTTGCTGGCGGCCAATCTGCAAGCGCTCGATGTCGCCTCCCTGCCGGGTGATCGCGTCGAGCTGAAGCTCGCCTTCGACGAGCCAGTGGCGACGCCGCGTGGTTATACGCTCGATCAGCCCGCACGCATCGCGCTGGATCTTCCTGGCGTATCCAGCAAGCTCGCTGCAAAGAACCACGAGCTGGGCGTAGGCAATGCGCGCAGCGTCACCGTTGTCGAGGCTCAAGGCCGCACACGGCTCATCGTTAACCTGACATCGCTTGTGCCGTACTCGACCCGAGTCGACGGAAACAACCTGTTCGTCGTGCTCGGCGAAACAGCAGCGCCTTCCTCGGTCGCAACCGCAGCGCCGATGGCAGCCAAACCGACTGCCCCGGCTGCGACGCCAATGCCGGTCGGGCAGGCGATCAGCAACATCGATTTTCGTCGCGGGGACGACGGCGCGGGCAACGTGATCATCACGCTGTCGGATCCTTCGATCAGCCCAAGCATTGAGGAGCAGGGCGGCAAGATCCGGGTTGCCTTCGCCAATACCCAGCTGCCGGAATCGCTGCGGGTGCGGCTGGATGTGCAAGACTTCGCCACCCCGGTCAAGTTCGTAGACTCCAGCAGCAAGGCCGAGGGCGCCAGCATCGCCATCGAGCCAACGGGGCGCTACGACTATCTGGCTTACCAGACGGACGACAAACTGACCATCAGCGTCAAGCCGCTGACCGAGGCTGATGCGGAAAAGCGCAAGGCTGAACACTTCACCTATTCGGGTGAAAAGCTGTCGCTGAATTTCCAGGACATCGACGTCCGCTCCGTTCTGCAGTTGATCGCTGACTTCACCGACCTCAACCTGGTAGCCAGCGATACGGTCCAGGGCAACATTACGCTTCGGTTGCAGAACGTGCCGTGGGATCAGGCCCTGGATCTCGTGCTCAAGACCAAGGGGCTCGACAAGCGCCAGGTCGGTAACGTGCTGCTGGTTGCACCAGCCGACGAAATTGCGGCGCGTGAACGCCAGGAGCTCGAGTCCCAGCGTCAGATTGCCGAATTGGCACCGTTGCGCCGTGAAGTGGTGCAGGTCAACTATGCGAAGGCGTCGGACATTGCGCGACTCTTCCAGTCGGTGGCGGACAAGGGCGGAGAAAGTCAGGATAGGGGCTCGATCGCAGTCGATGACCGGACCAACAATATCATCGCGTACCAAACCCAGGAGCGCCTAGATGAACTCCGCCGTATTGTCGCCCAACTCGATATTCCGGTACGTCAGGTGATGATCGAGGCGAGGATTGTCGAAGCCAATGTGGACTACGACAAAAGCCTGGGCGTCAAATGGGGTGGCAACGTAAACCTCAATGGCAACTGGAACGCCTACGGGCGTGGGGCAGGATTGGAGCTCGAAGAGGGTGGTGACGAGGGCGATACGGTAAAAACCCCGTTCAACCTTCCGTTTGTCGATCTTGGCGCAACAGGTGCAACATCAGGAATAGGCCTTGGATTCGTCACTAACAATGCCATCCTAGACCTACAGCTGTCCGCTATGGAGAAGACGGGCAACGGCGAGGTCGTGTCGCAGCCAAAGGTCGTGACGGCTGACAAAGAGACGGCCAAGATACTCAAGGGTTCCGAAGTGCCCTATCAGGAAGCCAGCTCAAGCGGTGCGACCAGCACATCCTTCAAAGAGGCTGCGCTCTCGCTCGAAGTGACGCCGCAAATCACGCCGGACAATCGCATTATTATGGAAGTAAAGGTCACGAAGGATGAGCCTGATTTTTCCCAGGCGGCGAGCACCGGCGGTATCCCGGCGATCCGCAAGAACGAAGTAAACGCCAAGGTCCTCGTCACCGATGGCGAGACGATCGTTATCGGTGGGGTGTTCTCCAACACGCAGAGTAAGTCAGTCGACAAGGTGCCTTTCCTCGGTGACCTGCCATTCGTAGGTCGTGTTTTCCGTCGTGATCTGGTTCAGGACAGAAAGTCCGAACTGCTGGTATTCATCACGCCGCGGATCATGAATAATCAGGCGATACAGGCCAGCCGTTAAGTCCATTCATGCCCAACTACATCCTCGTCGGTCCGATGGGCGCTGGCAAGAGCACCATCGGACGGCTGCTCGCCAAGGAGCTGCGGCTCCCCTTTCGGGATTCCGACAAGGAAATCGAGCAGCGCACCGGTGCCAGCATTCCGCTGATTTTCGATGTCGAGGGTGAGCAAGGTTTCCGCGAGCGTGAGCATGCGGTTATCGAGGCGCTCTGCGAAATGCAGGGCGTGGTGTTGGCCACCGGTGGCGGTGCGGTGTTGCGGCCTGACAATCGTCGGTTACTGCAGTCCGGTGGACAGGTGATCTATCTCTGCACCTCGGTCGAGCAGCAGCTTGACCGGACGGCCAGGGATCGAAATCGCCCGCTGCTACAGGCCCCCAATCCCCGCGAGATACTGACGAATCTGATGGCGGTTCGCGACCCGCTGTACCGCGAAATCGCTGACATCGTGATCCTGACCGACGAACGCCCGCCGCGGCTGGTGGTGGCGGAGATTCTCGAGCAGCTCCACGCCGTTGCGACTCGTGAAAATGCGGGGCAATCTGCGCTATCCTAGCCCCTTTTAATCGCGGGGCCGCTATGCAGACTCTTCATGTTGACTTGGACGAGCGCAGCTATCCGATCCAGATAGGCGAGGGGCTTCTCGACCAGGGTGAGCTGCTGCAGGCCCATATCAAAGGCAGGCAAGTCGCGATCGTTACCAACGACACGGTGGCGCCACTCTATCTCCAGCGTCTGGTCCGAAGCCTGGACGGTTATGCCGTGACGCCCATCGTGCTTCCCGATGGCGAAAGTCACAAGAACTGGCAGACGCTGCAGTCCATCTTCGACGGGTTGCTCGAAGCCCGGCATGACCGAGGCACCACGGTCGTCGCGTTGGGTGGTGGTGTGATCGGGGATATGGCCGGGTTTGCCGCCGCAAGCTACCAGCGGGGCGTCGCTTTTATCCAGGTGCCCACTACGCTGTTGTCCCAGGTCGACTCCTCGGTAGGCGGCAAGACCGGCATCAATCATCCGCTCGGCAAGAACATGATCGGGGCGTTCTACCAGCCGCAGATGGTGCTGATCGATACGGCCACGCTGACCACCTTGCCATCCCGCGAGTTGTCGGCCGGTCTGGCCGAAGTCATCAAGTACGGTCTGATCTGCGACGAGCCTTTTCTTGGCTGGCTGGAAGCCAATGTGGACGCGCTGCTGCGCTTGGATCAGCAGGCGCTGACCTACGCGATTCATCGTTCGTGCGAGGCTAAGGCGCAGGTCGTCGGTGCCGATGAGCGCGAGTCCGGCGTGCGCGCCACGCTCAACTTGGGGCACACCTTTGGTCATGCGATCGAGACCCGGCAGGGGTATGGCGCCTGGCTGCACGGTGAGGCCGTTTCGGCAGGCACCGTCATGGCGCTCGAAATGTCCAGGCAGCTGGGGTGGCTGACGGATGAGGAGCGAGATCGGGCGATACGCCTGCTGCGGCGCGCTGGTCTGCCTGTCTCGCCGCCGGCGGAGATGACGCCAGAGGACTTCCTCCGTCACATGGCCGTCGACAAGAAGGTTGTCGACGGCCAGTTGCGCCTGGTGCTGCTCAAGGGGCTGGGCCGGGCCACTGTAACCGGCGATTTCCCGCGCGCCGTGCTGGAATCCACGTTGGCGGTCGACTATGACGCGCTGGCGCAACAATCAGGAATCTAAAGAGATCTTCATGACCAGCTTGTCTGCCGACGACTCCTATCTGAATCACTATGGGTTCAGTCACGACCCCTTCGCTGCCCGAGTGCCCGGCTTCAAGTTCTTCCCGGCGCAGCGCAAGCCGGTGCTCGGCCAGTTGCACCACCTGGCGCGCTACAGCCAGCTGCTGCTGGTGGTGACCGGTCCGGAGGGCAGCGGCAAGACGCTGGTGCGCCAGGCGCTGGTGGCGAGCAGCAACAAGCAGTCCGTGCAGAGCGTGGTGATCTCGCCGCATGACACCCTCGATTCCAGTGCCCTGTTGCAGCAGGTGGCGCAGGCCCTTGGCTGCGCGCGCAGCGACTTCGATTCGATCATGGCGCAGATCATCCAGCTGGCCTTGACCGGGCAGGAAGTCTACCTGCTGGTCGACGATGCCGAGCGCCTGACCGGTGCTGCTGTCGAGACCCTGCTGCGGCTGGCGCAAGGTTGCCCGGAAGGTCGTCCCCACGTGTTTCTGTTCGGCGAGCAGGCGCTGGTGGCGCGCCTGGAAGCCCTGGTGGAAGGCGAGGAGCGTTTTCACGTGATCGCCCTTCAGCCCTACGAGCTGGATGAAACCCGGGAATACCTGACGCTGCGTCTGGAGGGGGCTGGTGGTCGGCCGGGCTGTCTCAACGATGAGCAGGTCTTGCAGATCCACGAAGAGTCCGGCGGCTGGCCAGGTGCGATCAATCAGGCTGCCCGGGATGAGTTGCTGGCGGCAATGCAGCAATCGAAAGGTAAGGGCAAGGCCGGTGCTTGGCGTTTCTCGTTGCCGATCAAGCATCTGCTCGCGTTGGTCGCTGTGATTGTCGTGATTGTTGTCGCCTTGCTGATGCGAGGGCGAGAAGATGAGCCGGTTACGCCGGTGGCCACGCCGTTGCCGCTGGATGGGGCTCCCCCGTCCGCTTCTGCCGGGGCAGACGCTTCCGCGCCCGGCCCGACGGAAGAGGCTGAGGAGCCTATCATTCGTGAACCGCTCGCGGCGGCGGGCGGCGCGGAGCCGGACGACCCGGCAGCAGCGTCGGGCCTGGCCGACAGTCGCGCTGCGTTTACTCCAGAGGTGGCGCAGGGGGGCGCGCCGGTCGAGGCTCCAGCTATTCCTCAGCTCGCCGCTCCCGCACCCGCTCCGGTCCAGCAGCCGGCTGCTGTTGAGCGCGCGGCGGCGCCCGCACGGCCTGCGACACCTCCCGCTCCGGCGCCAAGGGTCGAGGAGGCGGCGCCGGCAGACTGGTACGCGTCTCAGCGCAAGACTCATTACCTGGTCCAGGTGCTCGGGACCCGGTCACAGGGCAACGCCCAGGCGTTGATCAAGACCCACGGCGAGGGGTTCCGTTATTTCGTCAAGCAGCATGAAGGCAAGCCGCTCTATGTCGTGACCTATGGCAACTTTGCCAGCCGCGACGCCGCGGTCGCTGCCATCAAGGCGCTGCCCCAGGCGCTGCGTGCCGGTAAACCGTGGCCGCGCAGCTTTGCCAGCGTACAGCAGGAAATGAAGGGCGCTCGCTAGTCTACGCCTCAAAAAGGTGCGCGATGCACCGTTTTGGGGCTTGCAAAATTTAAATTGTGTCGCTCTACCGGGCTTTGTAAACTGCTCCCCCTTTTGCCCACGTGTATGGCGGGGCTATTTTGTGCGCCGCCAATAAGGGGTTGATTTACAACGCATTTAGCTGGTGGAGTGCCTATGAGAGCAGGTCTGTTTCGTCCTGAAGAGTTCAAGGATAACTGCGGCTTCGGTCTGATCGCCCACATGCAGGGCGAGGCAAGCCATCACCTGCTTCAGACTGCCATTCAATCACTCACCTGCATGACCCATCGCGGCGGCATCAACGCCGACGGCAAGACCGGCGATGGCTGCGGCTTGCTGATGCAAAAACCCGATGCGTTCCTGCGGGCCGTTGCTCAGGAACAGTTCGGAGTCGATCTGCCGGCGCTCTACGCGGTAGGCATGGTCTTTCTCAGCCAGGATTCGGGCGCGGCCGAACGTGCGCGCGCGACCATGAACGAGCAGATCGCCGCGCAGGGCCTGACCCTCGTTGGCTGGCGCGAGGTGCCAATCGATACCTCGGTGCTGGGGCGGCTGGCGCTCGAGCGGCTGCCGCGTATCGAGCAGGTCTTCGTTTCGGCCGAGGGGCTGTCCGAGCGTGACTTCGGCATCAAGCTGTTCTTCGCGCGCCGTCGTGCGGAGGTCTCCCTGGCCGACGACAAAGGTTTCTACGTCTGCAGCTTCTCGGACAAGGACATCATCTACAAAGGCCTGATGATGCCCGCCGATTTGGCGCAGTTCTATCCGGACCTCGGCGACGAGCGCCTGGCGACCGCGATCTGCGTATTCCATCAGCGCTTTTCCACTAACACCATGCCGCAGTGGCCGCTGGCCCAGCCGTTCCGCTTCCTGGCCCACAACGGTGAAATCAATACCATCACGGGCAACCGCAACTGGGCGCAGGCGCGTCGGCTGAAGTTCGCCAATGAACTGTTGCCAGATCTGGAAAGTCTCGATCCGCTGGTCAACCGTACGGGCTCCGATTCATCGAGCATGGACAACATGCTGGAGCTGTTGGTCACCGGCGGCATGGATTTGTTCCGTGGCTTGCGCATGATCATTCCGCCGGCCTGGCAGAACGTCGAGACCATGGATCCCGACCTGCGCGCGTTCTACGAATTCAATTCCATGCACATGGAACCCTGGGATGGCCCGGCCGGCGTCGTGCTGACCGATGGCCGCCACGCCATTTGCCTGCTCGACCGCAATGGCCTGCGCCCGGCGCGCTGGGTAACTACTCGTAACGGCTATATCACGTTGGCTTCGGAAGTGGGCGTCTGGGACTACAAGCCCGAGGACGTGATCGCCAAGGGACGGGTCGGCCCGGGCCAGATCCTGGCCGTGGACACGCTGACCGGTCAGGTGCTGCATACCGACGACATCGACAACCGCCTGAAGTCGCAACACCCCTACAAGAAGTGGCTGCGGCAGAACGCGCTGCGCATCCAGTCGACGCTGGACGACAACGACCATGGATCGGCGTTTTACGACGCGGACCAGCTCAAGCAGTACATGAAGATGTTCCAGGTCACCTTCGAGGAGCGTGACCAGGTGCTGCGTCCGCTCGCCGAGCAGGGTCAGGAGGCGGTCGGCTCCATGGGTGACGACACGCCCATGGCCGTGCTGTCGCGGCGCGTGCGTTCGCCCTACGACTATTTCCGCCAGCAATTCGCGCAGGTCACCAACCCGCCGATCGACCCGCTGCGCGAATCCATCGTCATGTCGCTGGAAACCTGCCTGGGCGCCGAGCGCAACGTCTTCGAGGAAACCGCCGATCACGCCAACCGCGCGATTCTCACCACTCCGGTCATATCGCCGGCGAAGTGGCGCACGATCATGGAGCTTGATCGGCCGGGCTTCGAACGCCAGCTGATTGACCTGAACTACGACGAGTCCATGGGCCTGGAAGCGGCCGTTCGCAACGTGGCCGACCAGGCCGAGGAAGCCGTGCGTGGCGGCAAGGTCATGCTGATCCTCAGCGACCGCCACATCCAGCCCGGCAAACTGCCGGTGCATGCCGCGCTGGCGGTGGGGGCGGTGCACCATCGCCTGATCGAGACCGGTCTGCGTTGCGACTGCAACATCCTCGTCGAAACCGCTACGGCGCGCGATCCGCACCATTTCGCCGTGCTGATCGGCTTTGGCGCGACGGCGGTGTACCCGTTCCTCGCCTTTGAAGTGCTCGGCGACCTGATCCGCACCGGCGAGGTGCTCGGTGACCTTTACGAAGTCTTCAAGCACTACCGCAAGGGCATTTCCAAGGGCCTGCTGAAAATCATTTCCAAGATGGGCATTTCGACCATCACTTCGTATCGCGGCGCGCAGCTGTTCGAAGCCGTGGGCCTGGCCGAAGAGGTTGTCGACGTCAGCTTCCGCGGCGTGGCCAGCCGGATCAAGGGTGCGCGCTTCGTCGACCTCGAGGCTGAACAGAAGGCATTGGCCACCGAAGCCTGGACCGCGCGCAAGCCGATTCAGCAGGGCGGCTTGCTGAAGTTCGTCTACGGCGGCGAATACCACGCCTACAACCCCGACGTGGTGGCGGCACTGCAGGTGGCTGTCCAGCAAGGCGACTACAACCGGTTCAAGGAATACACCGCGCTGGTCGACCAGCGTCCGGCGGCGATGCTGCGCGACCTACTCAAACTCAAGGTGGCAGAGCAGCCGCTCGCCCTCGAGGAAGTCGAGCCGCTGGAGCGGATCCTCAAGCGTTTCGACTCGGCGGGCATTTCCCTCGGAGCGCTGTCTCCGGAAGCGCACGAGGCGATCGCCGCGGCAATGAACCGCATCGGCGCGCGCTCCAATTCCGGCGAAGGCGGCGAAGACCCATCGCGCTACCGCACCGAGCGCAGCTCAAAGATCAAGCAGGTCGCCACCGGGCGTTTCGGCGTTACGCCGGAATACCTGGTCAACGCCGAAGTGCTGCAGATCAAGGTCGCCCAGGGAGCCAAGCCCGGCGAAGGCGGTCAGCTGCCTGGTGGCAAGGTTAACGGCCTGATTGCCAAACTGCGCTATGCGGTACCTGGCGTGACGCTGATTTCGCCGCCGCCGCACCACGACATCTATTCGATCGAAGACCTGGCCCAGCTGATCTTCGATCTCAAGCAGGTCAACCCGAAAGCCCTGGTGTCGGTCAAGCTGGTTGCCGAGCCGGGCGTTGGTACCATCGCCGCTGGCGTGGCCAAGGCCTATGCCGACCTGATCACCATTTCCGGCTACGACGGTGGCACCGGCGCGTCGCCGCTCACCTCGATCCGCTATGCCGGTTCGCCCTGGGAACTGGGCCTGGCCGAGACCCACCAAACCCTGCGCGGCAACGACTTGCGCGGCAAGGTGCGGGTGCAGACCGACGGTGGCCTGAAGACCGGTCTCGACGTGGTCAAGGCGGCCATTCTGGGCGCCGAAAGCTTCGGCTTCGGTACCGCGCCGATGATCGCGCTGGGCTGCAAATATCTGCGCATTTGCCATCTGAACAACTGCGCGACGGGTATCGCCACGCAGAATGACCAGCTGCGCAAGGATCACTTCATCGGCACCGTCGACATGGTGGTCAACTTCTTCACCTTCGTCGCCGAGGAAACCCGCGAGTGGCTGGCCCGTCTCGGCGTACGCAGCCTGCAGGAGCTGATCGGGCGCACCGATCTGCTCGAATTGCTGCCAGGTGAGACCGCTAAGCAGAACCATCTCGACCTGACCCCGCTGCTGGGCAGTGACCACATCCCGGCCGACAAGCCGCAGTTCTGCGAGGTCGAGAAGAACCCGCCGTTCGACCAGGGCCTGATGGCCGAGGAAATGGTCAAGCTGGCCCGCGCGGCGATCGATGCCAAGAGCGGCGGGGAGTTCGAACTGGATATCTGCAACTGCGACCGCTCCATCGGTGCCCGCGTCTCCGGTGAAATCGCCCGGGCACACGGCAACCAAGGCATGAAGGACGCACCGATTACCTTCCGCTTCAAGGGCACTGCGGGCCAGAGCTTCGGGGTCTGGAACGCCGGCGGCCTGCACCTGTACCTCGAGGGCGATGCCAATGATTACGTGGGTAAGGGCATGACCGGCGGCAAGCTGGTCATCACCCAGCCCAAGGGCAGCGATTTCGAATCCCAGCACTCGGCCATCGTCGGCAACACCTGCCTGTACGGCGCCACCGGCGGCAAGCTGTTCGCCAGCGGCACGGCCGGCGAGCGGTTCGCGGTGCGCAACTCGGGCGCCCACGCGGTCGTCGAGGGCACCGGTGACCATTGCTGCGAATACATGACCGGGGGCTTCGTCTGCGTACTCGGCAAGACCGGATACAACTTTGGTTCCGGCATGACCGGCGGCTTTGCCTACGTCCTGGACATGGACAACAGTTTCGTCGACCGGGTGAACAACGAGCTGGTCAACCTGCAGCGCATCACGGGCGAGACGATGGAAGCTCACCGTAGCCACCTGCAGGAGGTGCTGCGTGAGTACGTGACCGAAACCGATAGCGCATGGGGCGCGACACTACTGGACAACCTGGATGACTACCTGCGTCGCTTCTGGCTGGTCAAGCCGAAGGCGGCCAACCTGGCGTCGCTGTTGTCGACCACGCGGGCCAACCCCCAATAACAAGCAGATGCACGCGGCCAGCCTCGGCGCTCTGCGCGAGGCCCGCTCCGCTCCGTGATTGTCATGCAGCTTGCGGTCCAATGCTCCGCAGCTGCCGCTAAGAGGTTTTGAAATGACTGAACGTCTGAACAACGACTTCCAGTTCATCGAGGTCGGGCGCAAGGATCCGAAGAAGAAGCTGCTGCGCCAGCGCAAGAAAGAGTTCGTCGAGATCTATGAACCCTTCAAGCCGCAGCAGGCTTGCGAGCAGGCGCACCGCTGCCTGGGCTGTGGCAACCCCTATTGCGAATGGAAGTGCCCGGTTCACAACTACATTCCCAACTGGCTCAAGCTGGTCTCCGAGGGCAATATCCTCGCCGCGGCCGAGCTGGCGCACCAGACCAACACGCTTCCGGAAGTCTGTGGACGTGTCTGTCCGCAGGATCGCCTGTGCGAGGGCGCCTGTACGCTCAACGATGGCTTCGGTGCGGTCACCATTGGCTCGGTGGAGAAGTACATCGCCGACACCGCCTTCGCCATGGGCTGGCGACCCGACATGTCGAAGGTCAAGCCGACCGGCAAGAAGGTAGCCATCATTGGCGCCGGGCCGGCGGGCCTCGGCTGCGCCGACGTGCTGGTGCGCAGCGGCGTGACCCCGGTGGTGTTCGACAAGAACCCGGAAATCGGCGGCCTGCTGACCTTCGGTATTCCCGAGTTCAAGTTGGAAAAGAGTGTGCTCAGCCGCCGTCGCGAAATCTTCACCGGCATGGGTATCGAGTTCCGCCTGAACACCGAAGTGGGCAAGGACGTGACCATCGACCAGTTGCTGGCCGACTACGATGCCGTGTTCATGGGCATGGGCACCTACACCTACATGAAGGGCGGCTTTCCGGGTGAGGACCTGCCCGGCGTTTACGATGCGCTGGATTTTCTCATCGCCAACGTCAACCGCAACCTCGGTTTCGAGAAGTCACCTGAAGACTTCGTCGACATGAAGGGCAAGAAGGTGGTAGTGCTCGGCGGTGGCGACACTGCGATGGACTGTAACCGCACCTCCATCCGCCAGGGTGCCAAGAGCGTGACGTGCGCCTACCGTCGTGACGCGGCGAACATGCCGGGTTCACGCAAGGAAGTAAAAAACGCCAAGGAAGAGGGCGTCAAGTTCCTCTTCAACCGCCAGCCCATCGCCATCGTCGGTGAAGGCAAGGTCGAAGGCGTAAAGGTGGTCGAGACCCGTCTCGGTGCGCCGGATGCCCGCGGTCGTCGCAGCCCCGAGCCAATCCCCGGTTCCGAGGAGGTGCTGCCGGCCGATGCCGTGGTTATCGCCTTTGGTTTCCGTCCGAGCCCGGCCGGCTGGTTCGAAGGCCAGAACATCCAGACCGACAACCAGGGCCGTGTCGTGGCGCCGGAACAGGGACGGTTCAAGCACCAGACCAGCAACCCGAAGATCTTCGCGGGTGGCGACATGGTGCGCGGCTCCGATCTGGTGGTCACCGCGATCTTCGAGGGCCGTCAGGCCGCCGAGGGCATCCTCGACTACCTGGAGGTCTAATTCGCAGGGTGGGTCGCGGTTGTTCAAGCCACCGGGAAGTCACAGTGGATGCGAACATCCACATCCACCCGGTTCGCAAGTCGCCGGGGCGCTCCTGACGAGAATCAACCCCATGGATAAAAGGCACGGCGCTCGCCGTGCCTTTTGTTTTCCGCTTTGCGACAATGCCGCCACTCTTTTGCTGGAACCCAGACATGACTGCCTTGAAGAACGATCGCTTCCTTCGCGCCCTGCTCAAGCAACCTGTCGACGTCACCCCGGTGTGGATGATGCGTCAGGCCGGACGCTACCTGCCCGAGTACCGGGCCAGTCGCAGCAAGGCGGGCGACTTCATGAGCCTGTGCATGAACCCCGACCTGGCCTGCGAGGTGACACTGCAGCCGCTGGATCGCTATCCTTTGGACGCGGCCATTCTGTTCTCCGACATCCTTACCGTGCCGGACGCCATGGGGCTGGGCCTGTACTTCGAGACCGGCGAGGGGCCGCGTTTCAAGAAGGTCGTCAGCAGCATGGCTGACATCGAGGCCTTGCCGATCCCGGATCCGGAACAGGATCTGGGTTACGTCATGGAGGCCGTGCGCACCATACGTCGTGAGCTCAACGGCCGCGTGCCGCTGATCGGCTTCTCCGGCAGCCCTTGGACCTTGGCGACTTACATGGTCGAAGGCGGCTCGTCGAAGGATTTCCGCAAGTCCAAGGCGATGCTCTACGAAAACCCGCAGGCCATGCACGCCCTGCTGGACAAGCTCGCCCAGTCGGTCACTCGCTACCTCAACGGGCAGATTCTCGCCGGTGCCCAGGCGGTGCAGATCTTCGATTCGTGGGGTGGCAGCCTGTCCGCCGCGGCCTACCAGGAATTTTCCCTGGCCTACATGCAGAAGATCATCGACGGGCTTATCCGCGAGCACGACGGCCGCCGTGTGCCGGTGATCCTCTTCACCAAGGGTGGCGGGCTGTGGCTCGAATCGATGGCCGAGAGCGGCGCCGAGGCCCTGGGTCTCGATTGGACCTGCGACATCGGTGCCGCGCGTGCCCGCGTCGGTGACAAGGTGGCGTTGCAGGGCAACATGGACCCCAGCGTGCTGTTCGCCAAGCCGGAGGCGATCCGTGCCGAGGTCGGACGTATCCTCGCAAGCTTTGGTCAGGGCGAAGGCCATGTGTTCAACCTGGGCCATGGCATCACGCCGGAAGTCGATCCGGCCCATGCAGGCGCCTTCATCGAGTCGGTTCACGAGCTCTCGGCGCAATACCACGGCTGATTCGCTGCCGAAAAAAGAGCCGCTTGAAGCGGCTCTTTTTCGTTCAGGCTTTCGTTCAGGGCTGCTGATAATGCCCGGGTGTGGTACCTGGCTCGTGCTCGTGGACCAGCTTGGTCACGCGGATATCGGTGATGCCGATCACCTCGGCCTGCTCCAGCAGCTTGTCCTCACTGGCATCCGCCTCGGGCATCACCAGGCTGTTCTCGGCATCGCCGTTGTGCAGTTCGATCAGGTGCCGGGCGGCACTGCCCTGCGACATGCGCTCTTCGTCCGATTCGATGATCTGAGCACGCGGGTCATTCTTGAAGACGTAGTTGATTTCGAACTTGTGCGATGACTTGCTGAACATGGGCAGCTCCTTGAATGGTTAAAAGGGTCTGCTCTGTTGACTTGCGGGTCCAGTTATTCGTTCGGCAGGAATCGGCGGCGAGGCGACGGTCGGAGAAGAGGATCTGACCGACAGGGCGCTCGGCGGTACCGAGCGCCCAGCGTATTTACTTGACCTTGGCCAGGTCGCCCTTGATGGCGACACCCGCCATGATCGCGCCGGCATGGCATTCGTACTTCTGGCTGTCCTTGTATTCCATGTGCTTGTAGTTGCTGGCGATGTCGACGACAGCGTTGGCGCCGGCGGTCTTGGCGGCCTGCTGCAGGCTGATGAGCGCCGATTGCAGCGCCCAACTGCAGGCTCCTTCATCCGTCTTGTTGAACGCGTTGGTTTTCTTGCTGGTGGTCACGCCGCTGCGGATGACCTGCGCGCCCTTGGGCGTCCTGCCGGCGAGATAGAACTTCACGCTGCCGTCCAGCTTGCCGGCGGCGGTGGCCTCGGCGACGACCTGGTCGAACGGCAGGTAATGGGTGGTATCGCGGGCCTGGCTGATGCCGGGCAGTGCGCAGAGCACCAGTGCTGCGCCGATCCATGTGTTTTTCATCATTGCGTTTTCCTTGCGGTGTGGTGGTTGATCAGGCCCAGCGGCGGAAGATGAGCGAAGTGTTGATGCCGCCAAAGGCAAAGTTGTTGTTCATCACGAATTCGTGCTGCATGTGGCGCGGTGCGCCGACCACGTAATCCAGCTCGCCGCAGCGGGGATCGATCACGTCCAGGTTCAGCGTGTGCACATAGCGATCACGGTTCATCATCTCGATGGAGAACCACGACTCCAGCGCGCCGCAGGCACCCAGGGTATGGCCAAGAAAACTCTTCTGGGAGCTGATCGGCATGCGCGAGCCGAACAGGGTGTGGGTAGCCAGGGTTTCGGCAATATCACCCTGTTCTGTCGCGGTGCCATGGCCGTTGACGTAGCCGATGGCGTCAGGCGCTAACCCGGCGTCGTCCAGCGCCAGCTGCATGGCGCGGCGCATGGTCTCCTGTTCCGGCTTGGTGGCGTGCTGGCCGTCGGCATTGCTGCCGAAGCCGAGCAGTTCGGCGTGGATGGTGGCGCCACGGGCCAGCGCATGCTCGAGCTCCTCGAGCACCAGCATGCCGGCCCCTTCGCCAATCACCAGCCCGTCGCGATTCTGCTCGTAGGGCCGTGGTGAGGTGTGCGGGGCATCGTTCTTCAGGCTGGTGGCATAGAGCGCGTCGAACACCATGGCCTCGGTGGCACAGAGCTCTTCGGCGCCACCGGCGAGCATCAGCGGCAGGCGGCCGAACTTGATTGCCTCGTAGGCATAGCCGATGCCCTGGCTGCCGCTGGTACAGGCGCTGGAGGTGGGGATCACCCGTCCGGTAAGGCCGAAAAAGATGCTGATATTAGCCGCCGTGGTGTGCGGCATCATGCGGATGTAGGAGTTCGCGTTCAGGCCATCGGCGACTGAGTTGAGCAGCATGTTGCCGAAGGCCTTGATCTCCTCGGTGCTGCCGGTGGACGAGCCGCAGGCCACGCCCATACGACCGTCGCGGATCGAGGCGTCTTCAAGTAACCCGGCCTGGGCCAAGGCCTGCTCGGCGGCTTTGACCGCCAGCCGCGAAACGCGGCCCATGCTGCGCAGCTGCTTGCGTGTCCAGTGCCGGGGCACGTCGAAGTCGTCAACCGGGCCGGCCAGGCGGGTATCGAGCTCGGTGAAACGGTCCCACTCCGGCATGCGGCGGATGCCGCTGCGGTTGGCATTGAAGTTGGCTTCGATGGCGGCCCAGTCGCTGCCAAGCGACGTAATACCGGCCATGCCGGTGACGACTACGCGTTTCATCAGCACAACCCGCCGTTGACGGCCAGCACCTGGCGGGTGATGTAGCCGGCTTCGGCCGACATCAGAAAGTTGACGGCTGCGGCCACTTCCGCCGGTGTACCCATGCGCTGGGCCGGAACCATCTTGAGCATTTCCTCGATGGGCAGGTCATCGTCGAGCATATCTGTGTCGATCAGGCCCGGTGCGACGCAATTGACCGTGATGCGGCGCTTGCCCAGCTCCACCGCCAACGCCTTGGCTGCACCAATCACGCCAGCTTTCGAGGCGCTGTAGTTGACCTGGCCGCGGTTGCCGACCAGGCCCGACACCGACGTGATGCAGACGATGCGGCCCGGCTGACGGCGCCGAATCATCGGCATCGTCACGGGGTGCAGGACGTTATAGAAGCCGTCCAGGTTGGTGCGCATGACCAGGTCCCAGTCGTCTTCGGACAGGGCGGGGAAGGCACCGTCGCGAGTCAGGCCGGCGTTGCAGACCACGCCATAGTAGGCTCCATGCGTCTCGATATCGGCCTCGAGCGAGGCCCGGCACGCTGCGCGGTCGGCTACGTCGAATTGCAGTACCCGCGCCTGCCTGCCGAGCGCGCGGATTTCTGCCTGCACTTCTTCGGCCTCGTCGCGCCGCGAACGGCAATGAACCACGATGTCGTGGCCACCCTGGGCCAGGCGCAGGGCGATCGCACGGCCGATGCCGCGACTTGAACCGGTTACGAGGATGGATTCGCTCATGGGCTTGGCTCTTGAAGATAGCGCGCCACTTCGGGCGGGCGGTAGACGTTCAGACGCGCCTCGGCATGGATGCCGGGACCGTCGAGATGGCATTCGAAGACGCCCATGCCATTGTCGTCCTGCAACGACCGCAGCACGCGGACTTCCAGCCGGGTGCCAGCCGGGAACCGCTCGACTTCGCATTGGTACTGGCGGGTGCCGAGCAGGAATCCCAGTTCCACCGGCAACCCGGCCAGACGTGCCTGGCAACCGGCAAAGGCGGCGACCGCCTGGGCCATGATCTCCACCCCCACCCAGGCGGGCAGACTGCCATCGGCCTGGCTCAGCAAACCGAGGGGCTTGACCACCATTCGTGCGGTAAGGCTGTCGTCGTCGAACTGCTCGATGCCGTCGAGCAGGATCATGTCGCCGGCATGGGGGATCAATTCGGCGATGGGCCAGGCGTTCATGGCAGCGCTCCCAGAATCAGGCTGACGTTGTTTCCGCCGAAGGCGAAGGAGTTACTCATCATTCGCGCCGGCCCGCCATGGCGAAGGGGCGTGCCAACGGGGACCAGCATCAATTCCGGGAGGCCGGGGTCGGGCTGGTCGTCCCAACGGTGCGGCGGTAGCACCCGCGTCGGGTTGTGGGCCGAGAGGGCGAGCCAGCAAAAGGCGGCCTCCAGTGCTCCGGCGGCGCCCAGTGTATGCCCGGTCATTGGCTTGCTCGACGAGCAGGGCACGCCATCGCCAAACACCGCGGCGACCGCCTGGCTTTCCATTGCGTCGTTGTGCAGCGTGGCGGTGCCGTGCAGGTTGAGGTAGTCGATCTCCCGCGCCTTGGTCGAGGCGTTGTGCAATGCCCGCTGCATCGCCTCGACCGCACCGAGGCCCTGTGGGTCCGGCGCGGAAATGTGGTGCGCGTCGGAGCTGGCGCCGCCACCGAACAGGGCGATCGATGACGGCTCTCGGGTCATCAGGAACAGCGCCGCCGCCTCGCCGATGGTGATGCCGTCGCGATTGAGCGAAAAAGGATTGCAGAGGCCTGAACTGGTAGCTTCCAGTGCGCTGAAACCCTGCAGCGTCAAATCGCAGAGGGTATCGACGCCGCCGCAGAGCACGGCATCGCAGAGGCCAGCGTCCAGCAGCCGCTTGGCACTCAGCAGCGCCCTGGCACCGGATGTACAGGCCGTGGAGATGGAATAGCAGGGCCCGGCGAGCTGCAGGCTGTCGCTGAGAAAGCTCGCCGGGGCGGCCAGCTCCTGATGCCCGTAGTGATAGTCAGCGGGCAGCACGCCGTTGCGAACCAGCCCGGCCAGGCTGCGAGTCGCTTCCTGGATACCGCTGGTGCTGGTGCCGATGACCACACCGATCCGCGCGTGCCCGAAACGGGCGATGGCCGCTTCGATCTGCGCCGCGATTTGCTCGGTGGCCGCCTGTAGCAGCTGGTTGTTGCGGGTGCGGTAGCGCAGCGGGCGATCGGCCAGCGGAGGCAGCGCGTCCGTGACCGCGCCCACCAGCAACCGGCGCCCGGCAACGGGCTCGGCATGCGGCTGCATGCCGGACAGATCGCCAGCGAGCAAGCGTCGCGCAACGTCCGCCTTGCCACAGCCCAGTGCGCAGATCACGCCGAGGGCGTTGAGGTAGGCGGTCATGGCGTGTTGGTTCCTGCCGGGGCTTCGATGGGGGCGACACCATAGGTGAGCGCCGGTCCCACGTCGAGGTCGATATGGCTGCCGGGCCCGTAGCGCACCTGCCAGGTCGTCCGAGTGCCAGCCTGAAGGGTTCGACGCGCGCCTGACTGGCGCCAGGCTCGCCCGGGGTAGAGCTGCTCGAGCTGGTCGTCCGGGGTGAGGGCGAACAGCAGCGCGGCGAACAGCTCTTGCGCCTCGGCGTTGGGCGGCAACAGCCCGTCGGTGTGCCACTGGCTCTCTTGCAGACGCTGGCGGGCCAGAGGCACGCCGAGCGGATCGAGGAGCGACCAGCGCAGCGCAGGCCCCTCCTGCTGGATCACCAGCAGCCAGTCGCTAACCTCGGTCGGGGTGCGGCGCGTTACATGCAACTGCATCGGCAGTTCCAGCGCAGGGTTTTGATCGGGCAGCACTGTCTGCTGGGCACAACCCGCCAGCGCGAATGCCAACAGCCAGTACAGCCACCGCGCTGCGGTCATGCCGAGACGCCACTGGCGCAGAGCTCGGCCAGCACTCGTAGGCGGCGCTTGGGCTCGGCCACATAAGGGTTGCTCTGGTCCCAGGCATAGCCGGCGAGAATCGAGCTGATCATCCGGCGGATCTCCGGCTGGGCGTGCGGGTAGTAGATGACGTCCTGGAAGCTGCCATCGTACCAACCCTCCACGTAGGTCCGGAAGGTATCCACCCCGCGCTTGAGTGGCGCGGCGAACTCGGCTTCCCAGTCCACCTGCTCTCCGGACAATTGGCGGTGCAGAACCGCGGCTGCCATGCTCGCCGAGCGCATGGCGATGGTCACGCCCGAGGAAAATACCGGGTCCAGAAACTCGGCCGCGTTGCCCAGCAGCGCGAAGCCCGGGCCGTGCAGCGCCTTGACGTTGGCCGAGTAGCCGTCGATGAGTCGGGCCGGCGTGTCCCAGACCGCGTTGGCCAGGATGCGGCGCATGTCTGGGGCTTGTGCAACGAAGTCTTGTAGGCAGGCGTCGAGGTCGCATGGCCGACCCTCGAAGCGCTCGGCGCTGGCGACCACGCCGAGCGAGCAGCGTCCATTGCTGAACGGAATGGTCCAGTACCAGACGTCCCGCAGATCGGGGTGCGTGGTGATGAGGATCTTTTCCCGGTCGAAGGCCGGGGCGTCTATACGGTCCTCGACGTGGGTAAACACAGCCCGGCGCAGCGGGAAGCTGGACGGTGCTTCCAAGTCGAGCAGCCGCGGCAAGACGCGGCCGTAGCCGCTGGCGTCGAGCACGAAGTCGGCCTCGAGGCTGTAGTCGCTGCCGTCCTGGCGGCGGGCTTGCAGCCGTGGCCGCGCCTGAGAGAAATCGACGGCCGTGATCGTCTCTTCGTAACGGATCTCGACGCCCTGGTGCTCGGCCTGGTCGGCCAGCAGCTTGTCGAAGTCGGCGCGCTGAACCTGATAGGTGCTGCCGAAGCCCGGTGTGAAGGTGTCGCGGAAATCGAACTCAGTGTAGCGCCCGTCGCAAGCGAAGGCCGCACCATGCTTGGTCTGGAAACCCGCCGCGCGCACCGCCTGGAGCATCCCGGCTTCCTCGACGAAATCCAGACAATGCGACAGCAGGCTCTCGCCGATGGAAAAGCGCGGAAACCGCTGTCGCTCCAGGATCAGGACGTCATGGCCCTTGCGCTTGAGCAGGGCGCCGGCGATGGCTCCCGAGGGGCCTGCTCCGATGATGACGACGCGACGGTGTTCGATTGCCTTGGTCATGGTTCGACTCGACAAGTGGTAGGTTTGGGATGCTCGACGGACGTGCCGAAGGGCGGCTTCCTTGCGGGTTGCAGGATCGAATAGCCGAGCGGCTCGGCAACGCGGCGGCGGCGTCGTTCGCCCCGGCGATGGGGCTGATCTGGTGTCAGCCGGTCGTTCAGCATGTGTGCGGTTCCAGGCTGCGGACCGCCCAGGGGGCCAGCGCAAAGGCGAACAGCAGCCCAAGGCCGACCGCCATGCCAAAATTGCTGACCACCGGTGTGCTGGACAACGCCAGCAGCCCGAAGCTGAGCCAGGTGGTGACCGCGGCCAGCAGGGTGCCGACCAGGCTTACCGCGGCGCCGCCGACCTGCTCGCGCATCAGGATCGCGTAGTCCACGCCAATGGCGGTGACCAGTAGCAGGCCGAACAGGCCGAACAGCGTCAGCGGTTGTCCGAGCCAGCCGAGCGTCGCCAGGCTGCCAAGCGCCGCCAGCAACGGCACCGCCAGGCAGCGCAACGCGCCATGCCAGCCGAACGGCACGCATAGCAGAAGGAAGATCAGCCCCGCCGCGGCCAGCTTCAGCAGTGCAGCCTGCCGTTGGGTTGCGGCAAACAGGCGGTTCAGTTCGGCTGGTCGATCGACCAGACGAACGCCGTCGAGATCTTCTGCCAGGTGCGCCAGTGCGGTGCTGTCATGCAAGCCTCGAAGACTGACCAGGCCGGCCACGCCCCCCTCGGCCTGCTGGCCCAGCCACAGGTCGCGCCAGGGTGAGGCCAGCGGGCCCGTCAGCACGTCGGCCAGTGGAGTCGACGGTCTGGCCTGCAAGGCTTCAAGTTCGGCTTCGAGCTGCGCATGGCTGGCGCCGAGTGCGACCAGTGGCTGGCTTGCTTCCAGTAACCCGGGAAAGGCTTGGTGCAGGTGGTCCTGGGCGATCGTGGGCGCCGCCAGCTGGCTCAGGGAGAGGTAGCCCTGCAGCTGCCCGGCAGCGATACGGTCATCCAGCGCCGTGCTCAACCGCTGCTGGCGAAGCAGCAATTGGTCGGCGTCCGCGGCTTGCACCAGAAAATACTGGCTGGTCGGCTCGAAACCGGTGATCTGGCTGATCCGTTGCGCCTGCTGCTGCAGCGCCGGTTCGCGGCTGACCCACTGGCGCAAATCGTCGTCAAAATCGACCTGCAGCAAGCCACCGAGACAGAACAGCAGAAACAGGCCGAGCAGCACCGGTGTGCTGAAACGGCGGCGCAATGCGACGTGCCAGCCTAGACCGCGCTCGGCCCAGGCCAACGGCGCCGGGTGCGGGCACAGACGGGTATCGAGTAGCGCGGGCAGCAGGCAGGTCGCGCAGGCAAAGGCGCCGATCAGGCCGGCCGCGGAAAACACCGCGACCTGGGTCAGCGCCGGAAAGGGCGTGAACGCTAGCGCCAGATAGCCGACCACATTGGTGCCGAGGGCCAGCATCAGGCCTGGCAAAGTCAGGCGCAGCGCGCGGTAGCTGCGCCAGGGCTGCAGCGTCCAGCTTTTGGACAGGAAATGCAGCGGAAAATCGATGCTGACACCCACAAGGCTCGCGCCCAGCACCAGTGTCAGCACATGGATCTGCCCGAACAGCGCGATACAGGCCGCCGCACCACTGACGGCACCGGTGAGCACAGGCAGCGCGACCAGCAATACGCGAGGGGTACGAAACAGCAGGAGCAGCAGCGCCAGGGTGGCGAGCAGCGACACGCTACCGATCAGGCTGGCTTCGGCGCGTGCCTGCTGTTGGCCATGCGCCGCGTACAGCATCCCGCCGGTGGCGAGCAGCTCACCGTGGCGGGCGTCGATATCACGCTGCGCGCGCCGTACCAGAGCTGCCGCCTGCCGCGGCGCGTCCTGGTCGAACGCGTTGCCATGAATGCGCGCCCGAAGCACCCGCCAGCGTTCGCCGGCATACTCGGCGATCAGGGAACCGTCCGCGGCGGCCTGCACGTTTCCGGGATGTGCCAGGTGCCGTTGTGCCAGGTCGGCGAGGCCGAACCAGTCCTGGTCGAGCGGTACCAGGGGCATGCCGTCGAAGGGCGCGTAGAGGCGCTCAAGGCGTTCACGGACCATGGTGGCCGGCGCCGCGATGAGTGCTTCGCGGTCCTTGGCGCCGAGCAACGCCAGGCGTTGCGCCATGAGCTGGCGGCGCAGGGCCGGCAGGTCCGCCTCGAGTGAGCGTTGCACCTGTTCGAACAGGCCGCTGGCGACCAGGCGCCCCGCGAGCTCATCGGCCAGTTGCTGGGCGGTGTCCTCGTCAGCGTGGCGAACCAGCAACAAGAGGTCACGATTCAGCGGCTCTTGCATCCGCTGCTCCGCACGCTGTTCCAGCGATTCGGTGGCGGCGCTGGGGAGCAGAGCCAGCAGGTTGGCGGTTACCGGCGCTCCGTTGCGCCATTGCCAGGCTGTCAGGCCGACCAGCGCCAGCATCGCCATGAGGAAGGCCGGGAGCACCCACGCGGGCGGTTTGAGTGCTTGGTCAGTGGGCGAAGTCATGGCGCTCATCGGCACGCAACTGCTGGTCGATCTCGGTGTTCTGTAGCTGCACCAGGGTGCTGTCGCCCTGGGTTTCGTACAGCTCGAGACGGGTCGGCGTCGCGCCGCCACTGATGAGGATGTGAGTGAAAACCTGCTTGAGCAGGGCGGAGCGTGGCGTCATCGCCAGCTCCCAGCGTTCGGGCGAGCCACTCAGTTGCAGCTCGAAGTCCTTGGCCAGCACGGACGAGTCGCCGCGCAACGCGGCAAGGAACAACCGGTTGAACTGCGCAGTGGTGCGTGCCTGCTCGCCGTTGCGCCACTGGTCGCCGTCGCGGCGGGCGACGCCCACATCGCTGATGCGGTAGTCCTGTTCCAGCGGACTGCGAAGGCGCCAGAGCAGGCCGCTGTCGCGCGCCAGGACGAAATGCCCTCGACTGACCAAAGGTTGGGCCAGCGCGCGTAGGTGTTTTTCCTGCACGAAATCACCGCGAACCACCGCCGGCTGGCTCAGTTGTCGGTCGAGCTGCTGCAGGTCGAACGCCTGGGCGCCGGTGGTCGCCAGGAGCGCACCGAGCCACAGCAAGGCGGTACGCCACGGGCGCGTCATGACAGGGCGCGCTCGACGGCGTCGACGAACACTGCTGGCGAGGCCAGCAGCATTTCGCGGGTGGCGATCTCCACCGCCACCTGCACGCTGCTGCCGCGGGTCATGCGCTCGCCTGTGTCGGCATCGCTGATCAGGTAGTGGATCTTCAGCCGGTTTTCCCACTCGATCAGATCGGCACGCACCCGCAGGCGCTGGTTGAACCGCGCGCCACGGATGTAGCGCAGCTGGATGTCGATGATCGGCCAGGCAAAGCCGGCGTCGCGCATCTGCACGTAGTTGTGGCCGATGCGCTCGAGCAGCGCACAACGGGCGATCTCGAAATATTTGACGTAATGCCCGTGCCAGACGATGTCCATCGAGTCGACATCGAAAAACGGCACGAGGATGTCGACCTCGACTTGCAGCACGCCTTCCTTACGCATAGAGCCCCCAGTGTTGCGCGCGGATGTGCTCCAGGCACAGGCGCAGTTCAGCTTCCAGCGCGCGGTCCTCGATCAGCGGCGCAAAGCGCTCGGCCAGGGCTGCGTGCATCTGTGCCAGCGGCGCCGGCAAGGGGCGTGCACCGGGCTGGCGCTGGCGCAACCAGACGCCCTGGTTGGCGGCAAGCAGGGTCGCAGCGGCGACCTGCTCGGCCAGCTCCAGGCTGCGCAGCGCGTCGCGGGCGGCAATGGTGCCCATGCTGACCTTGTCCTGGTTGTGGCATTCGGTGGAGCGCGAAAACACGCTCGCCGGCAGGCTGTTCTTTAGCGCCTCGGCGGTCCAGGCGCTGGCGCCGATCTGTACCGCCTTGAAGCCGTGGTTGATCATGGCGGTGGCGGCCGGCGCGCCGGACAGGTTGCTCGGCAGACCGTGGTTGTAGCGGGCGTCCACCAGCAGGGCGAGTTGTCGGTCGAGCAGGTCGGCGACGTTGGCCACCAGGTTCTTCAGGCTGTCCATGGCGAAGGCGATATGCCCGCCATAGAAGTGCCCGCCGTGCAGCACGCGTTCATTGTCGGCATCGATGATCGGGTTGTCATTGGCGCTGTTCAGTTCGGTCTCGATGAACTGCCGGAGCAGGCCCAGGCTGTCGGCCAGCACGCCGAGCACGTGCGGCGCGCAGCGGATCGAGTAGCGATCCTGCAGGCGGTGCAGGGGCGCAGCGGGCGCGTCGATGGCCAGGTCCTGGCGAATCCAGGCGGCGACCTGGTTCTGCCCCGGGTGCGGCTTGGCGGCGAACAGGCGCTCGTCGAAATGTTCCGGGTTGCCCTGCAGCGCCACCACGTTGAGCGCGGTGATCCGGGTCGCCAGCTTCAGCAGATAGTCGGCGCGCGCGTAGGCCAGGCAGGCGAGGCCGGTCATCACCGCGGTGCCGTTCATCAGCGCCAGGGCTTCCTTGGGGCGCAGGGTCAGCGGTGTCCAGCCAAGCTGGCGATGCACTTTCGCGGCGCTGCGGCGCTCGCCGCGAAAGAGGACCTCGCGCTCGCCGGCCAGCGTCGCGGCGACATACGACAGCGGCGTGAGGTCGCCGCTCGCACCCACCGAGCCTTCTTCGGGAATCAGCGGCAGCACGTCGTGCTCGAGAAACGCCTGCATGCGCTCGAGCAAGTCGACACGCACACCGGACATGCCGTGGGTCAGCGAGCGCAGGCGCGCGGCGAGCACGGCGCGGGTGGCTTCGGCGTCGAGCAGCTTGCCCAGGCCGCAACCATGAAAGGTGAATAGATGCCGCGGCAGCGCCTCGACCTGCGACAGCGGCACCGCCACCACGCAGGAGTCGCCATAGCCGGTCGTGACGCCGTAGATCACGCCTTCGCGGTCCAGCAGGGTGTCCAGAAAGCGCGCGCCGCGGGCGATGCGCTCGCGAAACGCCGCGTCGTCCTGCAGCTGCGCCGGGGCGCGGCCCTGGGCCACGGCCAGCACATCCTCGATGCGCAGAAGATTTTCGCCAAATATCACGGGCTCAGTCACGACGCGGGTCCTGTGTGTTCCAGAAGGGATAGAAGTTGAACCATTGCAGCGGCGCCTGCAGGCAGCGTGCCGCCAGGCGGTCGGCGTAGCGCTGCGTCCATTGCTGCACCACCGCCTCACGCTCCCGGTGGCGCCACTGGATGCGCTCGGCGAAAGGCTCCAGATAGACATGGAAGCGATCGCCCTGCTTCAGGCAGAACAACAGGTTCGCCGGGCACTGCAGCAGCCCGGCCAGCAGCCAGGGACCTTGCGGAAAGTCGGCCGGCCGGCCCAGGAAGTCGGCCGTGGCAATGCGTGCACCGTGAAGCGGAATACGGTCGCCGGCGATCGCCAGCCATTCCCCACGGTCGAGGCGCTGGGACAGGTCGAGCATGGTGGCCGCGTCCAGCTCACTGACCTGGACCAGGCGCAGGTGGCTGGCGCCCGACTCGCCGAGCAGGCGGTTGAAGCGCTCGGCGTGACGCGTGTGGACCAGCACGTTCAGGTTGACCTTGCGGCCCAGCTCCGCCAGCGCGCGGCAGATTTCCAGGTTCCCCAGATGCGAACCGACCAGTAGCTGGCCTCGGGGTGCCTGGAGTTCGCCATGCAGGTTGGCCTCATCGTGCAACACCAGGCGTTCCAGCGACAGGCGGCCGCCCCAGACGTCGAGTTTGTCGAGCAAGGCGTCGGCGAATGTCGTGAACTGGCGGTAGACGGACCCCGCGCTCGGCATGAGTTCAGCGCGGCCACTCCACTGCGCCAGGTAGCGCTGGTAGGTCCAGGCGCTGCGCCGAGCCCGGCTGCCGAACAAATAGAAGTACAGCACGATCAGGTACAGGATCGGCGCCATGGGGCGACGCCCCAATACGCGCACGGCCCAGGCGGTGAGCTTCATGAGGGCGAAGCTGCCGCGTTCGCGGTGGCCGGCCCAGTGGGCGCTGCCGGTGGCGCGCTCCCTCATCCGTGCCACCGTCGCCAGAACAACATGGGCGCGCGGCGCAGCATGCCGCCGAACAGGCGCGCGTGCATGGCTGAGATCAACAGGTTGTCCTGCCACAAGCGGAAGTGGGAAATCCCATCGGTGGGGTAGTGCACCCGGGTCGGCAGCCAGACCATCGGCTGCTGACGCCAGTGCAGGCGGACCAGGATTTCGGTGTCGAAATCCATACGCCTGCCCAGACGGGTGGCGTCGAGTAGCGCCAGTGTCGGGTTGAGCGGGTAGACCCTGAAACCGCACATCGAATCGCGAATCGACAGTGAGAGGGTGTTGATCCAGACCCAGACGTGAGTGAGGTACCGTGCATACAGGCGCCCTCTGGGCACACTGGCATCGAAACGGGGGTAGCCGCAGACGATGGCGTCGGGCGCCTGGCAGGCCCGGTCGAGAAACAGTGCGACGGCGGCCAGGTCGTGCTGGCCATCGGCGTCGACCTGCAGCGCGTGGCTGAAGCCCAGGCGCGCCGCCTCGCGCAGTCCGCTGCTTACGGCGCCGCCCTTGCCCTGGTTAATCGAATGGCGCACCAGATACACGTCGGCTGCCTCAGCCAGCAGATCAATCACGGCCGCGGCGGCAGGCCGCGAGCCGTCGTCGACCAGTACGCAGGGCAGCGCTTCGGCGCGCAGCGCCGCGACCACGGCGGGCAGGGTGCGTTCATGGTTGTAGACAGGGATCACGGCGCAGGGCTTGAACCAATCGTCTTCGATGGCCAAGGGCAACTGCTCGAACGTGGCGGGTTGCACGGAGCTATGGGGGGCCGGGTCGAGCACGGTCATTGGAAGGCTCCAAGCAGGATGCGGCCGGACGAGCAGGGCGCGCCGCCATTGCGGTAATGGAAATGCAGCTTGCGGCGCTCGGTGTCGAAGCGCAGGGTCAGCTGCAACCGATCGCCAGGCCGGGCGAGCTGTTGGAACTTGAGGACCTCCATGCCGCGAAAGCACGGCGGCAGCTCATCGATCAGCTCCCGGGCCAGGCCGAGCGCCCAGTCGACCTGAACGACGCCGGGCAGCACCGGGGTCTGCGGGAAGTGCCCGGAGAAGTGCGCAAGGTCGAGTGGGATGTCGAGTTCCACGTGCCATTCGTTTTCATCGAAGCGCTGGCGGACAAGCTCCGGCTGCAGTGGCCGTGAAGCCTGCAAACAGGCGTCGACTCGGGCTTGCGGTAGCTTGCCCTGGCTGTCGAACGGCAAGCGCTGTACCAGCCGCCAGCGACGCGGCAGCGCCAGGGCTTCGCAATGGGTGGCAAGGTGCCGGCGCAGCGTGTCAGTCAGTGCGCGGCGACCACCGTTGCGCAACGCATGCAGGCCGGCCGGACTCAGTGCAACCAGCCCGCCGAGGTAGGCACGCTGTTCGTGAATGACACCAAGGCGAGCTTCGGCGACAAAGGGGTGCTCCGCCAGTGCGCTTTCGAGCATGGGCAGGGATATCCGCTTCTCCTCGAGCTTGACGATGCGGTCCAGTCGCCCCAACAGTTCGAACCGGCCATCGGTCCCGATACGCACGGCGTCGGCGGTCTGTTCGACATGGCCGGCCGGTAGGCAGGGCGAGGACACCCGCAGGGCGCCGCGGTCGTCCTGGCTGAGCGTGACGCCGGCAAAAGGCTGCCAGGGCGCCAGGCCCCGGCGCCAAGCGATGCCGCCGGTTTCGGAGCTACCGTAGACCTCGGTGGGAAACTGACCCAGGCGCTGCGCCAGGTGCTCGGCTGCGGTCGGCTCCAGCGCACCGCCGGAGGAGAACACCCGGCGCACGTCGCGCAGCGCAGGCCAGTCCAGGTTGTCGCCCATGCGTTTGAGCAGCGCTGGGCTGGTCACCCAGCAAAAATGTTTCTGGTCGCGGCTGGCGCGTTGCAGGTCTTCGGAAAATGGCTGTGCCTGACGCAGGAAGGGCCGTCCCGCGCAGAGCGGCCAGAGGACGCGGAACAGCAGCCCGTAAATATGCTGTACGGCGACGCTGCCGATCACGCGGGCCGCACCCAGCTCAGCGCCCCAGAGCTGTTCGAGCGTGCTCACTTCGTTGGCCAGCTGGCGCAGCCGCTTCTCGATGAGTTTCGGCTCGCCGCTTGATCCGGATGTGCAGAGCAGCAGGCGACATTGGTCGAGATCCAGGCGGGCGCCGTCCAGCGGATCGACCAGGAGGGCGTCCAGCGGCGTATCGCCTGAGGCATCGGTAAGCCAGAGCTCGACGGTGCCGGCCAGGCGCGCACGGGTGGCCGGTTGCAGATCTGCCGGTAGCAGCACCTCGACCTGGGCTCGCCAGGCGCCGAGCAGGACCACGGCCAGCTCGGCGGCGTCCTGCAGGTGCACGGCGATACGGCGCACGCCTCGATGCTGCAGGCCGGCGGCCAGGCCAAGGGCGCGCGTGCGCAGGGCTTCATGGTCCAGGGCCGGCTGCAGGGCGACCAGGCGATCCGCCTGTGGGCGTTCGAGCAGACACTCCAGGGCAATCCAGTTCATGCGGCATTCCTGACGCGCCGGCGGACCAGCCATTCCCCTGCGAACAGCAGCCCCATCAGCAGATAGGCGATCAGCCCG
The DNA here is from genome assembly GCA_032064305.1 of Pseudomonas sp. Taxonomy (GTDB): domain Bacteria; phylum Pseudomonadota; class Gammaproteobacteria; order Pseudomonadales; family Pseudomonadaceae; genus Stutzerimonas. The sequence continues at coordinate 9,764 of DAMBNU010000016.1, read as the reverse complement.
CTGTACAGGGTCCACCAGCTGAGCGGCGCCCACAGCGCCAGGACGGTGGTAATGCTGCCATTGACCATGAAAAACCCCACCCACAGCCAGGTGACATTGCGTGTGTAACCAATGGCGGCCTCCGGAAGGTCGGGTTCGCTCAGTCGCGCAAGCCGCTCGACGATTGGCATGCCCTTGTACAAGCTGCTGGCGAACAGGCCCAGCAGCGCCAGATTGATCAGGACCGGATACCAGAGCAGCAGGGACGCGCTGTTGGCCAACCCCAGCAACAGGCAGAACAGCAGGGCCGCCGCCGCCATGGCGCGGCTCAGCCTGGTCTGGTGGCCACTGAGCGTGCGGGCCAGCCAGATGCCGCCCAGCAGCAACGCGAACAGCCGCGGCGAGAGCTGGCCCATGCTGGCGTAGACCACGAACGGGTAGGCCAGGCCGACCAGCAATAGGCCAAGCCCAATCAGGCGGCCGCGGGTGGCCTTACCTGCGGGTGAGGATGCATGCATTGCGATATCCGAATCTGACGGGCATGGCTGGTTGCGGTCTGCAGCAGGCGGGCCGGTGCCGTCGGTTGGGGTCAGGCTACTTCGGGGTTGACCAGGCGGTGGACAGCCTCGACCACATCGCCGACGGTGCGTACCGACTTGAATTCCTCGGCGGCAATCTTCTTGCCGGTTTGGCGCTTGATATGGTCGATCAGGTCGACCGCGTCGATGCTGTCGATTTCCAGATCCTGGTACAGGTTGGCGTCCAGACTGATGCGCGAAGGCTCCAGTTCGAAGAGTTCAACCAGCGCATCGCGCAGCGTCTGGAAGATTTCGTTGCGGCTGTTCACGTAGGACTCCTCCTCAGGCGGCGGCGCGTTGGGCGTTGACGTAGGCGGCCAGGCTTTCGACGCTGGCGAAATGTTTGCGGGTGTCCTTGGCGTCGGCATCGATCTTGATGCCGAAGCGTTTCTGGATCGCCAGGCCCAGCTCCAGCGCGTCGACCGAGTCGAGCCCCAGCCCGTCCCCGAACAGTGGTTGGTCGACGGCGATGTCGTCCGGTGTCAGGTCTTCCAGACCCAGGGCGTCGATGATCAGTTGCCTGATCTCAAGCTGCAGTTGGCTCATCGAGTGCCAGCTCCTTTATGAAATGCTGATGCAGGTGGTCGTTGAGGCGCCGCGAGGCGATGGGGGCAGCGCCGAGCGCGTTAAACGCCTGCGGGTCGATGTCGTCCCCGACTCGCAGGTGGAAATGGAATCGACGCGCCGGGATGCGGTACCAAGGCTCGGCCTTGGTCAGGGTCGTGGGCGTCACGCTGATGACCACCGGTGTCACCATGGCGGCGCCACGCAAGGCAATGGACGCCGCGCCGCGGTGAAACTGCGGGGGCTGGCCGGGCGTGGTGCGGGTGCCCTCCGGAAAGATGATCAGCGTTTGCCCTTGCTGCAGCGCACGGGCGGCATCGTCGAGCATCTCGGCGCTGCCATTGTTGCTGATGTACTGCGCGGCACGGATGGGGCCACGGGTGAAGGGGTTATCCCATAGGCTCTGCTTGACCACGCAGTTGGCATCGCGGATCAGGCCGATCAGCACCACCACATCGATCAGTGAAGGGTGGTTGGCGATGACCAGTTGACCGGGGCGACCGAGCCGTTCGGCACCGCTCACGCTGTAAGTAAACACTCCGCTGCGATACATGAACTGGACGAACAGCCAGAACAGCCGGCTGACTGTTTGGCGAGCGCGACGGCGCTGGCGGGTAGCGTCGCCAGGCAGCAGCGAGAGCAGCGGGAAAACGACCAGGCGCAGGCACAGACCGCCGACCCCGAACAGGGCGAAGGACAGCGCAGTGGCCACGAGGCGCCATGCCCAGGGCGCGCTGCGGTGACTGTTCAGTGGTTCTGCTGCCAGTTCCATCGGCGTCTTTTCCAGTGATGTTGGCGGCTGGGCTCGCCGTTGAGCAACATGCGGACCAGGTCCAGTGCGTGCGGCCAGGTCGAGGTTTGGGCCGGCTCGCCGGCTTCGAGGCTCAACTGCCATGCGTTGCCCGGCTTGATCAGCAAGGCGACCGCGTAGGGAAACTGCACATCATCGATCCAGGGTTCATAGGCGGCTGGCGGCTGGTCTTCGGCGATCACCACCAGCACGGCGGGGGCGCCTTCGGCCAGCAGCAGGCCGGCCTCCAGTACCGCGTGCTCGAGGCCATCGCCTTCAGCGGCGAGGGCGGTCATCTCGCTGGTGTCCTGCTGCAGGATCGACCAGAGCCCGATGATCGCGTTGTGAACGGACAGGCTGAACTGGGTCGGGGACAACGGCTCCTGGCGTGCCAGGTCGTTGAGGATGGCAAAGGTGCGCGGGGTTTCCCCATGACGCGAGGCGTATACCAGCGGCATCGATGGCCGGCCCTCGGCCAATGGCGTGGCCACGGCGAACGCCATGCGCGCCAGCCGGCTCAAGCGTCGGCGTTGCATGGGCGGCAGAAACGCGACATCCGGCATCTGGTCGCCGGCCTCGACGCGAAACGGCGCCTCGGCCCAGGCCGCCCAGTCGGCAGGGTTTGCCAGACCCGGAGCCCAGGCCTGCCATTGATCGATATCGAATTGGATCACGCTAGAACTCACCGGCTCTTCTTGAGCCTTTGTTATTGGCGTGTCGACGTCCCTGTGCAGCGACTATCGGTAAATTTCCGCCGTGAAAGTGCGGGCATTATCCAAGCGCGCCCAATTCGAGGCAAACGTTGGTTGAAATATCCTGATAAGAGGTACGCAAATCCGGAACCGAATCGACCATTTGGTTGTCTCGGTCCGGCGCGGCTGGGGTCATGGCGGCTCGCTCAGGTCCCCACAGCCTGTTGCCTGAGCCAGTCGAGCAGTTGCGGCAGGGGCATGGCACCGCTCTGGCGGGCCACCTCGCGACCGCCCTTGAACAGGATCAGGCTAGGAATCGAACGAATGCCGAGCTGGCCGGACAATTGCTGATTCGCCTCGCTGTCCAGTTTGGCGAAGCGGCAGCGTCCGTGCAGCTGCTCGGCGGCCTGGGCGAAAACCGGGGCAAAACTTTGGCAAGGGCCGCACCAGCTGGCCCACACGTCCACCAGTACCGGTAGGTCACCGCGTATCTGTTCGGAAAACTGTCCCTGCGTGAGCTCGAACGGCTTGGCAGGTAACACGTCGGCCTTGCAACGGCCACACCGCGGCGCGTCATGCAGCCGGTCGGCAGGGATGCGGTTGAGGCTGGCGCAGTGTGCGCAGGGGATGATCAGCGAGTCGGTCATGGCGAGGCTCCACAGCGGTCTGTCGCAGTAATGTGGAGCCTCGCTGGCCGATATCAAGCCGTGGCGGCGAAGCGGCGTTGCTGGCCTTAGCCCTTCGCTGCGTCCAGAGCCTGGGTCAGGTCGGCGAGGATGTCATCGATGTGCTCGATGCCGATGGACAGACGGATCAGGTCCTTGGAGACCCCAGCTCGGGCGAGTTCTTCGGCATTCAGCTGACGATGCGTCGTGCTGGCCGGGTGGCAGGCCAGCGACTTGGCGTCGCCGATGTTGACCAGCCGTACGATCAGCTTGAGCGCATCGATGAAGCGCGCCCCGGCCTCCATGCCGCCTTCGATGCCAAAGCAGAGAATCGATGCTGGCGTGCCACCCATATAACGGCGCGCCAATTCATGCTCCGGATGATCGGCCAGCCCGGCATATTTGACCCACGCCACCTGCGGGTGTGCCTGGAGGAACTCGGCAACCTTCAAGGCATTCTCGCAGTGGCGCTCCATGCGCAGCGCCAGCGTCTCCAGCCCTTGCAGAATCAGGAACGAATTGAACGGCGAAATCGCCGCGCCCATGTTGCGCAGCGGCACCACTCGGCAGCGGCCGATGAAAGCGGCGGGGCCGAATGCCTCGGTGTAGGTGACGCCGTGATAGGAGACGTCAGGCGTGTTCAGCAGCGCGAAGCGCGCCTTGTGCTGCGCCCAGGGGAACTTCCCTGAGTCGACCACGATGCCGCCAATGCTGGTGCCATGACCGCCCATGTACTTGGTCAGCGAATGCACGACGATGTCGGCGCCATGTTCGATTGGCCGGCAGAGCATCGGCGTGGCAACGGTGTTGTCGACGATCAGGGGCACACCGTGGCGGTGCGCTGCGTCAGCCAGTGCCTGAATATCGATGATGTTGCCCGCCGGGTTGCCGATGGACTCACAGAAGACCGCCTTGGTCTTGTTGTCGATCAGTGCCTCGAGCGCGGCGATGTCGTTATGGGCGGCGAAACGCACCTCGATGCCCTGGCGCGGCAGCGTGTGAGCGAAAAGGTTGAAAGTGCCGCCGTAGAGCTTCGCTACCGAGACGATGTTGTCGCCCACTTCGGCGATAGTCTGGATGGCATAGGTGATCGCCGCCATGCCCGAGGCCACAGCCAATGCCGCCACACCGCCTTCCAGTGCCGCGACGCGCTGCTCGAGCACGTCGGTGGTGGGGTTCATGATGCGCGTATAGATGTTGCCCGGCACCTTCAGGTCGAACAGGTCGGCACCGTGCTGGGTGTCGTCGAACGCATAGGAGGTGGTCTGGTAGATCGGCACGGCCACCGCGCGAGTGGTTGGGTCCGGGCTGTAACCGGCGTGGACGGCGAGGGTTTCCCGCTTCATGAGGCGCTCCTTGTTGTTATTCCGGGCAAAGGCCGAGAGCATGAAACTGAACACCGAACCGGTCAATGATCCAGGGCAAGCGCCGCTATCAAAGCGGTGTGAGCGGCCAGAACCAGGGAATGACCAGCGTTGCGACGACCCACAGCAACAGGTTCAACGGGATGCCGACCTTGAGGAAGTCCGCGAAGCGATAGCCTCCGGCGTTGTAGACGAAGGTGTTGGTCTGGTAGCCGATCGGCGTGGCGAAGCTGGCGCTGGCCGCGAACATCACCGCGACGACAAAGGCTCGCGCATCGATACCCAACTGCTGAGCAAGGCCGATTGCGATTGGGGTGACCAGCACCGCGACGGCATTGTTGGACAGGATCTCGGTAAGGACCGAGGTGAACAGATAGATAAACGAGAGCATGAACAGCGGGCCGGCCCAGGGCGTCAGGTCCACCACGCTCGAGACAATCAGCTCGACCAGCCCGACCTTGTTCATCGCAACGCTGATGGCGAGCATGCCAAAGATCAGGCTGAGGATCTTCCAGTCCACAGCCTTGTAAGCATCTTCGACATCCAGGCAACGGGTCGCCAGCACCGCTGCGGCGCCGATGATCGCGAGGCCTTCGATCGGCATCACGCCGAACGCCGCCAGCAGCATCACCATCAGCGTGGTGCCGATGGCGATCGGTGCCTTGTCCCGGCGATACGCACGTTCCTGTACGGCGTTGAGGCTGATCAGTTCGCCGTTGTCGGCGAACCGTTTGATCTGCCCAGGCGTGCCTTCGACCAGCATCACATCGCCGAATTGCAGCTGGAAGTCGTCGAGGTTGCCCTGAATATTCTCGTCCTGGCGATGCACGGCCAGCACGTTGATGCCGTAGCGGGCGCTGAGGTCGAGATCGCGCATCGGCCGGTGGCTGTAGCGAGAATTGCGGCCAACGATGGCCTCGGCGAGCACTTCATTCTCGCTGCTGATGGTTTCGAAGGCATCGCCGCGGTTGAAGGTCAGATGGCCGCTGCCGCGCAGCTCGACCACGTCCTTCACCTGGCCATGGATCACCAGCACGTCGCCGGCCAGCAAGGTGAAATCCTGCTCGGGTCGGCTGTGCAAGTGCGTGCCGCGGTCGATCTGCAGCACCTGCAAACCGCTGCTGCCGTTGAGATTGGCCTCGGCAATGCTCTTGCCGATCACCGGCGATCCCTGCGGCACCCGGAGTTCACTCATAAAAGTGCGATCAAGTCTCGGGCCGAGCAACTTGGACAAGGTGTCACGCTCCGGCAGCAACCGCTTGCCGATGGTCAGCATGTACAGCATCCCCGCCGCAGCGAGTACCAGCGCCGCACCGGTAATCTCGAACATGCCGAACGGGGCAAGCCCAGCCTTACGGGCCACCCCGTCGACCAGAATGTTGGTCGAGGTGCCGATCATCGTCAGCGTGCCGCCCAGGATGGTGGCGTAGGACAGCGGAATCAGCAGCTTCGATGGCGTGGTGCCGGCCCGCGTTGCCAGGGAAATGGCCACTGGTGTCAGGATCGCTACTACCGGCGTGTTGTTGAGAAAGGCCGAAATGACCAGCGCAGTAATCGTCAGCCCGCCGAGCACGCGGGTCGGGCTGGTGCCGACCAGCCCACCCAACCAGTTGCCCAGCGCATCAATGCAGCCGGTACGCTCCAGCGCGGCGGAGATAACGAACATGCAGGCAATGGTGACGGGGGCGGAGTTGGACAACACACCAAGCACCTCTGCCGGAGTCAGCAACTGGCTGGCGATCAACACCGCCACCGCAATCGCCACCACAATGTCCGGGCTCCAGGTCTCCCGCACGAAAGACACCAGCACCCAGAGCAGCAAGGCGCAGACGAACAGCAGCGGCAGGGAATCGGAGAGCATGAACGTCCTTAACGTGGCCTAACGACCGGCCCAACACAGCGGCCACGCGCGAACGATAGGGGTGAGCCCTTAGAGAGTCTAGGAACGTTTATTCAGGTTTATATGCGATTTTGCTATTTATATGGCTGATCGTACCGCCGCCTCACAGGAGGTCTTTGCAGCGGACGGCGGCAAGGCAAACGAAAAAGCCGCGCAGTGCGCGGCTTTAAAGGTGGTGGGCCCACACGGACTCGAACCCTTATGTGGTATGCAAATCCCTCGGAAGCATACTGTCCGTCCGGAAAAGGTAGGCTAGCCGGCTCTCAATAATCAGGCCTGAAACCATAACTGGCTCAAACAATATCATTCCTTTAAATGCCACACAAGTGTTGAATTTGAAAGCTGTTTTGTTCCTTTGCTCTTAGCGAAGCGCCTGGCCTCTGGTTCCGCGTTCATAACAAGTGCAGGGCGTGCCGGAGGCCCAGAGGGTTAAAGACATAACATCTATGCTCCAGCCTCATTCGACCTGTAGCTTCCAATTTCATTGTGTTCATGGGCAATTTGTTGCAAAAGTCTCTCTGGAGCTACCGCTTCGTAGCTACTGAACGAGTCGAGTAAGACTGTGAGGGGGTGAACGCCCATAACTTCAGCGATCTCTATTAGCTTCTCGACCGTAATCCCTATCACTCCTCGCTCTAGCTCCGACATATGTGTCCGGCTGCTGACGGACGAGAACGCCTCCTGCGTGAGCCCACGGGACTTGCGAACTCTCCGCAAGCTCATGCCCAGTGCCTGCCTGAAATCCATCCCAATCTTCCCATTGCAGAAAAGGAAGGATGGAGCCAGAATGCATGCAATAGCACTACAAGGTATTGCACTCATTATCTGGAGCTGTCTAATGTTCAAAACCCACGAGAGCGCCTATTACAACCTGGCGCCCGTGTTCGGGCCCGACCATCATCACTGGAGGCTCGTTGAGCGTGAAATTGCGAGCCCGTGGCTCCACGCAACGGTGAAGGTGACTGAGGGCGGCGTTGAGTACGCGAAGACAGTCATGCCCAATGACCTGCCGACGTTCCTGGAAATGGCGAATTTGAAAGGGCCTGGTGCACGTATCAGCGAGCTCCAGTTAATGAGTCCAGCGTGGATGAACGGCGCGGGACGGTGGCAGCTCGAACCTATCAGACAAATTGACATAGCCAGATCAGCCGACAACGAGCTGATCCATATCTATGTGACGCATGAAGGTAAGAACTACTACGACCCTTCGCGGACGCCAGCTGAAATTCTGGAGCTGACAAACCAGCAAACCGTGTATTACACAAACCTCAGCTGACGCAGTGTCCTATGTTGAGCACGATCTTGATTCCAGAGACCAGCCGGTCAATTTCGTCTTATGCAGAACGACAGCTGGCACATGCTTTGAGGGCTAACTATCCGGTTCCCATAACGGGCTTTCTGGTTGATGCATTTGTCATCGCAAATGCTGCTGTTGGGATCAGCTATCAGCATGCCCGAAGAGAAAGTACGGGGCGGTTTGCTGACGGCCATCTCATACGAACATCTGACATCATCGGCCTGCGCCGCAGCGATGACCGATGGCTCATAAAAACAGTCAACTCACTTTACGTGGTGGTTACCTTCAAGCGGCACGTTGGACTCCCCTCGCTTATGGCACTTCAGCGTTTGAGGAAGTTGAGCATTGTTTTGACATCCAGACAGCTTCACTAGATGCCGTGCAAATCACACGAGATACGCCATGAAGCTCGAGTTTCTGGACATTAGTGAAAGTCAAAAAGCCGTCGAAATCGCAGATTTTCTATGGGGAATAGCGCCCGCAATCAACGGCACTGATTTGAGTCGAGACGAAATTCTTCAGGAGTTACATCGGAGAAACCCCGGTAAGCAGTACTGCCTAGTCAAGAAATGGACTCTCGTCGAGTTAGATATCTCCGATGAAGCGCGCCAGCAAATTGAAGCTGATGGATTCGTAGCTCGGCTTATCCATGCTAATGAAGTAGTCGAAGACTCAGCTGGACGTTTTCCACCGGGTTATTGGGTGAGGAGCTCCCTGCAGCTGAGGTATGAAGGCGATGGCTTTTTCGAGACCAGGAGCACCATCTACGTCCTACTTGGCGTTGGTCGCCACAAGAAAGTGCGCGATGACATCGTCTATAGCATCCGCCCGTAAATCGGAGGCCACGCATGAGCGACACGAATAGGACTGCGGTTTGCCACGACGCAGGTGATGGTAGCGGCGACTTGATCGTGGAGATTCCTCCAGAGGTACTTGAGGCAATGGATTTGTGCATTGGAGACAAGCTAAACCTCGAGCTTGTCGGTAAGGATTTAGTGCTTACACCCATTCGGGATAGTTCTCAGGGCTCCTGAAGGCGGCATTACAGAGAGCTTGAGACTGGCCTCCCATACAGCGAGTGAACGCACTATGAGCACACCAATTCAACTCTGTAGTGTCTGCGATGCTCCTGTCGTGAGCACCAAGGACTTGCCGTGTGGCGCTCTTGTCTCGAGTCCGCTCTACTCTGGGGAAGGCTACAAAGTCGTACTTTGCTCTGGATGTTTCGCTCGATGCCTTTCAGGTCTTCGCCGCGAACGGCTTGTGCACACAATGTTTGATGACGTTCAGGAGGATCTGGACAGCTTTGGTCGAATCTCACCCAGAGATGAAATCTAATGCTCGAAACCGGGATCATCTACCGAGTTGTCGACCTGGTTATTGAAGCTGGAGCTTTCACCCTCGCTGAGCTTCAAAGGCCGGGTGGGCCGCGTGGAAGTGGCTACAAGGCAGAGGTCGATGCCGAGATCGAGGTGATGCTGCGTCGAGGTCTTGAGCAGATTCTTAACTGCGATTTCGTAGGAGAAGAGACCGGGCGCCATCAGACAGGGCATCGTTATTGTTGGGTTGTTGACCCCAATGATGGAACTGCAGACTTCCTCGCTGGACGATCTGGCTCTGCAGTCTCGGTTGGGCTTCTGGATGAAGGAGAACCGGTGCTTGGTGTTGTATACGCACCAGCCACGCCTCGTGGGTCAGACTGCCTTGCTTGGCAGCAAGGGATGCAGTCGCTCCTCCGCAATGGACGGGTCATTGCACCGTCCAAGCAGAATCGTGACCTTAAAGGATCGGTTGTATTTGTCAGTTCGGCAGCAGCCTCCAAGCGGGCCGAGAACGACATCCTATGCGCCCCCGCAACCTGCGAACCGATTCCTAGCATCGCCTATCGGCTTGCTCGAGTCGCAGCTGGTGATGGGGCCGCAGGCGTTTCGTTAT